>NZ_JAXITC010000004.1:0-207010 GCF_034680285.1 Limnohabitans sp.
AACAACGTTTCCCACGCCAACAACAAAACCAAGCGCCGGTTCCTGCCGAACCTGCAATACCGTCGTTTCTGGGTTGAAACAGAAAACCGTTGGGTGCGTCTGCGCGTTTCCAGCGCTGCTCTGCGCCTGATCGACAAAAACGGCATTGATGCCGTGCTCGCAGACCTGCGCGCACGCGGTCAAGCCTAAACCCAGAATATTAGGAGTCATACACCATGGCAACCAAAGGCGGACGCGAAAAAATCAAGCTGGAATCCACAGCTGGCACTGGTCACTTCTACACGACCAGCAAGAACAAGAAAACAATGCCCGAGAAAATGTCGATCATGAAGTTCGACCCCAAAGCTCGCAAGCACGTTGAATACAAAGAAATCAAACTGAAGTAATTCAGCCCGATTCTTCTCACCGAAAACCCGCCTCTGGCGGGTTTTTTGTTGCCCGCTCCCCTTAGTGCCGTTAGGTCCAGTTGGGGTCAAGGTACTGCCCGTACAGCAGCACAAAAAAACAGGGCCCGAAGGCCCTGATGGGTTAGGCGCTTAGAAAGCTCAGGCCGGTTGGCGCGCTGCACGCAGCTTGACCGAAAAGTCACGCAAGGCGGCGATGCCGCTTTCCTCTGCGCTGCGGCACCAAGCTTGCAGGTCGGCTGCCAGCTGCTCGCGTGAGTGAGAGGTGTTGAGCCAGATCTGGCTCAGCTCTTCACGCATTTGCACCATTTTGTCGAGCACCGGGCTGGCTGCTCGGGCCAATTTGAGTTGCGCCTGCGCAGCGGCTGGCACTTTGGCAGCGTCGCGGTGCAACCATCGCTTGGCGGTTTGCACGGCGTCGGCGTCGAGTTTGAGTTTGCCGGCTTCTTCCTGCATCACGGCGCGCACATTGCGGGCGTAACCAGCCATCACTTCATAACGGTTGGCGATGAGGGCTTCCAGAGTCTTCTCATCGGCCACAGGGCGGATGTCGCCGTAGGCCAAGCGGGGAGGTGTCTTCTTGACGGTCGCCATGCCCAGAGTTTCAAGAATGCGGATGTAGAGCCAGCCGATGTCGAACTCGTAAGGCTTGACCGACAACTTGGCCGATGTGGGGTAAGTGTGGTGGTTGTTGTGCAACTCTTCGCCACCGATCAAGATGCCCCAAGGCGAAATGTTGGTGCTGGCGTCGTGCGCCTCAAAGTTGCGGTAACCCCAGTAGTGGGCAGCACCGTTGATGATGCCGGCGGCCGTGATCGGGATCCAGGCCATTTGCACCGCCCAGACCGTCAGGCCCAAGAAACCGAACAAGGCCACATCGATGATCAGCATCAAGGCCACGCCTTGCCATGAAAAGCGGGTGTACAGGTTGCGCTCGATCCAGTCGTCAGGCGTACCGTGACCAAAACGCTTCATGGTTTCGAGGTTTTTGGACTCTTTACGGTACAGCTCAGCGCCCGTGAACAACACGGTTTTGATACCGTGCACATGGGGGCTGTGGGGGTCTTCGGCCTGCTCGCACTTGGCGTGGTGTTTGCGGTGAATGGCTGCCCACTCTTTGGTCACCTGACCGGTGGTCAACCACAGCCAAAAACGGAAAAAGTGCGAAGGAATGGCGTGCAGGTCCAAAGCGCGGTGGGCTTGGTGGCGGTGCAGGAAAATCGTGACACTGGCAATGGTGATGTGGGTGAGCCCCAAGGTGATCAACACCATCTGCCACCAAGAAAAATCGAACAAGCCGTGGCCCATCCATTGGATGATCGAATCCAAAAAAGCCGAATCAGGCAAGAACATGAGTTTGTCTTTCTACGTACGCCTGATTTCAGGCAATTTCTCAATTTTAAGTTTTTCAGCTGACAAAGGACAGCTGTTTCAAGTCAACTCACCAAAAAGCAATTAAAAACAATTACTTCTTAACCCAGACTGCCGCGAAAAAACCGTCCGTGGCATGTCGGTGCGGCCAAAGTCGGAGAAAAGTACCTTCCGAGGGGGCTTCACTCTGGGGCTCACCCCCTGGAGCGGGGGAACACAAACTGGCCGCATTCGGCACCTTGAGCCTGTCCAGCTCTTGGGCCACATTCAGAGGCACAAAATCGGGGTTGGCGGCGCTGAAGGCTTGCGCGATCAGCTCGTTTTCTTCGGGCAACACGCTGCAGGTGGCATACACCAACCGGCCGCCCGACTTGACCATGCGCGAGGCGCTTTGGAGGATGGCTTGCTGCTTTTCGGTCAACTCTTGAACAGCTTGGGGCTTTTGACGCCATTTCAAGTCGGGGTTACGGCGCAAAGTGCCCAGTCCCGAGCAAGGCGCGTCGACCAGCACGCGGTCGATCTTGCCCGACAGTCGTTTCACGCGCTCATCGCGCTCGTGCGCAATGGCCGCCGGGTGCACATTGGACAAGCCGCTGCGGGCCATGCGGGGTTTGAGCGCATCGAGGCGGTGCCCCGAAACGTCAAAGGCGTACAAACGGCCCGTGCTGCGCATGGCCGCGCCCAGCGCCAGCGTTTTACCGCCCGCGCCCGCGCAAAAGTCCACCACCATCTCCCCACGGTGGGCGTCGACGAGCAAGGCCAGCAGCTGCGAGCCTTCGTCCTGCACTTCGATGGCGCCGCGGGTGAAAGCATCGGTCTTTTGCAAGGCGGGTTTCCCTTCCAGGCGCAAACCCCAAGGCGAATAAGGGGTGGGTGTGGAAGCGATACCGGCTTGCGCCAGCTCTTTTTGAATGTCGCTGCGTTTGGCCTGAAACATGTTGACCCGCAAATCGAGCGTGCCTGCTTGTTGCAGGTTCTCGGCCAAGGCCCAAAAATCCTCGCCCAATTGGGCTTGCAGGGCTTGCGCCATCCACTCAGGCAGGTTGTGGCGGTGTGGGGCCATCAGGGCATCGGTGGGAATGGCGTCGCAGGTGGCCAGCCATTTTTTCTCGGTGTCGTTCAGGGCTGAGGCCAAAAAGTCGCGTGGGCCGAAAAAGCCCAAAATCGCCAGCTTGCGTTCTTTGGCGCCCGAACCGGAGCGGGCCAATTGCTCAAACAGCAGTTTTTTGCGCAGCACCGCAAAGGCGGTTTCAGCCAAGGTAGCCCGTTCACGGGGGCCGAGGGAGCGGTGTTCACGGAAATAGCGCGACACCACGGCGTCGGCAGGATGTTCAAATTGGAGAACCAGCCTGACCAAATCGGCGCAGGCGTCTAAAAGGGCTTTTGGATGCATAGGGATGCATTGTCCCATCCTCAGCGCTTGATTAGAAACACACCACAGGAAAGACATGTCAGAACCATTGCCACCGATGATCGAAACACCCAAAGGCCTTTACCGCCATTACAAAGGCGGCCAATACCGCGTGCTCGGCACCGTGCGCCACAGCGAAGACCTGGAGCCCATGACCCTGTACCAAGCGCTGTATGGCGAGCAAGGCCTGTGGGTGAGGCCTGCCGCCATGTTTGCCGATGTGGCCGAATTCAACGGAAAAGTTCAGCCGCGCTTCACCCGGATCGGGGACTGACGAGGGTCTGGTAGGTCGGTGGCTTTAGCCCCGACAGGCATCTCTGGCCTGCAGCCCATGTCGGGGCTGAAGCCACCGACCTACGAAGGCAGGCCAAGCAGAAACTCAGCCACAGCTTGCGGGTAGATCAAGTGCTCTTGGCTGAGCACACGCGCCGCCAAGGTGTCGGCCGTGTCATCGGCCAAAACTGGCACCACCGCCTGCGCCAGGATGGCGCCATGATCGAGTTCCGCCGTGACCTGGTGCACCGTGGCTCCGGCAAAGCGGCAACCGGCATCGATCGCACGCTGGTGCGTGTTCAGCCCCGCAAAGGCGGGCAACAAGGACGGGTGGATGTTGAGCAAACGCCCGGCGTAGTGCGCCACAAAGCCAGGCGTCAGTATGCGCATGAAGCCCGCCAACACCACCAAATCGGGCGCATAGCGGTCGATTTCGGCCATCAAGGCCGCATCAAACGCTTCCCGGCTGGCAAAAATCTTGTGGTCTAGCACCTGCGTCGAGATACCGTGGTCACGTGCAAAAGCCAAGCCTTGGGCATCGGCCCGGTTGCTCAGCACGGCGGCCACCCGGGCGTTCAAGCGTTGGTCCCAGCGGCCCTGCTCGGCCGCACGCACGATGGCGGCCATGTTGGAGCCAGAGCCGGAAATCAAGATGACGATGTTTTTCATGAAGGGCTGAATTATCCCCTGCGCAACCTGGTAACAAGGTGTTTTGTCGCCCCAAGGACAGGGGACAGAGGCCTGCGCATGATAAAAAGCACGACCGTTTGATTTTGAGAGAACACCCCATGGATTTGGCATTCACCCCCGACGAACTCGCGTTCCGCGACGAGATCCGCACCTGGGTCAAGGACAACTTGCCCGCCGACATTTCCCAAAAAGTGCATGCCGCCATGCGCCTGACGCGCGAAGACATGCAGCGCTGGGCCAAGATTTTGGGCAAAAAAGGCTGGCTGGGCTGGGGCTGGCCCACGCAGTTTGGCGGCCCCGGCTGGACCGCTGTGCAAAAGCATTTGTTTGAAGAAGAATGCGCCTTGGCGGGTGCCCCCCGCGTGGTGCCTTTTGGCCCGGTGATGGTGGCACCCGTGATCATGGCGTTCGGCAATGCCGAGCAACAGCAGCGCTTTTTGCCCGGCATCGCCAGCGGCGAAGTCTGGTGGAGCCAGGGTTACAGCGAGCCGGGCTCTGGCTCGGACTTGGCGTCCCTCAAAACCCGCGCTGAGCGGGTGGGCGACAAATACATTGTCAATGGCCAAAAAACCTGGACCACTCTGGGTCAATACGGCGAATGGATATTCTGCCTGGTGCGCACCAGCAACGAAGGCAAGCCTCAGACCGGCATTTCCTTCCTCTTGATCGACATGAAGTCGCCCGGCATCACCGTGCGCCCCATCAAGCTGCTGGACGGTGAGTGCGAAGTCAATGAAGTCTGGTTTGACAACGTCGAAGTGCCCGCTGAGAACCTGATCGGCGAAGAAAACAAGGGCTGGAACTACGCCAAGCACCTGCTGGCGCACGAGCGCACCAACATCGCCGACGTCAACCGCGCCAAGCGTGAGTTGGAGCGTTTGAAGCGCATTGCAAAAGCCGAAGGTGTGTACGACGACATGCGCTTCCGTGACGAGATCGCAAAGCTCGAAGTGGACATCGTGGCCCTCGAAATGCTGGTGCTGCGTGTCCTGTCGGCCGAAAAATCTGGCAAGAACTCCCTCGACATCGCGGGCCTCTTGAAGATCAAGGGCAGCGAAATTCAGCAGCGCTACACCGAGTTGATGATGCAGGCCGCAGGGCCTTTTGCCCTGCCCTTCATTTTCGAAGCCATGGACGCAGGCTGGCAAGGCAACTTCCCTGGCGGTGTGGTGGCCAATGCGCCCCTGGCCGCCAACTACTTCAACATGCGCAAGACCACCATTTACGGCGGCAGCAACGAAGTGCAACGCAACATCGTCGCTCAGACAGTTCTGGGTTAAGGAGACACACATGGATTTCGATTTTTCTGACGACCAAGAACAACTGCGCGACGCCGTGCGCAAATGGGTGGACAAGGGCTATGACTTTGACCGCCGCCGCGCCATCGTCGCTGCAGGCGGTTTTGACCGTGCCGCTTACGGCGAAATGGCCGAGCTGGGTTTGACTGGCCTTTACGTGAGCGAAGACCACGGCGGTATGGGCATGGGCCCGACCGAAGCCATGGTCAGCATGGAAGAACTCGGGCGCGGCATCGTGCTCGAACCCCTGACCCAGACCCTGATCTGTAGCGCCACACTGCAAACCCACGCGCCTGCAGCCCTGCAAGCCGCATGGTTGCCCCGCATGGCGGCAGGCGAAGCCATCGTTGTGTTGGCGCAGCAAGAACGCGGTGCCCGTTATCAGCTGAACCGCTGCGCCGCTCAGGCCAGCGAATCTGGCGGCGCATGGACCGTGAGCGGCACCAAGAGCGTGGTGGCCGTGGGCGACCAAGCCGACGCGTTCGTGGTGCCTGCCACCGTCAACGGTCAAATCGCTTTGTTTTTGGTCGAACGCAGCGCCAGCGGCGTGAGCACCCAGGCCTACGGCACACAAGACGGCTCACGCGCTGCCGAAGTGGTGTTGAACAAGGCCCCCGCGCAGCTGATCACCCTGAATGGCTTGACCGCATTGGAAGAGGCCGTGGACATCGGCATCGCCTGCACCTGCGCCGAAGCCGTTGGCGTGATGGACAAAACTTTGGCCATCACCGTGGACTACATGAACACCCGCAAACAGTTCGGCGTGAACATCGCCAGCTTCCAGGCCCTGCGCCACCGCGTGGCCGACATGAAGATGCAGCTGGAGCTGGGCCGCTCGATGAGCTACTACGCCAGCCTGAAACTGCACGCCCCGGCTGACGAGCGCCGCCGCGCCTTGGCCCGCGCCAAGTACCAAATGGGTGTGTCCATGCGCTTCATTGGCCAGCAGGCTGTGCAGTTGCATGGCGGCATTGCCGTCACCGACGAGTACATCGCCAGCCACTACTTCAAGAAATTGACGCAGCTGGACATGACCTTTGGCGACACCCTGCACCAGCTGGGCGAAGTGTCGGCACGCATGCAAGAAACAGCAGGCGTGTTCGCCTGAAGCGAAGGTTCTGCGAACCCGAGCAAGGCGGGAGGGCGGCGCGGGTCGAGCGATGTGGCGAAGCGAAACGCCTCTGAGCCCGAAACGCGCCGCCCTCCCGCCTTGCGGCTCAAGATCAGCATGTTCTGAATGAGCAGACCCACAAGAAGGCCCCGAGAGGGGCCTTTTTTCATGCTCACTCTGCCTCTCGCACCCGCAAAAAAGATGCAAAACGCGGCAAGCCCGAGGGCGTGCGATCGCGGTAACGGTAAGTGACCCAAGATCCGACAGGCGGCGGGTCGCGTCGGAGTGCATCGCTCAAGCCAGTACCCAAGGCAAAGCGCTGACCCGACGGCATTTGCAGCAGCAATGCCCCGGTCATTCCCAGCAAACGCCCCTTGCCCGGCTGGTGGCCCACCACCAGACCCTCTTCGTCCAACTCGGGTTTGAACTTGAACAGCGCGTCGGTACGGCCCGGCTGCCAAGAAGCATCGGAGCGGTGCAGCATCAGCCCCTCGCCCCCCTGACGTACCGTGTCGTGCAACAAGGTCTGCAAAGCGCGGGCGTCTTTCACCTCGCGCTGCAGCACCGGCATCAACCAAGGCTGCTGCGCTTGCGCCAATGTGGATTGCACATAAGCCATCCGCTGCGCAAACGGGGCGGCATGGCCGGGCGCATCAAACACCAGGTACTTCACGGCCCGCCAGGCCTCGTCGTCGGGCTCGGCTTGGCGCACCACACCTGAGAGCCGGTCAAACGCCCCGCGCCCGATCCACAATTCACCGTCGAGCGCCACCCGGGGCAGCGCAGACAAAAACCAAGTAGGGGCCGCAATCACCCTGCCACTGCGAAAGCGCAAAACGCGCCCATCCCAAACGGCCCTGACGCCGTCGAATTTTTCGCTGACCCCAAAACCTTGTGGAGATCGGCCAGCGGGCCAGGGCATGGCCAGCTGAACGGCGCTGTGCCCACCGGAATCCACGGGCTGCACGACCTGAGCGCCAACACGTGGCAACAGCCAGGGCGACAAGAGCAATGCCGACAAACTGGCGCGTCGGCTCAGGCCTGGCATGCTGGCAAGGTGCTGGCGCAAGGCCGGGGGTGGGTTAGGCATGGCGGGTCTCCCTGATGGCCCCATCACCTGACCCATGCCTTGAAGGCATGCAGGAATGGGATCTTTTGTTTTCAGGAAGTGATGATGCGACGCTTTACTGATCTACGCAAGCCGCCTCGCTTGGCCGCACGCTCAGGCCATCAAACGCGAACTCTTGGGCACATGCGCCATCAAAAAAGCCATTTGATCGCTCAGAATTCGGCGGTTGCGCAAGATGAAGTCTTCCCACAGGCTGGGCACATAGGGTGCATACAACAATGGCATATGGGCCTGCTCGGGTGTGCGGCTGCTTTTGCGGTGATTGCAAGATCGGCAGGCGGTCACCACGTTCATCCAGTGGTCCGGGCCTTTTTGGCACACAGGAACAATGTGCTCGCGGGTCAGGATCGACTCATGGAAAGTGCAACCGCAATACGCGCAGACATTGCGGTCCCGTGCAAACAGCTTGGGGTTGGTCAAGCCCGAACACAAATCAAAGGGGTTGATGCGGGGCACGCCTTGGGTGCCGATGATGCTGTTGACGGCAATCACCGACTGTTGCCCCGTGAGGGCGTTGTGCCCGCCATGAAAAACGGCCACTTGCTGGCCCGCTTCCCAGCGCACCTCGTCAGCAGCGTAATGGGTCACCGCTTGCTCCAGTGTGATCCACGACTGGGGCAGCCCTTGGGCTGAGAGTTTCAAGACCTTCACACACAACTCCTTGGCTCAGATGCAAAGCATGGACACGGAAATGGGACTGTCTCGTTCCGGTCAGGCCGGGCGGGGTGCCAAGGCGCTGATGGAGCGGGCTCAGTCACAATATACGCTTGGAATTTCTCAAAATCATGACAAGGGCCCAAAGTCCCAAGTCCAGCACACACATCGGCGCCAGCACATGAAGGTTTTTCGCGGTTTTCACCACCCAGATCTGGCCCCTGCCTGCGCCGTGACCATCGGCAACTTCGATGGCGTGCACCGCGGGCACCAGGCCATGCTGGCACTCCTGCGCAGCGAAGCCGCCCACCGAGGCGTGCCCAGCTGCGTGATGACCTTCGAACCACACCCCCGCGACTACTTTGCCAAGGCGCTGAACAAGCCCGACTTGGCCCCGGCCCGCATCGCCACCTTGCGCGACAAACTGCAAGAACTCGAGCGCTGCGGCGTGGACCAAGTGGTGGTATTGCCTTTTGACGCCCGGCTGGCCAGCCAATCACCCGAAGACTTCATCCAGCAAGTGCTGGTGCAGGGTCTGGGCGTGCGCTATGTGCTGGTGGGCGACGATTTCCGCTTTGGCGCCCAACGCGCAGGCGACTACGCCATGCTCGACGCTGCAGGCCAAAGCTTGGGTTTTGACGTGGCCCGCATGAACAGCTACGAGGTGCGCGGCCTGCGCGTGTCCAGCTCGGCCGTGCGCGATGCGCTGGCCAAAGGCGACTTGCCAGCAGTGCAGGCCCTGCTGGGCCGCCCCTACAGCATCAGCGGCCATGTGGTGCACGGGCGCAAACTCGGCCGAGAGTTGGCGGCAACGGCCGAAGGCGCGGGCGACGGCTTTCGCACGCTGAATTTGCGGTTTTCACACTGGAAACCTGCGGCCAGCGGCATCTTTGTGGTGCAGGTGCATGGCTTGGCCAACCAACCCTTGCGGGGCGTGGCCAACCTGGGCATCCGCCCCTCACTCGACCCGAATGACGTGAACGGCGGGCGCGTGCTGCTGGAGACCCATGCCTTCGACTGGCCGGCCCAACTGGGAGCCGAAGGGGGCTACGGTAAAATCATCCGCGTGGACTTGCTGCATAAATTACACGACGAGCTCAAATACGACGGTCTGGACGCCCTGACAAAGGGCATCGCCAAAGACTGCGACGATGCACAGGCGTGGTTTGCTTCGCGCCATGGTGAAACCAGCCGCCAAACCACCCGCGACCGAATTTGACGATCCGGCCCACGTTTGCCGCCTTCGACAGGCTCAGGGCAAACGACCTCCACGGCCCCCCCCTCTTGATCTCTCCGAACGGCCCGCCGCTCGGGCTGAGCTTGTCGAAGCCCTCTCGACCTGACGCACCATGACCGACAAAACCCAGAACCCCGACACCCGCATCAACATGATGGACACGCCGTTTCCCATGCGCGGCGACCTGCCCAAGCGCGAGCCGGGCTGGGTGAGCGAGTGGAACGATGGCGGTTTGTACAAAAAACTGCGTGCCGCCCGCCAGGGTGCTCCGCTGTTTGTGCTGCACGACGGCCCGCCTTATGCCAACGGCAAGCTGCACATTGGCCATGCGCTCAACAAAGTGCTCAAAGACATGATCGTCAAGTCCAAGCAACTCGCTGGCTTTGACGCGCAGTACATCCCCGGCTGGGACTGCCATGGCTTGCCGATCGAAAACGCGATTGAAAAACTGCACGGCCGCAACCTGAGCCGTGATGACATGCAGGCCAAGAGCCGCGCCTTTGCCACCGAGCAAATCGGCCAACAGCGCGAAGACTTCAAGCGCTTGGGCGTGCTGGGCGACTGGGAACGCCCCTACCGCACCATGGACTTCGCCAACGAAGCCGGTGAAATCCGCGCCTTCAAACGCGTGATCGAGCGCGGCTTTGTGTACCGGGGCCTGAAGCCCGTTTACTGGTGCTTTGACTGCGGCTCGTCTTTGGCCGAATTCGAGATCGAATACGCCGACAAAAAGAGCGACACGCTCGACGTGGCTTTTGAAGCCGACAACAACGCCGCGCTGGCCGCGGCCTTTGGCCTGCCCAAACTGCCCGGCGAGGGCAGCAAAAAAGCCTTTGCCGTCATCTGGACCACCACCGCCTGGACCATCCCAGCCAACCAAGCGCTCAACGCCCACCCTGAGCTGGAGTACGCCCTGGTGGACACGCCCCGTGGCGTGCTGATGCTGGCCGCGAGCCTGGTCGAGAAATGCCTGGAACGCTACAAGCTCGAAGGTTCTGTGATTGCCACCGCTGTTGGCGAGAAGCTGCGCGGCCTGGTCTTCCGTCACCCGCTGCACGATACCGTGACCGCCGAAGAGGGCGGAGAATACAGCTACCGCCGCAAATCGCCGCTGTACTTGGCCGAGTACGTCACCGCCACCGATGGCACAGGCATCGTGCACTCGTCGCCAGCCTATGGCGTGGACGACTTCAACTCCTGCGTGGCCAATGGGCTGAAATATGACGACATCTTGAACCCGGTGCAAGGCAACGGCGTGTACGCACAAGAGTTGCCTTTTTTTGGCGGCCAGCACATCTGGAAAGCTTGTGCCCGCGTGATCGAGGTGCTGGGCCAAAGCGACCGCCTGATGGCCACGGTGGAAATCACCCACAGCTACCCGCACTGCTGGCGTCACAAAACCCCCGTCATCTACCGTGCCGCTGCCCAGTGGTTTGTGCGCATGGACGAAGGCGAAGGCGTGTTCACAAAGGACAAAGCGCCCAAGACGCTGCGCCAGCTGGCGCTGGACGCCATTGAGCAGACCCAGTTCTACCCAGAGAACGGCAAAACCCGCCTGCGCGACATGATCGCCAACCGCCCTGACTGGTGCATTTCGCGCCAGCGCTCATGGGGCGTGCCCGTGCCCTTCTTCTTGCACAAGGACAGTGGCGAGCTGCACCCCAACACCATGGCCATCCTGGACCAGGCCGCTGACATCGTTGAAAAAGGTGGCATCGAAGCCTGGAGCCGCGTGACGGTGGAAGAGATTTTGGGCGCACAAGACGCGCCGCAATACACCAAGAGCACCGACATTCTGGAAGTCTGGTTCGATTCGGGCAGCACCTTCCAGCATGTGCTGCGCACCAGCCACAAAGACGCTTACGGCGTGGCTCCCTTCCACGACCAAGGCCCAGAGGCTGACTTGTACTTGGAAGGCCACGACCAACACCGTGGGTGGTTCCACAGCTCCTTGCTGCTGGGCTGCGCCCTGTATGACCGCGCACCCTACCGGGGTCTGTTGACCCACGGCTTTGCCACAGACGGCCAAGGCCGCAAGATGAGCAAGTCGCTGGGCAACACCGTTGAGCCGCAAACCATCACCTCCAAAATGGGCGCCGAAATCGTGCGCCTGTGGGTGGCCAGCACCGACTATTCCGGTGACCTGAACATCGACGACAAGATCCTCGCCCGCGTGGTGGACAGCTACCGCCGTGTTCGGAACACCCTGCGCTTCTTGTTGGCCAACGTGAGCGACTTCGACCCCGCGTCAGACACTGTCCAAAACGACCAACTGCTGGAGATCGACCGCTTTGCCCTGGCTCGCGCCGCCGAGCTGCAAGCCGACATCCGCGCCCACTTCGACAAGTACGAGTTCCACCCCGTGGTCTCCAAACTGCAGATCTATTGCTCGGAAGACCTGGGCGCGTTCTACCTGGACGTGCTGAAAGACCGCCTGTACACCACCGCGCCCAAGTCACTGGCCCGCCGCAGCGCGCAAACCGCTTTGTGGCGCATCACCCACGGCATGCTGCGCTGGATGGCGCCCTTCCTGTCCTTCACGGCCGAAGAAGCTTGGAGCACCTTTGGCAGCTCCGAATCCATCTTCCTGGAAACCTTCAGTGACTTTGGCACAGCTGATACAGCGTTGCTCGCTAAGTGGGCTCGCATCCGTGAGATTCGCGACCTGGTGAACAAGGACATCGAAAATCTGCGCACCGCAGGCCAAGTGGGTGCTTCACTGCAAGCTGAGATCACACTGACCGCGCCTGCCGCAGACCACGCCTTGCTGGCCAGCTTGGGCGCAGACATCAAGTTCGTGTTCATCACCTCCAAAGTGTCTTTGATGGTCGGCGATGAGTTGTCCGTGAAAGTCACACCCAGCCAAGCCACCAAGTGCGAGCGCTGCTGGCACTATGCCGATGATGTGGGCAGCGACGCCGCCCACCCCACCATTTGCGGTCGCTGCGTGAGCAACTTGCATGGTGCGGGCGAGACCCGCCTCGTCGCCTGATCGACCCACACAAAGACAAGGCAAGCCCATGGCTACCAGCAAAAAGATAGGCAAAAGCTACGCCAGCAAAACCCAAGGCATGGCGCTTTGGCTGGGCATTGCCCTTTTGGTGCTGCTGATCGACCAGTTCACCAAGGTGTTGGTGCTGGGGGCCTTCCAGCTGGGTGACAGCACGCCCATCACCGGGTTTTTTAACCTGGTGCGGGTGCACAACCACGGTGCTGCCTTCTCGTTTTTGGCAGGTGCGGGCGGCTGGCAACGCTGGTTCTTCACCGGCATCGGCGTTTTCGCAGCCATCTTCATGGTCTGGATGTTGCGCTCGCACGCTGGCCAAAAACTCTTCAGCCTGGCCATTTCCCTCATCCTGGGCGGTGCCATTGGCAACGTAGTGGACCGTCTGCTGCACGGCTACGTGGTCGACTTTCTGGACTTTTACTGGGGTGCTTGGCACTTCCCGGCCTTCAACGTGGCCGATGCGGGCATCAGCGTGGGCGCGGCCTTGTTGATCCTGGACGAAATATTGCGGGTCCGGCGCGGACGCTGAAACCTTCAACCACCACCAAGAGGGGCCTGGGTCGGGTGCGGATGGCCGATTTGCTGGCGCGAAGCGACTGATGAGGCCATTCGCACCCGGCCCAGGCCCCCGCCCCACAGAACCGTCAACTCGGTTAAGCTCTCTCCCCTGATTGAAAAACACGGAGTTCCCCATGCCCGGCTTGTTGCCCCATATTGACCCCGATGGTCTGCTCGAATTTTCGGTGGTCTACACCGACCGCGCCTTGAACCACATGTCCAAGCGCTTTGGTGGCGTGATGACCGACATCTCGCGCATGCTCAAAAGCGTTTACGGTGCCCACTCGGTCGCGCTGGTGCCCGGCAGCGGCACCTTTGGTATGGAGTCTGTGGCCCGCCAGTTCGCCACCAACCAGCACGTCATGGTGATCCGCAACGGCTGGTTCAGCTACCGCTGGACACAAATTTTTGACATGGGCCAGATCCCCAAGAGCCACAGCGTGCTCAAGGCACGCCGCGTGTCTGAGAGCTCGCAGGCCGCTTGGACGCCCGCTCCGATCGAAGAAGTCAAAGCCGCTATTGCCGCAGAAAAACCTGCCTTGGTGTTTGCCCCGCACGTCGAAACCTCCGCCGGCATGATCCTGCCCGACGACTACCTGAAAGCCGTGGCCGATGCGGTACACGCCGTGGGTGGTTTGCTTGTGCTGGACTGCATCGCCTCGGGCGCCATGTGGGTCGACATGAAAGCCACGGGGGTGGATGTGCTGATCAGTGCCCCACAAAAAGGCTGGAGCAGCTCACCTTGCTGCGCCATGGTCATGATGAGCGAGCGTGCTCGCCAAGCCATTGACAGCACCACCAGCACCACCTTTGCGATGGACCTCAAAAAGTGGCTGCAAGTGATGGAAACATACGAAAGTGGTGCCCACATGTACCACACCACTTTGCCCACCGACGCGCTTCAACGCCTGCAAGAGACCATGCTGGAAACCGAAGCCTACGGCTTTGCCAAGGTGCGTGACGAACAAATGGCCCTGGGTCGCCAAGTTCGTTCACTGCTGTTGGAGCATGGCTTTCCCAGTGTGGCAGCCCCCGGCTTTGAAGCCCCCGGCGTGGTGGTCAGCTACACCACCGACCCGGACATCCAGAGCAGCAAGAAATTCCTGGCGCTGGGCCTGCAAACCGCCGCTGGCGTGCCTTTGCAGTGCGACGAACCTGCCGACTTCCGCACCTTCCGCATGGGTTTGTTTGGCTTGGACAAATGGCACCAGGTGCCGCGCACCTTGCAGCACCTGAGCGATGCGCTCGAAACCCTTGCTCCCAAGGCCAAACTGGCGGCCTGATTCAGATCAATCGCCCCATAAAAAAACCGCTGCCTTCAGGACAGCGGTTTTTTTCATTCTGGGCTGAAGCTGAACCGCGCCAGTGCCTTTACAAAGTGATGACAGTGCAGCCTGTGGTCTTGCGGGCTTCCAAGGCAATGTGCGCGTCTTGGATGTTGGCCAAGGGGAAGGTCTGGTCGATGTGGATCTTGACCTTTCCGCTGGTCACGGCTTCGAACAAATCATCGGCCATTTCCTGAGTGCTTTCACGCGTGGTGATGTGGCTGAACAAGGTCTGGCGGGTCACATAGATCGAACCCTTGGGGCCAAGGATGCCCGGCGCAAATGGGGCCACGGCACCCGATGCGTTGCCAAAACTGGCCATCAGGCCAAACGGGGCCAGGCAGTCGAGCGACTTGTCCCAGGTGTCTTTGCCCACCGAGTCGTAAACCACTTTGACGCCCTTGCCGCCCGTGATTTCTTTCACTTTGGCCTGGAAGTCTTCGGTCGAATAGTTGATGCAAAACTCGGCACCGTTCGCCAGCGCCAGCGCGCACTTGGCGTCGCTGCCCGCTGTGCCGATCAGGCGCAAACCCAGCGCCTTGGCCCACTGGCAAGCGATCAGGCCTACACCACCTGCGGCGGCGTGGAACAGCACAAAGTCACCGGCTTTCAGGCCGCCTTGGGGCAGCGTGCGCTTGAGCAAATATTGCGCTGTCAGGCCCTTGAGCATCATGGCCGCGCCCGTCTCGAAAGAGATCGCATCGGGCAGCTTGCACACGCACTTGGCGGGCATCACACGCACTTCACAGTAGCTGCCGGGCGGCTGGCTGGCATAGGCTGCGCGGTCGCCCACCTTGAGGTGCGTGACACCCTCGCCCACGGCCTCGACCACACCCGAGGCTTCCATGCCCAACTTGAGGGGCATGGGCAGCTGGTACAGGCCGCTGCGCTGGTAGACGTCAATGAAGTTCAGGCCAATGGCCTTGTGGCGGATGCGGATCTCGCTAGGGCCAGGCTCGCCCACGGTGACATCGACCAGTTTCATGACTTCGGGACCACCGTGTTGGTCGATCTGGACTGCAAGGCTCATGGAATTCTCCTGAATGGGTGAAAGCAAACGATGCGTGACTTTGCCACGAATCTCATGACGGCGTTCAGGGTGGGGACAGGTCGGCGACAGCGGGAAAACCCGAGTGCCGCTACAGTGCCCCATGTCCCAAAAACTCTCTCCGATCACCGCATTGCTGCTGACGGTGCCGCCGCTCATGTGGGCAGGCAATGCGGTGGTGGGCCGCTTGGTCACCGACCTGGTCCCGCCCATCACGCTCAACTTCCTGCGCTGGTTGGTCGCATTTTTCATTTTGCTGCCTCTGGCTTGGAGGGTTCTGCGCCCAGCCAGCGGCCTGTGGTCGCACTGGCGGCGTTTTGCCTTGCTGAGTCTGCTGGGTGTGGGCTGCTACAACGCGCTGCAGTACCTGGCGCTGCAAACTTCTACGCCACTCAACGTGACACTCGTCGCGGCCAGCGGGCCATTTTGGATGCTGGTCATCGGCGCACTGTTTTTCAAAGCGCCGGTTAGGCGCAAGCAACTGCTGGGCGCGATGCTGTCCGTCACCGGGGTGCTGGTGGTGCTGTCTCGCGGCGATTGGCAACAGCTCTTGGCGGTACGTTGGGTCATCGGAGACTTCTTCATTTTGTTGGCCACGGCCTGCTGGTCTTGGTACAGCTGGTTGCTCAGCCGACGCGACGAGCCCGAAACCATTCGCAACGACTGGGCCGCCTTTTTGCTGGGGCAAGTGGTCTTTGGACTGGCTTGGTCAGGCCTGTTCACGGGCATGGAGTGGGGCCTAACCGATGCCCACATCACCTGGGGCTGGCCACTGATCGCGACCCTCGCCTTTGTGGCCGTGGGCCCAGCCGTGCTGGCCTACCGCTGCTGGGGCCTGGGCATCCAGCAGGCAGGCCCCACGGTGGCGGGCTTCTTTGCCAACCTCACACCGCTGTTTGCTGCGGTGATGTCGGCTGCGTTTTTGGGCGAATTGCCGCACCAGTACCACGTGGCGGCTTTTGCGCTCATCATTGGCGGAATCTGGGTGTCATCGCGGCAGTGAAACCGGGCCAAAGATTTGGCCCCAAAAACGTCAGAACGTTCCCGCGTAAGCCCCGCCGTCGGCCAGCACGTTTTGTCCCGTCATGTAGGCCGCGTGCTGGCTGCACAAGAAGGCGCAAATCGCACCGAACTCTTGCGGGTTGCCATAGCGCCCAGCCGGAATTTGCGCTTGCTGGATAGCACGCATTTCTTCCACGGTTTTGCCTTGCTTTTGCGCCATCGCAGGCAACGTGGCGCGGATGCGGTCGGTGTCGAACTTACCGGGTAACAAGTTGTTGATGGTCACGCCTTGCGCTGCAATTTTGCTGCGAGAGGCGCCCGCCACAAAACCCGTGAGGCCACTGCGCGCACCATTGGACAGACCCAGCACGTCGATGGGCGCTTTGACGGCGCTGCTGGTGATGTTGATGATGCGGCCAAAACCCCGTGCGGCCATGCGGTCTACGGTGGCTTTGATGAGTTCAATGGGCGTGAGCATATTGCCGTCGATCGCCTTGATCCAAGCCTCGCGGTCCCAGTCGCGGAAATCGCCAGGGGGTGGGCCGCCTGCGTTGGTCACCACAATGTCGTAGTCTTTGCCAGGGCCGCCCGCCACGTTCCAAATCGCATCGCGTCCAGCTTCGGTAGTGATGTCTTGCGCCACGGCAATCAGCTGCACACGGCCACCTGTTTCGACACGTAAGTCGTCTACCGCTTTGTTCAGCACTTCAGCACCGCGTGCCACCATGACCACATTCACGCCTTCCATGGCCAAGGCCCGTGCGCAACCCCAGCCCAAGCCTTTGCTTGCGCCACCCACCAATGCCCATTTGCCTGCAATGCCCAAATCCATGTCAATCTCCTCTTAGTTTCAAACTTTGGGTGCACGCGTCACCCAAAACACCCCGGACAGCACCAGCACAGTGCCGCCGACAATCCATACGTTGAACGGCTCGCCCAAAATCAGCACACCCATCAAGAGCGTGGACATGGGGCCAATCATGCCGGTCTGCGCCGTCAAGCTCGAGCCAATTCGCTCAATCGCCATCATCACCAACAGCACGGGCACCGCCGTGCAGGCGGTCGCGTTCAGCAGCGACAACCAAAGCACAGGCTCGGCCACTTCGGCTGCACCCAGCGGTCGCAACAGCAAAAATTGACCGATACACAACACGCAAGCCACCGATGTGGCCCAGCCGGCCAATCGCAAAGACCCCAGACGCTGCACCAACTGTCCGCTGTAACTCAGGTACAGCGCGTAGCTGATCGCACTGGCCAACACCAGCCCAGCGCCCAGCAAGGCGTTCTGGCCATCCAGGGCCGCTTCGTGGCCGAACACCAGCAACACACCGGCATAACTGATGAGCATGCCCACAGCCTGGCGGCGGGAGATTTTTCGGCCATAAAGCAGCCAACCCAGCACCAAAACGAATGTGGGGTTGAGGTAAAGAATCAGACGCTCTAACGATGCGCTGATGTACTCCAGCCCCCAAAAGTCCAGAAACGACGCAAGGTAATACCCACAAACACCCAAACCCAAAATGCCCCACCAGTCACGCGCAGCGATCGGGCCTTTGCCACGCCCAGCCCACCAAGCCATCAGCAAGAACATGGGCAGCGCAAACAACATACGGAACATGAGCAGGGTGACCGCATCCACCCCGTGGCGGTAAGCCAATTTGACGATGATGGCCTTGCCACTGAACGCAATGGAACCGGCGACGGCCATGAGCAGTCCGGCAGTCATGTGCGGGGGAGTTAACAACGCCATGGCTCAGCGTCCAACACGGGCTTTGACCCAAGCGACCAAAGCATCAGAGGCCACCTCGGGTGTGGTGGCATGGTTGGCGCGAACCACCTCATAACGGCTTTCGGGGTGTACCGGCATATTTTTGTAAATGGCGGCGGACCCTTCAGGATAAAGTGAGTCGGCCGTGCCGATGGCCCAGAACACAGGCACGGGCTTGCGGAACGCCGCAGCGCTCAAGCGCATATTGCCCCAGCCTTGCGGGTTGAAATAACTCCACAAGGCATTGGCTGTCGGTTGGACGGGGCGGCGTTGCCCCTGGTTGATGTCGGTCATCTCCACCAAGTCGCTGCCTTGCCCTGAATCCACCAATTGCCTGGCCTTGTCAACACTGCGGCGCACATCGGGCATGGCGTAAAAAACTTCGGGCACATGGCCGGGAGCCATCGGGAGCAATGCATCGGCATCACCCACATGAGCCATGTAGGCCAAAGTGGCATTGGCACCGAAACTTTGTCCACCGACCGCAACCCACTGCGCCCCCGATTGCCGAAATGCATTCACAGCTTCTTGAACCTGAACCAAGGCATCCGCATACGGTTTGTCATACAAGCGCTGGCGAGACCAAGGCATTTCGAGCATCTTGACCTGGCAAAAGGGCTCCAGTTTGTCCACCACAGGCTTGAGATAAGGCGACTGTGCCGTTCCCCATTTGCCATGCATCAAAACCACAGCGCAAGTTTGAGGTTGAGCCAAAGCTCCAGCGCTGCAGCAAACAGCCGTGCACAGCAGCAACCAAGCTCGCAAGCTCAGCCTCATCAAAATCCCACTGCCTGACCGTCGCGCCGCGGGTCACTGGCGGCTTGGTAGCCTTGCACTGCCGGATCGCCCATGCGCCAGATGAACTGGCCTGCACCAAAGTCTTGGTAAGAGTCGTTGATGATGTCGAGCTGGTGCCCACGGGCAATCAGGTCTTGCACCGTTTGACCGTTCATCGCGGCTTCGACGTTGATGTTCAGGCCCGTGTTGTAGCGCCAGCGCGGTGCATCGCACGCCGCTTGGGGGTTCTGGCCGTAGTCGAGCATGCGCACCAGGGTTTGCATGTGGCCCTGGGGCTGCATGTTGCCGCCCATCACGCCATAGCTCATCACGGGTTGGCCGTCTTTGGTGACGAAGGCCGGGATGATGGTCTGGAAGGGGCGCTTGCCCGGCAAGACCAAGTTGGCGGGGTTTTGGCCCTGCAAATCGGTGCTGAAACCGTGGCCCCGGTTTTGCAAGCTGATGCCATAAGTGGGCTCGACCACGCCCGAGCCAAAGCCCATGTAGTTGCTCTGGATGAAGCTGATCATCATGCCGTTTTCGTCGGCCGCCGTGAGGTAAATTGTGCCGCCCTTGACCGGGTTGCCCGCCTTGAAGTCTTGCGCCTTGTTCATGTCGATCAACTTGGCGCGGCTGGCGAGATAAGCCGGGTCCAGCATTTGCTCGGGTGGCAACTCCATGAAGCGCGGATCGGCCACGTAGCGGTAGGTGTCGGCAAAGGCGAGTTTCATCGCCTCGATCTGCAGGTGTTGCGAATCGGCGCTGTCGACCTTGTGGCTGGCCATATCGAAGTTAGACAAGATGCCCAGTGCGATGAGCGCAGCGATGCCTTGGCCGTTGGGCGGGATCTCGTGCAGGGTGTAGCCGCGGTAATCTTGCGCCATGGGCTTGACCCATTCGGGCTTGAAGTCGGCCAGGTCTTTGGCGGTGATGCTGCCGCCGTTTTCTTTGGCGAACTTTTCAATCGCCTCGGCGATCTCGCCGCCGTACAGCGCCTGGCCTTTGGTGGCCGCGATGGCCCTGAGACCCCGGGCCGCATTTTTGAACTGGAACAACTCACCCACATTCGGTGCACGGCCCCAGGGCAAAAAGCTTTGCGCAAAACCGGGCTGCGACTGCAGCTCGGGTGTGGCAGCAGCCCACTTTTGCTGCACCACCACGGGGATCAAATAACCGCGCTCGGCCACCTCAATGGCGGGCTCCATCAAGTCGGCAAAAGGCAGCTTGCCAAATCGGTCACTGAGGGCCACCCATCCGGCTACGGCACCTGGCACGGTGACCGAATCAAAACCGCGCTTGGGCGGTGTTTTGGTCTCAGCACCGTATTTGCGGTGAAAGTAGTCGGGCGTCCAGGTTGCAGGCGCTGGACCAGAGGAATTAAGTCCGTGCAGCTCTTTGCCGTCCCAAAGGATGGCAAACGCGTCAGAGCCCAAACCACAACTCACCGGCTCGGTCAATGTGATGACGGCGGCGGCGGCAATGGCAGCATCGACCGCGTTGCCACCCTTGAGCATCATGCGCAAACCAGCCTGTGCAGCCAAAGGGTGCGAGGTGGACACCACATTGCGCGCAAACAGCGGCAAGCGGGTGCTGGTGTAGGGGAACTGGTAATCGAAATTCATGTCAATCCAATGTGATCTTGCGCTCGGTGATGATTTTTTTCCACTTGGCCGATTCGCTGGCCAGCATGGTGGTGAACTGGGCGGATGTGCCACCAACCGGCTCGATGCCAAAGCGCAAAAGCTTGTCCATCACCTCAGGGTCTTTGAGGACTTGGTTGGCGGCGGTGTTGATGCGGGCGACCACCTCGGCAGGCAGGTTTTTGGGGCCAAACACACCGAACCAGGTATTGGATTCATAATCCGGCAAAACATCGGCAATGGGCGGAACGCCGGGTGCAAGCGCCGTGGGCTTGAGCGTGGTCACGCCCAGCGCACGCAAGCGGCCGTCGCGCACATGCGGCATGCCTGTGGGCAAGCTGTCAAACAGCACGTCTACTTTGCCCGAAATCAGGTCGGGAATGGCCAGCGCCGTGCCCTTGTAGGGAATGTGCACCACGAACACGTCTGCATATGCCTTGAACAACTCGGCTGACAACTGCACGATGGTGCCGTTGCCGCTTGATGCGTAGTTCAGGCGGCCGGGGTTTTTCTTGGCGTAGTCGACCCATTCCTTGACGGTTTTGGCGGGCGAGTTGTTGGGCACCAGCATGATGCTGGGCGCATTGCCCAAATGCACAACGGGGATGAAGTCGCGCACAGCATCGTAGGGCATGCGCGGGTTCAGGTTGGGGCCGATCGAGTGGGTGCTGGAGGTCGACAGCAGCAAGGTGTAGCCATCGGGCGTGGCTTTGGCGGCCAGGTCAGAGCCCAAGGTGCCGCCAGCGCCGGGGCGGTTTTCCACCACCAAAGTTTGGCCGAGTTTTTCGCTAATTTTTTGCGACAAGGTGCGGGCAAACAAGTCGGTCGCGCCACCCGCTGGGAAGGGCACGATCAAGCGCACGGGCTTGGTGGGATAAGACTGTGCCTGAGCCATGCCCACGCCTGCCAAGGCAAGCGTGATCGCACACATACCACGAAGCCAATTTCTCTTTTTCATGCCCGTACTCCTGTCAAAGACAACATCCTCAGATACCAATTCGGTATTTTCTCAGAGCGGCCTGTTTTGGGCAGCGCCCAAGTGACAAGACCACACACGCTGCAAAACAGCGGCCTTGAACGACAACGGCCTCCCAAAGGAGGCCGTTGATCGTTGTCAAAGAAGCCCGGTCAATCTTCGACGAAAGCCTCTTCACGCTTGGACTTGATGGATGGCAAAGCCACGATGACCAAGAGCAAGAGCGCAGCAGCCAGCAAACCAGCCGACAAGGGGCGCGTGACAAACACGCTCCAGTCACCACGCGACAGCAACATAGCCCGGCGCAGGTTTTCTTCCATCATCGGGCCCAAGATGAAGCCCAACAGCAAAGGCGCTGGCTCCATGCCCAGTTTGATGAAGGTGTAACCCACCACACCGAACATCGCCACCATCCAAATGTCCCAAGTGTTGTTGTTGGTCGAGTACACGCCAATGGCGCAGAACAACACGATGGCTGGGAACAACCAACGGTAAGGCACCGACAGCAACTTGATCCAGATGCCGATCAAAGGCAAGTTCAAGATGATCAGCATCGCGTTGCCAATCCACATCGAAGCGATCAAGCCCCAGAACAACTCCGGGTTGCTGGTCATGACCTGAGGGCCAGGCTGGATGTTGTGGATCGTCATCGCGCCCACCATCAAAGCCATCACCGCGTTGGGTGGAATGCCCAGTGTCAGCAAAGGAATGAAAGAAGTTTGTGAGGCCGAGTTGTTGGCTGACTCGGGGGCCGCCACACCGCGGATGTTGCCCTGACCGAAAGGCACTTCGCCTGGACGAAGTTTGGTTTTCTTTTCGATGGTGTAAGCCGCAAAAGCCGCCAACAAGGCACCGCCGCCGGGCAAGATGCCCAGAGCCGAGCCCAAGAAAGTGCCGCGCAACACTGCTGGCACCATGTTCTTGAAGTCTTCCGCATTGGGCATCAATCCAGTCACTTTGGCCGTGAAGACTTCGCGGTCTTCTTCGGGCTTGGACAGGTTGGAGATGATTTCGCCGTAACCGAACACACCCATCGCGATCACGATGAAGCCGACGCCGTCGGTCAACTCAGGAATGTCGAAGCTGAAACGCGCCACACCCGAGTTCACGTCGGTACCGATCAAGCCCATCAGCAGGCCCAACACGATCATGCCGACCGCTTTGATGAGGGAGCCGGAAGCCAACACCACCGCACCGATCAAGCCCAAAATCATGAGCGAGAAGTATTCGGCTGGACCGAACTTGAAAGCCACTTCGGTCAAAGGCGCAGCAAATGCAGCCAAGATCAAAGTACCCACGCAACCCGCGAAGAACGAACCCAAACCCGCTGCCGCCAAAGCGGGACCCGCGCGGCCTTTGCGGGCCATTTGGTAGCCGTCGATCATGGTCACCACCGACGAGGCCTCGCCGGGCAAGTTGACCAAAATCGCAGTGGTGGAGCCACCATATTGCGCACCGTAGTAAATACCGGCCAACATGATCAACGCAGCCACAGGTGGCAGCGCGTAAGTGGCGGGCAAGAGCATCGCGATGGTGGCCACAGGGCCAACGCCAGGCAACACACCGATCAAGGTGCCCAGCAAACAACCAATGAATGCATAAATCAGGTTTTGAAAGGTGAAAGCCACCCCAAAACCAAGAGCCAAGTTGTCAAACAGTTCCATGAATTATTTCTCCTCAACCGGTGATGAAGGTAGGCCAGACAGGAAACTGCAACTTGAGCAGCAACACGAAAGCACAGTAGCAACCGATCGACAAGATCGTCGCCAAAATCAAGACCTCTTTGAGCTTGAAGGTGTCACCTGCCAAACTGACCACCAAGGTGGTGCCGAAAATCGCCACGATCAAACCCATGGCGGGCACACCCAAGCTGGGCAAGCCGCCCAACAAAATACCGAACAGCA
Organism: Limnohabitans sp.; assembly: GCF_034680285.1. Classification (GTDB taxonomy): domain Bacteria; phylum Pseudomonadota; class Gammaproteobacteria; order Burkholderiales; family Burkholderiaceae_C; genus Limnohabitans_A. Next base: position 23,584 of record NZ_JAXITC010000004.1, read on the forward strand.
CGTTACCGGCAATGATGAAGACCAAAGGCTTCCAGGCCCATGCACCGATCTTGTCTCCGTCTTGTGTTTCCACAGTCAAGGCTTTGAACATGACGAAGGCGCCAATGACCGCCAACAAAATGCCCAGCAACAAGGGGAAATAACCGGGGCCCATGCGGGCACCCGTTCCGACGCTGTAATTGGTCGCGCCAATGGCGAAGGCTGCACCGGCAACGGTGTAGAACAGCCCAGCGAAAAAGTCTTTCTGACTCTTGATGTTCACGAGATATCTCCTCTGATTTGAGTTGGGCCCATTGTGTTGGACTAAACAGGGCTTGTGAATGTGGGTTACACCTACGGAACGGCCCCAATTAATTCATGGTTTACCCTGATGCCGTATCTTGAATCATGCTGTTGTGCGACGCACGATTCACTTGACCAAGGGCTTGAACACCTTGAGCCACAAAGAGGCAGGCCATCCCCACTGGGCTTGCAAAGCTTCTGCCGCGCGGGTCATGTCTTCACGGGATGGGCGACTGGCCGTGCGCTGCGCCAACACAATCGCATTGCCCTCGCGGGTGGGCTTGAAAGCCCAAACGGCGTCCTCGCCAAAAGCGGCGCATATTTTTTCCACGCTTTCGGCATAACTTGACGAGCGGCCAAACAAGTTCACCGTCATGCAGCCTTGCTGGGTGAGCAGCTCACGGCAGTGGCGGTAAAAGTCGGGCGTGTCCAGCACAGGGGCCGCGGCTTCTTCGTCATACAAATCCACTTGGAGTGCATCGACCGTGCCGCGCCACTCCTCCTTCTGGATTTCCAGGGACGCGTCGGCCAACACCACGCGCAAGCGCTCGTCGTCAGGCGGCAGGCGGAACCAACCCCGGCAGGCGTGCAACACGCCGGGGTTCAACTCCACCGCAGTGCAAGTCATCTTGAGTTTTTTGTAGCAAAACTTGGTGATGGTGCCTGCGCCCAGCCCCAGCTGCATGGCGTGTGCACCCTTGACTTCGGCTGGTGGAAAAAACAGCAGCCAGCCGAACATGCGCTGCACATATTCCAGCTCAATGTCGTAGGGCCGGTCCAGAAACATGGAGCCCTGAATCCATTCGGTGCCCAGGTGCAGGTAACGGATGTCGCCGTCTTCGGAGAAATTGACTTCGGGCAGTTCGAGGCTCGGGGCAGAGGTTTTTTTTCGGGTCATGGGGCGAGATGTTACAGAGCGGCCAACTGGGGCAAAACACGGCAGGCATTGGCGGTGATGGCGGCTGCCAAATCGTTGAGCGACACACCCCTGAGTTCAGCCAAGACCTGTGCGATGCGCGGCAGCTCGGCTGGACTGTTGCGCCCCTGCTTTGCGCCCAGCGCCCGCTGCTCGGCAGTTTGGTAAAGCCACTGCGGCGGGATGTCGGGCGCGTCGGTCTCCAGCACCAAGGCGCTCAAGGGCAGTTCGCAGGCCAGGCGACGCAGCTGTAATGAGCGCTCATAGGTCAAGGTGCCGCCAAAGCCCAACGCAAAGCCCAGGTCCACAAAGGCCTGCGCCTGTTGGGCGCTGCCGTTGAAAGCGTGGGCAATGCCTGAGGAGATGCGGCACTGGCGCAAGCCTTTGAGCAAGAGGTCGGCCGAGCGGCGCACATGCAAGATCACGGGCAGGTCGTGCTTTTGCGCGAGCTTCAGTTGCGCGGTGTAAAACAACCATTGCCGCTCGCGCATATGGGGCGTGCACAGCTCGGGCACAAAAAAATCCAAACCGATTTCACCCACCGCCACGAGGCGCGGGTCATCTCGGCGCTGGGTCAAGGCGAGGTCCAGCGCCAGCAAGTCATTTTCTTGGGCCTCAGGCACATACAAAGGGTGGATGCCCAAGGCATAGGCGTCGCCATGCCGCAGAGCCAACTGCGCGACTTGGGGCCAGTGGGCGGCGTGGACCGCTGGAATCACGCAGCGCACCACACCTGCGGTACGAGCCGTTTCGCGCACCGTATCGCGGTCGGCATCAAACTCGGCCGCGTCCAGGTGACAGTGCGTGTCGATCCACATGGCGCGTCACGCCAATCAAACAGGCGCTTGCAGCACGCCCTTGACCAGGTGCAGCTGCCGATCGCATCGAGCGGCCAGAGCCTGGTCGTGCGTGACCACCACAAAGGCGGTGCCGCGCTCGCGGGCCAGTTGCAGCATCAGCGCAAACACACCGTCCGCCGTCTCGCGGTCCAGGTTACCGGTGGGCTCGTCGGCCAGAACGCAGGCCGGGTCATTCACCAAAGCGCGGGCCAGGGCCACGCGCTGGCGCTCACCACCCGACAACTCAGATGGCCTGTGGTGCAGGCGCTCGCCCAGCCCCACCCGCTGCAACCATTGGCTGGCCACGGCAGCGGCTTCGGCGCGGTCTTGGCGGCGAATCCACAGCGGCATGGCCACGTTGTCCAAGGCACTGAACTCGGGCAACAAATGGTGGAACTGGTAAACAAAGCCCAAGTAGCGATTGCGCCACTGACCTTGCTCGGCCGCACTCAGGGCCGACAGCAACTGGCTCTTCAATTGCACCGAGCCTTGGCTAGGGGCGTCCAGGCCGCCCAGCAAATGCAGCAAAGTGCTTTTGCCCGAGCCCGAGGCCCCCACGATCGCCAATGTTTCGCCCGCGTACACGGTCAGGTCCACGCCTTGCAGCACAGTCACGTCCAAGCGGCCTTCGGTGAAACGCTTGGTCAGACCTTGTGCCTGCAGCACCACGGGTTTTGTCGTGTCATTCATAGCGCAGTGCCTCCGCCGGGTTAACCTGGCTGGCACGCCAGCTGGGGTAAAGCGTGGCCACAAAAGCCAGTACCAAGGAAATGATGGCCACAGGCAAGATGTCGCTGGCAAGCGGTTCGCTGGGCATGCGGCTGATCAGGTAAATGTCGCGCGGCAAAAAGCTGGCGTTGAAAAGCTTCTCCAGCGCGGGCACGATGACATCGATGTTGAAAGCCACCAGCAGCCCCAGGCCCAATCCGCTCATGGTGCCGATCACGCCCACAGTGGCGCCCTGCACCACAAAAATACCCATGATGCTGCGTGGGCTGGCCCCCAAGGTGCGCAAGATCGCGATGTCGGCGCGTTTGTCGGTCACCGTCATCACCAGCGTGCTGACCAAATTGAAAGCCGCCACCGCCACGATGAGGGTAAGGATGATGAACATCATGCGTTTTTCGACCTGCACAGCGGCAAACCAGGTCTTGTTTTGCTGCGTCCAGTCGCGCACAAAAAAGCGCGGACCCAAGTCCAGTTGGAGATCCCGCGCCACCTCTCTCGCTTGGTGCAGGTCGCGCAATTTGAGGCGCACGCCGCTCGGGCTTTCCAACCTGAACATGCGGGCCGCGTCGTCGACGTGCATGAGTGCCAGCGCCGAATCGTATTCGTAGTGACCCGAAGAAAAGGTGCCCACCACGGCCATTTGCTTCATACGCGGCACCACACCTGCAGGGGTGACCTGGCCAGATGGGGACACCAGCGTCACCGGGTCGCCGGACTGCACACCCAGGTTGTTGGCCAGATCGCGGCCCAGCACCAGGCTGAACGCACCTGGCTGCAGGCGCTGCAGCACCCCGGCTTGAGTGTCGTTCGACAAATCGCTGACCTGGGGCTCCAGCGCCGGGTCGATGCCGCGCACCAGCACTCCCTTCATGTCCTCGCCCCGCGCCAGCAAGGCCTGGGCGGTGATGAAGGGGGCCGCGCCCAACACCTGCGGGTTGGCCTTCAAACGGGCCAGCAAGGCGGGCAAATCGGCCACGGCCGCGCCATCGGCCGCGTACACCTCAATGTGCGACACCACACCGAGCATGCGATCGCGCACCTCTTTTTGGAAGCCATTCATGACGCTCAGCACGATGATGAGTGCCGCCACGCCCAGGCCAATGCCCATCATGGACACCCCAGAAATGAAAGAAATGAAGCCGTTTCGCCGAGTTGCACGGCCTGCACGCGTGTAGCGCCAGCCCAGCAACAATTCATAGGGGATGTTTTTTAAAAAAGACATAAGCCGCTATTGTGACCAATTGATCGAAGCCAGAAACCACCCGGCCTCAGTCGACTGCTCATGTTGTTTGAATTCAAAAGTCACCGCCGAGACGTTTAGAACGATGCAGAGGCGCTGAAATAGCGCCTTGTCACATTGAAAGTAACTCTTGGAGAAACTATGAAAACAAGTTTCGCAGCATCCATCATTTTGACAGCGGCCTTGGTACTGAGTGCATGTCAAACGACTCAAGTAAAACCGCCCGAACCACCGACTTCACCCGAAGTGGTGGGTGAGTTCCGCAAGGGCACGGGCTATCTGAACGGTTATCTGGACCGCAAGGTCCTGCCTGACAGCTTGGCCCTGGTGCCACCGCCGCCCGCAGCAGGCTCAGCCCGCCATGCGGCAGATGTCCAGTTGCACCAGCAAACCCGCGCCCTGCGCAACACGCCGCGCTGGGATCAGGCCTACAAGGACGTGAACCTGAAGTTTCCTGAAGCGGCTGGGGTGTTCTCGTGTGCATTGGACATGCCCATCTCGCAAGAGGCGACGCCCCACCTGAACATGCTGCTGCGCCGAAGCCTGATTGATGCGGGATTTGCCACTTACAAAGCCAAAGACCATTACCAGCGCAAGCGGCCTTTTGCCGAGCTGGGTGGCACCACCTGTTCACCCAAAGAAGAAGCCCATTTATCCAAAGACGGTTCCTACCCCTCGGGCCACGCTGCCCTGGGGTGGGCTTGGGGCTTGATCCTGACCAGTGTGGCGCCCGACAAAGCTGATGCCCTGCTGCAACGTGCACAGGCCTTTGGCGACAGCCGGATGGTGTGTGGCGTGCACTGGCAAAGTGACTTGGAAGCCGGACGCGTGGTGGGCGCTGCCGCCGTGGCACGCCTGCAAGCCGATCCGGTGTTTCAGGCCCAAGCTCAACTGGCAAAAGCCGAAATTGCCGCCGCCCGAGCCAAAGGCCTGAAGTCAGACCGGCCAGATTGCGCTGCCGAAGCTGCAGCCCTCAAGCGCTGACAAACAAGGCCTACGGTTTTCGCAAATCTGCGGCTTCAGCTCCGACATGGGCTTTCAGCGGCTGGCCTTGTCCAGCGCTTGGTCGATGTCCCACAGGATGTCGTCCAGATTCTCGAGGCCCACCGAAATGCGCACCATGTCGGGCGGCACGCCCGCTGCCAGTTGCTGGGCGTCGTCGAGCTGCCGGTGTGTGGTGCTGGCGGGGTGGCTGATCAGGGTGCGGGTGTCGCCGATGTTGACCAAGTGGCTCATGAACTGGGCCGACTCGATGAAGGTCACGCCTTGCGCCAAACCGCCTTTCACACCAAACGACAGCAAGCCTGAAGCGCCGCGCATCTGGCGCTGCATCAGGGCGTGTTGCGGGTGGTCAGGCAGGCCGGGGTAATTGACCCAAGCCACACGCGCATCGGCCTGCAAAAATTTGGCCACGCCCAAAGCGTTGTCGCAGTGCTTTTGCATGCGCAGCGGGAGAGTCTCGACGCCCTGCAAAATTTGCCAGGCGCTCATAGGGCTGAGCGATGCGCCAAACACGCGCAGGCTTTCCATGCGGCAGCGCATGGAAAAGCCAAAGTCGCCAAAGGTCTCGAAAAACTTCACGCCGTGGTAGCCCTTGGACGGTTCGGTCATGCCCGGAAACTTGCCGTTGTCCCAAGGGAATTTGCCGCCCTCCACCACCACGCCACCCAAGGTGGTGCCGTGGCCAGCCAAATATTTGGTGGCCGAATGCACCACGATGTCTGCGCCCAGTGCCAGCGGGTTGCACAGCAGGGGGCTGGGCACGGTGTTGTCGATGATGAGCGGCACGCCGTGGGCGTGGGCCACTTCGGCCACGGCGGCGATGTCCAGCACCACCATGCTCGGGTTGCCCAGACTCTCGGCATACACCGCCCGGGTGTTGGGGCGCATGGCGGCGGCAAATGCCTCGGGTTTTGTCGCGTCCACAAAGGTGGTCTCGATACCGAACTTGGCCAGGCTCACGGCGAGCAGCGTGACCGAGCCGCCGTACAAGGCCCCAGCCGCCACCACATGGTCGCCCGCTTGCAGAATGGTCATCAGCGCCATGGTTTCGGCCGCCATGCCCGAGGCACTGGCCACCGCAGCACGCCCGCCTTCGAGCGCGGCCACACGCTCTTCGAGCACCGCCACCGTGGGGTTGCTCAGGCGCGAGTAGACATTCCCAAATGTTTGCAGGTTGAAAAGCGACGCCGCATGCTCGGCGCTGTCAAACACATAACTGCTGGTTTGGTAAATGGGCAAGGCGCGAGCGCCCGTGGCCGCATCGGGAATCTGCCCGGCGTGGATGGCGAGGGTCTCGGGATGGAATTGGCGGTCGGTCATGGTGTTCGGTTTGAAAAGTTGGCTTGAATATGAAGGAGCCCACCCCCGTGGGCGATGGCATGCCTCACACCAGCCGCCGCGCAGAAATGATGCCGGTGTTGACGCCCACCCAGTTCAAGCCGCCAAACAACCGGGCGTGCTCGATCTTCACGCAGCGGTTGCTCACCGAATCCATGCCAGCCTGCCTTGCCAGCGCATCGGCCTCGGGGTTGGCCACGCCCAGCTGCTGCCACAGGCACTTCGTGCCGATCTGCACGGCTTGCTCGGCAATCGGCAGCACGTCTTCGCTGCGGCGAAACACATCGACCATGTCCACCTTGAACGGGATGTCGCCCAGGCTGGCGTAGCAAGCTTCACCGAGGATCTCACCGCCTGCATAGCGCGGGTTGACCGGCACGATCTTGAAGCCGTGCGACTGCATGTACTTGGCCGCGAAATAGCTGGGCCGGTGCCACTCGGCAGACAGCCCCACCACGGCGATGGTGGTGCAACTTTTGAGGATGCGCCGCAGCGCGTGCAAATTGTTGTGCATCAGGTGTTTCTTTCTCAAGAATCAATACCGCGCTTGGCCGCTGCGTTTCATTTGCCGAGAGGCCCAGGTGGCCATGAGCGACAGCACGCCGCACACCACCATCACCCCCAGATAATGCCGGCTGTGGTCAAACACCGCACCGGCCAATACGGGGCCTAACAAATTCCCCACAGCCGCCCCGCTGTAGAGCGTGCCCACCACGCTGGCGACCGAGCGGCCGCCAAAGTAGTCCATGCAAATGGCGGGCAAAAGCGAGACGATGGAGCCATAACTCAGGCCAAACCACAGCGCAAACAGCACCAGCATGGCCTGCCCGCCCGCCGCGCCCCACAGCAGATAAGACGCGCCCATGGACAGTTGCATCAGCACCAGCGTTTGTGCCCGGCCTAGCCGATCAGCGAGCAGGCCAATTGCAAAGCGCCCCACCAAACTGCCCACGCCAATCAGGCCCACCAGCCCCACGGCAAAGGCTTCGCCCAGACCCAGATCGCGTGCCGAGGCCGACACATGCGCAAAGGGAATGAACATCACGGGCGAGGCCAGCACGGTGGCCAAGTAAAGCCAGCGAAAAGTGGGGCTGCGCAAGGTCTCGCGCAAACTCAGGCCAGAGGCTGAGCCCCCTGCAGGGGTTGCACCGGGGGCAGCTGGTGCTGCAGGGGCGCGGCGCAACAAGCCCGCCGCCAACAAGCCCAGCACCAAGACCGCCAAGGCCAGCAGCTGCATGGCCTCGCGCCAAGGCATGGGGCCAATCGCCATGGCCACCAACACAGGCACCAGCAAAGTGCCCGCACCCACACCCGAGCTGGCAATGCCCCCGGCCAGACCTCTGCGTGTGGTGAACCAGGGCTGCACGCTGGCAATGGAGGGCGTGTACACCAGCGCAATGCCCAAGCCCACCAACAAGCCATAGCTCACATACACCGCCAGCAAGGACGTGGCCCAGCTTGTGGCCAGCAGGCCCAGCGCAATCATGGTCATTCCTGCCGAGCACACGATGCGGGGTCCAAAGCGGTCGGCCAGCATGCCGCCGCCCGCACCCAGCACAAAGTAAACAAAGCCCGACAGACCAAAGATCCAGGACACATCGGCCCGCTGCGCTGAAAATTCGGCTGCGAACGATTCAAAAAACGCGGCAAATGAATACGACACCCCAAAGATCAGTGCCAGGCACACAAAGGTGGCCCACACCACCACCCAGGCATAAGGGGTCTCTTTCATCGGGTCTCCGTTTTTTTTGAGATGCCTCTGATTGTGCCTTTGAAGCCCTGCGCCTTGATCGTTTTGTTGTCGTACCAAGCGGATGGGGGCTCAGCCCGCTGAACGCAGGCAAGCCCTCGCCAATCAACGGATTCAAATCCGCCCCGCACCCGGCCCATTTTGTTTACCCATAATGAGCCAACCACTGCCAAAAAGGCCCCCTATGAACGCCGCCGAACGTGACCAATTGCAGCAATTTTTGAGTGCTTTGCGCCAGACCCGCGCTGACCCGAAAGACGCCACAGCAGACGACTTGATCCGCGAAGCAGTCCGTTCGCAAGCCGATGCACCCTATTTGCTGGTGCAGCGGGCCATGGGTTTGAGCCTCGCGCTGGATGCGGCCCAAAGCCGCATTCAGCAACTGGAGGCCCAATGCGCTCAGCAGCTGGACCAATTGGCCCAGCTCCAAAGAAACCAGGCCACCCCGGCCACTGCAGCTGACGCCAACGGGTCTTGGATATCTGGCTCACAGGCCTGGGGCCGTGGGGGAGAGACACCCGCACAGTCCATTCCAAGTTCCACCGCCCGTTTCACGCCCCCTGCGCCTGTGGCTGCTCGAACAGCGGCCATGCCTGCCCCAGCCCCTGCGAGCGCTTGGGGCGGCGGCATGATGGCCCAGATGGCGACCACCGCAGCGGGCGTGGTGGCGGGCGGCTTGTTGTTTCAGGGGGTGCAAAACCTCATGGGAGGCTCCAAACCCTCGCCCGAGTCCAACGCCGCATCCCCTTTGAGCAACGCCCAAGATGACACTTTGCCCGGCCTGGTGAACCAGCAGGCTTTGTCAGACGATGCGGGCGACAGTTCTTGGGATACAGGCGAAGACTGGGCTTGACCCCAAAAATTGCCACCCCCATTACCCACCGAAAGCCGCAGATGGAACCCGATCGTCCCCCGCACACCTCCAAAAGCCTTGAAGACGTGGTGCTCAAATTCATCGAAAAAAACAACCGTGCCATTTGGGCGGTGATTTTGGCGATCGCCTTGGCGGTGATTTACGGCATGAACGCCGCCTGAAGCTTGCCAAGTTCAGCCGCGCAAGGTCATTGGGGGGCCTGCGACAATGATGGCCCATGCACCTGATCATTCCTTACGCAGCCAGCCACGCGCTCTCCGGCCCCGAAGTGTGGGCCAATTTGCAATTGCCCCATTTGCAAGATCTGCTCGGCCTGATGAAGCGAGAGCAGGCCTTGCAAGCGCCTGAGGGTCCCGCACTGCATCTGCCACACGAACGCCTGCAAGCTCAAGCCTTGGACTGGCCTCTTGATGCAAAAAACCTGCCTTGGGCCGCTTGGCACCAAGCGCAACAAGGCCTGCTCAGCACCGCCCCCCAAGCCTGGATGACGCCCTGCCACTGGCAAGTCGGCATGGACCAAGTGGTGATGGCCGACCCCGCGCATTTGCACCTCTCAGACGAAGAGTCGCAGCAACTGCTGCAGGCCATGCAACCGTTTTTGCAAGAAGACGGCTTGCAAGTGACTTGGCACAGCGCCTTGCTCTGGCATGCCCAAGGACGGCTGCTGGCCGAACTGAATACCGCATCGCTCGACCGGGTGATTGACCAAAACGTGAAAGATTGGATGCCGGACCACCCTGCTGCCCGGCCGCTGCAACGCCTGCAAAGCGAGATGCAGATGCTGCTCTACAACCACCCTGTCAACGACGCCCGCGACGCCCGCAGGCAGCACACCGTCAACGCCTTTTGGCTGCACGGCGCAGGAACGCTGCCCGAGGGCACCCGGGTCACGGCGCAGCCTGTCACCCTGGCCACCGACCTGCGGCCCAGCGCCCTGCACGGCAACGAGCAAGCTTGGCGCCAAGCTTGGCAAAAACTCGATGCCACGGCTGTGGCCGAGCTGTTGCAACACGTCAAAGCCACAGGCCAAGGCCAGCTCAGCCTGTGCAGCGAACACGCGGCCCACACCTACACCGCCGCACCTGTCGCTTGGTACCAGCGCACCACCCGCACATTAACCCGGTTGTTCAACCAACCTTCTCCAGCAGCGGCACTTCAAGCGCTCATCACCTCCTGAACACCCCTGAATCACGCCATGAATTTACTCACCCGAGATGTGCCCCCCCGCAGCGCCTGGGCGCTGGAACAAGCGGGCGTCCACCCCCTGCTGGCCCGCCTCTATGCGGCGCGTGGCGTGCTGTCTAAAGACGAACTCGATGACGCGCTGAACCTGCTGCTGACCCCAGCAGGCATGTTGGGCACGCAAGAAGCGGCCAAGCTGCTGGCCGACGCCATCGCGCAAAACAAGCGCCTGTGCATCGTGGCCGATTACGACTGCGACGGCGCGACCGCCTGCGCCGTGGGTGTGCGCGGCCTGCGCATGCTGGGGGCGCAAAACGTGAACTACTTGGTGCCCGACCGCGTGGTTGACGGCTATGGCCTGACCCCACCCATTGCAGAGCGGGTGCACGCGCAAGGCGCGGATGTGCTGATCACCGTGGACAACGGGATTGCCAGCGTGGCGGGTGTGCAGACCGCACAAGCGCTGGGCCTGCAGGTGCTGGTCACCGACCACCATTTGCCCGGCAGCGAACTGCCCAGCGCCGAAGTCATCGTCAATCCCAACCAACCCGGCTGCAGCTTCACCAGCAAATTCATTGCGGGTGTGGGCGTGATGTTTTATGTGCTACTGGCCCTGCGGGCTGAGCTGCGCCAGCGTGGGGTGTTTGACGCCAGCAACCAGCCGCGCTTGGACGCTCTCCTGCCGCTGGTGGCCTTGGGCACCGTGGCCGACGTGGTCAAGTTGGATGCTAACAACCGCCGTTTGGTGGCGCAAGGTCTGCGCCGCGTGCGGGCCGGGGCCTTGCCGCCGGGCATGGCCGCGCTGATGCGGGCTGCCAGCCGTGAAACCGCCAAGGCCACCACCTTTGACTTTGGCTTTGCCTTGGGGCCGCGCATCAACGCGGCAGGCCGCCTGGCCGACATGACCCTGGGCATCGAGTGTCTGCTGACCGACGACGCAGGCCGCGCCGACGAACTGGCCAAGCAGCTGGACGCCATCAACCGCGAACGCCGCGTGATCGAGGGCGACATGCGCGAGATGGCGATGGAGATGGCCGAGTCGCTGTTTGACGAAGGCGACGAGCCGCCGCCCGCCATTTGTGTGTTCGACCCGGATTTTCACGAAGGCGTGGTGGGCATCGTGGCATCGCGCATCAAGGACAAGCTGCACCGCCCCACCTTTGTGTTCGCGGCCAGCAGCGCACCGGGCAAGGAGCATGAACTCAAAGGCTCGGGCCGCTCCATCGCAGGCTTTCATTTGCGCGATGCGCTGGATTTGGTGGCCAAACGCGCCCCGGGCGTGTTGCTGCGCTTTGGTGGTCACGCCATGGCGGCGGGCTGCACGATTGCCGAAGAACACCTCGATGTGTTTGAAGAAACGCTCAACCAAGTCGCCATGGAATGGCTGGACGCCGCCACGCTGCAGCGCCGCCTGGAAACCGATGGGCCGCTGCCCGCCGAATACCGCCGCGTGGACTTGGTGGAGATGCTGCACCACGAGGTCTGGGGCCAAGGCTTTGCACCACCCGTGTTTTGCGAAGAGATCGAGATCGTGTCGCAACGCTTGGTGGGCGAGAAGCACCTGTCACTCAAAATGAAGCACCAAGGCCAGCCGGTCGAGGGTATCTGGTTTGGCCGCACCGAGCCGCTGCCTGCGCGGGTGAAACTGGCCTACAGGCTGGACGCCGACGAGTGGCAAGGCCAAAAGCGGGTGCGATTTTTGGTGGAAGGCGCTGAGCTTTAAAACCCCCGATGGCTCAATGCTTGGTCGCGACTTTGGCCTGCAAGGCGTTGAGCACGGGAGCAGACACCAGGCCCGACACATCGCCGCCGAGCTTGGAGATTTCCCGAACCAGCGTGCTGCTGATGTGCTGCACATGGGCGCTGGTGTGCAAAAACACGGTGTCCACTTCCGGGGCCATGTGGCGGTTCATGCCCGACATTTGCGTTTCGTAGTCGTAATCGGTCACCGAGCGCAGGCCGCGCACGATCACCTGGGCGTTTTGCGCTCGCACAAACTCCACGATCAAACCATCAAAAGGCAGGGCCTTGACGTTGGGGCAATCGGCCAAGGCGGCTTGGGCCAGCGCCAGCCGCTCATCCAGGGTGAACATGGTGTTCTTGTGGTGTGCCCGGGCCACGGCGATGATGACCTGGTCAAACATCTGCGCGGCTCGGCGGATGGCATCTTCATGTCCTAGGGTCAGTGGGTCGAAGGTACCGGAGTAAACAGCGGTCACAGCGGTGTTTGCAGATCGGCTCATGGTGTTTCTCCTTCAACAGGGTTGGCAGCTGGGGTGGGCACAGACTCAGAACTGACCCGTTGCAACAAATGCGCATGCACCGCGCCTGCCTTCAGGTGGCGCTCGCACTGCAGCCCCAAAGCCTCCAGCGCATCGGCAGGCCAGGCCACAGGCGCTTCCAGGTAAATCCAGCCGCCTACAGGCACGGCTCGGGCAGCGGCTTTCAAGGCAGGTTCAAACAACGGTCCGTCAAACGGTGGGTCGATGAAGACCAAGTCCACACTGCCCGATGGCAGGCGCAGCAAAGTGGCAACGCCATCGCCGCGCTGCACGCTGACCATACCGGCTTTGAGGCGGGTGGCGTTGTCTTGTAAATCGCGCACCAGCACAGCGTCCTGCTCGACCATCAGCACATGGGCAGCACCCCGCGATGCGGCTTCCAGTCCCAGCACGCCTGTGCCCGCAAACGCGTCCACGCAGCGCCAGCCGCTCAGGTCCTGGCCCAGCCAGTTGAACAAGGTCTCGCGCACCCGGTCGGGTGTGGGCCGCAAGCCAGGTTTGTCGATGACTTTCAGCCGTGTGCGCCGCCACTGACCGCCGATGATGCGAATTTCATGAGAAGACGGGCCTTTGGGCACCGGGTTCTTCGGTTTTTTCTCGGCGGCATGACGGGCTGCGCCGGTCAGTGGGGGTCGTTTGGAAGAGGCTGAGGACATAGCTTGTGAGTGTAAAGGCCCAAAGCCTTGTCACCTGACGTCTCCTTCAGGGCTGACCACCCACCACCACCGTCACCATGCGCTCAGGCTGCAACACACGGGCCATGGCGCGTTGCACATCGGCCGCGCTGACGCGCTCGATCTGCCGCGTCCAACCGCTCAAATAGTCCAGCGGCAAACGGTTCCAGGCGATGTTGGCCACGTTGTCCAGCAGCTTGCGGTTGCTGTCGATGCGCAGCGCAAAGCCTCCCACCAGATTGGATTTGGCCGCAGTCAGCTCGGCTTCGGTTGGGCCCTGGCGGACAAAGTCTTGCACCACCTCTTGGGCCACGGCCACGGCTTGCTTGGCCTGGTCAGGTCGGGTTTGCAGCCCCACCGTGAAGGCCCCGGCGTGCAGGCCTGGTGCAAAACCGCTGTAGACGCTGTAGCTCAGACCCCGTTTTTCTCGCACTTGCTCGGTCAGGCGCGAGACAAAACCGCCACCGCCCAAAATGTGGTTACCCACCAGCAAGGCAAAAAAGTCGGGGTCGGTGCGCTTGTAGCCGGGCTGGCCGATCAGCACATGGGCCTGGGCCGAGTCAAAGGGCAGGTTCAGGCTTTGTGCAGCGGCAAGTGGTGCCACTTCGGGCACGGGCGGCAAGCTGGGGCAGCCTGACTCACGGGGCCACTGCGCCAGCAGGCGCTGCACCAAGTCGTCGGCCTGGGCTCGGGTTAAAGCCCCCACCACACTGACTGTGGCGCGGCAAGCCCGCAGGGCCTGTGCGTGCAGATTTTTCAGGTCTTGTGCGGTGATGCGCGAGAGGCTCTCGGGTGTGACTCGGTAACCATAGGGGTGCACGCCATACACAGCCTCGGCAAAGCGGTGCTGCACCACGGTGCCGGGCTTGGTCAGCGATTCGCGGATGGACGCGCTGATGCGTTCGAGGTCGCGCAGCCACATGGCTTCGGGGAATGCCGGGTGCGCCATTTGGCGAGCAGCCAAGGCGGCGGCTTTGCTCAGAAGATCGGGGTAACTCAGGCTGCGCAGGCCAAAACTCATGCGGTCTGAGCCTGCACTCGCGCCAAAACTCGCCCCCAGGTCGGCCCAGGCTTCACCGATCTGGTTTTCGTCCATGGCCTTAGGGTAAGGGCCTTGGCCCTGCCCTTGCACTTGGGGTTCGGCGCGGGTGCCATTGGCCATTTGCCCTGCCATGACCGAAGCCAAGCCCGCCTGCGCCGCTGGGTCACGGCGGCTGCCCGCGTCGATGTCGATCTGCACATCGACCATGGGGATGGCGTGGCTCTCCACCAAATAAACCCGCGCACCGCTGGGCTGGGTCCAGTGTTGAATGGGCAAAGAAGCGTGCGCCCAGCTGGCTGCAGCCCAACAGGCCAATGCCAAGGCCGGTCGCCGCCAAGCCTGGGCGTTCAAGGAAGTGATCACGAACATGGGGTGCGAAACTTTCATAAAGCGCCTTAATGGCGGGCACCGGGCAGGGCGCGACGCGCCCGGGGCTGGCGCGACAAAGGCTGGGGCAGCAAGGTGGCCACGGTGAGGCTGTCGTCACCAAAATACTTTTGCGCCACGGCCTGCACTTGGGCGGGCGTGACCTGTCGCAACCGGGCGATCAGTTGCGCCCCGTAGTCCGGCGGCAAGCCCAGCGTCCAAGCCACGCCCAATTCGCGGGCCTGGTTGAACACGGAATCAAGTTTGTAGATTTCGCTCGCCACCCATTGGGTTTTGACGCGCTGCAGCTCGGCCTCGTTCACGCCCTCGTTGGCCACGCGCTGCACCTGTGCCCGCAAAGCTGCTTCGAGCGCTTGCGGTGTTTGGCCCTTAGCGGGCACGCCCTCCAAATAAAAGAACTGCGGCCCCCGGCCCATGAGGCCGTTGTAAGCGCCCGCGCTATCGGCCAGTCGGTTCTCACCTTGGGTCAGGGCACGGTCCAGACGGGCACCGCTGTAACCGTCGAGCACGGCGGCCAGCACCGTCAGGGCCAGGGCATCGTCGTGCTCAGGCGAAGCCGCGAGGCTGGCCAAGCGCGGCACCTTGAAGGCCAGGGCCACATACGACTGCTCGGCCGGGGCTTTGAATTCAAAGCGGCGCAGACCTTGTTGCGCGGGCTCGTCACGGGGTTTTCGCTCAGGCACGGCGCGGGTGGGAATGACACCGTAGTATTTTTCAGCCAGCGCCTTGACTTGCAGGGGATCGACATCGCCTGCCACCACCACCACCGCGTTGGCCGGGGTGTACCACTTGCGGTAAAAGTCACGGGCGTCTTGCGCGGTCATGGCCTCCAGATCGCTCATCCAGCCAACGATGGGGCGACGGTAGGGCGAGGCCGACAAAGCGGTGGCCGACAGCATTTCGTGCAACTGTGCACGGGGGTTGTCGTCGGTGCGCAGGCGACGCTCTTCTTTCACGACCTCCAGCTCTTTGGCAAATTCGGCATCGGGCCACTGGTTGTTGGCAAAGCGGTCCGACTCGAGGCGCATCACGGCTTCAAGTTGATTCGACGGAATTTGCTGGTAATAACCGGTGTAGTCCTTGGCGGTGAAGGCGTTTTCGCGCCCGCCCAAAGCGGCCACGCGCCTGGAGAATTCGCCAACGGCCAAGGTGGGCGTGCCTTTGAACAGCATGTGCTCGAGCACATGGGCCACGCCACTGGTGCCGTCCACCTCGTCCATGGAGCCCACGCGCAGCCACACCATGTGCACCGCTGTGGGGGCGCGGCGGTCGGGCTTGACCCACAGGCCCATGCCGTTGGCCAAAGTGAAGGTGTGCACTTGGGCCACGCTGGACGTTGGGGTTTTGCCTGTGGCTTGTGAGTTGGCTGTGCCTTGCGTAGCCTGCGCGGTGGCGTTGAAGCTGCTGGCCAGCAGGGCTGTTGCCAGCAAAAGTCCCAAGAGAAAGTTCGGTTTCATAGAATGCATGATCCTTGAAATCCACGCCATGTTCAGTTTCTTCAAAAAAAAATCCCCCCCACCCGAGGTGCAATCGCCTCCCGTGACGCCTGCACCCCCTGTGGCTCAGCCTGTCGCAGCACCCCCCACGCAGGCTGAACCCGCGCCCGCTCCGGCCGCCCGCCAGGGCTGGATGGACCGCCTGAAAGCGGGCCTGCGCAAAACCGGCTCCAGCATCACCACCGTTTTCACGGGCACACGCATCGACGACGAGCTCTATGAAGAGCTGGAAACCGCGCTGCTGGTGGCCGACACCGGGGTGAAAGCCACCGAGCACTTGCTGCAAGACCTCAAGCGCCGCGTGAAAGAAAGCAAGGCCACCGAGCCGTCCCAAGTCAAAACCTTACTGGCCGACGCCATCACCGACTTGTTGACGCCCCTGCAAAAGCCTCTCAGCATTGGCGACCACCACCCCACCGTGATCATGGTGGCCGGCGTCAACGGCGCGGGCAAAACCACGTCCATTGGCAAACTGACGAAACACCTGGCCGATGAGGGTCTGAGCGTGCTGCTGGCCGCCGCCGACACCTTTCGTGCCGCCGCCAAGGAGCAGCTCGCCGTTTGGGCCGACCGCAACACGGTCGAGATCGTCAGCCAACAAGGCGGCGACCCGGCTGCCGTCAGTTTTGACGCGGTCAGCGCTGGCCGTGCACGCGGGCGTGATGTGGTGCTGGTGGACACGGCGGGCCGTCTGCCCACCCAAACCCACCTGATGGAAGAGCTGAAAAAGATCAAGCGCGTGGTGCAAAAGGCCGATGGCACCGCCCCGCATGAGGTGCTCCTGGTCATCGATGGAAACACCGGACAAAACGCTTTGGCCCAGGTCAAAGCGTTTGACGACACGCTGGGCCTGACGGGCTTGATCGTGACCAAACTGGACGGCACCGCCAAGGGCGGCGTGTTGTGCGCCATCGCCCGCGAAAAGCCGATTCCGGTGTACTTCATTGGCGTGGGTGAGAAGCTGGAAGACCTGGAAACCTTCAATGCCCGCGAGTTTGCCCAAGCCCTGCTGAGCTGAGCCCCCAAACACTCGACGTTCCCAAACGCACAGACGCGCCAGCCGCAATCCTTAAAATCAGGGAAAACCCGAGGAGCAAACAGCACTCAACGCTGTCCTTTAGCACTCTTCACCAGAGAGTGCTAATATTGGGGTATTCTGAAAGGAGTTCTGGTATGAACATTCAAACTGGTTCGCCCGCCACAGCCATCGCGCTGAGCAATCCTTGGGCGGTCGTGCCCTCGCTCGGCCATTTGGACGCTTACATCTCTGCGGTCAACCGCATGCCCATGCTCACCCTTGAGGAGGAGCAAGAGGCTGCACGACAACTCAAAGCCAACGACGACTTGGAAGCCGCGCGCAAACTGGTGCTCTCGCACCTGCGCTTGGTGGTGTCGGTGTCGCGCCAATACCTGGGCTACGGCTTGCCCCACGGCGATCTGATTCAAGAAGGCAACGTGGGCCTGATGAAGGCCGTCAAACGTTTCGACCCTGATCAAGGCGTGCGCTTGGTCAGTTACGCGTTGCACTGGATCAAAGCCGAAATTCACGAGTACATCCTGAAAAACTGGCGCATGGTCAAGGTGGCCACCACCAAGGCTCAGCGCAAACTGTTCTTCAACCTGCGATCCATGAAGCAGGGCTACAAAGCCGATGCCGACGAAGGTACACACCGCGACACCCTGACGCCTGACCAGGTCGATTCGATGGCGCACAGCCTCAACGTTAAACGCGAGGAAGTGCGGGAGATGGAAATGCGCATGTCCGGCGGCGATGTGTTGCTGGACCCGGCACCTTCCGACGATGGTGAACAGGCCTTTGGTCCCATCGCTTACCTGGCCGATGAGAACCACGAACCCACCGCCATGATCGAAGCACATCAGCGTGATGTGATGGCGAGCGATGGCCTGGTCACTGCCCTCAATGCGCTGGACGAACGCAGCCGCCGCATCGTGGAAGAGCGCTGGCTCAAGGTCAACGACAACGGCTCTGGTGGCATGACCTTGCACGACTTGGCTGACGAATATGGTGTGAGCGCTGAGCGCATCCGCCAAATCGAAGTCGCGGCCATGAAAAAAATGAAAAAGGCGCTGGTCGAGTTCGCTTGATGCCCTATTCCATTTGTAGCGTCTAACGCTCAAGTACCCGGTTTTGACCGGGTATTTTTTCGCCCGCTTTGCGCTAAAGTGTTTTTTAATTTGTTAGAAATTTTTTGACCATGCCCCAGCCCACCACTTCTCGTTTTTCTCGCCGTCTGCTGGCACAAGCCATGGGGACTGTTTTGCTATTTGGCTCGATGCAGACATGGGCGGCCCAATGGCCCATCCAAACCGTGCGCTTGGTGGTGGGCTTCCCGGCTGGATCCAGCCCCGACCTGACGGCTCGGGCTTTGGCAGAGCCCTTGTCTAAGGCATTGGGTCAAAACGTGATCGTCGAGAACAAAGTGGGGGCTGGCGGCAACATTGCCGCTGACTTCGTCGCCAAATCCACCGATGGCCACACCCTGGGCCTGATGATCAACGGCAACATGACGATTGCCCGCATCCTGAACCCCAAGGTGCCTTACGACCCGCTCAAAGACCTCGCGCCCATCAGCCTGATCGGTAAGGCGCCCTTGGTGCTGACTGTCCCAGCCAATGCACCTGGCCAAACCGCCGCCGAATGGCTGAGCCAAGCCCAAAAAGCAGGTGACAAGCTCAGTTACGCATCGCCCGGTGTCGGCACTGTGGCGCACCTGGGCATGGAGCTGCTCAAGACCAAGGCTGGCATTGCCCCAGTGCATGTGCCCTACCCCGGCAACCCGCAAATCATCACCGCCATGTTGGGTGGCCAGGTGCAACTGGCCTTGCTGCCTCCAGCGCTCTCAGCTGCGCAAGTGCGCGGCGGCAAACTGCGGGCCATCGGTGCCTCCAGCACGGGCCGCAGCCCCGTGGCAGCCGAGGTGCCCAGCCTGTCAGAAATCGGCGTGAAGGATTACCAACTCGAAATCTGGAACGCGGTGGCCGCCCCTGCCTCGATGCCCGCGGCTGTGGCCAGCAAGCTATCGGCCCTGGTCAGTGACATCGTGCGTGCGCACGAGATGCGAGCGCGCTTGTTCCAGCAAGGCTGGCAGGTGGTGGGCTCTTCACCCGAAGGCTTGCGCAACCGTATTGAGTCCGACACCAAAGCACTGGGTGACATCATCCGCAGCCAGAAAATCGAACAAAACTGAGGTGTTGAAACGGCAGATGCAAGCCCTGGCCATGAGGCCAGGCCTCACTTGCCGCTGAGCAGGATCTTCACGTCGGCGGCCAGCGCCTCGGCGCCACTGGCGTGGCGGTTGTAAAGCCTGACTCGGCCTTTGGGGTCAAAGGTGAAGCTGCCCGCGGAATGGTCCATGGTGTAGCTGGTCGGGGTTTTGCCCTCCACCTTTTTGAAATAAATCTTGTAGTCTTTGGTCACTTTGGGCAGTTGCTCCGCCGTGGGGTGCAGGCCCACAAAGTCTGGCCCAAAGTTGACCATGTAGGCCTTGAGCAACTCGGGTGTATCGCGCTCTGGATCAACCGTGATGAATACGCCTTGCAATTTGTCTGCATCAGCGCCCAAAAGCTGTTTGGCCTGAACCATTTCCTGCAAAGCAGTGGGGCAAACATCGGGGCATTGCGTATAGCCAAAAAACACCACCACCGCCTTGCCCGCAAAATCTTTAAGCGTGCGCACTTGGCCGTTTTGGTCGCTCAGTTCAAAACCTTGGGCGTAATCGGCTCCGGTGATGTCCACGCCCCGAAAAGCAGGTTTATCTTGGCCACAACCGACCAAACCGACCATGACTGCGGCCACGCCCAGCGCCACAGCGGCTTTTGCAAAAACTCTGCGCGACATGTTCAGGCCTTAAAAAATGTAGTGGTCAAGCAGCAAAGCGGCAAACAAGGCGCTCAGGTGGACCAATGAAAAGCGGAAGGTCTTACGGGCCAGCTCATCCGAATATTCACGGTACAACGCCACCGCATAGCCAATGAAACCGATGCTGAGCACCACCGCCGCCACCAGGTATAGCCATGAGCTCATGCCATACACAAAAGGCATCAAGCAAGAGGCCATGAGCACGATGGTATAGAGCAAAATTTGCAAGCGCGTGAATTCGTTGCCGTGCGTCACGGGCAACATGGGCAGACCCGACTTGCGGTAATCCTCCACGCGGTAAAGCGCCAAGGCCCAAAAGTGCGGCGGCGTCCACAAAAAGATGATCAAAAACAAAATGAGCGCCTCAGGCCCAACCTGTCCCGTCATGGCGGCCCAACCCAACACAGGGGGCATGGCCCCACTGGCCCCACCAATCACAATGTTTTGCGGGGTGAGTGGCTTCAGGATCACGGTGTAAATGATGGCATAGCCCACGAAGGTGGCAAAGGTCAGCCACATGGTGAGGGGGTTGACCAAGACGTAGAGCACAGCCGAGCCCAATGCACACAGCACTGCCGAAAACAACAGCGCCTGACGGTCGCTCAGTTCCCCTTTAGCGGTGGGGCGCCAAGACGTGCGCTTCATTTTGGAATCGATGGTTTTTTCAACCAGGCAGTTGAAAGCCGCGGCAGCCCCTGCGACCAACCAGATGCCGATACAGGCCCACAAACCGAGCATCAACTCGGCCAAACTGGGCACGCCGGGCACAGCCAAAACCATGCCGATCAAGGCACAAAAAACAATCAACTGAACCACACGCGGTTTGGTCAGCGCATAGTACTGACGCCATGCAGAAGTAGGCAACGGGGCTGTGGCGGCGGTCATGGAGCAGACTTTTTGAAATTGGAAGAAGACCGGGGATTATCGGTGCGACTGATGCTCAAGGCCCAGGTCAAGTTGAGGACCATGGCGGCGGCACCGCCTGTGTGCATGACGGCGGCCAACAATGGCCAGCCCAGCACCACATTGCTGAGACCGGTGATGAATTGAAGGGCCGACAAACCCAGCAACCATTGGCCAGCGGAAGACAATCCCGGTTGCTGACGCAAGCGCCAACCCAGCCACACCAAGACGCCCAGCACCAGCCAAGCGGCTGACCGGTGTACAAAATGAATCGACGACAAAGCGATGAATGGCAACAACTCACCCGAAGGGGTATGGCCCAACTCGCGCCAAACACTGAAGCCTTGCCAGTTCATCTCAGGCACCCACTGGCCGTGGCAGGTCGGAAAATCCGGGCAGGCCAGCACCGCATAGTTGGTACTGACCCATCCGCCCAAAGCAATTTGCAGCCACAGCACCCCGAACCCCAGCCACAAACCCGTGCGCAATGTCGCGGGCAAAGGCCGCGTTCCGGCGCCGTCATAGCGCACAGCCTGGGCCATGAGCAGTGCCAGCAAACCAATACCAAACATCAGGTGCAAGGTGACAATGGCTGGAAAGAGCTTCATGGTCACCGTTAGGGCGCCAAAAGCCCCTTGCAAACAAACCCAAACCAGCGTGAAGGTGGGCCACCATGGGCTGACCGCAGCACTTCGGCGGCGCAGCCACCAGGTCATGCTGGCGAGCGTCAGGATCAACACGCCCACACCTGTGGCCAAGTAACGGTGAACCATCTCAATCCAGGCCTTACCGTGCGTGACCGGTCCGGTGGGCATGGCGGTCTGAGCCGCGTTGATCTCGACTTGAGCGCCGATGGGGGTGGCACTGCCGTAGCAGCCTGGCCAGTCAGGGCAACCCAGCCCGGAATCGGTCAAACGGGTGAACGCACCAAAGAGCACCAAGTCAAAAGTCAGGAACAAGGTGATCAGGGTCAAAGCCTTCAAACGGCTGGCAGGTGTGGCACCTCGTTGACGCCAAAACCACCAAGCCAGTGGCAAGGCCGCCACGGCCAAGCCCACCGCCATGAGTTGGAAAACTGGCGCCAAGTTGTACAGGTCGACTTGCGTCATGTCTCAGCGCCCTGCCTGGTCCCAAGACGCAGAAGCTTTGAGTAAGCGCTCCAGGTCCCGTTTGGCTTTGGAGGCGCCGGTCACATCCATGTTCGCCGGAAAACGCATCATGAAGTTGCCCATGGGGTCGATCACATACAGATGGTCTTGCAACTGATGTCCAGCGGCTGGTTGGATCCAGCTTTGCAACGTGGCCAAATCGAGGCGCAGCACATGGGCCATGTGGAGCGCTGGCAGCAGGGTTTCAGCGACTGGCGACTCGTCGGTGATCAGCCAAACACGGTCCAGTCGGTCTTTGTCCCGACCCAATATTTCGCGCAACTGACGCTGGAAATACAGGTTTTCTTGGCAACGCTCTGCGCATGCGCCCGTGCTCACATTCACCAGCAACCACTGTCCTTTCAGACTGGCCAAGGGCACCACTTCACCTTGCAGGTTTTTGGCTGCCACTTGCGGCATGTCTTTTTGAGGTTGGATGAGTTCACCGTGATTGCGGCGACCCTCAGGTCGGATCACGTAGTAAGTGAAATAAGAAGCGATGACTGGCGATGCGCAAATCAGCATCATGGCGATCATCTTCCATCGGCCCATGCGGGTGCGTTGGGCGTCAGCCTGCACCACATCGCCCGGGAAAGGCATCTCGTGCACGGTCATGGCCAGAGGGCTGTCAGTCAAGTCTTTTTTGGCGGCGGGGTTGGACAATTTGAAACCAGACATAAAGTAAAGCGATCAGGCCACTCAGGCCAAACCATTGAAAAGCGTATCCGTGGTGTTTTTCAACACCACTGGCCACCACGGGCCATTCGCGCAGCAAGCCCTCAGAGGCCGCACCAGACTGCAGCAAGGTGACTTCAAGCACAGGCAGACCCGTGGCTTGACGGTACGCAGTCAAGTCGAGATTTTGCCGTATTGGGCCGGTCTCGGTCCCGCCGAAGTCATAGAGCCTTGAAGGCCATGGGGCCAAATGCCCCTGCACCTCTACCGGGCCTGCGGGTGTGAGCAGCGCAGGCAAAGCCGTTCGGTCAGTGAACGAACGCTGTGCCCATCCACGCTGCACCAACACCACCGTCCCCTTGTCCTCCAACTGCAAAGGGGTCAGCGCAAAAAAACCTGGCTTACCGTTCATCTGTCGGTTGTCCAAAAACACCGTGTGCGCTGGCAACCACTGCCCTTTGAGCGTCATGCGTCTGTGGATCAAGGCTTGGCGTTGCAGTGCATCTCTCTCGGCCGAACCCAAGCTGCGACCATCCAGCACGACTTGTTCAGCTTGCTGTTGCTTGGCATTTTGCAAGGCCGTTTTGTCAGCGGCTCGGCCCAGCTGCCAAAGCCCCAAAGATAATGTGATGGCCACGCCCATAGCCGCCATGCCGAGGACCAGCCATCTTTGCCATCCTGGGGCTTTGTCAGTCATAAGATAATGTGATCATGAAAATACTGGTTGTCATCGCCTTCATAGGCATCGTGCTGAGCTTGGGCTCGGCTTTGGTTTACATGATGCGCGGCAACACGCCACCTGTTGAGGGTCAAGCCCCTAAAAAAGGCAGCATGGCCACCGCCCTCGCCTTTCGGGTTGGTTTCTCGATTGTCCTCTTCATTTGTGTTCTTGTTTCTTGGAAAATGGGTTGGATCCAACCCACTGGAATTCCCGCTGGCGCTTGAGGTTTGAAAACCACTGGAAGGCCATTGGCTTCCTGTTGAAATCAGCCTCCTTTGAATCCCCAATCGCCCAACAAAAAAGCGCCCAAAGGCGCTTTTTTGTTGGGCCGCGGCCAGATTACATCCAGTAAACCAAGATGTACAAACCGAGCCACACCACGTCCACAAAGTGCCAGTACCAAGCTGCACCTTCGAAACCGAAGTGACGGTCTTTGGTGAAATGACCTTTTTGCAAGCGCAAGGTGATGAACAGCAGCATCAACATGCCCACGAAAACGTGGAAGCCATGGAAGCCGGTGAGCATGTAGAAGGTCGAGCCGTAAATGCCAGAGGACAACTTCAGGTTCAGATCACTCCAAGCATGTGCGTATTCGTAACCCTGAACAAACAGGAAGGCCACGCCCAACAAAACCGTCATCCACATGAACTTGATGGTTTTGCTGCGATCACCAACCTGCAGAGCATGGTGGGCGATGGTCAAGGTCACGCCAGATGTCAACAACAAGGCGGTGTTGATGGTGGGCAACCAAAATGGGCCCATGGTTTGGAAGGGCTCCACAAAGCCCGCGGGCGAGGTGGTAGCGCCGGCTACCACGCTGGGCCATGCGGCTTTGAAGTCAGGCCAAAGCAGTGCGTTTTCAAGGCTGCCCAAAGCAGGCACTGAATGCGAACGGGCCCACCAGAGTGCCGTGAAGAAGGCACCGAAGAACATGACCTCGGAAAAGATGAACCAGGTCATGCTCCAACGGAATGAGAGGTCGATCTTGCGGCCATACATGCCGCCTTCACTCTCTTGAATCGCTTCAGAGAACCACTGATACAGAACAATCAACCACCAAGCCATGCCGAAAAACAGGCAATACATGCCCCAATCAGCGCCGTTGATCCACTGACCTGCGCCCAGAATCAGAAAAAACAAGCCGATAGCTGCCATCACGGGATGACGCGACTCGTGAGGTACGTAGTAATAAGGCGTGGTGCCGTGTGCTGCTGAACTCATAGGAACTCCTGCTCTCTTATTCGAAATCAAACTTTGGGGTTTAAAGGCCAGTTGGTTGGACAACCACCCAATTGACCAAGGCAATTAAACCCAAAACAAACAACAATGCCGCACCGATGGCCACACCAATGATGTGGAACGGGTTGAGCTTTTCAATGTCTTGCTGGTACTCGGAATTCTTACGAAGTCCGACAAACGACCACAACACCGCTTGAACGGTGCGCAGCCAAGAAGTTTTGTGAACCGGTGTGTTCATGAACCCCATCCTGTCTTGGCTGGCAGTGTTTGCACAGCTGCAGCCAAAGGCGCCGTAGGTGCCGCCGGTGTTTTGCCACCCACTTCAAAGAAGGTGTAAGACAGGGTGATGGTCGTCACGTCTTTGGACAACTTGGGGTCGATCACAAAGGCCACTGGCCATGATTTCTTCTCGCCCGGCTCCAAGGTGTACTGGTTGAAACAGAAACACTCGAGCTTGTTGAAATGGTTGGCCGCTTGACGAGGTGCGTAGCTCGGAATGGCTTGGGCCGCCATTCGGCGGTTTTGGACATTCTGAAATTCGTACATCACCGTGCTCAGCTCACCGGGGTGAACTTGCATGGAACGCTTTTCAGGCTTGAATTCCCAAGGGCCACGCACGTTGGCGTCAAACTCGACGGTGATGGTGCGAGTGGTATCGACCTGGGTGTTGCGCAGCACTTCGGCCGCTTTACCCGACTTGGCACTGCCCGGAATTTGGGTTTCAGCAATCGACAGGATGTTGATCCCTGTCATTTCGCAAATGGCCTTGTAGATGGGCACCAACGCGTATCCGAAGCAGAACATGCCTGCGGTCACAACCGCCAGCTTGCCCACCATCTTCAGATTTTCACCACGCAGGTTCATCTTGGGTCTTTCAGGAATTCAAGAGCATCAACTTGGCCACAAAACCAATCAACACTGCACATGCGACCGACGCCAAAATCAGGCCCAATCGCACATTGCTTTTTCTTTGTTCAGGTGTCATGGCCATGTCGATCAACCGATCACGCGGGTTGCTGTCGCATCCAGCTTGGGTGGGTTCTCGAAGGTGTGGAAAGGTGCAGGCGAAGGTACTTCCCATTCCAGACCTTCAGCCGCTTCCCAAGGCTTCTGGGAAGCCTTCGCGCCTTTGCCCATCATGGTTGGCAAGACAACGAACAAGAAGAAGTAGACCTGAGCAAAACCGAAGAAGAATGCACCCACCGAAGCGATCATGTTGAAGTCGGCGAATTGCATGGGGTAGTCGGCGTAGCGACGTGGCATACCGGCCAGACCCAAGAAGTGCATTGGGAAGAAGGTCACGTTGAACGAGATCAGGGACCACCAGAAGTGGATTTTGCCGCGACCTTCGTTGTACATCACACCGGTCCACTTGGGCACCCAGTAGTAGAAACCGGCAAACAAGGCAAACAAGGAGCCGGCCACCAAGACGTAGTGGAAGTGCGCCACCACGTAATAAGTGTCTTGCAACTGAATATCAATCGGGGCCATGGCCAAGATCAAACCCGTGAAGCCACCCATGGTGAACACAAAGATGAAGCCCACTGCAAACAGCATGGGGGTTTCAAAAGTCATGGAGCCACGCCACATGGTGGCGATCCAGTTGAAGATCTTCACAGCGGTCGGCACGGCGATCAACATGGTCGCGTACATAAAGAACAGCTGACCCGTCACAGGCATGCCGGTCGTGAACATGTGGTGAGCCCACACGATGAACGACAAAATAGCGATGGACGAAGTGGCGTACACCATGGAGGCATAGCCGAACAACTTCTTGCGCGCAAAAGCGGGCACGATCTGGCTGATGATGCCGAAGGCCGGCAAGATCATGATGTACACCTCAGGGTGTCCGAAGAACCAGAAAATGTGCTGGTACATGACCGGGTCACCACCACCAGCGGGGTTGAAGAAGCTGGTACCGAAATGGCGGTCTGTCAGTGTCATGGTGATCGCGCCGGCCAACACAGGCATCACAGCAATCAGCAAGTAAGCGGTGATCAACCATGTCCAAGCGAACATAGGCATCTTCATCAAGGTCATGCCAGGGGCGCGCATGTTCAAGATGGTCACGATGATGTTGATCGAACCCATGATGGACGAAGCACCCAGGATGTGCATGGCAAAAATACCAGCGTCCATCGATGGACCCATTTGCAGGGTCAGGGGGGCATACAGAGTCCAGCCGGCAGCGGGTGCGCCGCCAGGCATGAAGAAGGAACCCACCAACATGGCGCCAGCAGGAATCATCAGCCAGAAGCTGAAGTTGTTCATGCGGGCAAAGGCCATGTCAGACGCGCCAATTTGCAGGGGCAGCATCCAGTTCGCAAAGCCCACAAAGGCCGGCATGATCGCGCCGAACACCATGATGATGCCGTGCATGGTGGTGAATTGGTTGAACAATTCAGGGTTGACAATTTGCAGGCCAGGCTGGAACAACTCAGCGCGGATGCCCAAAGCCAACACACCGCCAATCATCAGCATGGCGAAACTGAAGAGCAAGTACAAAGTACCAATGTCTTTGTGGTTGGTGGCATACACCCAGCGACGCCAGCCCGCAGGCGCGTGACCGTGGTCGTCATGGGCGTGATCGTGATGGTCTAGAACGGCACTCATCTTGATTTCCTTTGATTTGAATACGGTACGGCTTATTTGCGAGCGGCCAAAACTTCAGCCGGTTGCACGATTTGCCCGGTCTTGTTGGACCAGTTGTTCTTGGTGTAAGTGATCACAGCGGCAATTTCAGTGTCCGACAACTGCTTCCATGCAGGCATGGCGCCATTGTTTTGGCCATTGAGCAGCACAGCAATTTGCTTGGACTTGTCCGCATCGAGCACCACGGCAGAACCGTCAATGGCTTTGATGGCGCCAGCGCCTTTACCCGTAGCTTGGTGGCAAGCTGCGCAATTGGCCGCATACACTTTTTCACCACGCTTGGACAGGTCGTCCAAAGCCCAGACTTTGGCAGGGTCGTCTGCCTTGGCCGCTTGTTTTTTCTTTTCACCCACCACCCACGCCGCATAGTCTTGTGCAGACAACACTTTCACATGGATGGGCATGTAGGCGTGCTCTTTACCGCACAGTTCTTGGCACTGGCCGTAGAAGTCACCGGTTTTCTCAGCACGGAACCATGTGTCGCGCACAAAACCCGGAATCGCATCTTGTTTGATACCGAAGGCTGGCACTGCAAATGCGTGGATCACGTCATTGGCCGTGGTGATGACGCGGACTTTTTGGCCCACAGGGACCACCAAAGGGTTGTCCACTTTGAGCAAATAGTTGTCGCCTTCTGGCTTACCCGCATCGGACATGGCGCGCTGGCCAGAATCCAAGGTCGAGATGTAGCTCAGGCCTTCGCCCTCACCCTTGATGTAGTCGTAACCCCACTTCCACTGGTAACCGGTGGCCTTGATCGTCAGGTCGGCGTTGGTGGTGTCTTTTTGGGCCACCAACACTTTGGTTGCAGGCAGCGCCATCAAAATCACGATCAGGAAGGGTACGGCAGTCCAAATCACTTCCACCGTGATGGATTCCGTGAAGGTGGCAGGCTTGTGACCGACCGATTTGCGGTGCTTCCAAATGGAATAAAACATGACCGCAAACACGGCAATGAAGATCACCGTGCAAATGATCAGCATGAACCAGTGCAGCCATTGCTGTTCTTCAGCAATTTTGGTGGCTGCTGGATGCAAATTGAGCTGATTGACAGCAGGGCCGCCCGGCAGATCATTGACCGCGTAGGCCGCAGTGGCTGCCCATGCGCCTGCAAAGATGCCCGCGCGGGATAGCAGCGAAGCCAATTGGTTGGAAATATTCTTCATGGTTCTCACTAACTTCCAAGACACTGTTGAACTCACACCTCAGGCAAACCGGGCTTCGCCCCATTTGCCGCCAGACATCACGCTGAACGCAACGCCTTTCTGATTTCTCGCGCCAACACTTGGCGCAACTCGGGCCGCACAAAGCGCCCCACCTGAATCGATCGACCTTGGCCCGACAACTCGATCAAGCTGTGGTCACCCGATTTGGGCTCTACCCTCACCCATTGACGCGCAAACTCTGCCCGCTCCAAGCGACCAGCAGACTCACACTCCACCACCAGCTGGCCACCTTGGATCGAAATCTTTTCACCGTCGGTGGCATGGCGCGCATAAATCAAAAATGCCACGCCCACCACCGCGATTTCAAGACCAGCGAACGCCAAAACCAGCGTTGCACCCAGATACCAAAAAAACAAACCAATGGCCAAAGAGAACATGCACAAAGAAACATAAAACCAACCCAATTGGGTAGGCGTTACCGAACAATTGCGCCGTAACTGCCAATGGATGGCAGGTCCAGACTCCTGAGCAAACTGATAAGTTGGATTTGACACGCGTCAACTTTCAATAAACTAACACGCCGGGAGGCACCAAATGCCTCTGAAACCGGGCGGATTTTACCCGAGAACAAAGGGGGTTTTGATTCATCTCAAACTTTGTCGGGAATCCGGGCACCGCTGCGCAGCATTTGCCGCATCTGATCGAGCCCAATCGCCGCCTGGGCGCTGACGGGAACGCGGGGTGATGGTTTGAGGGCGTGTCCATACACAATTTCAAAGCTCAACGTCAAACGCCCACCTTCCTCGGGCTTGGCCAAGGTCATGAGCACCTGTTTGAGCTGCGCCAGCCATCGGCGCCCCCGCAAACCCGAAAAACGCTGCACATGCAGATTTCGCCCCCAACTGCGCAACTCGGCCAGCAGACGCTCTGGCGTTTCATAGGTGAGCGTGATGCGCTCCATGTCCATCACAGGCTCGGCAAAACCGGCTTCCACCAGCATGTCACCCCAGTCGTGCATATCGGTGAATTCATGGGCAGGAGCGGGCCAACCTTGCTGAACATAAGCTTCGCGCAACTCACGCAAAGTATCGGGCCCCAAGCATGAAAACATCAAGAACCCATCCACGGCCAAGGCACGGTGCCATGTTTTGAGCAGGTTTTGAGGCTGGGCTGAATTGTGCAACTGCATGTTGGCCCACAACATGTGGGCTTGACCTTCTGGTGGCATGCCCGAATGAAGACGCGGACCGAACCAGCGCTTGGCTTGCCACCATTTGCCTTGCAACACCGCTTGGGCCGCCAAATCCTGCTGAGGGTGCTCGCTGCTGAGCCAGGCTTGTGCCTCGGGGTAACGCTTTTGCAAAGCGGCGTGGGCGGCCATGCCACCCTGCCATGGGCCCCAATGGACCCAGCGCGTGGGCTGAAGCTTGATGAATTCCAGCCGGTCTTGCATGCGCGAAGCCACTTCTTCATGCAGCCAAGGCGAAGCCTCCCCCGCACAGTACGTCGACCACCGGGCAGCGGCAACAGGGTCCAACGAGGGGGGGCGTTCAGGTGCAGACATGGCCAAGGCAAAGAGGGAAAAAGGCCTGCAAACATCAAGCGTCATGGTCGGCTTGTGGTCAGGGGCAGGCCGCAGTATATTGATTTCATGCGATCTCCATGGTTTCAAAGGGTGGTTTCAAAGCTCCACTGGATCGGGCCAGCGCCACTCTGGCACGCCTTGCCCAGTCGCTGCGCCATCTGCCAAAACTGGCCACATGCGCCCTTGTGTGAAGCTTGCATCAGTCGCTTTGCACAACCCCAGCACCGATGTCTGAGCTGCGCACTGTCCTTACCCTTAGGCATCAAACGTTGTGGCGCCTGCCTGCGCAGCCCTCCGCCCTTGGACCTGTGTCTCACCGCCATCAGCTACGAATGGCCTTGGATAGATCTGATCACGCGCTTTAAATTTCAAGAACAAGCGGGTTGGGACGGCCCTTTGGCCACCTTGATGCTGAGTGCAGCAGGGGTCGAGGACGCGCTGGACGCAGCAGATTGGGTTCTGCCCATTCCCCTGTCGACGCAACGTTTGGCGCAACGTGGGTACAACCAGTCTTGGCAATTGGCCAAGCAACTCAGCCCCAGCAAAGCCGATGCCCACTTGCTGCTGCGCACACGGGACACGCCTTCGCAGCGCACCCTGCCCCGAGCCGAACGCTTGGCCAATTTGGTGGGGGCGTTTGCAGTGGAGCCCTTGCGGGCCTGCGAATTGCGCAGCAAAAACGTGGTCTTGATCGATGACGTCATGACCAGCGGGGCTTCCTTGCACACCGCCGCACAGGTTTTGCGACAAGCGGGGGCAGCCAAAGTCAGTGCTTTGGTGCTGGCACGCACCGAGGCTCCAGAGGAATTTTGAGGGCAGGCACAATACCAACCATGTTTCATATCGTCTTGGTTGAGCCCGAAATCCCCCCGAATACCGGCAATGTCATTCGCTTGGCGGCCAACACGGGTTGCACCCTGCACCTGATTGAACCCTTGGGGTTTTCCATGGATGACAAACACATGCGGCGAGCTGGTTTGGACTACCACGAGTACGCCGACTTGCGTCGCCATGCCGACTGGGTCGCTTTTCTGGCCACGGAAAAGCCCGCCCTAGACCGCATGTTTGCCCTGACCACCCGAGGCAGTCGCCCGGCACACGGGGTCCATTTTGAACCTGGCGACTGGCTGGTGTTTGGCTCGGAAACTCGGGGCTTGGCGCCCGAGCTCAGAGAGCAGTTCGCATCAGAACAAAGAATCAAGCTGCCCATGCGCGAGGGTCAGCGCAGCTTGAACTTGTCCAACGCAGTCGCTGTGACCGTGTTTGAAGCCTGGCGCCAGAACGGGTTTGCAGACGCCTCGGTTTAAGCGTAAATGCGCACCAACGATTCGGCAGCGCACACGGGTTTGTCGGTGCCTTCTCGCTCCACAGTGACATTCCACTGAAATTGCATGCCATTGCCCTCGATGGGCGTGGCCGAATGCAGGTGCAAATGCCCACGCAAGCGACTGCCCACGGGCACAGGTGACATGAAGCGAACCTTGTTGAGCCCGTAATTGACACCCATGCGTTTTTGATTCACCAAAATGGTTTTGTCAAAAAACTGGGGCAACAAGGACAAGGTCAGGAATCCATGTGCAATGGGCCCGCCAAACGGCCCTTTTTGGGCCTGCTCGACGTCGACATGAATCCACTGGTGATCACCCGTGGCATCGGCGAACAGGTTGACCTGCTGTTGGGTGATTTCGACCCACTCGGTGATCGCGACATCCTGACCGACACAGGCGGCCAGATCGGCCAAAGTTTCAAATGTTTTCATGGGGCTCACTTTATCCAGCATGCTCGCGGCTGGCTGTCCATGCTGTGACACCTCAGGCGCCAGGGGTTCGGCGACCAGTTGTTGCAGTTGCAAGCGCAAATGCGCCAATTGCCCACGGTAACTTTCCGCATCGCCATAGTCTGAAAAGCCGTGGTAATGGGGATGGGCGTGCACCACCCGGCGTGCGTGCTTGATGGGGCACCAATACTGCTCGGTCAAGCCCACCACCTCCCGGGCATACGCCATCAACCCATTGCCGTAAGAACAATACGCGCAGTTGATCTTTTCGATGATGTTCAGATAAGCCAAATGGGTTCGGTCGTATACAAAATAATCCGAACGTCGCACCCGCGGCATGTTGTACAAGGGAAAACAAACCCACTGGTAAAGCGTGACCATGCCATCGAGCAGCACCATGGGCAATAGCACCGGGTAGATCAAAGGCATGGTCAGCAAATGCCGCCAGTCTGAGGTCAGGACATAGCGCACCACCCCTTCTTTGAAACGCCGCTGCTGGTCCAGCACCTCGTGCTCAAACTTCACCTTGCGCTGGTCGAAATCGGCTTGAAATTGTTGTCGGCGCCGTTGAACTTCTTGCTCAATGTCCGCCTCCAATTGCCGGATGCGGTCCAAGAATTCATTGATTTGAGCGTTCATGATCGACTTTCAGCAAGGTTTGAGGCGCTCTCCACCCAGCATGGAATGCCAGAAGCCCTCCGCTGCATCAGACCACAAACCCGAAGGGAACCACTGAACACTCAATGGGCTGGCCAAGTCAATGTGACCCGCAAGCCCCCTAAGTCCGGGCTGCGATCCACTCGGACCTGTAAACCGTACCGCTGAACCACGCGGCGCACGATGGACCACCCCAAACCACTTCCATCTGCACCATTACCGGGTACACGGAAAAAACGGTCACCCAAACGTGCCAAATCCTGAGCTTCCATGCCGGGGCCGCTGTCCTCCACCACCAAAGTGGGGGCAGGCGACACCGCCCAGTGCACGCGAATGGTCGATCCCTCTGGGCTGTAACGCTGGGCGTTGTCCACCAAATTGCCCACCAGCACCCCCACCAAACCAGGCGGCATGGGCAAGCTCAATGCGTCAGGCGCATCCAAACTCAAGATCTGCTGCTTGATGAGCGACTGCGGCCCCAAGTCCGCCAAGGTCTCGCGGGTATCGGCCACGGCGTCACAACGTTCCGAACCCAGCGAAGGCCCATGGGCATCCAGGCGGGCCAACTGCAGCAACTGGGCCACCAGACGCGTGGCACGGTCGCACCCCTGCAGCACGGCGTCTAGGGCTTGCTCACGTTCTGGGTCCGACGCCGCGCCTCGGGCGACCTGGGCCTGGATGCGGATAGCCGCCATGGGCGTGCGCAGTTCATGGGCAGCGTCGGCCGTAAAACGGCGCTCACCCTCCATTTGCAAGGCCAGTTGATGAAAAAGACGGTTCAAGGCTTGAACCAAAGGTCGAACCTCGGCAGAAACATCTTCGCTCAGGGGCTGCAAGGCCTCTGAATGGCGCTGAGAAACCGACAGACTCAATTGCCGAAGTGGCGCCAAGGACTTGAATATGGCCCACCAAATCAACAAGGCCAAAACAGGCAAAGCCAAGAAAATCGGCACGATGGCAGAGTTCAAGCCAGCCTTCAAGATGTCTTGCCGCGCCGATTCCATTTCAGCCACCACCACCCGCACATCGCGATCGCGTCCAGTCGTGGCAAAAACCCGCCAATTTTGACCGGCTCGGTTTTGGTCAGAAATGCCGTTTTGCCCCCAAGGCGCCAAAGGCTCGAGGGGTGCTTCGGCAGACCGAGAGACCAACTCGCGCTCGTGCCAAATTTGAAATGCGACACGCGGCTGGTATTTGTGCAGCACTTCAGCCGTGGTGAAGTCATCATCGTGTTCATCGCTGCTTTGCACGGCCAGTACCGCGGCTGTTTGCGCCAAATGGGCGTCCAACAGTTCACTCAGTTCGTGCGCCGTTTTTTGCCAAGTCAGTATCAAAATCACAGCCCAAAACAAACCTGTCGCCAACAGCAGGCTGAGCGTCAAGCGCCATTGCAAAGAAGAATGCCGCCAACTTGTCATGGTGCGCTGGTTCCCGCCTTGGGGGCATCGGGCTTCACCTGCTGGGGAAGCAAGTAACCGACACCCCGCATGGTTTCGATCACATCGGCACGGAGTTTCTTGCGCAAGTTGTAAATGTGGACCTCCACCGTGTTGCTGCTCACCTCGGTGCCCCATTGGTACAAGTGCTGCTCAACCTGGCTTCGGGTCAACACACGGCCCGCATGGAGCATGAAGATTTGCAGAACCTCGTATTCACGCAGCGACAACTCCACCAATCGGTCACCCAACCAAACTTGACGCGATGCTGGGTCCATGCTCAAGGCGCCCGCTTCCATGATGGGCTCGGTGACACCATGGGCGCGGCGCACCAAAGCGCGCAATCGGGCCGCCAACTCCAGCAGGTCCACAGGCTTGACCAGGTAGTCGTCAGCGCCCGCGTCCAGTCCGGCAATGCGGGCAGGCACACCCTCTCGGGCCGTCAGAATCAAAATGGGTGTGCTCATTTTTTGACGCCGCACAGCAGCCAAACACTGCATGCCGTCTTGTCGAGGCAAACCCAAGTCCAGCACACAGGCTTGGTAGACACCGGTCAACAGCTCCCGTTCGGCAGCCATGCCGTCACGCACCCAGTCCACCCAAAAGCCCTGTTGTTGCAAACCGGCCTTCAGCCCTGCACCCAAGAGTGCATCGTCTTCAGCCAGTAAAACCCGCATGTTCCCAACCCGTTTGTGTGTTCATGGCATCAATCTTCATCGAAGTTCGATTGTGACTTGCCGAGTCCTGGTTGAAGCGAACTGACCAGCTCAGCGGTCTGTAAACGGTTTGAACTTTGCCACTGCTCCACCCAAAAAGCCAAGACGGCAGCGAAAAGCAACGCCGCCAAGAACATGTGATTGGACTTGATCAAATCAGGTCCTGCGCCATCGACACGCCCGGTCAACATGGGCTTGGCCAAATTGCGTCCACGCCCGAGACTGAACAACACCACACCAGCAATATGGGCCGACACCGCGATCAGCATGAAATTACCGAAGAACTCGTGGACGTCCTCCATCCACTCACCCGTCCATTCTTGGTAGACGACATAGCCCGAAAAAACGACGGGTGCAATGGCCAGCAAGACCATCGCCACCGTCCAGACCATGTAAAGATTTTGCGCCTGTCGCCACTGGGTTTGCCCTGTGCGCATGCCACGCAGCCAATCACCCAAACCACGCAGCTTGCCCCACATGGCAGACCAACGGGCATACCGGGGGCCCATGAAGCCCCACAGCAATCGAGCCACCAACAAGCCACCCATGGTGTAACCCAAACTGACATGCACCAGTCTAAAAATTTCACTTTCGGCGGTGATGTAAGCCCCCGCAAAACTCAAAGCCAACAGGGCATGCAAGGTGCGGGTGAAAGCGTCCACCGTGCGCCGCGAGGGTACAGGCGTTGGCGCACCAGAGACGGTGGCGGTGGCGGTATTCGACATCATGTTCAACTCCTGAAATTCAAACCGTATTCGCTCGGCGTTCGCTCATCGATCAGCGCGGAATTCGCAACTGAAGCTCGTCAAAGCGCCCCACGTCTGCTTGGGTGTGGCACGCACTGCATTGGGCGGCGCTTTTGATGCTGCTGCGCTTCCAGACCGCGGCTTCCACTTCCCGGTGTTCTCGAATAAACCAAGCTGAACGCGTGATTCGGTCCTCAGGCGGCTCTTCACGCACCCGTTTGTAGGTGCCTGCATGGGCGTTCAACCAAGCGGCTATTTGTTGGACCTGTGCGGGCTCAAGCGATGCATCGGTACCGTAATGGTGCTCCAAACCCCTCATGACACGCTGCCAAGAAGCCGCGGGCAGCATGCCCGGCGGATAGAGGGTGTGGCAAGCCGCACACTCCTGTTTGTAGGTGGGGAGTATTGGGGTGGGCATGGTGGGACCATCGGCCCAGGCCGATACCACCATCAAGCACGCCATCCACCCAGCCATGCCCATGTTTCGATGAAACTTTTTGATCATTTCAAGCCGATCAAATAGGCCAGCACATCGGCTTTTTCAAGCGACGTGCACTCTCGGGACAAAACATCTTTGCAGTTGCGCTTGAACCATTTGTCCACCTTAGCGCTGTCGGTGAAACGCTCCGCGTGAAAAGCCGGCGCCAAAGGTGCAATGCTCTTGCCGGTCGAAGCATGTCGGTTGGGAGCGGTTGGCGGTTGCCCATGACAAGATGCGCAAGACCACTCGCCACCATGCCGACGGCCAAAAAATTCTTGCCCGCGGGCGGCTTGCCCGGCTTGCCCAGCCGCTTCCTGCCATCGCTGCAATTGGGCTTGCGGCGTCGTCGCTTGAGCGCTTTGACCGCCCAAGGCAAAAGCAACACCCAGCAAGACCACGCAACGCTGGAATTTTCTGGACTTCATCATGGAACCGACCTTTCTTGGCATCTTCCATCCAAGATTAAAGGTCGAAACTGAAGCTGTCCTGAAGGGACAACGCACACAAGGCAGTGACAAACTGGCCCTGTTTGACGCAGGTCAAACTTCAGCCACGTCCATGCCGCCACGGCACCAAGGCCTTTGCGGCCCAGGCTTCAAAAACTCAAGCGGGTGGCGGATTTTCCTGAGGGTCTTGGTAAACACGCCCCCCAAATTTCAATGCCGTGTGCTCACGTTGGGACTGCAGCAAAGGGAACAGCATCTGGTGGTACCAACGCTCCTGCCCGAACAATTTGTCATCGACCAAGCCCACTTGGTCCGGGTAACGGCGGGTGATGTGCGCACTGCCAAAAATGATGTCCCACAAAAACAGCAAGTTGCCAAAGTTACCTTTGTAGTGGCCAACGCCATCGGCATTGGTGATGGCGTGGTGTGCCCAGTGCGTGGCGGGCGTGGAAATGGTTCGCTCCAGGACCCACATGACGGGGTGCAAGGCGCGAATTCGGTAAAGGGGTTCATCCCAACGCCATGCGCAGTGGGCCCCCAAAATCACCAACAACTTGACCACGATGTAGCCCGCATACACCAAGCCGCCAAAACCCAAGAAAAGCAAGGCCCCCGCAAACCACAGGCCAGGCATCATCAGGTAATAGAAGAAATTGTTCCGGAACGTGATGCGAATGCTCATGTACTCGGCCGAATGGTGAGCACGGTGCAAAGGCCAAAGGAATGAGGTGTGCGAGAGACGGTGCCACCAATACTGCGTCATGTCGTCCACCAGCAGCAAAATACCCACCATGCCCCACCAAGGCAAATCGGCCAAGGCGCCTTTGTATTGTGGAAACCAGGCTGCGCCCAGTTTGCTGGTCACAAAAATAGCCAAGGGCTGTGTCACTGCCAACACGCTCAAAAACATCAAAATCTCGAGTTTGGTGTCATTGCCGGTGGCATTCACGTTTTTCTGGTACCGGCGACTGGCCCACTCCATGGTGGCAAAACCCAAAATGATGCACAACACCAAAGCGTTTTGAATTTGGACAGCGGTCATCCCATGTCTCCTTTTGTGTTTTTCTATTTCGATATGTCAGAAAGCCTGAACGAGACTAAGTTAGCAAAATTGACAGAGATCGAACATCCGGGTATTCCCCTTCCTCTAAATGCAGCTATTTAAAGATATCGCTCAAATCCGTTGAAAAACCAGAAAAGATGAAAAACGCACACACACCCGCATGCTTTGTTAAATCGCGCGTCATCCAATGTTCAACAGGACAGCAGCACTGTTGAACATTTAACTTTGAGTGAATTTGATGAACTTGCTGGGAAGCTGGCGTCAATTCAGACTGTTGGACACGCGACTGGGGGGCAAACACAACTTGAATGTGGCGCCTTGTCCCACCACACTCTCGATGCGAAGTTCTCCGCCATGGCGTTGCATAACGTGTTTGGTGATGGCCAGTCCCAAACCTGTGCCACCCGTTTCACGAGAGCGGCTGCGGTCCACCCGGTAAAAACGCTCAGACAAGCGTGGCAAGTGCTCGGCAGCGATGCCTGGGCCTGAATCTTTCACGGCAAACACAGCACCTTCGGGTGTCAATGACCACTGCAAATGGATGAGCCCGCCCAATGGGGTGTAGCGAATGGCATTGTTCACAAGGTTAGAAATCGCGCTGAGCAACTCTGACCGAGAACCGAGCAAGGCCACCTCTGGCACAGGATCCATCACCAATTGGTGCATTGGCCCATCGGATTTAGACGCCAACAATTTCGTCAGCGCCAAGGCATCGTCATAAATCTGGACCATCAATGGCGGCAAAGACACTTTTTCCTGAACGCCAGGCGGTTGACTGCCTTCCAGCTGGGACAAGGTGAGCAAGTCAGCCACCAAAGACTGCATGCGGTCGGACTGGACAGACATGAGCTGCAGATAATGCTGCGTCTCGGCAACATCCAGAGGGATCGATTGCAAGGTTTCCACGAAGCCACTCAACACCGTCAGAGGGGTGCGGATCTCATGCGACACGTTTGCCACAAAATCGCGCCGCATCGCATCGGCTTGCGCCAGCGCTGTGATGTCCCGGGTCAAGAGCAGAGAACGTCCTTCGCCATACGCATGCAGCTGTACAGAAAGTTTCTTGACATTGACCACCGAGTTGGAACGGCCCTCGATGATGACTTCGGTGCTGTGCTCTTCTTGCGCGAAATATTTGGCAAAGACCGGATCTCGCACCAAGTGAACAATGTGTTGCATGCGGTCTTTTTGAGCATCCAAGCCCAAGTGTGAGGCCGCGGTGTCGTTGCACCATTCAATGCGCGAATCCTCATCCAGTAAGACCACACCGTTGGGCGAGGCTTGGATCGCCAGCAAAAAGTCTTTCAGGCGTTTTTCGTGCAATGCCGCCTGCTTTTCTTGAAGGCGCAAAAAACGCTGGATGCGAGAAGCCATTTCCAACCAAACACCCTGCCACGGAGGATCCAATTTGAGCTGAGGGGCACTGAGCCATTGATCAAGGCGGTGAATACGCCACACCAATACCCATGAATGTGCCAACAAGGCCAAAGCAGCACCAACCAAAGCTCCGACAGTTCCGCCCAAGAACCACCCAGGCACAGCAGCGAACGCCACACCCATCAATAACTCAACAATCGAGTAGATCATTCAAAGTCCGAATCAAACGGCAGGTGTGTGTGTGAACCTGTAACCCGCACCGCGCACGGTTTCGATCATGGTACCGGCTTCACCCAAGGATTCGCGCAGACGCTTGACATGCACATCTACTGTGCGCTCTTCGATGTAAACATGGTCGCCCCAGACCTTGTCGAGCAAGGCGCCCCGGCTGTGCACGCGTTCTGGATGGCGCATCAGGTAATGCAGCAACTTGAACTCGGTGGGACCCACTTTCAAAGGCTTGTCGGCCAAATTGACACGGTGCGTATCGGCATCCAACTGCAGCTCGCCCATTTTGACGACACCACCCGAAGCCTCAGGGACGCGACGGCGCAACACGGCACGGATGCGCGCCAAAAGCTCGCGCGGCGAAAACGGTTTGACGATGTAGTCGTCAGCACCCGCATCCAAACCTGCGACGCGATCGGCCTCATCGCCTCGTGCGGTCAGCATCAAGATGGGCACCGTTTTGGTACGGCTCGAAGAACGCCAACGGCGTGCCAAAGTCAAACCACTTTCACCCGGCAGCATCCAGTCGAGCAAGATCACGTCCGGCAAGATTTCATCGAGCTCACGCTGCGCGGTTTCGGCGTCAATGGCCCAAACAGGCTGAAAGCCGTTGTGTCGAAGATTGACCGCAATCAACTCGGCAATCGCGTGTTCATCCTCGACGATCAAGATGCGAGGAATGGATCTCATTGCACCGCTTTTTCAATTTCGGTCAGGGCAGTGTGTCGAACATCAGAACCCTTGACGACGTAAATGACAAATTCGGCAATGTTCTTGGCATGGTCGCCGATTCGTTCAATGGCTTTGGCCACAAACAGAAGATCGAGACTGGCAGAAATGGTGCGCGGGTCTTCCATCATGTAAGTGACTAACTTGCGCACAAATCCATTGAATTCGGCATCAATCAAGTCGTCTTCTTTCAAGATAACCAAGGCAGTGTTGACATCCAAGCGGGCAAAAGCATCCAAGGCTTTGCGCAGCAAACCAGTGGCCAAATCTGCAGCCACCCTCAGTTCAGAAGCTGGCAAATTGCGGGGCGTACCTTGCTCCAAAATCAGTTTGACCATGCGAGCGATCCGTTCTGCTTCGTCACCCGCACGCTCCAAGTTTCCAGTGATCTTGGAAATCGCCATCAGTAAGCGCAAATCTCGTGCTGTTGGTTGGCGACGCGCGATGATGGAAGCTAACTCTGCGTCAATCTCAACCTCCAATGTGTTCACTTGCTTTTCAGTGGAAATGACCTGATCGGCCACTTCCAGGCTGAACTGCGCCAAGGCATAAACGGCATGGCGGGTCTGCGATTCAACCAACCCACCCAACTCCAACACCCGCGACGAGACGTTGGTCAGGTCTGCATCAAATTGACTTGAAATGTGCTTTTCCATTTTTTGCTCCTGATCAGCCGAAACGGCCAGTGATGTAGTCTTCGGTTTCCTGACGGGCAGGCTTCATGAAAATTTGCTCGGTTTGACCAAATTCCACCAACTCGCCCAAGTACATGTAGGCCGTGAAGTCCGACACACGTGCCGCTTGCTGCATGTTGTGTGTGACGATGGCTACGGTGTAGTCTTTTTTCAACTCGCTGACCAACTCTTCAACTTTGGCGGTCGAGATGGGATCCAGCGCAGAGGTGGGTTCATCAAGCAGGATGACTTTGGGTTTGACCGCAATGGTGCGGGCAATGCACAAACGCTGTTGCTGTCCGCCAGAGAGGGACAAACCACTTTGACCCAATTTGTCTTTGACTTCGTTCCAGATGGCGGCTTTTGTCAAAGCCGACTCGACCCGCTCGTCCATGTCGGAACGGCTAAGGTTTTCATACAAACGCACGCCGAAAGCGATGTTGTCGTAAATCGACATCGGGAAGGGCGTGGGCTTTTGGAACACCATGCCAATTTGAGCGCGTAAAAGATTCAAGT
Source organism: Limnohabitans sp. (assembly GCF_034680285.1). GTDB lineage: Bacteria > Pseudomonadota > Gammaproteobacteria > Burkholderiales > Burkholderiaceae_C > Limnohabitans_A. The sequence goes on from NZ_JAXITC010000004.1 coordinate 64,432, forward strand.
CTTGACCTTTGTCCAAGATGTTTTGGCCGTAAAACTTGATCTCACCTTCCGCGCGTTGTCCTGGATAAAGGCTGTACATGCGGTTGAGCGTGCGCAACAAAGTCGACTTGCCGCAACCCGAAGGGCCAATAAAGGCAGTGACACGGTTTTCTGCAATGTCCAGGTTGACGTTTTTCAGGCCTTTAAATTTGCCGTAAAAAAAATCAAGGTTGCGTACCTCGATGGCATTTTGCGTTGGTTTCTTGTCAGGCATATTTATTCCTGTTGGATCGAAAATAAAAATTGGGCAGTCGAAGGTGTTTATCAATATCAGCCGGTTTTCTTTTCCCTGAAGAAAACCCGAGCCAAGATATTCAGTACCAACACAGCCAAGGTCACAAGCAATGCACCCGCCCAAGCCAGACGGATCCAGTTTTCATAGGGGCTCATGGCAAATTGGAAAATAACCACGGGGAGGTTGGCCATGGGTTTTCCCATGTCTGAATTGAAGAACTGGTTGTTGAGTGCCGTGAACAACAAGGGAGCAGTTTCGCCACTGATGCGAGCCACAGCCAACAACAGGCCAGTGATCACGCCACTCTTGGCAGCACGCAAGGTGACCGACAGAGAGACCTTCCATCTGGGCGCACCCAATGCAAACGCAGCCTCGCGCAAACTCCCAGGCACTAAGCGCAACATGTTTTCTGTGGTGCGCATGATCACTGGCACAGCAATCAGGGACAAAGCCAAACTACCGGCATAGCCCGAGAATGTGCCCAAAGTGGCCACAGCAATGGCATACACAAACAATCCAATGACAATGGAAGGCGCCGACAACATGATGTCGGTCACAAAACGGGTCAGTTCGGCAGTTTTGCTTTGGTCTCCAAACTCGGTCAGGTAGATGCCTGCCAGAATCCCCACTGGCGTCGCTACCAAGACAGTGAGCCCCACCATCATCAAGCTGCCGACAATGGCGTTGCGCAAACCTCCACCCTCTGTCCCCGGGGCTGGCGTGTCCTGGGTCAGCAAATTCAAATCCAATGCCGCAAAACCGTTGGAAAACAGCACCACCAAAATCCACAATAAAACCGCCAAACCCAAGCCCATCGCGACCATGGAGGTGACCATGCCCCAGGCATTGGCCATACGGCGGCGGCGGTACAAACCTTGATTCATGTTCATCGCCATGTCAGAACCCCTTGGCTTTTTCAGCCCGGTTGATCATGATTTTGGCGGCAGCCAACACCACGAAAGTGATCACGAACAGCAAAAAGCCGAGCGCAAACAAAGAAGAAATGTGGAAGTCCGCAGCCTCACCAAACTCGTTGGCCAGTGTCGAAGCGATTGATGTGCCAGGAGAGAAAAGCGAAGTGGGCATGCGGTTGGCATTGCCAATCACAAAAGTCACCGCCATGGTTTCGCCCAAGGCGCGACCTAAGCCCAACATGATTCCGCCAATCACCCCTTTCTGGGTGTAAGGGAGCACTATTTTTCGCACCACCTCCCATGTGGTGCAGCCCAGGCCATAAGCGGACTCGCGCAAGATAGCCGGAGTGATTTCAAAAACATCACGCATCACCGCCGCCACAAACGGCAAGACCATGAAGGCCAACACAATGCCAGCAGCCAATATACCCATGCCGTTGGGGGCTCCGCCAAACAAGAACCCCACCAATGGCATACCGCCCAGTACATCACGCAGCGGCACCTGAATGTAGTCAGCAAACAGGGGGGCGAACACAAATAAACCGAACATGCCGTAAATGATCGAGGGCACCGCCGCCAACAATTCGATGGCCGTGCCCAAAGGACGACGCAACCACGCGGGGCAAGTCTCGGTCAGGAAAACCGCAATGCCAAACGCCAAAGGCACCGCCAACAACATGGCAATACCGGCGCTGGCCAGGGTACCGACGATTGCGATGGCGGCACCAAATTCTTCGTTGATGATGTCCCACTCGACATACCAAATAAACCGCGCACCGAACTTGGCAAAGGTGGGCCAAGCGTTGATGAACAAAGACACGATGATCCCGGCCAAAGCCACCAGAACCAACAGCGAAAACAACTGCGTCATACGATGAAAAATAAGGTCTTGTATACGCTGTCGCTTGACCACCATCAACATCTGGCTGGTGCGGTCTGCGCTCGAAAGGGGAGTTTGCATGTCTTGGTCCATCAAACAAAAAGCATCTCAATCAACAAGAAAACCGTCGGTCGTGAAATGACTACCGACGGGTGACAGGTCTGACCTGAATTACTTTTGGATTTGCGACCAGACTTTAGAGCGGATCTGATCTGTCAATGTGTCAGGCAAAGCCACGTAGTCCAGATCGGCAGCCATTTTCTTGCCGTTCTTGAAAGACCAGTCGAAAAATTTCAGGGCTTCGGCAGAAGCAGCTTTGTCTGCGGGATTCTTGTACATCAAGATGAAAGAAGCCGTGCTGACAGGCCAGCTGTTGGCACCCTTGGCATTGACCATGGACACGCCCATACCTGGAACGCTGAACCAGTCTGCGCTGGCGGCTGCTGCTGCAAAAGTCAAATCGTCAGGGCTAACGTACTTGCCGTCGGCGTTCTGGATTTGCATGAAATTCATCTTGTTCTTTTTGACGTAGGCATATTCCACGTAACCCAAAGAGCCTTTGACGCGGTTGACGTTGGCTGCAACACCTTCGTTACCTTTGCCACCTACAGATGTAGGTGCTGGCCACTTGACCGCAGCACCTTTACCAACCGTATCAGCCCACTCTTTGCTGACGGCTGTCAGGTAGTCGGTCCAGTTGAAAGTAGTGCCCGAACCGTCGGCACGGTGCACCACGGTGATGGTTTCGTTGGGCAAGGTTTTACCGGGGTTCAAAGCAACAAATTTGGGGTCATTCCATTTGCTGATCTTGCCCATGAACATTTCAGCCAACACAGGGCCTGTCACTCGCAATTCGCCTGGCTTGAAGCCATCGAGGTTGATCACAGGGACAGTACCGCCAATGATGGCAGGGAACTGAACCATTCCGTCTTTGTCGAGCTCTTCACCTTTGACGGGGGCGTCGGTTGCGCCGAAAGTCACGGTCTTAGCGCGGATTTGCTTGATGCCACCGGAAGAACCGATGGACTGGTAATTCATGCCAGTACCTGTAGCGGCTTTGTAGCCTTCAGCCCACTTGGCGTAGATCGGGAATGGGAATGTAGCGCCAGCGCCCGTGATATCGGCTGCCAATGCAGATACGGCCATAACGGTCACACCAACCGCAGCAATGAATGATTTCAGTTTCAACATTTGAACTCCTAGTTCAGAAGGGGGGATTTGGGTTTCTGTCACCGCAGAAACTCGTTCAACTCTAATGGCGAATTATGACAATTTGATGTCATCCATACTGCCATGTTGTTTCAAGACAAGGTTCATGGGCGTTCTTCGTCACCTTAAAACCTTGGCAATTCATGACAAAAACAGTTACAGACCGATCACACCACCATCTGTGCGGGTGATCACGATCGTGGCCGAACGAGGGCGACCGGCTGGGCCATAACCCTGGTTGCCTGGCCACATGCTTTGGGGTGCTTGACCCGAAGACAAGGGCTGAGACAGTTCACCTGGGTGCTGGATGTTGACAAACAAGGTGCGGCCATCGGTGGTTTCGGTGATGCCGGTGACTTCTGCGCCCTTGGGGGCTACCAAAAAGCGGCGAAGTTTGGCTTCTCCCAAAGCCGCACCCACAAAGGTCTCTTGAGTGCCCGTTTGCTCCACGCCACCCACCACCATTTTGTTATTGACCTTGACTTTGCCACCATCGCCCACTTGACCCGGAATGGCGGCCAGCATCATGCAATTGGTCTCGTCGGTGAAAGCGCCGTCGTCGGTCTGGATCCAGCAAATGCCGGTGGCCTTGCTGAACCACAAGCCGTCTGGTGATGAGAACGAATTCTTGGCCGTGAGTCCGGACACATTGGCGTCGCCCGCATCTTCTTCTGCGCCAAACAAGAAAATGTCCCAAGCAAAGGCTTTGGCGGTTGACTTGTTGTCTGCTTCTTTGAATCGGATGATATGCCCATTGGGGTTGCCCATGCCTTTGTTGCCATCCATGTCCATGTAGGCGCGTGGGTTGGCGGCATCCACTTTGGTGGGTGTGCGGTTAGCAGCGCTGTTGTTGGTCAATGCGAAATAGATTTCGCCATTGCGGTGGTTGACAGCACCCCATTCCGGACGGTCCATCTTGGTAGCGCCAACAGCATCGGCGGCCAAGCGGGCGTTGACCAACACATCGCCTTGGTTGGCGAATTTGTAAGCACTGAAATTGGCCACACGGGGGTCTGTGATGGTCAACTCCAACCATTCGCCTTGGCCTGTGGCGTCAAAACGGGCAGCGTAAAGCTTGCCTTCGCTCAGGTACTTGTCGCCGGCCAACATGCCGCCACCCACATCGCGGGGGTCCCAGACGGCGGTGCTCACAAACTTGTAGATGTATTCGTTGCGCGAGTCGCAGCCCATGTAAAAAGCCAAAGGCTCACCCGCTTTGGGCACGCCGCAAACGGCGGCTTCGTGCGCGAAACGACCCATGGCCACACGCTTGGCTGGCGTGGCGTTGGGAGCCAGCGGATCGATCTCAAAGTTGTAGCCGAAGGTGTTGGCTTCGTTGCGGAAGTCTCTATCAGCGTTGGCACCTACTGCGGCCAAGTTCCAACGGGCAAAACGGTCGTCTGTGGCCGAGACGGTGTGCCAGCCTTGGCTGACGGCTTTTTGCACTCCGGCAGCAGGTGCTGCAGCGGCGACGCCGTAACGGCGACGAGCCGCCACGTCTTTGGCGGGCAAAGCTGCGCCTGCGCCAGTGGTCTGGAAATAAAACGCCCAGTTTTCTTCGCAACCCAAATAAGTGCCCCATGGGGTTTTGCCGTGACCACAGTTGTTCAATGTGCCGCGCGACATGCCACCAGCGGTGTCCCAACGGGTCACCATGAAGTTACGGATGTTGTCGATCTCAGCGCGCGGGCCGCTGATGCGTGCGGGTGTTTGGGCCGTGAAGCGGCGGTTCAAAGGCGAGTCCTGCTTGATGCGCCAGCCTTGTGGGGTTTTGACAATTTCCACCACCGAAATGCCGTGGTGGTTGATTTCCTTGAGCACTTCCAACTCGGGGCGTGTGCCCAAGTCCCAAGCGCCGAATTGGTCAAATTTCTTACCACTCACGCCATTGGATGTCTGGCCGTTGGGGTGCATGAAATGCGCGTCGGCCGAGCTTTCGTGGTTGACACACAGCACGGCACGACCTGTTTCTTTGTCGGAGTAGCGGCCGTTGGCGTCGATGTAATAAATGTCCATGCCATCGTGGTGATCGCCCACGCGGCGCGACCAGTCGTCGGCTTCTGTGCCTTTGTTCGAGTAGGCGGCCAAGGCTGAATCGAGCGCATCGCCTGTGGCGTGCAAGACGCTGTACTGGTAACCAGGCGGCAGCATCACGTTGTCGAACAGACTCTTTTCGACAGATGGGAAACCCAAAGCAGATGGCGAAGCCGCCATGCCCGACGTCAAGCTGGCGCATCCTGGCAGCATGGCCAGACCTGCCAAACCCAGACCACCGCGCAACAAACCGCGGCGAGCGGGGTTTTGCAGAGATTGGGCCAAGACATCTTGAAAGTGGGGATTGCCGGATGTGTTGAAAACGGGATCATGGTCGTGGTGGGACATGGGAACTCCTTTTAAAACACCTATTGAAGTGTTTTTTTGTGACTGTTTGATGTCAAATCAGCCACTGCCCAACTAGTGCCGCTCTAAGACCAATGTCAGAAATGTTTCTGGCTTTCATGATCATTCCGCGAGCATCCATGGTTTGTCATTTTTTTGTCACACAGACATGGCAAAGTTCGCACATTGATATTTCCAGAACCATCGAAAGATAGAACATGAAAGTTGGCATCAACGGTATGGGCCGCATCGGCCGTTTGGCCTTGCGTGCAGCCATGGGCGCTGCAGAGCGCCAATCGGACGACCCCCGCGCAGGCAACCGCCTGGAGGTGGTGCACCTGAACGAACTCAAAGGCGGCGCTGCGGCCACCGCCCATTTGCTGGCTTTTGACAGCGTGCAGGGCAAATGGCGCGAGCACATCGAAGCGGAGGGCGACAGCCAGATCCGCATCGGTGAGCGCACCCTAGGCTTTTCTTCGCACGCCAACCCGGCCGACATCCCGTGGGGCGACTTGGGTGTGGACCTGGTGCTCGAATGCACGGGTAAATTTTTGACGCCCGAAACGATTCAAGGCCACCTGGACCGTGGCGCCAAGCGCGTGATCGTGGCGGCCCCCGTCAAGGTGGGTGACGTGCTGAACATCGTGGTGGGCATCAACCACACGCTGTACAACCCGGCCAAAGACCGCATCGTCACCGCCGCGTCCTGCACCACCAACTGCCTGGCCCCGGTGGTCAAAGTCGTGCACGAGGCCATTGGCATCAAGCATGGCCAGATCACCACGATCCACGACCCGACCAACACCAACTTGGTGGTGGACGCGCCGCACAAAGACCTGCGCCGCGCACGCAGCGCCATGATGAGCCTGGCCCCCACCACCACCGGCAGCGCCACGGCCATCGCTTTGATTTACCCCGAACTCAAGGGCAAGCTCAATGGCCACGCGGTGCGCGCCCCGGTGCTCAACGCTTCGCTCACCGACTGCGTGTTTGAGATGAAGCGCGAGACCAGCGCCGAAGAAGTCAACGCCTTGTTTGCCGCTGCGGCCCAAGGCCCATTGGCGGGCATCTTGGGTTACGAGCCCCGCCCCTTGGTCAGCGTGGATTACGCCCGCGACACGCGCAGCGCCATCGTGGATGGTCTGTCCACCATGGTGACCGACGGCACGCTGCTGAAAATTTACGCTTGGTACGACAACGAGATGGGTTACGCCTGCCGCATGGTCGATTTGGCCTGCCACATGAACGAAGTCGGTATCTGAGATGAACGCTGCTGAGCGCCACTACGGCATCGTCACCGCAGCCTATTGGGGCTTCACCCTGACCGACGGCGCATTGCGCATGTTGGTGCTGCTGCACTTTTACAAGCTGGGTTACTCGCCCTTCACGCTAGCCTTTTTGTTTTTGCTATACGAAGGCGCAGGCGTGTTGGCCAATCTGATCGGCGGCTGGTTGGCCACGCGCTTTGGCATTGCCCGCATGCTCACCGTGGGCCTGGTCACACAGATCATCGGCTTTGGCTTGCTCTCGGCCTTGCAACCGGAATGGACAGCGACCATGTCGGTGGCCTGGGTGGTGCTGGCGCAAGGCGTTTGCGGGGTGGCCAAAGACCTGACCAAGACCGCCAGCAAATCGGCCATCAAGATCACGCAGGCGCAAGCCAAAGACCAAGGAAACGGCCAGCTGTTCAAGTGGGTGGCCTGGTTCACGGGCAGCAAAAACGCCATGAAAGGCTTTGGCTTTTTTCTGGGTGGTTTGCTTTTAGAAACGCTGGGGTTTCAGGGTTCGCTGTGGGCCATGTCGGGCCTGCTCGGTTTGGTGCTGCTGGGTGTGGTGAGCAGCTTGCCGCCCATGATGGGCAAGAGCAAACCATCGGGCTCGGCCAAAGAGTTGTTCGCCAAAAACGCAGGCATCAACGCGCTGGCCGCAGCCCGCGTGGCCTTGTTTGGGGCCCGTGATGTGTGGTTTGTGGTGGGTGTGCCGGTGTTCCTCTACTCGGTGGGCTGGACCTTCACCATGGTGGGCGGTTTTTTGGCGGCTTGGACGATTGGTTACGGCCTGGTGCAAGCGCTGGCACCACAGATCGTTCGCCGCAGCGCCGATGGACTGAGCCGCGAAGTGCCTGCCGCCCGTTGGTGGTCGGCGGTGCTCATGCTCATTCCGCTGGGCATTGCTGCGGCCATGTGGCTGCAAGCGCCGCAGCTGCAGTGGTGGGTGGTGGGGGGCCTGAGTTTGTTCGGCTTTGCCTTTGCCATCAATTCGTCGGTGCACAGTTATTTGGTGCTGGCCTATGCAGGCTCTGAAAAAGCGGCCGAAGACGTGGGCTTTTATTACGCCGCCAATGCGTTGGGCCGATTCATGGGCACGCTGTTGTCGGGCCTGCTTTACCAATGGGGCGGGTTGATGTTTGCGCTTTTGGGCTCGGCTTTGATGCTGCTTTTGTGCTGGTTGGCCACGCTGAGATTGCCCAAGGGTTTGCTCACCCACACACCTGCCAAAGAGGCCACACCATGAACCCCATTTCTCTTTTCAGCGTCATGGACGAAGACGTGGCTGTGAAGGCCTTGGCGGCTTTGTCGCAAGCCTCGCGCCTGAAAGTGTTTCGCGCCATCGTGGGCACGGGCCCCGAGGGCATTCAGCCCGGACAGCTGTCAACGGCACTGGACATTCCAGCCAACACGCTGTCGTTTCACCTCAAAGAATTGCACCACGCGGCCTTGGTCAGCGTGCAACGCGAAGGCCGCTTTTTGCGCTACCGCGCCGATTTGGCCGCCATGCAAAGCCTGATGGATTTTTTGACCGCCCATTGCTGCCAAGGGGTGCCATGCTGCGACCCCATCAATTTGAATTGCGAATCCGGCAATTGCTGACCACCCATCACCCGAACTGGCCATCGACAAAGGTGAGTTGGAACAACGGGGAACAGCCTATCCTGTCATTAGGCCTTCATAATTCCGTCACATAATCCGACCTTTATCTGTCAACGCTGGTCCCACTGCATGCAAACCAAGTCTCTTTACGCCGCCATCGACCTGGGTTCGAACAGTTTCAGGCTGGAGATTGGTCAGATGGATGCTGGTCAATTGCGTCGGGTGGAGTACATCAAAGAAACCGTGCGGCAAGGCAATGGCCTGGATGCTGAGCGCAACCTGACCGAAGATGCGATGACGCGGGGCTGGGAATGTTTGGCCCGCTTTGGCGAACGGATTTCCGGCTTCAAGCCCAACCAAGTGCGCGCAGTGGCCACCCAAACGCTTCGCGAAGCACGCAACCGCGACGAGTTTCTGGCCAAAGCCAAACGCATGCTGGGTTTCCCCATCGAGGTGATTGCGGGACGCGAAGAAGCGCGACTAATTTATTTGGGCGTCTCCCACCTGTTGCCCCAGTCCGATGAGCGACGCTTGGTGGTGGACATTGGTGGTCGTTCGACCGAGATGATTTTGGGCCGGCATGAAAACGCCACCACCTTGGAGTCCTACAGGGTGGGAAGTGTGGGATGGTCCATGAAGTATTTCCAAGACGGTTTGTGGACGCCCTCTGCTTTCAAAGCCGCTGAGATTGCGGCCAAAGCGGTGCTGGACGAAGCCCAGTTGTTGTTCAACAGACAACATTGGGAAAAGTGCTACGGCTCCTCTGGCACTGTGGGTGCCGTGTCCGATGTGTTGACCGCTGCAGGCTGGCAGGAAGGTTTGATCAGTCGGGAGGGCTTGGCCTGGCTGAAAGACCGTTTGCTCAAGTCGCAAAAGCCAGACAACCTGCGCCTCGATGGTGTCAAGGAAGACCGCAAACCCGTCATTGGTGGCGGTTTGGCCGTCTTGCAGGCGGTGTTTGACTTGCTGCAAATTGACGAAATGCATGTGGCACAAGGTGCGCTGCGCCACGGCGCGTTGTTTGACCTCATTGACCGCGAAGGCATGCACGATGTGCGCTCGTCCATGGTGGACTCCTTGGCGCAGCGGTTTGGCACAGACAAATTGCAGGCTGAGCGCGTTTCCCGAACCGCCCAACAGCTGTTGCAAACGCTGATTCCTGAAACCACGGACACCCCCGTTTCAGAACGTCAGCGGTATTTGCAAAAGCTCCATTGGGCTTGCCAATTGCACGAGATTGGCATGCGCATTTCTCACAGCGATTACCACAAGCATGGTGCCTACATCCTGGACAACACCGACTTGCAAGGTTTCACGATGGATGAGTTGCACCGCCTGAGCCAATTGGTCTTGGGGCACCGTGGCAAGCTGCGCAAACTGGAATCTGAACTCGAAGACGCCAGCTTTGTGTTGCAACTCATGTCGCTGCGCATCGCGGTCATTTTGTGCCATGCCCGCCGAGATCCTGACCTGTCAGGCCTGAGCTTGGTGTGCGATCAGCATCGTCGCAACACGCAGTTGAGCATTCAGGCGGACTGGGCTGAACTGTGGCCTCAATCGGCGCACCTTCTGCGTGAAGAGAAGAACGCCTGGTTCAAAACAGACTGGGACTTGCAAGTTCTAACGGATTAAAAGTCCGCGCGGTGGCGCCTGTGAAGGCTGGGTGGACGTTGGAGCACAAGGTGCTTGCCAAAAACGGTACAACTGTATAAACTGTATGCACCGTTAATTTCATGAGTTATTTTTTATGAACACCCCTACCCCCGCAAACGCCAACGTCACCACACCGACCAAAAAATCCGCTCCACGCAAAGCCGCGAGCCCAGCTACGCCCAGCAAAGCTGTGCGCAAAGCCCCTCAAAAAGCAGCAGCACCCGCCAAAACCAATAAACCGGCCACAGCGCCTGCAACTGCGCCTGTCAAAGCAAAAACCACTGCACCCAAGCCCGCCTCCAGCCCAGCGAAGCCTTTGAAAGACAAAAAAGTCAAAGTGGTGCGCGACAGTTTCACCATCCCCAAGAGTGAACTTCTGCAAATCGGAGAGTCCAAAAAGCGTGCGCTGACTTTGGGCGTGGAAATCAAGAAGAGCGAATTGATCCGTGCTGGCCTGCAAGCGCTGACCAGCATGAACGATGCCGCCTTTAAGAAAGCCTTGGCCAGCGTGCCCACCATCAAGACGGGGCGTCCTGCCAAGTCCTGAGGGTCAGAGACGATCGGGGCAGAGCACGGCCTGCAGCAAAGTTTGGCCTTGCCCTTCCCGGTTTCGTCTGCGCACCCACCACACAGCCCCCTTGCGGATGCTGCAAGCTGGTTCTGACATGCCCAACAGTTGGGCCATGAGCGCACCCAATGTGGGTTGATGGCCCACCACCAATACGGGGTATTTGGCATCAGGCCAACCGGCTGTTTCCAAAACATCGCTCACTGAAGCGCCCGGTGACAAAGCATCACGCACTTTGTATTTGCGCCCCAATGCCCGCACTGTTTGCTCAGCCCTGACCGCAGGGCTGCTGAGAATGCGTGTTCCTTGCGGCAATTGGCTTTCCAGCCAAACCGCCATGCGCTCAGCTTGCTTTTTGCCGCGCGAGGTCAACACCCTGTTCATGTCGTCCTCGCCGGGTTCAGCCTCGAAGGCTTCGGCATGTCGCCAAACAATCAGGTCCATGGCGTTCAGTCCTTGTGGGGTGAAGCACTGTAGCGTTGCATCAACGCGTTTTGTGCGCCATGGCCAGGACCGGTCAAATCCACGCGGTGGTATTGGCCGTCAGAGGCCAAATCCCAAGCGTCGCGACGGTCGTGCAGGTAGGCGATCAAACATTCGTCGATGATGCGCTGGCGCAAGAAAGGGTCGTTCACAGGCCACGCCAACTCAATCCTGCGCATCATGTTGCGGCTCATCCAGTCAGCACTCGACAGGTAGAGCGATTCATCTTGGCCTGCGCAAAAATAAAACACACGGGAGTGCTCTAAAAAGCGTCCGATGACCGAGCGCACGCGGATGTTCTCACTCAAGCCCGCCACACGGGCAGGCAGCATGCAAGCACCGCGCACGATCAAATCGATCTTGGCACCTTGTTGGCCTGCCTTCAAAAGCGCTTCAATCAAAGGGACGTCGGTCAAGGCATTCATCTTGATGACGATCCGACCGAGCAAGCCACGAGAGGCGGCATCACCCGCGGCAGCAATGCGCTGAATCATGTCCGCATGCAAATGGAATGGGGCCACCAGCAAGCGTTTCATTTTGGGCAGACGACTTTGGCTGGCCAAATGGCTGAACAGCTGGTCCATATCGGCTGTGATCAAGGGATCCGCCGTGAGGTAGCTGATGTCGGTGTACAAAGAGGCCGTGCGGCGGTTGTAGTTGCCGGTTGACAAATGGCCGTAACGCTTGAGGGTGCGGCCCTCGCGACGGGTGATCAACAACATTTTGGCGTGGGTTTTGAGGCCCACAATGCCATAAACCACTTGCACGCCGATCGATTCAAGCTTCTCAGCCCAGTTGATGTTGGCCTCTTCGTCGAATCGTGCCTTGAGCTCCACCACGGCGGTGACTTCTTTGCCTCGGCGCACCGCTTCTCGGAGCAAATCCATCATGGTCGGATCACTGCCTGCACGGTAAATGGTTTGCTTGATGGCCAAGACGTTGGGGTCCATGACCGCTTCACGCAAAAAGGCCAGCACACCATCGAAGGTCTCAAAGGGCTGGTGAATCATCACGTCGCCGGCTTTGAGGCGGTTGAAAATTGATCCGTGTTGCGGCAGTTGTGCGGGGAAGCTGGCTTTGTAAGGTGGGAAAAGCAACTCGGGGGCATTCACCAGATCAATCAGTTGCATCAGGCGCACCAAATTGACGGGGCCGTTGACCCTGAACACCGACGATTCGGGCAGTTGGAATTCTTTGCGCAGGAATTCGGCCAATTTGGGCGCGCAGTTGGCCGAGACCTCTAGGCGAACCGCTTGACCGTAATTGCGGTGCTCCAAGCCTTGTCGCAAGGCCATGCGCAAGTTGGCGATCTCGTCTTCGTCGACCGCCAAGTCTGAATTTCGCGTGACCCGGAATTGAGAAAAGTGGCCCACTTCACGCCCCGGAAACAGCTCAGCGAGATGGGCCCGGATGACACTGGAGAGCAGCACAAAAGCGGTGGTGCCATCGCAGACACGTGCTGGCAATGGGATCAAACGTGGCAACACGCGAGGGACTTTGACAATCGCAATTTCGTTCGAGCGACCAAACGCGTCTTTGCCAGACAGTTGCACGATGAAGTTCAATGACTTGTTGGCCACCTGGGGAAATGGGTGGGCGGGGTCCAGCCCCACAGGCACCAGCAAGGGCTGGACCTCGCGCTGAAAGTAACTGCGGACCCACTGTCGCTGGGCGGAATTGCGCTCGTTGTGCGACAGGATTCGGTAGCCGTTGCGCTGCAAGGTGGGCAGCAGTTCATCGTTGTACAAGGCATATTGCCGCGCAATCATGGCGTTGGTTCTGTCTGCCAACGCAGACAAAGATGCTTCGGTATACGGACCTGATTTGATGCCCTGCAAACTGCCCATCACATGGGGCTCGGCACGCACTTCAAAAAACTCGTCCAAATTGGAGGAAACAATGCACAAATAGCGCAAACGTTCCAAGACGGGCACTTCCGGACGGTGCGCCCAATCCAGCACACGCTCGTTGAATGCCAAGATGCTCAGATCTCGATCAAGCAGCACGGTCTGGTTGTTTTGGGATGTTGTCACGTCTTTTGAATGAGCCATTGCTCAGTATGAATGAATCGAAAATCCATTCTAGAAATCGCTTATGTCAAATTGATGACATTACAGTGAATCAGCGTACAGACTTATCTTCAGAGATAGAAACCAGGTTATTCACAAACAGTTCGACCGTCTTGGGCCAACCAAAAGCTTCGGCTCTTTGTCTTGCTTCAGACCGGCTCACCTGTTGACACCCATCAACAGCTGTCTTCAGGTCTTCAGAAAGCACACCGCCCTGCACTTTGCCATCGGTCGCTCCCAACACTTGCAAGGGACCATCGACCGGGAAAGCAGCCACCGGCGTGCCACACGCCATGGCTTCGAGCATGACCAATCCAAATGTTTCATTGCGCGATGGGAACACGAACACATCGGCAGCGGCGTAGACCTTGGCCAACTTGTGACGAGGCAGCACACCCATCCACACCACGTTCAGGTAACGCGACTTGAGTTGCTCTTCTAAAGGCCCCACACCACAAACAATCTGAGTGCCGGGTAATTTCAGGTCCAAATAGGCATCGATGTTTTTTTCGTAAGACACACGGCCAACGTACAAGGCGTATGGGCGCGCATAGCCTTGGAGTTCAGGGATGTCCAGGGGTTGTGCGTGGTGTTCGAACAAACTCAGGTCGACGCCGTGCGTCCATGGCTTGAGTGTTTGAAAGCCTCGACTTTTCAGCATGTCGAGCACGCCGTGTGTGGGCACCATCACACCGGAGGAAGGCCGATGGAAATATCGAAACATGCCGTACCCCACAAACAAAGGGATGCGAAGTGCGGCTTTCAATATTTCAGGAAACTTGGTGTGAAAAGCCGTGGTGAATTTCCAACCCCTTTTCAGGCAATGCTTGCGGGCTGCCCAGCCCAGGGGGCCTTCGGTGGCAATGTGGACCGCATCAGGCTGCAAGGCGTCCAACATGGCCGCCAAGGCTTTGTAAGGGCGAACCGCCAAGTCAATGCCCGCATATCCGGGGCATGGTCGGTTTTTGAATTGCCCAGGATGAAACACACTGACCTGCACACCCATTGGGCCTAAAGCCTCCACCAGTTCATGCAGCGTGGTCACCACGCCATTGATTTGTGGGTGCCAGGCGTCGGTGATCAGTGCCAGCCTCATGCTGCCACCGCCTCGACAGCAGGCGCCTGGCTCATGACAGACGCCTGTGCGCCCCAATAGATGATTTCCAGACGACCATCCAAGTGTTCAACCAATGCGGTTCGACTTTCGACCCAATCGCCATCATTGCAATACAAGGTGCCGTTCACATCCCTGATTTCAGCATGGTGAATGTGTCCGCAGACCACGCCATCAAAGCCTCGGCGCTTGGCCTCATGGGCCACGGCGACTTCGAAGTCGCTGATGAAATTCACCGCTTTTTTAACTTTCAACTTGAGATATGCCGACAAAGACCAGTATTCAAGTCCGATGCGTGCCCTGAAACTGTTCAGGTGTCGATTGAGCCGCAAGGTCAACTCGTACAACCAATCGCCCACATAGGCCAACCACTTGGCACACTGGATCACGCCATCGAAATGATCGCCATGGATCACCCAGAGTTTCATACCTGTGGCAGTGATGTGGGTAATGTCATGCTCGACCTCCACGCCTCCGAAAGCATGACCGACAAAGTGCCGCGCAAACTCATCGTGGTTGCCCGGGACGTAAATCACACGGCAACCTTTGCGGGCGCGGCGCAACAATTTTTGCACCACATCGTTGTGACTTTGCGGCCAAAACCAACGCCTGCGCAGCTGCCAGCCATCCACGATGTCGCCCACCAAATACAGCACATCGCTCGGGTGGTGCTTCAAAAAATCGAGCAAGGCCTCCGCCTGAAACCCTGGCGTACCGATGTGCAGGTCTGAAATAAAAATGGCTCGCAACCTTTGCTGGCCGGATGGGACATCGTCATCGTCGTGCGATGCTGGATCCTGCCCACTGGACAAGGATGCCCCCAAAAATGCTTCGGGCAAACTGGCCAAAGGCGTTTTCAGGAGCATTTGCTGGGGTAATGGACTGAGCGAGGCCATCACTGCGTGTCCGGGAAAAAATGCTTGCGGTAACGCGCTGGCAAATCTGCGGTTCTCATCATCATCGGCAAGTCGGCCGTGTTGAAGTCTGGATCCCAAGCTGGTGCACCCAGGACTTTGGCACCCAGTTTCAAATACCCACGAATCAGTGCAGGTGGGGCAATGGGCAGGTCGTGATCCAACTCATCAACCGGCAGAGGCAACCGGGGGCGCACATGGTATTGAATGTCTGCCAAGTGGGTCTGTCGCAGTTGATGCCAGATGCTGGCAGCCACGTCACCACTCACGACGCCGTTGTACAGCATGGGAATGCTCGCGCAGCCAATCATGGTGTCTAAACGGTTGCGGTCCATGAACTCGAATAGAGCACCCCAAAGGGCCATGACCACGCCACCGTGGCGGTGATCAATGTGCACACAGCTGCGGCCCAATTCGACCATGCGCTTGCGCATGTCGCGCAAGCGTGTCAAGTCAAACTCTGTATCGCTGTAGGTGCTGCCCACCCGCTTGGCCTGAGCTGGGGTGAGCACGCGGTAGGTACCGATCACTTGACCCGTCTCAGCCTGCTTGACCAACAAATGCTCACAGTAGTCGTCGAACAGGTCCACGTCGTGACCCGGCACGAGGGTGGACAAGCGGGCACCCATTTCGGTACCGAAAACTTCAAAGCGGAGTTTTTGTGCTTCGCGAACTTCGTCTTGGTGACGAGCCCAAGTGACTACAACGGCTTTTTTCGCGGGTCGTGAAGAAAATTCAACGTCCGGGGTGAGTTGCCCGGATGAACCCATGGGGTTGGTCGCACTCACTGGCGGTAAGGCGAATACTGGATGGGTCAACTCTTTCACGGACGGGTCTCCTTGGAATCCATGTGCTCATAATCCAAAAAGGCAGTGACATGAAAAAGTCTTTTTCGTTAAATTTCCGTGACGATGAAAATTGCAAGCAGGTCGCTAAGAGGCATCAAAGCATCATGCTCAACTGGAACACCGAGTTCGGTGCCTTGGGCATGACCGGTGCTGGCAGTGGTTTCAAGCGGAACTGGCCAAGCATGGATGACACCCGAGCGTCGCGGGGCATGAAGGGAATGGCCACGTCGTCCAAGGTTTGCGATGCCAAAGCCTGTTGCAGGTGACGCTGAATCTCTGCCTCCAGGGCTTTCATGGGGTGAGCGTCGTCTGCATACACCTCATCAAAACTGTGCTGCACTTCAAAGTGCTTGACCACGTCCCACAGTGTGATGTCTTCAGGATTGCCGCGAATTTGGTAGCCGCCACCAGGTCCGCGGTGTGCCCGAATCAAACCCGCTTCGCGCAACTCTTTCAGAATGGACTCTGTGTAAGAAGAGGACAAACCTAAGCCTGAAGCAATTTCTTCGGTGGTCACGGGTTCCACGGCCGAACGAGAAGTGATGAAAACCGCGATGTTGACGGCTTTGGCTGTTTTCTTCAAGATCATGGGGTGCTCCTGTGTTGAGTGGCTATTGTATAACTTCAGAAAGTTTAATCCACTCAAAATGTAATTTATTTGAATTTTTCGTAAATTTAATCTAAAATATCTACTCAATACATCAACAAAAATCCAATATGCTCGCCACTCCTCCCGCGCTTTACCGTATTGGGGCGGTCTCCAAAATCAGCGGAGTCCCTGTACCCACGCTGCGCATTTGGCAGACCCGTTACAAGGCCTTCTCACCCGCTACGTCGCAGGGGCAACACCGGCTCTACAACGACGAGGATTTGCACAAGGCCGCTTTGTTGAAAACACTGACGGGGCAGGGTCACGGCATCCGCTTGATCGCTGGATTGGACAACGCGCAACTGCAACAACTGTTGCAAACCAGTGCTGACCTAGGCCGCACGGCTCAGCACCGCATCACGTCTGCCAAACCCAAGTCTGACCCTTCGACAAGCGCATGGGGCGTGGTGGATCACACACTGGCCGAACGGCTCCAATCTGAGGGATTCCAAACGTTCAGAGCTGGCCAACCGCTCCCCATCCAGCAGATCGCGGTCGATCTGGACGAGGCCAGCCACTGGCAGTTGAAGGCCCCTCTGGATGTGTTGATGGTGTCGGTCAACAGCTTGAATGATCAGGCGGCCCAAAAAATTCTGGCGCTCGCTCAACAACTCGGCGTCAGACTCACGGTTGTGCTTTACGGTTTTGGTCAGAAAAATGCCCTGACCTCTTTGTCCAATGCTTCGTGCTTGGTCCACCGCAACACCCTTGATGATGTAACTTTGGCAGAGATTGTCCAAAGCGCTCGACCTGCCCCTGTCCCACATGTCCGTTCGTGGGGTGACAACAGCCTGCCCATTCCGGAGCGGCAATTTTCAGATGCTGTTTTGCAAAGGGTGGCGAATATTCCCAGCCAAGTGCTGTGCGAATGCCCTCGCCATGTGGCAGAGCTCATCGGTCAACTGGGGCGGTTTGAAGACTACAGCCGCGATTGTCTGAACCAAAGCCCCAAAGACAAGGAATTGCACGCTCAGCTGAACACCATGGCGGCCAGGGCCAGGGCGTTATTTGAAGACGCTTTGCGCATGGTGGCGACACACGAAGGTATTTCTCTGCAAGACCTGCCTTGAAAGAAGTGCGTCAAAGTCCGCCATGAAACGCCACGTTGCAGCCACCCTTTTGGGCGTTTTGGGCCTGTTGGTCTTGGACAACCACATCAACTGGGTCCCCCATGACCACGGCACTTTGCTCGAGGTCAGTGGCCGGGTTGTGGATGCACGGGGGTGGGCGTCCGAGCAATGGCGCCGTTGGCACACCCCGTGTCCTGCGCTGAAGCAACATGAAGCACCAGACTCCGCCATGGGCGCGCTGCTGCGAACCATCCAACAACACAGTCTGCCCGATTCCCTTGGTGCACAACTGTTACAAGTACAAACCCAAGACGACTGGGCCATGGCTGAAGTGGCTTTCAAAACGCTGAATCCCAGCATCGTGGTGCTGCGCCAGTCGGCGGGTGCATGGCAGATTCAGGACAGCGCCGTTTGGAGCGGTTCTACCGCGCCTTGGCATGCGGCTGACTTCGTGCGCCGTTACTTGCGGCAGCAAGCGCCTGATTTGCCAGAAACCCTTTTGGCTTGTTTTGCGATTGACCTGAACCGCTACGGCCAAGGGCCAGGCGGGTTGGGGCCCGTGGATTTGAAAACGTCAGACCGTCCATGACTTACCGGCTTGTATGGTTCAAACGCGACCTGCGCTTGCAAGACCACGCGGCTCTTGCGCATGCTGCTGCACGGGGACCCGTGCTTTGCCTGTACATCGTCGAACCCGGTCTTTGGACGCAGCCCGATGCGGCCTTGCAGCACTTTGAGTTTGTGCGCGAATCTTTGACCGAACTGCACCGCGAGCTTCAAGCTCTGGGTGGCAGCTTGCAGGTGCGTGTAGGGCCTGCGGTTCAGGTGCTGGCTGCCCTGCATGCGCAAGCGCCGTTTGCCGAATTGGTAGCACACGAAGAAACCGGCAACGCCTTCACCTACGAGCGCGACCTGCAAGTGGGTACGTGGTGCCGCAGTACGGGTGTGGGCTGGACAGAGTTTGCACAATTTGGCGTGGTACGCCGCCTCAAAAGCCGCAACACTTGGCAAGCCCGCTGGGAAGCGCACATGGCCGCGCCGCTAGCGGTGCTGCCCGCGTTGCAATTTTTCAATCCCCCACAGAGCCAAGGTCCCGAGGTCATGACGCCGCCGCCCGGTCTGCATCACAACCCGCCTGAGCGTCAACGGGGTGGGCGCAGACTCGCCCTCGACACCTTGCACAGTTTTTTGGATGCACGAGCGCTGGGTTACCGCGGAGGTATCTCTTCGCCACTGTCCTCGCCTACGGCATGTTCTCGCTTGTCGACCTACCTGGCCTATGGCTGCATCAGCATGCGCGAGGTGGTGCAAAGCACACGCGCTGCGCTCGATGCCTTGCCCCCACAAGCCAGCAGGCACCGCGCCGGTCTGATCGGCTTCATCAGCCGTTTGTATTGGCATTGCCACTTCATCCAAAAGCTCGAAAGCGAGCCCGAGATCGAATGGCGCAACATGCATCGGGGTTATGACAGCCTGCGCGAAGACGGCTGGAATGATGCTCACTTTGCAGCCCTCACATCGGCACGCACCGGCTGGCCCATGGTGGACGCTTGTGTGGTCATGCTTTATGAAACCGGCTGGCTCAACTTTCGCATGCGGGCCATGCTGGTGTCGGTGGCGGCCTACCCACTTTGGCTCGATTGGCGGCCCGTGGGCCATTGGCTGGCCACGCAGTTTCTGGACTACGAACCCGGCATCCACTGGAGCCAGCTGCAAATGCAGTCGGGCACCACCGGCATCAACACCACACGGGTTTACAACCCCATCAAACAAGCGCAAGACCACGACCCCAAAGGCATTTTTGTGCGCCGCTGGCTGCCCCACATGCGCCGTGTGCCCGACACCTGGTTGTTTGAGCCTTGGCTCATGCCGCCAGAGGTGCAGCGCCATTGCGGCCTGACGGTGGGCAGCGGGCCTGATGCCGACATTCCCTTGCCGGTGGTGGACTTGGCCGAAGCGACGCGCACCGCCAAAGCCGCGCTACACGCCCGTCGGGCCGAGCCGGGTGTGAAAGCAGGAAAAAAAGCCATTGTCGAAAAACACGCTTCGCGCAAACATGGCAGCGGCGCACAACGTGACGTGTTTACCCGCGACAGTGACACCCCCAAGGGCGGCCGCCGAAAGTCGGCCAAGTCCTCTTCAGACAACACCCCACCCAGCAAGCAGCTGGGCTTTGATTTTTAAAAGCATGCGCACCACCATCTACTGGTTCCGAAACGACTTGCGCTTGCACGACCAACGCGCACTCCAGCAAGCCGTTGAGCACGCCAAGTCTCACCAACAAGCCCTGCTGCTGATCTATGTGCACGAACCCGTGCAAGACGAGCCCACCACCTGGGGCTTTCGCCGCATGGGCGCACACCGCAGGCGTTTTTTGGCCGACACGCTGCAAGACCTGCAAAACTCATTGCAGGCACTGGGTCAGCGCTTAGTCTTGCTGCACGGCCCCGTGGCGAAAGTGTTGCCCGCCTGCGCACGGGCAGTGCAAGCCGACACCGTATTTTGCGAAGACATCGCTGCGCCCGAAGAAGAAGCGCAGGTGCAAGCGCTGATCAACGCAGGCCTCCATGTCAAAACCTTGTGGCAGTCCAGCCTGATCGAACCCGACGCCCTGCCCTTTGCGGCCGAAGACATGCCGCAAGTCTTCACCGAGTTTCGCCAGCGCATCGAATCCAAGGGGCTTCAACCCTTGACACCGCTGCCCGCGCCCACCCAGCTGCCTGCGCCGCCGATCAACAGCTTGACCGCTTTGCCTGGCTGGACAGACAGCCCATTCACCCTGCTCCAAGCCCACACCGAAGGCGACGCGCACCCACGCTCGAACTTTCCGTACACCCAAGCCGCCTACCAGGGTGGCGAAACCAGCGCCTTGGCCCACCTGCAAAGCTACCTCACACCCCCTTGGCCAGATCGCTACAAACAAACCCGCAACGCCCTGCAAGGCCAGCACACCAGCAGCCACTGGTCGCCCTGGCTGGCCACGGGCGCGGTGTCGGCCCGCCGCATTTGGGCAGAACTCCATGCCTACGAACAACAGCACGGCAGCAACGACGGCACCTATTGGCTTTGGTTTGAGCTGCTGTGGCGCGACAACTTTCGCATGCTGCACCTGCAACACGGCCCGCAACTCTATGCGGCCCGGGGCTTGTCCAAATTGACCAAACCCTCACACTTCCCCAAAGACTTTCAGCGCTGGTGTAACGGCCAAACCGGCGAGCCCATCGTGGACGCAGGCATGCGCGAGCTGGCCGCAACAGGCTTCACTTCCAACCGCATGCGCCAAATTGTGGCCAGCTTTTTGGTGCACGACTTGTCATGCGACTGGCGCGCAGGTGCAGCCTGGTTTGAGTCGCAATTGGTGGACTTTGACGTGTGCAGCAACCAAGGGAACTGGCTGTATGTCAGTGGCCGAGGCACCGATCCAAGGGCAGGACGACGATTCAACCCCAGCAAACAAACCCAGGACCACGACGCGCAAGGCCGCTATCGACAAGTCTGGCTGGCCTGATAATCGGGAGCATGTACGGAATCCAATCATGGGGAGACACTTTGCGCCTGCTGGTCGAACTGTCGGCCACTGCTGCCTTTGCCCTGTCGGGCCTGATGGAGGCAGCGCGCAAACAGCTGGATGCGGTGGGCGTGTGTGTGGTGGCCTTTTTGGCAGCATTTGGCGGCGGCACGTTGCGCGACTTGCTTCTTGACCAGCGCCCCTTCTTTTGGGTGCAACACACCGAAATGCTTTGGGGTGTCTTGGCCCTTTGCGTGATGGCGATGCTGTTCATGCGCCAGCGCCATTTTGAAGTCACCGAAAAAGCCATCCTCTGGCCCGACGCGCTGGGCCTGGGCCTGTTCACCGCCACCGGTGTGCACCAAGCACTGCAAGCGAACATGCCGCCTGTGGTGGCTGTGCTCATGGGCCTGATCACCGGCGTGTTTGGCGGCGTGCTGCGCGACATGGTGTGCAACGAAATCCCTACCGCCTTCAAAGACCACCGCCCTTACGCGGTCTGTGCCTTTGCGGGTGGCTGGACCTATGTGGGCTTGTGGCTCATCGATGCCCCCGGTTGGGTTGCCCTACTGGGCTGCGTGGTGGTCACGGTCGGCTTGCGCGCACTGGCGCTTTGGCGCAATTGGCAACTGCCCGCCTGGCGTACCTGAACCATTGAACACCCACAACATGCCCAACAACACCAGCGCTTTTTGGGGTGGCATTTTCTTTTCACTGGCCGCCGGCATGATGTGGGGCCTGGTGTTTGTCGGCCCGCTCATGCTGCCCGAATACCCCGCCGCGCTGCACACCTTTGGCCGCTACCTGGCCTTTGGCCTGATCGCCTTGCCCTTGGCCTTTGTGGACCGTGCCGAAATCAAGCGCCTGACCCGGGCCGACTGGCTGGCCGCGCTCAAGCTGGCGGCCATCGGCAACGTGCTTTATTACCTGTTCCTGTCCAGCGCCATCCAGCGTGCGGGCGGCGCGCTGCCCACCATGATCATCGGCACGCTGCCGGTGGTGATCGCCGTCTCGGCCAACTTGCTCAACCACCAGCGCGACGGGCGTTTTCCGTGGCTCAAACTGGCTCCGCCCTTGGCGCTGATTTTGCTGGGCATTGCGTGTGTCAACCATGTCGAATGGACCACCCTGCTGCAAAACCCGCAAGCCGATACGGGCCGCTACATCACCGGTGCGGCGCTGGCCGTGGGCGCGGTGGTCTGCTGGACATGGTACCCCTTGAAAAACGCCGACTGGCTGCGCGGCCACCCCGACCGCAACGCCCGCGTGTGGGCCACCGCGCAAGGCCTGGCCACGCTGCCGCTGGCCTTGCTGGGTTACGCCGCTTTCTGGCTGTGGAGCAGCGCCACGAACAACCCGCTGCCCATGCCCTTGGGGCCGCGCCCCCTCGAATTCATCGGCCTGATGATGGCGATTGCGCTGTTCGCCTCGTGGCTGGGCACCCTGTGCTGGAACGCCGCCAGCCAGCGCCTGCCCACCGCCTTGGCGGGCCAACTCATCGTGTTCGAAACCCTGGCCGCATTGGCCTATGCCTTCTGGTTGCGCGGCCAGTGGCCAGAGCCGCTCACGCTGGCGGGCATTGCACTGCTGGTTGCGGGGGTGATAGGCGGAGTAAGGGTCAAAGCGGTGTGATGTAAAAAAACGCAGCCGCCCAGTAACCTAGGCGCTGCGTTTTGACTTGCAAGCCCTTCCGGGCCTGTGCCTCAATAAACCGGCTGATGCTGCTTCAAGCTCGAAATGACTTCCGCCGTCAGCACAAAACCCGCGCCGTACAGTGCAGCCAGTTCAGCACACCGCTTGGCAAACGCATCCACCCCCTGGCCATAAATGAACTGCAGCGCCCCACCCGTCCAGGCCGGAAAGCCGATGCCGAAAATCGAACCGATGTTGCCGTCGTGCACCGAGGTCAGCACACCTTCTTGCAGGCAGCGGGCGGTTTCCACGGCTTGGCGGTACAGCAGGCGGTCTTTGATGTCTTGCTGGCTGTAGGCCACGTCGGCTTTTTCAAAGCGGGTTTTCAGTTCAGGCCACAGCACTTTCTTTTGGCCAGCGGGGTAGTCGTAAAAACCACCACCTGCGGCGCGGCCGGGGCGCTTGAGTTCTTTGACCATGCGCTCGACGAACAGCTCGCCGGGTGTGGCGGTGTGCGTTTTGCCTTCTTTGGCAAAGTCTTCGCGGGTTTGGTCCAGCACATGGACCGACAGCGACAGCGCGGTTTCGTCCAGCACGGCCAGCGGCCCCACGGGCATGCCCACTTGCATGGCCAGGTTTTCGATCACGGGGGCGGGGATGCCCTCGCCCAGCATGGCCGCGCCTTCCATCACAAAGGTGCCAAAGGTGCGGCTGGTGTAAAAGCCACGCGAGTCGTTCACCACAATCGGCAGCTTGCCCAGCGCCTGCACGTAGTCGTACGCACGGGCGATGGTCTCGTCGTCGGTCTGTGCGCCGCGAATGATCTCCACCAGCTGCATCTTGTCGACGGGGCTGAAGAAGTGGATGCCGACAAATTTATTCGCATTGGCGCTGGCCGTGGCCAGGCCGCTGATGGGCAAGGTGGAGGTGTTGCTGGCAAAGAAGCCGCCTTCGGCCAGCATGGGCTCGGCCTCTTGCGTGACCTTGGCCTTGAGCTCGCGGTTTTCAAACACGGCCTCAATGATCAGGTCGCAACCCTTCAGGTCTGCGGCGCTGGCCGTGGGCTGGATCAATGACAACAAAGCCGCTTGTTTGTCTGCGGTCATGCGGCCTTTGTCCACGCGTTTTTGCGTGAGCTTGTGGCTGTAGGCCTTGCCTTTTTCAGCGGCTTCCACGCTCACGTCTTTGAGCACGGTGGCGATGCCCCGGCTGGCTTGTGAATACGCAATGCCCGAACCCATCATGCCTGCGCCCAAGATGCCCACTTTTTGGGGCTTGTAGCGCGGTGCAGCCTTGGGGCGGCTTTGGCCGCCCTTGATGCTGTTCATGTTGAAGAAGAAGGTGTTGATCATGTTGCGCGCCACCTGGCTGGTCATCAGACCTGCCAGATATCGGCTTTCGATGCGCATGGCGGTGTCAAAGTCCACCATCGCACCTTCGACCATGGCGGCCAGCGCCGCTTCGGGCGCGGGGTACAAACCGCGTGTTTTTTGCTTGAGCACGGCCGGGGCCACACTCAGCATGCCCGCGATCTTGGGGTTGCTGGGCGTGCCGCCGGGCATTTTGTAGTCTTTGCGGTCCCACAAATGTTGGGCCGCTTCGGGCTGACCTTGGCTTGCAGCAATGTGCGCCAAAGCGCGTGGGCGCAGCTGGTCGTCGCTGGCCACGATC
This sequence comes from Limnohabitans sp., assembly GCF_034680285.1. GTDB lineage: Bacteria > Pseudomonadota > Gammaproteobacteria > Burkholderiales > Burkholderiaceae_C > Limnohabitans_A. Next base: position 89,137 of record NZ_JAXITC010000004.1, read on the forward strand.
TCGTGCACCAGGCCCAGCTTGTGCGCTTCTTCGGGGCCAAAGAGTTTGCTCTCCAGCACATAAGGCTGCGCAGCCAGCAGGCCCAGCTGGCGGGTCATTTTGGTGATGCCACCGCCACCGGGGATCAAACCCAGTGTGACTTCGGGCAGGCCAAACTGTGTTTTGGGGTTGGCCGTGGCGATGCGGTAGTGACCGATCAGCGCCACTTCCCAGCCGCCGCCCAGGGCCGAGCCATTGAGGCAACTGACCACGGGAACGCCCAAGGTTTCAATGGTGCGGAAAGCTTTCTTGATGCCTTCAATCTCCACAAAGACACGCGGGCCGTCCGAGGCTTGCGAGCGCATCACGCCCTTGAGGTCGGCCCCTGCAAAAAAGGTGGACTTGGCCGAGGCCAGGATGACACCCTTGATCTGGGCTTTGTCTTGGAGGACTTGCTCAGCCGCCTGAGTCAGATCGGCCTGCCATTGCAGGCACATGGTGTTGACCGGCGAGCCCTGCTCGTCAAAGGTGATGGTGGCGATGCCGTCCGCCAGTTCGTAGCGCAGTGTTTTCAAAATCATTTTGGTGTCTCCCTGGTCAAACGCGTTCAACGATGGTGGCAATGCCCATGCCGCCGCCCACACACAAAGTGGCCAAGCCGTAGCGCAACTTGCGGCGGTGCAACTCGTCGATCAGGATGCCCAGAATCATCGCGCCTGTGGCCCCCAGCGGATGGCCCATGGCGATCGCGCCACCGTTGACGTTGACCTTGTCGTGCGACACACCCATCTCTTGCATGAACTTCATGGGCACGGCGGCAAAGGCTTCGTTCACCTCGAACAAATCGATCTGGTCAATCGTCAGGCCCGCCTTGGCCAGCGCCTTGCGGGCAGCGGGCATGGGGCCTGTGAGCATGATGGTCGGGTCGGCCCCCGACAAAGCCACCGACACGATGCGGGCACGTGGCATGAGGCCGTGTGTTTTACCTGCGGCCTCCGAGCCGATCAGCACCGCCGCTGCGCCGTCCACGATGCCGGACGAGTTGCCCGCGTGGTGCACATGGTGGATGCGCTCGACCTGTGGGTAACGCTGCAAGGCCACGGCGTCAAAGCCCATCGCGCCCAGTTGTTCAAACGAGGCTTTGAGGCCGCCCAAAGTTTCCACCGTGGTGCTGGGCTTGATGAATTCGTCTTTGGCCAAGATGACTTGACCCAGCTTGTCTTTGACCGGCACCACCGAGCCATCGAAGTAACCCGCAGCACGCGCAGCCGTGGCGCGCTTTTGCGATTCGACCGCGAAGGCATCAACATCGTGACGGCTGAAGCCACTCATGGTGGCGATCAGGTCGGCGCCAATGCCCTGTGGCACAAACAGCGTGGCGCTGTTGGTCTCTGGGTCTTGTGCCCAAGCACCGCCGTCCGCACCAATCGGCACGCGGCTCATGCTTTCAACGCCGCCAGCGACGACCAGGTCTTCCCAGCCGCTGCGCACTTTCATGGCAGCCATGTTGACCGCTTCTAGGCCCGAGGCGCAAAAACGGTTGAGCTGCACGCCCGAACAGCGCCAGTCCCAACCGGCCGCCAGCGCCGCCACTTTGGGGATGACCGAGCCCTGCTCGCCAATGGGCGAGACGACGCCCATGACCACGTCGTCCACGGCAGCGGTGTCGAACTGGTTGCGGCTTTGCAGCTCGCGCAGCACGCCGCTCAAGAGACTGATCGGCTTGACCTCGTGCAGGCTGCCGTCTTTTTTGCCTTTGCCACGCGGTGTGCGTATGGCGTCGTAAACAAATGCTTCGCTCATGAATGTCTCCTGGTGGTCATCAGGGGGTTTGCCCTGTGTTGTGGGGTTCTGCATTCAGTATAGACTTTTACCAAGCAAACGCTTTGTATAAATCTTCCATCTTCAGTCCAACAGGTGACACCCATGATCGAACGCACCCTTTTTACCGCCGACCACGAAGCTTTTCGCGACAGCTTTCGCCGCTTCATGGACAAAGAAATCGCACCGCACCACGACGCTTGGGAAGAGCAAGGCTACGTGGACCGCGCCGTGTGGGACAAGGCCGGTGAAAACGGCTTTTTGTGCATGACCCTGCCCGAGGCCTATGGTGGCTCAGACGCGGACAAGCTGTATTCGGTGGTGCAGATGGAGGAACTCGCACGCGCCGGTTTCAGCGGCATCGGCTACGGCCTGCACAGCGAGATCGTCGCCCCTTACATCCTGCATTACGGCACCGAAGCACAAAAGCAAAAGTACCTGCCCAAGCTGGCCAGTGGCGAGATGGTGGGCGCGATTGCCATGAGCGAACCCGCAGCGGGCTCGGACTTGCAGGGCGTCAAAACGACAGCGATGCTCCAGCCTGATGGCACTTACCTGATCAACGGCAGCAAGACCTTCATCACCAACGGCTGGCACGCCGACCTGGTGATTTTGGTGGCCAAGACCGACCCGGCAGCCGGGGCCAAGGGCACCAGCTTGTTCCTGATCGAACGCGGCATGCCCGGCTTTGAAAAAGGCAAGCGCCTCAAAAAACTGGGCCTCAAAGCGCAAGACACCTCTGAGCTGTTTTTTGACAACGTCAAGGTCAGCGCAGACCAGTTGCTGGGTGGCACGGCCATGCAGGGCAAGGGCTTCATTTGCCTGATGGAGCAGCTGCCTTGGGAGCGCCTGCAAATCGCCATTGGCGGCATCGCGGCAGCACAAGCGGCGATTGACTGGACGGTGCAGTACGTGAAGGACCGCAAGGTGTTTGGCCAGGCCGTGGGCAATTACCAGAACACCCGCTACACCCTGGCCGAATTGCAAACCGAGGTGCAGGTGGCGCGTGTGTTTGTGGACAAATGCAGCGAGTTGCTGTTGCAAGACAAACTCGACACGGCGACGGCCAGCATGGCCAAGTACTGGTGCTCGGATTTGCAGTGCAAGGTGATGGACGAATGCGTGCAGCTGCACGGCGGCTACGGCTACATGTGGGAATACCCCATCACCCGCGCCTATGCCGACGCCCGCGTGCAACGCATCTACGGCGGCACCAACGAGATCATGAAAGAAGTGATCTCGCGCAGCATGGGCCTGGCGGGGCGCTGAATGCCAGCCATCCCTGCCAACTTTTGGGAGCAATGCTCTCTGTGGGAGCGACGCCCTCGTCGCGAAGGTTTTCTGCCATGACCGAGCTGGCCGAGCCCAAACGCGCACGCGGTCGCCCACGCAAAACCGAGGGGGAGCGCGACGACGGCAACCGGCGTCAGGCGCTGATCTCGGCGGCGGCGCAGCTGTTCAAGCGTCAGGGTTACGACGCCACCAGCACCCGCGAGATTGCAGCGCAAGTGGGCATGCAGTCGGGCTCGCCGTTCTACCACTTTGGTAACAAACAAGACCTCCTGCTGGCCGTGATGGTCGAGGGCATGCAGCAGGCCATTGCGCGGCAACACGCGGCCTGCACACACACCACGGCCGACAGCGCCCGCGAGCGCCTGCGCCAACTGATCCGTCACCACTTCGATGTGCTGTTGGGCCCCGACAGCGACTTCATTCCGGTGATGCTCTACGAGTGGCGATCACTTGCCCCCGCGCAACGCAAAACCATCACCGAACTCAAAGACGACTACGAGGCCGCCTGGATGCCGGTGCTGCAAGCCCTGCATGACACAGGCCAACTGCAAGCGCCTGTGGGTTTGGCACGTTTGATGATTTTTGGTGCGCTCAACTGGTCGGTGCAATGGTACGAACCTGCCCGAAAAAACAGCGTGACCAAACGTGCCACGCTGGACGAGTTGACCGAAACCGCCTTGCAACTTTTTTTAAAAGACACCCCATGAGCACATCGCCTGCCAGCACTTACCAATCGGTCTTTACCCCCAGCTTGCTGGCGGGGCAAGTGATTTTGGTCACCGGCGGCGGATCCGGCATTGGCCGCTGCACCGCACACGAGCTGGCCAGCCTGGGCGCACACGTCGTGCTGGTGGGCCGCAACCCCGAAAAACTCGCCAACACCGCACAAGAGATCGTAGGTGACGGCGGCCAGGCCATCTGGCACAGCTGCGACATTCGGCGCGAGGACGATGTGAAAGCCATGGTGGCGCAGGTGGTGCAGCAGCACGGGCGCATTCACGGCCTGGTCAACAACGCGGGCGGACAATACATCTCGCCCCTGGCCAAGACCAGCGCCAAGGGCTGGGAAGCCGTCATCGACACCAACTTGACGGGCGGTTTTTTGGTGGCACGTGAGTGCTTTAACCAGAGCATGCAAGCGCACGGCGGCGCGGTGGTCAACATCGTGGCCGACATGTGGGGCTCCATGCCGGGCATGGGCCACAGCGGCGCAGCGCGGGCGGGCATGGTCAGCTTCACCGAAACGGCCGCGCTCGAATGGGCCGCACAGGGTGTGCGCGTGAATGCCGTGGCTCCCGGCTACATCGCCAGCAGCGGCATGGACCACTACCCGCCCGAGGCGGGAGACATGCTGCGCGAGATGCGCAACACGGTGCCACAAGGCCGCTTTGGCACCGAGGCCGAAACCTCGGCGGCGATTGTGTTCTTGCTCTCGCCCGCTGCCAGCTTCATCAGCGGCACCGTGCTGCGTGTGGACGGTGCCCGCCCGCAAATGCGCATGGGCTGGCAGCAAGCCGTGGCCAAACCCGATGTGCAAACACGCGACGCTGTCAAAGCCTTTGACGGTTTTCACCGCGCCGTCACCCCCAAGGTTTTCCAATGACTTTTGAATCCACCTGGAACCCACACAGTCCCGTGGCGCAGCAACGGCGCGAAGCCGCGCTGGCCCGCTTGGCGCAGTGGCAGGCTCTGCAAGAGCGGGCAGCGCTTGCCTCAGCCCAGTCCAAACCCGTGTTCGACAAACGCGGGCAACTGCTGCCGCGTGAACGTGTGGCCTTGCTGCTGGACCCCGGTGCGCCCTTCTTACCCTTGTGTGCATTGGCGGGCTTCATGCAAGACACACCCGACCCGGCCAAGTCGGTGCCGGGCGGCGGCATGATCGCGGGCATTGGCTTCATCTCGGGTGTGCGCTGCATGGTTGTGGCGAGCGACTCGGGCATTGAAGCCGGAGCCATTCAAGCGCGGGGCCTGGAAAAGATTTTGCGGGTGCAAGAGCTGGCCCTCGAAAACAAACTGCCCTTTGTGCACCTGGTCGAAAGCGCCGGAGCCAACCTGATGCAGTACAAGGTCGAAGGTTTTGTGCTGGGCGGCAGCCTGTTTCGCAACCTCGCCCGCTTGTCGGCAGCAGGCTTGCCGGTGCTCACGGTGCAACATGGTTCGGGCACCGCAGGCGGCGCTTACATGCCTGGGCTGAGCGACACCGTGATCATGGTGCGCGGCAGGTCGCGCGCGTTTCTGGCCGGGCCACCTTTGCTCAAAGCCGCCACGGGCGAAGTGGCCACCGAAGAAGAGTTGGGCGGCGCCGAGATGCACACCAGTGTGTCAGGCTTGGGCGAGTACCTGTGCGAAGACGACCGCCACGCGCTGGGAATTGCCCGCGATGTGGTGGCGCGTTGGGACTGGGCTGCGCACTCCACACAAAGACAAGCCAAGCCCCCGCGCCTGGACGCCGAAGAACTGCTGGGCCTGATGCCCGCCCACCACCGCGAACCGATCGACATGCGCGAAGTCATCTTGCGGCTGGTGGACGATTCGGATTTTCTGGAGTTCAAACCGCTGTTTGGCGCGGCCACGGTGTGCGCACAGGCACGCATCGGCGGGCATGCGGTGGGCATCATCAGCAACAACGGGCCGATTGACGTGGCCGGGGCCAACAAGGCCACGCACTTCATCCAGTGGATGTGCCAGCTGGGCCACCCCATCGTTTATTTGCAAAACACCACCGGCTACATGGTGGGCAAAGACAGCGAGCAAGGCGGCATGATCAAACACGGCTCCAAGATGATCCAGGCCGTGACCAGTGCCACGGTGCCGCAAATCACCATCCAGTGCGGGGCCTCGTTTGGTGCGGGCAACTACGGCATGTGCGGCCGGGGTTATGCACCGCGCTTTTTGTTCAGCTGGCCGGGGGCCAAGACGGCGGTGATGGGTGGCGAGCAAGCGGCACGCACCATGCAGATCGTGGCCGAGACGGGTATGGCCCGAAAAGGCATCACGCCCGACCCCGAAAAAATGCAGGCCCAGTTCGACAAGATCGTGGCCTTGTTTGAAGCGCAAGCCGACGCCTTCTACACCAGCGGCCTGGTGCTCGACGACGGCGTGATCGACCCGCGCGACACGCGCAGCGTGCTTTCTTTTTGCCTCGAAACCTGCTTAGAAGCGGCCGCCCGCCAACCCCGCGCCACCTCGTTTGGCGTGGCCCGGATGTAACACCACCCACGGAGAACCACCATGCAATACACCCACGAACACCGCGAGATCCAGAACACGCTCAAGCGTTTCATAGAGGCTGAGATCAACCCCCATGTGGACGAGTGGGAGGCGGCTGAGATTTTCCCGGCGCACGAGGTCTTCAAGAAGATGGGCGACTTGGGCCTATTGGGCCTGACCAAGCCCGAAGCCTTTGGGGGTGCGGGCCTCGACTATTCGTACAGCATGGCCATGGCCGAGGCGCTGGGCCACATCGATTGCGGCGGCATTCCCATGGCCATTGGTGTGCAGACCGACATGGCCACACCCGCCTTGGCGCGTTTTGGCAGCGACGAATTGCGCGCACAATTTTTAGCCCCAGCCATTGCGGGCGACACGGTGGGCTGCATTGGCGTGAGCGAGCCGGGTGCGGGCAGCGATGTGGCGGGCATCAAAACCGTGGCCCGCAAAGACGGTGACGACTACGTGATCAGCGGGCAAAAAATGTGGATCACCAACAGCCTGCAGGCCGACTGGATGTGCATGTTGGTCAACACCGGTGAAGGCCCGATCCATAAAAATAAGAGCCTGGTCATGGTGCCCATGCGCGAGAACGGCAAGCTGCTGCCCGGCATCGAGGTGGGCAAGAAGATCAAAAAGATCGGCATGAACAGCAGCGACACCGGCCTGATTTATTTTGACGAAGTGCGGGTACCCCAGCGCTACCGCATTGGGGCCGAGGGCCAGGGCTTCATCTACCAGATGCAACAGTTTCAGGAAGAGCGCCTGTGGTGCGCGGCCAGCACGCTGCAGTCGCTCACCAACTGCATTCAGTGGACCGTGGACTGGGCGCAAGAGCGCAAGCTGTTTGGATCGACTCTGGCCGACCAGCAGTGGGTGCAGTTCAAGCTGGCCGAACTCAAAGCCGACGTGGAATGTCTGCGCGCCCTGACCTACCAAGCCTGCGAGCACTACATCGCGGGCGAAGACGTGACCGAGTGGGCCACCATGGCCAAGCTCAAAGCGGGCCGCCTCAACCGCACCGTGCCGGACACCTGCTTGCAGTTTTGGGGCGGCATGGGCTTCACCTGGGAGAACAAGGTCTCGCGCATGTACCGCGATGGCCGCTTAGCCTCGATTGGTGGCGGCGCGGACGAAGTGATGCTCGGCATCTTGTCCAAGATGATGGGCATCGCCAAGCGGCCCCAAAAATGAGCACGCCCGCGAGCAACACTTTGCTGATCATGCGCCAAGGCGCGGTCGAGACCTGGACTCTGAACGACCCGGCCACACGCAACGCGCTGAGCGATGCCATCGTGGACGGCTTGCTGAGCGCCTGTGCACGGGCTGCACAAGATACCTCGCTGCGCATCGTGGTGTTGACTGGCGCAGGCGGTGCCTTTTGCGCGGGCGGCAGTTTGGGCGGCTTTGCCAACCTGATTGGCCAGCCCTTGCAAGACGGGCAAAACGACCCGCTGCTGGCCATGAACCGGGGCTTTGGCGACCTGCTGCACGCGCTGTGCGCCTTGCCCCAGTTGCTGGTGTGCCGGGTCGATGGCGCGGCCATGGGCGGTGGCTTTGGTTTGGTGTGCTGCGCCGACCATGTGGTGGCCACAGCCCGTTCGGTGCTGGGCACGCCCGAGGTCACACTGGGCTTGCCACCAGCACAGATTGCACCTTTTGTATGGCAACGCTTGGGCGAGAGCGCGGCACGCCAGTGCTTGCTGCAAGGCCTGAGCTACACCGCTTCCCAAGCGCAACACGTAGGCTTGGTGAACGAGGTCATCGATGCGGACAGCGATGCAACTTGGCAAGTCACACTCACGCGCCTGATGCGTGCAGCCCCCGGCGCGGTAGCCAGCACCAAACAACTGCTGCGCAGCGTGCGCGGCCCGGTGCCCGACATGCGTGATGCGGCGGCGCAGGCCTTTGCCAGTGGTTTGCGCAGTGCCGAGGCCGCCCAAGGCCTGGCCGCTTTTGCACGCAAACAGCCCGCACCCTGGACACTTTCTGACAAGGACAAGGCATGAACCCCCAGGTCTCTCGCCTGCTGATCGCCAACCGGGGCGAGATCGCCCGCCGCGTGATCCGCACGGCCCACCACATGGGCATCCAAACGGTGGCGGTGTATTCAGACGCTGACCAGGGCGCCCTGCATGTGCAAGAAGCCGACACCGCTGTCGCCTTGGGCGGCACGCTGTCGGCCGACTCCTATTTGCGCATCGACAAGCTGCTGCAAGCGGCGCGAGACACGGGTGCCGATGCGGTGCACCCGGGTTATGGTTTTTTGAGCGAGAACGCCGAGTTTGCGCAAGCCGTGATCGACGCGGGCCTGACCTGGGTCGGGCCTCCGTCCGAGGCCATCCGCGCCCTGGGCAGTAAGTCGGCCGCCAAAGCACTGGCCCAAGTACACGGCGTGCCGTGCCTGCCGGGCTACTTTGGCGCGGACCAAAGCGATGCCACCTTCACGGCAAAAGCGCAGCAGCTGGGCCTGCCGCTGATGGTGAAAGCCGTGGCCGGGGGTGGCGGGCGCGGCATGCGCCTGGTGACCGGCATGGACCAACTGCTGCCTGCACTTCAAAGTGCCCGCTCGGAAGCGCTGGCAGGTTTTGGCAACGGCGATTTGCTGATGGAGCGTGCCTTGCTGCGCCCACGTCATATCGAGGTGCAAGTCATGGCCGACAGCCACGGCCACTGCATCCACCTGGGTGAGCGCGACTGCTCGGTGCAGCGCCGTCACCAAAAGATCATCGAAGAATCGCCCAGCCCGGCTGTGACGCCCGCACTGCGAGAGCAACTCGGGCAAGCGGCCATTGCGCTTGCGCAATCTGCGGGCTATGTGGGCGCGGGCACGGTGGAGTTTTTGCTGGACGAGGCGCAAAGCGACAAGCCCTTTTATTTGATGGAGATGAACACCCGCTTGCAGGTGGAACATCCAGTGACCGAGATGCTCACCGGCCTTGATTTGGTGGAATGGCAACTGCGCATCGCACGCGGCGAAGCGCTGCCGCTCTCACAAGCCGATGTGCAGCTGCATGGCCACGCCATCGAGGTGCGCCTGTGCGCCGAAGACGAAAACTTCACGCCGCAAACCGGCACCGTGGTGGCCTTTGCCGAGCCCGCAGGTTTGCGCTTTGACCATGCGCTGCATGCAGGGGCCGTGGTCACGCCGCACTACGATTCGATGCTGGGCAAGCTGATCTCGCACGCGCCCACACGGCTTGAAGCGATTGAGCGCCTGAGCGCAGGCCTGCAGCACACCACCCTGCTGGGCCTGCCCACCAACCGTGCTTTTTTAGCCGCCTGTTTACAGCACCCGGTGTTCCGCGCCGGTCATGCCTTGATTCCTTTCCTGGCCGAGCAGGCCGACACCGTGCGCGAACGCTTACAAGCCAGCGCTGATGCACACACCGTGGCCGCGCTCGCGGTGCTGTATGCCCAACACCCGCCCGCGCAGCACATGGCCAGCCCCTTTGCGCGTCCGGTGCGCTTGGGCTTTGCGGGCAAGGCCAACGTTTGGCAAGCGGCGGTGCAGGAACTGGGACAAGGTCAGGTGCGGGTGCACCAAGGCGATGTCACACACACAGCACAGATCCAACATGCCCCCACCACACACCAAAGTTCCGCGGTACACAAAGTGCTGCGGATCACCCTGGACGGTGTGCACTGGCAAGTGCAAGCCGCCCACACAGGCGGCACGCCTGAGCGTTGGCATGTGCAAGTGCAAGGCCCACACCACGCGGAGCTGTGGCTGAGCGACCAAAGCCACAGCGTCCCGGCCAGCGGCCCCAACGCACAAACGGCCACACTGCTGCGTGCGCCCTTCAATGGCAAGCTGATCGCGCTGCATGTGCGTGAGGGGGACAGCGTCAAACAAGGTGACGCGCTGCTGGTCATTGAATCCATGAAGCTCGAACACACCCTGACCGCCACACGAGACGCCGTGGCGCACAGCGTGCCGGTGTCGACAGGCCAACAAGTGGGCCCGGGTCAGGTGCTGGTGCAATGGCAGGAGGCCACATGAACGACACTGATTTCACAAGCGAAGACCTGCAAAGCCTGCACACCACAGCCGAGCGTTTTGCCAAGCAGGCCATCGCGCCCAATGTGGCCGCTTGGGAAGAATCCGGTCAGTTTGACCGTTCGCTATACACCCAGGCCGCCCAGTTGGGCCTGCTGGGCCTGGGTTACCCCGAGCACTTAGGCGGCACACCTGCACCTTGGCGTGCGCGCAACCTGCTGTCGCAAACCCTGGCGCGTTACGGTGGCAGTGGCGGTGTAATGGCCAGTTTGTTTTCACACAACATCGGCCTGCCCCCTGTCATGGCGCATGGCAGCGCACAGCTGCAGGCCGAAGTGGTGCCGCCGGTGCTGCGCGGCGAGCGCATCGCGGCACTCGCCATCACCGAGCCCGGCGGTGGCTCGGACGTGGCCAGCCTGCGCACCACGGCCCGCGCCCATGGGGCCGACTATGTGATCGACGGCGAAAAGACCTTCATCACCTCTGGCCTGCGGGCCGACTGGATTACTTTGGCAGTGCGCACCGACGCCGCCAGCAAAGGGGCCAGCGGCATCTCGATGGTGGTGGTGCCGGGCGACACGCCGGGCATCACACGCACACGGCTGCACAAGATGGGCTGGCACAGCTCCGACACCGCGCAGCTGCACTTTGACGGTGTGCGGGTGCCCCAGCGCTACCGGCTGGGCGATGAAGGTGCGGGCTTCAAGATGATCATGGGCAACTTCAATGGCGAGCGCCTGGCCATGTCGGCCATGGCGCTGGGCTTTGCGCAGGCTAGCTTTGACGAAGCGCTGGCTTGGAGCCGCCAACGCCAGACCTTTGGCGCGGCACTGATCGAGCGGCAGGTGATTCGCCACAAATTGATGGATATGCAAATGCGCATCTTGTCCACCCAAGCCTGGGTGGATGCGGTGACGCTGCAAGCCGATGCAGGCCAGACTGGCGCTGAGTGGGTGGCCCAGGTCTGCCTGCTCAAAAACCACGCCACCCAGACCATGCAGTTTTGCGCCGATGCCGCCGTGCAGATGCTGGGCGGCATGGGCTTCATGCGTGGCACCTTGAGCGAGCGGGTTTACCGCGAGGTCAAGGTGATGATGATCGGCGGTGGGGCTGAAGAGATCATGAAAGAGTTGGCAGCCAAACAACTGGGCATTTGAGCGCTGTGCTCGCCATCGTGGCAGGCCTTAACGAGAACGCGCTAGAAACGCCAACAGGGGCCAACTTGAAGCTCAATCAAAAATTTCATGCAGCCATGACTTCTTGCGTTTGTATGGATCCCGGTCGCCGTAGTCGTAACGCCCTTCTCCATAGTTTTGCGGGCGCTTCATGCCCGCCGCTCCCTGAGAAGGTTGTTGCTGTGCTGCATGAGACACAGGGGCTGCAGCCACCGCACGGTCCAAGAGTTTGTCCAGCTCGCCACGGTCCAGCCATATGCCTCGGCAAGCTGGGCAGTAATCAATTTCCACGCCCTGGCGTTCGGCCATGACAAGAGGGGTATCGCTACAAGTAGGGCATTTCATGGTGATTCCTTCAAATTTTGACAAGCGCAGCATGGTTAACAGACCTTCTTACCTCTCCCTGCTCCGTTTAACTGCACACACGTGTGGTCCGCAGCTGAAATGAAGTGGCCAAGGCGCAGCGGATACGGGTGAAATGTGAACAGACTTTAAGGTTCTAATTGCTCTTTTAAAAGCAGATAATGGCTGAACGACCCTCTTAAAAAATCTGCTCATGCGCACCACCTTCAATTACAAGCACTTGTATTACTTCTGGGTTGTGGCCAAAGAGGGCGGCATCACCCGGGCCGCCGACAAGCTCGACATGGCGGTGCAAACCGTGAGCGCCCAGGTGCGTGAACTGGAGCGCTCGCTGGGCTATGCCTTGCTCAAACCAGCTGGGCGCGGCCTGGTGCTGACCGATGCGGGGCTGGCCGCCATGCAACAAGCGGACCAAATTTTTCAGTTGGGTGAGAACCTGCCTGCGATGGTGCGGGATGCGGTGAGTTCACCCACCGTACGGCTGGCCGCAGGCATTTCGGACGGCCTGCCCAAACTGGTGGTGCGCCGCCTGATGCAACCCGTCATGGGCGAGCCCCATTTGCGATTGCTCTGCCACGAAGGCGAGTTCGACGACCTGCTGGGCGACTTGGCACTGCATCGCCTGGATGTGGTGCTCTCAGACCGGCCCGCACCGGGCAACGCCAACATCAAACTCTACAACCACGCACTGGGCACCTCCCCGGTGTCTTGGTATGGCACAGCCGCATTGGTCAAATCAGCCAAAAAGAACTTTCCAGCCAGTCTGGCCGATGTGCCTGTGCTGTTGCCCACCGGACACACCGCGGTGCGGGCCAGGTTAGACCACTGGTTTGAACAACATGGCATCCGCCCGCGCATCGTGGGCGAGTTCGAAGACAGTGCCTTGCTCAAAACTTTTGGCGAAAGTGGCATGGGCGTGTTCCCGGCTGCCGAGTGGGTCCACGACGAGTTGCTGGCTCACTACGATGTGCAGCGTCTGGGCCCTTGCGAAGGGGTGAAGGAACACTTCTTCGCGATTGGCACCGAAAAGAAAGTGCAACACCCGCTGGTGCAGAGACTCTTGCAAGCCAGCGATGTGAGCACTTGAGACAGCCGCTGCAGACGTGAAAAAGCCCCCAGGGCTTGTGACCCTGGAGGCTTCTTCAAGAGCGCAGCGCGTCAGGCTTTGGCCGAGCGCACACTCAGCAGCATGGTCGCAGCCAAGATGCCAACCACCACACTCAACGAAACACCCACTGGAATCTTGAAGACATCGATCAAGCACATCTTCGTGCCGATGAACACCAGGATCACAGCCAGGCCGTAGTTGAGCAGGTGGAACTTGTTGGCCACCGCCGCCAGCAAGAAGTACATGGCACGCAAACCCAAGATCGCAAACACGTTGCTGGTGAGCACAATGAAGGGGTCCGAAGTGATCGCAAAAATCGCCGGGATCGAGTCCACCGCAAAGATCACATCGGTCAAGGCGATCAAGCAAATGACCATGAACAGCGGAGTGGCGATTTTCTTGCCGTTTTCAACCGTCCAAAAGTTTTCACCATCGTAGTTTTTGCTGACGGGCAGGACCTTGCGCAGCAACTTGAGCGCCGGGTTGTCTTCCAGATCAGGTTCTTTGCCTGCAGCCCACCACATCTTCACACCGGTGAGAATCAGGAACGCGCCAAACACGTAGAGCACCCAGTGGAACTCGGCCAGCAACCAGCCCCCCACCAAAATCATGATGGTCCGCAACACGATGGCACCGATGATGCCGATCATGAGCACACGCTTTTGAAAATTCGTGGGGACAGCGAAGTAAGTGAAGATCATCAGGAAGACAAAGATGTTGTCGACTGCGAGTGATTTCTCGATGAGGTAACCGGTCAAGAACTCGAGCGACTTGGTGTTTGCCATCTCCACCGAACCCGTGGTGTCCTTGATGGCCCACCAGAACAGGCCATTGAACAGAAAGCTCAGGGCGATCCAGATGAGCGACCAGTTGAGGGCTTCCTTGACGCCGATGTCGTGAGCGCCCTGCTTTTTGAGCACCACAAAATCAACGAACAACGACACCAGCACGATGGCCACAAATGTGGCCCATAACCAAAGGGGAGCGACCGTTTCCATGAATACCTTTCAATTCTTGATTTACAGATTCAAACCACCGGGTCATCACGCTGCGTGAGCGGCAAGCCGGTGCGTGGTTTGAAGTCTATGGCAGAAGAATCAATTTTTTACTGATTTAAATGAATTTTTACTTCGCAAAAATAGGAGTATTTTGCTGAAATTTTCTGCCCTAAATTTCTATGCGCCCATGAAAAAACCGCCTGACCCTTTCGGGTTCAGGCGGTTTGAACAAAGCAGTGCTTGCTGCTGGCTTTACTTCTTGTCGCTGAAGTAAGCCGAAGTCACTTTCCAGCGGCCGTCGGTGATTTGCGACATCCGCGAGGCGTTGCTGCCCAAACGTTTGGTGGCGGTGAAGGTCATCTCACCAGTGCCGAAAATATCGGCTGGGATCACCATGGTGTCCATGGCCTTGATGATGCTCTCGGTGGTCACGTTACCGCCAGATTTCTCAACCGCACGCAAGAACGAATCGATGGCGTTGTAACCATAAACCGAGAAGACGGTGGGATCTTCGTTGAACTTGGTCTTGTACTTATTGGCCCAGAAACGGATTGGCTGCGAAGCCTCGTCCAAATAAGGGTGCTGGGTGGACATGGTGGCATAAAAGCCATTCATGGCAGGACCACCCAACTTGTGGATCAAGTCAGTATAAGCCGCGCTCGAGCCCAGGAAAGTGGGGTTGAAGCCCAAGCGGCGTGCGGTCGCGATGCCGCCAATGGTTTCACGGATGATGGTGCCCATGACCACGAAATCGCACTTGGACGAGGCCAGCTTTTGCATTTGCGATGCAAAGTCCGTCGCACCACGCTTGTAGGTGGTCACTTCGGCAAACTGCATGCCCATGCTCTTGAGGCCCTCTTCGGCGCCACGGAACACTTCGAGGCCGAATTCATCGTCCTGGTGCATGGCGCAGATTTGTTTGGCGTTCTTTTCCTTCACCAAAATCGGCACACCCAGACGCATCTGGTCGTAGTAGGTGGCAGCAAACGAGTACTTGAGCTTGTGGAAGGGCTCGTACATTTCACGAGCAGCTGTGACGGGGAAGAAGTTGATCACGTTCTTCTGGAACTGCACCGGCATGGCGGCCATGTTTTGCGCTGTGCCGATGTGGCCAATCATGGCAAAAATCTTGTCCTGGTTGACCAGCTTTTGCGCGGCCAAAACGGCGCGGCGTGGGTCATAGGCCGAGTCCTCGACCAGAAGCTTGAACTTGCGGCCGTTGATGCCGCCTTGCTCGTTGGCTTCATCCACACGCAGCATCATGCCCAGGCGCACCTGCTTGCCAAAGCCAGCCAATGGGCCCGACAAATCTTGGATGGAGCCGAGCGTGATTTCGGTTTTGGACACGCCTTGCGTTTGGGCCATGGCCGCGCCAGCGGTCAGGGCCATCGCAGCGGCGATGAGGCTGAGTTTGATTTTCATGTTGCAGGTCTCCTGTTGTAGAAAAGGGTGAGGTGAATCAGCGGTACATCGTCTCGATCTGGGGCGCATATTTCTTCTCGACCAGTTTGCGCTTGAGCTTCATGGTCGGGGTCAGTTCTTCGTCTTCGGCGCTCAGCTGCGTGTCGAGCAACCAGAATTTCTTGATTTGCTCGACACGGGCAAACTTCTTGTTCACACGGTCCACTTCGGCCTGGATCAGCTCCTGCACCTCGGCGCTGTGCGTGAGACTGGCGTAATTGGAGAAGGGCACATCGTTGTCCTGCGCGTATTTCTCCACGTTTTCCTGGTCGATCATGATGATCACAGTCAAATAGGGCCGTTTGTCGCCAATCACCACCGCATCGGTGACGTAAGGCGAGAATTTCAGTTCGTTTTCCAATTCGCTCGGGGTGATGTTCTTGCCCCCAGCGGTGATGATGATGTCTTTCATGCGATCGGTGATGCGGAAAAACCCTTCCTCGTCCACCACGCCCACGTCGCCCGTGTGCAGCCAGCCGTCGGCATCAATGGTCTCGGCGGTTTTTTCGGGCAAATTCAGATAACCCATGAAGACGTTGGGGCCACGCACCAAAATCTCGCTGGTGACCGGGTCCAGACGCATTTCGTTGTACTCGGCAGCTGGGCCAATCGAGCCGGGTTTGATGCGGTCAGCGGGTACGCCCGTGGCCGCACCGCAGGTCTCGGTCATGCCCCAGACTTCGAGCATGGGCAAGCCCAGCGCCAAATACCAGCGCACCAGATCTGGGGAAATGGGGGCTGCGCCCGTGACCAAAAAGCGTGCACGGTGGATGCCGATCATCTTGCGCACGTTGTTGAGCGCCAACAAACGCGCCACATGAAAGCGCAGCTTGAGGCTGCCGGGCACCGGCTTTTGCGCCAGCACCAAATCGGCGACCTGGTGGCCCACACCAATGGCCCAGCCATACACTGCTTGCTGCAAACCGCCCGCTTCCTTGAGCGCGATCATCACGCCTGAATAAAACTTTTCCCACACACGGGGAACGGCGGTGAACACGGTGGGCGCGATTTCGCGGACGTTTTCCGGCACGGTTTCGGGGTTCTCGACAAAGTTGAGTTTGGCACCGGTGTACATCGAGAAAAATTCGCCGCCCATGCGTTCGGCAATGTGGCACAAAGGCAAAAAGCACATGCACTCATCGCGTTCGTCGCGGGCAATCAAGGTGTTGTAGCCGCGAACGGTGTAGACCAAGCCGTGGTGGCTGTGCATGCCGCCCTTGGGCTTGCCGGTAGTGCCCGAGGTGTAGACCAAGATGGCCAAATCTTCGGGTTTGCAAGCAGCGGTGCGCTGCATCAACAGTTCGGGGTGTTGCTGGGCGTGTTCTCGGCCCAAGGCTTGCAACTGTTTCAAGCTGATCACCATGGGGTCGTGGAAGTCGCGCAAACCGTCCATGTCGAACACCACGATTTTTTGCAACAAGGGCAAGGTCTCGCGTACAGCCAGCGCCTTGTCGAGTTGCTCGTCGTCTTCGACAAACAGCACGCGGGTGCCCGAGTCTTCGCACAGGTAGTGCACCTGCTCGGCCGCGTCGGTCGGGTAAATGCCGTTGGACACGCCGCCCGCACTCAGCACGGCCAGGTCGCACAGCACCCACTCGATGTTGGTGTTGGCCAATATGGAAGCGGTGTGCCGTGCCTCAAAACCCAGCGCCATGAGGCCGTGGCCGATCTCGCGCACAGCCTGCGCGGTCTCGTTCCAGGTCCAGCTGCGCCAGATGCCCAGGTCTTTTTGGCGCATCCAGACATTGGGGCCGCGTGCGGCCACAGCGTTCCAGAAGATGGCGGGGATGGTCTCGCCCGCCATGACGACATTTTTTTGCGGCAAGATGCCGGAGGTGTCCCAGAGTTGGCTCATGTCTTATCTCCAGGTTTTCTTCTTTTTCCAGCGGCGGTCAGCCCGCACGCCCTCTTCCTTCATGCCCAAATAGAACTCCTTGATGTCGTCCTTTTCACGCAAACGGGCGCAACTGTCTTCCATGACGATGCGGCCGTTTTCCAGCACATACCCGTAGTCCGAAGCGTTGAGCGCCATGTTGGCGTTTTGCTCGACCAACAAGATGGTGGTGCCGCGTTCGCGGTTGATGCGCACCACGATTTCAAAAATCTCTTTGGTCAGCTTGGGCGACAGGCCCAGACTGGGCTCGTCCAGCAAGATCAAATCGGGGTTGGCCATGAGGGCGCGGCTGATGGCCAGCATTTGCTGCTGCCCGCCCGAGAGTAAGCCCGCGTCTTGCGCTGCCCGCTCGCGCAGGATGGGAAAGTAGTTGTACACCGCCTCCATGTCGCGGGCCACGCCATCGCGGTCCTTGCGGGTGAAGGCGCCCATGAGCAGGTTGTCTCGAATCGACAGCAGCGGAAACACCTCACGCCCTTCGGGCACATGCATCAGGCCACGCTGTACGATGATGGCGGGGTCTTGCGCGGTGATGCTCTGGCCCTTGAACTCGATCGAGCCCTTACGCGGGTCGATGATGCCGCTGATGGTTTTGAGGATGGTGGTCTTGCCCGCGCCGTTGGAGCCGAGCACCGTGGCGATCTCGCCTCGGCGCACCTGCAGGCTCACGCCACGGATCGCCTTGATCGGACCGTAGGCGCTCTCGACGTTGAGCAGCTTGAGCATCACGTTGTCGGCGACGGGCTCAGCGGCCGCGTTCAGAATGGGGTTGGCTGCGCTCATGCGGCACCTCCGGGCACGTAGTTTTCGCGGCGCAGGCTGGACACATCGTCGACCGAGCCCAAATAGGCCTCGATCACACCCGGGTCGCTTTGCACCTGGCTGGGCGTTCCAGTGGCCAATTCTTCGCCCTGGCTCATGGCCAGCACTCGGTCGGACACTTTGGACACCAGACTCATGTCGTGCTCGACCATCAACACGGTGATGCCCAGCTCGTTTTTGATGTCTGAAATCCAAAAAGCCATGTCTTCGGTTTCTTCGACGTTCAGGCCCGACGATGGCTCGTCCAGTAAAAGCAGCTTAGGTTCGGTGCACAAGGCCCGCGCCAACTCCACCACTTTGCGCACGCCGTAAGGCAGGCCCGCCACCATCGAATCGCGGTGGTGTTGCAGGTCCAGAAAATCGATGACTTCTTCGACCTTTTCACGCGCCTGAATTTCGGCTGCGCGGGTTTTACGGCTGAAGAACATCTCGCTCCAGACGCCCGTCTTGCGGTGCGTGTGGCGGCCAATCAGCAGGTTTTGCAGCACGGTGGCGTGCTCGAACAATTCAATGTTCTGAAACGTGCGGGCAATGCCCAAGCCTGCGATTTGGTGCGGCTGCTGGTCCGTGAGGCGCAAGGTACCTTGTGGCCCCGCGTAGTCGATCACGCCCGTGGTGGGCGTGTAGATGCGGCTGATCAGGTTGAACACGGTGGTCTTGCCCGCACCGTTGGGGCCGATCAGGGTGAAGACCTCGCCGCGTTTGACGTCGAAGCTGACCTTGTTCACGGCCAGCACGCCACCAAAGCGCACGCTCAGGTCTTGGGCGGATAAAAGGATGTCTGCGTTCATTTCAGGCGGTCCGATTTCTGGAACGATTTCTGGCGCTTGAACAGGCCACGGCGGTAAAACGGGAACAGTTGGAACCAAGTCCGCACCTTGAGCCAGCGGCCATACAGACCCATGGGCTCAAACAGCACAAAGGCGATCAACACCATGCCGTAGACCGTGCCCTGCAAGCCAGCGGCACCGCCAATGGCGGCTGGCAAAAAGTCTTTGCCCAGCGCAATCAGTTGCGGCATCACGATCAGGAAAATCGCGCCCAAAAACGCACCGTGGATTGAGCCCAAGCCACCGATCACCACCATCAAAAGCAAGTCAATCGACTGGATGATGCTGAACTGCTCAGGCGAGAGGAACTGGATTTTGTGCGCGTACAAAGCGCCGCCAATGCCCGCCAATGCGGCCGACAGGGCAAAAGACAAGGTCTTATAACGCGCCAAGTGGATGCCCATGCTTTGCGCCGAAATTTCGGAGTCGCGAATGGCCACAAACGCCCGCCCGGTGGACGAACGCAGCAGGTTAACGATGGCCAGCGTCGCCCCCACCGTCACCAGCAGACAGAGGAAGTAAAACTCTTCGGTGCTGTCCAATGTCCAGCCGCCCAACTTGGGGTAGGTGACCATCAGGCCAGCGTTGCCGCCCGTGACGCTTTCCCAGCGGGCCATGCCCTCTTCGACGATGAAACCAAACGCCAGCGTGGCCATGCCCAGGTAGATGCCTTTGACGCGCAGCGCAGGCAAGCCCACGATCACGCCTGCGATGGCCGAAAAAACGCCCGCACACACCAGCGCCAGCGGAAACGGCACCCCTGCATTGACCATGACAGCCTGGGTGTAGGCCCCCACGCCCAAAAACGCGGCGTGCCCTAAAGAGAACAGGCCCGTGAAACCCGCCAGCAGCATCAGGCCCAAGCCCACCACCGCGTAGATCAGCACAAAGGTCAGCTGCGCCAGCCAGTACTCGGGCACGGCCCAGGGTGCCACCACCAAAAAGATGGCGAGCAAGCTGTACCAGAACACATGGCCGCCGTGTTTGGCCAGGGTGATGTCCTGGTTGTATTCGGTTTTGAAGATGAAACGCATGCCGGAGCCTCAAACTTTCTTGCGCAGTTGCTCGCCGAACAAGCCATTGGGCTTGAGCACCAGCATGAGCAACACCACGATGTAAGGCGCGATGTCCTTGAAGCCCTCGGGCAGATAAAAGCCCGAGAGGGACTCGACGATGCCGATCACCAAACCGCCCACAATGGCACCGGGCAAACTGCCAAAGCCGCCCACCACCGCTGCGGGGAAAGCTTTGAGGCCAATGAAGCCCATGTTGGCGTGCACAAAGGTAATGGGTGCCAGGAGCAGACCGGCCACTGCCGCCACACCGGCCGCCAGGCCCCAGACCAGACCGTTGATGCGCTTGACCGGGATACCCATGTAATAAGCGGCCAACTGATTTTGCGAGGCCGCTTGCATGGCGATACCCAGCTTGCTGTACTTGAACATGGCAAACAGGCCCACGCACAAGATGCCGGTGGCGCCGATCACCACCATTTGCTCGGCAGCGATCACCAAGCCGCCCAAACGCAGTACCTCCCCCGCATAGGGGGTGGGCATGGTGTGTGTGTCGGTGCCCACATCGGGGATCATGGTGATCAGGCCGCGCAGCACATAGCCCACACCAATGGTCAGCATGACGATGGAAAAAGCTGGTTGCCCGAGGATGGGGCGAATCACCAAGCGCTCAAGCAAAACGCCAAAGATACCCATGGCCACGATGGCCGCTGGCACCCCAATCCAGAACGGAAAGCCCAGAAGCGTCATGGCGGCCAGGCCCGAAAAGGCACCCACCATCATCAGGTCACCCTGAGCAAAGCTCACCGTTTCAGTGGCCTTGTAAATCAGCACAAAACCCAAGGCGATGAGTCCGTAGATACAGCCTTGGGCTACCCCGCTGATCAGCAGTTGCAGCAATTGCACGCTTGTCTCCTCTTGTAGTTTTATCGGCTCAAGTTCGAAATTTCAATGCCAGTGATCTCTTGGAAGACCTTGAAGCATTTGCGAACGACCGTGCGATTGTGCATGTCTTACACGAGACTTTCCCTAGGGGTTGTCCCCCATTCGAACTCACAAACAAGGCTTCAATATCCCTTCATGACAAATGCCATACGCATCGGATCTGGACTCGGGTTCTACGGGGACAACTGGGAGCCTGTTGTGGCCAGCATCGAACGTGGCCAAGTGCAGTTCATTGCCAGCGACCACTTGGCCGAATTGACGCTGGCCATTTTGCAAAAAGACCGCCAACGCGACCCATCTTTGGGCTATGCCCGTGATGTGCTGCCTATGCTCTTGCGCCTCTGGCCCCTGATGCAACCGAGAGGCGTGAGATTCGTGTGCAACGCGGGCGGCCTCAACCCCATGGGCGCGGCACAGGCGGTGCAAAAAGCCTTGGCCGCCGCAGGCTGGCACCCGCGCATTGCGGTGGTGAGCGGCGACGATGTGCTGACCCAACTGCAAGCGCCCGGCGAACGTTTTGACCACATGATGAACGGCGCCGACGTGGGCAGCGTTCGCGAGCGGCTGGTGTTTGGCAATGCTTATCTGGGCGCACAGCCCATCGTGCAGGCACTCAACCAAGGGGCCGACATCGTGATCACCGGACGCGTGGCCGATGCCGCGCTGTTTCTGGGGCCGCTGGTGCACGCGCTGGGCTGGAAGCTGGCCGATGCGGCCACCCCCGAAGACTTCAACCGACTGGCACAGGGCCTGACGGTGGGGCATCTGCTCGAATGCTCGGGCCAGGGCAGCGGCGGCAACTTTGGCAGCCAAGGCAGTTGGCAAAACATCCCGGACTTGGCGCACATCGGCTACCCCA
The DNA here is from genome assembly GCF_034680285.1 of Limnohabitans sp. Lineage (GTDB taxonomy): Bacteria > Pseudomonadota > Gammaproteobacteria > Burkholderiales > Burkholderiaceae_C > Limnohabitans_A. The sequence continues at coordinate 110,908 of NZ_JAXITC010000004.1, forward strand.
TTGCCGAGGTCTGGCCCGACGGCACAGCTTTCATCACCAAAGCCCCGGACACAGGCGGCTTGGTCAACTTCGACACTGTGCGCCAGCAGCTGCTGTACGAGGTGCACAACCCGCATGCGTATTTTTCGCCCGATGTGGTGCTCGACATGGGGCAGATCCAGCTGCACGACGAGGGCCAGCACCGCGTGCGCTTGACTTGCGCCCAAGGCAGCGCCCCCACCGACCAGCTCAAAGTGGTGGCCGGTTTTCAGGATGGCTTCAAGGCCGAGATCAGCTGGGGCTTTTCGTGGCCCGACGCGTGGGACAAGGTGCAGGCGGCAGAAAGCATGATCCGCAGCCAACTCAAAGAGCGCCAATTGCCTTTTGACGAGCTGTTTGTGGAATACCCCGGGCTGAACTCGGCGCACGGTCCGCTGGCCCCCTTGCCGCCTGCGGCCGAGTTGAACGAACGCGCCGAGATCTGGGTGCGCATGGTCTTGCGCACCCGCTCCAAAGCGGTGGCCGATGGCTTTGGCCGATTGTTCCCCTGGATGGCTTTGAGTGGCCCGGCTTACACCTGCGGCTTTCAGGGCTTGAACGCCTCGAGCGCCTTGCTGGGCATTTGGCCCACCTTGATGGCGCGTGACCGTGTTCAAGCCCGTGTTGAGATATTGGAGGCGGGCGCATGACCACAACCCTTTTGAAAATTCCCTTGGCCAGCATCGCGCATGCCCGCAGCGGCGACAAAGCCGATTGGGTCGACTTTGGCCTGTTCGCTTGGAACGAAGCGGGCTATCGCCTCTTGGAACGCGAAGTGACGGCCGCCAAAGTGCAAGCCCACTTCGCGCCATGGTTGCCGGGGCAGGTGGACGCCTGGCCTTTGCCCAACATATTGGCCCTGAAATTCGTGCTGCACGGCGCTTTACAAGGCGGCGGCGCACGCAACTTGCGCCTCGACAACCTGGGCAAAGCCATGGGCGCAGCACTCTTGCGCCTCGAAATCGAAGTCACTGCCGAAGAACTCGAGCAGGCACAAAAAAGACCCCGAAGGGGCTGGTGGCCAGATTTGTCTGCCCAGTCCTGACGGAATGGTCACCCCGGACTGGATCCGGGGCCACTGACTCAAACGCGCTCGATGATCAGCGCAATGCCCTGACCCACGCCAATGCACATGGTGCAAAGCGCGTAGCGACCAGCGGTCTGCTGCAGGCGGTTGATGGCGGTGGTGGCCAAGCGGGCACCTGAAGCACCCAGTGGGTGACCCAGGGCAATGGCACCGCCCCAGGCGTTCACGCGGGCATCGTCGTCTTTCAGGCCCAACATGCGCATCACGGCCAAGCCTTGCGCGGCAAAGGCTTCGTTCAATTCGATCACGTCGATCTGGTCTAGCGTCAGGCCTGTTTGGGCCAACACTTTGAGCGTCGCAGGCGCGGGGCCAATGCCCATGACACGCGGGGCCACGCCCGCCGTGGCCATGCCCACAATGCGGGCCTTGGGGGTCAAACCGTTTTTGGCAGCGGCAGCTTCGTCGGCCAGCAGCAAGGCGCAAGCGCCGTCGTTCACACCGGATGCGTTGCCTGCGGTCACGGTGCCGTCTGGGCGCACCACGCCTTTGAGCTTGGCCAGCGCTTCGAGGCTGGTTTCACGCGGGTGCTCGTCGGTGTCCACAATGATCGCGTCACCCTTTTTCTGGGGGATGCTCACACCCACAATCTCGCGGGCCAGGTGACCGGCCTTGATGGCAGCCACTGCACGCAACTGGCTGTTGTAGGCCATCAGGTCTTGCGCTTCGCGCTCGATCTTGTAATCGGTGGCCACGTTTTCGGCGGTCTCGGGCATGGAGTCCACACCATACTGGGCCTTCATCAACTTGTTGACAAAGCGCCAGCCAATGGTGGTGTCGTAGACCGCGTTGTTGCGGCTGAAGGCCGTTTCGGCCTTGGGCATCACAAACGGGGCGCGGCTCATGCTCTCGACACCACCCGCGATCATCAAACCGGCTTCACCGGATTTGATGGCACGCGCGGCGGTGCCAATGGCGTCCAGACCCGAGCCGCACAAGCGGTTGATGGTTGCACCAGGCACGTCGATGGGCAAACCGGCCAGCAAGCTGGCCATGTGGGCCACGTTGCGGTTGTCTTCACCGGCCTGGTTGGCGCAGCCGTACAGCACATCGGTCACAGCAGCCCAGTCCACATTGGGATTGCGAGCCATCAAAGCACGCAAAGGCACCGCGCCCAGGTCGTCCGTGCGTACGCTGCTCAAAGCACCGCCGTAACGGCCAAAGGGGGTACGGATCGCGTCGCAAATGTAGGCTTGGTTCATGTTTTGGGTCTCCGGATTAAGGTTGCATGCATTTTATTGCATGCTTGGTGTTTGATGGGGTTCATTCTAGGTGTTGAATCCGCAAGGGGCGTGTGCGGCGCTGCCCCCACGCTGGTGTGTTGGGCTCAGGGGCCGGGGTGATGTGGCAAAGCGAAGCGCCTCTGAACCCCGGCCACTGAGCCCAACACACCAGCCCACCAAAGACGACATGATGGACAATCCATCCCATGCTGATCCAACCTTCACAAGCCGATGTCCGGCGCTTTTTTTGCGGCGTCTACGCCAAAGCGAAGACCGCTGCCCCGCTCGAACCCATGGAAATGCTGGTCAGCCAATGGATGGATGAACACCCCGAATACCACGCCGAACTGGCCGATGTGGATGCCGCGCTGGCCAACATGCACCAAGCCGACCCCAACCGTGAAAATCCTTTTTTGCACTTGTCGATGCACCTGTCCATCAGCGAACAATGCAGCATCGACCAACCCCGAGGCATTCGGCAAGCCGTGGAGTTGCTCACGCACCGGCTCAATTCCCTGCACGATGCCCACCATCAGGCCATGGAATGCCTTGGCCGTATGGTGCATGAAAGCCAACGCTCGGGCCGCATGCCCGATGGCGAAGCCTACATCGCTTGCGTGCAAAGGCACGCCACGAAAGACTGATGCAGATCAGGCCGCCATGCGGCCTTGGATGTGCGACAAGATGTCAGAAACGGCCACTTTGGTCGCTTCGGCGTCGCGGCGGTGCTGGTATTCGACCAGGCCGTCTTTCAGGCCCTTGTCGCCGATGGTGATGCGGTGCGGGACACCGATCAGCTCCCAGTCGGCGAACATGGCACCAGGGCGCTCGCCACGGTCGTCCAAGATCACGTCCACACCTGCGGCAAGCAGACCGTTGTAAATGCGCTCGGCTTCCAATTTGACCGCTTCACTGCGGTCCATGCCAATGGGGCAGACAACAGCGGTGAAAGGAGCAATGGCATCGGGCCAGATGATGCCGCGCTCGTCATGGTTTTGCTCGATCGCTGCCGCTGGCAAGCGCGTGATGCCAATGCCGTAGCAGCCCATTTCCAGAAATTGCGGCTTGCCGGTTTCGTCCAGAAACGTGGCGTTCATGGCCTTGGAGTATTTGGTGCCCAAATAGAAAACATGGCCCACTTCGATGCCACGCTCAATGGCCAACTCGCCCTGGCCATCAGGTGACTTGTCACCCGCGACCACGTTGCGGATGTCGGCTACCAGTGCAGGCTCGGGCAGGTCACGGCCCCAGTTCACGCCGGTGATGTGGAAGTCAACTTCGTTGGCACCGCAGATCCAGTCGGTCATCACGGCCACATCGCGGTCAGCCACCAGGTGCACAGGCTTCTTCAGACTCAGGGGGCCGAGGTATCCTGGCTTGCAGCCGAAGTGGTCTTCGATCTCGCCCAGGGTGGCAAAGCGGAAACCGCCTTCCATGCCGGGCAGCTTGCCCACTTTGACTTCGTTCATGTCGTGGTCACCGCGCAGCAACAAGAGCCAAACTTGCGATTTAACGATCTCGCCCTGATCGTTCAGGGTGTCGGTGGCCAGCACCAGCGACTTGACAGTGGTGGACAGCGGCACGTTCAGCAAGGCTGCGACGTCTTCACAGGTGCTCTTGCCGGGGGTGGGGGTTTTGGTCAGGGCTTTCGTCGCAGCGCCGCGAGGCTGGCTAGGGTGCAAAGCCTCGGCCTTTTCCATGTTGGCGGCGTAATTGCTGGTGGGGCAGTACACGATGGCGTCTTCACCCGTCGCAGCGATCACCTGGAATTCTTCGCTCAAGTCGCCCCCAATGGCGCCGCTGTCGGCGGCCACAGCGCGGTAGGTCAAGCCAAAGCGGTCAAAAATCTTGCGGTAAGCCCCGGCCATGACCTGGTAGCTGGCCTTGGCACTGGCCACGTCGCGGTCAAAGCTGTATGCGTCCTTCATGGTGAATTCGCGGCCACGCATCAGGCCAAAGCGGGGGCGGCGCTCGTCGCGGAACTTGGTCTGGATTTGGTAGAAGTTTTTGGGCAGCTGTTTGTAGCTGCGCACTTCCTGGCGAACCACGTCGGTCACCACCTCTTCGCTGGTGGGCTGAATCACGAAATCGCGTCCATGGCGGTCTTTGATGCGCAGCAATTCTGGGCCCATCTTGTCAAAGCGGCCGGTCTCCTGCCACAGCTCGGCCGGCTGCACCACGGGCATGGTCATTTCGATGGCGCCTGCACGGTTCATTTCTTCGCGCACGATGGCTTCCACCTTGCGGATCACACGCAGGCCCATGGGCATGTAGTTGTAGATGCCAGCGCCGAGTTTTTTGATCAGGCCAGCCCTGGTCATCAGCTTGTGGCTGACCACTTCGGCGTCGGCAGGGGCTTCTTTGAGGGTGGAAATGAGGAACTGGGAGGCTTTCATCGCGTCAAACTAACTTAGGCAGGGGCATCAGGGAAACATCCAAGAGCCAGCGGCGGTGCGCCGTGCATAATGGACACAATTTAAAAATTTGAGGTTGATTATGCTTGACCGTGAAGGCTTTAGGCCGAACGTCGGCATCATTCTGCTCAACCAGAAAAACCAGGTTTTCTGGGGCAAGCGCATCCGCACCCACAGCTGGCAGTTTCCGCAGGGTGGCATTGACCGGGGTGAAAGCCCTGAACAAGCCATGTTCCGAGAACTGCACGAAGAAGTGGGTCTCCATCCGGAGCATGTGCGCATCGTGGCCCGAACCCGTGACTGGTTGCGCTATGAGGTGCCAGACCGCTTCATCCGCAGGGATGCTCGCGGCTTTTACAAGGGCCAGAAACAAATCTGGTACTTGCTGCAAATGGTCACGCACGACCATCATTTGAACCTGCGCGCCACAGACCACCCAGAATTTGACGCTTGGCGTTGGAACGACTACTGGGTTCCACTGGACGTGGTGGTGGAATTCAAACGCGGCGTCTACGAAATGGCGTTGACCGAGCTAGCCCGTTTTTTACCGCGCCAAGACAGGCAAAACCGCTATTTGCGCGGCTCCAACCGTGGACCTCGGGAAGGCATGGAACAAGAAGGCGGCAGCATGGAGATGCAGCCACCGATGCACATGGAGCTGCCGCCAGGGGCCAGTTTCGATCCCAATCCGCAAGGGTAAAAACAAACAAGCCCGCATTGACGGGCTTGTTTGTTTCAACGGCTGAGGATCAGGTTGTCCCGGTGCACCATTTCAGGCTCAGCGGTGTAGCCCAGCAAAGCCTCGTAGTCATGAGAGGGTTTGCGGCAAAGCAAGCGGGCTTCGGCACTGGCGTAATTGGCCAAGCCCCGAGCGATTTCAGAACCATGTTCGTCTTTGATGGCAATCACATCGCCGCGTGAAAAATCACCCGCGACGCCCGTCATGCCGATGGGCAGCAAGCTCTTGCCCTCGGTAAGCACTTTATGGGCCGCGCCAGCATCGACCGTGACCGAACCACGCAGCTGCAAATGATCGGCCATCCATTGTTTGCGGGCTTGTTGCTTGGCGGTCTGCGCCACCAGCAATGTGCCCATGTTGTCGCCTTGCGCCAATCGCAGCAGGGCATCGGGCTCACGGCCCCAAGCGATCACGGTGGATGCGCCGGAGCCAGCCGCCCGTTTGGCAGCCAAGATCTTGGTGATCATGCCGCCCTTACCAATGCTCGAGCCTGCTCCACCCGCCATGGTTTCCAGCGCAGGGTCGCCCGCATGGGCTTCGTGCACGAAAGTAGCCCCTGGGTCTTTTCGCGGATCAGCGGTGTACAGACCCTTTTGGTCGGTCAAGATGACCAAGAGGTCGGCCTCTATCAAATTGGCCACCAAAGCACCCAAGGTGTCGTTGTCACCAAATTTGATTTCGTCGTTGACCACCGTGTCGTTTTCGTTGATGACGGGCAGCACACGGTGTTGCAGCAAGGTCAGCAAAGTCGAGCGGGCATTGAGGTAGCGCTCACGATCGGCCAAGTCTGCATGCGTGAGCAAGACCTGCGCACTACCCATGCCGTTTTCGCGCAACTTCGTTTCGTACATTTGGGCCAAACCCATCTGACCCACCGCTGCAGCGGCTTGCAAAGCGGGCACTTCAATCGGGCGTGTGGTCCAGCCCAATCGCTTCATGCCTTCGGCAATGGCCCCGCTGGACACCATCACCACCTCTTTGCCTTGAACACTGAGCAGCGCCATCTGACGGCACCACTCACCAATCGCGCCCTCGTCCAAGCCGCGGCCCTCGTTGGTCACCAGGCTAGAGCCGACTTTGACAACGATGCGGCGGGCATCACGCAACAGGGTGGAAACGGCGGCAGAGGTCATTCAGAGATGTGGGCTTGGCGTTGAAACAGCGTTAGACAGGAACTGGAACTGGCCGCGTCAATCGGCATCCGAAGGCATGGGCTTGAAGCGTGGATCGTCTGCATCTGGCTCTTGCGGCTTGTCCTGCTCCTTGAAGCGAGGATCAATGTCCACCACGCCTTGTTCAATGATCTGTTGGGCACGGATATGCTTGTAGATTTCTTTGATCAAGGGCTCGCAACCTTCACGGGTCAGCGCCGAAATCTGGAATACGGGCCCCTTGTAGCGCATGCGCTTGATGAAATCCTTGACCCGGGCCTCGCGCTCGTCAGCGGGCACCATGTCCAGCTTGTTGAGCACCAACCAGCGCGGCTTGTTGTACAAACCCGGATCGTATTTTTTAAGCTCAGCCACGATGGCTTTGGCTTGTTGCACCGGATCGACGTTCTCGTCAAACGGTGCAAAGTCGACCACATGCAGCAACAAACGGGTACGCTGCAAATGGCGCAAAAACAAATGCCCCAGGCCTGCGCCTTCGGAAGCGCCTTCGATCAGGCCCGGCACATCGGCCACCACAAAGCTTTGCTCAGGGCCCACACGGACCACACCCAAGTTAGGGTGCAATGTGGTGAAAGGGTAGTCGGCAATTTTTGGACGGGCATTGGAGACTGCGGCGATGAAGGTCGATTTGCCCGCATTGGGCATGCCCAGCAGGCCGACGTCGGCCAACACCTTCAGCTCCAGCTTGAGTTCTTTCTTTTCACCGAGCCAGCCCGGTGTTTTCTGACGCGGGGCACGGTTGATGGCACTTTTAAAGCGCATGTTGCCAAAGCCGCCGTCACCGCCCTTGGCGATCATGATGGTCTCACCGGGCACCAGCAATTCATAAAGCACTTCGCCCGTTTCGGCATCGCTGATGATCGTGCCCACCGGCATTTTGAGGGTGACGTCGTCGCCCGCAGCGCCGAACATGTCCGAGCCCATACCGTGCTGACCACGCTTGGCGTCATGGCGCCTTGAATAACGGTAATCCACCAAGGTGTTCAGGTTGATGTCGGCAAAAGCGAACACATGCCCGCCCCGACCACCGTCGCCACCATTGGGGCCACCGAATTCTTTGTACTTTTCATGGCGGAACGAGACGCAGCCGTTCCCGCCGTCGCCTGCGGAGATGTCAATATAGGCTTCGTCAACGAACTTCATGAGGTTTCCAGTGTAGCTTGGGGCCCCACCGTCAATGCATAGCAGGGCCAGAAAAGCAAAGAGCCCCGTCTTGCGGGGCTCCTCTTCGCCATGGGCGCGACGGGCTTAAACAGCCGGTGTCACGTTGACCATGTGCTTGCTGAGCTCGCCTTTGGTGGAGAACGACACGTGGCCGTCTACCAGGGCAAACAAAGTGTGGTCTTTGCCGATGCCGACATTGTTGCCAGCATGGAACTTGGTACCACGTTGACGAACGATGATCGAGCCAGCGCTGATCAGTTCACCACCGAAAGCCTTGACACCCAGCATCTTTGGCTTGGAATCACGACCGTTGCGCGTAGAGCCGCCGCCTTTTTTCTGTGCCATGACCTATTCTCCTCAGGCAGAGATCGCGCCGATTTGCAGTTCGGTGAACTGCTGGCGGTGACCCTGACGTTTTTGATAGTGCTTACGACGGCGCATCTTGAAGATGTGCACTTTGTCGTGCTTGCCATGCGCCAAAACTGTGGCTTTGACTGTGGCGCCGGACACCAGGGGCGTGCCGATCTTGAGTTCAGCGCCGGTACCGACGGCCAAAACTTGATCAATCACGATTTCCTGGCCAACGTCCGCAGCAATCTGTTCTACTTTAATTTTTTCGCCAGCGACAACACGATACTGTTTGCCACCGGTTTTTATGACCGCGTACATAAATGACCTCTTTGAATGGAAGTTTCCGAGGGCTAATCCCCAAGGAACCCAAGATTCTATCACGGTCAAGTCCATCAGGCAAATCACTCTGCTCAAGCTGCCTCTCATGCTTGGGGCGGTCAACACGGTCTCTATAATGAGTTCAGAATCAAATCACGTCCTTCACTCGCACTTTTTTGACTCGGCTCATCCGAGTCGCCAGCCGGATATCCCACTTGTCTGCCTCTGAACACAGCACCGCCGCCGTTCTCGAATTGGTGGCCCCCGATATGGCCGAGGTCGACCGGGTGATCGCCCATCGGCTCAATTCTGGCGTGCCCTTGGTAGGCGAAGTGGCGCGTTACATCATCTCTGCGGGTGGGAAACGCCTTCGCCCTGTGCTTTTGCTGCTGACTTGCGGCGCTTTGGGATATTCCGGGACACAACGCCACAACTTGGCCGCTGTGGTGGAGTTCATCCACACAGCTACTTTGCTGCACGACGATGTGGTGGACGAATCCACCCTGCGGCGGGGCAGGCCCACGGCCAACGAAAACTTCGGAAATCCGGCCAGCGTGCTGGTCGGCGACTTTTTGTACTCCCGGGCCTTCCAGATGATGGTGGACGCCGAAAGCATGCGGGTCATGCAAACCCTGGCCGATGCCACCAATGTGATCGCTGAAGGCGAAGTGCTTCAGTTGATGAACATGCACGACGCCTCGCTCGACGAGGAGGGCTATTTGCGGGTCATCCGGTCCAAAACAGCCAAATTGTTTGAAGCCAGTGCGCGCCTTGGTGCCATCTTGGCTGCTAGCTCTGTAGCCATCGAAAACGCTTGTGCAGACTACGGCCAAGCCCTCGGCACAGCTTTTCAGGTCATCGATGATGTGCTTGACTACGACGGCAATGCCGCAGAAATGGGGAAAAATCTGGGCGATGACTTGCGCGAAGGCAAAGCCACCCTGCCCCTGATCTTGGCCATGCAACGCGGCAATGAAGCCCAAAGTCAAACGGTGCGCGAAGCGATCGAAACCGGCAGCGTGGACCGACTCACCGACATCGTGACCATCGTGCGAGAAACCGGAGCCCTGGAGGCCACACGGGATGCTGCCGCAGCAGAAGCCCAACGGGCCATCGATGCCGCCATGCAGTTGCCGGACAACGCTCACCGGCAAGCCATGGTGGTATTGGCCTCGCAACTGCTCAACCGCAGAACCTGATGGCTTTGTGGCACATTCGGCAACCCCAGTCCGGCTCAGCCTCTTTACCTCAAACCCGAACATGAAACTCCACCCATTCATCTCTTTGGCGGTTCTTGTCGGGTCTTGCTTTGTGAGCTCCGGGGTCAATGCCGGCCCTAAGTGGGAGCCCATCATGAATAACCCAGATGGTTTGTTTTTCATCGATACCAAATCCGTCACCGAGGAAGATGGCATCAAAAAGGTCTGGAGTGCCCTGGACTACAAAAAGCCCCAGACCACCAGCAATGGCAAAACCTATATGTCACTGCAGTCTCAAGTCCAAGTCAATTGCAAACGCAAGATGGCCCGTGTTCTGCACATGACCTATTACTCCGAAGCCATGCTGAAGGGGGATACGGTTTACCGCCAAGGCATGCTGCACGAATGGATGGAGATCGATCCAAGTTCGCCTATCTACAAGATTGCACGCAAGATTTGCTGAGGCATGCCTTAATTTGGCAGCCGTCCATCGCTGGTATCGCGCAAACGGATCACTTCTTCGCGCAAATCATGGGCCCATGTCCGGCGATCACGACCATCGGCCTGCTGCAAGGCTCCAAAATGAACCACAGCAGTGATACCTGGCGCTTTGAGTGTCCGCCACATGGAGCCAATCAAGGTGTCATCGCCGATATAACAGGGCGCTGAGGTGATTTCTCCCGTTTGAGAGTCCAAAAACTGAAGTGACATGGGTTGAACTGGCGCCTGAGCTTGTATCGCCGACTGGATCAAGTTGGCATGAAATGGCAGCAAGTCCAGACCATCACTGGTGGTTCCTTCAGGAAAAATAGCCACCACATCGCCCTCTTGCATGGCATTGGCCATGTCTTTGACCATGCGCAGCGCGTCTTTGCGGCTGGTGCGCTCGATGTAAAGCGTGCCAGCGCCCGTGGCCAACATGCCCACCAGCGGCCAGTCCCGAATATCGGACTTGGACACAAAGCGGCAATGCCGCGCCGCATGGATGACCATGATGTCCAACCAAGAAATGTGGTTGGACACCAAGAGCGCCGGGCCACTGCGCACGGGCTGCCCCACCACCTTCAAATGGATTTGCCAAAGCGCCAAAAATTGCAAGGCCCAAGCTTGCACACGCATCTCTCGCTGCTCGATGCTGAGCTGAGGGAAACGGACATAAATCGTCCACATGCCTCCAAAGACATGCCGAAGTCCGCGCGCAAATTTCCAAATGGCACGCAAGCTGAGCATCAAATCCTCAGGCTTTGGCATGAGGGAATCGGCATGCATGAGGTCATGACTCTTTGTACCTCAAGCTTCGAACGCCAAATGACCGCCCACCAAAGTGGCCAAAACACGCCCAGGCAGTTCATAGCCAGAGAACGGCGTGCTCTTGCCTTGGCTGCGCAAAGACTCAGCCGTCACAGGCCAATGGTCCTCAGTCGACAAGACGCACACATCGGCAACGCCACCTACGGCCAGATGTCCCACCGAGTGTTGCAAGGTGCCCAATGCAGTGCCCAGCACCCTCGCAGGGTCAGCGGTGATGCGCGACAGGACCTGTGGCAAAGGCAGTTTTGCTTCTTGACCCCACTTGAGCGCCAGGCTCCAGAGCAATTCCAAACCCGTGGCTCCAGGCTCAGCCTCCGCAAACGGCAGGGCCTTGGCATCGGCGTCAACTGGGGTGTGGTCAGACACCAGCGCGTCAAGCGTGCCATCGGCCAGACCTGAGCGAAGCGCATCGCGGTCGCGCTGTTGGCGCAACACAGGCGTCAGGCGGGCACGGCTGTCAAAGTAGCCCATATCGGCATCGGTCAGGTGCAGCGAGTTGATGCTGACGTCGGCGGTGACAGGTAAGCCTTCGGCCTTGGCCTGACGGACCAGCTCGACACCTTGAGCACTGCTGATGCGGCACAGGTGCACGCGGGCCCGGGTGCTGCGCACCAGTTCAAAAATCGTGTGCAAAGCAATCGTTTCGGCAGCCACCGACACGCCAGACAAGCCCATGCGCGTCGCCAACGGACCACTGGCGGCCACGCCCTTGCCCAAGTGCAGCTCTTGAGGGCGCAGCCAGACGACGAAGCCAAAGGTGCTGGCATATTGCAGCGCGCGTTGCAGCACTTGCGTGCTGGCGATCGGCACCTCGGCCTGGGAAAAACCCACACATCCAGCGGCGGTGAGTTGGCCCATTTCGCTCAGCACATCGCCCTTCAGGCCCACAGTAAGGGCGCCCAGCGGCAGCACACGGGCTTGGTGCAGTTTTTCGGCGCGGTAGCGCAGCATTTCGACCAAACCGGGCTCATCCAGAACCGGCTCGGTGTCGGGCGAGCAGACCAAGCTGGTCACCCCACCTGCCATGGCCGCAGCCATTTCGCTCTCCAGCATGCCCGCGTGCTCCTGACCAGGCTCCCGCAGACGCGCAGCCAGGTCGACCAGGCCAGGCGCCACGATGCAGCCTTTGGCATCGATCACCCGGTCAGGTGTGAAGTCGGCGGGTGCTTGCCCCACCGCCACGATGCGGCCCGCAGCGATGGCCACATCAGCGGTTTTATCGAAAGCACTGGCGGGGTCGATGACGCGGCCGTTTTGAATCAGGATCTTCATGTTCTTGTCCTTATGCCTCGTTGCCGGCCACGATGCTCATCACCGCCATGCGCACGGCGATGCCGAAAGTCACCTGCGGCAGGATCACGCTTTGCTGGCCATCGACCACCGCCGAGTCGATCTCGACCCCTCGGTTGATCGGGCCGGGGTGCATGACGATGGCATCGGGCTTGGCCAATTGCAGTTTTTCTGGCGTGAGGCCAAAGCTTTCGAAGTATTCCTGGCTGGAGGGCAGCAGCGCGCCGCTCATGCGCTCGTTTTGCAGGCGCAGCATGATGACCACATCACAACCCTTGATGCCCTCTTCGAGGTTGTTGAAGACGCGCACGCCCATCTGCGCCATGTCGGCGGGCACCAGCGTTTTGGGGCCGACCACGCGCACTTCGGCGCAGCCGAGCGTGGTCAGGGCGTGAATGTCAGACCGGGCCACGCGCGAGTGCAGCACATCGCCCACGATGGCCACCGTGAGGTTGGCGAAGTCTTTTTTGTAGTGCCGGATGGTGTACATGTCCAGCAACGCCTGGGTGGGGTGGGCGTGGCGTCCGTCACCGGCGTTGACCACATGCACATGGGGCGCGACGTGTTGCGCGATCAGGTAGGGCGCGCCCGACTCGCTGTGGCGCACCACAAAGATGTCGGCGGCCATGGCACTCAGGTTGGCGATGGTATCGAGCAGCGACTCGCCTTTGCTGGCCGAGGAGCGAGCGATGTCGAGCGTGTAGACATCGGCCGAGAGGCGGGTGGCCGCGATGTCGAAGGTGGTTCGGGTGCGGGTGCTGTTCTCAAAGAACAGGTTGAACACGCTCTTGCCGCGCAGGAGGGGCACCTTCTTTACCTCGCGGTCGTTGACACTCACAAAGCCCTGCGCGGTGTCGAGGATGTGGGTCAGGATGTCCTTGGACAGGCCTTCGGTAGAGAGCAGATGGATCAGCTCACCATTCTTGTTGAGTTGGGGGTTGTTGCGTTTGTAGAGCATGTTGTTCTCACCTCAATCAGGCTTTGTTCTCCACTTCAAAACTGAACCGACCCTCTGCGTCGCGGGCCAGCGCCAGCGATTGCGTCTCAGGCAGGGCCACACGGGCAGCGGCGTAGTCGGCTTGCACAGGCAACTGGCGGCCACCGCGGTCCACCAGCACAGCCAACTGAACACAGGCAGGGCGGCCGTAATCGAAAAGTTCGTTGAGCACGGCGCGGATGGTGCGTCCGGTATAGAGCACGTCGTCCAGAATCAAGATGTCAGCGCCATCGACCTCGAATGGCAAGCTGGTCTGCCCCCCTGCCGAAAGGCCACGCTGGGCAAAATCGTCTCGGTGCATGACCGACGACACCTGACCTGCTTCACCGCTCAGGCCCAAATCACGCTGCAAACGCTGAGCCAACCAAGCGCCGCCTGAGGTGATGCCCACCAGCCGGGTGTCAGCCTTGCACAGGCTGCGCACGCCCCGCAACAACTCCAAATACAACGCTTCCGCGTTGAGGGCCAAAGCGCTCATGGGATATTCCTTAAAAACTGTTCCAAGATGATCGCAGCCGCCGCTGCATCGGCATCTTTGGCGCCCTGAGAATGGGCTTCTGTGGTGGTGTACCGCTCGTCTACTTCGTAAACTTCAAGGCCAAATCGACCACGCAGTTGGCGACCAAACTTGCGGGCACGCAGGGTGTTCTCGTGTTCTCCGCCATCGGGGTGGGTAGGCACGCCGATCACCAGTGCGTCAGGCTGCCACTCTTTGATCCGTTTGGCGATGTGCTCAAAGCGGGCGTCACCCTCGGCGGCAATCGTGCCTTGCGGCGTGGCCGACTTCATCAGGCGGTTGCCCACAGCCACGCCGGTGCGCTTGAGGCCGTAATCAAAGGCCAGAAAACTCTGGTGATTGGCAGGGACGGTGTTCTCGGCCGTGCTGCTCATGCGTGCCCCGCATCGGGTGACAACATCCAGCTTTTGAGGCCCAGCAGGTCCAAGGCGCGATCGTAGCGCTCAGACATGGGAACTTCAAAAATCACATCGGCAGAAGCGGGCACGGTGAGCCAAGTGTTCTCTCCCAACTCGGATTCCAACTGACCTTCCCCCCATGAAGCGTAACCCAGGGTGATCAAAACCCGGCGTGGCCCAACCCCTGAAGACAGGGCCTCAAGCACATCACGCGAAGTGGTCATCTCCAGCCCACCCGGCACAACAAGGGTGGAGGCATAAACCGAGCCGCCATCTTCTTGAGGCTTGTCCATGCGGATTGGATCGTGCAAGACAAATCCCCGCTCGGTTTGCAAGGGGCCGCCGTGGGACACGGCGTTGTTCATCAAGTCTTCCCGGCGCAGAGGCAATTCCACTTTGTCAAAAAGCAGGCGCATGCTGATATCGGCAGGCTTGTTGATGATCAGCCCCATGGCGCCGCGTTCACTGTGTTCACACATGTAAACCACACTGCGGGCGAATGTCTCATCTTCCAACCCGGGCATGGCGATCAGGAAATGATGCTTGAGGTCGATGGAGGCACAATCTGTCATGGGTCGATTTTAACGGTCTGGATTGAGTCCATGACCAATCGACAGCATCTCCACCACCCCGACGGGGCAACGATACCCACGGAAACACCCGCTCCCATGGCACCCTCTTTTTCTTGTGGCCTGGTTTGGCTGCGTCGCGACTTGCGTGCAACCGACAACGCTGCCCTTCACCAGGCCCTGAAACACTGCCAAAGGGTCCATGTGGTATTTGTCTTTGACGATGAGATTTTGAACCCGCTGCCCCGCGCTGACCGCCGGGTCGAATTCATCCGGGAATCACTGGTGGAGCTAGACCAAAAATTGCGTGAACTGGCAGGACACCCTCAAGCCGGCCTGATCGTGCGACACGGCGTCGCCAAAGACAAAATAGTGAAATTGGCGCAACACCTGCAGGCGCAAGTCGTTTTTGCCAACCACGATGACGAACCCCACGCACTCGCACGAGACATTCAAGTGCGGGGCCACTTGGCCGACCACGGCATCGTGCTGCACACCTTCAAAGACCATGTGATTTTTGAACGCAACGAGGTGCTGACCCAGATGGCCAAGCCCTTCAGCGTCTTCACGCCCTATAAAAATGCCTGGCTGAAAAAAGTCATGCCAGAAGACTTGCAAGCTTTTGACGTGTCCCTCTGTGCAAAAAACCTGGCCCCCCGACCGGATGAATTGGCGCACCCGGTGCCCAGTCTGGCCGAAATTGGCTTTGAATCCACCAACCTGAAGGCGCTGAAAATCCCCACGGGCGAAAATGGCGCACAAGCCTTGTTGCAAGACTTTCTGACACGCATTGACCTCTACGAAGACACCCGGAACTTTCCTGCCGTCAAAGGACCGAGTTATTTGAGCGTGCATTTGCGCTTTGGCACCCTGTCGATTCGCCAATTGGCCCGAGAGGCACACCCTCGCATGCTGGCAGGCAGTGTGGGAGCCAGTGTGTGGCTGTCCGAGTTGATTTGGCGCGATTTTTATGTCCAGGTGTTGCACAACTTCGCCCATGTGGGCCAAGGTAAGAGCTTCAAGCCCGACTACGACGCCATCCACTGGGAGCACGGCCCTCATGCCCACAAACTCTTTGATGCCTGGTGCGAAGCCCGCACCGGCTACCCACTGGTGGACGCCGCCATGCGCCAACTCAACCAGACGGGCTACATGCACAACCGGCTGCGCATGGTGGTGGCGAGCTTTTTGGTGAAGGATTTGGGCGTCGACTGGCGCTGGGGTGAAAAGTACTTCGCGACGCACCTGAACGACTTTGACCTGTCGGCCAACAACGGCGGTTGGCAATGGGCCAGCTCAAGTGGCTGCGACGCACAGCCCTATTTTCGAATCTTCAATCCGATCAGCCAGAGCGAAAAATTCGATCCCGAGGGCAAATTCATTCGACGCTACCTGCCTGAATTGGCGGCCTTGCCCACCAAAGACTTGCACGCCCCTTGGCTGGCGAAGCCTCTGGAATTACAGGCAGCAGGTGTGGTGATTGGCAAAACCTACCCTGCACCTGTGGTTGACCACGCTGAGGCGCGCGAAAAGACGCTGGCACGCTATGCCGTGGTCAAGAAAAACGCTGACTGATCAGATCGCCACCATCTCAAAGTCTTCTTTGCGTGCTGCGCACTCGGGGCAAGTCCAGTTCATGGGGATGTCTTCCCATTTGGTGCCGGGTGCAATGCCGTGCTCAGGGTCGCCCTCGGCTTCGTCGTAGATCCAGCCGCAAATCAAGCACATCCAAGTTTTGTGTTCCATCACAGTATCGCAATCAGAGAGTCGAATAGAATGATTTGATTGTATCGGGCACCACCGAGCGCCCGGCTGAAGACCGACTGAAGCCCTTCTTCAACCTGCCTGTCATGACCGCCCAACACTCCGAAACTGCGCCCGAAACCGATGAAGTTGATGCCGAAGGGTCAGAAGGCTTGGCTTGTGTGCTGTCATTCAACGCCAACGATCCCAGTGGAGCGGGTGGTCTGAGTTGCGACGCCACCGCCATGGCATCGGTGGGGGCTCACTGCATGCCTGTCTGCACGGGCAGTTATGTGCGAGATACCAGCGGCATCACCGATTATTTCCCACTCGACGAAGAGGCTGTGCACGACCAAGCTCGCGCTGTGGCCGAGGATGTACCGGTTCAGGTCATTAAAGTGGGTTTTGTGGGCACGCCAGAAAATATCGCCACCATCGCTGAGTTGGCCGATGATTACGACGGCGTGCCTGTGGTGGCCTACATGCCCAACTTGTCTTGGTGGGAAGAAGACAAGATAGACGCCTATCTGGATGCTTTTCGGGAGCTCTTGTTGCCGCAAACCAGCGTACTGGTGGGCCATCACAGCACACTGCGACGCTGGTTGTTGCCCGAATGGACTGGCGAACGCAACCCCGGCCCCCGTGACATTGCCAAAGCCGCAGCAGAGTTGGGGGTCCCCTACACCTTGGTCACCGGCCTCCCCTTGCCAGAACAGCACATTGACAACGTGCTGGCATCCCCCGAAACCGTGATGGCGCACGAAAAATTCGAGCGCATTGAGGCCGTTTTTGCAGGTGCCGGAGACACCCTGACCGCTGCACTGGCAGCTTTGTTGGCCACCGGCATGGACTTGCCCGAAGCCAGCAGCGAAGCGCTCCACTACTTGGACCGCTGTCTGGACGAAGGCTTCCGCCCCGGAATGGGCCAAGTCATTCCAGATCGCTTGTTTTGGGCGCTGCCCGAAGCCGAAGACACCGACACTGAAGAAGGTCCAGAGAGTCTTCCAGGGCCCGATTATTTTGAAATGCCTTTCAACGAAACCAAACATTGACAAGAGAGACACAGCCATGACCGATCGCAACCAAGCCCTTTTTGACCGTGCCGCCCAAGTGATTCCTGGCGGCGTCAATTCGCCGGTTCGTGCTTTTCGCGCGGTGGGCGGCACACCCCGCTTTGTGCAGCGTGCACAGGGTGCCTATTTTTGGGACGCGAATGGCCAAAAATACATCGACTACATCGGTTCTTGGGGTCCCATGATCCTGGGCCACGGCCATCCCGCCGTGCTTGAAGCGGTGCAAAAAGCCGCACTCGACGGCTTTTCTTTCGGTGCCCCCACCGAGCGGGAAATCGAACTGGCCGAAGAAATTCTGAAGCACGTCCCCTCTATGGAAATGGTGCGCTTGGTCAGTTCGGGTACCGAAGCGGGCATGAGCGCTCTGCGCTTGGCACGCGGCGCCACAGGCCGCAGCAAGTTCATCAAATTTGAAGGTTGCTACCACGGCCACGCCGATGCCCTGTTGGTCAAAGCCGGTTCGGGCCTGGCCACCTTTGGCAACCCCACCAGTGCGGGCGTCCCGCCAGAAGTGGTGCGCGACACCTTGGTGCTCGAATACAACAACATCACGGCGCTGGAAGAAGCCTTTGCCCTGCACGGCAAGGACTTGGCCTGTGTGATGATCGAGCCGATTGCAGGCAATATGAACTTTGTTCGCGCCAGCGTTCCCTTCATGAAGCGCTGCCGAGAGCTGTGCTCAGAACACGGTGCACTGCTGGTGTTTGACGAAGTCATGTCCGGATTCCGCGTGGCTTTGGGCAGCGCGCAAAGCGTTTACGCCAAAGCCATTCCTGGCTTCAAGCCCGATATGACGGTGCTGGGCAAAGTGATTGGCGGCGGCATGCCTTTGGCGGCCTTTGGCGGCCCGCGCGAGATCATGCGCCAGTTGGCACCCACAGGTCCGGTCTACCAAGCTGGCACGCTCAGCGGCAACCCCGTGGCCACGGCCTGCGGCCTGACCACACTGCGTGAGATCGCCAAACCCGGCTTCTGGGATGCTTTGAGCGCCCGGACCCAAAGCTTGGTCGATGGCCTAACGGGCGCTGCCGCAGCAGCGGGTGTGCCTTTCAGCGGCGATTGCCAAGGCGGCATGTTCGGCTTTTTCTTGTTGCCCGAGCTGCCGCAAAACTACGCCAAGGTCATGACGAGCGACAGCCCCAAGTTCAACAAGCTGTTCCACGGCCTGCTGGACGGTGGCGTTTACATCGCTCCCGCTTTGTACGAAGCCGGTTTTGTGAGTGCTGCCCACACCGAGGCGGACATCGCCGAAACCGTGCGTGTGGCAGGCGACGTGTTCAAAACACTCTGAGACTGACCATGAAAAAGCTGGCTTTCGCATTTTGTGTGGGTGTCGCCGGTCTGATTTCCCCCGCCCATGCCGAATTCGATGCCAAGCGCCTGTGGGTCAACGCCGGGTTTTATTCAGCGCACTTTGACACCGACCAAGGTCTGCGCAATGCCAACCCAGGACTGGGCTTTGAATACCGCATTGACGACACTTGGAGCACCACGGCAGGACGATTCATCAACAGCAACAACGCGAACTCCAGCTATGTGGGCGCCTACTACCAACCGTGGACCTTTGCAGGTGTGAAACTCGGCGTGGTGGCTGGTGCCTTCAACGGTTACCCAAAAGCTTTCAACGGTGGGTGGTTCCCGGCTGTGTTGCCTGTGACCACGCTTGAATCGGGCAATTTTGGATTGAATGTCGCCTTGGTGCCCCCGATGAAAGACCGGCTCTATGGTGCCGTGAGCTTCCAACTGAAGTTCAGGTTTCAAGACTGAAGCTGATCGGTCATTGCCCCAAACCAGCGATAATTCGCCCCTGCATTCACGTCCGGACCGGGCGCTTGCCTATTCCTTTGGACCCCCCTCATGAAAAAGAATTTCCCCCTGCAAGCCGAAGGCAAGCACCCCGACCGCGTGCTGGAAGCCGTCAAGCACGAGATCCGCAAGTACTTCAAGCGCGAACGCAATCGCGACGTGCCCAAGGGTGTGGACTTTTGGGACTTTGACTGCAAAGTGGGCCTGACTACTGACACCGCCGAAGTGGTGCGGGTGAGCGGCGTGATCGAAGCGGTAGACGTCGCAGCCAAATCAGGCGCTGCCTCGGTGTATGTGGAGATTTTGAGCAAGCACGGTGTGCGTGTGCTCAAGGCGCAAAACCAAGAGGGTGTCGAAGACCACTTCGACGATCTCCACCAAGGCTGATCCTGACCTGAGCGGGCTTTTGCCCGATCAGTCGTGCTGAAGTTGCGCTTACTTTGCCAAATCAGCTGCCGCTGCAGCTGCACGCAACTTGTCTTTCTTGCTCAAGCGGAAACCTTTGATGCCCCCATTGCCGGGTGATGGCGGTGGCGGGGTTTCGGTTTGCTCAAAGCCTGGCACTTGCTCCAAAGCGAGTTCCAGGCTTTCGCGTTTCTGGATCAGCTTCCAGTGCGCCAGCACAGCGGCAGTCACAAAGCTCACAGCGTCGCCATGCGCTCCGGCCCGTCCCGTGCGGCCAATGCGGTGGGTGTAGTCGGTGGCTGAGCGCGGCAGGTCGTAGTTGACCACCACGGGCAGCATCGCGATGTCGATGCCGCGTGAGGCCAAATCGGTGGTGACCACCACGTCCCAGCGTCCGGCTTTGAATTCGCTGAGCACTTCTTGACGAGCGCCTTGGCTCATCTCGCCATGGAAAGGCGTGGCAAACACCCCCGCTTTGTAGAGCTTGTTTGCCACATGCTCGCAGGCGTAGCGCGTGGCCACAAAGACCAGCACCTGCTTCCAGCCGTTTTCGATGATCAAGTGGCGCAGCAAAGCGGTACGGCTTTTCTCGTCGACGGCGATGGCGCGTTGGGTGATGTCGGGTTTGTGGCCTTCAAAGGCCTCCACCGTGATGCGCGCGGGATCGCGCAGCAACTTGACCGCCAGCGCTTCCACCTCGGGCGCAAACGTGGCTGAAAACAACAGCGTCTGGCGCTTTGCAGGGAGTAGCGCCAACACGCGTTGCAACTCATCGGCAAAGCCCAAATCCAGTAAGCGGTCGGCTTCGTCCAGCACCAGGTGCTGCACATCGGCCAGGCGCACAGCGTTTTGGTCGATCAAGTCGAGCAAGCGGCCGGGTGTGGCCACCACGATGTCGGCCCCACCGCGCAGCGCCATCATTTGTGGATTGACCGACACGCCACCAAAGACCGTGTTCACTTTGAGCGACTGCGGCAGCTTGTAGGCCAGGTTGGCCAGCACATCGCCCACTTGCACCGCCAGCTCGCGCGTGGGCACCAACACCAATGTGCGCACGGGACGGCGGAAGTTGGTTTGGCGCGGCGCAGCCAGCAGGTGCTGCAAGAGCGGCAGCGCAAAGGCCAGCGTCTTGCCCGAACCGGTGGGCGCGGTAGCCCATACATCGGTCGACTTCAAGGCGGCTGGAATCGCCTCGGCTTGGATGGGGGTGGGGGCGTACAAGCCCATGTCACCCACAGCACGCAAGAGCGCGGGGGTCAAGCCGAGTTGGTCAAAGTTCAAAATAATCCGATCAGAGGCGCGAATCAATGGCGGAAGTGCCGCACACCCGTGAACACCATCGCCACGCCGTGCTCGTTGGCGGCGTCGATGACTTCTTGGTCGCGCATGGAGCCCCCAGGCTGGGCCACGCAGGTCGCGCCTGCATCCACCACCACATCGAGGCCATCGCGGAACGGGAAGAAGGCATCGCTGGCCACCACGGTGTTTTGCAAGCTTAGCTTGGCGGCTTCGGCCTTGATGCTGGCGATGCGGGCGGAATCGAGGCGGCTCATTTGGCCTGCACCCACGCCCATGGTCATGCCGTTTTTGCAGAACACAATGGCGTTGGATTTGACGAACTTGGCCACTTTCCAAGCGAACAACAAATCGTGCAATTCTTCCGGGGTGGGTTGTTTGACGGTGACGATCTTCATGTCGGTCAGCGCCAACTCGTGGTTGTCCGCGCTTTGCAACAACAGACCTGAGCCCACGCGCTTGGTTTCGAGCGCGTTGCGCACGTCACCGTAGCTGGTTGGCAGCGCGATTTTCATCAAGCGCACATTCACTTTGCTCTTGAACACTTCCAGCGCTTCGGCGCTGAAGTCAGGAGCCATCAGCACTTCGACAAACTGCTTGCTCACGGCCTCGGCAGCGGCTTTGTCCACAGGGCGGTTGAAGGCGATGATGCCGCCAAACGCGCTGGTGGGGTCGGTCTGGAAGGCTTTGCTGTAGGCCTCGAGTGCACTCGCGCCCAGGGCCACGCCGCAGGGGTTGGCGTGTTTGACGATGACGCAGGCTGAGCCATCGAAGCTCTTGACGCATTCCCACGCAGCGTCGGCGTCGGCAATGTTGTTGTAGCTGAGTTCTTTGCCTTGGAGTTGCACGCCGGTGGCCAGCGAACCTGCAGCGGGCGCGAGGTCGCGGTACCAAGCGGCTTGCTGGTGGCTATTTTCACCGTAGCGCAGGTCTTGCACCTTCACATACTGCTCGTTGAATTGGCCAGAGAACTGGGCGCGCTCGGGCACATATTCTTCGCTGAGTTTTTCAGCTTCAAAGTTCACGCTCGACAAGTAGTTGCTGATCGCGCCGTCGTATTGGCTGATGCGGTTGAACGCGGCCACGGACAACGCAAATCGCAATTTATCGCTCAGTTTGCCGTTGGCTTTCAGTTCAGCAATTACGTCGGCGTATTGGCTGGCGTCGGTGACGATGCCCACGTCTTTCCAGTTTTTGGCCGCGCTGCGCACCATGGCGGGGCCACCGATGTCGATGTTCTCGATGGCGTCGGCCAGTGTGCAACCGGGCTTGGCCACGGTGGCTTCAAAGGGGTAGAGGTTGACGATGAGCAAGTCGATGGTGGCTATGCCATGCGCCTGCAAAGCAGCCATGTGCTCGGGCGTGTCGCGGCGCGCCAGCAGGCCGCCGTGTACTTTGGGGTGCAAGGTTTTAACACGGCCATCGAGCATTTCAGGGAAGCCTGTGACTTCGGCCACTTCAGTCACGGGCAAGCCTTGATCGGCCAGCAGTTTGGCGGTGCCGCCGGTGGAGATCAGGCCCACGCCCAAGGCGTGCAGTTCTTTGGCCAAGTCGACGATGCCGGTTTTGTCAGAGACGGAGATGAGGGCTCTCATGGAAATACTTTCTTCAAAATTCATTTCAGCAAATCGTGTTCAAGCAACTTCTTGCGCAAGGTGTTGCGGTTCAGGCCCAACCATTCGGCAGCTCGCGACTGGTTTTGGCCCGATTGGGTCATCACCACATCGAGGAGCGGCTTTTCGACCAATTTGACCAGCATGTCATAGAGACCTGTGGGCTCGGTGCCGTCCAGGTCGCGAAAGTAAATGTCCAGGTTGTCCCGGATGCAGTTCTCGATGGATTGGGGTTCACTCATGGCATGGTCTCTAAATCAGGGCAAGCCTCAAGCCGTTGGGGCAAGCGCTCCATCTGATCGGCCAAACCGTCCAGATAAGCGGCCACGGCGGCCAATTGTTGGGCTGCGGTCTCCAGGGTGTTCATGTGTTCGCGGAAAGCATCGCCACCCGGCAGTGTGCGCACATACCAACCGATGTGCTTGCGCGCCGAACGCACCCCGGTGTATTCGCCATACAGGCCATAGTGGTCCTGCAGGTGCTCCAGGAGGGCGCGGCGCACTTCGGCGACCAAGGGCGGCGCGAGGTGTTCACCCGTGGCCAAAAAGTGACCAATTTCTCGAAAAATCCAAGGACTGCCTTGTGCAGCGCGGCCAATCATGACCGCATCAGCGCCAGTGAACTTGAGAACTTCTCGGGCTTTTTCGGGTGAATCGATATCGCCATTGGCCACCACAGGAATACGCAAAGCGGCCTTGACGGCGGCCACGGTCTCGTATTCGGCCCAGCCTTTGTAGCCTTGCTCGCGGGTGCGGCCGTGCACGGTGACCATTTGCACCCCGGCGCTTTCAGCAGCGCGGGCCAGGCTCAGCGCGTTTTTTTCAGCCTCGCACCAACCGGTGCGCATTTTCAATGTCACAGGCACACCATGGGGTAAGGCTGCTTCGACCACCGCACTGATGATGTCCAACGCCAGGGGTTCATCTTGCATCAGGGCCGATCCCGCCCATTTGTTGCAGACTTTTTTGGCTGGGCAGCCCATGTTGATGTCGATGATTTGAGCGCCCCGGTCGATGTTGTAGCGGGCAGCGTCGGCCATCATCTGCGCCTCAGTGCCCGCAATTTGCACCGCAATCGGGCCAGGCTCGCCGTCGTGGTTGGCGCGGCGCGAGGTTTTGAGCGAGCGCCACAAATCAGGCCGAGAGGTCACCATTTCGCTGACCGCATAGCCCGCCCCGAACTGCCTGCAAAGCTGGCGAAATGGCCTATCCGTCACCCCCGCCATGGGGGCGACAAACAAGTTGTTCGGCAATAGGTAAGGGCCAATCTGCATGACTGGGAGGTGGGTATTTTTTGGGGGAGCCGATGAGGAAGCGAGATTGTAGTTGCTTAATATTTCAGCACCTGACATGGGAATGTGCTAAGAAATTCAGTGCAAGTCGCTGGTGAGGCGAGGCCACTTGACAAGCGCTAAACTGCATTGATGGACATTTGGATGGAACATTTGCTGCAATGGTTGGCGCTGCCTCAACATGGCTTAAGCACTGTGTTTGTCGTGGCTTTCATTTCAGCGACATTGCTGCCCATGGGTTCAGAACCGGTGCTGTTTGGCTTGGTCAAACTCAACCCCGAGTTGTTCTGGCCTGCCATTTTGGTGGCCACGTCGGGCAACACCTTGGGCGGCATGTTCAGCTGGTGGATGGGCTGGGGAACTCACAAGGCTGTAGACCGACTGAGACCTTCCACATCAGACAAGCAAGCCCTGAAATGGCTTGAGAAGTTGGGGCCCAAGGCTTGCCTGTTGTCTTGGCTTCCCGTGGTGGGCGATCCGATTTGTGCGCTCTCTGGTTGGCTCAAAATGCCGTTTTGGCCTTGCACCTTGTACATGGCCATTGGTAAATTCTTTCGCTACTTGATCATGACCGCCGCATTGCTGTGGATTTTTCCTGCGCAATGGGCCTGGACTTGAGCCGCTCAATGCGTCAAGGAATTTGCGTCGATCCAATCGCGCAGGTTGTCCAAGAACATCTGGCCAACCCTTTGCTCATTGCCGTCAGAATGGCCTGCAGCATGGGGTGTCACCATCACATGAGGCAATGTCCACAAAGCTGAAGACACTGGCAATGGTTCGTGGGCAAACACGTCCAAAAACGCACCACCCAAGTGCCCACTTTGCAAAGCGTTGATCAATGCAGGTTCATCGACCACTTCACCCCGAGCCACATTGATCAGGTGGGCACCTTGGGGCAACAAAGACAGCGCATGGGCATTGACCAATTGCCGAGTTCGTTCCGTCAAAGGACAGGCCAAAACCAGCCAGTCGGTTTGAGGCAAAACCTGCTGCCAGTGGTCAAACGTAACCATCTCCACCGCCTGTTCATCCTGATGCGTTTTGGCTGCCAATTGCTGCCGCACCGCCACAACATGAAGCCCCAACGCCTGGAGTAAATGGCCGAGCTTTTGACCTATGGGTCCCCAACCTACGATGGTGGCTGTCTGGCCGGGCAAATCCCGAGGCATACGTTCGCCCAACATCGGTCGCCAATGCTTGGCCTGTTGCTCCGCCCACAACAAGGGAAAACGGCGAGCCAGCGCCAAGATGCCTGCCAAAGCCACACTGGCCACCACTTGGGCATTGGCACCCGACGAAGTGAGCACTTTGACGCCCCTGGCCTGGAGGTCCAGGTAAATCTGGCGATCTGCGCCCGCCGAATGGATGTGCACCCATTGCAAATGAGATGACTGGCGCAGCAACTCATAAACCTTTTGCAAGGCCGGGTGAATTTCGTGCTTGGTGGAGGCACCCGTCACCTCCCTGGAAATGAAGGCCACGTCGGCATCGGTGCGGTGCGCGAGCACCGCATCTTCAAGCGCCAGCAACTCATAGGCATTTTGGCCCATCACCGCTTTAACGGAAGCCCCAAAACGGTCAATAGACTGTTGAGACATGAGAATGCGCAGGGTCTGGGTCATGGCCTTTGGTTGAGTCAGCAAACAAAGCTCAATTTTTGTAACTGGGGTCCATGCGATCGAGCTTACGCAGCAATGCTGGCCACTCCATCAGGCCGTAGGGCCTGCGGGTACTGGGCTGGTAGTTGTTCCAGGTTTCTTCCAATACATCCGGGGCCACTTTGACGAAAGGAGTGTTGCAAGCCATGGCTGCGAGTTGGGAGCGGCATGCCAACTCCAACCGGTGCATCCAATTGAAGGCCTCGCCAACGCTGCGGCCCACGGTCAAGGCCCCGTGGTTGCGCAAAATAAGCGCTTCGCCCTTACCCAAGTCTTGAACCAGCGAAGCTTGTTCGGTCAGATCAAGCACCACCCCTTGGTAGTCGTGGTAGCCGATTTTCAAAAAGCGCATGGCCGTTTGCGTAACGGGCAGCAGGCCACATTCGAGCGAAGACACGGCCATTGAAGCCCAGCTGTGGGTATGGATGACGCAATCGACCTCAGGGCGGGCAGCATGCACAGCGCTGTGGATGACATAGCCAGCCTTGTTGATGCCGTAGTTCAAGTCACCAAAATCGGGCTTGGACAGGATGTTCCCATCGTGGTCGATCTTGATCAGGCTGGAAGCCGTGATCTCTTCGTACATCATGCCGTAGGCGTTGATGAGAAAAGCGCCGTCTTCGCCAGGCACGCGTGACGAGATGTGGTTGGCCATCATGTCCGACATGCCATAAATAGCCACCAAGCGATAACACGCCGCCAAATCCACGCGTGCCTGCCACTCTGCGGGGGTGCATCTGGCCTGCATCGATTCAATTTTCAAATAGCCATTTTCAAGCATGGGAGCTCCTGTTGTTCAATCCAGTTTGACACCTGCGCTCTTGACCAGGTTCACCCAAAATTTGGCGTCTTCGTTCAAAAAGGTCCCGAAGTTCTCCGGCGATGTGGACAAGGCCACGTCGGTGCCTTCACGGGCCAAGGCGGCTTTTAACAGAGGGTTGCGCCATAGCCGTTGAGATGGATTCATTAACTTTTTTGTAACGACAGGAAGTCTATCCACTTTCATAAACAAACCACACCAAAATTCAATCGCATAGTCTGTCAGGCAGACTTTTGACTCCCCGCCAAACCGGCGAGCAGTAGCTTACAGTTTTTGAAGCTGACAGCCTCTACATTTAATTGAGCAGTTGGGCTGTGAAACCAGGCGCATGAGCCATTCATGAAAAAACCGCTCCGAAGAGCGGTTTTTTGTTGAAGCCTCAGCTGGCTCAGGAACTGAACAAGAAGTTCATCACATCGCCGTCTTTCACGACGTATTCCTTGCCTTCGGCGCGCATCTTGCCCGCGTCTTTGGCCCCTTGCTCACCCTTGAAGGCGATGAAGTCGTCAAACGCGATGGTCTGGGCGCGGATGTAGCCCTTTTCAAAGTCGGTGTGGATCACGCCAGCCGCTTGCGGGCCGGTGTCGCCCACATGGATGGTCCATGCACGCACTTCTTTCACGCCAGCGGTGAAGTAAGTTTGCAGACCCAACAAGCCGTAAGCTGAACGGATCAGGCGGTTGAGGCCCGGCTCTTCCTGGCCCAGCTCCTTCAAGAACTCCAGGCGGTCAGCGTCGTCCATTTCAGACAACTCGGCTTCGATCTTGGCGCAGATGGCGACCACAGGCGCGTTTTGCTTGGCGGCAAAGGCCTTCAAGCGATCGAGGAACGGGTTGTTCTCGAAACCGTCTTCCGACACGTTGGCCACGAACATGGCGGGCTTGGCGGTGATGAAGAAGAACTGCTTGAGCTCAGCGCGTTCTTCTTTGCTGAAGTCGATGGTACGCACCGGCTGGGTGTCGTTCAGTGCGGCCAGGCATTTTTCCAGAATCGCCATTTGCTTGACGGCTTCTTTGTCTCCCGAGCGGGCGATTTTGCTCACGCGGTGCATGGCCTTTTCTGCAGCAGCCAGGTCAGCCAGGCACAGCTCGGTCTGGATGACCTCGATGTCGGCAATCGGGTCCACCTTGTTGGCGACGTGAATGACGTTGTCGTCTTCAAAGCAACGCACCACGTTGACGATGGCGTCGGTCTCACGGATGTGGGCCAAAAACTTATTGCCCAAGCCTTCACCTGTGCTCGCACCAGCGACCAGACCGGCAATGTCCACAAACTCGACGATGGCCGGCACGATGCGCTCGGGCGTGATGATCTCAGCCAACTGCTGCAAACGCGGATCGGGCACTTCAACGACACCTGTGTTGGGCTCGATGGTGCAAAAAGGGTAGTTTTCAGCCGCAATACCGGCTTTGGTCAAGGCGTTGAAAAGGGTGGATTTGCCCACATTGGGCAAACCTACGATGCCGCATTTGAGGCTCATGGGGGAACTTTCGGTGATTCGGGTGACAGGGCGAGATTTTAACGGGTGGTCTGAGACCGAAAGCGCATGCCCTCCATGGCGTCACCGATGGTCACTGCCATGAACATGAAATCGCACTGTCATTCAGGGGCCGCCTACAATGCAGGGATGGCTTTTTACCTTGATATTTGCATCCGTGGCTCAGGCATCGTGGGTCGAACTTTGGCCCTTTTGTTGGCCAGAGAGCGGCTCAATGTGGGCTTGGTGGCTTCCCCTGCCATGTCGGGGACCGATGTGCGCGCATATTCACTCAATGGGGCGACAAAGACCCTTTTGCAAGACCTGCGTTGCTGGCCCGACCACAAGGCGGTCACCCCGGTGCACCAAATGCAAATTTCTGGCGACCAAGGCGGGCGGCTGAACTTCGCCGCTCACGAGCAGGGCGTCAGCGAACTCAATTGGATGGTAGACGTGCCGGTGCTGGAGACGATGCTGGAGCAAGCCGTGCAGTTTCAGCCTCAGATTCAGATAATGCAAGCGCCGGTGCCCGCACCGCTCACGGTGGTGTGCGAAGGACGTGCCAGCCAAACCCGAGGGGATTTGGGCGTGTGCTTTGACATAAGCCATTACGACCAACATGCTGTGGCGACACGCTTGGTATGCGAACACCCCCACGAAGGCATAGCACGTCAGTGGTTTGGCTGGAGCCAAGCACCCGGTCTTTCGCAACCGCAAGCTGAAGTTCTGGCTTTGCTTCCTTTGGGGGGTGAGGGTGGGCGCGAAGTCGCACTGGTCTGGTCGGTACACCCGCTGCGGGCAAATCAACTGATGGCGCTAGGCACCCAAGAGTTTGAACGCGAACTGATGCATAGCTGCGCTCACGCATTAGGCGGAATGCAGCTGTCTGCAGAACGTGCCAGCTGGCCCTTACAACTTGCGCGTGCGGAGCGCTGGATTGGACACATGCCGGGCACTGCTCAACAATCATTTGCATTGGCGGGTGATGCTGCGCATGCCTTGCACCCTTTAGCAGGACAAGGGTTGAACGTGGGCTTGGCCGATGTGGCCAAACTTGTGGAAGTGATTCGCACCAAGGAATTTTGGCGGCCATTGCATGACCTGAAACTTCTGCGCCGCTACGAACGCGCTCGTCAAGCCGATGTGCAAGCCATGGGCTTGGTCACAGATGGCCTGCAGCGCCTTTTTGCCCAGCCTGGACCGGTCTGGCAAAACCTGCGCAACTGGGGCATGCGGGGATTTGACCGCAGCGGCCCATTGAAACAATGGATGACTCAACGCGCTATGGGTCAAAGCAGCGATGCTTCCATTTCAAAAGCCCATAACTGACAAAGCCGTACACCTTTCAACCAGAAAAAACGCTCCATGAAGATCACCCTCTCGAAACTGGCCTTGTTGGTCATCACCACCGCCTTCTCTTGTAGCGCAGCGATGGCGCAAGAGGCCACCATTCGCAAAAACCTGAGCGAGCGCTTGCCCAACCTGCCCAAGATTGACGAGGTCAGCAAGACCCCCATGAACGGTTTGTTTGAGATCCGCATGGGCAATGAAGTGATGTACAGCGACGCCGATGGCAACTTCCTGATCCAAGGTGCGCTGATTGATGTCAAACAAAAGCGCAACCTGACCGAAGAGCGCATGGAAAAGCTGTCTTCTATTCCGTTCGACCAGTTGCCTTTAAAAACTGCCTTCACCCAAGTCCGCGGCAACGGCAAACGCAAGCTGGCCGTCTTTGCCGACCCGAACTGTGGCTATTGCAAGCGCTTTGAAAAAGACCTGCAAAAGCTCGACAACGTGACGATTTACCACTTCCTCTATCCCATCTTGGGCGAAGATTCGAAAACGAAATCCAAAAACATTTGGTGCGCCAAAGACAAGGCCAAAACCTGGAACGACTGGATGATCAATGGCACCACCCCGGCCACAGCCAACTGCGATGCATCGTCTGTAGACACCATCGTAACTTTTGGCCAAAAGATGCGCATCACCGGCACGCCCATGATCTTGTTCGCAGATGGCACCCGAGTGCCAGGTGCAGTGCCCATGGCACAAGTCGAAAAAATGCTGGCTGAAATCAAATGATGAACACCCCCCTCCCAGAAGACCCCACTTGGCACCTGATCCGTAGCCTGGGCTATGCAGGGTTGATCCCTTTTGTTTTTTTTGCACTTTGCCTGTGGCTGGTGGGTCCAGACCTGCACCCCTATGTCGCGCTGTCAATGCAGGGCTACGGCGCGGTGATCGTGTCATTTTTAGGCGGTATCCACTGGGGCGTGGGTTTTCGCAATGCCTTGATCACCCCGAATGCGCCGCGCATCCATTTCACTTGGGGCGTAGTCCCTTCATTGTTGGCTTGGGTGGGCGTGATGATGCCGGCTTTCGCAGGATTGCCGCTCTTGGGCTTTGTATTGATCGGCTGCTATGTCATGGATCGCCGAACTTGGCCAGCGGCAGGCCTGGCCCCCTGGTTGCCCATGCGTTTGCAACTGACCATAGTGGCCAGTCTGAGCTGCTTTTTGGCAGCAGGTGCCACTTAACGCCCCAGAAACATGACTGCCATTCACTACGCCATTGAAGCCGCCGACCTGCACGCGCACCTGTTCCAAGTCACCCTGACCATTCCCGAACCGGCAGCAGCGCAAACTGTGTCGTTGCCTGTATGGATTCCGGGCAGCTACCTGGTGCGCGAATTTTCCAAAAACCTGCAAAACCTGCAGGCCAAACAAGGCCGCCGGGCGCTCAACTTGGCGCAGCGAGACAAATGCACCTGGGAAATGATCTGCAAACCAGGCGTGCCCTTGGTGATGAGCTACCAGGTCTACGCCTTTGACAATTCGGTACGGACCGCTTGGCTGGATGGCCAGCGTGGTTTTTTCAATGGCACCAGCCTGTGCTTGCGCGTACATGGACAAGAAAAGCAGCCTCACCAACTGCAGTTGCACCCCATCCATGCCCAAGCCAAGTGGCAAGCTGCTACAGGCCTCACACCCGTCAAGACCGACAAAAATGGCTTTGGCCTTTACCAAGCAGCAAATTACGACGAACTGGTGGACTGCCCTGTTGAGCTGGGCACGTTTTGGAGCGGCAGCTTTTCTGCATGTGGGATTCCACACCGATTTGTGGTGGCCGGCGCCCTGCCCTCTTTTGACGGCAAGCGCCTACTGGCCGACACTCAAAAAATCTGTGAAGCCGAAATCCGCTTTTGGCACGGGCAAGGCGCTCACGCGGGTAAGAAAGCCCCGCACAAAAACTACCTGTTCATGCTCAATGCCGTGCACGACGGCTACGGTGGGTTGGAACACCGCAACAGCACCGCCCTGATCTGCAACCGCGCCGACCTGCCCCGCCACACCAGCCCCCACACCAACGAGGGGTACACCACGCTGCTGGGCCTGATCAGCCACGAATACTTCCACACCTGGAATGTGAAGCAGCTTCGCCCAGATGCGTTCACCCAATACGACTACGCTCAGGAAAACTACACGCAGCTGCTGTGGTTTTTTGAAGGCTTCACCAGCTATTACGACGACATCCTGTTGCGCCGCGCTGGGCTGATTGACGACGCTACTTACACCCAGTTGTTGGGTAAAACCATTGCTCAAGTGCAACAAACGCCTGGCCGACTTGTGCAAAGCGTGGCGCAATCGAGTTTTGATGCTTGGGTCAAGTACTACCGCCAAGACGAGAACACGCCCAATGCGACGGTGAGTTATTACACCAAAGGAGCCCTGGTGGCGCTCTGTCTGGACTTGACGCTGCGAAGTAAATTCAAGGCTGAAGGCCTCACGTTGGATGTGGTGATGCGCGGCTTGTGGAAACGCTGCAAAGCTGGACCGATGCGCGAGCAAGACCTGCTGGATGAATTACAAGCCCTGACGGGCCGCATTTGGCAAAAGGAAATTCAAGCTTGGGTGCACAGTACCCAAGAGCTGCCACTGCGTGAATTGCTCATGGGTCAAGGCATCATCGTGAGCGCAGAAACGTCGACCATTGCGCAGCGCTTGGGCCTGCGCGTGAGCGAAACCGGCAGCATCACGCATGTCAAATCCGTGATGCGCGGCAGTGCAGCCGAGGCCGCTGGCCTGGCAGCTGGCGACGAATGGTTGGGACTGGACGTCGGAGCCAAGTCACAAGCTGGCAGTTGGCGCCTGGGTAAATTGGATGAGTTGCCTGCTTTACTTGGCAAAGAGCGCCAGTTCACTGCCCTGGTGTCTCGTGACCGGCAACTGCTGCGCCTGCCAATGACGATGCCCCAACCCAGTACCTTGTGGCAACTTCAAGTACCCCAAGATCGACAAGCCAGTTGGCCTGCGGTCTGACTTTCAGGGGAACCATCGCGGCGGGGGCGCCACTCCTACACAACACCCCGCTCACGACAAGCCTCACTACTTGCGCAAGTCCACCACGCGTTTGGCCTTGCCTTGGCTGCGCTCGACACCGCCTTCGGCCTTGAGCTCGATCGCGACGCTTGACCCAATGTAGACCTTGATTTCATGCTGAAGCTGCTTAGCTGCAGCGCGTGCTTCAATGCTCTCAGGTGAAATCCCAGGCTTGGTCTCGATGACCACTTTCAGATCGTCCATCGGACCTTCCCGGGTCAAGACGCATTGGTAGTGCGGGGCCAGCTCAGCGCGTTTCAGGATCAGCTCTTCGATCTGGCTGGGGAACACGTTCACGCCGCGGATGATCATCATGTCGTCGCTGCGCCCTGTGATCTTTTCCATGCGGCGCATGGTGCGGGCCGTTCCTGGCAACAGGCGCGTCAGGTCTCGCGTGCGGTAACGAATGATGGGCAGCGCTTCTTTGGTCAGGCTCGTGAAGACCAGCTCACCCATCTCACCGTCGGCCACGGGTTCACCCGTTTCGGGGTTGATGATCTCGGGGTAAAAATGATCTTCCCAAATGGTCGGGCCGTCCTTGGTTTCGATGCATTCGCTCGCCACGCCCGGGCCCATCACTTCGGACAGACCATAGATGTCCACCGCGTCGATGGCCATGCGTTTTTCGATCGCTGCGCGCATGTCGTTGGTCCAGGGCTCTGCGCCAAAGATACCGATACGCAGCGACGAGGTCTTGGGATCGATGCCTTGGCGCTCGAACTCATCGGCAATCGCCAACATGTAGCTGGGGGTCACCATGATGATGTTGGACTTGAAATCCTGGATCAGCTGCACCTGGCGCTCGGTCTGGCCACCCCCAAAGGGCACCACCGTGAGGCCGAGTTTCTCTGCGCCATAGTGCGCGCCCATGCCGCCGGTGAACAGGCCATAGCCGTAGCTCACATGCACCATATCACCGGGCTTGGCACCGCCAGCGCGGATGCTGCGGGCCACCACGGTGGACCAAGTGTCAATGTCTTTGAGGGTGTAGCCCACCACAGTGGGTTTGCCGGTGGTGCCGCTCGACGCATGGATACGCGCGCAGTTTTCGCGGGGCACAGCGAACATGCCAAAGGGGTAGCTGTCGCGCAAGTCCGACTTGGTGGTGAACGGGAACTTGGCGATGTCGGCCAGGCTCTTGCAATCGTCCGGGTGCACGCCTGCTGCGTCGAACTTGGCGCGGTAGACGGGCGAATTGGCATAGGCGTGCTGCAAAGTCTGTTGCAGGCGCTTGAGCTGCAGGCTGCGCAGCTCGTCAATGCTGGCCTTTTCAATCGGCTCCAGGAGAAAGGCTTTTTGGCTCATTCAAAACTCCACTTGATCAGCGGGGGACAGGGCTGAAGACCTGCACCCCAATTCATTGATTTATTCCGGCACCACAGAGCCAGGAATCTGTGCACTCTTGCCACGGAACATGGCGATGACTTCGCCGTTCTGGTTGGTGACTTTCATGTCGTAGATGCCATGGCGTCCACTCAGGGTCTGCTCGACGCCTTCACAAGTCAGCACATCGCCCAACTTGCCAGGCTTCAAAAATTCGATGCTGCAACCCGCAGCCACCGCGTTCTTGTTGTAGCTGTTGCAGGCAAAGGCAAAGGTCGAATCAGCCAGGGTGAAGATAAATCCACCGTGGCAAATTTTGTGACCGTTCAGGTGCAGTTCTTTGACCGTCATACGCATCAGGGCGCGGCCGGGCTCGCAGGCCAGCAGTTCCATGCCCATCGTGTCCTTGGATGCCACGTCGACTGCGAACATGGTCTCACCCACCAACTGGGCCAGTGCTTTAGGGTCACTCATCATTCGCCTTTGAACTGGGCAGGGCGCTTTTCGAGGAAGGCCTGCACGCCCTCGAAATAGTCATGCGTGCGGCCCAGGGCCGACTGGGTGTCACGTTCCTCGTCCAGGTGCTGTGACAGCGTGCGTGTGGTGGCCGACTGAAGCAAGGCTCGGGTAGCGACCAATGCCTTGGTGGGCATCTGCGCCAAGCGCTCGGCCAGCGCGAGCGCAGCGGCCAAAGCATCGTCGGATACCTCCCAAATCATGCCCCACTCCTTGGCTTTCTCAGCTGTCAGTTTGTCACCGGTCATGGCCAGCGCCATGGCGCGGGCCAGGCCCAAGCGCTCGACCAACAACCAGCTGCCGCCCGCATCGGGGATCAAACCAATCTTGCTGAAAGCCTGGATGAAGCTGGTGTTGGGCGCAGCGATGGCGATGTCGCAGGCCATGACCATCGAGGCCCCTGCACCTGCCGCCACGCCATTGACCGCCGCAATGGTCGGCATGCGCAGCGTCTGCAAACGGCGCGTGCTGGGGTTGAAAGCCTGATCGATGATGGGGCCTGGATCGGCACGTTCAACACGGTTGGGGCCGGGGGTGAAATCAAAATCAGACAGATCGGCCCCGGCACAAAAGCCTCGGCCAGCGCCCGTGATGACGGCGGCACGGATGGCCGGATTGGCCTCGGCCAGATCAAGGGCTGCCCACAGGTCGTGGTGCATGGCGCGGGTGAAACTGTTGAGGGCTTGCGGGCGGTTCAGGGTGATCAGCGCCACAGCGCCTCTCTCTTCGTACAACACCGTTGTGGTCGATTCGGTCATCTTCGGTCTCCTGGATGCGTGACTGTATCATTAGCCGACCGATCGGTTGGTTAATGTTTTCCCTATGCAGCCTCAGCGCCAGAGCGACAGACTGAGCACAGTTGGGGTGGTTATAGTCATTCCTTGATTTGTCCCCACTGCAGGAGAAAACCTTGAGCTACGAAAACATCGAAGTCCGCACCGAAGCCGGCCAAGTTGGCATCATCACCCTCAACCGCCCCAAAGCCTTGAACGCGCTCAACAGCGCCCTGATGGATGAGCTGGGTGTTGCCCTCAAGGCTTTTGACGCCGACGAGGCCATTGGCTGTATCGTGATTACCGGCAGCGAAAAGGCTTTTGCAGCGGGCGCCGACATTGCGGCCATGGCGAAGTTCACTTTTCACGAGGTCTATAAAAATGACTTCATCACCCGCAATTGGGAAACCATCCGCAGCATCCGCAAACCCGTGATTGCAGCTGTGAGTGGCTTTGCACTGGGCGGCGGCTGCGAGTTGGCCATGATGTGCGACTTCATCATCGCCGCCGAGAATGCCAAATTTGGTCAACCGGAGATCAAGATCGGCATCATCCCCGGTGCCGGTGGCACGCAGCGCCTTCCTCGAGCCATGGGCAAGTCCAAGGCCATGGATTTGGTCCTGACAGGCCGCATGATGGACGCTGCAGAAGCCGAACGCGGCGGCTTGGTCAGCCGCGTTGTACCGCTGGAAAAACTCATGGAAGAAGCGCTGGGTGCTGCACTGATGATTTGCAGCTATGGGCAACTGGCCACGATGGCTGCCAAGGAAAGCGTGAACCGCGCTTTTGAAAGCGGGCTGAGCGACGGCGTGATGTTTGAGCGCCGGTTGTTCCATGGACTGTTTGCCACCGCCGACCAAAAAGAAGGCATGGACGCGTTTTTGAACAAGCGCGCACCGAACTTTGTGAACGGCTGACGCTTCCAGCAAGGGCCAATAATCAAAAAGCCCACAGTCGCAAAACTGTGGGCTTTTTAATTTGGTGGTGATAGGTGGATTTGAACCACCGACATCAGCATTATGAATGCTGCGCTCTAACCAACTGAGCTATATCACCAAGAACTCTTCACATTCAAACCAACAGGTTGATGTGGATGACTCACGTCACCAAGCCAAAAATTATACACAAAATTCAGTGCATCACCCATTGAAAAGCGCAACAATTCACAAATGACAACACCGACCAACCCGCAATTCAGTGACTTCCTTTCCAGCAAGCAAGCTGCTCAATGGGTCTGGGAACAATGGCAATCAGGGCGAGCATTTCCAATTTTCCCCGAAACCTGCCGACCATTAAACGCGGTCCAAGGTTATCAAGTGCAGGCTCAATTGCCAACTGTGTCGGGGCGCCAGGTCATCGGTTGGAAAATCGCTGCCACCAGCCTCAACGGACAAGCCCATATCAATGTCAGCGGCCCTTTGGCTGGGCGACTGTTGTCTGGCCAAGTGTTTGGAAGCGGTGCCTCCATTCCTTCATCCGGTAACCGGATGCGCGTGGCCGAACCAGAGTTCGCCTTCACCATGGGTCAAGATTTGCCGCCACAAAACTCGCCATTTAGCTTGCAAGAGGTCATGGCCGCCGTGGCCACGCTGCACCCGGCTCTTGAAGTGCCGGACTCACGGCTGGCGCCCTTCACTGAAGCTGGAGAGGCGCAGTTGTTGGCCGATAACGCCTGCGCACGCCATTTTGTGCTGGGCCCTCCTGCGACCGATGGGTGGCGCCAGATTGACTTGAGCACCCATGCTGTTGAGGCGCAAGTGCATCAGGGCGAAACCAATCGGTACACCCGAACAGGCTCAGGCGCTTGGGTCCTCGGAGACCCCCGCATTGCCTTGACTTGGCTGGCAAACCAGCTCTCGAGTCTAGGCATCACGCTGGCAAAAGGACATGTGGTCACCACGGGCACCTGCATGGTTCCGCTGGAGTTGGTTCCCGGAGACACAGCAACGGCAGACTTCGGCCCACTGGGTGAAGTCAGCATGCATTTTTCGGTCTAGGTCCTGTGAGGTACAGGACAAAACGAAAGCCACGCCCGGCTACTGGACAAGCCGACCGGATCTTTGAGTCCAGAACAACACTGTGCCACTGATGCAAGCCATCACCATCAAACCGACAAAACCCGCACGGTAAGTGCCGAACAAGCCCGACAAGGCACCGAACATGGGCGGCCCCAAGACAACGCCCAAAAAAGTAAAGGCCAAAGTCCCACCCGTGGCCATACTGGCCATGCCTGCGGGCGCACGACGAGCCACTTCGGCCAGGTACACCCCGTTCCAGCCGATGGCCGATGCACCAAAGGTCACCAAAATGCCGATCACCACGCTTTGGGGTGTCTCTGTGGTCAAAAATGCCGAAGCCAAAGCACCCAAAGCCATCATGCTGGCCAGCAACAAAAGCATGCGCCGAGCACCCAACCAACGGTCTGCCACGTACCCCCAAACGACGCGCCCGCCAATGCCCCCCAGCTGTGTCACTGACAAGGCCAAACCCGCAGCGACCAAGCCATACGACAAGTCTTCGTGTAAAAAAGTGACCAAGTAGGTGGTGAGCGACAACTGAACCATGGAAAACATGAAGGAGCAGGAAGCCATGGTGAACAAAGCACGGTGGGCCACTACCAAGCGAATGGGCTGAATCAGACAGCCCCAGTAGATGGCTGCTCCGGCATGACGGTCACTGTCGAGTTCAGCCCGTAAAGCCTGTGACACCCAAGCGCATACAAGACAAAGGACTGCCACGAACACCATGCTCATCTGCCAATGAATGAGCAAGGCCAACGGTGGCACCACGGCACCGGCCAGCATGCTGCCCAAAGGCACGCCGGTTTGCTTGATCGAAAAGACCAAGGACATCTGGGGCTTGGGCGTGGTTCGTGCAAGCAGGTGAGAACTGGCCGGCGTGATCGGGCCATAACCCAAACCAATCAAAACTGCACCCAAAACCATTGAAGGTAGCCAAGGCACAGCGCACAAGAGCAAACCCAAAGCACACAACAACAAGCCCCACTGACTCACACGAATGGCCCCCATGCGGGCCACTGTGGCGCCACCCATCAAGGTGGCAAGCATGGCCCCGGCATAAGTCACCGAAACATACAAACCCACCAGCGCAGGTGACACATCGAGGGCCTGGGCCACCACCGGGGCCATGACCGGCAAAGTCAACAAGGCCATGGCCACCATCGCTTGGATCACCAAAGTCAGCAGCAAGGGCCACCAGTTATTCATTGCTTCATCTCCTGAACAAGCGAGACTCACAACCATGGGCCCCCATACTCAAACAACGGTCAATTGGCTTTGACACCCGCCTTGACCAACAAACCGCCCCGATGAATGCAAGCACTGAAAATATAGGTATAAAGCAACAACAAACCTTGGGCATCACAGTCGCCGAAATGACTGAAATAACCGAAGCACCCCAGCAGAACTCGGTCAAACTGTTGAGCTCATCTATCGTATCCGCCATAACCCTGCACCCAAGGAAAAACCATGCTGAAATTTTTCTTCAACGCCGCCCCCAACCCCATGAAAATCGCCCTGCTGCTCGAAGAGCTGGGCCTGCCATTTGAGGCCGTGCCGGTGGACACGCGCAAGGGCGAGCAATTTGCACCTGCCTTCTTAGCCGTGAACCCCAACGCCAAAGTACCCGCCATCACCGATGGCGAGGTCACTGTTTTCGACAGCAATGCCATCTTGCTTTACTTGGCCGATCGCGAGCAGAGATTCATGCCTGCCATCTCACAAGCCAAGGAGCGTGGCGCTGCCTTGTCGTGGCTTCTTTTCATCGCCAGTGGCATTGGCCCGTTTTCAGGCCAATCGGTGCACTTTCGCCATGCAGCGCCGGAGCCCAAAGAGTACGCACTGAACCGTTACGACTTTGAAGCCCACCGCCACTGGACTGTGTTGGAAAAGCACTTGGCACAAAACACTTATATGCTGGGTGATCACTACAGCGTAGTGGACATGGCACTGTGGGGCTGGGCGCGCATGCTGCCTTATGTCTTGGGCACAGGAGAGGCCACTTGGGCGCAATATCCCCACATCAAACGCCTGCTAGATTTGGTGAATGCCCGTCCGGCTGCTCAACGCGCCGAAGCTTTCAAAACGAAATACACCTTCAAGACCGAAATGGATGCGGATGCCAAAAAATTCATGTTCCCGCAAAACGAACGCTTGAGCAAAGCCTGAGACAGAGAATGAATCTGACGGGCGGTTGGCACTGGCATTGGCGTGCTTGGCGTTCGCAAGAACGCTGGGCACCTGCCGCTGCTCAAATTGAAACTTGGCTGCTAGCTCAAACCATGCCACGAGATCAGCTCGTGCTGATCGGTGCGAGTGCAGGTTGGATGCTGCCTACCGCATGGTTGATCCAATTCAAAGAAGTGCATGCTTGGGACATCGATCCTTGGGCTGCGCCTTTGTTTCGGTGGCGACACGGTCGGGCCTTGCGACAACATGGCACCCTATTGCAACTGCACACGGGCGATGGCTTGGGTGCCTTGACACGCTGTACACAAAGCCTGCCCAACGCTTTCTTTTGGTTTGACAACGTGTTGGGGCAATTGCGTTTCACTGCTGATGACGTGCAAAGCGTCGAGCGACAATTGGGACAACTGAAGCAAAAGATGCGTTCCGTGGCTTGGGGCAGTGTGCACGACCGCATGTCAGGGCGCTGCTCACCCAGTGGTGCCTTGCCACCACCCCAACAAGGTTTGGCGCCCGCGGCCATGGACAGTCCACAGACCCAAGCCTGGCTCCACCGCATGGGGGCGATCAGTCCTTGCCTGGACCACCTGACCGAGCAGGTTCTGGTCGAGGGAACGCCTGTGCAGCACACAGCGTGGGACTTCAAGCCAGGCTACGCACACTGGCTTGAAATGGGCTGGTGTCCTAAAACCCTCTAGTCTGTACAAAGCTCAACGCTGGGTGGCCATGGCGTCCAAAGAGAATCCAGCGATTTTTTTGTAATCGTCTGAAATCTGACGCAGTTCGGCTTGGCTGATCACGTCATCGATGTGCCGAAAAGGTTTTCCTTGCGTCAACTCGTCCACCTTGATGTTGATGAAGTCCGGCGGTGTACTGCGGTTGGTCAACACCACTTTCGTAGTCAATGGTCTGCGCACATCTTCATAACGATGCAAGGCCTGAACCCAGTCACCGGCTACCGAGGCCTGGGCCAATTCGTCGGCCAAAGTGCGTGCATCCACCAGCGCTTGTGCCGAGCCGTTAGAGCCACGCGGGTACATGGGGTGCGCCGCATCGCCCAGCAAGGTGACGCGACCAAACGTCCATTGCGGAATGGGGTCCTTGTCCACCATCGGGTATTCCAAAATGGATTCGGCCTTGGCGATCAACTCGGGCACATTCAGCCAATCAAACGTCCAGTCCTTGAACAAAGGCAAGACATCTTCCACACGCCCTTGGCGATTCCAGTCGTTTTGCGAAACACCCTCCATGCGAATCTCGGCCATCCAATTGACCAACTGCCGTCCTTGGGCATCAACCTTATCCACGATGGGGTAAATCACCATCTTGCCGGTCTCAATCGATCCAATGCGCATGTAGGTCTTGCCGGTCAAGATCGGATTGAAATGCGTGACGCCGCGCCAGGTGTTAATGCCCGTGAACACCACTTTTTCATCGGGGTAGAAAAGACGACGAACCGATGAGTTCACACCATCGGATGCAATCAACACCTGCGCGCGAACTTCGGGCCGAGGCTGACCTTCTGGATCGTTGAATTGAATCAAGACATGGTCATCACCCTGCGTCAAACCCACAAAGCGGTGTCCGGTGTGGATGCGATCAGCGCCCAATCTCTGGACCGCTGCATCAAACAAAATTTTATGCAACTTGCCTCGGTGAATACCGACTTCAGGCACCGAATAACCTGCATGCCGACCACGCAGCTCGCTGTAAATGAATTGACCATGCCGATTGAAAAATGCACTTTCATAATTTTCAATCCCTGCCGCCTCCAGTGCGAGCTGCAAGCCAAGGGCTGCCAACTCGCGCATGGCATGAGGCAAAAGGGTGATCCCGACCCCCAGCTCGCGCACTTCTGCCACAGCTTCAAAGACATCACAGACCACGCCTCTTGCATGCAAGTGCAAAGCCAACGCAAGACCACCCACGCCACCGCCCACAATGGCAATCCCGCTAATCTGTTTGTTCATGATTGAAGTCCTATGCACAGCTCAATCGGCCGAAATTTGCTTACTGCGAATCACAGTACCCCAACGCGGATAGTCTTTGGCGCTGATGGCAGCGAGCTCCGCTGGCGTGGAAGGGATGGCATCCATACCGGCTTTTCCTAGAATATCTTTCACATCGTTTTGCCGCAGGATGGCAGCCATCTCGGTGTTCAAACGTGAAACCACGGCGCCTGGTGTTTTGCTGGGAACGAAGAATGCGTACCAGAGGTCAACATCCACACGTTTAACACCCACTTCATCAAACGTAGGAACATCCGGCGCAACTGGGTGTCGCTTGGGACTGCCGACAGCCAATGCATTCAAGCGACCATTTTTAACTAATCCTTGGGCAATGTGGACCGGCAAGAAACCCACATTGAGTTCTCCACCCAAAAGATCTTGGGTGTACCCGGCTGAACCCCGATAAGGCACGTGCAGCATGAATGTGTTCGATTCCAACTTGAACAGCTCCATGGCCATGTGGTGTGGAGTCCCTACGCCCGGAGAGCCAAAGCTGATCGAACCGGGCCGGGCTTGCGCTTGCTTAACCAATTCCGGCACCGACTTGATGCCCGTCTTGGGATGGGCCACCAGCATCAGTGAACCATATGCGGCCATCGAAACAGGTGCGAAATCCTTGATGGGATCAAAGCTGACACTTTTGTACATTTGCGACGCCATCAACATGGTGTTAGCACCCATCAAGACGGTGTAACCATCGGGCGTTGACTTGGCCACGGCATCAGCACCAATGTTGCCGCTGGCACCAGGCTGGTTTTGCACCACCACCGGTTGTCCCAAGCGTTCACTCAAGCGTGGAGCAACCACCCTTGCAATCGTGTCCATTCCGGTCCCCGGCGTGAACGGCACGATGATTTTGACGGTCTGACTGGGATATGAACTTTGCGCCAAGGCCACGCCACTGACCGAGGTCATGAAGGCGGCAGTGAGTGCCAAAATTTGACGGCGGCGAATGGTGATCATGCGATTGTCTCCACGGTGGATTGATTGAGTTTTTAAACTTTGACCAATGCTTGAGCGGACGGTATTTTGAACAACCGCTCTGCATTGTCTTGAAAGAAGGCTTTTCGAACCTGAGGTGCCATGTCGAGATTTTCGAGCATGGCCACTTCTTCAGGCACATATTGGTAGGGATAGTCCATGGCGTAAAGCACACGGTCTGGTCCCATGAAATCTTGTGTGAACTTGAGCGCTGCGCCCCAAGCCACGCCACTGTTGGTGATGTGGAAGTTCTCGCGCAGGTAATCACTGGGTTTTCGCTGTGTGGGTTGCACACTGGGGTAGCGCTTGGAGCGCACCGTCGCTGCATGCATGTAATCGAGTCGATAAGCCCAAAACGGCAAGGCCTCGCCCATGTGACCCAAGATGATCTGCAACTTGGGAAATCGGTCAAATACCCCTGAGGTGATGAGTCGCAGCGCGTGCAAACCGGTCTCAACGCCAAATCCATAAATCGCACCATCAAGGCCTGCCTCAATGAAGTGCTGAATCATGCTGGCGGGCATGGCGTTGGGGTGCAGGTAAATCGGGGTATCCATGGCTTCGGCCGCTTCAAAAATGGGCCAAAATTTGGTATCGGACAAGTACTCACCTTGGGTGTGAGAGTTGATCACCACCGAGTGCATGCCCAGCTGGTTCACACCGCGCTGGATTTCTTTGGCCGCAGCAGCTGGGTCTTGCGGAGCCACCGCAATCATGCCCACCAAGCGATCGGGTTGGCGGCGCGTGGCGGCGGCCAACACGTCGTTGGCTTCTGGGGCAAAGGCTACCGCCGTGTCCTTGTCCATGATCTGCACACCAGGGGATGTCAATCCAATCACCTGAACATCCACGCCCGCTGCGTCCATGTGCTGCAGTCGCAATTCATCCAGATCCACCAAACAGCGCATGATGTGCTGAGCACGCTCACTGGGGCTACTCATGTAAAAACCCATCAGATGCTTGAAGCCTACATCGACATCGTCTTTGGCCAAGATGCGTTTGTAGATCTCCAGCATTTCGGGCGGAGAAAAAGCTTCTTCGGTGGCAATTCGCCGATAGGGGCGCTGGGGTAAGGTGTGCACGGTGCTCATCGTCGGGTCTCCTGAGGTCAATTCAGCGTTGCTGGGTCAATGATGGAGCGAGTTGCAAGTCAAGATCCCAATTTTGGCCCACCAAATCGTGGCCAAAAGATCGGTGGTTTTCTTCTGCAACCAAAACAAATCCAGAGGCCTGGTAAATGCTTCGAGCGGCAACCAGAATGTCATTGGTCCATAGGGTCAATTTCTGGTACCCCTTGGTGCGGGCAAAGGCGATGCATGCATCCGTCAGGCCCTGACCCAGCCCCTGTCCGCGTGCTTGGGGTTCGACATACAACATACGCAGCTTGGCCACTTGTTCGGAGACCTTGACCAGAAACACAGAACCCACGATCTGACCTTCGATTTCGGCGATCCATGCGTTCTCCCAAGCGGGGTCGAAATTTTTAACAAACTGCGCACCGATTTCAGCCACCATGGCCTCGAACGTGCCGTCCCAGCCGTATTCCTGCGCATACAAAATGCCTTGCCTGTGCGCCACCCAACCGATGTCGCCCACCCGCAGGCCGCGCAAAACGATGCCGTGTGTCATGACTTTTCACCGCTTTCGTAGCGCTGCCCCAGCGCCAGCAATTGAGGCGTTTCAATCACCGCGTTCAGGCCATCGAAGTCCAGCATTTTTTCTTGCCAGGGCCGCGTGGTTTGGTGGGTGTGCAAACTCTCGTAATAGCCTTGCAAGGTGTGCAGCACCGCCCGCGCCGTGCCACCCGGGAAAATCACGATCTTGAAACCGCGCTCGCCCAACTCGGCCGCGCTTTGCACCGGTGTCTTCCCGCCCTCGACCATGTTGGCCAGCAGCGGCACACGCTTGGCAAACTGGGCGCAGGCGCGGTTCATTTGTTCATCGGAGCGCAGGGCTTCGATGAAAAGCGCATCCACACCGCATTCCAAATAGCGCTCGGCCCGCTCCAGTGCAGCATCCAGCCCCTCGACCGCCACCGCATCGGTGCGCGCCAGGATCAAGGTGTTCTTGTCGTGACGGGCGTCCAGCGCCGCACGCAGCTTGCCCTGCATCTCGGCGACCGGCACCACGCCTTTGCCGTCCAGGTGGCCACAGCGTTTGGGGAAAGTCTGGTCTTCGATCTGGATCATCGCGGCCCCGGCCCGCTCGAAGTCGCGCACGGTGCGTTGGGTGTTGAGCGCGTTGCCAAAGCCGGTGTCGGCGTCCACGATCACG
This sequence comes from Limnohabitans sp., assembly GCF_034680285.1. Lineage (GTDB taxonomy): Bacteria > Pseudomonadota > Gammaproteobacteria > Burkholderiales > Burkholderiaceae_C > Limnohabitans_A. The sequence continues at coordinate 155,314 of NZ_JAXITC010000004.1, forward strand.
GGAATGTTCACCCGGTCGGTGATGTGCGCCAAGGTCTGCGCCACTTCGGTGGCGGTGGTCAGACCGATGTCGGAGCGGCCGAGGCGTGTGTAGGCAATCGATGCACCAGACAAATAGAGCGCCTCAAAGCCTGCCTGCTGGGCGACCAACGCGGTGAGTGCGTCGTACACACCGGGGGTCAGCAAGGCCTGGTCTTGTTGCAGGCGCTGCGCCAAATTGTGCGGCTGGTTCATGGTGCCGAATCCTTCAAAAGTTGTTGTGCCGTGTGCGCGGCGATGTGCCCGCCCGCGATGGCGCTGAGCAAGCCGTTGCCCGACAAATAACCCCACACCGCTTGCCCCGACACGCCCCGCGCTGCGCCGCCTGCGGCCAACACATTGGGCAAGGGCGTGCCGCCCTGGCGCAGCACACGGGCTTGTGCGTCGATGTCCAAACCGCCTTGGGTGTGGAACAAAGCGCCTGTCACCTTGATGGCGTGAAACGGGGCTTGCAAGGCGCGTTTGAACGTGCGGCCCGTGCCCGGGTCGGTGCCGCGTTGCACCGCATTCAAGGTGGCTTGCAATGCTTCTGGCGGACAGCCGATCAGTTGCGCCAGTGCCGCCACATCGCCCGCGTTTTGAACCGCGCCAGCGCCTTGCGCCGTCACAAAATCCGGAAAGTCTTGCGCGAAATTCAAGAGCGCATCGTCGAACACATTCCAGGCCACACCACCCGGTTGCGCCAGCACATGAACAGCCGCCTCCGAGTAGCCCTGGGTTTCGTCGTGAAAGCGCTGGCCTTCGGCATTGATCTGCACGCCACCTTCCATCATCAGCGCCCACGAGATCAAAGCGCCTTGTGGCACCGCCCATGAACCGTGGCCTTGGTACGCGCCCAGGTCGGCCAGGCGTGCGCCCAGTTGTTGGCCCCAAGCGATGGCGCTGCCATCGTTGCCCACATGGCCCGCATAAGTGGCCTCGGCCATTTCGGGCAGCATTTCTTTCACCATGGCCGCTGTACCGCCAAAACCGTTGCAAGCCAAGATCACCGCATCACATCGGATGCGCTCGGTCTGGCCATCGGGCCTGACAAAACCCACCCCATGGATGCACTGCATGTCGTCGGCCCACAGCTCGGTGACTTGCGCTTGTGTGAGCACCACCACGCCTGCGGCATCGGCTGCGGCTTGCAAGCGGCTCATCAGACCCGCACCGGTTTTTTCGGGCACGGCGTGCATGCGGTGGGCGCTGTGGCCGGGGTACAAAAAGTTGTCCAGCACCTGCCAGGGCAGGCCGTGGTGATTAGCCAGCGCGTCCATGGCGGGGCCGATGTGTTGGGCATAGGCTTGCACCAAATGCGGCGCGGCCTGACCGTGGGCCTTGGCCTGAATGTCTGATGCGAACAAGTCCACGCTGTCGCTGATGCCTTGGGCCTGTTGAGCTTGCGTACAAGGCGCGGGCACAAAGCCCGAGGACAAAGCGGTGGAGCCCGCTGCAAACGCATCACGCTCCAGCACCACACACTCCACACCCAAGCGGTGCAAGGCCAGCGCAGCCGTGAGGCCACAAGCGCCAGCGCCCACAATCACCACCGGTGTGTGGTCGTCGGCTTGCAAATCAGCAGCCAGGCGAACTTGCGGCAGCGGCGCGTTCATGGTGTCAGCCCAGTTGTTTCAAAAAGGTGGCGCTGTCCATCACATCGGCCACCGAGCCCATGTCGGCCAGCGCGGCCTGGTGCGCGGCTTCGCTGAAGGCGGCGCAACCGTCCGACAACACAATGGCGTGGTAGTCGCGCACATGGGCGTCGCGCACCGTGCTGGCCACGCCACCGTTGGTGACAATGCCGCACACCACAAGGGTGTCGATGCCCGATTTTTTCAGCACCCAGTCGAGTTGCGTGTTGAAGAAGGCCGAATACGCGACCTTGAACACCGACACATCGACCAACGGAGCGAGCAGGTCCACATTGGCCTGGCCCCGACTTCCGGGCGCGAAGTCACCCTTGCGCAAAAACGGCCGGCGCTCTTTCAGGTGCGCCGAAATCATGGGCTCACCCTGCGCGTTGGGCCACAGCGTGAACAAACTGGCTGTTACCAAACCGCCATGGGCCTTGATGGCACGTGCCACCGGGGCCATGCGCTCGGGCAACTTCACCGCCTCGGCGCTCAAGGTGTTGCCCCGGGCATACGCACCATCGGGGGCCAAAAAATCGTTTTGCAGGTCCACAATGACCATGCCCATGTTTTTGCCCAATTTTGCGTTCTTCAAGTTCATGCTGTGCGCTCCACCAACAGGTTGCCCAATTTGTCCACACGGCCTTCAAAGCCCGGCTCCAACCACACCGTGGTGTCGGGCTGCTCCAAAATTGCCGGGCCTTGCACCACGGTGCCCACGGGCAGGCTCAAGCGCTCGTAGCGCTGCGCGGTCCACCACTGGCCTTGGTGGTAGACCTGCTGCTCACCCACCGGGGTGGTGCGGCCTTCGCCTTGCGGGGCCAGCACCGCCAAGTCGAACTTGGGACGTCGCCCGATACGCGCATAACGCAGGTTCATCACGCGGATCACCGGGCCTTGCAGCACACGGCCAAAGGCGTGCTGGTAAGCCGCTTCAAACGCCGCCAACAATCCGGCAGCATTCAATTGCTCGCGCTTCACCGGGACTTGCAGGGTATGGGTCTGGCCCATGTAGAGCATGTCAAAGCTGATGACTTCGTCAACGCGCACAAAGTTCACACCGGCAGAATCCAGGCGCACCTGGCAAGCCTCGGCCAAGCTGTCCACGCGTTGCAACAACTCCGGCCAAGCCACATCGGCTAGAGCCACGTTCAGGGTCTGCACCGCATCGTGGCGCATGTCGGCCATCACGCAGCCCAGCGCCGAAGTGACGCCCGGGTAACGCGGCACGATGCCGGTGGTCACACCCACCTCGCGCATCATGGCGCAGACATGCAGGCCACCACCACCACCAAAGGGCATGTAAGCGAACTGGCGCGGATCGTGCCCACGCTCAATGGACACCACGCGGATCGCGCCGGCCATGCGGGCATTGGCCACCGTCAAAATCGCTTCGGCCGCGGCCAGCGCGGTCAAGCCCAAAGGCTCGGCCACATGCTGGGCAATGGCTGTTTCGGACAAGCCCGAATCGAGCTTTTGCAACAATCCGCCGCCCAAAGGCCGGTCAGCCGCGATGCGGCCCAGCAGCACATTGGCATCGGTCACCGTAGGGCGGGTGTTGCCGCGCCCATAGCAAGCAGGGCCGGGAATGCTGCCGGCCGACTCGGGGCCCACTTGCAGCATACCGCCCGCATCGACCGAGGCAATCGAGCCGCCACCAGCGCCGATGGTCTCGATCTGGATCATGGGCGAGCGCACCACCAAGCCAAACTCGATGGAAGTTTGCGCAGCCAGCGCTGCCTCGCCACCGGCCACCAAAGACACGTCAAACGACGTGCCGCCGATGTCACCCGTGATGACGTTCTCAAAACCCGAAGCGCGGGCAATCTCGGCGCAGGCCATCACGCCTGCCGCAGGGCCCGACAACGCGGTGCGCACCGGCACATCACAGGCCGTCTCGCGCGACATGACGCCACCATTGCTTTGCACAATCAGCAACTCACCGCCAAAGCCTTGGGCACGCAGGTCGCCATCCAGGCGCTGCAAATAGCTGCCCACCACGGGCTGTAAAGCGGCGTTCAAGGTGGCTGTGGAGCAGCGCTCGAACTCGCGAATTTCAGGCAGCACTTCGCTGGCCGCCGTCACATAGCTGTTGGGCCAAATCTCGCGCACGGCCGCCACAGCGGCTTGTTCGTTGCCGGGGTTGGCATAGGCGTGCACAAAGAACACACACACCGCCTCGCAGCCTTCGGCCAGCAGAGCGCGGGCTTGTTCGCGCACCTGGTCCAGATTCACGGGCGTGTGCAACTGGCCATCGGCCAGCACACGCTCGTCCACTTCCAGACGCCAGGCACGGGGCACCACCGGGGTGTAGCTGCCGCGCAGGCCCCAGGTTTGCGGGCGGTCGCGGCGGCGCATTTCCAGCACGTCGCGGAACCCGCGTGTGGTGATGATGCCGGTGCGCGCGATCTTGCGTTCCAGCAAAGCATTGGTGCCCACGGTGGTGCCATGCACGATGGTGGCGATCTCTTTGGCACCATCAGCCCCCGTGTTGCCTGTGACTTTGGCGATGCCGTTCATGAAGCCCCGGGCTTCTTCACCCCGGGTCGATGGCACCTTGACGATGCGGGCCTGGCCGGTTTTTTCGTCCAGCACAAACAGGTCGGTAAACGTACCGCCCACGTCCACACCCACCACCCAATGCGGTTGGTTCACTACTGCCTCGCTCATGCTTGTTCCTTGGTGTAACCCAGTGCGCTGTCTTTGGTACGGTCATGCGCCGAGCGCTCAGCGGGGGCGCCCCAACCACCGCCGCCCGGCGTTTGCAGGCGCACGCGGTCGCCTTTTTTCAAGTGGATGCCCAACATCTTGGACACCATGGGTGGTGTTTTCCACTCGCCGTTTTGGCAGTACTCAAACACATTGGGCAGCGCAGGCTGGCCGCCATGTATGCCCTTGGGCGCAGACTTGCCGCGTTCGCCAAAAATGAAGGCCTCGGCACTGTCTTCGAGTAACTCGATTTCGTAAATCGCGCCCAGACCGCCCCGGTGCTGGCCGTCACCCCCCGAGCCGGGGCGCAAGGCCCACTGCGTGAAGCGCACCGGGTAAGCCGCTTCCAAAATCTCCATCGGCGGGATGGTGGCGGTGGAGATCGGCGCATTGCCATGCGACAAGCCATCGCCATCCGAATGGCCGCCGTGTCCGCCGCCAAAAAAGCTGAACATCACCCAGCGCTGGCCTTTGCGCTTGTCGTCGGTGCGGTGCCCCGCAATCGACAAGGCGTTGATGGTGCCGTAGGCATGGGCCACGGCCCGCTGCGGATCGGCCAGGGCCGTGGCGCTGAAGATCACATCGATCATGCGCAAAATGGTTTCGGTGTAACCACCCACCGGACGCGGACGCGATGCGCTGATGACCAAGCCATCGGGGATCACAAAGTCCACCGCATCCAGCACACCCGCGTTGGCGGGCACATCGGGGAACACATGCTTCAAAGCCACATAACAGGCGGCGACTGCCGTGGCGCGTGAGATGTTCACCGGCCCGGCGCATTGGGCCGAGGTGCGCGAAAAGTCCAGCGTCAACCGATCGCCCGCCACGGTCATGTCGAGCGCAATGGTGAGCAGCTCGTCTTTCACGCCGTCGTTGTCCAGCACATCTTCAAAGCTGTAACGGCCATCGGGTAAGCTGCCAATATGCGAGCGCATCAGTCGCACAGCGCGGGTGCGCAGCTCCACCAAGGCCTGCGCCACTTTGGCGTCGCCGTATTCGTCCAGCAAACCGTCCAAGCGGCGTGCGCCCAATTCGAGTGCGGCCAGTTGGCCATTCAGGTCACCCCACAGGCTGTCGGGCAAACGGGTGTTGGCCCGCAAAATGGCCAGCACGTCTTCGTCGAGCACACCAGCGCGCAAGATGCGCACCGGCGGAATTTGCACCGCTTCTTGCCAGCACTCGGTCGCCGCCGGGTTGTAGTTGCCAGGCACCGCACCGCCCACGTCGTGCCAATGCGCGGCCGATGCCAAAAAACAATACAGCTGCCCGTTGCGAAAGCAGGGCTTGACCAGCTTGAAGTCGTTGGCGTGAGTGCCGCCTTCGTAGGGGTCGTTGAACAGCCACACATCGCCCGGCTGCATGCCGCCGCGCTCAGCCGCCACACGCATGGCCGCCCGCACGGCAAAAGCCATGGCGCCCACAAACACCGGCAAGCCCGACTTGCCCTGGATCAGGGTGTCGCCAGTGATGGCGTCGTACAAACCGTGGCAGGCGTCGTGCGCCTCGGCAATGATGGGGTTGAAGGCGCTGCGGTAGAGCGTCGCGTCCATCTCGTCGGCAATCTGTTCGAGTCGGCCGCGCAACACAGCCAAGGTGACAGGGTCCATCACAGGTTCAGTCGGGTTCATGCAGGCTTTCTTTGTTTGAGCAGGGGCAGCAAGCCCCCCGCATCGACCATGTCCATCAAAAATTCAGGAATCGGGGCGCAGGCCAAGCGCTGACCGTTGGCGCGAATCACCACGGGGATATCGCCCTCAAACGACACGCCCACGCGCTCGCCCTCTTCGATCTTGACGGCGTCAGGGCAGGTCAAGAGCAGCAGACCCAAGTTGAAGGCGTTGCGAAAATACAGGCCGCTGTAAGACGGTGCAATCACCGCCGCCAGCCCCAAGTGCCGCAGCACACCGGCGGCCTGTTCACGCGATGACCCGATGCCAAAGTTGGCCCCGGCCACAATCACATCGCCCTCGCGCACGCCGGATGCAAAGTCGCTGCGCACCGCTTCCAAGCAATGCCAACCGATCACCTCCAGGCCGTGCTTCATGTATGCGCCGGGCGCCAGGGCATCGGTGTCTAAATCGGCACCCACTCGCCAAACGCGTGCGTTGTCAAATGCGCGGTTTGTCATGCCAGCACCTCGCGCGCATCGCTGATGCGTCCGCGCAAAGCCGAGGCGGCCACGGTGTAGGGCGAGGCCAAGTACACGTTCACGCTGGCTGGGCCCATGCGGCCTTTGAAGTTGCGGGCGGTGGTCGAAATCACGGTGGAGCCTTCAGGGAAAGTCGCGCCATAGCCCGCACACGCGCCGCAGCTGTTGGGCAGCACCGTGGCCCCGGCGTCCAGCAGGGTTTGCATCACGCCTTCTTCGGTGGCCTGCGCTTGTTCGCGGGCGCTGGCAGGTGCCACCATGAGCTGCACACCCGCAGCCACGCGCTGGCCTTTGAGCACCGAAGCGGCGGCGCGGAGGTCTTCGAGCTTGGCGCCGGTGCAGGCACCGATGTAGGCAATGCTGGGCGACACATCGGCAAACTCGGCCACATCCCTTGTATTGGCCGGGCTGTGTGGTGCAGCCACTTGGGGGCTGAGGGTGCTGGCGTCAAAGTCCTGCTGCTCGTAGTCAGCGTCTGTGTCGGTAAACCATTGCTCGGCCCCGGCCAGATGCTCCGGTGCCACACCGATACTCCGCAGATGATTCAAGGTGGTCTCGTCGGCCGCGATCAGGCCCGCTTGCGCCCCCATCTCGGCACTCATATTGGACAGCGTCATGCGCTCGGCCATGGACAAGGCCTGCACCGCAGGCCCTGCAAACTCCACCGCCTGGTATTGCCCGCCGTTCATGCCAAAGCGCCCCACCATGTGAAGCATCATGTCTTTGGCCGATACCCCATGCTGCAAGCGGCCGGACCAATGCATGCGCAAGGTGCGCGGCACCTGCACCCAGATTTGGCCGGTGACACACACGCCCAGCATCTCGGTTGCACCGATGCCGAACATGTAGCAACCAAAAGCACCTCCCGTGGGTGAATGGGAGTCGCCGCCCACACAAAACATGCCGGGCTTCAAGTGACCGCGCTCGGGCAGCACCACATGGCAAATGCCTTCGCTGTCGATCACATGGGGCAGCTTCCATTGTTTGGCTGTGTCGCGTGCGATCTGCACGATCTGCTGCGCATCCGCGTCTTGTGCAGGCACGTAGTGGTCGAGCACCAGCACCACCTTGTTTTTGTCCCAGATTTCCGCGCCCAACTCGTCGAGCATCGGCTTCAAACGCCTGGGACCGGACGAGTCGTGGAACATGGCCAGGTCCACGTTGCAGGTGACCACCTCACCCACCGCCACATGGCTGCGGCCTGCCGCGCGGGCAATGAGTTTTTGAGCCAGGGTTTGCGACACAGCAGCGCTCATTCTGGTTTCGCTCCCGCGTACTGAACCACTTTGCGCCAACGCACGATCTCGCTGTCGACAAAGCGGGCAAATTCTTCAGGGCTGTTGCCCACAGGCGTAGCGCCTTCGTTTTCGATGCGCCGCTTCACCTCGGGCGACTGCACGGCAGCGCGGGCTGCATCGGCCATTTTTTTCGCCACATCGGGGCTCATGCGACCCGGGCCAAACAAGCCAAACCAGGCGCTGGATTCGTAGCCTGGCAGGCTTTCAGCAATCGCGGGCACATCCGGAAAAGCCGCCAACCGCTTGGCGCTGGTCACGCCCAGCGCCTTGAGCTTGCCCGCCTTGATGTGCGACTGCACATTGCCGACCGCCGCGAACATCAAGTCCACCTGACCGGCCAGCACGTCTTGCACCGCCGGGGCCGTGCCACGGTAGGGGATGTTGACAATGAACACACCCGCTTGCATCTTGAATGCGTCACCCGCCATGTGCAAAGACGAGCCCAACGCACCAATGGCAAAGTTCAACTGGCCCGGCTTGGCTTTGGCCAGCTTGACCAACTCGGCCGCGTTGTTGGCGGACACCTTGGGGTGGGCCACCAGAATCGATGGCGAAGTGGACACCATGGTCAAGGGTGTGAAATCTTTCACCGGGTCAAACGGCAAACTGGGGTACAGCGAGGCGTTGATGGCGTGGCTGGTGAAGCTCATCAGCAGGGTGTTGCCATCGGGCGCGGCTTTGGCCACGGCGTCAGCCGCCAGGTTGCCGCCCGCGCCGGGCTTGTTCTCGACCACCACGGTGCGGCCCAACTGGGTGCCCAGCACCGTGGCCAAGGTACGGGCCATGGTGTCGGTGGTGCCGCCTGCGGGGGCTCCCACCAAAATCTTGATGGGCGGCTGGGTTTGGGCCTGGGCCCAGCCGGAGGTTGCCGCACAGGCCCAAGCGGCACTCAAGAGCAGAGCGCGGCGTGTTGCCGAAGAGCGGTGCAATGGGTTTGTGGGTGTCATGTGGCTGTCCTCCATGTCAAAAATTCATCGGTTCTGTGCAAATCGCTTTGCGGGCGATGGGGTCCCTGTGCCCATGGGCCATCCACGGCCTTCACATGCCCAAATAGGCTTGTCTCAGCGTGTCAGTGGCCAACAAGTCGGTGGGTGTGCCAGAAAAACGGATCTGACCGTTTTCCATCACATAAGCACGGTCGGCGATGTCCAGCGATTGGCCCACGTTTTGCTCCACCAGCAAAATCGCCAGGCCGCTGCTGCGCAGCTTCGAGATCAGGCCAAACATCTCTTCCACCAACAGTGGCGACAAACCCAGAGAGGGCTCGTCCAGAATCAGCAAACGCGGCTCGGCCATCAGGCCCCGGCCAATGGCGAGCATCTGTTGCTCGCCGCCGCTCAAAGTGCCTGCCAACTGGGCCACACGCTCTTTCAGTCGTGGGAAAGTTTCGTAAACCTTGTCCAGGTTTTGCTGCTTGCGCTCGCGGCCGCGGGTGAAGGCGCCCAGCTCCAAGTTCTCGTGCACGCTCAGGTTGGGGAAGACCTTGCGGCCTTCGGGCACCTGAATCAAGCCCTGCATGACCACCTGGCGCGAGTGCAGGCCGGTGATGTCCTGTCCGTCAAACCCCACTTGCCCCCCACGCGTGGCCACCAAGCCGCTCAGCGTGAGGTTGAGGGTGGTCTTGCCTGCGCCGTTGCTGCCGAGCAGCGCCACCAGTTCACCCGGCATGACCTGCAGGTCCACACCGCGCAAGACCTCGACCACGCCGTAGCCGGACTTGAGGCCCTGCACATTCAACAAAGCGCTCATGCCTGTGCCTCCTGAACTGTTTTGGCTTGGGCGACGTTCTTTTGCAAACGCTCGGCCGTGCCGTGGCCCAGATAGGCCTCCACCACGGCTTTGTTGTTCGTCACTTCGGCGGGCGTGCCTTGGGCAATCAGCTGCCCCTGTGCCAACACCCACACTTCTTGCGCCAGGCTCATCACCGCTTGCATGACGTGCTCGATCATCAGCACCGTCACGCCGCTTTGGGCAATGCCTTGCACCACCGGGATCATCTCGGCAATTTCTTGCGGGTTCAGGCCTGCCAGCACTTCGTCCAGCAGCAACAAACGCGGCCGCGTGGCCAGTGCCCGGGCCAGCTCCAAGCGCTTGCGACCGGCCACCGTCAGGTCGCTGGCCAGTTTGTCCAACTGGGGCGTCAAGCCCACTTGGCTTGCCACCGATTCGGCAAACGCCAGCGCCTGGGCGCGGCTCGGTAAATGCAGATGCGCCCCCACCGCGATGTTTTCGCGCACCGTTTGTGCCGCAAAAGGCTGCACGATCTGGAAGGTGCGTGTCAGGCCCATGCGGGCATTCAGGTGCGGCGGCTGGCCGGTGATGTCCTGGCCCGCATACACCACACGGCCCGTGTCGGGCGTCAAAAAGCCCGACATGAGCGCGAACAAGGTCGTCTTGCCCGCTCCATTGGGTCCAATCAAGGCACTCAAGCGCCCTTCGGTCACCGACAGGCTCACGTTTTGCACGGCCTTCAAGCCGCCAAAGGACTTGCCCACGCCCTCGATCTGCAGCAGCGTGCTCATGATTTGTCTCCGTCCGACTTGCTGCCGCGCAGCCATTGCAGCGGCGTGATGGTGCCCAAGCCCGCAATGCCGCGCGGCAAGAACATCACGATCACGATCAGCACCACGCCATAAATGACCATGTTGATGCCCGGCAACTGCCCAAACATATTGCGCGTGACATCGGCCAGGATGTGCAGGCTCACTGCGCCCAAGATCGGGCCCCACAGCGTGCCCATGCCACCCACAATCGCGCCGACCAAGGCCTCAACCGAGGTGTGCGCCCCAAAGGCGATGCCCGGGTCGATGTACTGGAACACCTGCACATAAAACGCGCCAGCAGCGCCCATCAGGCCGCCCGACAAAATGGTGGCGATCAACTTGACACTGAAGGGGTTCACGCCAATGGCGCGGGCCGCGTCTTCGTTGTCGCGCACCGCCTGAAGGTAAGCGCCAAAACGAGAGTGGCGCAGCCAAGCGGTGATGCACAGCGCCAGCGTGACCAGACCCAGCATGAGCCAAATGAAACCGGCGCGGCTGCCAAACTGCATGTTGGCGGTCGACTCTTTGAGTGGCAGCATCAGGCCCACACCGGCACCGGTGAAAGGCACCGAGGTGGCCAAAATGCGGAACACCTCGGCAAAAGCCAGCGTGACCAGCGCGAAATAAGAGCCCTTGAGCCCGTAACGGAACGAAGCCGCGCCCACAAAAGCGCCCACACCCGCCGCAAAAGCCATGGCCAAAGGCAGCGCCACCCAAGGGCTCAGACCCCACTGCATTTGCGCGATGGCCTGCACGTAAGCGCCCGTGCCAAAAAACAGCGCATGGCCAAAGGAAAACTGACCGCCAAAACCGCCCAGCACGTTCCACGCCTGCGAGAGCAGGCAGGCGTACAAAGACGTCATCACAAAATTGAGCATCACGCCCGAATCGGTGAACAAGGGCACCGCCCCCACCAGCAGCACAAACAGTGCGATGTTGCGAAAGTCTTTCATGCCTTCGCTCCAAAAAAGCCTTGCGGCCGCAGCAACAGCACCGCAATGAAAATCACAAAAATACCCACCTGGCCCAGCGACTCACCCAGCAGCAAACCGCCCAGCGACTCCACCACACCAATCAGCAAGCCGCCCAGCAAAGCCCCGGCAAAACTGCCCATGCCGCCCAGCACCACGATGGTGAAGGCCACCAGCACAAAACCGTTGCCCACTTGCGGGTTGACGTAATAGGCCGGCATCAAAAAGCAGGCCGCAGCGCCCAGACTGGCCAAGCCCAAACCAAAACACATGGCGTACACATGGTCCACATCGATGCCCATCAAACGTGCGCCTTGCTTTTCTTTGGAGACAGCGCGGATGGCGCGACCCAAATCGGTTTTTTGCACGATGAGCAACAAAACAGCCGACACCACCAAGGCCCCAGCAAAAGACACCAGCTTGGGCAGCGCAATGAAGGCGGGACCGATCTCGACGGTGGTCAAGGTGTAGGCGGTCTCGATGGTGCGGGTGTCGGACTTGAAGAACAAGAGCGCCAGGTTCTCGAGCACGATGGAAATACCCAGCGTGACGAGCAGGATGTTTTCATCCTTGCCGTGGCTGGCGCGGTTGATGACCCCGCGCTGCAGTGCATAGCCCAGCACAAACATGGCGGGCACCATGATGGGCAGGGCCATGTAGGGATCGACCCCGAAGTGTTGCTTCAGCATGTACACGCCATACAGCGCCACCATCAATGACGCGCCGTGCGCGAAATTGATGATGTGCAGCACGCCATAAATGAGCGTGAGGCCCAGTGCGATCAGCGCGTACACGGCACCGGTGGTGATGCCGTTGAGCACAGAAGGAAACAGGATGTTGAAGTCCAGCATCGGGGTCTTTCAGGTCAGCGCATTCAGCCCTTGAGCGGGAAAATCGGCTCAATCTCGCGGTAGTCACGCGGCACGATCACCTTGATGTCGCCCTTGTGGACCTGGGTCATCAAAGGCTGTGCGCCCATGTTCTGACCATTGACAAAATTGGTCGCGCCGTAGGGCATGATGTGATTGGCGAACTTGCTGGACGCCAGCGCGTCGATGATGGCGGCGCGGTCGGGCGACTTGGCGCGTTCAATGGCATCGGCCAGCAGCATCATGGCGGTGTAGGTCATGAACACTTCGTAGCTGAAGAATTGGCCCTGTGCTTCCACACGCTTGCGCAACTCGGCCGAGCGCTTGTCCTTGGGGTTGAACCAGTGGTTGCAGTCGATGATGCCGTTGGCCGCTTCTGGAAACTCCTTGACGAACTTGTAGCTTGACGCCGCACCACCCAGCACCGAGTAAATGGCCTTGGGCGTGATTTTTTGCTGCTGCAAGGTGCGCACCAACAAGGCGTATTCGTTGTAGTAGTTGGCCGGGATCAGGATGTCGGGGTTGACCTGCTTGATACGCAGCGCGATGTTGTTGAAGTCACGCGTGGGGTTGGCGTGCTTGATGATTTCTTTCACTTCATAGCCGTAACCAGGCAGCTCTTTGGCCAGCAAGTTGGCGGTGCCTGTACCGAACAGCGACTCTTCGTGCACGATCATCACGGTGCGGGCAGGCTTGCCTGCGGCGGTGTTCAAAACGTGGAGGCTGGACACGGCGACTTCGGCGCATTTTCTGTATCCGGGTCCAAACCGGAAGGTGTTTTTCAGGCCGCGCTCCACAATCTGGTCAGCCACACCGACGTCGACCACATGGGGCAGGTTGTACTTGGCCGCCGCTTGTGTCGTGGCCAGGCAAATGGCCGAGGCGAAGGCACCGACCACAGCGCTCACGCCGGCTTCGTTCATCTTCTCGATTTCGGCCGTGCCTGCTTGGGGGCTTGACTGCGCATCGCCGAGCATGGCTTCGATCTTGGCGCCGCCGAGCGATTTGATGCCACCGGCCTTGTTGATGTCTTCAATCGCCATCAAGGCACCCATGCGGCACTGCTGGCCCGAATAAGCCAAGGCACCGGTGACAGGGTGCAAAACACCGACTTTGATGGGCTTGGGCTGTGCCCCGCCCACCAGTGGAAACGCGAGCGCCGAGGCCGCAGCAGCGGACTGGCCCATGAAAGTGCGACGTGAGGTCATGAGAACATCCTTTAAGTAGGTCAATGAAAGTTGGCGGACAGCTCTTGGCTTACCCACACCTTGGCGTCAATGCTGCCAACGCGGGATAACTGCATCTGGTATTCGTACCGGTCCGGTCGGTACAAGCCATGCAGCCATTGGACGGGACGGTCGTCCTCGTCATAAATCAAACGCCGCACCGCCAGCAAGGCCGATCCGACAGAAACATCCAAATGCTGGGCCATGCCCACATCGGCCAGACGGGCCGAAATGGTTTGCTCGGCCCGGCCCACTTTGACGCCCGATTCTTCGAGCAGCACCAAAATGGGTTTTTGCGCCAGCTCGCGCTTGCCAAAGCCCGCCGAAATGGAATCGGGCACCCAAGTGGTGATATGCGACAAGGGCCCTTCGGGCGTGCTGCGCACGCGCTCGGCTTTTTGCACCAGTTCGGCGCTGTGCAGCTTGAGTGCGGCGGCCACATCCACCGGAGCCCTCAGGCGCTCCACGCTGAGCACCTTGACCTTGGTGCGCATGCCCATGGTGACCAGGTTCTCCAGCAAACCCGTCAGACGTGCCTGCTGGCCTGTGGCCATGGTCGAGGCCTGCATCTGCACCTCTTGCGCACGCGCCGCAATGGGCCGTGTGCCGCGCCCTGGCTCGCGCTGAATCAGGCCCTCTTCGGCCAATTGCGACAAGGCACGGCGCACGGTGACACGCGCCACACCAAACTGCCCCATCAAAGCCAGCTCACCTGGCAAGCCTTCGTCAAACCGACCTTCACGCAATTGCTCGCGCAGCACCAGATAAATCTGGTGGTACTTGGGCAAAGGCAAATGGGTATCCATGACTGCGATCGTGGAACAGTCCCATTGTCCTGTCAATAGGACATTCAGGTCTTATACATAGAACATTTCATCAGGGATTTCCCTTGGTTGTGGGCCATGCGTGCTGGGAATCGCGCGATCGCAGATGCTTCCCGTCACTGCGAGGAGCGCAGCGACGTGGCAGTCTGTGTCAGGCGTAGCGCACCCGCAAATCGCGCTTGAGCAGCTTGCCGCTGGGGTTTTTGGGCAGGCTGTCGGTGAAGACAACACGTTTGGGGCACTTGAAACCGGCCATGTGCTGGGCGCAATGCGCGATCACGGCGGCTTCATCGAGCGCCTGACCGGCCTTGACCACGATCACCGCTGTCACCGCCTCCACCCACTTGGGATCAGGCAGACCGATCACCGCCACTTCGCTGACTTGCGGCAGGCGATAAATCATTTCTTCCACCTCGCGGCTGGCGACGTTTTCGCCGCCGCTCTTGATCATGTCCTTCTTGCGGTCCACCACGGTGATGTAACCCTCGTCGTCGATGATCCCCAAGTCCCCGCTGTGGAACCAGTCGCCCTCAAACGAGGCCTTGGTGCGCTCGTCGTCATGAAAGTAGCCCAGCATCAAATGCGGCGAGCGGTGCACGATCTCGCCCACCTCGCCCACGGCCACGTCCTGCATGTTGTCGTTGACCACGCGCGTTTCGACGTTGCGCACGGCTTTGCCGCACGAACCCGGCTTGCGCAGCTGGTCGTCTGGGCCGAGCATGGTGGCCAACGGTGCGATTTCGGTCTGGCCATACAAATTCCACAAGCGCACTTGGGGCAGGCGCGACGCCAGCTCCTTGAGCACCTCCACCGGCATGATGGACGCGCCGTAGTAGCCCTTGGCCAGTTGGGCGAGCTTGTCGGCATCGAGCAGCGGCGAGCGCAGCAGCGCAATCCACACCGTGGGCGGAGCAAAGAAGCTGGTGATGCCGAACTTTTCGAGCATGGGCAACAGGTTGTCGGGCGTGGGCTTGGAGGTGATGACGTTGGTGCTGCCCATGTAAATGGCCGGGCCAAAGAACACATCGAGCTGGGCGCAGTGGTACAGCGGCAGCGCGTGCAAGGCCACATCGGCCTCGGCAATTTCGGCGTCGATCACACAACTGACGTATTGCCACATCACCGCGTCGTGTGTGAGCTGAGCACCTTTGGGAGACGACTCGGTGCCGCTGGTGTAGACGATCTGCGCCACGTCGTAACTGCCTAGGCGCAAATCGGGCAATGGATCGGTGCAAGCCGCCAGCACATCAAAGTTGTGCATGCCCGCCACGGGCTGGCTCGGTTCTTCGGAGGGCAGCCAGATGAATTGCTGCACTTGTGTGTCAAGTTTGCTCGCAGCCTGCGCCAGCTCGGCCAGGCCACTGTCGGTGGCCAGGGTTTGGGCACCCGCGTGGCGCAAAATGTAGGCCACCTCTTCGGCCTTGAGCATGAAGTTGATCGGTACCATGACCGCGCCGCGGCGGGCCAACGCGAAGCGCAGGGCCGCAAAGCCGTGCGAGTTGCGCGCCAACACCGCTACCTTGTCGCCCTCGGCCACGCCGATGCTGGCCAGGCCAGCGGCCAAACGCGTCACCAGTGCATCGAACTCGGCATAGGTCCAGGTGGTAGCGCCACACACGATGCCGGTTTTGGCGGGCAAGCGGATCGCCGTGCGGCGCAGGGCATCGGCAATGGTCTGGCGGCGAACGGCGGGGTGGATGGCGGGGGACATGGTGGCGGTCATTGTGAGGGCTCCTGCATCGATATGATCGGAACATTGAACACCAGCCCCGCGAGAATTCCATTGGCACTTCCACCACCCTCCCCCCGAAAACTGTCACATACGCGAACCGTGGTGTACCAAGGCTTTGACCGCGAAGACGGCCTGTGGGACATCGAAGCCCAACTGACCGACGTCAAGACTTTCGGCTTCCAGGTCCCCAACGAACGTCTTTTCCCCGGCGATGAGCCGATCCACAACCTGATAATCCGCGTCACACTCAACAACCAAATGGTGATCCAGGACATCGCCACGTCGATGGACGACATCCCGCACGCCGAATGCACTGGGGCACCACACAACATGCACAAGCTCATCGGCTGCACCATGGGCCCGGGCTGGCGCAAGACCATCAACCAACATGTAGGCGGCACCGAGGGCTGCACCCACCTGCGCGAAATGCTGTTCAACATGGCCACGGCCGCTTACCAGACCCTGCCTTCAGGTCAATGGCAGCGCCGCGAACTGGCGGGCCAACCTCACCCCGAAATGACCCAAGCGCCTTATTTCTTGGGCCAATGCCACAGCTGGGCCTACGACAGCCCGACGGTACAAAGGGCCTATCCGATGTTTTTCAAGCCAAAAGCGACAGAGACACCGGGGAACTGAGCAGTTTCTCGCCTGCGATAATCTGCCACTTCCAAAGCGCATCTGCGCTTTTCTTTTTCACAGCCTCTGGATCTACACCATGAACCGCTGCACTTTGGCCCTTTCAGGGCGTGCTTTACTTTGGCGTGCTTTGCTTTGCCTTGACTTCATCACCTCCGTGAACGCCGTGGAGGCCGCATGAGCAAGAAGGTCTTCATCAAAACATTTGGCTGCCAGATGAACGAGTACGACTCGGACAAGATGGCCGATGTGCTGGGCGCGGCCCAGGGCTATGAGCCCACACAGGACGTGGACGAGGCCGATTTGATCTTGTTCAACACCTGCTCGGTGCGCGAGAAGGCACAAGAAAAAGTGTTCAGCGATCTGGGTCGGGTGCAGCACCTGAAAGCCAAGGGCGTGCTGATTGGCGTGGGCGGCTGCGTGGCCAGCCAAGAAGGCGCCGAGATCATCAAGCGTGCACCTTATGTGGACGTGGTGTTTGGCCCGCAGACCCTGCACCGCCTGCCCGAATTGCTGAACGAGCGCGAGCGCAAGCAGCGCCCGCAAGTCGACATCAGCTTCCCCGAGATTGAAAAGTTTGACCACCTGCCGCCCGCCAAGGTGGAAGGCGCGACCGCCTTTGTCTCGATCATGGAAGGTTGCAGCAAATATTGCAGCTACTGCGTGGTGCCTTACACCCGGGGCGAAGAAGTCTCTCGCCCGTTTGACGATGTGCTGGTCGAAGTGGCCGGGCTGGCCGCGCAGGGCGTGAAAGAGATCACGCTGCTGGGCCAGAACGTGAACGCTTACCGGGGCAAGATGGGCGGCACCGCAGACATTGCCGACTTTGCGCTGCTGCTGGAATACGTGGCCGACATGCCGGGCATCGAGCGCATCCGCTACGTGACCAGCCACCCCAACGAATTCACCCAGCGCTTGATCGACGCGTACGAAAAGATTCCCAAACTGGTGAGCCATTTGCACTTGCCGGTGCAGCACGGTTCGGACCGCATCTTGATGGCCATGAAGCGCGGTTACACCGCCATGGAATACAAGAGCACGATCCGCAAGCTGCGGGCGATCCGCCCCGACATGTCGCTCAGCAGCGATTTCATCGTGGGCTTCCCCGGCGAGACCGAGGACGACTTCAACAAGATGATGAAGCTGATCACCGACGTGGGTTTTGACACCAGCTTCAGTTTCATCTTCAGCCCCCGCCCAGGCACGCCTGCGGCCAACCTGCACGACGACACGCCTCACGCCGAAAAATTGCGCCGCCTGCACCACTTGCAAGCGACCATCGAAGAGAACGTGCAGCGCATTGGCGACAGCCGCGTGGGCACTGTGCAGCGCATTCTGGTGGAGCGTCCTTCACGCAAAGACGCGACCGAGCTGGCGGGCCGCACCGAGTGCAACCGGGTGGTCAACTTCCCCGGTGGCCCCAACATGGAACGCCTGATCGGTCAGATGGCCGATGTGCGCATCACCCAAGGCCTGTCCCACTCGCTGCGCGGCGAGTTGGTGATCAAGAATTGAGAGGTGTGGGAGGCTGCCCCTGCGGCCGAATGTGTACTGAGCCTTTACAAACATTCGCGAGCGGGGGCTCGCTCCTACAAAAAAGCCCGAGGATCAGGATTCGCGCCCGACTTCGCGGATGTATCTGCGGTAATCTCCGTGCGGGATGGGCGTGCAGCCCTCAACCGGGCGGTTGTAAACATAGGTCTGCAACTGCTGGCCTTTCAGCGGGCCGTCGACCACCGTGACCAACTCTCGCCAGTATTGGGATGCAGCGCGGTCGCCGGGCACCATGGCTTCGACCTCGTCCAGCCGAGCCAGGTGCGCATCGTCGACTTCATAAACTTCGCCCGTGACGAGGCCATCGCCCGGAAGAAAACCGGGGTAACGGCCCACGTCGACCAAGCGGCCAGGCACTTTGGCCGCACCAATAAATCGGGCGCCGTGCATTTCGGCCTCGAGGCGTAAACCGGGCATCAGGGTGCCGTAGATGAAAAGTGCATGTGTCATGCCTGGGATTCTGCGACAAGGTGGATGTGTTTGACAGCCACCCATTTGACAGGCATCAAGCAGCGCTGCGCCTGTCACCTGTTGGCGGGAGCCCCCGACACTGCGGTTTAAACTGATTGCCAAGAGATACGCGTGCCCCGACAAAATGTGCACGCCCCACACGCCAAGACCCAGCCAGAGACGCAAATGAAAGCAGAACAAAACGAACTCATCACCCGCATCGGGCCAGGCACGCCCTGCGGCGCGGTCATGCGCCACTATTGGCAGCCCGTCGCCTTGGTGGACGAGTTCAACCCCGCTCTCGACCCGCGCATGGCGATTCGCCCTGTGAAGGCGGTGCGCATCTTGGGGCAAGACTTGGTGCTGTTTCGCAACGCGCTGAGCGACTACGGCTTGCTCGACCGCGACTGCCCGCACCGGGGCGCGGACCTGGCCTATGGCCGCAACGAAGGCGATGGCCTGCGCTGCCCTTTTCATGGCTGGAAGTTCGACGTGACAGGCCAGTGCATCGAAACCCCGGCCGAGCCCACGGGCAGCACGCTGTGCAAGCGGGTGCGCCAGCGCAGCTACCCGATCACCGAGCGCAGCGGCATTCTGTTTGGATGGTTCGGCCCCGAAGGCCAGACCCCGCCGCCGCTGCCAGGCATCGACGCTTTCAGCGCCCCGACCACCCACACCTTTGCCTTCAAGGGCCTGTGGCACTGCAACTGGCTGCAAGCCTTTGAGGTGGGCATTGACCCTGCGCATGCTTCGTACCTGCACCGCTTTTTCAATGACGAATCGCTGGAAGGCAGCTACGGCCGCCAGTTCCGCGGCGCGAGCGCGGGCGATGTGCAAGGCGAGCGCTGGCCCATGACGCGGGTGATGCGCGAGCTGGACCAGCCCGAGATTTCGTTTGAACCCACCGACGCGGGCATGCGGCTGACGGCCCTGCGCCCGATCAACGAGGCGCTGACGCATGTGCGGGTGACGAATGCGCTGTTCCCGCACACCTTTGTGATTCCGCTGTCCGAGAGCATGACCATCACTCAAATGCATGTGCCGGTCGACGACACACACACTTATTGGTATTCGGTGTTCACCAGCTTTGACGGCCCGGTGGACAAAGAAGCCATGCGCAATCAAAGGCTGCCCTCGGTCACGCTGCCCGACTACATCCCCAAAGCGGGCAAGCACAACCATTGGGGCTTCAACCCCGAAGAGCAAGTGGCGCGCACTTACCTTGGCATGGGCGAGGACGACATCAATGTGCACGACCAATGGGCCTGCGAGAGCATGGGCGCCATCCAAGACCGCACCCGCGAACACTTAGGCACCAGCGACAAGGTGATCATGGCGAACCGGCGGATCTTGCTCAAAGCCATCGAGACGGTGCAAGCCGGTGGCCTGCCGCCCGGCTTTGCACAAGACACAGTGGCCAGCCAGCGCATCGGCCCCGACACGGTGGACGGCATCGCCCCCAGTGGTCAGTGGCCGCAGTGGTGGCGCGAGGCCTGCGATGCCAAACGCCGCGGGGCACCGTGGGACGCAGCCCTGCCTGCGCATGTGGCGACGCCAGCCGACACGAGCGCGGCATGAGCTTTGCTGAACGCTGCGGCTTGCACAGCAGTGAACGTGAAACCGCTTGCGAACAGTTGTTACGGCAAGTGGAAGCCTCGGGCATCGAGCTGGTCCGACTGGGCTGGTGCGACCTGCACGGCGTGGTGCGCGGTAAGACCATCGTGGCCTCGCAACTGCGCAGTGCGCTGGCCAATGGCATCGGCATGGTCAGCACCTTGCTGCTCAAAGACAGCTCAGACCGCACCGCCTTCAAAGTGTTTGAGCCGGGCATCGAAGAGACCCTGCCCGGCTTTGCCGGGGCCAGCAATTTCACGCTCATGCCCGACCCGGCCAGCTGGCATGTTCTGCCCTGGACCGAAAAAACCGGCTGGCTGCGGTGCCAGCCCTATTTCGCGGATGGGCGCATCGTGCCGCTGGATTCTCGCCATGTGCTGCAGCAGGCCGTGAAGCGCTTGGCCGAGCGCGGCTGGCAGATGCGCTGCGGGCTGGAAGTGGAGTTCCACATCTACCGCCTCAAAGACCCGCTGCACGACGCAGACCTGGATCCAGACCGCGCCGCATGGCCCGGCCCAGCGCCCGAAGTCAGCCTGATCCACCCGGGCTACAACCTGCTGACTGAAGGCTGGTTTGACCGGGCCGAAGAACCGCTGCGCATCGTGCAGCGCACCGCCCAAGCGCTGGGCCTGCCGCTGATCTCGCTTGAAATTGAACTGGGTCCCAGCCAAGTCGAGGCGGTGTTTGACGTGAGCGATGTGCTGACGGCCGCCGACCACATGGTGCTGTTTCGCAATGCCACACGCCAGGCCCTGCGCCGCGCCGGTTACCACGCCACCTTCATGTGCCGCCCGCCGTTTGACCACATCATGTCGAGCGGCTGGCACTTGCACCAGTCAGTTTGTGAGTTGACCACTGGCCGCAATGTGTTCATGCGCGATGCCGCCGCACCAGGTGTTGGTTCGCTGGATGCGCGGCAGGTGCTAAGCAATGCGGGCGCAAGCTGGCTGGCCGGTCTGCTGGCCCACGCGCCTGCGCTCACGGCGCTGTGCACCAGCACCAGCAATGGCTACGGGCGTTTCAGGCCCAACGCCATGGCGCCGCAGTCGATTTTGTGGGGCCGTGACAACCGGGGCGCCATGCTGCGTGTCATTGGCGCACCCGGCGACAGCGCCACCCACATTGAAAACCGCTTGGGCGAACCAGCGGCCAACCCTTACCTGTACATGGCCTCACAAATCCATGCGGGACTCGATGGCGTGGACGCCCAGCTGCAAGCGCCGCCCGCCACCGAAACGCCCTACTCAGCGGGTGCGGCCACCATTCCAACCAGCTTGGCCGATGCGGTGCAGGCCCTGCAAAGTGATGCCGCAATGTGCCAAGCGCTGGGCCAGCCCTTTGTGGACTACTACCGCACCATCAAACAAGCCGAGCACCAGCGCATGGCGCAGGCCGAGGATGTGCAGGAATTCCATCGCCGCGAATACTTCGGGCGCATTTGACCCACTTTTGAATCAACGCACCAGACAGCGATGCACTGAACATGATCACGATCCACCTGCAGCCCCACGACCCCACTCAAGACGTGCACACCCTGAAAGCCCAGCCTGGCCAGAGCCTGATGCAGGCGGCGGTCGATGCGAATTTGCCCGGCATTCAAGCCGATTGTGGTGGGCTGCTGACCTGCGCCACCTGCCATGTGGTGGTGCACAGCGACTGGCAGGGCAAGTTGCCGCCCATGGGCAGCGACGAAGATGGCATGCTGGCCTTCACCGCCCAAACACGCGAGGTGGGCAGCCGCTTGTCGTGTCAGATTGAACTCTCGCCCGAATTGGACGGCCTGCAGGTCACGCTGCCCGCAAGCCAGTACTAGCGCGGCATGCCGGGGAAGCCTCCGCCGCCGCCCATCATGCCTTTCATGGCGCCCATGCGTTTCATCATCTTCATCATGCCGCCGCCGGACATTTTTTTCATCATGTCCTGCATTTGCTCAAACTCCTTGAGCATGCGGTTCACGTCCTGCACCTGAACACCCGCACCCGCAGCAATGCGGCGCTTGCGTGTGGCCTTGATCAACTCGGGTTTGCTGCGCTCTTTGGGGGTCATGCTGTGGATAATGCCTTGCTTGCGACCGATGTCTTTTTCGACCTTGTCCATGTCCATCGCTCCTGCTTTGGCCGACAACTGCGATGGCAATTTGTCCATCAAACTGGACAAACCACCCATTTGTTTCATCTGCTGGATCTGCGCCAAAAAGTCGTTCAGATCAAAGTTGCCACCGCTCTTGACCTTGGACGCCAGCTTTTGTGCGGCCTCCATGTCCACACCCGCCGTGACCTGCTCGACCAAGGCCACAATATCGCCCATGCCCAGGACACGGCCAGCGTGACGTTCGGCGTCGAACACTTCCAGTCCGTCGATCTTCTCGCTGGTACCCGCAAACTTGATGGGCACGCCGGTGATCTGGCGCACCGACAGTGCGGCACCACCGCGTGAGTCGCCATCGAGCTTGGTGAGCACAATGCCCGTGAGCGGCAAAGCGTCGCTGAACGCTTTGGCGGTGTTGGCCGCGTCTTGACCCTGCATGGCGTCGACCACAAACAGGGTTTCAACCGGCTTCAATTCGGCGTGCAGCGCCTTGATCTCGGCCATCAGGGCTTCGTCAATTGCTAGGCGGCCAGCGGTATCCACCAGCAGCACATCAAAAAAGTGCTTGCGGGCGTAATCGATGGCGGCGCGCGCGATATCGATCGGCTTTTGGTCGGGTGAGCTGGGGAACCACTCAGCCCCGGCCTGAGCGGTCACCGTCTTGAGCTGTTCGATGGCGGCGGGGCGGTACACGTCGCCCGAGACCGTGAGCACTTTCTTTTTGCGCTTTTCGATCAGGTGCTTGGCCAGCTTGGCCGTGGTGGTGGTTTTACCAGCGCCTTGCAGGCCCGCCATCAGGATCACCGCAGGGGGTTGTGCCGCCAAATTGATGTCCGACACACCCTCGCCCATGGTGGCGGCCAATTCGCAGTTGACCACGCCCACCAAGGCCTGGCCGGGCTTGAGCGAGCCCATGACCTCTTGGCCCAAGGCTTTGTCTTTCACGCGGGCAATGAAGTCGCGAACCACCGGCAAAGCCACATCGGCTTCGAGCAAGGCCATGCGCACCTCGCGCAGCATGTCGGCCACGTTCGATTCGGTGATGCGGGCCTGCCCGCTGAGGGTCTTGACGAGGCGTGAAAGTTTGTCGGTCAGGGCGGAGGCCATGGGGGAATCCAGAAATTTCAGGTCCAGCAAGTTGGCACCGCCCCAGTGGCGGCGCCTGAAAGGCTAAACTCGGTGTCATGATTTTAGCGAGTCCCCCATTTTGGATGCTGCCCGCCACCGTGCTGGCGGCTTTGGCCTATGGCCTGCCAGCCTTGGCGGGTGAACGTCTGTCCCACACGCAGGCACGTCGCCTGCTTGGGATAGCTTGGGCCGCCCATGCCGTGGCATTGTTGAGTTTGTTGGTTGGCCCTGTGCACTTTGGATTTGCGCCAGCGATTTCGGTGACCGCTTGGCTGGTGGTGAGCGCTTATATATTAGAGAGCCAGTTTTTTCCCAAATTCAAAGCCCGTTGGGCCATGGGCAGCCTGGGGGCCATCGCCGTTGTGCTGGCCTGGTTTTTCCCCGGCAGCCCCCTGTCAGCACAAGCCTCGGCTTGGCTGCCTTTGCATTGGGCTTTGGGTTTGTCTGCTTATGGCATGTTTGGTGCAGCCGTGGTTCACGCATGGATGATGACCCGCGCTGAACGGGACATTCGGCAAGCCCACGATGCCAGCAGTGGGGTGCCACTTTTGACACTCGAACGCCTCACCTTCCGTTTTGTGCTGGCCGGTTTTGTTTTGTTGACCGCCACCTTGGTCGCTGGCGTCTTGTTTGGCGATGCGTTGTATGGCCAAGGGCAAGGCCACTGGCGCTGGGATCACAAAACCATTTTTGCGTTGCTGTCCTGGCTGACCTTTGCCGTTTTGTTATGGGGCCGCAGCCAGTGGGGCTGGCGAGGTCGTCGGGCCGTCCGGGTGCTTTACATCGGCGCGAGTTTGTTGCTGCTGTCTTATGCAGGCTCCCGATTTGTCATGGAAGTTATGCTGGGGCGCATGGGATGAAATACTTGCTGATTTTGTTGCTGGTGTTGGTCGTCATTTGGGCCGTCAAGCGCGGTCGAGCCCCTAAGCCACCTCAAACGCCTGCAAAACCAGAGGACTCTGCGCCGTCCGAAATGGTCTCTTGCGCCCATTGCGGCCTCCACTTGCCTCAAGAAGAAGCCGTATCGGGTCAAAAAGGGCTTTATTGCAGCACCGACCATCGGTCTGCGGCACAAGACCGCAACCCGGTCTGAGTCAAGCGCACGGCACATGCCTTCCGAGCCCAATCTTGCACTTTGGCACCAAGGCTGGCACACACAAGCTCAGCACTTGAGGTCTCCTAATTTTGGGCCACGTCCTGACGGAGTTGGCATTGATTTGATCGTGGTCCATTCGATCAGCTTACCCCCAGGACAATATGGCGGTGATGCAGTACAGCGCCTTTTCACCAACCGGCTCGACTGGGATGCCCACCCTTACTTTCAAAGCATTCGTGGCCTGGAAGTGTCATCTCACTTCTTCATCAGGCGCGACGGTTCGTTTTGGCAATTTGTCAGCTGTGATGACCGGGCTTGGCATGCGGGTGCCTCTCAGTACAGAGGCCAAAGCAATTGCAACGACAATTCTGTGGGCATCGAACTCGAGGGCTTGGAGGGCGAAACCTTCGAGGATGCTCAATACCAGTCATTGGCCCAGTTGTGCCGAGACTTGAAGCACCACTACCCCATCGCGCATGTAGCAGGGCATGAACACATTGCACCGGGCCGCAAACTGGACCCCGGTCCCGGCTTTGATTGGTCACACCTTCAGAAACTACTGAACTTTCCAGCTCAGGCCTTCCCTGATCACTGAGTTTGACCGTCTGTCAAAAAAATTTGGACTGACCACGCCCGCTGTTTTGATCCGCCTTGGGCGGGAAATCCTCAAATACCCCAATCCAGACTTTCGCTTGCCATCAAGGCGCGCTGCAACAAAGTAGTTGGCAGGCCTGTACTGGCTTGAAACAACAAATTCAAATCCCATCAAATCAAGCGTTCCCAGCCATTTTTTCAGCAAGTGAAAAAGAGTGTCACAACGACGGCGCCAAGAATAATTTGTGGACGTCGCAAGAAACTGACAAAACTGGCCAGTACACTACCTGTAGTGGCTTGTGCAGATGTCAGACACCAGATATAGTGTCTCTTACAAATTTTCACAACTGCACAAAGCGCTGATTTGCGCGCTTCGCCCAGGCCTTAAGAACCGAAAAAAATCACATAAACGACCATGCAAACAGACCTGAACATCGCCACGTCCTCTCCCGCATTGATGCGCCAGCCAGAAGCAGCTGCCCACGGCACGCCCAGCCTGCAAGCGCTGGCCCATTACCAGATCATTCGCCGCAATGGCGGCGTTGTGCCGTTTGAGCCGAACAAAATCGCCGTGGCCCTGATGAAAGCTTTTTTGGCGGTTCATGGCACACAAGGTGCCGCCTCTGCCAGTGTGCGTGAAGTGGTCGAAGAATTGACCCAAAACGTGGTCCGCGCTTTGGTGCGTTCACGTCCTGGTGGCGGCACGTTCCACATTGAAGACGTGCAAGACCAGGTTGAACTGGGCCTGATGCGCAGCAGCAACCACGAAGTCGCTCGGGCTTATGTGCTTTACCGTGAGCGCCGCACGCAAGAGCGCGCCCAACACCAACAAGAAGCAGCGCCACAGCCCAGCGTTCCCAGTTTGCATGTGATCGATGGTGGCCAACGTGTCGCCTTGGACGTCGATTACCTCAAATCTCTCATGGTGAATGCCTGTGCCGGCTTGGGCAAAGACGTCAACCCCGAACCCATCGTGGCCGAAACCATGCGCAATCTGTACGATGGCGTACCGATGGAAGAGGTGTACAAAGCGTCCATCTTGGCGTCACGCACCTTGATTGAAAAAGACCCGGATTACACCTATGTGACCGCGCGTTTGCTGATGCACACCATCGCCAAGGAAATCCTGGGCAAAGAAGTTCCTCAGAGCCAAATGGCAGAGGCGTACGTCAATTACTTCCCACAATTCATCAAAAAGGGCGTGGACAACGACCTGCTGGACGAAAAACTCCTTCAGTTCGACCTGAAGCAATTGGCCGAAGCCCTCAAGCCAGAACGTGATCTGCAGTTCGACTACTTGGGCCTGCAAACCCTCTATGACCGCTACTTCCTGCACGTCCGTAAAACCCGAATCGAAATGCCCCAGGCCTTTTTCATGCGCGTTGCCATGGGCCTGTCACTCAACGAAATCAACCGGGAAGCACGCGCCATTGAGTTCTACGAAATCCTGTCGTCGTTCGACTTCATGTCCTCCACGCCGACCCTGTTCAACAGCGGCACCTTGCGCTCGCAGCTGTCGAGCTGCTACCTGACCACCGTGCCCGACGATCTGGGCGGCATCTACGACGCCATCAAGGAAAACGCCTTGCTGTCTAAATTTGCAGGTGGTTTGGGCAACGACTGGACACCCGTGCGCGCCTTGGGTGCCCACATCAAAGGCACCAACGGCGAATCGCAAGGTGTGGTGCCATTTCTGAAAGTGGTCAATGACACCGCCGTGGCGGTCAACCAAGGCGGCAAGCGCAAGGGCGCGGTTTGCGCCTACCTGGAAACCTGGCACCTGGACATCGAAGAATTTTTGGAGCTGCGCAAAAACACAGGCGACGACCGCCGCCGCACCCACGACATGAACACGGCCAACTGGATTCCAGACTTGTTCATGCGCCGTGTGATGGAAAAAGGCAACTGGACCCTGTTCTCGCCTTCCGACGTGCCTGATTTGCACGACCTGTTCGGTCTGGCTTTTGAAAAGGCCTATGTGGCCTACGAACAAAAAGCCGAGCGCGGCGAGATCAAACCGAGCAAAACCGTGCCTGCGACCGACCTGTGGCGCAAGATGCTGTCGATGCTGTTTGAAACCGGCCACCCTTGGATCACTTTCAAAGACCCTTGCAACGTGCGCTCGCCTCAGCAACACGTGGGCGTGGTGCACTCCTCCAACCTGTGCACCGAGATCACACTCAACACCAGCGACACCGAAACTGCGGTTTGCAACCTGGGCTCCGTCAACTTGTCGCGCCACTTGAAAGACAGTGCCAATGGCAAAGTGCTGGACCACGACAAACTGAAAAGAACCATCACGATCGCCATGCGCATGCTGGACAACGTGATCGACATCAATTACTACGCCGTCAAGAAGGCCCGTGACTCCAACATGCGTCACCGTCCTGTGGGCTTGGGCTTGATGGGCTTCCAAGACTCGTTGTACGAGATGCGCACACCGTATGCCTCTCAGGCAGCCGTTGAATTCGCCGACCAGTCCATGGAAGCGATTTGCTACTACGCTTACTGGGCCTCCACCGAATTGGCCAAAGAGCGCGGTCAGTACGCCACCTACAAGGGTTCTTTGTGGGACCAAGGCATCTTGCCTCTGGACACGCTCAAATTGCTAGAACGAGAGCGCGGTGGTTATGTGGAAGTGGACCGCTCGTCCACCTTGGATTGGGACTCGCTGCGCCAGAAAATTGCCAAGGACGGCATGCGCAACTCCAACTGCGTGGCCATTGCGCCGACAGCCACGATTTCCAACATCATTGGCGTGGACGCCTCGATCGAGCCATGCTTTGGCAACCTGTCGGTCAAGTCCAACTTGTCGGGCGAGTTCACCGTGATCAATGGCTACTTGGTACGTGACCTCAAGCGCCTCGGCCTGTGGGATGACGTGATGGTCATGGACCTGAAGCACTTCGACGGTTCTTTGCGCCCTATCGATCGCGTACCGCAAGAAATCAAGGCCTTGTACGCCACTGCGTTTGAAGTTGAAACCACTTGGTTGGTCGAGGCTGCAGCGCGTCGCCAGAAATGGATTGACCAAGCGCAGTCGCTCAACATTTACATGGCTGGCGCATCGGGCAAAAAGCTCGATGACACCTACAAGCTCGCTTGGTTGCGTGGCCTTAAAACCACTTACTACCTGCGCACATCCAGCGCTACACAAGTGGAAAAATCCACGGTAAATGCAGGCTCACACAATGCTGTGTCGTCCTCGGGCATGAATCCAGCAGAGACTGCGGCTGCCGCTGCACAAGCGCAAATGAACACGTCACCTGCCACCGACGTCAAGTTTGTGGCCATTGACGATGCCGGCTGCGAAGCTTGCCAGTGATTTGAAAAGCATTGCACTTTGCTGTGACAAGCTAAGTGCGATGCAATCGCACAACACTTCTCGTGTGTTCGCATCGAAATAGTGAATCGTTTCTTTGAATTTCTCACGCTTGCTTTCATAATTTGAGAACTGGAATTTTTTATGTTGTCCTGGGACGATCAAGTCAAACCTGCATCACCATCTGTGATGCCTTCTTTCACTGGCGCTGATGCATCCGCAGCGTCTGCCGCCGCATCTCCTGCAGCGGCTCCCCGCCGCATGAATGCCGCCGACAAACGCATCATCAACGGCCAGACCGATGTCAACCAATTGGTGCCGTTCAAATACAAATGGGCTTGGGAAAAATACCTCGCCACTTGCGCCAACCATTGGATGCCGCAAGAAGTGAACATGAACCGCGACATCGCCTTGTGGAAGGACCCGAACGGTCTGACCGAAGACGAGCGCCGCATGGTCAAGCGCAACCTCGGTTTCTTTGTCACGGCTGACTCTTTGGCAGCCAACAACATCACTCTGGGCACTTACCGCCACATCACAGCGCCTGAGTGCCGTCAGTTTTTGTTGCGCCAAGCCTTTGAAGAGGCCATCCACACCCACGCTTACCAGTACATCACTGAATCGTTGGGTTTGGACGAAAGTGAAATTTTCAACGCCTACAACGAAGTCAAATCCATCCGCGACAAGGACGAGTTCCTGATCCCGTTCATCAACGTGATCATGGAGCCCAACTTCAAGACTGGCACGCTCGAAGCCGATCAAACGCTGCTCAAGTCTTTGATCGTGTTTGCCTGCCTGATGGAAGGCCTGTTCTTCTACGTGGGGTTCACACAAATTTTGGCTCTCGGCCGCCAAAACAAAATGACGGGCGCTGCTGAGCAGTACCAGTACATCCTGCGCGACGAATCCATGCACTGCAACTTCGGTATTGACATGATCAACACCATCAAGCATGAGAACCCTCAGTTGTGGACAGCTGAATTCAAAGCAGAAATCAAAGAGCTCTTCCTCCACGCGGTGGAGTTGGAATACCGCTATGCCGAAGACACCATGCCACGTGGTGTGCTGGGCATGAATGCATCCATGTTCAAAGGCTATTTGCGTTACATCGCCAATCGCCGTGCCACCCAGATTGGTTTGGAAGCCCTCTTCCCGAATGAAGAGAACCCATTCCCCTGGATGAGCGAAATGATCGACCTGAAGAAAGAACGCAACTTCTTTGAAACCCGGGTCATCGAGTATCAAACCGGCGGGGCCTTGTCCTGGGACTGATCTTCTGAACACCCCTCAAATGCCCCCCCACTTCAAGCCATACTTGCCATTGCCTCCGGGCCATGGAGGGTATGGCTTTTCTGCGTTCATGGTGTTGAGGGATTCCTCAGCACCATGGATCGCTTTGTGCAATCCAACAAGCACCAAGCGTTCCCTTTCCGTTGAGTTCTCAACTTGATCAAGGAGAAAATCATGGCAACTGCAAAAAAAGTAGCGGCAAAAAAAGCTGCTCCCGCAAAGAAGGCCGTCGCGGCCAAGAAACCTGCTGCTAAAAAAGTAGCCGCAGCCAAGAAGCCTGCTGCTAAAAAAGCCGCTCCAGCCAAAAAAGCTGTTGCTGCCAAAAAGCCAGCAGCTAAAAAAGTAGCCGCTAAAAAGCCAGCAGCCAAAAAAGCCGCTCCAGCTAAAAAAGCAGCTCCTAAAGCCGTAGCCGCCAAAAAGCCAGCAGCCAAAAAAGCCGCTCCAGCTAAAAAAGCAGCTCCTAAAGCCGCAGCAGCCAAAAAGCCAGCAGCTAAAAAAGCGGCCGCCAAGAAAACAGCAGCCAAAAAACCAGCAGCCAAAAAGCCTGCTGTGAAAAAGGCCGCTAAAAAGCCTGCTGCAAAGAAGGCATCCAAAGCACCCGCTGCCCCCGCTGCACAAACAACGCTGAATCCTCAAGCTGCGTGGCCGTTTCCATCGGCCGCCAAGCCCTGAGTCAACATCGTTCGACGCACGTAGCGCAAAGCCCAACACTGGCAACAGTGTTGGGCTTTTTTATGGCCGCTCTTCAGCTACGCGAATGGTGGGTGAATCCGAGGGATCAGGGGTAAAAATTGACCAAGCGGTAACCCATGGGTTGCAAGCCTTCTGCCGGCAGCAGCTGAAGCTGGCCATTCCAGATTTGCCCAGCCTTCAAGGCAACGGGTGCATTTTGCTCTGTCGGCCGCAGAACCCTGCGAAGCAAGACCTTGTCCTGTGCATCCAGCCAAGTCAGCTCCAATGCAGGCATTTCCAACGTCTGTGTGGTCACGTTGCGTACAGACCAAATCAATGCCAAGCCCCCATCGCGAGGTGCCATGCTGGAGTTCTCAATCACAATGCCATCGCGCACCGCTGGCGGCAACATCTCGCAGCCCAGCAAGCGACAGGCCGCTTGCAAAGGTTGGGCGAAAGAGGGCTCTGCTGCCACCAACTGGTCACGTCCGGCGATAATCCATTGAAGCAGCAGTGCCAGCAACAGCCCCCAAGCCACAAGCCTTGGCCACCAAGACGATTTTTTAGGGGTCTGAGCGACAGGTTGATCCTCAGGCGCTGAGTTCGGTGACAACAAGTCGCCCAAAGGTACGCCAAAAACTTCGGGCGATGGCGCAGTCGCGGTTGTCGGCAGAGGCTGGGGTTTGAAGGTAGCCAAGGCTTCTTCAAAAGCAGCCACGGGTGTCTGTAAGGCTGGCTTGTCTTCGTGTTTGAGAAAATCGTCCAGGTCCACGCGCTCCGCTGAACCTTCAGTCAGCACAGAGGGCTTTGCGCCATCGTCTCCACCGGGCCAGGACAAGACCATGCCCGTGCTGTCAAAGGCTTGCTGGCAATGTCCACAACGCAACCAGCCTTGGGCTACTTTAAGCTGGTCAGGGACCACCTTGTAGGTCAAACCGCAAGCGGGGCAGCGGGTGATCCAACTCATGGCACTGTGAACCACATGACAGGACTTGCCAATGATCAGGACGACACTGGGGCTGAGGCAGGCGAAGTGGCCGTCATCAAAATCCAGCCATCTTCGCTGTCGGCCACTTCAAGGGAAATCCAAGGTGCGTAGGCCGCTTTGAGCTCGTCAGCTTGCCGCTCCAAAATGCCGGCCAACACCAAAGACCCTTGGGGTGCGACATGGGCACAAAGTAATGGCGCTAAAACCTTGAGGGGCGTAGCCAAAATATTGGCCAAAACCGTTTGGTAAAGGCCTTGCGCCTTGTCGGGCAACCCAGCTTGCAAGTGCACGTTGTTGGCCTGCGCGTTCAGCTCAGTGGATGTCACGGCCGCATCGTCAATGTCCACCGCATCGATTTGCGTGGCACCGTACTTGGCCGCTCCGATGGCCAAAATACCCGAACCACAGCCGTAGTCCAGCACACGTTGGTCTTGGACGCCATGCTGCGCAATCCAGCGCAGACACATGCGCGTGGTGGGGTGGGTGCCCGTACCAAAGGCCAAACCCGGATCCAAACGAATGATTTGCCGGGCCTGCGCAGGCGGCTCATGCCAAGTGGGCACAATCCAAAAATCAGAAGTGATTTCAACAGGCGCGAACTGAGACTGGGTCAAACGCACCCAATCTTGGTCAGCGACAGCCACAACGCCCAACATGCGGCAACCGTCAAAGAAGTCTTGCGCCTTCAGCAAGGCCACCGCTTCCTGGGCTTGAGCCTCTTGCGCAAACAGCGCCACCATGCGAGAACGTTGCCAACCGTCTTTGGGGGGCGGCATGCCGGGCTCACCAAACAAGGCTTGCTCGGCAGGGGTTTGGGCATCGGCATCTTCGACCGACACACTCAAGGCATCCAAGGCATCGAGCGCATCGCTCAGGAGATCAACCCGGTCTTCGGGGCACAACAAGCTCAGTTCAAACATAAAGGTTCAGCGCTTGTGCTGGCTCAGCCAGTGCTCCAGATAGTGGATATTGGTGCCGCCTTGCATGAACTTGGCATCCACCATCAGTTCGCGGTGCAATGGCACGTTGGTGTTAATGCCTTCGATCACGGTCTCGTTCAAGGCGGTCTGCATGCGGGCCAGCGCCTGCTCGCGTGTATCGCCATGCACGATCAGCTTTCCGATCATCGAATCGTAATTGGGCGGGACAAAATAGTTGTTGTACACATGCGAATCCACGCGCACGCCGGGACCACCGGGCATGTGCCACGACGTGACACGACCAGGCGAAGGCGTGAACTTGAAAGGGTCCTCGGCATTGATACGGCACTCAATGGCATGGCCCCGGATTTGAATTTGCCTTTGCGTGAAGGGCAATTTTTCGCCTGCAGCCACCATGATCTGTGTCTTGACGATGTCCACACCCGTGATCCATTCGGTCACAGGATGCTCCACCTGCACGCGGGTGTTCATTTCGATGAAATAAAACTCGCCGTTTTCAAACAAAAACTCGAAGGTGCCCGCTCCGCGATAGCCGATTTTTTTGCAAGCGGCCACGCAGCGCTCGCCAATCTTTTCGATCAGCTTGCGAGGGATACCTGGAGCCGGCGCTTCCTCAATCACTTTTTGGTGACGACGTTGCATCGAGCAGTCGCGCTCGCCCAAGTAAACGGCGTTTTTGAACTTGTCGGCCAGAATCTGGATCTCAATGTGCCGCGGGTTTTGCAGGAATTTCTCCATGTAAACCGCAGGATTGCCAAACGCTGCTCCGGCTTCGGCCTTGGTCATTTGCACGGCATTGACCAAAGCCGCCTCGGTGTGCACCACACGCATGCCTCGACCGCCACCACCACCCGCTGCCTTGATGATGACGGGATAACCCACCGACTTGGCAATGCGGCGAATCTGAACCGGATCGTCGGGCAACTCACCCTCAGAGCCAGGCACGCACGGCACACCCGCACGAATCATGGCTTGTTTAGCGGAGACCTTGTCACCCATGATGCGGATCGATTCAGGGGTCGGGCCAATGAACTGGAAACCGCTTTTCTCGACGCGCTCGGCGAAGTCTGCGTTTTCACTCAAAAAACCATAACCAGGGTGAATGGCTTCGGCATCGGTCACCTCGGCTGCCGAAATGATGGCCGGCATATTGAGATAGCTGAGCGACGATGCCGCAGGGCCAATACACACGGCTTCTTCGGCCAATTTCACGTATTTGGCTTCTTTATCGGCCTCGGAGTAAACCATGACCGCCTTGATTCCCAACTCTCGGCACGCACGCTGGATCCGCAAAGCGATCTCACCGCGGTTGGCCACCAGGATTTTCTTGAACATGAAATCCCCGTTGACTTATTCGACGATGAACAATGGCTGACCGTATTCCACGGCTTGACCGTTTTCACACAGAATCTGCGTGACGGTACCCGCCTTATCGGACTCGATCTCGTTGAGGATTTTCATCGCCTCGATGATGCACAAGGTGTCGCCCTCTTTGACCACCGAGCCAATTTGAATGAAAGGCGCAGCGCCTGGGCTGGAAGAACGGTAAAAAGTGCCCACCATGGGGGATTTGACGGCATGACCGACAGGCGCAGCAGATGCCGCTGGGACATCGGCCACCACAGGGGCTGCGGCGGGTGCAGCCACCATCGCCACAGGAGCCGCTTGCTGCATCACCACGGGCGCAGCCGCGCCCATGCTTTTGACAATGCGTACTTTGCCTTCAGCCTCGGTAATTTCCAACTCCGAAACGTTGGAATCAGACACCAAGTCAATCAGTGTTTTGAGTTTGCGCAAATCCATAAATCCTCCGATGCTTTGAGCACATGCAATGGATCGAATTTACACCAAATTTCGGTAAAACCCCTCGAAATTGACTTTACGCATCATAAATGACGCCCAAATGCTCAGCCATTCAGAACAAAAGCAGCGCCCCAATGACGATGACACAGACAGACAAGGGGATCAGTCGCTTTAGGTGGTGGCGGCTCGCCATTGGCTCAAATCATCTGGTGTGAGCTGACCCATCTTTTGTCGCCAAATGCTGCCATCTCCCTTGAAAAACACCGTGAAGGGCAAGCCTCCTGCGGCATTACCCAGCGATTTGGCCAAATTCGTTCCCTCCAGACCCGCCAACCCGACGGCAAAGCCCAAAGGCTGTCGCTCCAAAAACCGGCGAACGGCGCTGGGTTGATCAATGGCCAAGGCGACCACTTGGTGACCCTGGGGTGCATTTGCTCGCCAGAAGGCTTGGATCATGGGCAATTCTTCGATACAGGGCGGACACCAAGTCGCCCAAAAATTGAGCAACAGCGGTTTGCCTTTGAAATTGACCATCGACAGACCTTCGCCTGCAGGGGTCTCAAATTGCTGGCTCCAAAGCGGGTGGTTGTCAGCTGGGGCCACGGCCTGGGGCTCAAAACGCCACAAGGCCACGCCCACACCAGCCACGGCTGCTGCTGCACCCGCCCCTAAAACCAAATTGCGCCGAGAAGCGCTTGCGCCTGGATTGATCATGGTGGAATTGTCTTTCATGCCGCCAGAAGGCGCTGAAGTGCCGTCAAATCACCTCGCGGGGATCGGCCTTGGGCATCTGGCAAAAGTGCACCGCGCAAATCGTCCAAATCGTAAATCCGCAGGTGCACCCCCACATCTTCTTTCAATGGCTCGCAAAAACTGTGCAAACTCAGAACATCCACATCGTCTCCATGCAGACCGCGCACAGTTTGGACCTCGTAACGCAGATTTTGGTTGATCAGGGCGATTTCGGCCGATTTGGGGTCATCACAAAACAAGGCCAAATCCACATCGCACAGGCGCGTGGCCCAGCCTTGCCAGACCGCTCCACCCAGGTGCGGGCGAAATTCGGACAAGCGCTGCATCCAGACCAACGCCAATTCGCGCAAAGCCTGTAATTCAGCAGGCTGCGTATCGGCGCAAAACAAGGCAATGTAGTCACGTACTTCGGCTTCCACCACGTCATTGGTCGGCAAAGCCGTTCGCGCGGGCAAGCCCAGCTCTTTGAGGGCGCGGTGTTTGGCCGGGCCAAAAGCCAAACCTTCTTCAACCACCAAACGGGCAGCTGATGCGGCAATTTCAAGGGCAAGGTCGTTCATGGGCACCCATTGTGACTGACCCTTAAGGGATCACGACCCTGCTTGTTGAAGCTTGCTGTCCATGGCCCCCTAAAATCCGAGCATGCATATACATATTTTGGGCATTTGTGGCACCTTCATGGGGGGCCTGGCCGCGCTGGCCCGCGAGGCAGGGCATCGGGTGACAGGTTGTGACGCGGGCGTTTACCCGCCCATGAGTGATCAACTCCGCGCCTTGGGCATCGACCTGATCGAAGGTTTTAATGCAGGGCAGATGGCCCTGAAGCCCGACATGTACGTAATCGGCAACGTGGTCAGCCGAGCACGACTGGCCGACGGCAGCCCCAAATTCCCGCTGATGGAAGCGATATTGGAATCCGGTGCGCCCTATACCAGCGGCCCGCAATGGCTGTCTGAGCATGTGTTGCAGGGCAAACATGTGCTCGCCGTCGCTGGCACGCACGGCAAAACCACCACCACCTCGATGCTCACTTGGGTGCTGGAGCAGGCTGGTTTGCAGCCGGGGTTTCTGGTCGGTGGTGTGCCGCTGAACTTCGGCATTTCAGCCCGCTTGGGTAGCGGACAGTATTTCGTGATCGAAGCCGACGAATACGACACCGCTTTCTTCGACAAGCGCAGCAAGTTTGTGCACTATCGGCCGCGCACCGCCATCCTGAACAACCTCGAATTCGACCACGCCGATATTTTTGACGACTTGGCCGCCATCGAACGGCAATTCCACCACCTGGTGCGCACTGTGGCCGGCACGGGCCGTGTGGTCGTCAACGGCCTGGAAGAAAGTCTGACACGCGTGTTGGGACAAGGCTGCTGGAGCGAAGTGCGCAGCTTTGGCAGCGCCGTCAGCGACTTCGTGGCGGAGGGTGAGCCCTCGCATTTCAAAGTGCTGCAAGCGGGTCAACCGGTCGCCGAGGTGCAGTGGTCCATTGGCGGCGTGCACAACCAACTCAACGCGCTGGCCACCATCGCCGCCGCCGAACATGTCGGTGTGAGTCCGGCTGTGGCGGCGCAAGCCCTGGCCAGCTTTGAAAACGTCAAAAGACGTATGGAAGTGCGCGGTACGGTCAATGGCATCACCGTCTACGACGACTTTGCCCACCACCCCACCGCGATTCGCACCACCGTCAACGGCCTGCGCCGCCAGGTGGGTGATGCGCGCATCCTCGCGATCTTTGAGCCGCGCAGCAACACCATGAAGCTGGGCACCATGAAGGCCCAGCTGCCCTGGAGCCTAGAAGAAACCGATCTCGCGTTTTGCCACTCGGGCGGATTAGGCTGGGACGCCGCGTCCGCGCTCGAGCCCATGGGCTCACGGGCGCAAGTGGGCGCCAACATTGACGAGGTGATTGCGCAAGTATTGGCCCAAGTGCAACCCGGCGACCACCTGCTGTGCATGAGCAATGGTGGCTTTGGCGGGATTCACGCCAAGCTGCTGGAAGCCTTGCAAACCGTCTGAGGCTTCAGCACTGGCATCGTAATTTGTGGGAGCAAGCTCCTGCTCGCGACCCTATGCTCTCAGGAAGTGGCTCCATTCGGCCGCAGGGGCAGCCTTCCACAAAGACTTACCCCGGCAAAAAACGACGAATCAGCGGGCGCGGCGCGCCTTCACCGCATCGGACAACACCTGCAACACGCCCACGCTGTCGTCCCAGCCGATGCAGGCGTCGGTGATGCTCTGACCGTAGGCCAGTTTCGTCACATCGTCCTTGCCGGGCGTGAACTTCTGGGCACCGTCCACGATGTGGCTTTCGACCATGACGCCGAAAACCTGGCGTGAGCCGCCGCTGATTTGCGTTGCAATGTCTTTGGCCACGTCGATCTGGCGCTCGTGCTTTTTGCTGCTGTTGGCGTGGCTGCAGTCCACCATCAAAGTGGCAGGCAACTTGGCGGCCTCCAACTCTTTGCAGGCTGCGGCCACGCTTTCGGCGTCGTAATTGGGCGCTTTGCCGCCGCGCAAGATCACATGGCAGTCCTTGTTGCCCTGGGTCTGCACGATGGCGACTTGGCCGTTTTTGTGCACTGACAAAAAATGGTGACCACGGGCAGCGGCCTGGATCGCGTCGGTGGCGATCTTGATGTTGCCATCCGTACCGTTCTTGAAGCCGATGGGCGCCGACAAGCCCGAAGCCAACTCACGGTGTACCTGGCTTTCGGTGGTGCGCGCACCTATGGCACCCCAGCTGATCAGGTCGCCGATGTACTGGGGCGAGATCACGTCGAGGAACTCGCTGCCTGCAGGCAACCCTTGGCGATTGATCTCAATCAGCAACTGGCGGGCAATGCGCAGACCTTCGTCAATGCGGTAGCTTTCATCGAGGTAGGGGTCGTTGATCAGGCCCTTCCAGCCCACGGTGGTGCGCGGCTTTTCGAAGTACACCCGCATCACGATCTCTAGGGTGTCGGCGTACTTGTCGCGCAGGGGCTTGAGGCGACGGGCGTAGTCCAAGGCGGCGGCTGGGTCGTGGATCGAGCAAGGACCAATGATGACCAGCAGACGGTCGTCTTGACCGTGCACGATCTTCTGAATGGCTTTGCGGGTTTTGGTGATCAAGGTTTCCGTCGCTGTACCGGCGATCGGGAAGAACCGAATCAAATGTTCTGGAGGCGGGAGCACGGTGATGTCCTTGATGCGTTCGTCGTCGGTCTGACCGGTGCGGTCGGCAGCATTCGGGTACCAGCTCTCAGGGGCTGTGGTATTGGCGTTCATCGTGGACTCCTCAGATTGAATAAAAACAGGTGAAAAAAAACCGCCGGGCTTTGGGGCTCCGGCGGTGTGTATCGAGATGTTCGGGTGCTTATGCGCTCGCCTCTCGTCCGCCGGGGACTGAGAACCAAAAATAAAAAAAGTAAAACGCGGTGCGCAAAGACATGGGTTCAATGTATCACAGCTGAATGACAGTTCCTGACAAGCTGATCCGGGGACAAACCCGGATGAGCTTTTGAGGCATCAGGCCGTTCCCCCAACGGTCAGGCCATCGATGCGCAAGGTTGGCTGACCCACGCCCACCGGCACGCTCTGGCCTTCCTTGCCGCAGGTGCCCACGCCCGAGTCCAGCTTCATGTCGTTGCCGATCATGCTGATCTTCTTGAGCGACTCGGGGCCGCTGCCGATCAGGGTGGCGCCCTTGACGGGGTATTGGATCTTGCCGTTTTCCACCCAGTAGGCCTGGCTGGCCGAAAACACGAACTTGCCGCTGGTGATGTCCACCTGGCCGCCTGCAAAGTTGGTGGCGTACAGGCCTTTTTTGATGCTGGCCACGATTTCTTCAGGACTCTTGTCGCCACCCAACATGTAGGTGTTGGTCATGCGCGGCATGGGCACATGGGCGTAGCTTTCGCGGCGGCCGTTGCCCGTGGGCTTGACGCCCATCAGGCGAGCGTTCATCGCATCCTGGATGTAGCCGCGCAAGATGCCGTCTTCGATCAGCACGTTCTTTTGGCTGGCATGGCCTTCGTCGTCCACGTTCAGCGAGCCGCGACGGTCGGCAATCGTCCCGTCGTCGAGCACGGTGACGCCTTTGGCCGCCACGCGCTGGCCAATGCGGCCACTGAAAGCGCTCGAGCCCTTGCGGTTGAAGTCGCCCTCCAGCCCGTGGCCCACGGCCTCGTGCAACAACACGCCGGGCCAGCCATTGCCCAAGACCACCGTCATCTCGCCTGCAGGTGCAGGTCGGGCGTCCAGATTGATGAGCGCCGCCGAGACGGCTTCTTGCACATAGCTCTCGACCATGCCATCGTCAAAGTAAGCCAAACCAAAGCGGCCACCGCCGCCTGCACTGCCCACTTCGCGTCGGCCATTTTGCTCAGCGATCACAGTGACAGACAAACGAATCAAGGGGCGCACATCGGCCGCTAAGGTGCCGTCGGCACGCGCGACCATGACCACGTCGTACTCGGTGGCCAAGCCGGCCATGACCTGCACCACACGCGGATCTTTGGCACGGGCGATCTTTTCAACTCGGCCAAGCAGGTTGACTTTGGCCGTGCTGTCCAAAGTAGACATCGGGTCGAGCGATGGGTAGAGCGAACGACTGGCCGACACCTTGCGCGTAGGCACCTTGATGCGCTTGTTTTGAGTGGCTTGCGCGATGGTGCGCACCGTCATGGCCGCATCCATCAAGGAAGCTTCAGAGATGTCATCTGAATAGGCAAAGGCGGTTTTTTCGCCCGACACGGCCCGCACGCCGACCCCTTGGTCAATGCTGAAGCTGCCGGTTTTGACAATGCCTTCTTCCAAGCTCCAGCCCTCAGAGCGGGTGTATTGGAAATACAGATCAGCATCGTCGACTTGGTGTGCCTGAATGGCGGCCAGCGCCCGACTCAGGTGGGTTTCGTCCAAGCCAAACGGCTCAAGCAAGAGGGACCGGGCTGTGGCCAGGCGTTCAATGGTGGGTTCGCGTGAAATCATGGGGGACATTGTAGGCAGGCTTCAAGACCCTTGCCCGCAGCGGACAGCGCCAAAAAGTCTCCGCCCGAATCAGCCGCAGCCCTGACGCATTATTTTGAGCAGGGCCGCATCGTCATGGCCCTGCAAGCCCTGCGCCATGGCCTGTGCAAAAAGATTCTTGGCCAAACGGCCCAAACCGGGCTCAAATGCCACATCTTCGGCCGCCTGCATGGCCAAACCCGTGTCTTTGGCCAACAAACTGACATGGGCACGAGGCTCAAAGTCCCCAGCCAAGGCCCGGCGCATCCGGTCTGAACCGATCCAGCTTTGCCCGCTGGAAGCCTCGATCACCGACAAAGTCGCCGCCGGATCCAGCCCCAAGCGCTCGGCCAAGGCCATGGCCTCAGCAGCCCCAGCCAAATTCACCGCCGCCAACAAATTGTTGACCAACTTGGTGCGGGCACCATCGCCCACTCTCGTGCCCACACGAAACACTTGTTGGCTCAAGGCTTTCAGCACAAGCTGGTGCCGCTGCCAAGCGGTTTCAGAACAGGCCACCATCAAGCTCATGCTGCCGTCCCGGGCCCTCGCGGGGCCACCCGACATGGGGGCATCGATGCAGTCCACGCCGCCAAGCGCCAGGCGCTCCGCTTGCGAGACCACAGTCTCGGGCCCCAAAGTGGGGCACAGCATCACCGTTTGGCCCGGCTGCAAGTGGGGACCCGCACCGTGCCCAAGGCCCTGATCGCCGCGTCCCCACAGCACCGCTTCGGTTTGCGCGGCATCGACCACGGCCACCAAAAGCAAGCCATGGGGCGCCAAAGACTGTGCTGCCTGCATTGGAGATTCAAAAGGGACAGCGCCTGCGGCAACCGCCTGTGCTTGGGCTTGCGGGTCACTATCGTGCACTCCGACTGACCACCCCAGTGCGCACAAACGGGCCAGCATACCGCCGCCCATATTGCCTGCACCGACCACCACCACAGGCAACCCTCCACTCATGTTTGCACCCATTGTTTGGAGCGAGCGATCGACATCAATATCCCCAAGGCCAAGCCTAAGGTCACCATGGCGGTACCGCCATAGCTCACGAAAGGCAAAGGCACCCCCACCACCGGCAAAATGCCACTGACCATGCCCATGTTCACAAAGGCGTAGGTGAAGAAAATCATGGCCATGCTGCCCGCCAACAGACGGCTGAACAGGGTGGGCGCCTCTGCGGCGATGACCAGCGCCCGATAAACCAGAAAAAAGAACCAAAAAATCAGGAACAAGCCCCCCACAAAACCAAACTCCTCGCCATAGGCGGCAAAAATGAAGTCGGTGGTCCGTTCGGGAATGAATTCAAGGTGGGTCTGGGTGCCTTGCATGAAGCCCTTGCCCCAAAAACCGCCGGAGCCGATGGCGATCATGCCCTGAATGATGTGAAAGCCCTTGCCCAAAGGGTCACGTGCCGGGTCAAGCAAGGTACAGACCCGTTGTCGCTGGTATTCGTGGAGCACACGCCAATCCACGTCT
Organism: Limnohabitans sp.; assembly: GCF_034680285.1. GTDB lineage: Bacteria > Pseudomonadota > Gammaproteobacteria > Burkholderiales > Burkholderiaceae_C > Limnohabitans_A. The sequence goes on from NZ_JAXITC010000004.1 coordinate 196,680, forward strand.
GGCTGACACAAGGTGGGCTCCATGACGACCAGCACCACCATGCCCACCAAGCCCAAACCAATGGGCGGCAAGATCCAACGCCACTTCAGTCCGGCAAAGAAAATCACGGCCAACCCTGCTGCCAACACCAACAAGGAGGTGCCCAAATCGGGTTGCTTCATGATCAAACCCACCGGGATACCCAAAATCAGCAAAGCCACGGCAAAGTCAAAGGGGCGCAACTGGCCTTCGCGCTTTTGAAACCAAGCCGCCAACATCAGAGGCAATGCAATTTTCAAAATTTCACTGGGCTGGATCACCACGCCCAGGTTGATCCAGCGTTTGGCCCCTTTTTTGGTGATGCCGAAAATCGCCACCGCCACCAACAAAATGACCCCCACCGTGTAAACCGGCACCGCCCAAGCCATGAGTTTTTGCGGCGGTAACTGGGCCACCACAAACATGATGAACCCTGCCAAGAGCATGTTTCGCCCATGGTCCACAAAACGGGTGCCGTGGTCGTAGCCGGAAGAAAACATGATCAATAAACCCGCGCAGGCGAGCATGAACACAGCGAACGCCAAAGGGCCATCGAAGCCCTTGAGCAGATGCCGCATGCGATGCAAGAGCGTTGGTGTTTGAATGACAGGACCCATGGCTGAGATTATCTCAGGGCGCGGCCAAGCCTATCGCCTTGGCCATGCCTCAGTGACTGCGGCCACTGCGGAACATGCCATGCGTTTTGCGGTTAAGAACACCTTGTGCGGCCAGTTTGTTCATAGACGGGCTGGCATGCGCATGGGTGATGGCCATGCCCAGCGCATCGGCAGCATCTTGACGGGGCACCACCGGCAGTTGCAGCAAGCGTTTGACCATTTCTTGAACTTGCGACTTGGCGGCCCGACCGTGCCCTGTGACCGACTGCTTCATTTGCAAAGCGGTGTATTCGGCGACCGGCAAGTCGCATGACACCAAAGCCGTGACACAACAGCCCCTCGCCTGACCCAGCAGCAAGGTCGCTTGCGGGTTGACGTTGACAAAAACGATCTCGACCGAGGCAACATCGGGTTGATAGCGGGCATGGATCTCACGCACCCCGTCGTAAATGACTTTCAAACGGGCAGGCAAATTGCCCATATCGCCCCGAGTGGTCTCGATCACGCCGCTGGCCACGTATTGCAGGCGCGAGCCGGTCATGTCCAGCACACCAAAGCCCGTGGTCTGCAAACCTGGATCAATGCCCAGGATGCGGACGGTTTGGGGCGTGGCCGTGGTCAATGAACTCATGGCAACACCACATCGCCCATGCGAGCCACGATCTTTTCGGCTTGGCTGGCCAAATAAGCCGATTGGGCCTTCTGCTCAAAATACCGGGGACGCGGCAACATGACCGCCAAGCGCGCCGCTTCCCAGTCGTTCAAGCGGGCGGCCGTTTTCCTGAAATAGTGCTGCGCAGCAGCCTCGGCCCCAAAAACGCCCTCACCCCATTCGACACTGTTGAGGTAGATCTCCAGAATGCGGCGCTTGGACAGGAAAGCCTCCAATGCCAAAGTCATCAGCATTTCTTGGCCCTTGCGCAGCAAAGTGCGTTCGCCCGACAAAAACAGGTTTTTGGCCAACTGTTGGGTGATGGTGGAGCCGCCCACGATTTTCACAGGCGGTGTTTTGCCATCCGGTCGGCGCTGGGCACTCTGCTCGGCCAAAGCTTTGGCTTTGGCGTTTTTCTCCCAGGCTTTTTCCAAAGACTCCCACCACACGCCGCCGTGCTGCGCAAACAAGCCGTCCTCTGAAGCGATCACTGCCCGTTGCAATTTGGGCGAAATGCTGGACAGATCGACCCATTCTTGACGCCAAGGCAACTGGCCTTGTCGGGACACAATTTGCCACATCTGCGAGCGCTCAAAACTGGTGGATTGCGGCGTCCAAACGGCCATGCTGGCGATGCGCAAGGCAAAGAAAAGCTGCAAACCCAGCCCTGCCAACAAGACCAGTGCACACCAACGTCCGAAAGCACGCATCAAATTCCTATGTCTCTGAGTTTCAAGGGTCACCCCACCATCAGGGCTGCAGCGCACCTGGGGTCAACATGCGCATGTCCAGCGTTCCCTCATTGGAAAACTGAAAACGGGTGACCACCACAATTTGGTCGGCCTGACGCCGCATGTTAGCGCTGAACCCATCAAAAGGTGCAGCACTGCGCACAATCGCCACAGCCCGTTGGTCCAACAAAGGCAAGCCCGAGGGTTTGGCCACTTCGGTCTGAACCAGGCGCCCTCCCGCATCCACCGTGATCACCATGGTCAACTGTCCATAAAGCTTTCGCCCACCCACTTGAGGGAAATTGAGCGTGCCACGGGTTTCAATGGTGCGCCGCAGCTTGTCGTAATAAAGCGCGTACACCGCTTCCCGCGTGGCAGGCCCAATGAACCTATTGCGTGGGCCCGCTTGGTTTTTCTGAAGCTTGGGTTCAATTTCGGCCAACTGGCGGGTCAACTGCTGTTGCCGTTCTTGACGAGCCTGGCGCTCGGGTGCATCGGCGGTCTCGCCAGACGGGTCGGTCGTCAGGGCCGACAACTCTTGCTTGAGTTGCGTGAGCAAACGCATTTGCTGCAGCTTGAGTGCCTCGATTTGGCGCTGCATGGCCCCAATATCCGCACCCGACTCCTGAACCGCAGACGGCGGCAAAGGGGAGCTGGCACGTTGATGGCTCGAAATGGCGCCCCCGCCTGCCAAATGGACTTGGGCGATGGCCTGCGCCCGATCTGGGGGTGCATCACTGCGGGCATTGACGAGAACGACCTCTAAGGCTGTGTCCTCAAAGACGCGCTGAAAACTCTCGGGATCGGCGAAGCGCCAAGCCAACAAGGCCGCATGCACCAGCAGCGAAAAGCCCAATGCCCACACCAAGGTGTGGCGATGCAACACCTGGTTCAGCCAAGCGCTTGGGCGTGGCCAAGCAGGCTGAGCACCCTCAAGACCCATCGCTTTGCGTGCTGTCACTCAGATCGACCGCAATGGTGAGCGGCCCTGCGGCCATGGCCTCGTCCTCATCGGCCTCTTCGGTTTCGGCATCGGCGCCCACAGCATCGGCATCGGTGGGGGCGTCCAAGTGCGCGGTCACGGTCCCGTGCACATCGAGTGCCATCAGGTCCACCTCGCCAAGCTTGACACGCACACGCGCACCGCGCATCAGGCCATTTGCACCCATCACACTGAACATCAGTGGCAAGGTGTCGGCGCGCACCAACCAACTGCCGCCGCCCACCTCCTTGACCAAACTCGCTTCCAGTTCTTCGATGTGTTGCTGTTGAACATGACGCAGCGTCCAGTAGCGCTCCATGCTCGACTGCACGCTGTTGTAGGCGCTGTAAGCAGCATCAAAACCGCTGATGATGGAGAACAGCTCCGCATCTTTGGGCTTGAAAGGTGCAGCCAATGCCGCTGTTGCGCCATGTTTGGCGCAGGCGATGATTTGCCACTGGTTGACCAAGTCGGTGTAACGGCGCAAGGGCGAGGTGCTCCAGGCATAGCTGGGCACCCCAATGCCGGCGTGCGGCAGCGCCTTGGTGCCCATGCGCACCTTCACACCGGGGGCCATGCTGGCTTGGCTGCGGTAAATGCCAGGCACGCCCAGTTGGGCCATCCACTGGCCCCATGTGCTGTTGGCCAAAATCATGGCCTCGGCCACCATCAAATCGAGTGGCGCACCGCGCTTGCGGGTACCAATGACCACCGTCTCCTCGCCCGTCGGAGGGGCTTCGTTGCTTTCACGTTCTAGCTTGAAGCTGTAGTCCGGGCGATTGAAGTTTTCGGGTTTGCCCCGCACCACTTCGCGGCGGGCCTTGAGGGTTTGTGCCAGGCGCCAGAAAAAACCCAATGTGGCTCGGCTCACGGGTACATCGGCGTGGTCGCTTTGGTCTTCGCCTTCCAGCCATTCGCGGGTGATGCGTTCGTCCAGTTGGTCATGGCGCAGGTTGACCAAAATCGGCACCCGCTCCAAACGGGTCACAGCGCTTTGCACCTCGAGCGTGTCTTCGTTGAAAGACACATACAGCGACACCGCCGGGCAGTCTCGCCCCTCCATCAAGGTATAGGCCTGAACCACGCTGTCGGGCAGCATGGTGATTTTGTAGCCGGGCATGTACACGGTGGACAAACGTGCGCGGCCCAGTTGGTCGATGGCGCTGCCTGGCGTCAAAGCCAGGCCCGGTGCGGCGATGTGGATGCCCACAGTGACCGTTCCACTGCCCAGACCTTGCAGTGACAACGCGTCGTCGATTTCGGTGGTGTGCGAGTCGTCAATCGAGAAGGCTTGTACCGGCGCCAGAGGCAAATCGTCCACGATGGGTGGCGCCTGCAAAACCGGAAAGCCCGTGCCTTTGGGGAACAGGTCGAACAAGAAACGCTGCCAATGGAAATCCCAGGCCGATGCGATGGCCCCGGCGTTTTGCAGCAAGTTCAAAGGCGCTCTTTGGCTGGCCTTGCTGGCCTCGACCACAGCCTTGTACTCGGGAGTGTTTTTGTCAGGCCGAAACAGGATTTTGTACAGCTGCTCGCGAATCGGAACAGGGCAAGTGCCCGCCACAAGTTCTGCCGACCAAGCCTCGATTTGGGCTTGGACTTGCTTCTTCTTTTCAATTGCCAGCAAAGCCTGTTGCACGATCTCGGCCGGTGCTTTGCGAAAACGCCCTTTACCAGCGCGACGGAAGTAATGTGGGGCTTCATGCAGACGCAGCAATGCAGCCACTTGCTGCACCGTACTGGCCGAGTTGAAATAGTCTTGCGCCAAATCGGCGAACCCAAACTCTTCCTCGGGTGCAAATTCGTAGGCCAGCTCCAACTCGATGCTTTGGCTCAGCGCTGTGGCCTCGGCCATCAAAGCGGCTGGGGTGGGCTTGTCAAATTTAAGCAACTGGGCTGCAGCTTTGACTTTGACCCGTTTGCCCGAATCGAGCTCAACCTGTGCGGAGGCCTCAGCTTCGGACAAGATGCGACCGGCCATGAACTTACCGGCTTCTTCAAATAATGCGTACATGGCGTGATTTTCCCACGTGCCACCGCCGTGAATGGCTCCCGCCATCAGGCCAGGTGAAGAAATTCCAAGATTTCGGGCAGGTACAGGTCAAAATCACTCAGAGCGTGGTCGCTGCCCTCGATCAAGCGAACTTGACCGTCTTCATGGCGGGCCAACATTTCTCGCCAATCCAGCACCTCATCCCCTTGGGCGATGACAGCAAGAGTGCGGGGCTCTGACATCGGAACGTCTTGCATCTGAGCCTCCAAGCGGCTCAATTCCTGCACATAAGACGGCTCAAAGAAAATACGCTGAGATGAGTCATACCATACAGGGTGCTCGCCAATGTAACGCGCTAAATCACGTGCTGGATGCACCGCTGGGTTCAGCAGCACGGCGGGGCAATTCCATTGCCGCGCCAGCCAAGAGGCATAAAAGCCACCCAAGGAAGAACCCACGACGGCGGTGCGATCCAAAGGCCAATTGGCAGCACCGTCTTGCAACAAAGTCATGGCTTCTCGAGGGGATGCAGGCAGCTGAGGGCACCACCAAGTCACCCCCGGATGCTGGCGCTGAACGATGTCCGCCATTTTTTTGGCCTTGACCGAGTTCGGCGAAGACCGGAACCCGTGCAAATACAAAAGATGCGTGGTGCGCAGCATCACCAAGCGGGCTGCAGGGCGGCAAAACCCCGTGGCGCTTGGGCCTTGTTCTCAAAAGTCACAACCTCGTAAGCGTCGGGCTGAGACAACAACTCGCGCAGCAAGCGGTTGTTCATGGCATGGCCCGAGCGGAACGCGCTGTACGCGGCCAACAGCGGTTTGCCCAAAATGTACAAATCGCCCATGGCGTCAAGAATTTTGTGTTTGACGAACTCGTCGTCATAACGAAGGCCATCGGCATTCAACACTTTGTAATCGTCCATCACGATGGCGTTGTCCAAGCCCCCCCCCAAAGCCAAGCCATTGGCGCGGAGCATCTCCACGTCTTTGGTAAAGCCAAAGGTGCGAGCACGGGCAATGTCGCGGGCATACACCCCATCTGACATGTCAAACACCACCTGTTGACCGGTCGAGTCCACGGCGGGGTGCCGAAAATCAATTTCAAAGCTCAACTTGTAGCCATGGTAGGGCGTCAATCGTGCCCATTTGATGTTTTCGCCCTCACCTTCCGACACCTCAACAGGTTTGAGCACGCGCACAAAACGCTTGGACACAGACTGCTCCACCACGCCCGCGCTTTGCAGCAAAAACACAAAAGAAGAGGCTGAACCATCCAGGATGGGCACCTCTTCGGCCGTGATGTCCACGTACAAGTTATCAATCCCCAAACCCGCACAAGCCGACATCAGGTGCTCGACCGTCAGCACTTTGGCTTGGCCCGCCGAGATAGTGGACGCCAAACGGGTGTCGGTCACCGCCTCGGCGTTGACCGGAATGTCCACCGGCTCGGCCAGGTCGATCCGGCGAAACACAATGCCGGTATCCGGCGCTGCGGGGCGCAGGGTCAGCTCGACGCGCTGACCGCTGTGCAAACCCACGCCGACGGCTTTGGTCAAGGTTTTGAGGGTGCGTTGTGCGAGCATGCGTGTATTTTAGTTGTCGAGCAAAGTAAGGTGCTGGCAAGGACTAGACATCAAACCCTAAGGCATGCCACTGAGGTTACACAGTCCCGGTGGTTTGCTCGGGGCTGGCGGGCGATATTGAGGCGCGAAGCGACGACGAGCCCGACGGCCCCGGGCAAAACATCGGGACGGCAAAAACCGAGTGACCCTCTTAAAACACAAAGCGATCGAGCTGAACGAACATGCAAAAAGGGGCCAGACAGGCATCCACCTGTCTGGCCCCAAAGCACCAGAAACGAAACTCAGCGCTGCAGATCAGTCCGCTTGCTTGCGCAAGAATGCAGGGATCTCGATGTCGTCCATGCCCGCATTGGCCATACCATCTACGCGCGCAGCCGCATGGGTGCGGTTGCTGCGCCAGTAAGCGGGCACATTCAGGCCACTGTTGTTCATCGGTGCGGTAGCATTGCCGGCAGCAGCGACCGCGTCTTGACCACCCATGGTGAAAGGCACGTTGTCAGTACCGGTACGCAGCACCTGCAGCGGAGGGGCTGTGCGACGTGCACCGGCTTTGGACAAGCCTGTGGCCACCACGGTCACGCGGATCTCGTCGCCCAGGCTTTCGTCATAAGCAGTGCCGTAAATCACGTGGGCATTTTCCGAAGCGTAAGCACGGATGGTGTTCATCGCCTGCTTTGACTCGGACAGCTTGAGCGAGCCCTTGGCGGCGCTGATCAAGACCAACACGCCCTTGGCGCCCGACAAGTCTACACCTTCAAGCAGCGGGCAAGCTACAGCTTGCTCGGCTGCGATGCGGGCGCGGTCGGGGCCGCTGGCAGCGGCGGTGCCCATCATGGCTTTGCCGGGCTCACCCATCACGGTGCGCACGTCTTCAAAGTCGACGTTCACATGGCCGGGCACATTGATGATCTCGGCAATGCCACCCACGGCGTTCTTCAGCACGTCATTGGCGTGGGCAAAGGCCTCGTCTTGCGTCATGTCTTCGCCACCGGGCAATTCCAGCAGTTTTTCGTTCAACACCACGATCAGCGAATCCACATTGGCTTCAAGTTCCTGCATGCCAATATCGGCATTGGACATGCGGCGACCGCCTTCGAATTCGAACGGCTTGGTGACCACACCCACGGTCAGGATGCCCATCTCTTTGGCGATGCGGGCGATCACAGGGGCAGCACCTGTACCCGTGCCACCACCCATGCCAGCGGTGATAAACAACATGTGCGCGCCTTCGATGGCGGCGCGGATGTCGGCTTCCGCGCTTTCGGCGGCTTCACGGCCTTTTTCTGGCTTGCTGCCAGCGCCCAGACCGGTCTGGCCCAGTTGGATGAAACGGTGTGCCGCACTGCGGGCCAATGCCTGCGCGTCGGTGTTGGCGCACACGAATTCAACGCCCTGAACTTGGCGCTCAATCATGTGCTCCACAGCGTTGCCGCCGCCGCCGCCAACGCCGATCACTTTGATCTGCGTGCCTTGGTTGAATTCTTCTGTCTGGATCATTTCGATGGTCATGGTGCTACTCCTTAATTTGTTTGCAGTTGCCGAGGTTTTTTATCTAAATTCATTTTTTTGGGGAGATGGGGTGTCAACATCGACACGGTCGTGATGTCGGTGGACTGCCCCTGGCCAAATATCTTTTCTGCCAATTCATCAGAAGTTCCCCACGATGAAGTCTTTGAAGCGTCCAAAAGCGTTGTTCACCGAACTTTTCTTTTGAGTGACTTTGTATCCCCGCAGACGGGCCATGCGGGCCTCTTCCAAAAGGCCCATCACAGTGGCTGCGCGGGGTTGGCTGACCATGTCGGCCAAACCACCCGAATATTTGGGCAAGCCACGACGAACAGGCTTGAGGAAGATGTCTTCGCCCAACTCGACCATGCCTGGCATCACGGCACTGCCGCCGGTAAGCACAATGCCGGACGACAGCACTTCTTCGTAGCCCGATTCACGGATAACCTGGTGCACCAGAGAGAAGATCTCTTCGATGCGCGGCTCGATCACCCCTGCCAAAGCTTGGCGGCTGAGCATGCGTGGGCCACGGTCGCCCAAACCAGGCACTTCGACCTGCGCATCAGGATCGGCCAGCAGCTGCTTGGCATAACCGCTTTCAACCTTGATGTCTTCGGCATCCTTGGTGGGGGTGCGCAATGCCATGGCGATGTCGCTGGTGATCAGGTCACCCGCGATCGGGATGACGGCGGTGTGGCGAATCGATCCGTTGGCAAAAATGGCCACGTCGGTCGTGCCTGCGCCGATGTCCACACACACCACGCCCAATTCGCGCTCGTCTTCCGACAAAACCGCCAAGCTCGATGACTGGGGGTTGAGCAGCAATTGATCGACCTCCAAGCCGCAACGGCGCACGCACTTGATGATGTTTTCTGCGGCGCTCTGGGCGCCGGTCACGATGTGCACCTTGGCTTCCAAGCGCATACCGCTCATGCCAATCGGCTCTTTCACTTCCTGGCCGTCGATCACAAACTCTTGAGGCGCCACCAGCAACAAGCGCTGGTCGGTCGAGATGTTGATCGCGCGAGCAGTTTCCATCACGCGGGCCACATCGGCTTGCGTGACTTCTTTGTCCTTGATGGCCACCATGCCACTCGAGTTGATACCGCGAATGTGGCTGCCTGTGATGCCCACATTGACGCGCGTGATCTTGCAGTCGGCCATCAACTCGGCTTCTTTCAGGGCCTGTTGAATGCTTTGCACCGTGGCGTCAATGTTGACCACCACGCCACGCTTCAAACCGTTGCCAGGCGCCACACCCATGCCAGCCAACTTCAACTCGCCACCTGGCATGACCTCGGCCACGACGACCATGACCTTGGAAGTTCCAATGTCCAGACCGACTACCAAATCTTTGTACTCTTTTGCCATATGTTCAACCGTTCTGATCTAAATCTTCAATCTGCCAATTAAGGTTTCTTCAACCCATCTACCGCCAAAGTTGTCACACCCCGCAACCTCAGTGCATAACCGTTCTCATACCTCAAATCTGCCGACAACAAAGAGCTTGCGGTTCGGCCATAGCGAGACGTTATTTGCGTCAATGTTTTGAAAAACAATTGAAGCCGGTCGCCAATTTCTTGCTGGGTGCCATGGCCCAACTCCAAAGTGGCCCCCGACTCCAACTGAGCAGACCAACTGCCGCGCTGACTCAGCTCTAGCTTGTTCAAGCTCATGTCCATCTTGTCCATGCGCGGCTTGAGAAACTTGTACATCTCGAGCACCGTTTGGGCTTGTGCTTCTGGGCCTTTGAAGATGGGCAGCGTTTCGCTGTCGACCTCATCGGCATTGACTTCAAAAATGGCGCCCTCGACACTCACAAATTTGCCATCACCCTCACCACCCCATTGCGCCACGGGTTGGAACTCATCCAAAGTCACAGACAAACGGTTGGGAAACTCGCGCCTCACCAGCGCAGAGCGAATCCAAGGAATTTGCTCGAACGCCTGACGAGCTTGCAACAAGTTCAAAGTGAAGAAATTGCCTGTGAGTTGGGGCATGACGTTGGCACGCAAGGTCACAGGGTTGCTGTGTGTCACATTGCCGTTCACGGTAATGCTTTGAATCGAGAAAACAGGATGGCGCAATATCCAACTGATGGCACTGGCCAAGCACATCAGCAGCGCAACAACCATCATGACCGTGGCTGTCCATTGCATGAGGCGCACATCCATGGGCAAAACGATGGGCTTTTTCATGCGCCACCTTTCTGGACATCTGCATGCTCCAAGATGGCATGCTCCAAAC
>NZ_JAXITC010000005.1:0-182606 GCF_034680285.1 Limnohabitans sp.
GCATGGCTGGAACTTGTTCGGACTGATCGGGATGGATCAGCAAAATGATTTCGTAATGACGCATTGAGACTCCTTGCGGTTAACCCAAAAGGTTGGAAAAGCCGCCCCCAGCGTCTGTCGGGGTGCGGCAAGGCGAAGCCTAAGATTATAGCTCGATTTCAGAGCCCTGGATACTCACTGTTGACTCTTGCAACCGGGCTTGCTGGAGGCACGCTGCGCTCCACCCAGGAATTGGGCAATACCCAGGTCAAGACAACCATCACCAAGAAGCCAACAGGAACCCCAAAAACGCCTGCTGACAGAGGCTGAATGCCAAACCACAGGCCCTCACCTGGCGTTAGCCCCATCAGATGACGAAAACCAGGGGCATTGACCACCATGTAGTAGAGCGTGACGCCCAGACCCGTCAGCATGCCGGCCACCACCGCCGGGCGATGGACTTTGCGCCAGACCATGCCCAAAACCATGCCCGGAAAAAATGCCGCTGCAGCCAAGGAAAAAGACGTGGAGACCAAGGCCAAGATTTCGGCTGGTTTAAAAGCGGCCACCACGGCGGCCAACATGGCCACCGCCAGCAACGCAAATTTGGACAAAATGACGCGGCCTTCGGATGACTTGGGTTTTCGATCGCGACCAGGCCCAATGTCGTGCACCAGCGCATTGCTGATGGTCAACAACAATCCATCGGCCGTTGACAAGGCTGCTGCCAAGCCTCCTGCGGCCACCAAACCTGACACCACAAAAGGCATGCCACCCATCTCTGGCGTGGCCAGCATGACCATGTCAGCCCCCAACTTCAACTCACCCAACTGCAAAATTCGGTCGCCATTGACGTCTGAGAACTCCAAAAGCCCCGAATCCAATCGTGCCCACTGGGCCATCCAGCTGGGCAAGTCCTCAAAACTGCTCCCCACCAAATGATTGAGCACCTCGAACTTGACCAACACGGCCAAAGCTGGAACGCTCACATAGAGCAAGCCGATGAAAAACAGGGACCATGCGACCGAAGTGCGGGCCTCGGCCACCGAGGGCACCGTATAAAAACGGGTCAACAAGTGTGGCAAACCCGCGGTCCCGACCATGAGGCAAAAAACCAAGGCCAAAAAATTCAACCGAGACTCGTCAAACAATTTCGCCTCTTCCGGGCTGCCGTCAGGACTTCCAGCAAAGGCCTGTGCATGCTGGGGCATACCACCCAGAGGCTTGGACCTTTCTCGGTTGTCCAGCATGGCCCGCGTCCACTGCTCGCGTGCGGTGGCGACATCGCGCGGAACGGCCAACAGTTCGCGCCGAGCTTGCGCAATGGTGGCGAAATCGGCCGATTGTGCTTTGAGCATGCGGATTTTCTCTTCCAGCTCTTGGCGCAAAGCCACCATGGCAGCATCCACATTTTTAAGGCGCTCTTCATACACTTGGGCCCGCCGAGCAAAAGCCTGGCGAACTTCAATTTCAGCAGGGTCGTTGATCAGCTTCTTTTCAATTGCCTCAATTTGGGCCAATTGCTGCCCATAGGCCAATGGCGCCAGGGGTGTGCCCAGTTGTTTGTAAGCCAACCAAGACACCGGAATCATGAATGCCATCAACAACATGATGTATTGCGCTACTTGAGTCCAGGTGATGGCCCGCATGCCCCCTAAAAACGAACACAGCAAGACACCGCCAAGGCCCAGCAAAATGCCAATTTCGAACTGCACGCCCGTCAGGCGCGAGGCGATCAAGCCAATGCCGTAAATCTGCGCCACCACATAAGTGAACGAACACAAAACCGATGCCAAAGCGGCAATGATGCGAGGCCAGCGGCCGCCATAGCGCTGATCGAAATAGTCTGGCAAGGTGTAAAGCTTCATGGCACGCAGCTGGGGCGCAATCAACAAAGCCACCAAGCAAAAGCCGCCCGTCCAGCCCATCACATAAGCCAAACCACCGGGCTGCTGGCCGCTGCCAGAAAAGCCTTGCAAGTACAGGGCTCCCGCCAAACTGATGAAGGAAGCCGCACTCATCCAATCAGCGGCCGTGGCCATCCCGTTGTACATGGCCGGGATGCGCCTTCCAGCCACGTAATACTCGTCTTCATCGGTGGTGCGACTGGAAATGCCGATCAAGGCGTAAATCATCACCGTACTGAACAAGAAGATCGGACCAATGAGGTTTCGCGACAAACCCCATCGCTCAGCCCAAGCCATGGCCCCCATCAAACAGACGAGGAGGGCCATGTAAATCAGCACATTGCGATGAATTCGCCAGTGGTATGACGAGGAGGTGATGGCTGCCGGTTTCATCGCAGAGTCTTCAACGGACGAATCAGCCGCCCAGATTGGTCCAGGTTTCGATGACGGTGTCCGGATTCAAAGAAATCGAACTGATGCCCTGTGCCATCAACCAATGTGCAAAATCAGGGTGATCAGAAGGACCTTGCCCGCAAATGCCAATGTACTTGCCCTGTGCCAGACAAGCCCGAATGGCTTGAGAGATCAAGGCCGTGACCGCCGGGTCGCGCTCGTCAAAATCAGCAGCCAACAACTCCATGCCCGAATCACGGTCCAAACCCAATGTGAGTTGGGTCAAGTCGTTGGAGCCAATCGAAAAGCCGTCAAAGAACTCGAGGAACTGCTCAGCCAAGATGGCATTGCTGGGCACTTCACACATCATGATGACCTTGAGGTCGTTTTCACCACGGCGCAAGCCTTGGGTGGCCAGCAGCTGGGTCACCTTTTCGGCTTGCCCTAGGGTGCGCACAAAAGGCACCATGATCTGCACATTGGTCAAACCCATCTCGCCACGCACGCGTTTGAGGGCTTCGCATTCCATGGCAAAGGCTTCGCCAAAGTCCGCGCTGATGTAACGCGCAGCGCCTCGGAAGCCCAACATCGGATTTTCTTCTTCCGGTTCATAACGGCTGCCACCGATCAGTTTGCGGTATTCATTGCTTTTGAAGTCGGACAAACGCACGATGACCGGCTTGGGCCAGAAAGCGGCGGCGATGCTGGCCACGCCTTCAGCCACCTTGTCGACATAAAAAGCGCGGGGAGAAGCATGGCCACGGGCCACCGATTCCACGGCTTTCTTCAAGTCAGCGTCGATGGCGGGGTAATCCAGAATGGCCTTGGGGTGCACACCGATGTTGTTGTTGATGATGAACTCCAAACGCGCCAAGCCGACACCGGCGTTGGGCAACTGGGCAAAGTCAAAAGCCAGTTGGGGGTTGCCCACGTTCATCATGATTTTGGTTTTGATCTCGGGCAGCACGCCGCGCTGGATCTCGCTGATCTCGGTCTCCAGCAAACCGTCGTAAATGTGGCCGGTATCGCCTTCTGCACAACTGACAGTGACCAGGGTGCCTTCGGTCAGTTGTTCGGTGGCATTGCCGCAACCCACCACCGCCGGAATGCCCAGCTCGCGCGCAATGATGGCGGCATGGCAGGTGCGCCCGCCCCGGTTGGTGACGATCGCGCTCGCACGCTTCATCACCGGCTCCCAGTTCGGGTCGGTCATGTCAGTCACCAGTACATCACCAGGCTGGACCTTGTCCATCTCACTGATGTTGTGCACCAAGCGAACCGGGCCTGTACCGATTTTTTGACCAATCGCGCGGCCCTCGGCCAGGATAGTGCTTTTGCCTTTGAGCTTGTAACGCAGTTCAGGCGTGCCTTTGGCCTGGCTTTTGACGGTCTCAGGGCGAGCTTGCAAGATGTAGAGCAAACCGTCGGTGCCATCTTTGCCCCACTCGATGTCCATGGGGCGGCCGTAATGCTGCTCGATCACTACCGCGTAGCGGGCCAGTTGCTCGACCTCGTCATCGGTCAGGCTGTAGCGGTTGCGCAGCTCAGTAGGAACGTCGGTGGTTTTGACCAGCTTGCCCGAGGCAGCTTTTTCTTCAGGGGTGGCGAACACCATCTCGATCAGCTTGGAGCCCAAATTACGGCGGATCACGCTGCGGTTTCCAGCAGCCAACATGGGTTTATGGACATAGAACTCATCAGGGTTCACAGCCCCCTGCACCACCGTCTCACCTAAACCATAACTGGAGGTGATGAACACCACATCTTCAAAACCCGATTCGGTGTCGATGGTGAACATGACACCCGCCGCACCGAGATCGGAGCGCACCATGCGCTGCACGCCTGCGGACAAGGCCACGTCGGCGTGGGCAAAACCCTTGTGCACGCGGTAGCTGATGGCACGGTCGTTGTAAAGCGAGGCGAACACCTCTTTCATCTTGTGCAGTACGTGCTCAATGCCGACCACGTTGAGGAAGGTTTCCTGCTGACCTGCAAAAGAAGCATCTGGCAAATCTTCGGCTGTTGCCGAAGAGCGGACCGCAAAAGAGGCATCGGGATTGCCGCCCTGCAGACGCAAAAATTCTTCGCGAATGGCTTGAGCCAAATCTGATGGGAATGGCTGAGCCTCGACCATGGCCCGGATTTCTGCACCCGCCGCCGCCAAGGCACGCACATCTTCAGTGTCCAGTGCGTCCAAACGGGCGTTGATGCGCTCGGTCAAACCGCCAAACGCCAGAAACTGGCGAAAAGCGTGGGCGGTGGTGGCAAAGCCCGTGGGCACCCGAACGCCCGAAGGCAGCTGGGAAATCATCTCTCCCAAGCTGGCATTTTTGCCACCAACCGACTCGACATCGGTCATGCGCAAAAGCTCGAAGGGGACGACCAAAGCGGTCTCACTGAAAAGATCAGACATGCAAAGCTCCAAAGTTAAAACCTGGCTCCAGTGCACAGCTGGGGGTTATTGTTGTTCTTGGCATAGAACCCCAAGCCGACTGCGATGGATAATCGACTGATTTTAGGGGTCTTGTTGACCTCAGCCTTTGAAATAAATTGCAAGCATGCCCAAACGCACTGTATTTTTCGTCTCCGACGGCACCGGCATCACAGCCGAGACTTTTGGCAACGCCATTCTTGCCCAGTTCGACATGAAATCTCGCCATGTCCGTTTGCCCTTCACGGACACCATCGACAAGGCCCATCAAGCGGTCCGTCAGATCAATCACACCGCTGAGGCCGAAGGCAACAAGCCCATCGTATTCACCACCCTGGTGAACATGGACGTGCTCAAGGTACTGCAAGAGAACTGCAAAGGGATGCTGCTGGACATGTTCGGCACCTTCGTCAACCCTCTGGAGGCCGAACTGGGCATCAAATCGCACCATCGGGTCGGTCGGTTTTCGGATGTCAGCAAAAGCAAGGAATACCACGACCGCATCGAAGCCATCAACTTTTCACTGGCGCATGACGATGGTCAGTCGAACCGCGATCTCGAGTCTGCAGACGTGATTTTGGTGGGTGTCAGCCGCAGCGGCAAAACCCCGACCAGTTTGTACCTGGCCATGCAGCACGGCCTCAAAGCAGCCAACTACCCCCTGATTCCAGAGGATTTTGACCGCCGGCAATTGCCCCCTGCCTTGGTGCCACACCGCCAAAAAATCTTTGGCCTGAGCATCCACCCAGACCGCTTAGCCGAGATCCGCGCTGAACGCCGACCCAATTCGCGTTACGCCAGCATTGAAAATTGCCGCATGGAGGTGTCCGAAGCCGAAGCCATGATGCGCCGCTCAGGCATCCGCTGGCTGTCCACCACAACCAAGTCGATTGAAGAGATCGCCACCACCATCCTGCAAGAAATCAAACCGGAGCGCTTGATTTACTGAGGCCTGACTCAGCGGTAGCAACAAATTTCACTGCAGCGTCGCGGCGATGCTTTCGGCACATTCACGTGCTTGTACTGCATCGCGTGCCTCGACCATGACGCGAACCAAGGGCTCGGTGCCACTGGCACGAATCAAGACCCGTCCGGAATCGCCCAATTTGGCTTCGGCCGCACGCGTGGCATCCCACAGAGCTTGGTGACCTTGCCAATCAAATCCGGGGGTCAAGCGAACATTGATCAGGGTTTGAGGGAACAACGTGATGCCCTCCAGCAATTGCGCCATGGTCTTGCCGCTGCCCACACACGCCTGAAGCACCTGCAATGCACTGACCAGACCATCGCCCGTGGTGTGCTTGTCCAGCGCCAACAAATGACCTGAACCCTCCCCGCCCAACAACCAGCCTTTGTCGTGCAAGACCTCCAGCACATAACGGTCCCCCACTTTGGCACGGACAAATTGCACGCCACGCTGCTTGAGCGCCACCTCAACGGCCAAATTGGTCATCAAGGTGCCCACTGCACCTGGCACAGCTTCGTCGCGGGCCAAGCGGTCAGCCACCATCAAATACAAGAGCTCATCACCGTTGAACAAACGCCCGCTCGCATCCACAAACTGCAAGCGATCGGCATCACCATCCAGAGCAATACCGTAATCTGCCCGATGTTCCTTGACTGCCATGACCAAAGCCTGCGGATGGGTGGCACCCACACCTTTGTTGATGTTGAGACCATCGGGTGAGCAACCTATGGCAATGACCTCGGCACCCAATTCATGAAACACTTTGGGAGCGATTTGGTAGGCAGCTCCGTGCGCAGCGTCCACAACGATCTTCAGGCCCTTGAGGGTCAAATCGTTCGAAAAAGTGCTTTTGCAAAACTCAATGTACCGACCCGCCGCATCGTCCAGGCGGCGGGTTTTACCCAGGGCGGCAGAATCCGCCCAAACGGGGTCTTCCAGCAAGGTGGCTTCCACGGACTCTTCCCATGCGTCCGACAGCTTCTTGCCTTGGGCACTGAAAAACTTGATGCCGTTGTCGGCAAAAGGGTTGTGACTTGCGCTGATGACCACGCCCAGAGATGCCCGTTGGGCTCTGGTCAGATAAGCCACAGCAGGCGTCGGAACCGGCCCCAGAAGCACCACATCGACGCCTGCGGAATTGAAACCCGACTCCAAAGCACTTTCCAGCATGTAACCAGATATGCGTGTGTCCTTGCCAATCAAGACCGTGGGGTGTACTTCTTTGGCCTTCAAAACACGGCCCACAGCATGGGCCAAGCGCAAGATGAAGTCGGGGGTGATGGGACTTTGCCCCACCGTGCCGCGAATCCCATCTGTGCCAAAGTATTGACGTGCCATGTGAACGATCCTGATTTTTGTAATAAGTGAGGGAATTTTAGCCTTCCAAGGCCCGCAAGAGGCCCAAGCACCCCAGCTGAGCGCGTCAAGCGGTATGGACTTGCTGTTGCATGGCGAACCAGATTTTGAGCGCATCGACCGTGCACTTGACGTCGTGAACTCTCACGACCGACGCCCCTCGCTCCACTGCCATCAAAGCGGCAGCCACACTGGCCATTTGTCTTTGCGCGGGTTCTGGCACTTGTCCATCTTGTGCCAGAACAGCCCCGAGAGCCGATTTGCGGGACCAACCGGCCAAGAGTGGAAAACCCATGTGCAACAAATCAGATTGACGGGCCAAGAGTTGAAAATTCTGCGCCACGGTTTTGCCAAAACCAATCCCTGGATCCAGCACCACACGAGAAGCCGCTACACCACTGCCCAACAAAGCGTTCACACGGCCTCGCAAAAAGACATCCACCTCAGTCAAAACATCCCCCGTCATGGGCTGGGTTTGCATGGTTTGGGGATCACGGTGCATGTGCATCAGACACACACCGCAGCGAGGATGGCCCGCCACGACTTGCTCCGCACCCGGTTGGCGCAGTGCCCAAACATCATTGACGATGTCGACACCCCAATCGAGGCATGCCTGCATGACCTCGGGTTTGTAAGTGTCGACAGAAATGGGCACTTGCCAACGAACCGCTTCGCGCAAAAAGGGCTCTAGACGTGCCAACTCGCTTGCCAGGGGTACCACTTCAGCCCCTGGTCGGGTGGATTCCGCACCAATATCCAAGATATCCGCCCCCTCGCGCAGCAGTTGCTCGGCATGGCGTAGTGCTTGTGAGGTTTCAGCATGCTGACCGCCATCGGAAAAGGAGTCTGGCGTGACATTGACAATGCCCATGACCAGTGGTTTGGCCAAATTCAGTTCAAAACGCGCGGTTTGCCAATACCTGACCGCTTGTGTTGTGGAAAGAGAAGAAGGCATCAAAGTTTTTCCATGAAAAACGGGGCCATAGGCCCCGCTTTTTGCACACCGAACTTGAAAATCAAGCTGCAGTGGCCGCTGGTTCAGGCTGTACGTCAGGTGTACCACCGCCGCTGCTGCCACCGGATGGCGGCGTGCGAGGCGTCCAGTCCTTGGGGGGCAAAGGATCGCGACCCGCCATGATGTCGGCAATCTGATCTTTGTCGATGGTTTCCCACTCGAGCAAGGCCTTGGCCATGGCATGCATCTGCGAGCTGTGCTCCTCAATCAAACGACGAGCCTCGCTGTACTGCTCATCAATGATGCGGCGCACCTCCAAGTCCACCTTTTGCATGGTGGACTCGCTCATGTTCGTGGTTTTGGTAACCGAACGGCCCAAGAACACTTCACCCTCGTTTTCAGCATAGACCATCGGACCGAGGGCATCGGTCATGCCATAACGCATGACCATGTCACGGGCAATGGAGGTGGCCCGCTCGAAGTCGTTGCTGGCACCGGTGGTCATTTGGTGCATGAAAACCTCTTCGGCAATGCGCCCACCAAACAACATGCTGATCTGGTTGAGCATGAACTCCTTGTCGTAGCTGTAGCGGTCCTTCTCGGGCAAGCTCATGGTCACGCCCAGGGCTCGGCCACGGGGAATGATCGTGACCTTGTGCACCGGATCGCACTTGGGCAGCAAATTACCGATGAGGGCGTGCCCTGCTTCGTGATAGGCCGTGTTGCGGCGCTCTTCCTCAGGCATGACCATGCTCTTGCGCTCGGGGCCCATCAGGATCTTGTCCTTGGCCTTTTCAAAGTCGACCATCTCCACCACACGGGCGTTGCGACGGGCAGCCATCAAAGCCGCTTCGTTACAAAGGTTGGCCAGATCGGCACCGCTCATGCCGGGCGTACCGCGTGCGATCACGGCAGCGTTCACGTCTTGACCGATTGGGACTTTGCGCATGTGAACGTTCAGAATTTGCTCGCGACCACGGATGTCGGGCAAGGTCACATAGACCTGCCGGTCAAAACGACCGGGGCGCAACAAAGCAGCATCCAGAATGTCCGGACGGTTGGTGGCCGCCACGACGATCACACCCAAATTGGTCTCAAAACCATCCATCTCGACCAGCATCTGGTTGAGGGTTTGCTCGCGCTCGTCATTGCCGCCACCCAAGCCGGCGCCACGTTGGCGGCCGACCGCGTCGATTTCATCGATGAAGATGATGCAGGGTGCGTTCTTTTTGGCGTTCTCGAACATGTCGCGGACCCGGGACGCACCCACACCCACAAACATCTCGACAAAGTCAGAACCCGAAATGCTGAAAAACGGCACTTTGGCTTCGCCAGCGATGCTTTTAGCCAGCAGGGTTTTACCGGTTCCGGGAGGCCCCACCAACAGCAAACCGCGGGGAATGCGACCGCCCAATTTCTGGAAGCGTTGAGGGTCCTTCAGGAAGTCCACCACTTCTTTGACTTCTTCCTTGGCTTCGTCACAACCGGCCACATCCGCAAAAGTGGTGTTGTTGTTGTTCTCGTCCATCATGCGGGCCTTGGACTTACCAAAGCTGAAAGCCCCGCCCTTGCCGCCGCCTTGCATCTGGCGCATGAAATACACCCAGACACCAATCAGCAAAAGCATAGGACCCCAGCTGACCAGCAAGGTCATCAGCAAAGAGCCTTCTTCGCGGGGCTTGACGTCGAACTTGACGCCACTGTTGATCAGATCACCCACCAGACCACGGTCGAGGTAGGTCGCTGTGGTCTTGATTCGGCGATCATCATTGGTGATGGCCAAAATCTCGGTGCCGCCAGGGCTCTCAGAAATGGTGGCACTCTTGATCCGGTTACCGCGAACCTCTTCGAGGAAATCTGAATAGCCAATGGCATTCGCACCTGCGACACCACGGTTGTCAAATTGCTTGAACAAGGTGAACAGCACCATGGCAATCACCATCCAAACGGCAATTTTGGAAAACCAAGGGTTATTCAAGAGAGGCTCCAATCGAAAAAAATGACTGAACTTATTTTAGGCCTGCAGCAAGCCCTTGGAGGGAACAAATGACAGTTTGGCCCTCGAAAAGGGAGGAATTAAGGGGTCAAGTGGCGTGAATCAGACCCATGCCCACCAAAAATGTCTCTGAAGACTTGTCGCGCGAGGACTTGGGCTTGATGGGTTTAACGACCTTGAAGGTCTCTTTGAACATCTTGACAATCTGGCTGTAACCGCTGCCATGGAAAACCTTGACCACCAATGCCCCCTGGGGTTTCATGTGGTTTTGCGCAAACTCAACGGCCAGTTCAATCAAATGCTGGATTCGGGCCGCATCTGACGACTCGATACCCGACAAATTGGGGGCCATGTCAGACACCACCACGTCAGCTTGGCGCCCTTGTAATGCGGCTTCCAGCAAAGCGGCCACTTCGTTTTCACGAAAATCCCCTTGGATGAAGTGCACCCCTTCCACTGGGTCCATTGGCAAAATATCCAGCGCAATGATGCTGCCATTGAGTTCGCCCACAGCCGCGCCATCGGGCGACAAACGGCGGCGCAGGTATTGGCTCCATGCCCCAGGGGCCGAACCCAAGTCAACCACCAAATCGCCAGGCCGTATCAAGCTCAGGGTTTCATCGATTTCCTTGAGTTTGTAAGCAGCCCTCGCCCGGTAGCCCTCTTTCAAGGCCAGTTTCACGTACGTGTCGTTGACGTGGTCGTTCAACCACGCTTTATTGACTTTTTTACTTTTGGTTTTGACTTTCATTCTTCTGCGTCCTTGCGGGGATAATACGGGTATGCCCCAAATACAACTCACACCTGCCGAGCGCAAAGTTTTTCGCGCCGATGCCCATCACCTGGATCCGGTCGTCATGATCGGGGGTGATGGTTTGACCCCCGCCGTCATCAAGGAAACCGAAGCCGCCTTGAATGCCCATGGATTGATCAAAATCCGTGTGCTGGGTGATGACCGCGCTGCACGAGAGGCCATGTTTGCCCAACTCGCCGACCAACTCAACGCTGCACCTATTCAGCACATCGGCAAATTGTTGATCATCTGGCGCCCTCAACCGGAGAAGGTCAAGGAAACCGACGAAGACCGCAAAGCAGGTCCACGCGATTTCAAAATTCTGAAATACAGCTCACGCGGCGGTCAACGCCCCGAAGTCAAAACCGTTCGCGTGTTGGGCAACCAACGCTTGGCCGCTGGTGGACAAATCAAACGGGCCAAGCCCAAACAAAAATCAGTGAAAAAAGGCCGCCACGATTGACGTGGCATTGGCTTAAATGCCTCAGCTCTTCGGTTAAAAGGCCATTTGCAATGGCCTTTTTCAGGCCTCAAATGTAAGAAACACCCACAATTTCGTAACGGCGTACGCCACCGGGTGCCTGTACCTCAGCCACATCACCCTCCTCTTTACCAATCAAGGCCCGGGCAATCGGACTGCTGATGTTGATCAAGCCCAACTTCAAGTCGGCCTCGTCCTCACCCACGATTTGGTATTTCACAGACTCGCCTGAGCTCTCATCTTCCAGCTCCACGGTGCTTCCAAACACCACACGGCCTCCGGCATCCACCGATGCGGGGTCGATGATCTGTGCAGCGGACAACTTGCCCTCAATTTCCTGAATACGACCTTCAACAAAACCTTGGCGGTCTTTGGCCGCATCATATTCAGCGTTCTCGCTCAGATCGCCTTGCGCACGCGCCTCGGCAATAGCTTGGATAACGCCTGGGCGGTCAACGGTTTTGAGGCGATGCAACTCGTCTTTGAGTTTTTCTGCACCGCGCTTGGTGATTGGGATGGTGGACATGTGAGGTTCTCCAAAAACAAACCGCCGAGTGTTCAAACTCGGCGGTCATTCTCTGCATTATGCCCTGTCCATTAGACAGGTTGATTCGAAAGACAAAGGGTCAGGCCAGCAACTGTGCATGCATTTCCTGCACAGATATGACGTCCAATTTATCCATGTACTTCATGCCCTCCACCGCCGCCTCGGCACCCGCAATGGTGGTGAAGGTGGTGACGCGGTTGAGCAGAGCCGATGTGCGGATGTGTCGCGAATCGGCAATGGCATTGCGCCGCTCTTCCACCGTGTTGATGACCAGAACAATCTCATTGTTCTTGATCATGTCCACAATGTGCGGGCGACCTTCCGTGACCTTGTTGACGATGGCACAAGCACCCCCCGCTTCGGTGATGGCATTGGCAGTACCTTTGGTGGCCACCAAAGCAAAGCCCTGAGCCGCCAACTGACGAGCCACTTCAATGACACGCACTTTGTCGTTGTTTTTGACCGAGATGAACACTTTGCCCGAAGGTGTACCGTCGGATTTGATGGGCCGTGGCAGTTTGGTGCCAGCTCCCAACTGACTCTTCACAAAGGCCTCGCCAAAGGTCTTACCTACACCCATGACTTCGCCTGTGGACTTCATCTCAGGGCCGAGGATGGTGTCCACGCCAGGGAACTTCACGAATGGGAACACCGCTTCTTTCACGCTGAAATAAGGCGGCGTGACTTCTTTGGTGATGCCTTGCGAGGCCAGGCTCTGGCCTGCCATACAGCGCGCTGCAACTTTAGCCAGCTGAATGCCTGTAGCCTTGGAAACATAAGGCACGGTGCGCGAAGCGCGTGGGTTGACTTCCAAGACATAGATCACGTCTTTGCCGTCGATGTTTTGAATCGCGAACTGCACGTTCATCAAACCCACCACATTCAAGGCACCGGCCATGGCGGCCGATTGGCGCTTGAGTTCATCTACGGTGTCTGACGACAGTGAGTAAGGCGGCAGTGAGCATGCCGAGTCACCGCTGTGCACGCCGGCTTGTTCAATGTGTTCCATCACGCCGCCGATGAAGGTCTTGCCTTCGGGATCGCGCAAACAATCCACATCGCACTCGATCGCATCATTCAAAAAACGGTCGAGCAACACGGGTGAGTCATGCGACACCTTGACCGCTTCGCGCATGTAGCGCTCAAGGTCACGTTGCTCGTGCACGATTTCCATGGCGCGGCCACCCAAAACATAGCTGGGGCGAACGACCAAGGGGTATCCCAAAGCCGCCGCTTTTTCCAAAGCTTCCGGCTCAGTGCGAGCGGTGGCATTGGGGGGTTGGCGCAGACCGAGGTCTTGCAGCAATTTTTGGAAGCGCTCACGGTCTTCGGCCGCGTCGATCATGTCAGGGCTGGTACCGATGATGGGCACGCCAGCCGCTTCCAAATCAAGCGCCAATTTCAAAGGCGTTTGACCGCCGTATTGAACGATAACGCCTGTAGGTTTTTCTTTGTCGACGATTTCCAGCACGTCTTCCAAGGTCACCGGCTCGAAGTACAAACGGTCCGAGGTGTCATAGTCGGTCGACACGGTCTCGGGGTTACAGTTGACCATGATGGTTTCGTAACCGTCTTCGCGCATGGCGAGAGCGGCGTGCACGCAGCAGTAGTCAAACTCGATGCCCTGACCAATGCGGTTGGGACCGCCACCCAGCACCATGATTTTCTTGTTGGTCGTCGGTTCGGCTTCGCACTCGCCGTCTCCGTTGCCTTCGTAGCAGGAGTACATGTAGGCGGTGTCGGTTGAGAACTCCGCCGCACAGGTGTCCACGCGCTTGTAAACGGGACGGATGTTCAGGGCGTGACGACGGGCACGCACCACATGCTCGGTGGTTTTGAGCAATTTGGCCAAACGGCGATCGGAGAAGCCCTTCTTCTTGAGCGCACGCAACTCTTCAGCAGTGATCGCTTCCAGCGTTGTGGTTTCCAGTTCCAGTTCGATCTTCACGATCTCTTCAATCTGCACCAGGAACCAAGGGTCGATCTTGGTCAAGGCAAACACCTCGTCCACGCTCAAGCCCATGGCGAATGCATCGCCCACATACCAAATGCGCTCGGGGCCAGGTTCGCCCAGTTCCTTCTCGAGCACTTCGCGGTCTTGTGTTTTTTCGTTCATGCCGTCCACGCCCACTTCCAAACCGCGCAGGGCTTTTTGGAAGGACTCTTGGAAGGTACGCCCCATGGCCATCACCTCGCCCACCGATTTCATTTGGGTGGTCAAGCGGCTGTCGGCCGTTGGGAACTTCTCGAAAGCGAAACGAGGGATCTTGGTGACCACATAGTCGATCGAAGGTTCGAACGACGCTGGCGTAGCACCACCTGTGATTTCGTTGCGCAACTCGTCGAGGGTGTAGCCCACAGCCAGCTTGGCTGCCACTTTGGCGATCGGGAAACCAGTGGCTTTGGAAGCCAATGCCGACGAACGCGACACACGTGGATTCATCTCAATGACGACCATTCGGCCGTCTTTGGGGTTGATCGAGAACTGCACGTTCGAGCCGCCCGTGTCCACACCGATTTCGCGCAGCACAGCCAAAGAGGCGTTGCGCAAAATTTGGTATTCCTTATCGGTCAATGTTTGTGCGGGTGCCACTGTGATCGAGTCACCGGTGTGCACGCCCATGGGGTCCAAGTTTTCGATGGAGCAAATGATGATGCAGTTGTCCGCCTTGTCGCGCACCACCTCCATCTCGTACTCTTTCCAGCCGAGCAGCGATTCTTCAATCAGCAGCTCGGTGGTGGGCGAAGCCTCCAGACCGCGCTTGCAAATGACTTCAAATTCTTCTGGGTTGTAAGCAATGCCGCCGCCCGTGCCGCCCAAGGTGAAGCTGGGGCGAATGACGGTGGGGAAACCCAATGTCTTTTGCACATCCCACGCCTCTTCCATGCTGTGGGCAATACCCGATCGCGCAGAGCCCAAACCAATTTTGGTCATGGCATCTTTGAACTTCAAGCGGTCTTCTGCTTTATCGATGGCTTCGGGCGTTGCGCCGATCAACTCGACTTTGTACTTTTCGAGCACGCCGTGGTGCCACAGGTCCAAAGCGCAATTGAGCGCGGTCTGGCCACCCATGGTGGGCAGAATGGCATCGGGGCGCTCTTTGGCGATGATCTTTTCGACCGTTTGCCAAGTGATGGGCTCGATGTAAGTCACGTCGGCTGTGGCCGGGTCGGTCATGATCGTCGCAGGGTTGCTGTTGATCAGGATGACTTTGTAACCCTCTTCACGCAAAGCTTTACAAGCTTGAACGCCAGAGTAGTCGAACTCGCAGGCCTGACCAATGATGATCGGGCCTGCGCCAATGATGAGAATGCTTTTGAGGTCGGTGCGCTTGGGCATGTTATTTCGCCTCCATCAAGTTGATGAAGCGGTCAAAAAGGTAAGCAATGTCGTGTGGGCCAGGCGATGCTTCGGGGTGACCCTGGAAGCAGAACGCGGGCTTGTCGGTGCGAGCCAAGCCCTGCAAAGTGCCATCGAACAAGGACACGTGCGTGGCGCGCAAGTTGGCGGGCAAGGACTTTTCATCCACTGCAAAACCGTGGTTCTGGCTGGTGATGGACACCCGGCCGGAATCCAGGTCTTTGACGGGGTGGTTCGCGCCGTGGTGGCCAAACTTCATCTTGAAGGTCTTGGCGCCGCTGGCCAAAGCCATGATCTGATGACCCAGGCAAATGCCGAATGTGGGGATACCGGTTTCGATCAACTCAGCCGCTGCAGCAATCGCGTAGTCGCAAGGCTGAGGGTCGCCAGGGCCGTTGGACAAGAAGATGCCATCCGGCTTATGTTGGAGCACTTCGGAAGCGGGTGTCTTCGCAGGCACCACGGTCACTTTGCAGCCGCGCTCAGCCAGCATGCGCAAGATGTTTTTCTTCACGCCGAAGTCATACGCGACCACATGGAACTTGGGTGCGGTCAAATTGCCGTAGCCTTCGCCCAAGGTCCACTCGGTTTGTGTCCATTCATACGACTTGGATACGGAGACTTTTTGAGCCAAATCGAGGCCGGCCATATTGGGCGCGACCTTGGCTGCAGCCACGGCTTGATCGATCACCGCCTGCGTGACCTCTTGGCCTTTGGCCAGACCCACGATGGCACCGTTTTGAGCGCCCTTGGTGCGCAAGATGCGTGTGAGTTGACGTGTGTCGATGTTGGCAATGGCAACTGTCCCAGCATCGATAAGGTAGGCCGACAAGGTTTGGCTGGAGCGGAAGTTGCTTGCGACCAAAGGCAAGTCTTTGATGATCAAGCCAGCGGCATGGACTTTGTCAGCTTCGATGTCTTCCAAGTTGACGCCGTAGTTACCAATATGCGGGTACGTCAAGGTGACGATCTGCTGGCAGTAACTGGGGTCGGTGAGGATTTCCTGGTAGCCAGTGAGAGAGGTGTTGAACACCACTTCGCCGACTGTGGAGCCGGTGGCTCCAATCGAGTTGCCGATAAAGACCGTGCCGTCTGCGAGCGCCAAGATGGCGGGCGGGAAGGTTCCCTGAAGAGACAAAAGCACTGGGTTCTCCGGAATAGTTCGGGTACGCCTCAGCACTCACCAGAGATGTGATCTCTTTTTGGCTGCTTGTTCGAGGATTGGGCCTAGGATGGACTGTGGCGTACAGGTTGATGCGGGAAAGCCCACCATTATAGCTGAGGACTACTTGGAAACCCTGACAAATCTGCTCTCAAAACCCTCGCTGTACACGCAAAAGTATCACAGTAAAACCGTCGCACTGGCATGCAAACAAATGGCAGCAGCCGTAGCCACGTTCAATGATTCTTCGCCACCTGGCTGAGCGATCCGAACGGAATGCCGAGCCATGGCCATCAGGGCTTCGCTCACGCCCTGCCCTTCATGCCCAAAAACCCAAGCGCAAGGACTGGGCAAATCACCTCGACGGAGCATTTCATGCAAGAAAGGCCCTTCGTGCGAACTGGTCGTCAAAATGGGCACCTGCAAAGCCGCCACTTCTGTCTCGCTGATGGATTCAATCAATTTCAGGCCGAAATGTGCACCCATACCTGCTCTGAGGACCTTGGGGGACCACAGGGCTGCGGTGCCTTTGACGGCTAAAACCTGTCTGTAACCAAATGCCGAAGCGCAGCGCAATATGGCCCCTACATTACCGGCATCTTGCAAGCGGTCCAGCACCACGGTGGGTTGATCGGGCAAAACTTGTTTTTCAGCACCCCATGCCACCACAAAGCCCATGCGGGCGGGTGACTCCAAACCGCTCAAACTGTCAAACAAGGCGTCCGGTAAGACAACGACCTGATCGGTCAAATCCATCCACTGTTGCCCCTGTTCGAGCTGAAATGACTCGGTCATCACCACCTGTAAGGGGCGCACGCCACGCTCAATGGCAGCTCGGCAGAGGTGATCGCCTTCCAGCCAAAACTGTTCCGCTTTTCGGTAGGCGGTGGTCTCCTGGGCCAAACGCTTCCAAAGCTTGACTTGGGGGTTGTCTCGCGACGTGATCAACTTCATCGCGCACTCCTGGCCACTGGGGCAAATGTCAATCTGTGGCAATCTGCCGGACCATGAGCTTGCAGTGCAGCCAAGTGTTGGGCTGTTCCATAACCTTTGTGTTGGTCAAATCCGTAAACTGGATAGCACTGGTGCATCGCTTGACACAACCTGTCACGGTGCACTTTGGCCAAAATGGAGGCCGCCGAGATGGCAGGCACCAAAGCATCTCCTTGCACGATGGCCTCGGCCCGAATGGACAAAGTGGGTAAGCGATTGCCGTCTACCAGCACCAACTTCGGGGGCAGTCGCAGCGCTTCAACGGCCCGCTTCATGGCCAGCAGTGTGGCTTGCAAGATGTTGATTTGGTCAATTTCTTGCACACTGGCTTCGGCAATGGCAAAACACAGTGCGCGAGCCCGAATTTCGTCAAACAATGCCTCGCGGCGCTTGGCAGAGAGTTTTTTGGAATCGTTCAGCCCACGAATGGGGTTTAAATCGTCCAAGATGACGGCGGCAGCGACCACAGGGCCTGCCAAGGGGCCGCGCCCAGCCTCGTCCACCCCGGCCACCAGGCCATCGGTATCCCAATTTAAGGTTTTTTGCTCAACCAGCAATGACTTTTTGGATCGCATGGGTCGCCAGCGTCGGCATGTCCTGACGCAGTTGATGGTGCAAATCGGTGAACCGCTGCTGAATCTGGGCCACGGCAACAGGATCGTCCAACCAGCGCAGGACCGCCTGAGCCAGCACTTTCGGCTGTACTTGCTCTTGCAAAAATTCAGGCACCAAGCTTTCGTTGCACAAGATATTGGGCAAACCGACCCAAGGCAGCAAGCGCTGACGGTTGGCGATCTGCCAAGACAACCATTGCATTTTGTAAGCGATGACCATGGGGCGTTTGTGCAACGCGGTTTCTAAAGTGGCTGTACCACTGGCCACCAGCGCCACATCACAAGCTGCCTGCACCTCGTGCGAACGGCCCAACACCACCTGCACATGCGAGTGCATGTCGGTCTGGGCAATGGCGGCATCGATCACAGGTTTCAACAGCTCATGCGTGGGCAACACAAACTTCAATTCAGGCCTTTGCTGGCGGATCAACTGAGCCGCTTGCAAAAACGGCAAAGCCAAAGCTTTCACCTCCGAGGGTCTGCTGCCTGGCAACAAGGCCACGATGGGGGCCTCTGCATGCAAACCCAGGGATAGTCTCGCCTTCAAGCGATCAGGTTCAAGGGGGATGACATCAGCGACGGGGTGGCCCACAAAAGTGCCCTGGATGCCATGCTGGGCCAACAAATCCGGTTCGAAAGGGTAAATGCACAGCACATGGTCCACGCTGTCGCGAATTTTTTGCACTCGCTCAGGCCGCCAGGCCCAAATGGAAGGACACACCAACTGAACCGTTGGTACGCCTTTTTGCCGCAGCAAACGCTCTACGGGTAAGTTGAAGTCCGATGCATCAACGCCCACATAAAGGTTGGGGGGAGATGCCAGCAAATCCTGAATCAAGGTCTGGCGGATGCCGTTGATGTGGCGGTAACGCCAAAGCGCTTCCACCAAGCCCCTAACGGACAACTCGTCACAAGACCAACGCGACTCGAAACCAGCCGCAGTCATCTGCGGTCCGCCGATACCCGAAGCTCGCAATTGCGGCCAGGCTTTTTCCATACCCTGCAACAACAAGGCAGCGAGCATGTCGCCAGAGCGCTCGGCCGCAACCATGCTCACCCGAAAGACTGATGTGGACATGGTCGATATTGGCCGGACGTCTGCCATCACGCCTTCAAAACCTGGCGAATCACGCCGCAAACCTCATCGATGGCTTCGTTGCTCAACTCTGGATAAATGGGGAGCGACAAACAGCGCTTCGCCACCGACTCGGTGACTGGGAAATGGGACCCTACAGAAATATCGGCAAACACCTTTTGCTGATGCAAAGGCACGGGGTAATAAACAGCGCTGGCAATTTTGTGCTCAGCCAAAGCCTGCTGAATCACCTCGCGGTGATCGGTCAAAAGGGTGTATTGGTGGAACACATGCAAGCCCACGCCATCTTCGCAGGGCGTTTGCAAGTTCAGCAAACACAAGCCAGCGTTGTACCGGTGAGCAACGCGACGACGCTCTTGGTTGTAATGGTCAATCAACGGCAACTTGGCCCGCAGCACCACCGCCTGCAGTTCGTCCAGTCGGCTGTTGTAACCCACGATGTCGTGGTAATAGCGTACCTTGCTGCCGTGGTTGCGAAGCATGCGCAGGGTTTCCGCCATGTCGTCCGACTGCGTTGTGATCATGCCGCCGTCGCCAAAGCAGCCCAGATTTTTACTGGGGAAAAAGCTGAAAGCGGCCACATCACCCATCGCGCCAGTCTGGATGCCACCGATGTTGGCACCAAAAGATTGTGCGCAGTCTTCCACCAATTGAAGCTGGTGCTCTTTGGCCAAGGCCATCAAAGGCGCCAAATTGGCGGGCTGTCCAAACAAATGCACCGGCAACAAGGCCTTGGTCTTGGCGGTGATGGCGCGCTTGGCCTGCGCCACGTCGATGTTGAAGGTGCAGGGGTCGATGTCAACAAATACCGCTTTGGCACCCACATAAGCAATGGCCTCTGCGGTGGCGATGAATGTGAAAGGCGTGGTGATCACCTCGTCGCCAGGCCCAATACCGGCGGCCAACAAGGCCAAGTGCAATGCATCGGTGCCATTGGCACAAGTGATGGCGTGGGCCACACCAAGGTACTCGGCCGCCTCTTTCTCAAAGGCTTGAACGTTGGGGCCCAAAATGAACTGCGCAGCCGTCAAGGCTTTCAAAAGTGCAGGTTCCAACTGGGGCTGGAGATCGCGGTACTGAGCGACCAGATCGACCATAGGGATGGGCATAGCGGTCCTTTCAAAAATTAAAAAAATCAGGAAATCAGACGAGTGGCTTCGGTGATGCGCTGAACAGCCTCCAGCGCACGGCGTCCGGCCTCACCACTCACTTTGGGAGGGCGGCCATCTCGAATGCTCTCAACAAAATCGAGGATTTCGGAGAACAGGGGATCGGCCTCGCCAAACGACTGCTCTTGGCGCTCAATGGCCAACTCGGTATCGGCTATGGGCAAGCTGGAGCCCTTGTATGTGGTCAATGTGCGGGCCTGAAAATCCAAAGAATGACAGGCTTTCTCTTGGAAAACACGCATTTTTCGCTCGCTCTTGGCGCTCACGCGACTGGCGGTCACATTGGCCACGCAACCATTGGCAAAACGAATGCGGGCATTGGCAATGTCAATGTCGGCTGTCAACACGCGTGCACCCGAACATTCCACACTCTCCAGCTCGCTGTCAACCAGCGACAAAATCAAATCCACATCGTGGATCATCAAATCGAGCAGCACACTCACATCGGTGGCGCGTGGCTTGAACGGGGCCAGGCGTGAGCTGTCGATGAACCGGGGGTTGGACAACAAGGGCTCCAAGGCCAAAGCGGCTGGGTTGAAGCGCTCCAAGTGGCCCACAGCCAAGACACAGTTTTTCTCCTTGGCCAAGCGGATCAGTTCGTCGGCCTGATCCAAGGTGGTGGTCATGGGCTTTTCGACCAAAACGTGCACACCCGCTCGAAGAAATTCGGCACACACTTCGTAATGACCTTGTGTGGGCACCACAATACTGACCGCATCGACTTGACCAATCAAAGCGCGATAATCCGTCAGAGCCGCACAGCCCAAGGGTCCGGCGACCGCCTCGGCCTGTTCCTGCCGACTGTCCACCACCGCGACGAGCTGACACTCGGGAATCTTGGCGTACTTTTGAGCATGAAATTTGCCCAGATAACCAACGCCAACGACGGCGCAACGCAACAGGGCCACTGGGCCCTCCTTTCATGCTCGGACCAGGAAAGACCTGGCCCTTGGGTTGTTCAATCGACCGAGCGGCGACGCGAACGCACAATGCCCACTTTGGGCGAAACGCCGGACAAAAAGTCCAGCATCATGTCTGCATCAGCCTGAACTTCGGGTTTGTCCTTGGCGATTTGCAAGATGCGCTCTTTGGACGCTTCCAATGTGAGGTTTTCTCGGTACAAGGCTTTGTGCATGGCCCGTACTGCAGTGATTCGGGCAGGCGAATAACCTCGACGACGCAAACCTTCGGCGTTCACTGTACGGGCAGAAGCTGGCTGGCCCTGGCAGGTTATATAAGGAGGCAGGTCGGCAAACAGCAAAGTGCACATGGCCGTGAAGCTGTGCGCCCCCAGTCGCAAGAACTGACGCACGACCGTGAAGCCGCCCAGGATGACCCAGTCACCCACCACGACATGACCCGCCAGCTGTGAGTTGTTGGCAAAAATCGTGTGGCTGCCTACTTGGCAATCGTGCGCCAAATGGACATAAGCCATGAACAAGTTGTCATCGCCCACTTGGGTGACACCACCACCGTTGACAGTTCCTGCGTTGAAGGTGCAAAACTCACGTATGGTGTTGCCGTTGCCGATCAGCAAGCGGGTAGGTTCCCCTGCGTATTTTTTGTCCTGCGGCGCAGCGCCCAAAGAGGTGTAGCTGTGGATGTGGTTGTTCTGCCCGATGGTGGTGTGGCCCTCGATCGTGCAATGCGAGCCCACCGTGCAGCCAGCACCGATGACCACATTCGGGCCAATGATGGTGTAAGGACCAACGGTCACGGAGGCGTCCAACTGAGCTGCCGGATCAACCAATGCGGTGGAATGAATAGTCGCCATAAATCCTCAGGCAATTTTGCGCATGGTGCACATCAATTCGGCCTCACAGGCCAGCTCGTCACCCACCTTGGCCTGGGCCTTGAACTTGAAAATGCCAGCCTTCATGCGATCCAGCTGCACATCCAGGGTCAACTGATCGCCCGGCTCCACCGGGCGCTTGAACCGCGCACCGTCAATGCCCGCGAAGTAATAAACCGTGTTGTCATCGGGCGCGGCGCCCAGTGTGTCAAAAGACAACAAAGCGGCTGCTTGGGCCAGCGCCTCCAGCATCAGCACGCCCGGCATGACCGGACGGTGAGGGAAATGGCCTGTGAAAAATGGCTCGTTGATCGTGACGTTCTTCAAAGCCTTGATGCGCACGCCTTTTTCGAGTTCCAGCACACGGTCCACCAGCAAAAAGGGGTAGCGGTGCGGCAGCTGCTTGAGAATTTTGTGAATGTCCATCATGATCGGTTTTCCTTGTTGTTTTGAATGTGCGCCTCGAGGGCTTTGATGCGGTCGCGCAAGCGGGACAATTGTTTGAGGCTGGCGGCGTTCTTTTCCCAGTTGGCATTGCTGTCCAGCGGAAACATCCCGGTGTAATGGCCGGGTTGTAAGATGGAACGCGTGACCACCGAGGCCGCAGAAATGTGCACATGATCAGCCAGGCTCAGATGCCCCAGCACCACGGCACCACCGCCTACGGTGCAGTGGGCACCGATCTTGGCACTTCCTGCCACACCGACGCATCCGGCCATGGCCGTGTGCTGGCCAACCTGCACGTTGTGGCCAATCTGAATCAGGTTGTCGAGTTTGACACCGTCCTCAATGACCGTGTCCTCCAAGGCACCCCGGTCAATGCAGGTGTTGGCCCCGATTTCCACATCGTTACCAATGCGAACCGCGCCCAGTTGTTCAATTTTTTCCCACTGGCCTTGGTGAGGCGCAAACCCAAATCCGTCGGCACCAATGACCACCCCCGAATGCACCAGGCAACGCGCCCCGATTTTGCAATCTTCACCCAACGTCACGCGGGACTTCAACCAAGTACCAGGGCCGACTTCGGCCCCACGCTCCACCACACACAAAGGGCCAATGATGGCATCCTTGGCGATCAGGGCAGCAGGGTCGATCACCGCGCTGGGGTGGATATTAGGAACCGAAGACCGCGGGAGCATCCGCTTCCACAATTGGGTTAATCGGGCAAAGTACAAATAAGGATCATCAGTGATGATGGCCGCAGGCCGTTGGGCCACCTGGGGCTCAAAAGCCGGGCTCACAATCACGCAACCAGCCAAGCTGTTGGCCAATTGGCTTTGATAGCGGGCTTGGCTGAGGAAACTGATTTGGTCGGGCTGCGCACCCTGCAAAGGTGCCAAACCAGACACAAGCTGGTCTGGTGAGCCCAACAAGCGCCCGCCTAGAGCCTCAACGATAGCGCCAAGCGTCAGCGACACGGTCTCAAACAGGCCCAAGCCTGTTATTTGCCCACCGAGGCGTTGAGCACCTTGATGACTTTTTCAGTGATGTCGTGCTTGGGATTGAAGTAAGCAGCATCCTGCAAAACCAAATCGTATTTTTCAGTCTCAGCCACTTGCTTGACAGCACGGCCTGCTTTTTCAAACAACATTTGGTTTTCTTCGTTTTTCCGAGCACCCAAGTCTTCTTGGAATTCACGCTGGCGACGCTTCAAATCACGGTCTTGCTCGACCAGCTGTTTTTGTTTGGCCAAACGTTGGGCCTCGGACAAAGTTGGTGCGTCGCGCTCGAACTTTTCCGCCGTGCCCTTGAATGCGTTGATGGCCTCATTCAAATCTTTCTCGCGCTTCAAGAACTCAGACTCCAGCTTGGCCTGGGCAGTTTTGGCCACATTGGAATCACGCAAAATGCGATCGGTGTTGACAATACCGATTTTGAAATCTTGCGCTTGAGCCATGCATGCCCAAGTCGATGCAACAGCCACCAAAGCGACGAGAAGGTTCTTGCGGATCGTTTTCATTAAAAGGAGGTTCCGATTTGGAATTGGAGTTTCTGGATTTTATCGCCTGTCTGTTGACGAATAGGCGCTGCATAAGAAAAGCGCAGAGGACCCATGGGTGAGATCCAACTCAAGCCGATGCCGACCGAGGCCCGTAGGTCATTCAAAGACATTTTTTCTTCAATTTTGGTAATTTGGTCAATACCAAAGGCACTTCCGATATCTGCAAAACCATACAGCCGAAGCGTTTTATCATTCGCGGCACCGGGGAAGGGCATCATCAGTTCTGCATTGAAAACCAGCTTTTTCGAACCACCTACGTAGATTGGAGTGGCATCGGTACTTTTAGGTCCCAAAGTTGACTGCTCAAATCCTCGAACGCTACCCAAACCACCCACGTAGAAATTCTTGAAAATAGGAAACTGCTGCCCATTCAGGCCTTGGCCCCATCCCAGATCCGCATTCAAAGCCAAGGTATATTTCTTGGTGATTGGAAAATATTGCTGGTACTGATAATTGCTTCGGAAATAACGGACATCGCCTGCCAAGCTCAAATCCGCATTCAATCGCTGATAAGTGCCATTTGTTGGCACCAATGCACTGTCACGCCCATCCCTAGACCATCCCAAAGTCAAGGGAAATGCAGTGCTCGTGCTGCCAAAATCACTTGCATACTCCTTGTACGGAGTTGGCAAAGGGACGCCTGAACCTTCTTTGATCTGTGTCTGCTCAGCTGTAGCCCCCACAAAAACCGTGTCTGTCTCAGTCACGGGCAAACCGAAACGCAGGCCTACTCCCGAGTTGACCAAACTATAAGAGTTGATGTCTCCCAAATAAGGCCGAGTGGTCCTCTGGAATACATCAAAAGTGCGAGAGATACCGTTTTGTGTGAAATAAGGATCTGTAGTACTCAACACCAAATTGCGGTTGTATTTGCTGGTGTTGACTTCGACGGCCAAATAGTTGCCCGAACCAAAAGC
The DNA here is from genome assembly GCF_034680285.1 of Limnohabitans sp. Lineage (GTDB taxonomy): Bacteria > Pseudomonadota > Gammaproteobacteria > Burkholderiales > Burkholderiaceae_C > Limnohabitans_A. The sequence goes on from NZ_JAXITC010000005.1 coordinate 24,912, forward strand.
ATTTTCTTGTCGAATTCCAAAGCTCAAAGTGACTTTTTCGGCAGAAGAAAAACCAGCCCCGAGGGAAATGCTCCCAGTCGGCTTTTCCGTTACCGTGAAAGCCAAGTCAACTTGGTCAGGTACACCAGGTATTTCAATGGTCTCGACATTGACGCTTGTGAAAAAACCCAATCGGTCAACACGGTCGCGAGACAACCGGATTTTGTCACCGTCGTACCAAGCCGCCTCATATTGACGGAACTCTCTGCGAATCACCTCATCCCGGGTGCGGTTGTTTCCAGAGACCAAAATGCGCCGAACGTAGGCACGACGAGAAGGTTCTGCTTGCAAGACGAACTGAACGCGGTTGCTTGCACGGTCAATTTCTGGTTTAACTTCCACTCGGGCAAAAGCGAAACCAAATGTGCCAAAGTAATCAGTGAAGGCTTTACTCGTCTCCGCAACTTTCTCAGCGTTGTACGGTTTACCTAGTTCAATTTTGACCAAGGCTTTGAATTCATCGTCCTTGTTGAGGTAATTGCCTTCCAACTTGAAGCCCGACACCACGAATCGCTCGCCCTCGGTCACATTGATCGTGATGGCCATTTCTTGCTTGTCTGGAGAAATGGCCACTTGGGTAGAGTCAATCCGGAACTCCAAAAACCCACGAGACAGGTAGAAGGAGCGCAAAGCTTCCAGATCGGCATTGAGCTTGTTGCGTGCGTAGCGGTCGGACTTGGTGTACCAACTCATCCAACCGCCTGTGTCCAAATTGAACTGGTCACGCAAATCAGATTCAGTAAATGCCTTATTGCCCACGATCTGAATTTGTTTGATTTTGGCGGGTCCACCTTCGGTGATGGTGAAGCTCAAATTCACACGATTGCGATCCACTGGCGTGGCCGTGCTGACCACCTCTGCGCCATACAAACTGCGGCTGATGTATTGTCGTTTGAGCTCTTGCTCTGCCTTGTCAGCCAAAGCTTTATCGTAAGGACGGCCTTCCGCCAAACCAACATCTCGGAGCGCTTTGAGCAACATATCCTTGTCAAACTCTTTGAGGCCGATGAACTCAACCGTGGCCACCGAAGGACGCTCTTCCACCACCACCACCAAAATGTCGCCCTGGGTCTCTAAGCGCACATCTTTGAACAATCCCAATGCAAACAAGGCCCGAATGGCGGCAGCCCCCTTCTCGTCAGAATACTGATCACCGACGCGCACAGGCAAGGAAGCAAACACGGTGCCAGATTCAATCCGCTGCAAGCCCTCCACCCGGATGTCGCGAACAGTGAAAGGATCAACAGCCCATGCAGGAAGGCATGCCATCAAACTCGCTGCGAATGTGACTGCAGCGGGTTGAAGACATGATCGAATGTTCAAAAAATTCATGGAACAACCATTTAAAGGTCTACGGCAAAGTGGCCGAAACAAAGCATCACCAATGTCTTATTGGTAAACAGCAAAACGCATGCATCGCATCGCTCAATTCGGCATATTCACCAAGGCTGAACGTGTCAAAACGTGAGACGATGTGAAGTCTCAATAATACACCTGACCAACAGGTCCATGACCGTGATGTCTGTGCGCTTAGCCTTTACCCAGTCCGTCACCCTAACTTGGTGACAGACAGCCTTGCAGCCTCGCGGCTGCGGCGATCGATGTCCAACAAGTCGGACAGGTTTTCTGGGCGAACAGCACTGACCGAATTCAGGGTGGCTTCGTTGACATGGTGGATTTGGTCGAACCTTATTTGCCGATTCAGAAAGGCTTCGACCGCTATTTCATTGGCGGCATTGAGCACAGCACAACTGCCTGGTGCACCTTTCAGGGTAGCCCACGCCAGGTTCAAACCCGGAAACCGCTCAGGATGACCATGTCCATCCAAGGCTTCGAAGGTCATGGCAGCCAACTGATGAAAGTCCAGGGCGGATGCACCCGACTCGATACGCTCGGGCCAGCTCAGGCCATAAGCGATGGGCACCCGCATATCCGGCGTACCCAGTTGAGCCACCACCGAGTTGTCTTTGAATTGAACCATCGAATGGATCACGCTTTGGGGGTGAATCACCACCTTGAGCTGGTCTGGCTCCAGACCAAATAGGTAACCCGCCTCAATCACTTCCAAAGCCTTGTTCATCATGGTGGCCGAGTCGACCGAAATTTTTCGCCCCATCACCCAATTCGGGTGAGCGCATGCTTGCTCGGGGGTGACTTCTTTCAATGTCGATGGATCGCGGCTGCGAAAAGGACCACCCGAAGCGGTCAAAATGATTTTGTCAACTCGACGAGACCAAGTGGCCGGGTCTTCGGGAAGTGACTGAAAAATGGCGGAATGCTCGCTGTCAATGGGCAAGAGCACAGCGCCACCTTCGCGCACAGCCGCCAAAAACACCTCGCCACCAACCACCAACGCCTCTTTGTTGGCGAGCAGCAACCTTTTGCCTGCGCGTGCAGCAGCCAAACAGGGTGACAAACCCGCTGCCCCCACAATCGCTGCCATGACCGAATCCACTTGAGGTGCACTAGCAACCTCATCCAGCGCAGCAGCACCCCAGCGAACCTCGGTCTTCAAACCTTCGGCCTTGATTTTCTCAGCCAATGTTCGAGCAGCGTCTTCGTTGACCATCACCGCAACTTCGGGTTTGAATTGCGCGCATTGCGCCAACATCAGTTCCACTTGAGTGGAAGCGGTCAAAGCGAACACGGAAAACCGATCAGGGTGACGGCTCAGGACATCCAATGTACTTTTGCCTATCGACCCCGTGGAGCCCAAGATGGTGATGCTTTGGGTTATTTGCATGTTCAGCGCCTTCAATCAAATCCAGAAAACCAACATCATCGCCAAAGGCAAGGCCGGCAGCAAGGCATCGACCCGGTCAAGCACGCCACCATGCCCAGGCAGCAAACCCGAACTGTCTTTCATACCGGCACTGCGCTTGACCAAAGACTCCACCAAATCACCCACCACACTCATGGCGGACATGAACAACAAACCAGGCAAGGCAAGCCACCAGCCTTTGGCAAACAACAAAGAGTAAAGGCTCATATCAGGCCAAGCCCCTCTGCGGTCAATTTCGACCCAAACTGCGGCCACCAACAAGACGCCGAGCATCCCGCCCAAAACGCCCTCCCAGCTTTTGCCAGGGCTGATACTGGCCGCCAACTTGGTTTTGATCCAGCGACCGCCGACCGCCTTCCCAACGAAATAGGCGAATACATCGGCCGCCCAAACCAGCACCAAAACCGACAACAAAAAATTCACCCCCCGCTGGTGGGCTTGAGCCATGGCAACCCAGGCCAGGACCAACAACACCAAGCCCACCGCCCAGCGCAATGAGCGCGGCCACAGGGCCCAACCCTCAACGCCCCGCTGAATCATCCAGCCACCCAGCAATACCCAAAAAGCGCCAGCGAACAACCACACAGCGAATGGCGTGCGCTGCACCCATCCCACTTGCTCGGCCAATACACAAGCCCCCAGACTCAACAAGGCACCGACCCAAGCCACCCAAGCTGGCACGCCATTCAAACGTCCCCACTCCCAAGCGCCAGCCGCAATCATCACCATCGTCAATGCCATGAAAGGCCAAGGATTCGAGGCAAATAAAGCCGGCAACAAGAGGGCCAGCAAGACCAGCGCGGTGATCACTCTTTGCTTGAGCATGGTTTCTCCAGAAAAAAAGGCCGCCAAGGGGGCGGCCTGTCAGGCCGTGGAAGCCACGGCATGGGATTCAAACTCAAACGGCCATGATCTCTTGTTCTTTGGCAGTCACCAATTGGTCAATCTCCGTCATGCGCTTATCGGTCAGCTTTTGGATATCGGCTTCGGCGCGCTTTTGATCGTCTTCAGAAGCTTCCTTGTCCTTGACCAGCTTTTTGACCGATTCATTGGCATCACGGCGCAAATTGCGGATGGCAATTTTGGCATTTTCACCCTCGGTTCGGGCTAATTTTGTCATTTCCTTGCGACGCTCTTCGCTCATCGCAGGCATGGGCACACGGATCAGCTCACCCAAGGAAGCAGGGTTCAAACCCAACTCGCTCTCTCGAATGGCCTTCTCGATTTTGGCAGCCATGCTTTTTTCCCAAGGCTGAACGCTGATCGTGCGCGCGTCCATCAACGACACGTTGGCCACTTGGGACAGAGGGACCAGCGAGCCGTAGTAATCGACGTGGATGGTGTCGAGCAGAGCGGGATTGGCGCGCCCCGTACGGATGCGCGTCAGGTTGTTTTTGAACGCTGCGATGGATTGCTCCATCTTGGCTTCGCAGGTTTTCTTGATCTCTGGAATGGTCATCGGGTTCTCCTCGTCAGAACGGTCTCAAACATGCACCAAAGTGCCTTCGTCCTCACCCAAAACCACGCGCTTCAAGGCGCCGTTTTTGATGATTGAGAACACCTTGATTGGCAATTTTTGGTCACGGCACAAAGCAAATGCTGTGGCGTCCATGATGCCCAAGTTGCGTGAAATGGCTTCATCGAAGCTGATTTCACTGTACCGTGTGGCCATGGGGTCTTTTTTGGGATCGGCGGAATAAACACCATCCACCTTGGTGGCTTTGAGCACCATCTCCGCACCAATTTCGGCACCGCGCAAGGCCGCAGCGGTGTCGGTGGTGAAAAATGGATTGCCCGTACCCGCCGCGAACACCACCACTTTGCCCTCTTCAAGGTACTGCAAAGCCTTGGGTCGAACGTAAGGCTCCACCACTTGGTCGATGCCGATGGCCGACATCACACGCGCTGTCAAACCCGCCTTGTCCAAAGCATCCGCCAAGGCCAAAGAGTTCATGACCGTGGCCAACATCCCCATGTAGTCGGCAGTCGCCCGGTCCATGCCGACCGAGCCACCCGCAACACCCCTGAAGATATTACCGCCTCCAATGACCACCGCCACCTGCACGCCCAGCCGGTTGATCTCAGCGATCTCTTCGGCCATGCGCACGATGGTGGCACGGTTGATGCCAAAAGCATCGTCTCCCATCAAGGCCTCGCCGGACAGCTTGAGCAAAATGCGCTTATAGGCTGGCTTAGCAGAGGACATGGTGGGCTCCTTGATGGTCAATGTGAATGGTGAAATGGCAGCTCAACAGGACAATGGACTCAGGCTGCGCCTTGAGCGGCAGCCACTTGAGCAGCCACTTCGGCGGCAAAGTCGTCAACCTTCTTCTCAATGCCTTCACCCACCACATACAAAGTGAACGCCTTCACGGTAGTGCCAGCGGCCTTGAGCATCTGCTCGACAGTCTGCTTGTCGTTCTTGACGAAGGACTGGTTGAACAAAGACACTTCTTTGAGGTACTTCTGCACCGAGCCTTCGACCATCTTGGTGGCGATGTCGGCAGGCTTGCCGGACTCGGCAGCCTTGGCCGCAGCGACCGAGCGCTCTTTTTCGATCAACTCTGCAGGCACTTCAGCGCTGGTCAAGGACACAGGCTTCATAGCGGCCACGTGCATGGCCACATCTTTGGCTGCAGTTTCGTCGCCTTCAAACTCAACCAACACACCGATGCGGGTGCCGTGCAGGTAGTTGGCGATTTTGGCGCCGCCAGCGGCACGCTTGAAGCGGCGGAAGCTCATGTTCTCGCCGATCTTGCCGATCAGGCCCTTGCGCACTTCTTCCAGTGTGGGGCCGAAACCGTCTTGACTGTAGGGCAACTCGCCCAAAGCGGCGATGTCGGCAGGGTTGTGCTCAGCCACCAATTTGGCAGCGGCATTGGCCAGAGCCAAGAAGCTGTCGTTTTTGGTCACGAAGTCGGTTTCGCAGTTCACTTCAATCATGGCGCCAGTGGTGCCATTGACAAAGCTGGTCACCACGCCTTCGGCCGTCACGCGGGAAGCGGCTTTGCCAGCCTTGGTGCCCAGCTTGACGCGCAGCAATTCTTCAGCCTTGGCCATATCGCCCTCGGCTTCGGTCAGGGCTTTTTTGCACTCCATCATGGGGGCGTCGGTTTTTGCGCGCAGTTCAGCGACCATGCTTGCGGTAATTGCAGCCATTTGATTTCTCCGTATTCAGTCTAAAAGTTAAATTAAAAAAAAGGGGCCACAAAGCCCCTTTCATCGAGTCTTGGTAACTCAGGCAGAAGCGTTGGCTTCTTCGACGAATTCGTCAGCGCCTTCGGTGACAGCCTTGACCACGTCATTGACCGCATTGGCGCGGCCTTCGATGATCGCGTCAGCGATGCCACGGGCGTACAAGGCCACGGCCTTGGCCGAGTCGTCGTTGCCGGGGATGATGTAGTCGATGCCTTCGGGCGAATGGTTAGAGTCCACCACACCGATCAATGGGATACCCAATTTCTTGGCTTCCGAGATGGCAATCTTGTGGTAGCCGACGTCGATCACGAAAATCGCGTCTGGCAAAGCAGCCATGTCCTGAATGCCACCGATGTCTTTTTCGAGCTTTTCCATCTCGCGCTTGAACATCAGCTGTTCTTTTTTGCTCAAGCTGTCGAGGCCGACTTCTTGCTGGGCCTTCATGTCCTTCAGACGCTTGATGGAAGTCTTGACCGTCTTGAAGTTGGTCAGCATGCCGCCCAACCAGCGCTGATCGACGAAAGGTACGCCAGCGCGCTGGGCTTCAGAAGCAACCATCTCACGGGCTTGGCGTTTGGTGCCGACCATCAGGATGGTGCCGCGGTTGGCAGACAACTGCTTGGCGAACTTGATCGCGTCCTGGAACATCGGCAGCGATTTTTCCAGGTTGATGATGTGAATTTTGTTGCGGTGGCCGAAGATGAAGGGGGCCATCTTGGGGTTCCAGAAGCGGGTTTGGTGACCGAAGTGGACACCGGCTTCCAGCATTTCGCGCATGGTAACGGACATATTAAATACTCCAAAGGTTGTGTCTAAAACCAGTCCACTGATTCAGCTAGTCGTACGACCGAGCTGAACACCTTGATGGGACAGGTTTGCGAATGAACTCTGGCAGATTGAGATGACTTGTTGGAATTTGACACCCAAAAGACACCAGCCGCACTGCACAAAGCCTTACGATTATAGCATCGTGACTCCCCCTTTTGAGGCGCAATCCTATGAAACAAGACCTGACCGCCACACGCCAAGCACTGCTCAGTGGCCACCAACTAGCCTTGGGAGTGGCCGAATGTTGCCTTGAAATTGCTCAAAGCAAGGCTTGTCAGCATGTATTCAAGCAACTCACCGCGGACAGTTTCAAGCGTGAAGCGACCCAAACCCCTGCCACCCAGCCCCTTGCGGGCTTGGCCGTATCGGTGAAGGACCTGTTTGATGTTCAGGGGCAAACTACGGCAGCTGGCTCCACCGTTCTGCAAAACCAGCCCCCTGCCAAGCACGACGCTTTGGCCATCGCACGTTTGCGCGCTGCAGGTGCGGGCTTCATAGGCCGCACCCACATGGTCGAATTTGCCTTCTCGGGTGTGGGCATCAACCCACATCACGGCACGCCTTCCGCTTGGGACGCCTTGACCGATTCTCCAGCAGGATCGCCCCCTCATGCCCACGCACCAGGGGGCTCGAGTTCCGGGGCAGCAGTTTCAGTGGCCACGGGCGCGGCTTTCATCGGTCTTGGCTCCGATACCGGGGGCTCTATTCGCATACCGGCTGCGCTCAATGGCATTGTGGGATTTAAAAATACAGCCCGACGGGTGCCCACTCAAGGGGCGTTACCACTGTCCACGACCCTGGACACCGTTTGCGCCATGACCCGCTCGGTCCGAGATGCCGTGCTGACCCATGAAGTCTTGTCTGCTCGAAAAGTGCCCATCTCCAACCGGCCACTGTCTTCTTACCGACTCGCAGTGGCAGGAAACCTGATGCAAGACGGTATGGACAGCGGCGTGGCTCGGGCTTTTGAGCGAAGTTTGAAAAATTTGCGCGCCGCTGGTGCCCACATTGAAGAAATTCCTCTGGCAGAACTTCAGGAACTCGCCCCGATGATGGCCGCAGGCGGTTTCAGTCCTGCCGAAAGTTACGCATGGCATCGCGATTTGATCACCCAATATGCCGACCAATACGACCCACGTGTAGCGCAGCGGATCATGAGGGGCGCACAAATGTCTGCCCACGAATACATCCAATTGGTTCACGCCCGAACAAACTGGATTGGGCGCATGGAAAAGCAATTGCAGCGCTTTGACGCGGTGTTATCCCCCACCACCCCCATTACCTCGCCGCTGATCAGCAGCGTAGCCCCCGGGTCTGAGCGTGATGCTGAATTTTTCAGGGTCAATGCACTGATGTTGCGCAACCCCAGCGCCATCAACACGCTCGATGGTTGCGCCATATCGCTGCCCTGCCATGTGCCTGGCGAACTGCCTGTGGGTTTGATGGCTTGGCACTGTGCGATGCATGACGACACCATTTTGCAAATCTCTTTGCTGCTGGAGCCTTTACTGAAAGCCGCATGAGCACTTTACAAAGCCTCACTTCTAACAGTGCATGGCCTATTTATGGCCGAGATGGCGTTCGGGCTTTGGAGGCCTTGCTTCAAGCAAAAAACCCAGTTCCACTGATGCAGCAAGCGGGGTTGGCCACAGCCCAACTGGCCATGGCCGTGGCGCCACATGCGCAGCGCATTTGGGTGGCAGCAGGTCAGGGCAACAACGGAGGTGACGGACTCGAAGCCGCCTTCCATCTTCATCGATGGGGGAAAAATGTATCCGTGAGCCTAATGGGGAGTGTCGACGCGATGCCTGCAGACGCTCGAGCCGCCTGGCAACGTGCACACACTGCCGGGGTTCCTATCTCCCATGGGCTGCCCAGCGATGGATTGAAAGGCCTGGGGCCGAATGACCTGATCATTGATGCCCTGCTGGGCATTGGCGCAAAGCGGCCTCTACAAGAAACCATGCTGTCTTGGGTTGAGGCCACCAACCAATCCATGGCCATGGTGCTGTCAGTTGACGCTCCAACTGGGCTTGATGCGGACTCTGGTGTGTTCTTGGGACAAGGCCAAGACGCGCAGTGCATCAAAGCCAACCACACCCTCACCTTCATTGCAGCCAAGCCAGGGCTATTCATGGGGCATGGACGCGATGTGTGTGGGCATATCTGGCTGGCCCATTTGGGCTGGACTTCGACTGCTTCTGGCCCGGCACCTGCTGCCTGGCTCAACCAAGAGACTTCACGACCGACCAAAACCCATGCCAGTCACAAAGGCAGTTACGGGGATGTCGCGGTGATTGGCGGTGAGGCCGATGTCCATGGCATGGGCATGACTGGTGCCGCTGTGCTGGCGGCCACTTCGGCCCTGCATGCAGGTGCTGGGCGGGTCATCTTGAGTCTGCTGTCAGGCCAAGCCTCCAGCAAAGCAGAAGCCGACTTGATGCAGCGCGATTGGCAAAGTTTGAATTTGGAAAGGCTGCATGTGGTGTGCGGCTGTGGAGGCGGACACTCTGTCAAACAGGTTTTGCCACCGGTCTTGCAACGCTCTATGCAATTGGTGTTGGATGCTGATGGGCTCAATGCAGTCTCACAAGACGCGCAACTACAAGCATTGCTGCGGCAACGCGCGCAATCCCAAGCCACGGTGCTGACCCCACACCCCTTGGAAGCGGCGCGCCTGCTGAACACCCACACCCAAGAGGTTCAAAACAACCGCCTCGCCGCAGCCCAAAATCTCATGGACATGTTCCATTGCACCGTGATCTTGAAAGGCTCGGGAACGGTCATCGCCTCACCCGGTCAAACGCCGCGCATCAACCACTCTGGCAATGGCCGTTTGGCCGTGGGTGGAACGGGCGACGTTTTGGCCGGCCTGGTCGGTGCACGCATGGCGCAGGGCTACACCGCTTTTGAGGCCGCTTGCACGGCCGTGGCACAACATGGCCAAGTCGCTGACCATTGGCCAGAAGGACAAGCGTTGACAGCCAGCGGCTTGGCCATGCGGCTGAACTGATACGAATCAGCGGCGAGGCTTGGTGGTTCGGGGTCCTTTTTTCTTGGTGGCCGCCTTTTTCACCGAAGCCTTGAGTGCCTGAATCGGTGAACGGTTGCGTTCGGCATCGGCTTGCCTGCGATCGGTCGATGCTTGCTTTTTCCCTCGGCCACTCTCTGCGGGCAAGGACACGCCTTTGTCACGCATGGCGCGGGGCACCAAGTCATCGGCGGTATTGACCAGTCGAAAGTCGATCTTGCGCCCGTCCAGATCGACCCGGCTGACCTGCACCTGCACCCGGCTGCCAATGGCATAGCGGATACCCGTGCGCTCGCCGCGCAACTCCTGGCGTAATTCATCAAATCGGTAGTACTCGCCACCCAATTCGGTGATGTGCACCAGTCCCTCGACATACAAGCTGTCCAGCGTCACGAAAATACCGAAGCTGGTGGCTGCCGAGACGACACCGCTGTACTCCTCACCCAGGTGCTCGCGCATGTATTTGCACTTGAGCCAGGCCTCCACATCGCGGCTGGCCTCGTCGGCACGGCGCTCATTGGCGCTGCAGTGCAGGCCCGCGGCCTCCCAAGCACGTTGATCGGCGGCCGACATGCGGACACGCGGCGCAGACGATTCGGGCGCATCGCCCTTTGCCGCGCGGCTTTTCTCCAAGCGCTTGCTCAGCTTGGCATGGGCCTCGCCCGGGACGGGCAAACTGGGCAATGTGTATTTACGCCCAAGCAAAATCGACTTGATGACCCGGTGCACCAGCAAATCCGGGTAACGACGAATCGGGCTGGTGAAGTGGGTATAGGCCTCGTAGGCCAGACCAAAGTGCCCGCTGTTGACGGGGGTGTAAATGGCTTGCTGCATGGAGCGCAGCAGCATGGTGTGAATCTGCTGCGCATCGGGGCGGTCTTTGGTCGCTTGCGCAATTTTCTGGAACTCGCTGGTGTGCGGTTCATCGCTGATGCTCATGCCCAGACCGAGCGCCTTGAGGTAATTGCGCAGGATGTCTTTTTTCTCAGCAGTGGGGCCTTCGTGCACGCGGAATAAGCCAGGATGCTTGCCCTGCTGAATGAAGTCAGCACTGCAGACGTTGGCCGCCAGCATGGCCTCTTCAATCAAACGGTGGGCTTCGTTGCGCACGCGGGGCACGATTTTTTCAATCCGGCCGCTTTCGTCGCAAACGATTTGTGTTTCCGTGGTTTCAAAATCCACGGCCCCCCGCACCGCACGCGAAGCCAGCAAGGCTTTGTACACGTCCTGCAAGTTCATCAAATCGGTCACACGCGCTTTGCGTTTGGCCGCCTCTGGTCCACGGGTGTTGGCCAAAATCGCTGCAACTTCGGTGTATGTGAAGCGTGCATGGCTGTGCATCACTGCCGGGTAGAACTGGTACGCGTGCACATCGCCCTTGGCATTGACCAGCATGTCGCACACCATGCACAAACGGTCCACATCGGGGTTCAATGAGCAAAGGCCGTTGGACAATTTCTCGGGCAGCATGGGAATGACGCGACGCGGGAAATACACACTGGTCGCGCGGTCGTAAGCATCGATGTCGATCGCACTTCCGGTTTGCACGTAGTGGCTTACGTCGGCAATCGCGACCAACAAACGCCATCCCTTGCCACGGCCCACTTTGGCCGGTTCACAATACACCGCATCGTCAAAGTCGCGAGCGTCTTCGCCGTCGATCGTGACCAAAGGCACATCGCGCAAATCCACCCGGTCCTTGCGATCCTTGGCGAGCACCTTGTCGGGCAAGCCCTTGGCCTGATCGACGCAAGCGGCAGAAAACTCGTGTGGCACGCTGTATTTGCGCACCGCGATTTCAATTTCCATGCCTGGGTCGTCGATCTCGCCCAGCACTTCCTTGACGCGGCCCACGGGCTGTCCAAACAAAGCAGGCGGTTCAGTCAACTCAACCACCACCACCTGACCCGGCTTGGCCGGGCCAATCGCCCCTTTGGGAATCATCACATCTTGCCCGTAACGCTTGTCTTCGGGCGCGACCAACCACAAGCCACCTTCATGCAACAAGCGGCCGATGATGGGTTGCTCTGGTCGTTCAATGATTTCAACAATGCGGCCTTCGGGTCGCCCTTTGCGGTCCTGGCGCACGATGCGAACTTTCACGCGGTCCTTGTGTAAAACGGCTCGCATTTCATTGGGAGACAGGTAAATATCCGACTCACCGCTGTCTCGGATCAAGAAGCCATGACCGTCACGGTGTCCTTGGACACTGCCTTCGATTTCTTCCAGCAAGCCGCTGGGTGGCGCTACTTTTTTGATATACAATCCTTCTATTCCTGAGGCGCCCAGATGGCGGAATTGGTAGACGCACTAGTTTCAGGTACTAGCGAGTAACATCGTGGAGGTTCGAGTCCTCTTCTGGGCACCAATCTTATCGAACCCGATAAGTTAAAAACATCACAAGCCGTTGATTTTCGATCAACGGCTTTTTTGTTGCCTGCACACTTGGGCGCAAGCATCAAACCGGCACCCCGACAAGATCGTGACCTTCCACGCTCACGATACGGGCGCGGGTGAACTCACCCACTTTGAGAGTTTTGCTCAGCTTTTCAGGTGGCAACAAACGCACCACACCATCGATCTCAGGGGCATCGCCAAAACCGCGCCCCACACCACCGCGCCGACCCATCGCAGGCGCAGAATCCACCAAAACTTGCATGGTCATGCCCACGCGCTGCTGCAAACGGGCAATAGAGACCTCTTCAGCCACCGCCATGAATCGGGCACGGCGTTCTTCGCGCAGCGCCTCGGGCAGCATGCCCGGCAGCTCATTCGCCGTGGCGCCTTTGACAGGGCTATAAGCAAAGCAACCCGCCCGGTCAATTTGCGCTTCGCGCAAAAAGTCCAGCAAGTGCTCAAATTCTTCTTCCGTCTCGCCGGGAAAACCGGCAATGAAGGTGCTGCGAATCACCAACTCGGGGCACAGCTCGCGCCAGCGCTGAATGCGCTCCAGGTTCTTCTCGCCACTGGCGGGGCGCTTCATACGCTTGAGCACATCGGGGTGGCTGTGCTGGAAAGGCACATCCAGATATGGCAAAACCAAGCCCTGCGCCATGAGTGGAATGATGTCGTCCACACTTGGATAAGGGTAAACATAGTGCAGTCGCACCCAAGCGTCGTGTTCACGGGCCATCTCGCCCAATGTTTGCACCAACTCCAGCATGCGGGTCTTGACCGGCTTGCCATCCCAAAAGCCTGTACGGTATTTCACATCCACACCATAGGCCGAAGTGTCTTGGCTGATGACCAGCAACTCTTTCACCCCCCCCTCAAACAAAGCCTTGGCTTCTTTGAGCACATCGCCGATGGGGCGCGACACCAAGTCGCCACGCATGGACGGAATGATGCAAAACGTGCAGCGGTGGTTGCAGCCTTCGCTGATCTTCAAATAGGCATAGTGGCGGGGTGTGAGCTTGAGGCCCGCTTCGCCAAAACCACCGGGTACCAAGTCCAAAAACGGGTCGTGGGGCTTTGGCAAATGGGTATGCACTGCATCCATCACCTCTTGTGTGGCATGCGGGCCGGTCACGGCCAATACGCTAGGGTGCGTTTCCAAGACCATGTTGCCACCGCCCTCGCCTGTTTTGGCGCCGAGACAACCGGTCACGATCACTTTGCCGTTGGTATTGAGTGCCTCGGCAATGGTGTCCAAACTTTCCTTGATGGCTTCATCGATGAAGCCACAGGTATTGACGATGACCAAGTCAGCGCCCTCAAAAGTTTTGGAAGTCTGGTAACCCTCTGCACTCAATTGCGTCAGGATCAGTTCGGAATCGGTCAGCGCCTTGGGGCAGCCCAAGCTGACAAAACCCACTTTGGGGGTTGGGATGGGGGCAGTTGCAGTCATTTCACTCATGCCCCCATTGTCCCCGCAAAAACGACCGCGTTGTGACAAAAGGGCATGTTGCGCCCATCAAGTCCTTAAACCCATGACGCCCAGGAGCTGCTCGGTGTTCTTCTGAATCTGTTTTTGCATCTGCTCCTGCATCTGCGTCATGACGTTTTGGGAAGGGTTGGCCAGCCCAGAAAACATGTTTTGCATCAAAGGTGTTTGCCACTGCATGAATTGAGACCACACCTCTGGGCTCAAAGCCGGACTGGACTCGCCCAGCTTGCTCTGCCAATCCATGAAGGACTGCACATGGGTCTCTAAATAAGACCCCATGTGGCCCTGCATGGCATGCCCGTAAAAGCGAATGATGTTGGACAACACGGCTTCACTGAACATTGGCACCCCGGCCGACTCTTCTTCCAAAATGATCTGTAACAAAATGGACCGCGTCAGGTCTTCCCCAGTTTTGGCGTCGACCACCAACAAGGGCAAAGAGGACATGACCAACTTTTTGAGCTCCGACAAAGTCACATAGCTCGAAGTCTGTGTGTCATAAAGGCGCCGATTGGGGTATTTTTTGATGGTGCGAACTGGCGACTGCGAGGGTTCGGATGGGCTGGGCACCTTCACGGACCGGGCAGTCTTGGGGGATGGGTTCGACTGAACTGAGGGCTTGGCCGGCAAAGAAAACTCCTGGTGACAGGCAGCCCATGAAAAATCTGCTGCAATGCAACATTCTAGGCACACACTTCAGGCCTTGTCGCCTTGGTTAACCCTGAGCTTTTCAAGGTTCAAGCCAGTGTTTGCCCCTTTGGATGAGTGCATTTTTCTTGCACCGCCAGCCGTTTCACCCTCTTTACCTGCGAAAATACACAGCTATGTTCACCGGAATCATCACCGGCGTGGGGCGAATCGTCGCCATCCACGACCTGGGTCGCTCTTTACACCACGGCAAGCGCCTCACCATCGAGGCCCCTGCCGGGTACCTTGACGATGTGGGCCTGGGCGACAGCATCGCCCTCAATGGCGCTTGCATGACAGTCACCACCTTCAGCCCCGAGAGCCGTCAATTCACAATCGACATCTCGGCCGAATCGCTGGACAAAACCAGCGGCTTGGACCAGCAAGGCGCTGTCAACCTCGAAAAAGCGCTGCGTGCCCACGACCGCCTGGGTGGGCACATCGTGTCTGGGCATGTGGACGGCGTGGGCCAAATCAGCCATTTCGAGCAGATCGGTGAAAGCTGGGAGCTGCGCATCCTCGCACCGCACATGCTGGCCAAATACCTCGCCTACAAAGGATCGATCACCGTCAACGGCGTGAGCCTGACAGTGAACAAGGTGGCGGACCTGCCCGCAGGCTGCGAAATCAGCATCAACCTGATCCCCCACACCGTAGACAACACCGCCCTCGGCAGCCTGAAAGCGGGCAGCCGGGTCAACCTCGAAATCGACACCGTGGCCCGTTATGTTGAGCGCATGCTCAGCGCTGGCCTGATCCAGAAAGACCCCGCATGAACGCCCCCGCGCAACTGACACCCGTGGCGATCTCGCCTGTCGAAGAGATCGTGGCCGAGATGAAAGCCGGCCGCATCGTGATCCTGGTCGACGAAGAAGACCGCGAAAACGAAGGCGATTTGGTCTTGGCGTCTGACCATGTCACCCCTGAAGCCATCAACTTCATGGCCCGCTTTGGCCGGGGCCTGATTTGCCTGACACTCACCCGTGAGCGCTGCGAATTCTTGAAGCTCCCGCCCATGGCCGCGCGCAACGGCACCGTCTACAGCACGGCCTTCACCGTGTCGATTGAAGCCGCTGAAGGCGTGACCACCGGCATTTCGGCCGCTGACCGCGCCAAGACCGTGCAGGTGGCCGTGGCCAAAGCCAGCCAGCCCACCGATTTGGTTCAGCCCGGTCACATCTTCCCGCTGCAAGCGGTGGACGGCGGTGTGCTCATGCGTGCAGGCCACACCGAAGCCGGCTGTGACCTGGCCGCCATGGCCGGTTGCTCCGCCTCTTCTGTGATCTGTGAGATCATGAAAGACGACGGCACCATGGCCCGACTGCCCGATCTGCAACTCTTTGCGGCCGAGCACGGCCTGAAAATCGGCACGATTGCCGACCTCATTCAATACCGCAGCCGCAACGAAAGTTTGGTCGAACGCATCGGCAGCCGCACGCTGCAAACCGCCCATGGCGAATTCACCGCCCACGCTTTTCGCGACCAGCCCAGCCAGACCGTGCACCTCGCGCTGGTCAAAGGCCAGTGGTTGCCCGAATCCGAAGTGGCGGTGCGTGTGCACGAGCCGCTGTCGGTGCTCGACGCCCTGGAGGTCAACCGTGCCATGCACTCCTGGAGCCTGGACGCGAGCCTGAGCTACATCAACGCCCAAGGCTGCGGCGTGGCGGTGCTGCTCAACTGCGGTGAATCGGCAGACCAGTTGCTGGCCCAATTTGAAGGCCGTGCCCGCTCGGCCCAAGCCCCCGAACGCGGCAAGATGGACCTGCGCACCTATGGTGTCGGCGCTCAAATTCTGCGCGAGTGCGGGGTGCAAAAAATGCGCCTGATGGGCAACCCGCGCCGCATGCCCAGCATGACCGGCTATGGCCTCGAGATCACCGCTTACATCCCCAAGGAATAAACATGCAAGACGCCAATAAAGGCCAAGCCGAAGAACTCGACGGCCAATTTCTGCACATCGGCATCGTGCAGGCGCGCTTCAACGAAGACATCACCAACGCCCTGGCCAAAGCCTGCATTGAAGAGCTCGAAGCCTTGGGTGTCACCAGCATCGACCACGTCATGGTGCCGGGTGCACTGGAAGTGCCCGTGGCCCTGCAGGCCATGGCCGAACGGGCCGAGTACGACGCGCTGATTGCGCTGGGCTGCATCATCCGCGGCGAAACTTACCACTTTGAGTTGGTGGCCAACGAATCGGGTGCAGGCGTGAGTCGCGTGTCGCTCGACTACAACCTGCCGATCGCCAACGCGATCTTGACCACTGAAAACCTCGACCAAGCCATTGCCCGCCAAACCGAAAAAGGTCGGGATGCGGCCCGCGTGGCGGTCGAGATGGCTTGCATCATGGACGACCTGGCCGCCGACATGGCTGAGCTGGCCGACGAATTCGACGAAGAAAACCCAGCCTGATGACCGATTCGACCAGCACACCCGACACCGCCAACGAGGGCGCAGCGCCCACGGCAGCGGGCACCCGAAAATCTTCGGCCAAACCCGCCCGCAGCCGCTCGCGCGAGTTTGCTTTGCAAGCGCTGTACCAGCACATTGTGGGCCGCAACGAAGCGTCGGACATCGACGTGTTCACGCGCGACCTGTCGGGCTTTCACAAAGCCGACTCGGCCCATTACGACGCCCTGTTGTATGGCTGCGTAGAACAAGCCCAAGCCTTGGACGCCCTGATCGGACCCAAGCTGGACCGAAGCTTTGCCGAAATTTCACCCATTGAGCGGGCGATCATGTGGATCGGTGTTTATGAGATGCAACACTGCCTGGATGTGCCATGGCGCGTGGTGCTCAATGAGTGCATTGAGCTGGCCAAAGACTTTGGCGGCACCGACGGTCACAAGTATGTGAACGCCGTGCTGGGTGGCTTGGCCCCAGAGCTGCGCAGCGCCGAAGTGCAGGCAGACCGCCAGTCCGGCCGCGCCAAATAAAAGCCCAAACCATGCGCATCTCTGAGCGAGCCGAGCGGATCGAGCCCTTTTGGGTCATGGAAGTGGCCAAGGCCGCTTCACAAAAAGCCCGCGAGGTCGCGCACACCGACCGGCCCGTGGTGTTTTTGAACATTGGCGAGCCCGACTTCACCGCCCCGCCCCGCGTTCAAGCTGCCGCGCAGGCCGTGGTCGCATCCGGCCAAACCCAATACACCCCTGCCCTGGGCTTGGACGCCCTGCGCCAGTCCATCAGCGGCTGGTACGCGCAGCGCTTTGGCGTACAGGTGCCCGCCAGCCGCATTGTGGTCACAGCTGGCGCATCAGCAGCATTGCAATTGGCTTGTTTGGCACTGATCGACAAGGGCGATCAGATCCTCATGCCCGACCCTAGCTACCCCTGCAACCGCCACTTTGTCAGTGCGGCCGAGGGAACTGCCGTGTTGGTGCCCACCACGGCGGAAGAACGCTTTCAATTGAGCGCAGCCAAGGTGGCCGCCGCTTGGGGGCCCCAAACCCGTGGCGTTTTGCTGGCCTCTCCCTCCAACCCCACGGGCACCTCGATTGACCCCAGCGAATTGGCCCGCATCGTGGAAGTGGTTCGCTCAAACGGCGGCATCACCCTGATCGACGAGATTTACCTCGGCCTGAGCCATGACGAACAATTCGGCCAAAGCGCCCTGACCTTGGGCGACGACATCATCAGCATCAACAGCTTCAGCAAATACTTCAACATGACCGGCTGGCGTCTGGGCTGGCTGGTGGTGCCTGAGCAACTCACGCCCGTGCTGGAGCGCCTGGCGCAAAACCTGTTCATCTGTGCCAGCACCGTGGCACAGCAGGCGGCCCTGGCATGCTTTGAACCCGAAAGCCTGGCCGAATACGAACGCCGCCGCGCCGAGTTCAAAGCGCGGCGCGACTACTTCATTCCAGCCCTGAACGATTTGGGCTTGACCGTGCCCGTGGCCCCGGATGGCGCGTTTTACGCCTGGGCCGACTGCACGGCGTCTTGCCAAAAGTTGGGCCTCAAGGACAGCTGGGAATTTGCCTTTGCCGCGCTGGAAAACGCCCATGTGGCCATCACGCCGGGGCGCGACTTTGGCACCGACCAGACAGCCCGTTTTGTGCGCTTTTCCACCGCCAACTCGATGGCCGAATTGCAAACCGCCATCGCCCGCCTCAAAGCCTGGTTGCAGCCATGACCAGCACCGACACCAGCCCCAGCGTTTTTAAGCACCCCATCCGAATTTATTGGGAAGACACCGACGCGGGCGGCATCGTGTTTTACGCCAACTACCTCAAGTTCTTTGAACGTACACGCACCGAATGGCTACGCGCCTTGGGCTTTGGCCAGCAAGTGTTGCGTAACGAGTCGGGCGGCATGTTCGTCGTGTCTGAGACGGCCGTCAAATACCACTCGCCCGCACGGCTGGACGATACCCTGATCGTGACGGCCCAACTGCAACACGGCGGCAAAGCCAGTCTGACCATTGCCCAGCGAGCCTACCTGCGCACACCTGGCCAATCCCCAACAAGCGACCGACTCTTGGCCGAAGGCACCATCCGCCTGGGCTGGGTCGACAGCACCACCTTGAAACCTGGCCGCATCCCGGCCCCCGTTCTGGAAGCCCTGAAATGAACCAAGACATGTCCATCGTTTCGCTGCTGCTGCACGCCAGTTTCGTCGTGCAACTGGTGGTGCTCATTTTGCTCAGCATCTCGGTGGCCAGTTGGGCAGCGATTGTGCGCAAGCTCTCGGCGATCAAACGCATCAAAAACCTCAACGAAGAGTTTGAGCGCGTTTTTTGGTCGGGCACCAGCCTGAACGAGCTGTTCAATGCCGCCAGCCAAAACGCCAAACTGTCCGGCCCGATGGAGCGCATCTTTGCCAGTGGCATGCGCGAGTACCAGAAACTGCGCGAGCGTCAAATCAGTGATCCAGGCACCCTGCTCGACGGCGCACGCCGCGCCATGCGGGCGAGCTTCCAGCGCGAGATGGACGTGGCCGAATCCCAACTGGCCTTCCTGGCATCGGTCGGCTCCATATCGCCTTACGTGGGCTTGTTTGGCACCGTCTGGGGCATCATGCACGCCTTCACCGGGCTTGCCAGCTTGCAGCAAGTCACGCTGGCTGTTGTGGCTCCAGGCATCGCCGAAGCGCTGGTGGCCACCGCCATTGGCCTGTTCGCCGCCATCCCTGCCGTGCTCGCCTACAACCGCTTCTCGCACGACGTAGACCGCATTGCCATCAAGCTGGAAACCTTCATCGAAGAGTTCTCCAACATCCTCCAGCGCAGCTTGGGCGCGTCCAACAGCTCGGCCTCGGGCCACTGAAAGGAACGCCATGCCCGCTGTGTCATCCCGGGGCCGTGGTCGCCGAACCATTGCCGAAATCAACATGGTGCCCTTCATCGATGTGATGTTGGTGTTGCTCATCATCTTCATGGTGACCGCGCCCATGATCACGCCCAGCGTGGTGGATCTGCCCAGCGTGGGCAAAGCCGCCAAGCAACCCGACAAAGTCATTCAGATCGTGATCCAAAAAGACGAACGGCTGGAACTGGTGAGCGATAGCCAAATTGACAGCGCCACCCTGACCAGCGTGGCCGCGAGTGTCAAAGGCTTGGTCGGTGACGGCGACAACACCGCCGTGGTCATCAGCGCCGACCGCACAGTGAAATACGAGACAGTGGTCAAAGTCATGGACAGCCTGCAACGCGCAGGCATTGCCCGCGTGGGTTTGTCGGTACAACTGGCGCCCTGAGGAAACCAGAGATTGAACACGAAGGCGACGCCTCACCTCGAATTTGCACCACCGGCTCAGCCGGGTGCGGGTCGTGCCTGGGTTTTGGCCGGGGTGGCGCACGCCTTGCTTTTCTTGGCACTGGGCTTGGCGACCGCCTGGAAAACACAGCCACAAACCGTACAAGCCGAGGCCGAACTGTGGTCCGCCGTGCCCGCTGCGGCGGCGCCGCGCCTGCAAGAGCCGCCACCGGAGCCAGAACCCGAGCCAGTGCCCGAGACCCAACCCACCCCCCCGGCAAAACCTGCACCACCGCCCCCACCAGCGCCTGATCCTGCACTGGAGGCGCGTGATGCTCAGATTGCACTTGAAAAGAAGAAACAGCAAGAAAAGAAAAAAGAAGCTGAGAAAGCTGAAAAATTGAAAGCTGAAAAAGAAAAGGCTGCCAAAGAGAAAGAGAAAGAGAAAGCTAAGGCCGATAAAGCCAAAGCAGAAAAAGAAAAGGCTGAGACCAAGCGCAAAGAGCTCGAAAAAGAGAAACTGGCCAAAGAGAAAAAAGCGCAAGAAGAAAAAGAACGCGACAAGAAAAAAGCGGCTGAAAAAGCCAAGGCAGACAAGGCCGAAAAAGCCGATGCAGCCCGGGCCGATGCCATGCGCCAAGAGAACCTCAAGCGCATGCAAGGTATGGCTGGCGCTTCAGGCGGCGAAAACGCCACCGGTACTGCCCTCAAATCGTCAGGCCCATCGGCCAGCTACGCTGGCCGCTTGGTCGGCCGCATCAAACCCAACATTACCTACCCGGGTGATGTCGTGGGCAACCCGCGTGCAGAGGTGGAAGTCAAAGTCGGCGCTGACGGCACCATCCAAAGCCGTCGCATAGTCCAGTCAAGTGGCAACAAAGCCTGGGACGACGCCGTGCTGCGCGCCATCGACAAAACCGAAGTTTTCCCCAAAGACAGTGACGGTCGAGTCCCGCCTGTGATCGTGCTGGGGTTCAGGCCACTGGATTGAGTCGCCCGGTATCCTGGCTCAGAGTTCGATGACCACATTGCCCACCGTCTGCCCTGCTTCGACGGTACGGTGAGCTTCGGCCATTTGCACCAGTGGGAAACGCGCGCCGATGCAGTGCTGGAGTTGATGGTTCGCCAACATATCTGACAGACGTGACACGGCGATCTTTCGGTCAGCAGGCGTCAAGTCGTAGACCAGAAAGAACTTCACACCCATCGACTGAAACAACCAAGGTCGAAACGGCAGGTTGACGTCCAACGCGTTGGAGCCGTAACACACCACTTGACCATGCGGGGCCAAAGCGCCTTCGGCAGCCCAGCGGGCGGTGGTCGAAAAATCCATGTCGATGATCACGTCTGCGCCGCGGCCTTGCGTCAAAGCCTTGATGCGTTCGGGCACAGACTCGGTTTTGTAGAGCACCGCCTCTTGCATGCCGGCGGCGCGGGCATGGTCGGCTTTGGCTTCAGAGCCCACCGTGCCGATCACTCGGCCTCCGGCCAAGCTCACCATCTGTGTGATGTAGTGGCCCACGGCCGAAGAGGCTCCGGTGACCAAGACCGTCTGCCCACGCAAATCACCCGCCAAGCGCTCCGCCAGAATGACCGCCTGCACAGCAGTCAGACCGGGGATGCCCATGCACGCCCCAGCTTCATAGTCGGTGCCGTCTGGCAAGGCCACAGCTTGCGCCTCGGGCAAGGCGATGTATTGAGCACAGGTGCCCATGGGGCGCTGCCATTGGCCATTCCACACCCAAACACGTTGCCCCACACGCGATGCCGGTACACCCTCGCCCACGGCTTCGATGACACCGGCACCATCGCTGTGCGGCACCACCAAGGGATCGGTCAGCGGTCTGGCCCGACGCGATTTGACATCGGACGGGTTGACACCCGAGGTGACTAAGCGCACCAGCACTTCGCCAGCCTGCGGGCTGGGTGTGGGCAATTCCCCCACCAGCATCACGTCTTGGGCTTCGCCGTTTTGGGTGTACCAGGCTGCTTTCATGGGGTGAATCCTTAGAAGTGTTGAAGGGATCATTCGTACACGATCCGCGCCTGGCCCTGATCGGCCTGGGCCATCCAGCTGGCCAGGGCCGCGTCGGTCGGGAAGAATTTGGCGGCTTCGCCCAGCGCCAGCTCGGCGCGGGCAGCCAGTTGGTCGTTGCTGCGCTCCAGAACCAAGCGCACCGGCAAGCCGCGCACCAAGTCGCCCTGCTCGGTTTGCTCGCGCTGGGCGGGGAACTCTTTCACGATTCGGGCAATGTCGGGCGCACGGCCATTCACGGCCACACGCAGGTATTTGCCATAGCGGCAGCGGGCGGCACCCAAGTCCATGATCTGCTCGATCTTGAGTCGGAAACCGCCCGAAAACTGATCGGCCTGCATCTTGGCCGTGACGATGATCAGCTCATCGTCTTTGAGTAAATGCTTGGCCGAGTTGATCAAAGCCTCATCGGCCGTGGCTTCCAACATGCCTGATTTGTCGTCCAGCTTGAAAATCGCCACCTTGCCGCGCTGACCATTGATGATGCGCAAATCACTCACGATACCGGCCAAGACCATGGACTCGCGGCTGTCAATCAGGTCGTCGATTTTGCGGCGTGCAAACTGGCGCACTTCGCGCTCCACCGCATCAAACAAATGGCCCGACAGGAAAAAGCCCACAGCGGTTTTCTCCAGCAGCAAGCGCTCCTTGATACCCCAAGGCATGACCTCGACCAGCTCGGGCTCTTGCGTGCTCGAGCCGTGCGAGTCATCTCCCAGCATGTCAAACAAGCCGCCTTGGTTGGCGTTGGCGGTGGTGGCATTGGAGAATTCAAACGCCCGGTCAATGCTGGCCGACAAGGCGGCACGGTTCATGTGCAGCGAGTCAAAAGCCCCTGCCTTGATCAGCGCATCCACCGTGCGCTTGTTAATCTTGGTGCGGTCCACGCGCACAGCGAAGTCAAACAAGCTGGTGAAGGGTCCGCCTTCGGTGCGGGCGGCCACGATGGCGTCGATGGCCTGCTGACCAGTGCCCTTGATGGCGCCCAGACCGTAACGGATGATCTTGTCGGTCACGGGCTCAAAACGGTGCGTGCCCCGGTTTACGTCCGGCGGGTCAAAGCGGATGCCGAACTTCAGCGCGTCTTCGTGCAGCACCTTGAGCTTGTCGGTGTCGTCCATTTCCACCGTCATGTTGGCGCAGAAAAACTCGGCGGTGTAATGCACCTTGAGCCAGCCCGTGTGGTAAGCCAGCAGCGAGTAAGCGGCAGCGTGCGACTTGTTGAAGCCGTAGCCTGCGAACTTTTCCATCAGGTCAAAGACTTCGTCAGCTTTGTCCTGCGGAATGCTGTGCGTGGCCAATGCGCCCGCACGGAATTTCTCGCGGTGCTCGGCCATTTCTTCGGCCTTCTTCTTGCCCATGGCGCGGCGGAGTAAGTCGGCGCCGCCCAGCGAGTAGCCACCCAGAATCTGCGCAGTCTGCATCACCTGCTCTTGGTAGACCATGATGCCGTAGGTCTCGCTCAGCATCTGCGCCACCGCAGGGTGCGGGTACTCCACCTCTTCGCGCCCGTGTTTGCGGGCCACAAAGCTGGGGATCAGGTCCATGGGGCCCGGGCGGTAGAGTGCGTTCAGCGCAATCAGGTCTTCCAGGCGGCTGGGCCGGGCGTCGCGCAGCATGCCCTGCATGCCGCGGCTTTCAAACTGGAACACGGCCTCGGTTTTGCCGTCCGAGAACAATTTATAAGTTGGCGCGTCGTCGAGCGGGATGTTTTCAAAGGCGAAGTTTTCCTGGCCTTTGTGCCGCTTCATGATGAATTCGCGAGCGATCTCCAAAATGGTGAGCGTGGCCAAGCCCAAGAAGTCGAACTTCACCAAGCCCGCCGCTTCCACGTCGTCTTTGTCGTACTGGCTCACCGCCGATTCGCTGCCGGGTTGCTGGTAAAGCGGGCAGAAGTCGGTCAGTTTGCCCGGCGCGATCAACACCCCCCCAGCGTGCATGCCCACATTGCGGGTCATGCCTTCGAGCTTTTGCGCCAGCTCGATCAGAGTCTTCACATCCTCTTCACGCTCGATGCGTTCGGCCAGGATGGGCTCCATGGCAATCGCATAGTTGTTTTTGTCACCTTCTTTGGGCGTGGCGGGCGGGTATTGCAGCGTGACCGACATGCCCGGTTTGTTGGGGATCAGCTTGCTGATGCCATCGCAAAAGGTGTAGCTCATGTCCAGCACGCGGCCCACGTCACGAATCGCCGCACGCGCGGCCATGGTACCAAAGGTCACGATCTGACTGACCGCCTCGCGACCGTATTTGTCTTTCACATAGTCGATCACCCGGTCGCGGTTGCCCTGGCAAAAGTCAATGTCAAAGTCGGGCATGGACACCCGCTCGGGGTTCAAAAACCGCTCGAACAGCAAGTTGTATTGCAAGGGGTCCAGGTCGGTGATCTTGAGCGCATAGGCCACGAGCGAGCCTGCACCCGAACCTCGGCCCGGCCCCACCGGACAACCGTTGGCTTTGGCCCACTGAATGAAGTCACCCACGATCAGGAAATAACCCGGAAAACCCATCTTCAAGATGGTGTTCAGCTCAAACTCCAAGCGCTCGACATAACGCGCACGCTCTTCATTGCGTTTGGCTTCGGCCGGGTACAAATGCTCCAAACGTGCTTCGAGGCCCTCAAAGGAAACGTGGCGGAAATAGTCTTCCACCGACATGACCACGCCATTCACGGGTGGAATCGGAAAGTCTGGCAATTGGGGCTTGCCGAGCACCAGGGTCAGGTTGCAGCGTTTGGCAATTTCGAGTGTGTTGGCAATGGCGCTGGGCACATCGGCAAAGAGCGCACACATTTGCGCTGCCGACTTGAAATACTGTTCTCGGGTGAACCGGCGCACACGGCGCTGGTTGGCCAGAATTTCGCCTTCCGAGATGCACACCCGTGCTTCGTGGGCTTCGTAATCGTCGGGGCCATGAAACTGCACCGGGTGCGTGGCCACCACGGGCAGATGCAAGCGGGCCGCCAAAGCCACCGCACCCGCCACTTGGGGTTCGTCTTCAGGGCGGCCTGCGCGTTGGAGTTCGAGGTAAAAGCGATGGGGGAATAGGGACGCCAGCTGCAAAGCAACATCGGCCGCTTTGTCGTGGTCGCCCTGTACCAAGGCTTGACCCACCGGCCCGGCTTGCGCGCCGGACAGCAAGATCAAGCCCTCGGAGAGTTCTTGGAGCCAAGCCAGTTTCACAACGGCCACGCCTTTGACCACGTTTTGGGTCCAAGCACGAGCCAACAACTCACAAATGTGCAGGTAACCCCGGTGGTTTTGGACCAAGAGCACCACTCGGCTGGTGGCGCTCAGATCACCGCCCAAACCTTCGAGATTGATCTCGGCACCAATGAGGGGTTTAACGCCTTTGCCCCGGCCTTCTTTGTAGAACTTGACCGTCCCGAACAGGTTGTTCAGGTCGGTGATGGCCAGCGCGGGTTGAGCGTCTTTGGCGGCGATCTTGACCACATCGTCGATGCGGCAAGTCGAGTCAACGACAGAGAATTCGGAGTGAAGGCGCAGGTGAACAAACATAGCCTGTCATTGTAGGAGGTCACCCTGCGGCAAAAGGTGTGCGTTTTCAGTCACGCAAGACATGCAAGACCTCGGAGCGGAACTCGCGGCCGTACAAAATCAGGACCACCAAAGCCGTGGCCAGCACCAAGGCCATGGGCGAGAAAAACCAGGCCATGGCGGCAAAAGAAAAGTAATAAGCCCGCAGACCGTCGTTGAAGGTCTCGGCCGCTGCGCTGACCAAATTGCCCGCACGCTCGGCAAAGTGTTGGCGGTCATACCGTTTGGCGTCAAAGTCTTCGGGCGAAGGCATGGCGCCGATGACCAGCGCCACAAAGGTGTATTGGCGCATAGACCAGGAGAAGCGAAAAAAGGCATACACAAAGATGCCCACCATCACCAAGATCTTAAGTTCAAAGACCAGCAAAGGCGTGGGCTCAGCAAACGGAATCTCGCCCACCAACTCGGCGGCCTTGTCGGTGGTGCCCAAGAGCGCGAACAGTCCACCGATGATGATGATGCTGGTCGAGGAGAAAAAGGCTGGGGTTTGCGACAGGTTTTGGGTGATCACGCCATCAAGCACACGCGGGTCGCGCTGCGTGGCCTGCATCATCCACATTTGGCGGTAACGGTTGGTGTTGGCGATCAGGCTTTGATCACGCAGACCGCGCACCTTGGCGAGCCAGGCGTAGCCGACCCACAAAGCAAAAAAAGTGATCAGCGCCAGCCAATCGGCCCACGGCAGCATGGTGATGATTTTCATGCTGCGATGCTAACCGACATGCACACCATTCGGCCGCAGGGGCGGCCTCCCAGAAGATCGATGGCCCTGTGGGAACGAGCCCCTGCCCGCGAAACGGCTGATCAGCCGCGCAGTTTGGCCGCGATGGCCGCAATGCGCTCGCCGTAGGCTTTGGCGGTGTCTAAATCACCCTGGGGGATGTCTTCTGCGGGGCTGGTCGGGCCGACTTGGGCCATCACGCCGGAGTTGGAGCCGATGCGGTTGATGGTGCCGTCATTCATGGCGGGCTGGCCCACCCAAATCATGCCTTGCTGCTGGGACAAGGTGATGAAGTACTGGATGGTCGACAACTTGTCACCACTGGGGCTGGCCGATATGGTGAAGCCACCTGCGACTTTGTCTTTCCAAGCGCTGGTGAACCAACGCTTGGAAGTGGCGTCGGCAAACTTCTTGAACTGCCAAGAGGCCATGCCCATGTAAGTCGGCGAGCCAAAAATGATCGCGTCAGCCGCGTCCAATGCGGTCCAGTCGGCGTCAGTGATGTTGCCATCGGCGTCGATGGCGATCACTTGCGCGTTGGCGCCTTGGGCCACAAATTGGGCCACGCGCTGGGTATGGCCGTAGCCGGAATGGTAAACAACAACTGTTTTAGCCATGAAAAACTCCTAGGGGTTGGGGAAAAATTAAGCGGACAAGTCAAAAACCAGCACTTCGGCGTTCTCACCTTGAGACAGGCTCAGGGCCGATTCGGCTTGCAGCATGGCGGCATCGCCTGCCTGCAAGGCTTGGCCGTTGACCTGCAAGCTGCCGCGCACCAGAAAGACATATGCTTTGCGGGCGGGATCCAGCGACAAGTGGGCTGTCTCGGCACCATTGAACAGTCCCGCAAACATGCGGGCATCGGCGTGGATCTGCACGGCGTATTCGGCCGACTGCGCGTCAGCCGCAGGTGCGGCCACCAAGGCCAGTTGACCGCGCTTGGCACTTTCAGGCACGGTTTTTTGTTCGTAGCCGGGGTCGATGCCCGTCACATTGGGCTCGATCCAGATCTGCAAAAAGTGGGTTTGCTCGCCTTTGGCATGGTTGAACTCGCTGTGGCGCACCCCACTGCCTGCGCTCATGCGCTGAACGTCGCCGGGTGGAATGCCTTTGACATTGCCCATGCTGTCTTGGTGGGCCAAGTTGCCCGACAACACGTAGCTGATGATTTCCATGTCGCGGTGGCCATGGGTGCCAAAGCCGGTACCGGGGTCAATCCGGTCTTCGTTGATGACACGCAGGTTGCCAAAGCCCATGTGGGCTGGATCAAAGTAGTTGGCAAAAGAAAAGCTGTGGAACGACTTGAGCCAGCCGTGATCGGCGTAACCGCGTTCCGATGATTTGCGCAGGGTCAACATGTGGGATTTCTCAAAACAGAGTTCAACTGTAGGGAAAAATCGGCCCCCTGCGGTGCAATGGTTTTGCCGTCATCATTCAAATTATTTGAAATAAAATAGCCAGACCATGCAAAGTCCCAAAGATTGGCTCACGCCAGACGCCCTGTTCATGCTGCAAACCATTGCCGAGCAAGGCAGTTTTGCAGCCGCTGCACGCCAGTTGGGCCTGGTGCCCAGCGCCCTGACCTACCGGGTCAGACAACTCGAAGACGCGCTGGATGTGCTGCTGTTTGACCGCAGTGCGCGACAAGCCCGTCCCACGGCCGCTGGTCGTGAACTGCTGCGCGAGGCTGGGCGTTTGCTGCAAGACATCGACAGTGTGGCCAACCGTGTCAAACGCGTGGCCACGGGCTGGGAGGGTGTACTCACCGTGGCGGTGGACAGCATCATGGCCCGCGACGTGGTGATGGATTTGTGCGAAGCCTTTTTGGCGCTGAACAGCCCCACCCGCTTACGCATTCGCCACGAAGCTTTGTCGGGCACCATGGCCGCGCTGACCTCAGGGCAAGCTGACTTGGCTTTGGGCGTTGCACTTGGGCAGCACATGACCGCAGACATCCAACACATTGCCCTGGGCGACGTTCAATTTGTCTTTGCCGTCGCGCCGCAACACCCTTTGGCCCAAGCCCACGAACCTTTGAGCAATGCCCTGCTGATGCAGCACCGGGTGGTGGCCGTGGCCGATTCGGTCCAACGTGGCAGCGGCCTCACTGTGGGCCTGCAAGGCGGGCAGGACGTTTTCACGGTGCCCGACATGCCCAGCAAATTGCAAGCGCAATTGCGCGGCCTGGGCGCTGGATTTTTGCCCCTGAGCCTGGCACAGCCCTTCGTGGCCACAGGCGAATTGGTGATCAAAAAAACCGAACAATCTCGGCTGAACAGCGTGCACGCCGCTTGGCGCGACAGCCGCCTGAGCCCGGCGGGTCACGCCCTGTTGTGGTGGACCGCGCAGCTCAACAAACCAGGAACGCGAGAGGCGCTGCTCGGATCGAAGCCCTGACGACAAGCCGCATCGGGACAAACCCACCCAAGCGACTTTCACGCGCATTTCTGGGCTAAAGTGGCAGCATGACCACACAACACATCGCCATCATTGGAGTCGGCATGGCCGGCGTGACTTGCGCACGCACCCTGCGCCAAGCCGGACACAACGTCACTTTGTTCGAAAAAAGCCGAGGCCTCGGAGGACGCATGTCCACCCGAGCCAGTGCTTTCGGCAGCTTTGACCACGGGGCCCAGTACTTCACCGTGCGCGATCCCCGTTTTGAGCTGGCCATTGGCACAGCGCCCGGCGTGTGCAAACCCTGGAGCGCCAACGCGGTGCGAGTGCTCGACCCCAATGGCCGCGTGATTGAGGCAGGCCTGCCCGGGGGCGAGCGCCACTGGGTGGCCGCACCCGGCATGAACGCTTTGGTCAAAGCCTGGGCCGCGCCTCTGGTTGAAGACGGCAATGTGCAGCTGCAAACCCGTGTGACGCAGATCATGGCCGACCCACTGAAGAAAAACGGCTGGCAGTTGCAAACCGAGACCGAAGATGGTGGGCAACACATTTACGCTGGCTTTGACAAAGTGATTTTGGCCATTCCACCCGAGCAAGCCACCGCTTTGCTCAAAGCCTCAGGTCAAAGTGCCTTGGCGGAACCTTTGGGAAAAGTGACCGTAGATCCTTGCTGGACCCTCATGCTGGCCTACCCGCAAGCCGTGCAACCGGGCCTGATTACCTTGGGGCCTCAATGGAACGCGGCCCGCAGCACCCACCACCGCATTGCCTGGATGGCGCGGGAGTCGTCCAAACCCGGGCGTGAGCGCATCGAGCGCTGGACCGTGCAGGCCAGCGCCCCTTGGTCTGCAGAGCACATCAACGACACCCCTGAGCGGGTCAAAGGCAAGCTGATCAAGGCATTTTCCGAAATCACAGGCATCCGCGTGACGCCCGCACATGCCGAAGTTCACCGCTGGCTGTACGCCAAAACTGGGCAGCCTTTGGGCCAGAGTTACTTGTGGTCCAAAGACCAAGGCATCGGACTGTGCGGCGACTGGTGCTTGGGCCACCGGGTGGAAGACGCTTTTGTGTCTGGCCTAGAGCTGGCTTTGGCGGTGCTCAAAAAACGATAAGCACTCGGCACTGAACCTGCATGACCGAGGTTTACACAGGCCGGTTTGCGCCCTCGCCAACCGGCCTTTTGCATGCCGGCTCTCTGGTTGCGGCTTTGGCCAGCTGGCTCGATGCCCGAGCCCATGGTGGGCAATGGCTGGTGCGCGTCGAGGATGTCGACACCCCTCGCTGCGTGGCAGGCGCCGACCTGGCCATCGTGGAGCAGCTGGCCGCCTGCGGCTTGGTGCCCGATGGTCCCGTGCTCTACCAAAGCCAGCGCGGCGACGCCTACAGCGAGGCCCTCCAGTTATTGGTAGACAAAGGCTGGGCTTACCCTTGCGGCTGCTCGCGCAAAGACATTGAATCCGCACAAGCCGTGGCCCGCCACAGCTCTGCCATTTACCCCGGCACCTGCCGAGATGGCCTGGCAGGCAAAACTGCCCGCGCTTGGCGGCTGAATGTGCGGGCCGTGCAAGACGGCTTGGGTTTACCTGCCGTCACACATTGGTCTGACCGCCGATTGGGTCCGCAAGAGCAAAACGTGGGACAGGAAGTGGGCGATTTTGTGCTTCGCCGCGCCGATGGTTTGTGGGCTTACCAACTGGCCGTGGTGGTGGACGATGCGGCTCAAGGCATCACCCATGTGGTGCGCGGAGAAGACCTTGTCGACAACACGTCTCGGCAAATTGTTTTGCAAGCCGCCTTGGGCCTGCCCAAGCCGCATTACTTGCATGCGCCACTGGTGCTGGGCGCGAATGGTGAAAAACTCAGCAAACAAAACGGGGCACTGGCGCTGAATTTACAAACACCGCAAGCTGCCCTGGCGGCGCTCAACTCAGCAGCGCAAGTCCTGGGCTTGCCTCGGGTGCCTGAGCCGACCTCCATCATGCAAGCGCTCGAAAAGTGGATGGCAATGGACCGATCGCCCCGATAATCACAGGCTTTGCTCAACCAAGCTGCTCTCTCATGACGATGCCTGAAGACACCACCAACGCCCCGGCACCTGTTGGCCAAGAAGCCAAAGATGCGCCCTTCATGCGTCAAATCAAAACCTATGTGCTGCGTGCCGGTCGCATGGGCTCGGGCCAGGTGCGGGCGTTTGAGCAGTTCGGCCCCCAGTTTTTGATCCCCTACAGCGCAGCGCGTCTGGATGTGCAAGCCGCCTTTGGCCGCAGTGCCCCTCTGATTTTGGAAATCGGTTTTGGCATGGGCGACGCCACCGCCAAGATCGCGCAGGTACGGCCTGACGACAACTTTTTGTGCTGCGAGGTGCATGAACCCGGTGTGGGCGCCTTGCTCAAGCGCTGCGGCGAGGAAAGCATTGGCAACATCCGCATCGTTCAGCACGACGCGATTGAGGTCATGGACAACATGCTGGGTCCAGACAGCCTTGACGGCGTGCACATTTTCTTTCCGGACCCGTGGCACAAAAGTCGCCACCACAAGCGCCGCCTGATCCAGTCGCCGTTCATCCAGCGCCTGGCCCAGCACATCAAACCCGGCGGTTACCTGCACTTGGCCACCGACTGGCAGCCCTATTCAGAGCAAATGATGGGCGTGCTGCGTGCCGAGCCTTTGCTGGTCAACACCAGCGACGCCACCGATGGCTTTGCCGCCAAGCCCGACTACCGCCCCCTGACGAAATTTGAAAACCGAGGCCTGAAACTCGGCCACGGCGTGTGGGACCTGGTGTTTCGCCGCGTCTGACATGCGCGAAGCAGGGCACGCCGTCCCCTTGCCCATGCGGGGCATTGAGTTGCCCATGCGGAGCGTTCAATTGCCCATGCGCAATGGCGTGAGCCCCAGCGTCGTCTCCGTGCCCCAGGGCGCAGCCAACCTGCTCGATTTTTTGGCCCAGCGCATGCCCGGCATCTCGCACAGCGAATGGGCCGAGCGCTTGGCCCAAGGACTGGTGCTGCACGAAGACGGGCAAACCGCCCTGCCCCAGCAAAGCTGCCAACCCGGCCAGCGCCTGTATTACTACCGCCATTTGGCCGATGAACCGGCCCTGCCGTTTCAGGCGCACATCTTGTTTGAAGACGCGCACTTGCTGGTGGCCGACAAGCCGCATTTCATGCCCGTGACGCCCTCGGGTCGTTATGTGCAGCAAAGCCTGTTGGTACAACTCAAGCGCCTGACGGGCTGCGCCGACCTGGTGCCGCTGCACCGCATTGACCGAGAAACTGCGGGTCTGGTGCTGCTGGGCAAACGCCTGCCGGACCGTGACGCTTACCACGCGCTGTTTCGCGACAAAGACATCCACAAGACTTACCACGCGGTCGCCGCTGCGCCGCATGGCTCGGCCTTGCCTGCGGTGTACGCCAGCCGCTTGGTGCCCGGCGAGCCCTTTTTCAGAACGAAGGAAGTGGTTGGCCCCGCCAACAGCGAGACCCGCATCCGGGTGTTGAAGACGCAAGGCGAGCGGGCGCTGTACCAACTCGAACCCGTGACAGGCAAACGCCACCAGCTGCGGGTGCACATGAACGCCTTGGGTCTGCCGATTGAAGGCGACGCTTTCTACCCCGAAGTCTTGCGCGGCCCGGATGCGCCAGAAGACTTCAGCCAGCCCTTGCAACTGCTGGCGCAATCGATCGCCTTCACCGACCCCCACACGGGCCAAGCCCGTGTGTTTGAGAGCCAGCTGCAACTGGCGCTTTGATCAGCCTTTGATCTCGGTGGCCGTGATCGTGTACTTGAACGCATCAGGAGCGTAAGAGTCCAAACGACCTTCTGCAGTTTCGGCCACGGGGTACATCAAGAAATTGGCCACACCGCCTTTGGCGCCGGGCAGGCTCACGTCGTGTGCGCTGTTCCAAGCCATCCAGTTGCCTTCCCATCCACCAAACAAATGCTTGTACACCGGGGCCACCACGGGGTGATCGGTCTTCTTGATCCACTCGGCGGTTTCCAGACGCATGACTTTGGCCACATCGGCCGGGTCCATCGCCACCCAGCCACGGGCTTGCAAATACACCTCTGCACGGCAGTGTTGCGCGCCCTTGAGGCTGGCCGGATTGCCCGACAGCTCTTTGTAGCCAAAAGCCGATGGGGCAAGGCGGATGCCGTACACATCGCGTGCAGGCAAACCCACCGCGCGGCACAGGCCCACAAACAAAGCGTTCAGGTCGGCGCACTTGCCGCCCAGGTTGCCGGTTTCCAGCATGGTTTTGATGTCGCCTTCGCCACAGCCGCGTGTTTTGGGGTCGCGGAAAGCGTTGGTCACCACCCAGTCGTAAATGGCGCGGGCTTTTTGCTCGTCGGTCTTCGCGCCCTTGGTGGCCGCCATGGCCGTGCTGCGCACGATGCCATCGGTGGGCAGCAAGCGTGTGGGTCGGGTGTAGTGGCGCAAAGTGTCGGCGCTTTCGGCCACGAACACGCGGCCTGCGCTCATCTCAGCGGCACGGTTTTGGGTTCTCACGCGGCTGGTGACCTCGATCACAGGGCGCACACCTGCAGCGAATTCGGCCGACACAAAACGAGCGCCTTCCACCAGATCGCTGCCCATGCGGGCGGTGCCGTTGCTGCTGAAGCGGGTGTCCAAAGATTGTTGCCAAGCGGTGTCCATGCTGGGCACGGGCAACCAGACGCGGGTCGCACCCTGTGGGTCGGCGATTTCAACACGGGTGGTCACCTCAAAGGTGCGCCAAGTGCCCACTTCGGGGGCAAAGCGGCGTTCAGCCGGGGCCGTAGTTTGGGCGTGCAACCAAGTGGGTGCAGCGATCATGGCGCCCAGAGCGGCGCCTCCTTTGAGCAA
This sequence comes from Limnohabitans sp., assembly GCF_034680285.1. Classification (GTDB taxonomy): domain Bacteria; phylum Pseudomonadota; class Gammaproteobacteria; order Burkholderiales; family Burkholderiaceae_C; genus Limnohabitans_A. Next base: position 58,615 of record NZ_JAXITC010000005.1, read on the forward strand.
AGAGCGGCGAGCGGTGGTCATGGAAAGAACTCCGAAATAAGGATGAGACCTGTCGGCACACACAAGGCGTTGAGAAAACGCCAATGCCCCGAAGGCAGGTCGCCCGGCACAAAGCGCGCAAGGCCCGGCGATTATGACCGACCACGTCGGCCTGTTTGAACGGGTGCGGGACCCAGCGCTTTACTTGGAGGCGGACTGGGATGTCGCGGGCAGGGCTTGCAAGTCCTTCAACCAAGTCCGTGCAATGGGACCATTCCAGTCCAGATCACCCACCACCCTCCAACGCGCCCGGCCATCCGGCCCAATCAAGACTGTGGTCGGGTAAATGCGCACGCCCCACTGGCGCGTCAAATCGCCTTGAGGGTCCAGCACCACCGGCAAATCCAAGTGCTGGGCCGCCATGAATCGGCGTACCGTGCTGGGCGTTTCTTTGACATTGATGCCGATCACGACCGCTGGACGCGCGTCGCTTGGGCCTAGGCTTGGGTCTTTGTGCAAGGCCTGCAAAGACGGCATTTCCTCTTTGCATGGACCACACCAAGTGGCCCAGAAGTTGAGCACCACCACCCGGCCTTTCAGCGCAGCGCCGGTCCAGTGCTGGCCATGAAGGTCCACCAGGTCGATGGCGGGTGTGGCCTGCGAGCGGGGCCAGGGGGTTTTGTCGAACTGGGCATGCGCCAAGCTCTGCCCCAGACAAGCCAGCAAAGCCAGGCACAGGCGCAAGAAAAAGCGGCGTCCGTTTTTCAACATGACGCCGCCTGAAGCTTGAAAAAAAGTTCCAAGCCGGACCCCGGTCAGAGCCGCTCAGTCACCCAAGCCTGCACACTGGCCATCGCAGCAGGCAACGCCGCTGCATTGGTGCCACCGGCCATCGCCATGTCGGGTTTGCCGCCGCCTTTGCCGCCCACTTGGCCTGCCACAAAGCTGGCCAACTCGCCCGCCTTGACTTTGCCTGTGGTGTCGGCGGTCACGCCTGCAGCGATCTGGACCTTCTCACCGTCCACAGCCGTGAGCACGATCACGGCGGTTTTCATCTTGTCCTTGAGCTTGTCCATGGTGTCGCGCAGGGTCTTGGCGTCCGAACCTTCCAGTTGGGCCACCAAGAGCTTGATGCCCTTGATGTCCACCGCTTGCGTCATCAGCTCGTCGCCTTGGGCCGAAGCCAGCTTGCCTTTGGCTGCAGCCAATTCTTTCTCCAGCGCCTTGACCTGGTCGAGCACCTGCGCAATGCGGGCGTTCAGCTCAGCCGGTTGGGCTTTGAGCGTGCCCGCGGCTTGGGTCACGGTGTCTTCGAGTGACTGCAGATAAGCCAATGCGTTTTGGCCCGTCACCGCCTCGATGCGGCGCACGCCAGCGGCCACGCCGCCTTCGCTGACGATCTTGAACAGGCCAATGTCGCCCGTGGCTTTGACATGGGTGCCACCGCACAGCTCGCGGCTGGAGCCAATGTCGAGCACACGCACGGTCTCGCCGTACTTCTCGCCAAACAGCATCATGGCGCCGGTCTTTTGCGCGCTTTCGATGTCCATCACACGCGCTTGTGCTGCGGCGTTGGCCAAAATTTCGGCGTTCACTTGGGCTTCGATCTGGCGGATTTCGGCGTCGGTCACGGGCGCGTTGTGCGCAAAGTCAAAGCGGGTGCGCTCGGCATTCACCAAGCTGCCCTTTTGCTGCACATGGCTACCCAGCACTTCGCGCAGGGCTTTGTGCATCAGGTGGGTGGCGGAGTGGTTGCGCACGGTGGCGGCACGCACCGTCATGTCCACATGCGCCTGCACCGCGTCGCCCACTTTGAGGCTGCCAGAGTTGACTTCGCCGTGGTGGCCAAACACATCGGCCTTGATCTTGAGCGTGTCGGCCACGTTGAACTGGCCGCCCGCGTTGTGGATCATGCCTTGGTCGCCCACCTGACCGCCCGACTCGGCGTAGAACGGGGTCGTGTCCAGCACCACCACGCCTGCCTGGCCAGCTTTCAGCTCGGTCACGGCATTGCCGTCGGCGTATAAAGCCAGCACTTTGGCGTTGGCTGTCAGATCGTCGTAGCCCACAAAGTCGTTGCCCACGCCCGAATAGTCGAGCGCCTTGTCCATCTTGAACTTGCCTGCCGCACGGGCCTGGGCTTTTTGCTTTTCCATGGCGGTGGCAAAACCAGCCTCGTCCACGCTCAGGCCGCGCTCACGGCACACATCGGCCGACAAATCGAGCGGGAAGCCGTAGGTGTCATGCAGCTTGAAGGCCACTTCGCCAGGCAGCATTTTCACGCCACCGTCCAAGGCCGCATCCAAAATTTGCATGCCGCTTTGCAACGTCTCAAAGAAGCGCTCTTCTTCCACACGCAAAACGTCGGCAATGCGCTCGGCCTGGTCGGCCATGTTGGGGTAAGCCGCGCCCATGAGCTTGACCAAATCGGGCACCAGCTTGTGGAAGAACGGGGTCTTTTGGCCCAGCAAATAACCGTGGCGAATCGCGCGGCGGATGATGCGGCGCTGCACATAACCACGGCCTTCGTTGCTCGGTACCACGCCGTCGCTCACCAAGAAGGCGGTGGCGCGGATGTGGTCGGCAATCACGCGCAGCGACTTGTTGTTCAGGTCGGTGCAGCCGGTCTCGCGCGAAGCGGCCTTGATCAGCGCGTCAAAAATATCGATTTCGTAGTTGCTGTGAACGTGTTGCAAGATGGCCGCCAGGCGCTCCAGGCCCATGCCGGTGTCCACGCAAGGCGCAGGCAGCGGCGTGACGGCACCGGTTTCGTCCATGTTGAACTGCATGAACACGTTGTTCCAAATTTCGATGAAACGGTCGCCGTCTTCATCGGGGCTGCCGGGTGGGCCGCCGGGAATGTGTGCGCCGTGGTCGTAAAAAATCTCGGAGCAAGGGCCGCAAGGGCCGGTGTCGGCCATCATCCAGAAGTTGTCCGACTTGTAGCGGCCACCCTTGTTGTCACCGATGCGGATGATGCGGTTCTCTGCCTTGATGCGCTCAGGGGTCCAGCCGGCTTTGACAAAAATGCCTTCCCAAATGCCATGGGCCTCGTCGTCTTCCATGTAGACGGTGGCGTAGAGCTTGTCGGCAGGCAGCTTGTAAACCTGGGTCAACAGCTCCCAAGCCCATTCCAGCGACTCGCGCTTGAAGTAGTCGCCAAAAGACCAGTTGCCCAACATCTCGAAGAAGGTGTGGTGGCGGGCGGTGTAGCCCACGTTTTCTAGATCGTTGTGTTTGCCACCGGCCCGCAGGCAGGCTTGCACAGACGCAGCACGCACATAAGAGCGCTTGTCCGAGCCCAAAAACACGTCCTTGAACTGGACCATGCCCGAGTTGGTGAACATCAGGGTGGGGTCGTTGCCCGGCACCAAGGGGCTGGAGGCCACCACGGTGTGCCCTTTGGACTCAAAAAAGTCCAAAAAGGTCTTGCGGATGTCAGAGACGGAGAAAGTGGCTTGGCTCATGGGGTGTTTCGCTCAAAGTGCAACCTGCCATTATAGATTTGCCCTCAAGAGGCAGATCTCGGGCTGGCCAGTCCACCGCAGGGTTTTGCGACTTTTGTGACAGCTCAAACAAACGGCGCGGGCTAAGCTCTGGCTAATTTTGAAACCCCAGCCCCATTTTGAGAATTTTGGAGATACCCATGGACATGAAGACATCCCCTCTCGCCCTGCTGAACGACCCGACTTTGCTCAAGACCGACGCCCTGATCAACGGCCAATGGGTGGCGGGCAGCCAACGTTTTGAGGTGAACGACCCGGCCACAGGCCAGTACTTGGCCAGCGTGGCCAACCTGGGCGCCGCCGAGGCAGAGGCCGCCATTGCCGCAGCCAACGCCGCCTGGGGCCCCTGGAAAACCAAGACCGCCAAAGAGCGCAGCATCATCTTGCGCAAGTGGTTTGACTTACTTGTCGCCAACACCGAAGACTTGGCCCGCCTCATGACTGCAGAAAACGGCAAGCCCATTGCCGAGTCGCGTGGCGAAGTGGCCTATGGCGCGAGTTTTGTGGAGTGGTTTGCCGAAGAAGCCAAGCGCGTGAACGGCGAAACCCTGCCCCAGTTCGACAACAACCGCCGGCTCTTGGTGCTCAAGCAGCCCATTGGCGTGTGCGCAGCCATCACGCCTTGGAACTTCCCGTTGGCCATGATCACCCGCAAAGTGGCCCCGGCGCTGGCAGCCGGATGCCCCGTGGTCATCAAACCCGCCGAGCAAACCCCGCTCACAGCCTTGGCCGCGGCCGAGCTGGCGATCCGCGCCGGTATCCCAGCCGGGGTGCTCAACATCATCACCGCCGACGGCCCACAAAGCATCGCCATTGGCAAAGTGCTGTGCGCCTCTGATGTGGTGCGCCACATCAGCTTCACAGGCTCCACAGAGGTAGGCCGCATCCTCATGGCGCAGTCCGCACCCTCCGTCAAAAAAATGTCGCTCGAATTGGGGGGCAACGCGCCCTTCATCGTCTTTGAGGATGCCGACATCGACAGCGCTGTGGAAGGTGCATTTGCCAGCAAATACCGCAATGCAGGCCAGACCTGCGTGTGCACCAACCGCTTTTATGTGCAGGAGTCGGTGTACGAAGAGTTCGCCACCAAGTTCGCGGCCAAAGTCAACACCGCCAAAGTCGGCAACGGCTTTGCCGACGGCGTGAACCAAGGCCCGCTGATCGAGCCCTCGGCCATTGACAAGGTTGAGCGCCATGTGAAAGACGCCATTGCCAAGGGCGGACGTGTGCTCACAGGGGGTAAGCGCCTGGACGGACAGTTTTTTGAACCCACCGTCATCGCTGATGCGACCGCTGACATGGTTTGCGCCAAAGAAGAAACCTTTGGTCCTTTTGCGCCCATCTTCAAGTTCAAGACCGAACAAGACGCCATCTTTGCAGCCAACAACACCGAGTTTGGTCTGGCCAGCTACTTCTACAGCCGCGATGTGGGCCGCATTTTCCGCGTGAGCGAAGCCCTCGAATACGGCATGGTCGGCATCAACGTGGGCATTTTGGCCACCGAGCATGTGCCCTTTGGAGGCGTCAAGCAGTCGGGTCTGGGCCGCGAAGGCTCGCACCACGGCATGGACGACTATGTGGAAATCAAGTACCTCTGCATGGGCGACATCCTGAAGTAAACTCCACTCCTTCGCGGGTGTCGTTCAATGGTAGGACTCTTGCTTCCCAAGCAAATAACGTGGGTTCGATTCCCATCACCCGCTCCAAACAAAAAGGCCCCTCACGGGGCCTTTTCATTGGGGACTTGAAGTACTGATCAAAAAATCAGCTCAACACCCGTCTTGGCTTGCAGCGCTTCAGGCGTCACGCCCGGTGCCAACTCGACCACTTTGAGGCCCGCTTCGGTCACGTCCATCACGGCCAGGTCGGTGATGATGCGGTCAACCACACCCTTACCGGTGAGCGGCAATGTGCACTCGGGCAGGATCTTCATGTCTTCGGTGCCGTCTTTCTTCTTGGCGACGTGTTCCATCAGGATGATCACGCGCTTGACGCCCGCCACCAAGTCCATCGCGCCGCCCATGCCCTTGACCATCTTGCCGGGGATCATCCAGTTGGCCAGATCACCCTTGTCGGTCACTTGCATCGCACCCAGAATGGACAGGTTGATCTTGCCGCCACGGATCATGGCAAACGACTGCTCGCTGCCAAAGATCGACGAGCCCTTGATGGTGGTCACCGTTTGCTTGCCCGCGTTGATCAGGTCGGCATCGACCTCGTCTTCGGTTGGGAAGGGGCCAATGCCCAGCATGCCGTTCTCGCTTTGCAGCCAGACTTCCTTGTCGGCGGACACAAAGTTGGCCACCAGCGTGGGGATGCCGATGCCCAGGTTCACATAAAAACCGTCTTCCAGTTCGTGGGCCGCACGGGCAGCCATTTGGTCTTGACTCCAGCTCATATCAGACTCCCGCCTTTTCAGTGATGGTGCGTTTCTCGATGCGCTTTTCCGGCTTCGTGTTGAGCACGATGCGGTGCACATAAATGCCCGGCAGGTGCACGCTGTCGGGGTGCATGTCGCCGGTTTCGACGATCTCTTCGACCTCGACCACGCAGATCTTGCCTGCCATGGCCACGGCCGGGTTGAAATTGCGCGAGGTGTAGCGGAACTGCAGGTTGCCGGACTTGTCGGCGCGGTGCGCTTTGACCAGCGACACATCGGGCACCAATGCACGCTCCATCACATAGGTCTCGCCATCGAACTCGCGCAGCTCTTTGCCTTCGGCCACCAAAGTGCCCACACCGGTCTTGGTGAAGAAGGCCGGGATGCCGGCGCCGCCTGCACGCAGCTTTTCAGCCAGTGTGCCTTGGGGGGTGAACTCCAAAGCCAGCTCGCCCGCCAGGTACTGGCGCTCGAACTCTTTGTTCTCGCCCACATACGAGGAAATCATCTTTTTGATCTGGCGGGTTTGCAGCAGCAAGCCCAGACCGAAATCGTCCACACCCGCGTTGTTGGAAATCGCGGTCAGGTTTTGCACGCCGCTATCGCGCAGGGCCGCAATCAAGGCTTCGGGGATGCCGCACAGGCCAAAACCGCCCACACCAATGAGTTGCCCGTCAGCCACGATGCCCTTGAGGGCCTCGGCTGCGGAAGGAAAAATCTTGTTCACGCCAATCTCCAAATAGAGGATGAAAACGCTACGATACTACGTATTTAACTACGTAGTTTTTCGTAGAGGCTGGACCTTAGCCAAACATGCACACCGACATCGACTACCGCCTTGCATTTGACCTTGCTCCCATCGGCATGGTGCTTTCGCGCAACCGCACCATGGTCGACTGCAACCAGCGTGTGTGCGAGATGTTTGGCGTGCCCCGTGAACAGCTGATCGGCCAGACCTTCCAACTGCTCTACCCCAGTGCCGACGAGTACGAGCGCACCGGCCAGCGCATCACCCCCATCCTGAACGCCAAAGGCGTGTACGCCGACGACCGGGTGATGAAACGCGTGGATGGCCGCTTCAAAGGCGAAACTTTCTGGTGCCATGTGACCGGCCGGGCGCTCAACCGCGACGCCCCGCACGAAGCCGGCATCTGGACCTTTGAAGACCTCTCGGCCCGCAAACCCGTGAAAGCCGAACTCACCGCCCGCGAACGCGAAGTCGCCGCCCACCTGATGGATGGCCTGACCAGCAAAGAGATTGGCAAAGCTCTGGGCATCAGCCACCGCACGGTGGAAATCTACCGCGTCAAACTCATGCGCAAATACCAGGCCTCAGGGGCAGCGGATTTGATTCAGAAGCTGATGCGGGGGTGAGCATTCAAGCTCAGGCTCGGGCCAAACCCGCCACCCGCCGCAAGTGCTGGGCCACCCCGCCAAATTGCTGCTCCATCACCGTCAGCCGTTTGAAGCCATGGCCCACAGCCAGCTCATCGGTCATGCCCATGCCGCCGTGCAGCTGCACCGCGCCCTGCCCTACGAGGCGTGCCGCACGCAGCACCGTCACATGGGCTGATGACACCCGCTCGGCGCGGCGCTCGGGGCTGTCGCCCAGCGCATCGGCACAAGCGCCCACCGCCGCCGCGGCCTGCACTAGGGCCATGTACATGTCGGCCATGCGGTGTTGCAAGGCCTGAAAAGCAGCCAAAGGCTGACCAAACTGTTTGCGCTGGCTGGTGTAGTTCAGCGTGTCGCGCATCAAGGTTTGCATCACGCCCACGGCCTCGGCACCTGCGGCCAGGGTGGCGGTGTCCCAAGCTTGCGAGAGCGCGGCCAACGCATCGCCTTGGCCAATGAGGGCACTCACGGGCGTTTGTTCAAAGGCCAACTCAGCCGCCCAGGCACCGTCAATCAGCCGAACATCACGCCGCTGCACACCGCTGGCTGCGGGGTCGATCAGGCCGATGCGCAATTGGCCTGCATCGTCTCGTGCGCTGACCAGCCAGTGGGTGGCACCGGGCGCGCCGCGCACCAGGGCTTTGCGCCCGCTGATGTGCCACTGGCCATTTGAGTTGTGCAAACGGGTCTGCACCCGGCCCAAATCCGTGCGCCCGGATGGCTCCAAAGCCGCCACGGCCAAACGCACTTGGCCCTCGGCCAGGCCTTGCAGCAAAACGTCAAACGCCGGGTCGCCCAGCGCCTGCAGCAAGTTGGCGCCCAAGACGGCCGAGCTGCTGTAAGGCTCGCCCACCAAAGCCGCACCCAGGGCTTGGCAGATCAGCAGCTGCTCAGGCAAACCGCCACCCATGCCGCCCAGGTGTTCAGGCAGCGCAGCGCCCAAGAGGCCCAGCTCGTGAGCCAGGCCTTGCCACAACGGCTCAATTGCCTCTGGCGTGGCGATCATTGGCGCCCGCTTGTCAAACGGCAATTTATCTTGCAGCCAGCCTTGCAGACTGGCCACGAGCATGGCCTGCGTCTCGTCCAGAGGCAGCACGGGCTCCACCACCTCGGCGCCCAGAACGTGGCGGGCAATCAGGTTGCGCTGCACTTCGTTGGTGCCGCCATAAATCGATGCGGCGCGGTCGTTCAAATACGCACGGGTTGCGAAAACCGATTCTTCGGGCACAGGCAGCGTGTGGGCAGCAGCCTCCTCAATGGTCAGGCTGCTGGCGCCATAGGGGCCGGCAATCTCCAGGCCCAACTCCGTCAGGTGCTGCTTGAGCTCAGTCGCCAGCACCTTGCCCATGGACGGCGCAGCGGGCATCCAAGCAGGTTGCGTGCCGCCGCCAATGCGGGCGGTCAGCACCTCTTGTTCCCACGCGTGCAAGGCGTCGATGCGGCACTGTGCAGTGGCCAGGGTCAAGGCGATGTCTTCGTGCTCGGTGCCCGACGCGCCTTGCGCAAAGGCTTCTTGCAAGGACTCGCGCAAGCGGGCCAGGCGGCCCCGCAAGAACGGCGCAGACGAGCCGCCCCGCTCGTGCTCCAACAAAAATTTGGCAATGGTCCAGCCTTGGTTTTCTTCGCCAATCAGGGCGTCCGCGGGTACGCGGGCCTCGTCAAAAAAGACCTGGTTGAATTCGTGGTCGCCCGAGATGCTGATGATCGGCCGAATTTGGATGCCCGGATTGTTCAACTCGAACATCAAAAAGCTGATGCCTTGCTGGGGCTTGCCGCTGTTGTCGGTGCGCACCAAGCAGAACATGTGCGTGGCGTTGTGGGCGTGAGTGGTCCAGATTTTGGAGCCGTTGATCACCCACTCGTTGCCTTCGCGGCGGGCGCGGCATTGCAGCGAGGCCAAGTCGGAGCCCGACCCCGGCTCGCTGTAGCCCTGGCACCAATAACTCACGCCGTTGCGAATGTCCGCGAGCCAACGCTCTTTTTGGGCCTGCGTGCCAAACGCCACCAGCACGGGCGCGGCCATCACCAGGCCCAGCGGCGAGACTTTGGGCGCGTCGGCCGCCGACATCTCGCTGGCAAAAATGTCGTGCTGCCTGGGCGTCCAGGCACAGCCACCCCACTCCACCGGCCAATGCGGCGCAGCCCAGCCGCGCTTGGCCAAAACCCGCTGCCAAGGGATGCCAACCTCGTAGTCCGAAAAAATGCCCGAGGTGCGGTGCCCGCCTAGGCGAATCTCATCGGTCAACTCGGCCGCCAAAAAGGCGCGCACTTCGTCACGAAAAGCCAGTTCGTCTTTGCTCATGTTCATGGGGTCTTCTCTCAAAAAGTCCGTCGCCATCGCCCGATTGCGAGTGGATAAAAAGATCAGAAGCCGACGTAACGCACAAAGTTAGCGGCGTCTTCGCGCACCGACTTCACGCTGTTGGCCACAAAGTCTTCGTCCGGGTAGCCCATGGCAATGCAGATCATGATGTTCTGATCGTCCGGAATGCCCGCATGCTCGCGCACCACGGCCGACTGCATGATGCCTTGGCCGTTGATCACGGTACCCAAGCCACGCTCCCAGGCGGCAAGCACGATGGCGTGGGACAAAGCACCCAAATCAAACTGGCTGATGGCCGCAGGTTCGAGGTATTTGTCATAGGTCAGCACCAGCGATACAGGCGCATCGAACTGACGGAAACCGCGCATGACCCAATCGGTGCGCCGCTCTTTGTCATCGCGGGCGATGCCCATGGCGTCGAACAGCTGGATGGCGATGTCCACCTGGCGCTTGCGATGAATGCCCTCGTAAGACTCTTTCATCGGAAAGTCGCGCTTAGGGGGCACGCCCTTGACCATGTTTTCGGTGTTGCCCCGACGAATGCGGTCCAAGGGCTCGCCCGTGACGACATGCACATACCAAGGCTGGGTGTTCATGGACGAGGGTGACCATTTGGCCACCTCGATGATCTCTTCGATCACCTCGCGGGGGACCGGTTTTTGCTGGTAGCCGCGAACGCTTTTTCGGGCCTTGATGAGTTCTGAAAATTCCATGGGTGTTGTGTCTCCTCACCCGAGAATCGGCGAAAAGCCAAGACCCGTCAATGCGGCCCTGTTGCCTTCGTTACTCGCCTTGACAAGGCCCGCCCTCGCTCAGGCCAGAGACTCGACCACCTCGGTGACGCTGCGGAAGGCGTCAATCGCGGTAGGAAAACCGCAATACACCGTGGCGTGCAGCATCACTTCGCGCAGTTCTTCGGGCGTCGCCCCGTTGTTGATGGCGCCGCGTACATGGGCCTTGAGCTCGTGCTGCTTGCCCTGGGCCGCGAGCATCGCCACGGTGATCAGACTGCGGGTTTTGAGGTCCAGCCCTGGGCGTTGCCAAACGTTGCCCCAAGCGTTGGCCGTGATGAACTCTTGCATGGGCATGGTGTAGTCGGTGGCAGTGCCCAAGGCGCGGTCCACGTACTCCGGCCCCATGACCTGGGAGCGAGTGGAGAGGCCAGCTTGGAAGGCGGCGTCTTCGGGGCGAGCCTCGCGGGCTTGCTCGATGGGTGAACGTGAGGGTGTGTTGGACATGACAGGCTCCTTTAAGTGTCATGAGCATAATCAAATGCATCACCCATTGGAGACGCCATGAGCACACGCTACCCTGCCCCCGATATCAACGACTTGCCCGACGACATCAAAGCCAAAGTGTTGGAAGTTCAAGAAAAAGCCGGCTTTGTCCCCAACGTGTTTCTGGCCTTTGCACGCCGCCCAGCCGAATGGCGCGCTTTCTTTGCGTACCACGACGCCCTGATGGTGCCCGAGTCGGTGGGGCGCGAGAGTGGCCTGACCAAGGGCGAGCGCGAGATGATCGTGACCACCACCAGCGCGGCCAACCACTGCCTGTATTGCGTGGTGGCGCACGGCGCGATCTTGCGCATCTACGAAAAGAAGCCGCTGGTGGCCGATCAAGTGGCCGTCAACCACCGCAAGGCTGACATCAGCCCGCGTCAACGCGCCATGCTGGACTTTGCGCTCAAGGTCTGCAATCAGTCTGACCAAGTGGAAGACGCCGACTTTGCAGCCCTGCACGCGCACGGCTTCAACGACGAAGACATTTGGGACATCGCGGCGATCACCGCGTTCTTTGGTCTGTCTAACCGCATGGCCAGTTTCAGCGGCATGATGCCCAACCCCGAGTTTTATCTGATGGGCCGTGCGCCCAAAGCCAAACCCGCCTGATCGTTCATATGGGAGCGGCACCCTCGCCGCGAAAAGGTGCCCGCAGACTCCAAACCCTCGCCCCGAGGGCAGGGCTCCTACAAACAATATTCACTGTAGGAGCGGCGCCCCCGCCGCGATGGGGCGGTTCGATCACCGGCGGGCCAACAAGGCCCAAGCCACCTGAACCAGCGCGTCTTCGAGCGCCGCACTGCCCAAGAGCGGTGACTTTTCGAGGCTGGCGCTGCGCAAGGTGCCGATCACCGAGCGGCTGAGGACAAACAACTGCGCGGGCGATGGCGACTTCAATTCAGGATGGTTGATGCGCTCGAAAAAGATCGCCAAGCGATCGGCCACTTGGCGCACCACGCTGGCCGTCTCCTGGGGTTGCTCCATCAGCCAGCCCAAGCGAATCAGGCTTTGGCTAAAACCTTTTCCGCTGGCAAACCCTTGCAGCAAGATGCGCATGGCTTGACGCAACAGGTCTTGCGGGTCCATCGTGGACACATCGGGCCGCAACTCCAGCGCGGCCAGGTATTGCTCAAGGGCTTGCAAAACCATGTCTTGGCCTTTGAGCGCCATGGCCCGCACCAAGACCTCCTTGCTCGGAAAGTACTGATAAAGCGTGCCAATCGAAAAACCTGCAGCGGCGGCCACTTTGTTGGTGGTCAAACCGGCCTCCCCGTCCTTGTCCAAAATCTGAGCAGCCGCTTTGAACAAGGTTTGCATGGTTTGCTGGGCGCGGGCTTGTGAGGGCTGGCGCCTGAGGCTGGATGGGCCTTGCAGCGGAGATGTTGCTTTATCGGGTTTCGGGCTGGGCATCGAAAAAATCCATTCCAAAATGTGAGCAGATCGCGAGTTGCAAGGTCTTTGCAAAACCTGAACAATGCTCACATTCTGACCCATATTCCAAGGCACGCCCCATGAGCACATACCCTGCAGCCCCCACCGAATTGACCGTTCGCCGACTCAGCGTGGACTTGAGCCAAGGCTTTTCTCGCCACTGGAATGGCGGTGATGCGTTTTTGACGGCCTATGCCAATGCCTTGTCCATGAGTTTTCCTGTGGGAGAACAGTCCTTCATCGACGCGGTCAAGTCGGGCGCAAAAAACCTGCCCGACACGCCAGAAAACGCCGAACTCAAGCACATCGCCAAGGGCTTTGTGGGTCAAGAGGCGACCCACCGCCACCTGCACGCGCTCTACAACGCACACCTGGAAAAACAAGGCTTGCTCAACCACTGGGGGCCACGCGCGGAGCAGCGTCTCAAAAAAGGCCGCGAAGAGTTTTTCAGCAAAAGCGACAAGGGCTACCTGCACGAGTTGGCCATCACCGCCGCTTTTGAGCACTACACCTCGATCTTTGGTGACCTGACCTTGGAGCGCTTGGACCAGCCAGGCGACTGGTTTGCCGGTGCCGAAGAACCCCTCAAAACCTTGTGGCGCTGGCACGCGGCCGAAGAGTCCGAGCACAAGTGCGTGGCCTTTGACCTGTACCAGCGCTTGGGCGGCAACCACCAGTGGCGCATGCGCTGGTTCTGGTACGTGACCATCCAGTTCAGCACCGACGTGTTCCGCCAAACCGTGAACAACCTCTGGCACGACAAGACCCTGTTCAAGCCGTCCACCTGGTGGTCAGCCAGCAAGTTTTTGTTCGGTCGACACGGCATGGTTTGGCGCGTGGCCAAGCCCATCATGGCTTACACCCGCAAAGACTTTCACCCCATGCAAGTAGGCAGCGCTACGCTGTCTCGAGATTGGCTGCAAAACCACGCCGACCAGTGGCGTGCGGTGGGTTCAGCAACCCAGCCTGTGGCCTAAGGCATTCGCGCACAGAGGTGCGCTCCCACACAAGATCAAAAACTCTCAGTCGCTGACCAAGTCCCGCATCCAATCGGGCAGGGTCACGGCTTTTTGATTGGGGAAATCCACCCAAATCGTGGTCGCGCCACCTGCGGCAAAGATCACCCCAGGGTGGTCGGTGCGCTCCAGCGTGCACCAGCTCTCAAAGGTGGTGCGGCCCGGGTCGCTCACAAACATCTTGGCCAGAATGTCGCCCGGAAACTCAAACTGTTTGTAGAAATTACAAAACGCGTTCACGATGACCGGCCCCTGCCCTTGCGGGTTGACCCGACACCCGATGGCCTCGAACCAGTCGATACGCAGCGTTTCCATGTAGCGAAAGTACACCGTGTTGTTGACGTGCCCCATGGCGTCCATGTCACCCCAGCGGATGGGGATGACCAACTCAAACACTTGCTTTTTGTGCTCAGGCAGCTCCAGCTTCATGGCGTAGCCCTCAAACCGCGAAGCCGTCGTCGGCCGACACCACCGCGCCGTTGATGAAGTGGCTTTGGTCGCTGGCCAGCAGCATCAGCAAGGCATCCAGGTCTTGCGGTTGGCCCACACGCTTGCGCGGCAGCATGCTGATGAGCTTTTGGCCTTGTTCGGTCTGCCAGTGGTGGTGGTTGATTTCGGTGTCGATGTAGCCAGGGCAAATCGCGTTCACGTTGATGCCGAATTTGCCCCACTCCACCGCAAAAGCCTTGGTCATCTGGATCACGGCGGCCTTGCTCATGCAGTACACACCAATTTGCGGCAAAACTTTCAGGCCCGCCATCGAGGCGATGTTGATGATGCGCCCGCCTGTGAAACTGCCCGGGGCGGAGCCCTTGGCCCGAGCCAGCATGCGCTTGCCCACTTCTTGCGCCACAAAAAATGCGCCGCGCACATTGGTGTTCATGATGAAGTCGTAGTCTTCTTCGGTCACGTCCTGGATGCGCTGGGTGGTGCTCACGCCCGAGTTGTTCACCAAAATGTCGATGCTGCCCATCTCGGTTTCGGCGTGTGCCACAGCGGCCGCAATGCTGTGGCGGTCGGTCACGTCCATCTCGACCACATGCGCGTCGCCACCCGCCGCCTCGATCTCGGCCCGCAGGTCTTTGAGCTTGTCCATGCGGCGACTGGCCAACACCACGCCCGCACCTGCTGCGGCCAGCGTTCGGGCAAATTGCGCCCCCAAACCACCCGAAGCCCCCGTAACCAAAGCCACGCGGCCGGACAAATCGATTTCATAAGCCATGACAACTCCTTCAAGATGGAAACCCCTGCGGGGCAAAACTGCTGACGCCATTGTGCGGGGCAAGCCCAAAAGAGCCGCATAAAATGAGTCACACGCCCGACACCCCCGTGTCTGGACATTTGTTTTGACCCCTTCCCTAGAAGAGACGTTCATGAGCCCCGAAGAAATCCTGAGCACTTACGGCCCCCGCGAATCCATGGAATACGACGTGGTCGTGGTCGGTGGCGGCCCCGGCGGCCTGTCTACTGCCATTCGACTCAAACAACTGGCCGCTGAAAAGGGCCAGGATGTGTCGGTCGTGGTCTTGGAAAAAGGCGGCGAGCCCGGCGCGCACATCTTGTCGGGCGCCATCATGGACCCCAAAGCCCTGACCGAACTCTTCCCCAACTGGAAAGAACTGGGCGCACCGCTGAACCAGCCCGTGACCGACGACGCCTGGAGCTTTCTGTCTGAAACTGGTGCCACCCGCACCCCCGGCATCTTCCTGCCCGAGTGCGCGCAAAACCACGGCAACTACATCATCAGCCTGAGCAATTTCACCCGCTGGTTGGGCCAACAGGCCGAAAACCTGGGCGTGGAAATCTTCCCCGGGTTTACGGCCGCCGAAGTGCTCTACAACGACGACGGCAGTGTCAAAGGTGTGGCCACCGGCAATCTGGGCGTGGGCAAAGACGGCGAACCCACCGAAAACTTCCAGCTGGGCATGGAACTGCACGCCAAGTACACGGTGTTCGCCGAGGGCGCACGCGGCCATCTGGGCAAGCAGCTGATCGCCAAATACAAACTCGACGAAGGCCGCGATCCACAAACCTACGGCATCGGCATCAAGGAAGTTTGGGAGATTGATCCCTCACGCCACACACCCGGTTTTGTCATGCACACCGCTGGCTGGCCCATGAACAACGACACCTATGGCGGTGCGTTCATGTACCACATGGAAGACAACAAAATCGCCATCGGCTACGTGGTGGGTCTGGACTACGCCAACCCCTGGCTCAGCCCCTTCGAAGAGTTCCAGCGCTGGAAAACCCATAACAACATCAAGTGGTACTTCACCAACGACAAGGGCGAAGTCAATGCCAAGCGCATCGGCTACGGCGCCCGCGCCATCACCGCAGGCGGCCTGATGAGCCTGCCCAAGACCGTGTTCCCGGGTGGCGCACTGGTCGGGTGTGACGCCGGTTATCTGAACGTCAGCCGCATCAAGGGCAGCCACGCCGCTATCAAAACCGGCATGCTGGCTGCCGAAGTCGCTTACGACGCCATCGTGGCGGGCCGCCAGCATGACGAGTTGAGCGCCTACCCCGAGGCTTTTGAAACCAGCTGGCTTTACACCGAGCTCAACAAATCACGCAACTTCAAGACCTGGTTCAAGAAGGGCCTGACGGTGGCCACACTCATGAACGGTTTTGAGCAGTTCGTGCTGCGCGGCCACATTCCGTGGACGCTGCGCCGCGACAAAGCCGACCACACGTATCTGAAGCCTGCGGCCGATTGCCCCAAGATCGACTACCCCAAGCCCGATGGCAAACTCACCTTTGACCGTTTGAGCAGCGTGTTCATCAGCAACACCAACCACGAAGAAAACCAGCCAGCCCACCTGACGCTGAAAGACGCGTCGGTGCCCGTGGGCATCAACTTGGCGAAATACGCTGGCCCCGAGAGCCGCTACTGCCCAGCTGGGGTGTACGAGTACGTGAAAAACGAGGACAACTCAGACCGACTGCAGATCAACGCGCAAAACTGCGTGCACTGCAAAACCTGCGACATCAAGGACCCGACACAAAACATCGTCTGGGTGACGCCCGAAGGCGGCGGCGGGCCCAACTACACCGGCATGTAAGGCAGCCATCGCCACAGAGAGGCCCGAAAGGGCCTCTTTTTGGTGGTGATCGCTCAGAATTAGTGCGTCGCCTAGGCATCAGCACCCCCGCGAAAACCCGTAGTCCAACCGCGTCTTTGAGACCCCATAATCAAATTTGTATGACAAGTTGATGTCCAACTTGTTGTCATCCACCAATCCACGAGGAGTTATCCCATGAAATTGAGCAAATTGATGTTGGGCCTGAGCTTGGCCATCGGCATCATGACCACGGCATCTTCACAAACCGTCATGCGCAACAGCATTTCGGTGGGCCAAAACTCCCACCAAGGTGAAGCCATCGACACCCTGTCCAAAGAAGTCGAAAAGCGCACCAACGGCCGCATCAAGATTCAGAACTTCTACTCCGGCTCTTTGGGCGGCGAGCGCGAGTCCATCGAATCGGTGCAATTGGGCACCCAAGAATTGGCCACCACATCGACGGGCCCTGTCCCCAATTTTGTGCCAGAAGCTCGCATTCTGGACGTGCCCTTCTTGTTCCGTGACAAAGCACACGCACGCGCTGTGCTGGACGGCCCCATCGGCCAAGAGCTGCTGACCAAGTTCGACTCCAAAGGCTTCAAGGCTTTGGCCTGGGGTGAAAACGGCGTGCGCCACATGACCAACAGCAAGCGCCCTGTGAATTTGCCTGATGACCTCAAAGGCCTGAAGATGCGCACCATGGAAAACCCCGTGCACGTCGCTGCCTACAAGAGCTTGGGCATCGTGACCACACCGATGGCTTTCCCTGAAGTGTTCACCGCTTTGCAACAAGGCACTGTGGACGGTCAAGAGAACCCACTGTCGGTGATCATGGCTTCCAACTTTGACCAAGTGCAAAAGCACCTGACATTGACTGGCCACGTCTACTCACCCGTGGTGATCTTGATGAACAAGGGCTCGTTTGACAAACTCAGCGCTGCCGACAAGCAGATCTTCCTCGACGCGGCCAAAGAGGCTGTCAAAGCCAACCGTGCCCGCGTGGACAAAGACGATGCCAACGGCGTGGCTGAGCTGCGTAAAAAAGGCATGAACATCATCGAGAACGTGGACAAGTCCAAGTTTTTGGCCACCATGGGCCCCGCCATGGCCGAGTTTGAAAAGCAGTTCGGCAAAGCCAACCTGGACCGTATCCGCAACTACAAGTAATCTGAAGTTTGTGAAAACGCCCGCTCAATCCTGGATTGGCGGGCGTTTTTTGATTTTGTCGTGAAGGATTTTTTATGCGCTCGCTCTATCTGAGCATAGAAAAGTGGACCACCGCTTTTTCCATGTTTGTGGCCTGCTTGATGTTGGTTGTCGCGGCCAGTCTGGGCATGCTGCAGATTTTCACCCGCTTTGTGCTCGAAGTTCCGGTGGAATGGACAGAAGTCATCATCCGCTTCAGCCTGATCTGGATGGTCTTCATGGGCATCCCCATGGCTTTCCGTCAGGGTGCGATGGTCAGCGTCGACGTGCTTTACCGCTGGAGCGGCCCGCGCATGAAAAAAGTCCTGGACACTGCCGTGGCTTTGGCCGCACTCACCTTGGTCTGCATCATCATTTGGTGGGGCTGGGACTACGCCAACCGTGGCAAAGTCCAGTCCATGATTGGCCTGGAAGACGTGTCCATGTTTTGGGCCTACATGGCTTTGCCTGTGGGTGCCTGTTTCAGCGTGATCAGCATCATCGGCAATTGGCTCGATCCCCAGCGCCTTGAATTGGAGACCGCACAATGAGCGTCGTCATGCTTTGCACCATGGTGCTGTGCTTTGCACTCACCATCTCCGTGGCCGTGTCCATTGGTTTGTCGGCGATTGTCGGCATTCAAATTGTCAATGCCAACATGCTCATCTCCGTCAAGGAGATGTTCAATTCGATCAACAAATTCCCGCTGGCCGCCATCCCCTTCTTCATTCTGGCGGGCAACATCATGGAAACCGGTGGCATCTCGCGCCGCTTGGTGGAGTTCGCCAAGAGCATTGTGGGTGGCGTGCAAGGCGGCTTGCCCATGACCTGCGTGCTGACCTGCATGATCTTTGCAGCCGTCTCGGGCTCGTCGGTGGCCACCACCTTCGCCATTGGCACCATCCTGATCCCCGCACTCATCAAGCACGGATACCCCACCACCTACGCCGCTTCTTTGCAAGCCACATCGGCCGAGTTGGGCGTGATCATCCCGCCCTCGATTCCCATGATCTTGTACGGCGTCAGCGCCGAAGTGTCCATTGGTGAACTGTTCATCGCCGGTTTCGGTCCGGGCTTGTTCATTGGCGCCGCATTGATGTTCTGGGTCTGGGTGTATTGCAAGTACAAAGGCTGGGGAAAGAACGATGGCGAAGGCCGTCTGAGCTTTGGCAAAGCCTCATGGCAAGCCGGTTGGGCGCTCATGATGCCTGTGATCATTTTGGGCGGCATCTACGGCGGGGTGTTCACTCCCACAGAGGCGTCTGCTGTGGCTGTGTTTTACGCACTGATCGTCGGCACCTTGATTTACCGTGAAATCAAGCTGAAAGATTTGGCCATGATCATGCGCAAATCGGTGCTGTCCAGCGCGGTGATCATGTTCATCATTGCCAACGCGGGCTTGTTCGCCTTCTTGATCACCCGTGCAGGTGTGCCCGAAGCGATTGGCCACTGGTTGCAAGACGTGCTCAAGTCGCCTGCATACTTCTTGCTGGGTGTCAACGTGGCTTTGTTCTTCATTGGCATGTTCATCGAGACCAGCGCCGCCATCATTGTGCTGGCCCCGATCTTGGCCCCAGTGGCCATGCACTTCGGCATTGACCCGGTTCACTTTGGTCTGGTCATGGTGGTCAACCTGGCTTTGGGCATGATCACACCGCCTTTTGGCGTGAACCTGTTCGCCGCATGTACTGTCGCACGGATTTCGCTGGACCGGATGATCAAAGACTTGATTCCCTTCGTGCTGGTGATCCTGGTCTGCCTGATGGTGGTGAGCTATGTGCCGGCCCTGTCATTGACTTTGCGGGATCTGGTCTACGCCAAATAAAGCTAGAATTTCTCGCATTCTCATACCGCCTGGCCCTTTGAGGGCCAGGCTTTTTTATGGCTCACCATGTCTATCCAATACTCCGAAGACCACACTTGGCTCCAGCGCAATGACGATGGCCTGACCGCCACCATGGGCATCACCGTCCATGCCCAAGACACTTTGGGTGACATCGTGTTTGTCGATTTGCCCGACATCGGAAAAACTTTTGCGGCGCGCGAAGTCGCTGGCGTGGTGGAGTCTGTCAAAGCCGCTGCCGACGTCCACATGCCTGCCGCAGGCGAAATCATCGAGGTCAATGAAGCCCTGCGCGCCGACCCCTCCTTGGCCAACTCCGATCCTCTAGGAGCCGGTTGGTTCTTCAAGGTCAAGTTGACACAGCTGTCGGACCTGGACGCCTTGCACGACGAGGCCAGTTACCAGAAGTTCACCGACTGATTTTTTGTCATGGGCCTGCCAGACTTGAATTCAGGCCGTAGAATCTGAAACACAGGGGTGACGCCGGTTTTGCAACCGTCGCCCCGAGTCGGATCCAGTCCGACGTTCACTGTGGGAGAGCTTGGGGGCCAAAGGCCCTCAACGCCGAAGGAGCAACCACCCCGGAAACTCTCAGGCAAAAGGACCGTGGTGAACAAAGCACTCTGAAGAGTTGCCGGGATTCGTCCCCCGGCACACCGCAGGAGCAAGCCCCCATCCATTCTGGCTGCCGGGTGAATCTCTCAGGTTTCAAACAGAGGGGGTCGTTCTGCACACATGCGGTGTGCGGTGCGTCCATCCGTTTGAGACGTTTCACTGAGAGAAAATTCGATGAAAAAAAACATAGTCATCATTGGCGGCGGCATCACCGGCGTCACATCTGCCTACGCCCTGGCCCAACAAGGCCTTCAAGTCACCCTGATCGAGAAAAACCGCTACCCCGGCATGGAAACGTCGTACGCCAACGGTGGCCAGCTGTCCGCCTCCAACGCCGAGGTCTGGACCCACCCCTCCACCATCGTCAAGGGCCTCAAATGGATGCTCAAGAGCGATGCCCCTTTGCTCATGAACCCTGCGCCCACTTGGCACAAACTCAGCTGGATGGCCGAGTTCGTGGCGGCCATTCCCAAATATAAAGACAACACCATTGCCACCACCCGGTTGGCCATTCAATCGCGCGAGCACCACTTTGCCTGGGCCAAAGCCGAAGGCATCGACTTTGACCACAAGCGCGAAGGCATCCTGCACATCTACCGCGACAAAAAGGGGTTTGACCATGCAGGCGAAGTCTCCAAACTGTTAGCCCAAGGCGGCCTGCCCCGCCGCGCTGTCACGCCCGACGAAATGAAGGCCATTGAGCCCACGCTGCAAGGCCAGTACTACGGCGGCTATTTCACCGAAAGCGACTCGACAGGCGACATCCACAAGTTCACCTTTGGCCTGGCCAAGGCTTGCGAGCGCTTGGGCGTGAAGATCCTGACCGAGCACCAGGTGCTGAATGTCGCATCCAATGGCCAAACCGCCACCGTGCAAGTGCAGCACCAAGGTCAAACCGAGACCCTCAGCTTTGACAGCATCGTGATTTGCGCTGGCGTGCATGGGCGCAAACTGGCCGAGCAACTGGGCGACCGCTTGAACATCTACCCTGTCAAAGGCTATTCGATCACCGTGGGCTTGAACGACGCCGCCAGCCAAGCCGCTGCGCCGCAGGTCAGCCTGCTCGACGACGAAACCAAACTGGTGACCAGCCGCCTGGGCACAGACCGCTTCCGCGTGGCAGGCACCGCCGAGTTCAACGGCATTGACCTGGACATCCGCGCCGACCGCATCAAGCCACTCGTCAATTGGGTCAACCAATGCTTCCCCGGCGTGGACACCCGCCGAGTCGAGCCTTGGGCGGGCCTGCGCCCCATGATGCCGAACATGCTGCCGCGTGTGGGGGCAGGCAAGAAACCCAATGTGTTCTACAACACCGGCCACGGGCACTTGGGGTGGACGCTGAGTGCCATCACGGCGCACCAACTGGCGGGCCATGTGATGGCAGCGATGCAGGACAATGTGCGCTCCTTCATGACACCCGCCCACGCCTAATCATGCCGCTTCACATCCTGCCCGTTGACTACCAAAACCCAGCGCACCGCCAAGCCTTGGTGATGCTGCTGGACGCCTACGCCCAAGACCCGATGGGCGGGGGTGAAGCCCTGGCGCAGGATGTGAAAGCGCGGCTGTGCGATGACTTGGCAGCGCGCACCGATGCCGCCAGCTTCATCGCCTGGCTGGACGATGCGCCTGTGGGCTTGGTCAACTGCATCGAGGGCTATTCCACCTTCAAGGCGCAGCCCCTGATGAACATCCACGACATCGCCGTGCTGCCCGGACACCGGGGTGCGGGCGTCGGCCAAGCTTTGCTGGCAGCGGCCGAGCGACACGCCCAAGCGCGTGGCTGCTGCAAGCTCACGCTGGAAGTGCTGACGGGCAATTCGCGGGCTTTGAAGAGTTACCTCGGGTTTGGCTTTGAACCCTATGCCCTGGACCCGGCAGCAGGCCAGGCCAGCTTCATGCAGAAGTGGCTTTAGCCAGCTGCCACTGCTCTTTGAGCCAGCGCTTGAGTTCAGCGTCGTTCTGAATGCGGCGCAAATCCGATTCCAAGCTCTCCGTGATGTGGCGCTGATCGGCCTGAAGGCGCTGCAGTGACTGGGCCATGACAGCCTCGTCCGCGTCTGCCCGCACAGGCACACACAACTCGCGGCTCAGGCGGCTTTGCAGTTGGTCCAAATCGTCTTCGAGCGCTGCGACTTGCTCTTTGAGCAACATCGACATGGCCATCAACTTGTCATCGGCCATGCCTGCGGTACTTTTTGGGCTGCCCTGCGTGACCTGCATTTGCAGGCGAAGCAAGGTGGTCAGGTCGTTTTTTTCATAAGCGGCGTTGACCTCGCTCATCAAACCGGTTTTGCGCAGGCGCTCTTGCTCATCGGGCTCGCGGTCGGGGTGGAGGGCACTGGCCAATTGCCTGAATATCGTACGGATGGCGCTTTTGGCGTCCAGCTCGCGCAGCATGGCGACGGGCACTTCGCCTTTTTCGGCAGCCGCGCTTTTCTTTTTCGCTTGTTTTTCGGCTTTTCGGGCTGTGCGCTTGGCGTTCTTTTTGGCCTCATTGGCCTCTTGCTGCTGCTGCCACTGGCGCATGCCCGCGGCCATCATCTCTTCAGGCGTCTGGTATTGGCTGGGCTTGTTGAGCGGCTGGCCCAGCGCTTCTTCGATGCGCTCGCGCAGCTGCCGGGCGGCTTCGGCCTGCTCTTCGGCGGCTTCCTGCGTGTCTTCTTCGCTCACGTACAAGTCGGACAAAGCCTGCACTTGCGGATCAGCGCTGGCGGCCAATTGGTCGATCAAGCCACGCACAAGGCCCCGAGCCATGCGTTGCTGGCGGTCGGTGAAGTCGGTGGTTTGCAAGCGTTCGTGCACAAACAGGAGCAGGCTCTTGCGGTGCACCTGCGCTTGCTGCACCCATTCACGCAAGGCTTGAATGTGCCCATAACGGTGCCGGTCTGACCAGCTTTCTAGCCGCTGAATGTGGCCCGACAGCAGCTCGATCCTGGCCAACAAGTCGTTGAAGCGCTGCTGAGCGGGGGTGAGTTTGGCTTTGGCCGATGCCTGCACCATCAAGGTGGACAAAGCAGGTGCGGTGTCAGGGAGCGCTTCGGGCAAAGGGGTCATCTCAAGGTCGATTCATGCAGGGCAGCTGGGCTGATGGATGTTAACGCCCCCGAGGCCGTTGATAATCCCCCATCTGACCCGACAAGCCACCGCCTGATGCCCAGCCCCAACCCGTTCAAAGTGCTCAGCCTCATCCCGCCGATGACGCAGCTCAACACGCCCTACCCGTCTACGGCCTACTTGACGGGTTTTTTGCGTTCGCGGGGTTTCGATGCGGTGCAGGAGGACCTCGCGCTGGCCACCGTGTTGGCCTTGCTGAACAAACAAGGCCTGACCGATCTGCGCGATGCAGCGCTCGCTTTGCCCGTCGAAGACCGCTCGGGCCCGGTGAATTTTTTCCTCGACCACTTCAAAGATTACGCCGTCAGCATCGACCCGGTCATCGCCTTCTTGCAAGGCCGCGACAGCACCCTGAGCCACCGCATTGCAGGCCGTGGCTTTTTGCCAGAAGGTCCGCGCTTTTCGGCACTCGACGCCTACGAAGACGACGGCACGGGCGACCCGATTGGCTGGGCTTTTGGCGCTTTGGGCCAGACCGACCGCGCCCGGCATCTGGCCACGCTGTACCTGAACGACCTGGCCGATGTGCTGCGCGATGCCGTGGATGAAGGCTTTGAGTTTGTGCGCTACGCCGAACGCTTGGCCGCCAGCCAGCCCAGCTTTGACGCGTTGGCTGAAGCCTTGGCCGAGCCGCCGAATCTGATCGACAGCACGCTGGAGCGTTTGGCCTTGCAAGCCATAGAACAGCATCAGCCCACGCTCGTGGTGCTGTCGGTGCCCTTCCCCGGTTCGGTCTATGCAGCGTTTCGCATCGCCCAATGCATCAAGCGGGCGCATCCGCACATCCGCATTGGCCTGGGCGGCGGCTTTGTGAACACCGAGCTGCGCGAACTCAAAGACGCCCGCGTGTTTGACCATGTGGATTTCGTCACGCTCGACGGCGGCGAGCGCCCGCTGCTCAGCCTGATCGAGCACCTGCAGGGCCAGCGCAGCTTGCAGCGCCTGCAGCGCACCTTTGTCCGCAACGACGCAGGTCAGGTGCAGTACATCAACTTAGCTGAGCCCGACATCGCCTTTGAAGAGGTGGGCACGGCCACTTGGGACGGTTTGCCGCTGCACAAATACCTGTCTTTGCTCGACATGCTCAACCCGATGAACCGGCTGTGGAGCGATGGGCGCTGGAACAAGCTCACCGTGGCGCACGGCTGTTACTGGAAAAAATGCAGCTTTTGCGACGTGAGCCTGGACTACATCAGCCGCTATGAAACCGCACAAGCCAGCACGCTGGTGGACCGCATCGAGCAGATCGTGGCCGAAACGGGCCAGACCGGTTTTCACTTTGTGGACGAAGCCGCGCCGCCCAAAGCCTTGAAAGCCTTGGCCGAAGAACTGCTGCGCAGGGGTGTGCAGATCTCTTGGTGGGGCAACATCCGCTTTGAGAAAACCTTCACGCCCGAGCTGTGCGACTTGCTGGCGCAAAGCGGTTGCATCGCCATGTCGGGCGGGCTCGAAGTCGCATCTGACCGCTTGCTTCAATTGATGAAAAAAGGCGTCTCGGTGGAGCAAGTGGCGCAAGTGACCAAAGGCTTTGCCGATGCGGGCGTGCTGGTCCACGCTTACCTGATGTACGGCTTTCCCACACAAACCGTGCAAGACACGGTGGACGCGCTCGAATACGTGCGCCAGCTGTTTGAAAACGGCTGCATCCACAGCGGCTTTTTCCACCGCTTTGTCTGCACGGTGCATTCGCCCGTGGGCCTGAACCCCGAGGCCTATGGCGTGACGTTATTGCCCCTGCCCGAAGGCACCTTTGCCAAAAACGATGTGAGCTTTGTTGACCCGACGCCCATGCCCCCGGGCGTGGACCACGACCTGCTGGGCCAGGGCCTGAAAAAAGCCATCTACAACTTCATGCACGGCGTGGGCGTAGAAAACGATGTGCGCCAATGGTTTGAGCTGCCCAAGGGGCAGTGCCCCAAAACCACCGTGCCGCGACACAAGATCGCCAAAGCGCTCGGCTGAAACGACTGCTCAAATAACAAGCAACCGCCGCCAACCCAACTGGCATGCGGCCCTCAGAGCTTGTTCATGCACTTATCCACAGCTTGGCGCACAGTTGACAGGGGTAAACCGGGCCAGTGTTCGGCAGAGCCCAGAAAAGATCAGCGGCTGGCGGCCATCAAGGCCGCAAAGCCCACAAACACACCACCCGTGACCCTGTTGAAGTTTCTCAGCACATGGGCTTGCTGCAAAAAACGCGACAACTTTTGACCACTCAGGGCGTAGATCAGGTACCAACTGACCTCGATGACGGTGAAGGTGATCAACAACACTGCAAACTGCAGACCCGCAGGCCGATCAGCCTGGATGAACTGCGGGAAAAATGCCGCCGCAAAAACAATGGCCTTGGGGTTGCTGGCTGCCACCGCCAGCCCCTGCCGGTAATAAGAACCTGCGCTGCGCTGCGGCGTTTCAGCCATGGCAGCAATGACAGGCTCGTCTCCCGTGGGCACACCTGCACGCCACAAGTTGAAGCCCAGATAGGCCAGGTAAGCCGCACCCAGGTAGCGCAGCGTATCAAAGACCACAGGGAAACTGTGCAGCAAAGCCCCCACCCCGGCCGCTGAAATGCTGACCATGCCCATCAGGGCCGTCATGCAGCCCACCATGGTCCAAATGGCGGGGCGCAGACCAAAACGCGCACCGTGACTCATGACCAAGAGCATGTTGGGCCCCGGGGTGGCTGATATCACAAAGGTCATCACGACAAACATCCACCACGACTGCACGCTCATCCTGTCATCCCTGTATTTCAATGTGTGCCCGGATTGTCCTTCAAGCTCGGACCCACAACTTCGGTTGTCAGGTCACCAAGGAATGCTTTGCCCTTGATGGTCCACAAACTGGGCTCGGCCTGTGGGCTGCAAGCCGTCGAGCGCAACCACCAAACGCTGCGCGGACTCTTCTGGGTGTAGAGCGTCATCCCCCACAAAGGGTCGACTCAATGCAGATTGCACCGTGCCCGGCTGCAAAGCGGCCACCACCGCCAAAGGCCTGCGCCGGGCGATTTCGATGGCTGCGGTTTGCAGCAACATGTTGAGCGCGGCCTTGGCCGCTCGGTAGCCGTACCAGCCGCCTTTGCGGTTGTCTTCGATGCTGCCAACTCTCGCCGACAACTTGCCCCAGATGACCCGTTCACCCGACGCCAACAAGGGGGCGAAGTGTTTGAGCAAAAGGCCAGGCCCCACGGCATTGAGCTGCAGGGATGCCAACAGATGCGTGGCATCAAGCTCGTCCAGCCGTTTTTCGGGGCCACGGCCGTTGACCGTGAGCGCCCCCGTGGCGTCCACCACCAAATGAAAAGGCCCTTGACCTGCCAGAGCCTGTGAACACGCGGCGATGCTGGACTCGTCCAGAAGGTCCAGCCCCGGTGTGCTTTGGCGCGACACGCCGCTCACAGAAGCACAGCGCGGGTCGCTTTGCAGTTGCTGCAGCAAGGCGTTGCCGATGGCGCCGCTCGCACCGATCACCAAGGCGCGGTAGCCCTCAGGCAGGGAGAGCATCATGAGGGCGTCTTGCTAGGGTTATTGGCTTTTGACGGAAGGTCATAGGCACAGCGAAAGCCGAGGTAGACCACATAAACGTCAGCGGCTTTGAAGGCCTGCACATCGGCCTTCATGTTGTAAGCGCCGTACCACCACGATCCGCCCACGGTTCGCCTTTGGCCGCCCTGCTCATCGGTGGTCCACTCCCACACATTGGCACCCATGTCGTACAAGCCGTTCACGCCCTGGCGCGTGGCACCCGCAAGCGCTGCCCGGGGCCAAGGGTCTGGGTCGCTGGTGTTGGCCCCTTGCGGGCTGTCGCCCGTGCTCCAGGCATACGTTTTGCCTTTCACCCAAGGGGCTGGGGGGTTGTCGCGCAACTCGGTGAATCCCGCCTTTTGCCATTCCGCGCCCGTGGGCAAGCGGCCCCCTGCCCAGCGGCAGTAAGCCTGCGCCTCGGCAAAGTCCAGGTGCACCGCAGGCAAAGCAGCACTTGCAGGCACGCCATCCGGTTGACGCCAAGACCAGCCGGGACGTCGCACCCACCCGCCCACATATTCAAAACCTCCGCCCTCTTTTTCAGCGCGGGTCACGGTGCCAGTGGCCCGCACATAGCGCTCAAACTGGCCAATGGTGACTTCGGTGCGGTCAATCGCCCAGTTGCCCAAAGCCACCTTCTCACCCACTTGGGCAAACGCCAAGCCCGAGAAACCAGCGATCAGAGCGCCCGCACCCCACAGCGAGCCCCAATGCCAAAAACTGGAAATCACGCGATTGAACATATTCAAACCCTTTAGCCTTCAGACCAACGCCGCACCCATTTCTGCATTTGGGGGCGCACCTTCAAAAACAAGCGGTAACCGAGTTCAAAGCCCCAAGACAGGGGCGGCCAAGCTGACAACCAACCCAGCCAGCGCCAACCCGCAAACAAGCGCCACATCTGCGAAAACGCTGCAGCACCACTGAACATGCGGCCCTGACTGTCGCGCACATGGAAGCGGGCCATGGCCGCTTGGCACGTCAGACCGCCCAAGTCTTGGCCGGCACTCACGTCGACCCACTCCATGGCCTGCGACTCCGGCAAGCGGCGGTAAATGGCGATCTCGGCGCGGCACAAGGGGCACGAGCCATCGAAATACACCGTCAAGAGCGGGTAGGTTGCGGCGTTCATGCAACCACTCGCCCACGCGCCCGCAAGCGCCCTTGGGCATCCACCAAAAAGCCTTCGCCCATCTCGGGATAAGCGCCTGTCAACGCGGTCATGATCACCTGGTGGGTCACCCACACCTCAGTGCGTCCGGCGGGCATGGCCAGCAAGTGCTCTCGCAAGGCCTGGATTTGCGCTGACGGATTGCCTTGCCCTGCAAAGGTGCTGTTGAGCGGTGGCCAGTCTTCGTACTGACCAAACGCCAAACGCGCCGTGTCTTGGCAACGGCACCATTGGCTGGTGCGCACCGCATCGGGTTTGAAGCCGTTGGTGCGGGCCCACTCGCCCATGGCCCGCGAGGCGCGTTGACCGTCTGCGCTGAGGTTGCGCTGCGTGCGGCACTGGCCCAAGACAAATTCGGGAGGATCGCCCAAACCGGCTTCGGTCACGGCATGGCGTACCAACAGCACACCGCCCTCACGGCGCCAAAGAGTAGCCAATTCGGTCAAAGTTGCGCCCGTTTGTGCAAGCACCTGGCCAGGCAAAACCGACAGCACTGGCGCGGCCACGACCGCTGTCAAACCAGCCATAGCGCTTCGCCTGCTCAGCAGCGCAGACCCGTCCAAGTTATGCAGCTTCATGGCTCAACCCACTTCACCGGATGCGATGCGGCGCAAGGCTTGCTCAAAGACCTCGACCGGCTGCCCACCCGAAATCAAGTGCTTGTCATTGATGATGATGGCGGGCACCGAGCGGATGCCTGCCTGGGTGTAGAACTGCTGGCGCTCGCGCACTTCGGCTGTATGGGCATCGCTCGCCAACACAGCGCGAGCAGCCGCCACATCGAGCCCAGCGGAAGCCACGGCCGCCAACAAAACTTCGGCGTCTTCCACGCACTCGGCGCGGCCTTGGTAGGCCTGCAAGAATGCTTTTTTCAGGGCGTGCTGTGCACCCGCGCCTTGGGACTCAGCCCAATGCAACAAGCGGTGAGCATTGAAGGTGTTGTAAACCCGACCCCGACCACCGGGGTGGAACTCAAAACCCACCTCCGCCCCCCGTGCGGCAATGTTTTGGCGAATTTGCGCCTGCTGCTCGGGGGTGGAGCCGTATTTCTCGGTCAGGTGTTCACCCAAATCTTGCCCACCTGCAGGCATATGGGGGTTCAACTCAAAAGGCTGAAAGTGCAGCTCAGCCTGTACCTGGCCGTCCAGCCTCTCCAAGGCTTTTTCCAGTGCGCCCAAACCCACAGCACACCATGGGCAAGCGATATCGGAGACAAAATCGATTTTCAAAGTGGTGGTCATTGTGGGCTTTCTGCAAATGGCACCTGCACACAGTCAGGCAATGTCAGCATTTTCTCTGCTGCAGCAAGGGTTCGCTGCCGTGTACCCACAAAAACCCAGTCCCCGCAAGGGCGGCGCTTCAAAACAATAGGTTCTTGAGTAAGGCGTCATTGAAGGCCGCTTCGGCTTCATAAGGCACCCAATGCCCTGCACCGGCCACAGTATGCCAAGCACCCCAATTCGGAGATAAAGCGGGCATGACCGATTGCAGCTCGGGCATGCGGCCTCGGTACAAAGCGTCGTGTTCGCCATAAATGGCACTGACCCTTGCCTGAATGTGCGGCAAAGTTTGCGCCAGGATATCGGTTGACGACAAGCGCCTGCGGGGCATCCGGTCGCGTTGCACATTGGCCGAGTGCAGGCTCAGCGCTAAATCATCAAGCGACTCGGGCCTTTGCAGCATCAAGGCCATCAGGTTGTGGCGGTGCACCTCCGCTTGCGCCTCAGGCGTGGGCAAATGCCGCCAACCTTTGAGTCGCACGCGATCAGAGACGGTCAAGCCCATGCCGGGCGCACCCACCA
The DNA here is from genome assembly GCF_034680285.1 of Limnohabitans sp. Lineage (GTDB taxonomy): Bacteria > Pseudomonadota > Gammaproteobacteria > Burkholderiales > Burkholderiaceae_C > Limnohabitans_A. Next base: position 88,250 of record NZ_JAXITC010000005.1, read on the forward strand.
GCACCAGTTGCTCGGCATCCAGTGGGTATTGCGCAAGCCACAAGGCCCCAGCCATGGCACCAAACGAAAAACCCGCGAAACGGACCCCATGCCCGGACACGCCGCCAGCTTGCAACTGCGACAGGCCCGCGTGCAAATGCTCAGGCAAGTGATCTACATCGGTGCAGCCTGCTGGCAAATCCGAATCGCCAAACCCTGGCAAATCAGGCACCAGCACGCAGTAACCGGCATCGCGCAAAGGCGCAATGTTGCGCACCCAATGCGTCCAGCTGCCGCTGCCACCGTGCAGCAAAACCACCACGGGCTGAGATGCATCACCCCAAACATGCCAGACGGTCTTGGCGTTGTCGTGCGTGGTCACACAGCGTTGCGCCCCGGCCAAGGACGCTGCCAACTCTGAAGACAAAAAATGGGGCAATTCCGCCGGATGACTGGTGAGTGTGCTCATGGCTGATCAAACTGGGGGATCGGCATCAAGGCAGCCGGGGGTGCTGCAAGCGCCAGACTTTGAAGGCGGCTGCGGTGGCCACTGCACTCGTCAATACGCTGACCATAAACACACTGCGCAAACCCCAATGCTCGCTGATGAGCCCGCCCAATAAAGCGCCGATCACCCCTGGGAAACCGTAAGCGATGACGGTGTACAGCGCTTGGCCCCGGCCACGCAAACGGCCCGGGAAATGGTGCGAGATCAAGGCGATGCAGACCGTGTGGTGGGTCGCGAAAGTGATGGCATGCAGCGTTTGCGCCAAAAGCAGCACCCACAACACGTCCGCCCAGGCCGCCGTCAAGCCCATGCGCAGCAGCATGGTGGCCGAGCACAGCACCAGCCAAGCGGTCAGGGGCATGCGCGGCAACCAGCGCGACTGGCTGAAAAACCACACAATTTCGACCGCCACCGACACCGCCCAGAGCAGACCGATCATAGTTTTGCTGTAACCCAAAGAATCCAGGTACAGCGAGAAAAACACGTAAATGCCAATGTGCGACAACACATGCAAGAAAGTGGATGCAAAAAACCATTGCACCGGTTTTTGCTTCAAAACTGGCCGAACAGGCACATGGGTTTGGGCATGGTGACTCGCCTCTTTCACATCCGGCATCCACCAAACGCTGAGCAAAACGGCCCCCAAAGTCAACACCGTCCAAGCTGGAAAATGCTGCATGCCAAAGGCCTCGAACCAGGCCCCGGCGGCGAACACCGTGACCAAAAACCCCAAGGAACCCCAAAGACGAACACGGCCATAACGTTTGGTATCAAAAGCACCACCCTGACTCACCAAGTGCGCCATGGCTGCTTCGCTCATGGGCATCATGGAACTGGTGTGGGTGAACATGACCAAGAGCACCAAGCCCAGGCCCACAGGCCCCCAATCCCAAAACAGCAGGCAAGCCGACGCAAAAGCCACCCCTGCGCCAATGCGCAGCAGCTTCACACGCTCGCCCGTGCAGTCACTCAAGGCGCCCCAGGCATATGGGGCAAACAGACGGGTGGTCGCCTGCACGGCCGTGAGCACACTGATGGTCAGCAAGCTCAGTCCCATGTCTTGCAACCACAGTGGCAAATAGGGGTTAAAGAACCCGATGTGCGCAAAGTAACTCGCCGACAAGGCGGCAAACGGCAAAAGCTGCCGGCGATCGGCCATGCCTTAGGGCTTGGCCGCTGGAATCGGCGCCAGGTCGTGCTCGACATCACCGCACTGGGCGCGGTGCTGCAAGGCGTGCTCCATGACCACCAGCGCCAGCATGGCCTCGGCAATGGGCGTGGCACGGATGCCCACGCACGGGTCATGACGCCCCTTGGTGATGACCTCGGTCGGCTGGCCAGCCGAGTCAATGGATTCGCGGGCAATCAAAATCGAGCTGGTGGGTTTGACGGCAATCGACACCTCGATGTCTTGCCCGGTGCTGATGCCGCCCAGCACGCCACCCGCGTTGTTGCCGACAAAGCCTTCTGGCGTGAGCGTGTCGCCTGCAGAGCTGCCCTTTTGCGTGACGCAGCCAAAACCGGCACCAATCTCCACGCCCTTGACCGCGTTGATGCCCATCATGGCGTAAGCGATGTCTGCATCGATCTTGTCAAACAGCGGCTGGCCCAAGCCAGCGGGCACGCCACGCGCCACCACCCTCAGGCGGGCACCGCACGAATCGCCCGACTTGCGCAGCGCGTTCATGTAGTCCTCCAGAGCCGACACATCGGCCACCGGGGCAAAAAACGGGTTATTCGGCACATGGTCCCAGCTATCAAAGCCAATCGGCACATCACCGATCTGGGTCATGCAGCCGACAAAGGTGGTGCCAAATTTTTCTTTGAGCCACTTCTTGGCCACCGCTCCGGCAGCCACCATGGGTGCCGTGAGGCGGGCCGAAGATCGGCCACCGCCACGCGGGTCGCGCAGGCCGTATTTGCGCCAGTAGGTGTAGTCGGCGTGACCTGGGCGGAAGGTTTGCAGGATGTCGCCATAGTCCTTGCTGCGCTGGTCGGTGTTGTTGATCAGCAGGCAAATCGGGGTGCCGGTCGTCAGGCCTTGGTAAACGCCCGATAGGATTTGCACCACATCGGGCTCGTTGCGCTGGGTGACGAATTTGCTGGTGCCGGGGCGGCGACGGTCCAGATCGGGCTGGATGTCGGCCTCGCTGAGCGGCATGCCCGGGGGGCAGCCGTCGATCACGCAGCCAATGGCCGGGCCGTGGGATTCACCAAAATTGGTGACCGAGAAGAGATTTCCGAATGTATTGCCGCTCATGGATGGGGATTATCCCAGAGCGGCGGGGCCAGATCTCAGAGCTTGACGTCTTCGGCCTCGGGCGCTGAGCCATCCGGCCAGTCGCGGATGTAGGCCTTGAGCATCTTGTTTTCGAAGTTCTGGCCATCCACCACGGCTTTGGCCACGTCGTAAAAGCTGATCACACCCATCAGCATGTTGCCTTCCATGACCGGCATGTAGCGTGCATGGTGCTCCAGCATCATGCGCCGCACCTCGTCGATGTCGGTCTCGCCTGTGCAAGTCAAAGGCTGGCTGTCCATGGCTTCACTCACCAGAGAAGTACCCGCTTGCCCCCCGTTTTTGACAATTTGTAGAATCACTTCTCTGAAAGTCAGCATGCCCGCCAGAGTGCCTTTGGCCATCACGACCAAGGAACCCAGGTCTTTTTCGGCCATGTCGGTCATGGCACGCGCCAAGGGTTCGTCAGTTTGGACCGTGAACAAAGTACCGCCTTTGACGCGGAGGATGTCGCTGACTTTCATGGTGTGTCTCCTGAGGGTCGATATCGATGAGATTGACTGCCAATATAGCCCACAATGAACGCTAAAAACAGCGCTCAGGCGGCGCCCTAGCTTTCTTTTTTCGGAGACAACCATGGCTGGTTACAGCGATCCCGGTTTTGACACTTTGGCCCTGCACGCAGGCGCAGCGCCCGACCCGAGCACGGGCGCCAGGGCCACGCCCATTCACCTGACCACCTCCTTTGTGTTCGAGTCATCGGACCAGGCCGCTGCCCTCTTCAACCTCGAGCGCCCCGGCCACGTCTACAGCCGCATCAGCAACCCGACCAACGCGGTACTCGAGCAGCGCATCTCGGCCCTTGAAGGCGGCATTGGCGCCATCACAACATCCAGCGGACAGGCCGCTTTGCACTTGGCCATCGCCACCCTCATGGGCGCGGGCTCGCACATCGTGGCCTCGTCAGCCCTGTATGGCGGTTCACACAACCTGCTGCACTACACCTTGAGCCGCTTTGGCATCCGCACCACTTTTGTCAAACCTGGCGATTTGGACGCTTGGCGTGCCGCCGTGCAGCCCGACACCAAACTCTTTTTTGGCGAAACCGTGGGCAACCCCGGCATGGACGTGCTGGACATCGAAGCCGTGAGCGCCATCGCGCACGAAGCGGGGGTGCCGCTGCTGGTGGACTCCACCCTCACCTCGCCCTGGCTCATCAAGCCCTTTGACCACGGGGCAGACCTCGTTTACCACTCGGCCACCAAGTTTTTGTCGGGACACGGCACGGTGGTGGGCGGCGTGGTGGTCGATGGCGGCAGTTTTGACTGGGACAAATCGGGCAAATTTGCCGAGCTGAGCCAAGCCTACGAAGGCTTTCACAACATGGTGTTCAGCGAAGAAAGCACGGTGGGCGCCTTCTTGCTGCGCGCCCGGCGCGAGGGCCTGCGTGACTTTGGCGCCTGCATGAGCCCGCACACCGCCTGGCTGATTTTGCAAGGCATCGAGACCCTGCCCCTGCGCATGGCACGCCACATGGAAAACACCGCCAAAGTGGTCGAGTTTTTGGCCGCGCACCCGCTGGTCAGCCGCGTGGGCCACCCCATTCTGGAGAGCCACCCCTCGCACGCCTTGGCGCAAAAACTGTTGCCACGCGGCGCGGGCTCGGTGTTCAGCTTCGACATCAAGGGCAGCCGCGCTCAAGGCCAAAAGTTCATCGAAACCCTCAAGGTCTTCAGCCACCTGGCCAATGTGGGCGACTGCCGCAGCCTGGTGATCCACCCGGCCAGCACCACGCATTTCCGCATGACGGACGAAGCCTTGGCCGCAGGCGGCATCGGCCCCGGCACCATCCGTTTGTCGATTGGCTTGGAAGATCCGGCTGACTTGATTGACGACCTGAAAAAGGCACTCAAAGCAGCCGAGAAAGCGGAGGCCTGACCATGAAAATCTCCGTTCAAGGCCACGACCTCTACGCCTACACCGCCGGCAAAGACTTCAACCCCGCGCAGCCCACTGCCGTGTTCATCCACGGCGTGCTCAACGACCACAGCGTCTGGATTTTGCAGACCCGCTACATGGCCCACCACGGCTGGAACGTGTTGGCCATCGACCTGCCCGGGCACTGCAAAAGCGAAGGCACACCGCCCCAAAGCGTGGAAGAAGCGGCCGACACCGTCATCGCGCTGCTCGATGCGCTGAAGATTGAAAAAGCCGCGCTGATCGGCCACAGCTTTGGATCGCTCATCGCGCTCGAAGCCACCGCCCGTGACGCCGCCGCTCACCCGAGGCGCGTGGGCCACTTGGGGATGGTCGGCACCGCTTACCCGATGCGCGTGTCACCTGCCTTGCTCAATTTGTCGGTCAGCGACCCGTTCAAGGCCATCGACATGGTCAACAGCTTCTCGCACTCGACACTCGCCCCACCCCCTTCTGCCTTGGGCCCTGGCACATGGCTGTATGGCGGCAGCAAGGCGCTCATGCGCCGGGTACTGGCCAGCAACACACAAGTCAATGTGTTCCACACCGGCTTCAAGGCCTGCGACAGCTACAGCGGAGCCGAGGCTGCGATGCCCCAGATCACCTGCCCCACCCTGTTTGTGCTGGGCAGCGCCGACCAGATGACACCACCCAAAGCCGCACGAAGCCTGATCGATCTGTGCCAAAAGTCCAAGGTGGTGAAGCTGCCCGCAGGCCATTCGCTCATGACCGAAGCGCCCGAGGGCGTGTTGCAGGCGCTCAAGGATTTTTTGAAACCATGAGCGTGACGAATATTCGCGAGCAAGGGCTCGCTCTTACACCATGAATGCATTGACTGACCACATCACCCCACCCTTGTCGACGGCCAGGGCAAAAGAGATCGCTCAGGCCCTCGACCTGCGGGCCTTGCCGCGCGACTTTCTGGACAACCCATACCCGGTCTATGCCGCACTGCGCGAGTCCGAGCCTTTCAAGCGCATGCCTGACGGCTCGTATTTCCTCACGCGCCATGCCGATCTGGTGGCGGTGTACCGCGATGCCAAGGTCTTCAGCTCCGACAAGCAGGTCGAGTTTGGCCCCAAATACAACCACGCGCCTTTCAACCAGCCCCCCTACGCCACTTCGAGCGGTGTCTCCCCGCTGTTTGAGCACCACACCAGCAGCCTGGTCTTCAACGACCCACCCCTGCACACCCGGGTGCGCCGCTTGATCATGGGCGCCCTCACCCGCCGCGCCATCGAGGCCATGGAGCCAGGCTTGGTGCAGTTGGTCGACAGCCTGCTGGACAAAATAGAGGCTCAAGGCGGTGGCGACTTGATCGAAGACTTTGCCTCGGCCATTCCGGTCGAGATCATCGGCAACCTGCTGGGCGTGCCGCACGCCGAGCGCGAGCCCTTGCGCGGCTGGTCGCTGGCCATTTTGGGGGCGCTCGAGCCATCCCTCACGCCAGAGCAAGAAGCACTGGGCCACCGCAGCGTGAGCGAGTTTTTGGCCTATCTGCGCCAATTGGCGGCACAGCGCCGCCAGCAGCCCGGCGACCCGGAGCACGACGTGCTGACCCGCTTGATTCAAGGCGAGGAAAACGGAGACGCCCTGAGCGAAGTCGAGCTGATGCAAAACTGCGTGTTCCTGCTCAACGCCGGGCATGAAACCACCACCAACTTGATCGGCAACGCGCTCATCAGCCTGCAGGAATGGCCCGAGCAGCGCAAACAGCTCCAAGCCGACTTGATGCAGGCGGGCACTGAAGAAAAGCGCGAACAGATCATGGGCCTTGCGGTGGACGAGTTTTTGCGCTTTGAATCGTCCAACCAACTGAGCAACCGCCGCGCGGTTCAAGCCACCCAGGTCAACGGCATGGACTTGCCCGCAGGAGCCTTGGTCACGCTGTGCATCGGTGCGGCCAACCGCGACCCTGCCGTGTATGACAACCCCGAACAACTGAACCTGCGCCGCACCGGCAACAAGCACCTGGCCTTTGGCTTTGGGGTGCACCAGTGTGCGGGTCTCAGCTTGGCTCGGCTCGAAGGCCGCATCGCCATCGGGCGGTTTTTACAGCGCTTTCCAAATTACCTGCTCACTCAAGCGCCCCAGCGCGGTGGCCGGGCGCGGTTTCGCGGCTTCTTGCACGCGCCATTTTCAATCCAATAAGCCCCAGGAGACAAGCCATGGACACCCCCGAAACACAAGCGCCTCAGCACACCAGCTTTGCCGAGTTCTACCCTTTTTACCTGAGCGAGCACAGCGACCGCACCTGCCGCCGCATGCATTTTGTGGGCAGCACATTGAGCCTGGTGTGCTTGGCCATGTTGGCCGTAACCGGCAAACCGCAGTACTTTTTGTATGCCTTGCTGTGTGGCTACGGCTGCGCCTGGATTGGGCATTTTGTGTTCGAGAAAAACAAGCCCGCCAGCTTCAAGCGCCCCCTCTACAGCTTCATGGGCGACTGGGTCATGTACCGCGACATGTGGCGCGGCCGGGTGAGCTTTTAAGCGCTCACCTCGGTAGCATCTGGCCCAAGCGGATCTGGTCCAGACCCGTTTGCTGCCAAATCGGGTCGGCCGCAGACCCCCGCAACACCAGCAATCGGTCGGCCAACGGGGCCACCGTGGCCAGCGCGGGGTCCACCAGCAAAACCTGGCGGGCTTGACCTTGGTCGTTTTGCTCGGTCAGGCGCCCCACCCAATCGAGGCCACGCAAGACCTCCAGCACCTGACGCAGCTCGCTCGATTCCACCCGCAAGCGCATGGCCAACTCGTCGGTGCTCAATCCCCGCCGCTCTGACGCCTTAGCCGCGTTCAACTCGCCCAAAACTTCCAAAGCCAGCTTGAAGGTCCAGCCCGCCCCCTCGGGTTTGCGCCACTCTTGCCGGCCCAACTCGGGCAAACTGGCAGCCAACACGGCCCCCAGCAGCACCAGCAGCCAAGTCACGTAAATCCAGACCAGCAAAATTGGCAACGCAGCGAAAGCGCCATAAATCAGCGAATAAGTGGGCACCTCCAGCAGGTACAGGGCCATGCCTTTTTTGGCCAACTCCAAGGCCCCAGCGACAAAAAAGCCAGCAGTGATGGCATGACGCCAGCGCACGCGGGTGAAGGGCACATAAAAATACAAACCACTCACACAAGCGGTGAGCAGCAAAAACTCAAAACTGTCGAGCAACCAGCGGACCGAGCCGGGCAACACATCGACCACATCGCGTGAAGCCGTCGCCACATAAGACGTGATGGCCAGGCTGGCCCCCAAAAACAAAGGCCCCAAGGTGATCGACGACCAATACAACAAGACCCTTTGCGCCAAAGGCCGCTGGCGCTGCAAGCCCCAAATCTGACCCAAGGTGCGCTCGATCGTGACCATCAAAAACACGGCCGACATCAACACCGCCACCAAACCCACCGAGCCCAAGCGGCTGGCTTTGCGCGAAAACTGGGTCAAATAGCTGAGCACCTGACGGGCAATGCTCTCGGGCACCAAACTTTCAATCAGCCAGCGCTGAATCGTGTCTTGGAACTTGCCAAACACCGGGAACGCTGCAAAAACGGCCAAACCCACTGCAAACAAAGGCACCAAAGCCAGCACGGTGGTGAAGGTGAGCGAACTGGCACTCACGCCCAAACGGGCATCCCGAAAGCGCTCGGCCAACACGCCGGCCATTTGACGCCAGGGAAAAACCAACAACTCTTGCCACCAAAGAGCGGCATGGGCGCGTAAAGAGGTCTTGGACAGGGAAGATTGCATGCCCGGTATGATGCCACCGCAATGAACACACACACAGAAAACAACCCCGCAGGCGTCGATTTCACCCGCTGGATGGCCGTCGGCAGCCTGCTGGGCCTCATCGTTTTGGGCTTGGCTTGGGAACTTTGGCTGGCACCCTTGCGCCCGGGTGGCTCTTGGTGGGCCATCAAGGTATTGCCGCTGTGCATTCCGCTGGCGGGTTTGCTCAAAAACCGCATGTACACCTACCGCTGGGTCAGCATGCTGGTGTGGCTTTACTTTGTAGAGGGCGTGGTGCGGGCTTGGGGCGACGCCTGGCCGTCCAACGCGCTGGCCGGACTGCAAACCCTGCTGTGCACCACCCTTTTTGTGGCTTGCGCTTTGCATGTGCGAATCCGCTTCAAAGCCGCCAAAGCCACGGGCAATTTTGTGCCTGTGCCACGGGACTGAACACCATGACCACGACCTTGTTAGATCAATTGCGCCAGATTTGTGGCCACGACAACGTGCTCACGCACGAGGACCCGGCTACCGACTTGAGTCCTTGGGAGCAAGACTGGCGCAAACGCGTCACAGGTCGTGCCCTGGCCGTGGTGCGCCCGGGTGACACGGCGCAAGTGGCCGCCGTGGTCAAAGTTTGTGCCGCAGCGAATACTCCCATCGTTCCGCAAGGCGGCAACACCGGGCTGGTGGTAGGCGGCGTGCCCAACGGCTCGGGCACACAAATTGTGCTCAGCATGACCCGCATGAACGCCGTGCGGGCCATCGACCCGGCCAACCTCGCCATCACCGTCGAAGCTGGTTGTGTGCTGCAAAACCTGCAAGCCGCTGCCGAAGCCGCAGGTTTTCTGTTCCCCCTGAGCCTGGGCGCCGAAGGCAGCTGCACCATCGGCGGCAACCTGGGCACCAACGCAGGCGGCACGCAAGTCGTGCGCTACGGCAACACCCGCGAGCTCTGCCTGGGCCTGGAAGTGGTCACCGCACAAGGCGACATCTGGCACGGCTTGAGCGGCCTGCGCAAAGACAACACGGGTTATGACCTGCGCAACTTGATGATTGGCAGCGAAGGCACGCTGGGCATCATCACCGCCGCGACCATGAAGCTCTACCCCCAGCCCGCTGCACAACTCACCGCTTGGGCTGCTGTGCCGAGCATGGAAGCAGCCGTGCAACTGCTGGGGCTGGCCCACCAACGACTGGGGCCGGGCCTGACGGGCTTTGAAGTCATGGGCCAGTTCGCCCTGAGCTTGGTGGACAAACACTACCCTCAACTGCGGGTGCCGCTCTGGCAAGAAACGCCTTGGTGTGTGTTGCTGGAGAACTCCGACAGCGAAAGCGAAAGCCATGCACGGGGACAGTTCGAAGCCCTGCTCGAAGCGGCGCTGGAACAAGGCTGCGTGACCGATGCCGTGGTCGCTGAAAATCTGACGCAGGCCAAAGGCCTGTGGCACATCCGCGAGAGCATCACGATGGCGCAGGCCCAAGAAGGCCTGAACATCAAACACGACATCAGCATCCCGGTCTCGCGCATCCCGGCCTTTGTGGCCGAAACAGACGCCCTGTTGGCCCAAAACGTGCCCGGCGTGCGCATGGTGGACTTTGGGCACTTGGGCGACGGCAACCTGCACTACAACGTGCAAGCGCCCGAAGGGGCGGATGGCCAAGCTTTCTTACGCGAGTTTGAAGACAAGGTGAACACTTGGGTGTTTGACCAAGTCAAACGCTTTGGCGGCTCCATCAGTGCCGAACACGGCGTTGGCGAGCAAAAAGTGAACAAGCTGCCGCTTTACAAAGACCCCACGGCCTTGGCCATGATGCGAGCGGTGAAAAAAGCCCTGGACCCGCAGAACATCATGAACCCGGGGCGGGTGCTGGGCTGAGACGCCCAGCCCGCCTGGCTCACTTCACCACAGCCGCATCGGTCAACTTCTTGAGCAAAGCAGTGCGGCGGTTCTGGACCACGGCGGCTTGCAGCAGGTTTTTGCTCTCGTCAAAACCGGGCACCTGGTAAGGGCGCTTGCCCGCCAGCTTGACCACATGCCAGTAAGGACCGACCTGAATAGGCGCGGCCGACACCGCGCCCGGCGCCAAGTTGACCACCACATTGGAGATGGCCGGGGCAATCTGATCGGGCAAGAACCAGCCCAAGTCACCGCCTTTGTCTTTGCTCGGGTCCATCGAACGGGACTTGGCCAGGGCATCAAAGGCCTGACCTGAGCGCATGGCCGTCATCACCGAACGGGCATCGGCTTCGGTGGCCAGCACGATGGTCGAAATCTGGAACTGCTGCAGATCACCACCAGCCTTCAAGGCCTTCACCTGGCGCTCGTACTCGGCTTTGAGTTCCGCCTCGGTGATCGGGTTTTTGGTGAACTCGTCGTTCAGCACCAACTCGATCAACAGGTTTTGGCGCATCGCCGCCAACGCATCTTGCGTGGCAGGCAGTTTGTCGAGCCCCCGCTTTTGCGCCTCTTGCGCCATCAGCTCACGGGCCACAAGCTCTTGTTTGAGCGCCGCACGCAACTCGGGCGTGTCTTTTTGGCCCTGGGCCACGTTCGCTTGCACATTGCGGTCCATCAAGCGGGCAGCGATGGACACACCGTTGACCACGGCCACTGGGGCGTCGGCCGACAAAGCCACACCAGAAAAACACACCGCACCAGAAACACCCAATGCAGCCAACCAAAACTTAGAACGAATTTTCACAATGAACTCCAGAAAATCAACCATTCAAGACAGATCGTATCAAGGTCGCTTGACGATGCGGAAGGACAAACGTTGCTGACCCGCTTGCATGGCAAATTGCAGGGGGAATTGCCGTTCGGCCGCAGGCAAGAGGCGCACAGCACGTCGGTTGGGTGTCAGTTCCACAACACCCACTGCCCCGACCAAGCTCAACTCAGCGCCTGCCGCATCGATCCAACCCTGCACCTTCGCAGGCAACTCGACTTCTGCCGCCTCCAACCCGTCACGCAGCTCGATGTGCACCACACCCGCTTCGTTATTTTGAGGCAGCTTGAGCACCGTCACGAGGTAAGCGCTTTGGCTTGGCTTCATTGCTGGCGTCAACACCACCGGGCGCTTGAGGACGCTCGGATCGTCACGCATGCCTTCGGTACTTGAGACCTTGCCAGTACCCACCACCGTCACGGGGCCCGCAATGCCGTTGCCCGGATCGGTCAAGGTCACTTTGCCTGTGCCTGCGTTCAGGTCTGCAGCGCCACCTACCAGCAACGTGCCCGTTTGGGCAATGTCGCCGTTGTTGGTGGTGATCTGCACATCACCCTTCACGGTGGTCGTGCCCAGCGTAGTGGTGCCGCCGCTTTGCGTGGTCAAGCTCCCTGCCGTTCCGCTCACGGTCAAGGTGCCTGCCGTGCTCAAGGTAGCGTCTTCGGTGGTGGTCACCACCGTGGTCTGCGGCGCGTGGGTTTTGACCGTCACGTTGGTGCCCTGTGCGGTCACCACACCCGTGAGGTTGTTGTTGGGGTTGCTCAGCACCACATCACCTTGGGTAGAGCTCACCGTGGTGGTGCCTGCCACGCTCAGCGGCGCGGTTTGCGTCACATCGCCCGTGCTGGTGACGCTCAGGTCACCGCCCACGGTGCTCGCGCCCAGGGTGGTGGTGCCACCGCTCGTGAGGGTGGCATCCCCCGTGGCCGTCACGCTGGCGGTCAGTGGTCCTGTGGTGGTCAGCGTCACATCTGCGCCCGAAACCGTCACTGGCCCACTCAGCGTGTTGCCTGCATTGCCCAGGTCCACATTCGCGGGTGCGCCGTTCTGGCTGGCCGTGAGGGTGGCCGGGCCAGTCACGGTCAGCACCGTGCCTGCGGTTTGCGTGATGCTCCCGCCCGTGCTGTTCACGTTCAGCGTGCCGCCGGTGTTCAGGTTGCCCAACAACACCGGTGCAGTGGTGGCGGTAATCGACACATCACCCGTCACGTTGATCGTGCCATTGCCCGTCTGACTGTAAGACGTGGTGGTCGACAGACTGCCTGCAGACAAGCTGCCTCCGCTTTGGCTCAGGCTACCCAGCGTGAGTGCGCCCGTGGTGGCCAATTCACCACCCGTTTGCGTCAGGGTGTTCAGCGTCACACCGCCTGCACCCACATTCAGGGTGCCTGCCGACTGGCTCAAGCTGCCAGCCACGCCCAAGCTGTCAATGCTCACGGGCTCGGCTTGTGCTGGCAGCACGGGGGTGTTGTCAAAGCTCACCGTCACCCCAGCCGGGATGGTCACGTTGGCCACGTTGGCCAGGTCGGGCACTGCGCCGCCTGCCCAGTTGGCCGGGTCGAACCAGCTGCCTGTCGGGCCGCCCACCCACGTCACCTGTGCCAGGCGGGTGATGGTGGCTGTGCTGCTGGCCGTGGGGCTCACGGTGTAGTTGGTGGCGTCCGCACCGCTCAATGCAACTGCGGTCACATTCACCGGCTTGGCCGTGCCCACGTTTTTGTCAGCAAAGTTGCCCGTGGCGCTCACGCTCAGCACATCGCCCGCAAAGCGGTTGTCGGTGGGCGTGACCACTGCACGGGTGTTGCCGTCGTAGACCTTGTCGGTGGCGGTGAAGTTCACCGTCAAAGGTGCAGGGGTGATGGTGCCATTGGCACCAGTCACTGTGCTGCCCGCGTCCGTTCCAGTGAGGTAATAGTTGCGTGCATCCGTGCCCGTGAGCGCCAGGTTGGCCACGGTGTAGCCCATGCCCGTGCCAGCGTTTTTGTTGGCAAAGCTGCCGGTGCCAGTGGCACTGACAAGGTCACCCGTCTGGGCTCCGGCCACACCCAGGTTCAGACCAGCGATGACGGGGGTGCTGTCATACACCTTGGTCGGGGCCAACGCGGGGGTCAGGGGCGCGGTATGGACTTCAAGTGCCCCCACCAAGGCCAGATTGCTGCTGAAGTTGTTGCTGGTCACACTCACGCCCGTGGCGCCGAGCTGGTAAGTGCCCACGCTCAGCTGCCCTGCGCCGCTCAGCAACGCACCGTTGGAGGCAACCGCAAAGCGGGCGCTGCCGCCCACGCCGTCTGACACTGCAAAGCTGGTGGTGCCGTTACTCTCGCTGCGGGTCACACTGCCCGTCAGGTCCACGATGGTGTTGCTCTGGTTGAGGTACTTGGCCTCGGTCACCGAGTAACTGGCGGCGCTGCCATAGGTGGTGCTGGCATTGCTCAGCTTGATCAGCAGTTGGTCAGCCGGAATCACCCGGTAGTTGCCGCTTTGGTAGTTCAGGGTGTAGTTGGGGCTGGTCAGGCCCGACGCCGTGAGCGCGCCGGTGTAGCTGCCCACAGTGTTGCTCGAGGCGCTGGTGTTGCCGTCTGGCCCGCTGCCACTGCGGCCGATGGTCAGTGTCCCACCCACCACGCTGTCGGACTCACCACCCACAAAGCCGCTGTAACTCACACCCGCGTAGCCTGCAGCGTCTGCTTGCGTCACGAACTTGGCATCGTCGTTCACGCGCACCGCCAGGGTCGCTGGGTTAATGACCAAGCTGCCATCAACAAAGGTCAGTTGGTAGTTGCCATCCGTACCACTGGGGGTGATGGCGTAAGTGCCTGCGTTTTTCTCGGTACGGCTGGCGCTCACGCCGGTCAGCACCGAAGGAGACTCGCCACCCACCAAGCCGCTGACGGTGAAACCGCTTACAGTCTGATCTTTGCCGGTGTAAGTTGACGTGCCACTGTTGGCGGTCACGGTGGCATTGGCCTTGGCAATGGCCAGACTGCCGTTGGCCGTGGTCACGGTGTAGTTGGTCTCCGTGCCTGCGGTCACTGTGTTGGCGTAACTGCCTGCGTTTTTGCCAGTGGCGCCCGAGGCCGCCACTGTGCTGAGGCTGCTCACCGTGTCGCTGCCCTGCAAGCCCGACACCGTGAAGCCGCTCACCGATTGGTTGGCACCGTTGTACGTCACCGATGCGCTGTTGCCTGTGGCGGTCAGCGCCGCTTTGGCGATGGCCAGACTGCCGTTGACCGTGCTCACGGTGTAGTTGGTCTCGGTGCCTGCGGTCACGGTGTTGGTGTAGCTGCCTGCGTTTTTGCCGGTAGCGCCCGAGGCCACCACACTGCTGAGGCTGCCCACCGTGTCGCTGCCCTGCAAGCCCGACACCGTGAAGCCGCTCACCGATTGGTTGGCTCCGTTGTACGTCACTGACGCGCTGTTGCCGGTGGCCGTCAACGCGGCTTTGCTGATGCTGCCCACTGCGCCGCTGATGCTGGTGGGCAGGGTGTAGTTGGCCAAGTTGGTGCCGCCTGTGGCGGTGTAGTCCGCATCGACCAATGACACCGTCACCGTCTTGCCACTGCCAGCGTCGGCGCTGTCGTAGGTGCCTGTGGTTTTGGTGACCGTGGCGCCTTCGGCAAGGGTGGCCCAGCCAGTGAGCAAGTAATTGCCTGCGTTCAAGGTCGCCACGTTCGTGCCGTCATAAACCTTGCTCACTGTGCCTTGCAGCGCGCCGGTGATGGGCGTGACAGAAACGACGGCCGGGTCGACCGTATGGGTACTTGCAAAGTAACTGAAGTTGTAGTTGTTGGCATTGCCCACGCCCATCACCGCAGTGCTGGGCGTCACGCTGAAGTTACCAGCTTGCGCTATACCCGAATTGGTCACGCCAGTGCCGCTTGGGGTTTGTGTCACCGAAGCCACGCTGTCAGAGCCCACCAGACCGCCGGCGGTGAAGGCTGTGCCACTGGCCAAGGCTCCATAGGTGCTGGTGCCGTCGTAAGTAGTAGACCTGGCGGTATTCGTCAACGTCACAGTTTTGGCCGTGATGTTGGCGCTGAGTCCCACCGGTTGCGTCAACACATAATTGCCACCAGCCACCCCTGTCAGAGCAGCACTGACGCTGATGCCATTAGCCACATTGGCGTTTGCAAAAGTGCCCGTGCCAGATACGCTCACCAGACCGTTATCAGCAGCCAGCACACCTGTCAGCACCCCACCAGAGACTGTCGCCGTCGTTGTCCCGTCATAGGCTTTGTCAGACGCTGTGACGCCGCTGACCGTCAAACCCTGGGCCACAATCGTGACCGCTGCGTTGACGCGCGTGAGCGTTGTCGGCACGCTGTAGTTGGCGAGCAAACCACCCGAGCCATCGGTGGCATTGCCCAGTGTGATGCTGCTGATGTAATTAGAAGCATTGGCCGACACCTGAGAGCTGACCGCTTTCACACTGATGACCGACAAGGTCTGCGGAGCAACCAAATTGTTGATGGTGATGTTGGACGGATCCAATAAATTGGTGCCGTCATAAAGCTTGGGAACCAGTGTTGAAATCGTGAATGACAGTGGCCGCTTGGTGATGGTCAATGGCCCACTGGCATAAGTCACGTTGTACTGATTGGAATACAGACCGGTGGGCGTGATGTTGTAGTTGCCCACATTCAAATAGCCCGCAATGCTGCTTTCATAAGTTGCCGTGCCCGACAAACTGATGTTGGGCAAGGAATAACTGAGACTTACGGTGTCGCTGTAAGGGGCGCCGTCGTACACCTTGGAAACCGCTTTGGCGGTGACGGTGATCGGGATCAAAAAATCACGCAAAGCTGGGTACAAAGCGCCCGCCACCGGTGGATTCCAGATCGTGCTCAGGTTCCACGCAGGGTCAACACCCGCGTTGTCTGCTGTAGCAGAGTTGTAGTTGGCCAGCGTCTGCATGTTGACCGTGTCCATGCCGGCGTTGTTGTTGAGTGTGCCGATCACGCCACCACCACCACCACCACCACCCGGTACTAATCCGCCGCCTCCGCCGCCACCGCCTGGTGCCGCAATGGGGCTGGACTGCCCCGTGGTGCTGGTATCCCAAAAGCTATTGCTAAGTGTGCCACTGGCATTGGTCCCCACTAAGCCGCCAGAGACTGTAGAAGCTCCAGTCACAGGGCCAGCCGCATAGCTGTTGCTGATGGTGCCCATGTTGCCCCCCGCCAGCCCCCCAGCGAAACCACCGGAGCTGATCGAACCCAGACTGGCCGCATAGGCATTGCTCAGCGTACCACCCGTCTGATTGAAACCTATTACCCCACCAGCCAGCATATTGGCACCTAGCGTGCCCGTGACTGTCGCCATCGAAAACACGCGATCGACCGCACCTGTGTTTTCACCAACTATGCCGCCCACACCATAACCAGTGTTCGTGCTGTTGGTGCTGCTGACCGTGCCGGTCGAGCTGCTGAAAGACAAGGTGCCCGCGTTGGAACCCACCACCGCGCCCACACTCTCCACGCCCGTCACATTGGCATTGAGTAAACGAATGCCGGCGAGCGTGGCGCCTGAGCCCACAGTGCCAAACAAGCCGACAGGTCTCGCTTGGGTTGAATTGATCGTGAGGTCGGAAATCGTGCAGCCGCCAGAGGCTGCTGGGCAAATCGTCTGACTGCCCGAGAAAAGCGCTGAACCGGTGAAGCTCCCTGTGAAAGGGGAATTTGTGGTGCCTACGGGAATAAAACCCGCGCTATCCCACACGTCCGTACTTCCAAAACTGATCGAGTTTTGCAGGGCATATGAGACCGAGGGTTTAAGTCCCATCAACTGCAACTGATGACCGCTGCTGACTTTCAAGTTGTACTCAGAAGCCAGCATGGGGTAGCTGGCACCTGTGGCACCCAAGGCATTGTTGTAAGACCCATCGGCATCCACCAGAACCCAATAGTTACCCGCTGCGGCGCGACCATTGGCAGCAACACCCAAGATGCTGTCGGTAAAGTTAAACCCCGTTATGGCAGTCGAAGTGCGCAGATCGCTGGCGCTCAATCCCGAGGTGCCGGTACTCAAGTTACCCGCTGGGGTCAGCACATCGTTGCCTACGCCCACAAAGCCGCTGTTGGCGCTGTTGTTGAAATACACAGTGCTGAGAGTGGGTGCCAAGGCTGAACCCAGACTCGTGCCGCTGGTGTTACCAGAGCCAATGTAGCCAATCACCCCCCCCTTGATGACAGTGGACCGCCCAGCGAGTTCAATCACAGCGCCAGAAGCATAGCCATTGGCGATCGACGAATTGATTGCCGAACCCACCTGGCCAATCAGGCCCCCCAGATAAGAATAGGCGGTTGAAACAGCGGTGTTGGATCTGACGCTGCCCGTGGCGTAAACATTGCTGATGTTGGGATTGGCCAATTGGCCCACCACCGCAATCGGCGATGCGATGGTGCCAAAGTTGTTGCTCAAGGTATAGCCCAAGGTGGCAGTGCTGCTCACCATTTTTGTGGTCACACCCGTGATGGTGGTGTTAACGGGAATACCAGGGCCAGTCACCGTCATGCCAACCGACAGGCCACCGGCCACCGACGAGGCCACCAAAAATCCGTCCACGGGCACTTTGGAATAGGTGGACACGGCCACATTGGTGCCGGTGATGCCAATGTTTGACAAATTCACGCTGTTGTTCAGCGTGTAGGTACTGCCCGCGCCGCCGAAACCATTGGCCAGCAGACTCGACGGGGTCTGCACAGCAGTGATGTAGGTACCAGCAGGAATGCCAGCACCAGTGATGGCTGTGCCCGGCGCAAAATAGCCTGTCACTGCGCCTCCCAAGGTCAGCGTGGTGCCAGCAATACTGGCGCTGCTACTCTGAGTGATGTTGGTGACTGTCACAGACGCATTGCCGGCAACGGTCACGTTTTGGCTGAGCGTCAGACTTCCCGCAGCGCTCGCCATGGCCGTGATGAATGTACCGGCTGGTATACCAGTGCCCGTGATCGTGGCACCCACCCCCGTGACACCAATCGCCGTGTAGTAAGTTGTGGAAAAATTCTGGGTATTGGTGACGCCACCGGTTGTAATTTCTTGACTGGTGGCCACCACCGGAATGGCGGTGTAACCGATCAGCCCGCCAGCACTCGCCAAGCCATTGACGGTGACTGCACCACTGGCATAACTGTTGTTGACCGAGCCGCTGGACTGGTTAAAACCGATCAAGCCACCGGCATACGCCACCACACTGGTGCTGGTGGAGGTGCTGGTCACCGTGCCATTGGCAAAGCTGTTGTTCACACTGCCGCCGCCCATATTGCTGCCCAGCAGGCCACCTATGCCGCCCGTGGCGCCGTTGGTCCCGGTCACGGCACCGCCGGCATAGGAGTTGATGACGGTTCCGTAAGAGCTACCCACCAGGCCGCCGATGCCAACACCGCTGGTGCTACTGGTGACAGAACCGGTGGCCCAGCTGTTAGTCATGGTGGGAATGCTGTTCAAACTGCCAAATGAGCCCACCAGGCCACCCACACTGTTACCAGCCCCGATAACGGTCACCGTGCTGTAGCTGTTGACAATGTCGCCAGTGGTGGCGCCTACCAGACCGCCACTGTAGGTGCCCCCTCTTACAGCCCCGCTGCCAATCGCATAACTGTTGTAAACGGCCCCACCAAAGGAATAACCAACCAGACCACCGGAGAAGTTTGACCCCGAAACCTCTTGCCCAGACCAATAGCTGGACGCAATGCCAAGCCACAGATTTGAGGTTAGTCGCCCCAACAAACCACCCGCTTCGCCATTGGCACTGCTCGACACATTGCCCAAGGCATAACTGTTGTAGACAGAATGGGCAAAGCCGGCCAAACCACCAACAGTGGACTTGCCGCTGACGTTGCCCAGCGTGTGGCTGTTGAAAATCGAACCCGCCTGCCCCGCCAGCCCGCCGACTTGGTTCGCAACGGCAGCTGTGACGTTGCCTGTCACGACGCTGTTGTTGATGTAGTTCGGCGTAGAGGTCGTGACGGTGATCCCAGCGGCCGTGGTTTGAGCCTGGTTGAGCTGGTACGTGCCGGCGCCGCCAGTGCCGCTGACCAAAGCACTGATGTAAGTGCCAGGCAAGATGCCCGGTCCACTGACCACACTGCCCACAGCCAAATAGTCACCGACACTGCTGGTGGCACCATAGGCTCCGAGAGTTGTGACGCTGGAAACAGTCAATGTATTGCCAGAGACGGAGACTGTAGAGGTTGAATAATCAGGCACACTGCCATAGCCAACCAGACCACCGATGTATTCAGGGGATCTGCTTCCTGACATCGTTAAATAAGCGGTGATGTCGCCTTGCACGCTTGAATCACTGATGACGATGCTGCGGTTGCCGCTTATGGGCGCCACCGTGGTTCCCACCAAGCCGCCTACCCTCGAGGCAACGGTGCGCGCACCACTGCTGCCCAAAGTAATGGCGACGTTGCTATAGCTGCCATTGATGATGCCCGCGGCAGTGGTGCCACCGCCCAGGTAGCCGACCAGGCCGCCAATGATGCCTGCACTGGTTTCAGAAACAGCCAAGGGCGTGCTGGCCATGTTGATGGCGCCTGTGGCGTATGAATTTGAAATCAAGCCCGTGTGGGTGCCCGCCAGCCCACCAATGAACAGCCCCCCCCGCGACAGCACCGTGCCGCTGTAATGGCTGTCATTGATCTGCCCCACATAGTTGCCTTGGTTGACACCCAAAAGACCACCGACACCTTGCGCGATGTTGCTGGGCACAGTGCTTGAGGGGAGGCCATAAGCGCCAGTGCCGCCAAAACCGGTGACATTTCCGGTGGCGGCCAGTGTGGTGAACACATTGCTGCCCGCGGTGTTGCTGCCCAAATTACTTCGTCCAACCAGCCCCCCGACCGCGCTGTAGCCATTGACAGCCCCCGATGAAGCCAGATTGGTCAGTGTCAATCCACCGCCAAATGCCAGATTTGTACCGCCGGCGTAATCGATCCGGCCAATCATGCCGCCAGTGGCGTAGCCTATATTGGTGGTGGCTAAACCCATGCTTGCCGTGGTGGTGCTGGTTACGCTGATGGCGCCACTGTTAATGCTGTCTGTCAGTGAAACCCGCCAGTTGGCCGCCGAGTTGTTGACACCACCACCCAAGGTGCCGATCAGGCCACCGACATTGGATATGCAGTAGGCGGCCACAGAACATGAGGCCGTCGCCGTCGTCACCGTCACATTGCCTGTGTTGATGTTGTTGGACAGGGTCATGCCAGCCGTCGGCGCCAACTGGCCCACCAGGCCACCAATGCTGTGAATCGACAGCGCAGCACTTGCACCGGTCACGAGCGCCGTGTTGGTGTTGGTCACCACCACCGTGCCTGAACCGGTCACGTTGTTGATGGCACCGACCCCTTTGCCGAGCAAGCCACCCACGAACTGCGCTGCTACGGTCGCACTGTCGCGACCAGTGACAGCAGCATTGCCATTGACGGTGTTGATGGCAGCACTGGCATAGCCGGCCATGCCCCCCACATAAGTGGTGCCTGTCACGCTGCCGCCCAGAATGCGCACGTTGTAGAAATCTGCACCGAACCCAGCAAGTGATCCGACATACGAGCGGCCAGCGATCGCCGATGAACTGAGGGTGACGTTGCTGATCGAGCCCGTGGTCTTGCCAAACAGGCCTAAATAGTCGCTGGTGGCACCGTCCTGGGTCAGGCCGGTGATGGTGTGGCCCAGGCCGTTGAATTTACCTGTAAAGGATGTTGTGCCGTTGCCAATGGGCTTGAAGCCTGCACCACTGTTCCAGCTTGTTGTGGCGGAAGCGTCAATGTCCGAGCCAAGCACAAAAGCGGTGTTCACTGGGGCACTCGCCATGCCCTGCAAACTGGGGTTGGCTGGGGCCGTGGTGGCATCGGCAGCACCCCCCAAGCTGTTGATGATGGTGTAGCTGGTCGAGACGCTGCCCGTTGCGCTGCCCAGTTTGGTGGCAAAGCTGCCGGTAGTGGCAATGTTGATCGGTGCATTGGCCGTGAACAAGGCATTGTTGTTCACGGCCGGGGCGCTCTGTTGCCCGAACTGAACCGCCAAGCCCGCTGTGCTGGTCAGAGTCATGACCTGATTGACTGTGACGTTGTTTTCCGCGTTGAGTGTGAGGGTATTGGCATTCCAGCTGACAGTGTCATTGACAAAGATGCTGCCTGCCGTGGTGCTGGCCGTGCCCCCTGACGCTGATGTGATGGTGACATTGCCCAAACCCAGGTTGCCCGACAAGGTGGCACCGTCAATGTCACCGCCCACAGCGGCCACGGTGAAGTCATTGGGGTCCAGCAGCCACTGGCCTGCTGCGCCCTGCGTTGAGAGGGTGTTGACGCGCGTGGTGTCACCCACTTTGAGCGTGTGCCCCGAGGTTTCCACCTGCCCGCCGTTGCCCGTGCCTGCGCCTTTGGCCTCAATGCGCCCTTCCACCTGGGTGAGGCTGTTGGCATTTTTCACATCGCTCCACAACACCACCTTGCCACCGTTGCCCTGCCCTGTGGCATTGGCTTCGATGCTGGCGCCCGGCGCCATCGTCACCTTGGTCGCCTGGCGCGTGTCGCCGCTGCCTTGCCAGTCGCCACCCACCAGCACGGTGCCGCCGCCTTGCGGGCCATTGGCGTCGATCTTGCTGGTGCCAGTCAGTTCGATCTTGTCGGCCATCAGCACGATCTTGCCGCCCTTGGTGCTCAAACTTGTGGCGCTCAATTGCCCGCTGTTGTTGACGACCGAGCCTTGCAAGCTGGCCAGCGCGTGGGCCGACAAGATGATCTGCCCGCCTTCGGCCAGCACGGCGCTGCGGTTTTCCACCAAGGCCGCAATGGCTTGGGGTGTGGTGGTGATACCCGCGAGGCCGGTGCCTGTGTTGTTGAAGTTCAGCGTGATGACTTCGCCTGATGCGAGTGCTACCGTGCCCGCTTGTGCCACCACCACGCCTTGGTTGCGCACCTCTGGGGCCAGCAGCGCGATGTAGCCGCCAGCAGCGGACGTGAGTTGGCCTTGGTTGACCACGCTGCCCGTGCTGCCGTCTCGGTTGAAGCTGCCTTTGCCCGCCATGAATTCATCGGCGTTGGCCTTGCCCGTGGTGGCCACCAAGCCGCCCACGTTGACCTGCGCCGTGGGCGAGAAGTACACACCGTTGGGGTTGCTCAAAAACACTTGGCCGTTGGCGCTGATCTGGCCGTAGATCTGGCTGGCGTTGTTGCCCAGGATGTTGTTGAGCGTGACCGCGCTGCTGCTCGGCTGGTTGAACTGCACCTTGGCCTGGCTGCCGACGTTGAAGCTGGCCCAGTCGATGACGGCGCGGTTGCTGCTTTGGTTGACCGTGAGTTGCGCTTGGCCCGTGTTGGTCACGATGTTGGCGCTGCCGCGTGTGACCACGCCACCTTGGGGTAGTTGGGCGGCTGTGGGTGCAGAGGCAGGCGGGGCTTGCTGCGCATAAGCCAAGCTGGCGATGCCGCCGAGCGCAAAGCTGGCCAGGGTGGCGGTCACGGCTTGGGCCAGTGTTTTGCCGGTGCGTGTGCCTTTGCCCGCAGCGCGTGCGGTCTCGGGCACGGGTTGCAGTTGCTGGGTGCGGCCCGATCGTTTGAGGCGGTAGACGTGGTTCATGGTCTTGTTCAGAAGTTCAGCGCGGCAGACAGCCACAAACGGTTCAGGGTGCGGGTGCCATCGCTGTCGGCACCGGTGCTGGGGTTGGCTGCGGGGTTTTGCCCGCTGCGGCGGCTCCAGGTGGCGGCCAGTTCGTGGCCTTGCAGGCTGCGCCAACTCAGGCTCAGGCCCGTGCCTTGCAGGCTTTGGGTGTTGACCGTGCTGATGGCGCTGCCTGCGGCGTTGAGGTTGTTCTTGTAGATCTGGATGCGGCCCCAGTCGGCAAAGGCGTTGAGCGTGAAGGCCTCGTTCAAGCGATGCTTGAAGCCGGCGGTGAGCGTGGCGCCCGAGCTGCCGCCCGCTTCGTTGCTGGGGTAGGCACGCACGCCTGTAGCGCCGCCAAGATAGATTTTTTCTGACGAGTCGAGGTTGCGGTTGGCCCACTGGGCTGCAGCCTGCAGGTACCAGCTGGTCTGGCCCGTCAGGCTTTGCTCGCGGTTGTAGTTGGCGTTGAGTTTGCGGAAAGCCCCGGCCGTCTTGGCCGCGTTGGCGTCTGCAGTGGCGTTGGGCGAATCTGTCAAATCGACTTTGCCCCAGCTGCTTTGCAAGCTGGCGGTGTTTTGTGCCGGACGCCAAGCGCGATCGATCCAGTTGCCCACAAGGCCCATGCGCAGCACATCGAGCTGGTAGTGCGAGACGGTGGTGGGGTCAACGTCGCCCGTGTTGGCCAAGGCCAGGTTGTCAAAGCGTTTGCGGTCGGTGGCGAGCTGGGCGCTCAGGTTGCGCTCGGGCTGGCGAATGAGCGGGGCCGTGAGGTCTGCACCCCAGCTTTGGGCCGAGCCGCTCGCTTGCAGTGCGGCAAAACTGCCCACCAATTTGTAGCGCATGTCGGACGCGTGACCGCCCACGCGCACGCCTTGCAGGCCCATGGGCACCGTGTAGGCCAGGCGGCCATAGCGGCTGCCCTCAGTGGCCACGGCTTGAAGTTGCAGGGCGTCGCCAAAGCCAGCGGGGTTGTGGACCGAGACGCTGGCGCTGATGCGGTTGGAGCCAGTGGAAACCGAGCCGAAGTTGTCGGCCGTGATGTTGGCGTCAAGCGTTTTGCCCGCACCCAAGGTGACCAACACGTCGGTGCGGCCTGCCTCTGCGCCTTCGGCAAAAGTGGCTGTGGCCACCACGCCGGGTATGTCGTCGAGCAACAAAAGCAAACGGTCGACTTGGTGTAGGTTGACAGGCTGGCCCACGGCCAATTGCACATCGGCCATGGCCTGGATGCGCTCACGGGGCAAGCGGCCTTCTGGGTAGTCGATGCGCACCTGGCCCAGGCGCGCCTCGACCACACGCAGCTTGACCACGCCGCCTTCGATCTCTTGCTGGGGCACCCAAGCGTTGACCAACCAACCCGCTTCGCGGTAGGTCTGCACCAAAACCCAAGCGGCCTCTTGCAGTTGGGTGAGGCTCAGGTCTTGGCCGGTGAAGCCTTTGAGTGCACCTTGCAAGGTGATGGGGCTGAGCAGTGTGGCGCCTTCAACCTCAAAGGCGTTGACGCGCACCACGGGGCCGCTGTGGTTGGCTGCGGGCGGTGTGGGCACCACGGGGGTTTTGAGTGCTGGGGCAAACAGGGCACCACCGGGGCGGGCTTCGAGTTGCTGCAGCACCGAGCCGGCGTCGGGGGCGGCCAAGGCCAGTGCGGGGGCCGCAGCCAACAAGCCCGCGAACAGTTGATGTAGGAGCCCCGCCCTCGGGGCGATGGCAGGCAGACCACAAGTGGTCATCGCGACGGGGGCGTCGCTCCCACAGGGGAAAGCGGCTGTCGCGACGGGGGCGTCGCTCCCACGGAGAGAAGAAACCTGGCTGGCGTGCTTGGGAAATGTGTTCAACAGCATGTCGTTGCTCCGGCTCATGATTTGCGGATGTTCAGTTCGTCAAAGAACTGGTAACCGACGTTGCGAATGGCTTCGATGACAGCGCCTTCGGCGCCCGCTTCGTGCAGCTTTTTGCGCAGGCGCACCATGCGCACCTGGATGTTGGATTTCTGCTCGTCACTCAGCACGATGCCCATGCATTGCGCGACTTGCTCGAACGCCAGCCGCGCATCGGACGACTGCGCAAAGGCTTGGAGCAAAGTGGCTTCAGTCGCCGTGAGGCGGACGGTACCGGCAGGGCCGGTCAGATCGAGTTTGTAAAGTGAGAGCACAGCATGCTGACGAATTTGTAGATGCTGGTGATTAAAGAAAAAGAACCGACAGAAACCTTTCAAATGCTTTCAATTTGCTAAATTTGCCAACATAAACTGGCAAATTGAAGGTTTATGAAGGAAATTAAAGGATTAAGAAGGCATTCTCTTTTGTGGGATCGGCGCCCTCGCCGCGAAGAAGTCGTTGCGAACTGCGTCGCATCAAGTCCAACAGGGTCTCCACCCTATCAATTTGAATTATTTGGAGCTACAAATTGATTTGACCAACCCTTACTCCAAAGCTCACGGGTTGGAAAATGGAATCACTCAAAAATAGCACCTGGTGCTACACTAAAGATGTCAGCACTTCAAAACAAACCCAGAGCATTCAAGACCAAAAGGTTCAGTAAAACTGCAGGGGATGCACTGATCTCCGACCTGGATTTATGCACTGCAGTCAAGGAAGTGATGGCAGGGCAAGCCGATGATCTTGGTGGCGGTGTCTACAAAAAAAGAATCAACAAGAATGAGCATCGCTCTGTCTTGTTGGCCAAGGGTGGCAAGTTATGGATTTACCAGCATCTGTTTGCGAAAAAGGATACGGCCAACATTTCACAAGTGGAGTTGCAGACATTCAAACAACTCGCCAAAGTCTATGAAAAGTTGAGTACAGAACAGTTAACCCATTTGATCGATTCAAAAGATTTGCAGGAGATTTGCAATGAGCAAGAAAAAATTCAAAAGTGATGTGATGCAGTCCATCCATGAGTCTGCATCAGCCTTGCACAAAGTCGGTGCCATTGACAAGGCCACGATGAAGGCTTTTGATGTTTCTTGCATTGCGCAGACGCCACAGCTTGAAGCAGCGCAGATCAAAAAAATCAGAGAGCGTGTCAAGGTCAGTCAACCCGTTTTCGCCATCTATCTCAACACCAGTGAATCCACCGTTCAGAAATGGGAAGCCGGGACCAAAAAACCCAGCGGTATGGCGCTGAAATTGCTCAACATCGTCAACAAACACGGCCTCACCGTACTGGCCTGAAGTGCAGGCGAAGCGCCTACAAATCAAACCATGACTTGCACCGGCACATTCAGCTGGTAGCCGATGCCGCGGATGGATTCAAGGCACAGCCCTTGTGCCCCCACTTGGCTGAGCTTTTTGCGCAGACGGGTGATGCGCACTTCGAGGCTGGTTTTGCTGACGTCGGCGCTGTCGAGGCCAAACAGTTCGAGCAGTTGCCAGTTTTCAAGTCGGCCTGAGGGCGCACGGGCCAAAGCGGTCAGCAGGTTTTCTTCGGCGGGCGTGAGGCGCACGCTGGCAACAGGCCCGTGCAACTCACGCTGTTGCAAGCGCAAACCACCGGAGGGCATGACGGTGTCGACCTGCTGAGCCTGACGGCGGCGGGCAAAGCTTTTGAGCGCGGCCGACAACTCGGCAAAGGGAACGGGCTTGGGCAAGTACCAGTCGGCCCCACTGTCGTAGCCCACCACTTTGTCTTGCAGGTCCGAGCGGGCAGAAATGATGACGATGCCCACCAGCGGGTGCACCTGGCGGATGCGGCGCGAGAGGCTGAAGCCGTCTTCGCCGGGCAGGTTCAGGTCAATCAAAAACACATCAGCAGCAGCGCCCCGAGCTTGGTCTTCGAGTTCTTCGGCACAACTGAGCGCGACCACCCGGTGGCCTTCGTCGCGCAGCGCGTCGGCGGTGAGTTCACGCAGATCGTCGTTGTCTTCAACGAGGACGATGCTCAGGTGGGCAGCCATAGTTCAAAGCAGATGTGGTTGTCGGTGAGCTGGTAGCGAAGTTCAGCACCAATTTGCTGAGCCAGATTGTGCGACAGAAACAAACCCAAACCCGTGCCAGACTGGCGCTGGGCTGCCGCGCTGCGGTAGTACTTGGCAAAGACCTTGTCAGCATCTGGCAGGCCAGCCACGCCGGGCGCGTTGCACACCTGCAGGCACCAGCCGCTGCGCCCATCTGCATGGTGCTGCGGCTGCAAGGTGACCTCGACAGGCTGCTGCGGATCGCCGTATTTGAGGGCATTTTCAAGGAGGTTGCTGGCGATGATTTGCACGCACTGCAAGTCGGTTTCGACGTGTGCAGCAGGCGCGATTTGCAGGGTCATTCGGCCCTCGGCCTGAGGGTTGTCTTGCACCCATTGCTGCAGTTGCCGAGCCAGGTCAAAACGCTGCGCTTGCGCTTCGAAAGGTCGCTCGACCAAGCGGTCGGTCTGCACGCAACGGTTGAGGATGGACTTCATGTTGTCGATGGCGCGGCCCACATAGCTTTGGGCCTTATCGGTCGCGGCGCGGTCCTTGAGCGCCAGGTCGATCACAGCCAAAGGCGTCTTGAGTTCGTGCATGAGCATGTTGAGCAGCTGCGATTGGTCTTGGCGACGACGGGTTTCGATGGCGAGTTGTTCCCGCGAGAGAAACAGGTGGTTGGCCTGTTCGCGGCGCAGGCGCTCCATCTGCCGCGAGCGCACGATGAGCAGCGAGGTCATGACCAAGCCCGACAGCAGGCCATAAAGAAGGACACCGTAGATGGAAATCAGAGTGCCCTGAATCAGGCCGAGACTAGGCATGATGCTCACGGCCAACAAGGAGACTGCCAGGCCGTAGTAAGCGACGATGGCCCACCTTGGCAGCAAATATCGACTCAATGCCAGTGACTCAGCGGGGGCTTGTGGGCGAATGAACACAGAGATCACAAACATGGACAGCATGCCCACGCCCACCAAGAGTGTGTTGAAGGGCAATGCCCAGTCGCTGCGGCCCGCCAGCATGAGCAACAGCACCAACAAAGATGCCGCCAGCCCCGTGCGCAGCACATAGCGGCCCCAGCGCGAGATGGCGTATTCGTGCAACAGCCGGTACTCGAACACGAAGGTCAGCGTGGTCGACAACAACAGGGCCCAGCTGTAGAAAAGATCCTGGTGCTGCGCAGACATCACGCCGTCAAACAGGATGCGGTGATAGCCTAAATAGCAAGCGGTGTAGACGAGCAAAACGCTCTGACGCAGGACAAAGACACCGTTGACCGGGTCACGGTCTTGCAGCCACGAGATGAACACCCACAGCAAACATGAGAAAAGAACCGCCAGCAAGGCTGAATAGGCCAGCCACAGGGCGTGTTCTTCGCGCAGCATTTCTCGTTGGGAGAGCGCTTCGACATGCATCAACTGCGTGCTGCTGGTGGAGAGCCGCAACCAGACATGGCGCGGGGCCTGGTGCGCCGGGATGACGAAGGCGTGGTTGAGCGATTCGAATTCGGTGGCCGCAAACGGTGTGCGGTCGCCCGTGGTGCGCGACGCCCTGCCCGGGTCCTGCTCTAGCGGGTCAAAAAGCGTGATCTGGTCGAGAAAAACCGGGCGAATGCGCAGCACCAGCTTGTCGGTGATGCCTGGCGCCACGCCATCAATCTTCAACCTGACCCACTGCACATTCCGGCTGAAGCCCTTGCTGAGCACACCTTTGTAGGGCGTATACGGGGCCGAGCGGGCCTGCTCAAAGCTGGCACTCCCCGTGGTGTCGGTCCAGAAGGATTTTTCCAGGATGTGGTCTTGCGCCCAGGCCGCCGTCGGCCCCCACACGGCAACAGCCCAAAAAAGCACACCCACCCAGCGCTGCAGCAAGGAACCCCAAGGGTGTTGAGTGGACATGTTTTCTTTTGGATTACAGGATTGAATGGACAACAAGAATGGTAACAATGTCGCCCTTGGTATAGGTCGCCTCGGTCAGTTCAGCCGGCTGCTGGCTTAAACTCAGCGACCATGAATACGCCCGCCCATCCCCGCCCAATTCGCAGCCAGTACGAAGACTTCATGCGCCACGTCTACACGACGGGTGTGCAAAAGGGCGACCGCACCGGCACCGGTACGCGCAGCGTATTTGGCCACCAGATGCGCTTTGACCTGAACGAGGGCTTTCCGCTGGTCACCACCAAAAAGGTGTTTTTGCGGGCCATCATTGTGGAGTTGCTGTGGTTTCTGCGCGGCGACAGCAATGTGAAGTGGCTGCAAGAGCGCGGCTGCACCATTTGGGATGAGTGGGCTCGCGAAGACGGCTCGCTCGGCCCGGTTTATGGCGTGCAGTGGCGCAGCTGGCCGACCCCAGGCGGCGGCCACATCGACCAGATGCAGCAGGTCATGGACACGCTCAAAAACAACCCGGACTCACGCCGCATCATCGTGAGCGCCTGGAACGTGGCCGAGCTCGACCAGATGGCGCTGATGCCCTGCCATGCATTCTTTCAGTTCTATGTGGCGCCGCCCCAAAAGGCGGGTGACAAACCCAAACTCAGCTGCCAGCTCTACCAGCGCAGCGCCGACATCTTTTTGGGCGTGCCCTTCAACATCGCCAGCTATGCCTTGCTGACCCACATGGTGGCACAGCAATGCGACATGGATGTGGGTGACTTCATCTGGACGGGTGGTGATTGCCACATTTACAGCAACCACCATGAGCAAGTCGAGCTGCAACTGAGCCGTACGCCCATGGCCTACCCCACGCTCAACATCAAACGCAAGCCAGCGTCGATCTTCGATTACGAATTTGAAGACTTCGAGGTCGTGGGCTACGAATGCCACCCTGCCATCAAAGCGCCTGTCGCTGTCTGAGGCGCGGATCGATGAAGCTGCACCTGATTTACGCCCGCTCCCGCAATGGCGTGATCGGCAAAGACAACCAGATGCCTTGGCACCTGCCCGAAGACCTGGCGCACTTCAAACGCGTCACCCTGGGCCAGCCGGTCATCATGGGCCGCAAGACTTGGGATTCGCTGCCTGCACGCTTTCGGCCGCTGCCCGGCCGCACCAACATCGTCATCACCCGTCAGGCCGAGTGGAGGGCCGATGGCGCATCGCGTGCGGCCTCCATCGAAGAGGCCATGCAGATGTGTGGCGATGTGCATGACGCTTGGATCATGGGCGGCGCCGAGATTTACCGCCAAGCCGAACCGCTGGCCAGCACGGCCGTCGTCACCGAGATCGACGCCGACTTTGATGGCGACGCGTTTGCACCCGAGCTGGGGGCGGCCTGGCAAGAGATTCAACGCGAACCGCATGTGGGGGCCAATGGCCTGCCTTTCAGCTTCGTCATTTACCAAAACCACCACACCCGCACGCCATGAAAATCGCCACATGGAATGTCAACTCGCTGTCGGTGCGACTGCCGCAAGTTTTGGACTGGTTGGCGGCGCAAAAAGAGTCGGGCGGCATTGACGTGCTGGCCTTGCAAGAACTCAAGCTGACCGACGACAAATTTCCCATCGCGGCTTTCCAAGAGGCGGGTTTCCATGCGCAGTGGTTTGGCCAAAAAACCTACAACGGCGTGGCCCTGATTTCTGCGGCCGAGGGAACCGAGGTGGTCAAAAACATCCCTGGCTTCGAAGACGACATGTCGCGCGTGATTGCGGCCACCTACCCCGATGGCCAAGGCGGCACCGTGCGGGTGATTGGCGCGTATTTCCCCAACGGTCAGGCTCCTGACAGCGACAAGTTTGTTTACAAAATGCGCTGGCTCGACGCCCTGCGCGATTGGGTGCAAAGCGAAATGACGCGCCACCCGCAACTGGTGCTCACAGGGGACTTCAACATCACCTTCGATGAACTCGACATGTGGGACCCAGTGGGCCTGAAGGACACCATCCATTGCACGGTGGCCGAGCGTGAAAAACTGCAAGCCTTGACCGATTTGGGACTGGCCGACAGCTTCAGGCTGTTTGAGCAGCCCGAAAAAAGCTACAGCTGGTGGGACTACCGCGAGTTTGCATTCCGGCGCAACCGAGGCTTGCGGATTGACCACATCTTGGTTTCAGCTGCGCTCAAAGCCAAGGCATCGGCTTGCGTGATCGACCGAACCCCACGCAAAAACGAACGGCCCAGTGATCACACACCCGTGGTGCTGACGCTGGGCGTGTAGGAGCCGCGCCCTTGGGGCGAATGTCTGCCCATATTGAAGCGCTTTCGCGGCGGGGGCGCCGCTCCTACAAAGTCAGACCGCCTGCGGCATCAAAAATTCGCGGCTGATGCGCCCGCCCAGCACGTTCACACGCTCCAAGAACTGGGTCAGGTAGGCGTGCAGGCCTGTGGCCAAAATTTCATCGATGCGGCCAAAGGCCAGCTCTGAGCGCAGACGCCCAGCATGGCGCAAGGTATCGCTCTCGCGGTCGTGCGACACCAACGCGAGGTTGGACACCACCTCGTTGAGGCTGGCATGCAGCGAACGCGGCATGTCCGGCCGCAAGATCAGCAACTCGGCCACGCGCTCCGGGCGGATCACATCGCGGTAAACCTTGCGGTAGACCTCAAAACCGCTGACGCTGCGCAAGATGGCGCTCCAGTGGTAGAAGTCGTATTCCTGCGCACTCTCGGTCTCAGGTGCGCCGTATTGCGGAGCCCCGAAAAAGTCGTTTTGCATGGCGTGGAACTTCACATCCACCAGCCGCGCGGTGTTGTCGGCCCGCTCCAAAAATGTGCCCATGCGCATGAAGTACAGCGACTCGTCCATCAGCATGGTGCCCACCGTCACGCCGCGTGACAGGTGCGAGCGGAACTTCACCCACTCAAAAAACTGGCCCGGATCGCGCTCGAACTCGCCGCTTTTGAGCATGCGGTTGACTTCGAGCCAGGTCTGATTTTGGGTTTCCCACACCTCGGTGGTCAGGGTGCCGCGCACTGCACGCGCGTTCTCACGGGCTGCTCGTAGGCAGGAGATGATCGACGAGGGGTTGTCTGCATCTTTCACCATGAACGCCATCACATCGCGTGGCGTGATGGTTTTGTAAAGCGCCAGGTACGAGGGCAGCAATTCGCTGATGGACAAAATGCCTTCCCAGCCAGCTTCAACTGCGGCGGCGGATTGCGGCAGCAAGGAGGTTTCGTAGCTCACATTGAGCATGCGGGCCGTGTTCTCGGCCCGCTCCATGTAGCGGGACATCCAGAAAAGGTGATCGGCGGTTCTTGAAAGCATGTGTGTTATCCCCTTTTCAGTCCTGCAAGATCCAGGTGTCTTTGGTGCCGCCGCCTTGTGACGAGTTCACCACCAAAGAGCCTTCTTTCAAAGCCACGCGGGTCAAGCCGCCGGGCACCATCTGCACCGTGCGGCCGCTCAGCACAAAGGGGCGCAGGTCGATGTGGCGCGGCGCGATGCCGCTGTCCACGTAAGTCGGGCAAGTGGACAAGCTGAGCGTGGGCTGCGCAATGTAGCCCTCGGGGTTGGCCAGCAGGGCACCGCGAAAGCGCTCGATTTCTTCCTTGGTGGAGGCCGGGCCCACCAGCATGCCGTAGCCGCCTGCGCCGTGCACTTCCTTGACCACGAGGTCTTTCAGGTTGGCCAGGGTGTATTGCAAGTCATCGGGCTTGCGGCATTGGAATGTGGGCACATTTTTGAGGATCGGCTCCTCGCCCAAATAGAACTTGATCATGTCGGGCACATAGGGGTAGATCGACTTGTCGTCGGCCACGCCTGTGCCCACAGCGTTGCAGATCGCCACATGCCCCGCCTTGTAAGCGTCCATCAGGCCCGCGCAGCCCAGCGTCGAGGTGGGGCGGAACACCTTGGGGTCCAAAAAGTCGTCGTCCACCCGGCGGTAGATCACGTCCACCCGTTTGGGGCCGCGTGTGGTGCGCATGTAGACGAACTTGTCTTTGACGAACAGGTCTTGCCCTTCCACCAGCTCCACGCCCATTTGCTGCGCCAAAAAGGCGTGTTCAAAATATGCGCTGTTGTACATACCGGGGGTGAGCACCACCACCGTCGGCTCGGCCGTGGTGGCGGGGCTGCTGGCGCGAAGGGTCTCCAGCAGCAAATCGGGGTAATGCGCGACCGGGGCCACGCGGTGCTGGCTGAACAGCTCGGGGAACAGCCGCATCATCATCTTGCGGTCTTCGAGCATGTAGCTCACGCCGCTGGGCACGCGCAGGTTGTCTTCGAGCACGTAGTACTCGCCCTTGCCTGCGCTGTCGGGCGCTCGCACGATGTCGATGCCGCTGATATGTGAATAGATGTTGTTGGGCACATCCACCCCCACCATCTCGGGGCGAAACTGCGCGTTGTTTTCGATCTGCTCACGCGGGATGATGCCCGCCCTCAAGATTTCTTGATCGTGGTACACGTCATGGATGAAGCGGTTGAGCGCGGTGACGCGCTGCACCAGCCCTGCCTCCATGCTTTTCCACTCTTGGGCGGCAATCACGCGGGGGATCAGGTCAAAAGGGATCAGGCGCTCGGTGCCCGAGCCGTCTTCGTCCTTGTCGCCGTAGACGGCAAAGGTGATGCCGACACGGCGAAAAATCATCTCGGCCTCTTCACGCCGTGCCGCCATGGTCTGTGGGGCTTGGCCCTGTAACCAGCGGGCGTAGGCCAGGTAGTGCTCTCGAACTTCTCCCTCTTGGCCCGGTGCAGGCAGGCGGCTGTACATTTCATCGAATTGGCGCATGACTCTTCACTCCTGAAACACTATTAGCAAGATATATACCCAAATCTGTTTTCAGTGGGGAATGCGGTGGTGCCAGTAGCGTTGGCGCAGCGTCCGCTCGCACTGGACCTGCTCAGGTGCGCTGCTGCGCCAAGTGGCTGCACCGCATCGGGGGCTGTCGGCCAGTGCGATGCTCAATGCTTGGTACCGGGCCACCACTTCGGGCGCCGGGTGCCCGTAGCGGTTGCGGTAACCGGCTTGCAACAAACCCCAGCGGGGCCTGAGTGCCTCCAAAAATGCCTGGGTTGATGACGTTTTGCTGCCGTGGTGGGGCACCAGCAACACATCGACCGGGCTGAGGCCTGACTGGACCAGCGCCAGCTCTTGCGCGGCCTCAATGTCACCAGCCAACAAGGCCGAGCCCTGAAGGCCGCCTTTTGTGCCTGGCACTTGACTGGCAATGCGCAGGACACAACTGACCTCATTGGGCTTGGGCATTTTGGACAAACTTTCTGGGGAAGGCTGTGGGTGCAGCACCTCAAAGCGCACGCCATCCCACTCCCAAACTTGCCCAGCCTGGCAGCGCGTCCAATCTGTCCGCAAGGCGTGCAAAGGGTGCGTGTCTTCCAGAGATGACCACAACGCCGCTTGTGGTTGCATGGCCAACACCGCCGCCGCGCCGCCTGTGTGGTCACTGTCACGGTGGCTGAGCATCAAGGTGTCGATGCGCTCACCCATCTGCGCCAGCAGGGGCACCAGCACCCTGTGCCCGGCGTCGCTCTCCGACGAGTAGCGCGGTCCGGCGTCGTACAGCAAACTGTGCGTGGCGGTGCGCACCAGCACCGCATTGCCTTGCCCCACGTCAGCGGCCAACAACTCAAAGGTACCGGGTGCTGGGCGTGGGTGCGTCCAGAACACAACAGGCCAAAACAAGGGCAAAACCGCCCATTTCCAGGAGCCCGGCCACCGCATCACGCCCACCCAAGCGCCAGCCAGCGCCAGCATGGCCAACCACCAAGGCGGCATGGCCACAGACACACTGGCCCAAGGCCATGCGGCCAGCCAAGCCAGCACCACAGCCATGGGTTGCAGGGCGCAAGACGCCCATTGCCATGCATCGGACCAAAGCACACCCAAGAGAGCCAAAGGGGTCACGACCAGGGTCACCCAGGGAATGGCCAACAAATTGGCCACCAAACCCACCACCGACACCTGTCCAAAAAACAAAAGCGTGAGCGGGGCCAAAGCCAAGGTGACCACCGCTTGTTCGCGCAGCAAAGCAGCCACGCGTTGCCAAACCCAAGAGCCCCAAATAGGGCCTTGGGATGCACCCCAACGGTGCCATGCGCCTATGCGCACCACATCGGTGCGAAACCCCGGGTTCAACATGACCGACTCGGTGGCTTGCTCCGCTCTGGGCGAGGAACCCGAGGCCATCAGCACCCCGACCGCCACAAAACTCAACCAAAACCCTGGTTGCAACAGGGCCCAAGGGTCCCAGGTGAGCACTACGGCACATGCCATCAACCACACCAGCGCACCATGCCACTGGCGGGCCGACAAGCGCAGCACAAGCACCACACACAGCATCAACAAGGTGCGCTGCGCGGGCACACCCCAGCCGCTGAACAGGGCATAAAAACCGGCCAGCAACAAGCCCGACACAGCCCCCACTTGGGGCGCAGGCCAGCGCAAAGCACCCTGAAAGCCCCACAGCGCCGAGCGCCGACAGCCCCAAGCCACCACGCCAGAGGCCAGCCAAGCAAACATGGTCACATGCAAGCCCGAAATGCTCATGAGATGGGACACCCCGGTGGCCCTGAAGACATCCCAATCGCTGCGGTCAATCGCCGCTTGGTCACCCGTGACAAGGGCCGCCACGATGCCTGCTCGCTTGGCGGCGTCAGCATCTGCGCCCGCGGGTGACAAATGCGCCAACAAGCGGTCGCGCACCGCCTGTCGCCAGCCTTCTATCGGGTGCGCCCAAGTGCTGCCCAAACGCAGAGGCGGCGGGTCTTTGCGGCCTGTGCGCACATAGCCTGCAGCGCGTATGCCCTGCTCCCACAGCCATAACTCGTAGTCAAATCCCCGTGGGTTCAAGTGCCCATGGGGCGCTTTCAGACGCACCCGCAAACGCCAACGCTCACCGGCCTTAACCGGCTCGGGCAAGGCGGAGGTGCTCCAGCCACTGTCGTGCATGCCGTCTTGCCCGTACCAACCCAAATACACCTGTGGCGGCAGGTCTGCGCCCAGCTGCAAAGGTTTTGCGGTCCCTTGCGCGTCCAAAGCCCAAGCTTGCTCAATGCGAAAGCGAAAGCGCCAACCCAAATCTTGCCGCTGGGGCATGGCTTGCACCACGCCCACCACATCCAGGTCTTGCCCTTCAAGCGCTGGAGCGATGGTGTGCGCCCGTGTCCAGGCGTGCAAACCCGTGGTGCAAAAAGCGGCAGCGGCCCAGACCAAACCCCATGCCAAAAGTCGTGCAGTCCTGACAGCCGTGTGCGATGGACGCCAGCATTTCAGGAAGCCAGCGCAAGCCACCACCGCCAC
Organism: Limnohabitans sp.; assembly: GCF_034680285.1. Lineage (GTDB taxonomy): Bacteria > Pseudomonadota > Gammaproteobacteria > Burkholderiales > Burkholderiaceae_C > Limnohabitans_A. The sequence continues at coordinate 124,107 of NZ_JAXITC010000005.1, forward strand.
TGAAACGCTGGCATAGGTCGCCAAAGGCCATAAATCGGCTTGTTGCAGCTGCAGCGCCACCCCCAAGCACCAGGCCAACAAGTTCCAAACCAGGTGACGGCCCCAGCCCATAGAGTTCATGTAAAGCCGCGCTGGGCCAAGGCCTGCGCTCCATTGGCCCACAGCGCCTTGAAGGCTCTGTCGGGACGCACGGCCCCTTTCCACACTGCGCACCCGCATGGTTTCATGACAGCCTCCCTGAAATGGCTGGTTTTTGTTTGGCTCTGGCGCTCTTGGAATTTCCGTCAACAGCCCGATTCCAAAGGGCGGCTGTGTGAATCTTGGCGCGTGTCTTGCTAGTTGTAACTGCCCAAGCTGCATTTGTCATGCGTGCAGCCCCTGTTGCGCTGAACGAGATATGTCGATACACGTTGCCCTGCACCACGTTACCCATTACGAATACGACCGCCCCGTGCAGCTCGGCCCGCAAGTCATTCGCCTGCGCCCTGCCCCACACAGTCGCAGCCGCATCCTGAGCTACAGCCTCAAGGTCGAACCCGCAGAGCATTTCATCAACTGGCAGCAAGACGCTTTTGCCAATTACCAGGCGCGTTTGGTTTTCCCCAAAAAGACCACCGCATTCAAGGTCACGGTCGACGTGGTCACCGAAATGGCCGTGTTCAACCCGTTTGATTTCTTTCTGGAGCCCTCGGCAGAAGAGGTGCCTTTCAAGTACGCCGACACCGTGCGGGAAGAGCTGCAGTCTTACCTGGACAAGGACCACAAAACCCCGCTGTTCAAAAAATACCTGGCCAGCATGGACCGAAAGCGCCAGCGCACCATCGACTTTTTGGTGCAGATCAACCAACGCTTGCACCAGGACATCCGTTACACCATCCGCATGGAGCCTGGTGTGCAAACGCCAGAAGAAACCCTGACCCTGAAAAGCGGTTCCTGCCGCGACTCGGCCTGGCTTTTGGTTCAGCTGTTTCGGCACATGAACATCGCTGCCCGCTTTGTTTCGGGTTACTTGATTCAATTGGCCCCGGACGTGAAATCACTCGATGGCCCCAGCGGCACCGAAGTGGACTTCACCGACCTTCACGCTTGGTGCGAGGTGTATTTGCCCGGCGCAGGTTGGGTGGGGCTGGACCCAACGTCTGGCCTGCTGGCCGGGGAAGGCCACATCCCGTTGGCCTGCACGCCCCAGCCGTCTGCGGCCGCGCCGATCGAAGGCCTGATGGACGAAGCCGAGGTCGAGTTTCACCATGAGATGAGCGTGACGCGCATCCATGAGTCACCGCGCGTCACCAAACCCTACAGCGACGCGCAATGGGCCGAGGTGCTGCGCTTAGGCGAAGAGGTGGACGCCCAATTGGTCGCAGATGATGTGCGCCTCACCATGGGTGGCGAGCCCACCTTTGTCTCCACTCAGGACCGCGATGGGGCCGAGTGGAACACCGACGCCTTGGGGCCAACGAAGCGCGGCCTGGCCACAGAGCTGGTGCACAAACTGCGCCAGCAATACGGCCAAGGCGGTTTTTTGCACTTTGGCCAAGGCAAGTGGTACCCGGGCGAGCAATTGCCACGCTGGGCGCTCAGCATCTACTGGCGGGCTGACGGCAAACCCTGCTGGCAAGACCCTGCCGTTCTTGCCGATGAACGCGAGCCCAGTCACTGCACCAGCGCCGACGCCAAACGCTTCATGCAAACCTTGACGGGGAGACTGGGGCTGTCCGACGACACCCTGCTGCCGGGTTATGAGGACACTTGGTATTACCTGTGGCGCGAGCGCCGATTGCCCGTCAACGTGGACCCGTTTGATGCCAAGCTGGACGACGAGATGGAGCGCAACCGTTTGCGCCGCATCTTCAGCCAAGGCTTGGACCAAGCAGTGGGTTATGTGCTGCCCATTCAAGCTGTCGAAGCGGCCTCGGCTGAACTGACGGGCACGCAGTGGCAAACCGGCCCTTGGTTTGTCCGGGAAGAACGGCTGTATTTGATGCCCGGCGATTCCCCCATGGGCTGGCGTTTGCCGCTGGACTCGCTGCCTTGGGCTGCGCCCACCGACCGCTGGCACCAAATCGAACAGGACCCTTTTGCCCCTCGAACAGCATTGCCTGCCGCCCCCATCACGCTGCAAGCGCGCCACGCCAGCGCAGCGGTGAAAGCCGCGCCTGTCAAATTCGAGTCCGACCCGTCTGTGGTGCGCACAGCGCTGTGCGTGGAGGTGCGGGACCCAAACCGCGCCAACGGCCCTCAAGTGGAAGCCGAGGCCATGGCCAAGGGTGAAAAGTCCGGTGTTCTGTATGTCTTCATGCCGCCGCTGGCGCGTCTGGAAGACTATCTGGCGCTGGTCAGCGAGGTCGAGGGCACCGCCCGTGAACTGGGTCTGAAAATCGTTTTGGAAGGCTACCCACCGCCGCGCGATCCAAGACTGAAACTCTTGCAAGTCACCCCTGACCCTGGCGTGATCGAGGTCAACATCCACCCGGCGCACAACTGGACCGAGCTGGTCGAGCACACCGAGTTTTTGTACAAAGCCGCTTTCGAGACGCGCCTGTCGGCCGAGAAGTTCATGACCGATGGCCGCCACACCGGCACTGGCGGCGGCAACCACATGGTGATGGGCGGCGCCACACCCGCGGACAGCCCCTTTTTGCGCCGCCCCGAGCTGTTGGCCAGCCTGGTGCTTTACTGGCACAACCACCCGAGCTTGAGCTATTTGTTCAGCGGCATGTTCATCGGCCCGACCAGCCAAGCACCGCGTGTGGACGAGGCGCGCAACGACCAGGTGTATGAGCTGGAGATTGCGCTGCGCGAGATCACCCGCAACCGCAAAAAGTTTGGCACCGACATGGCCCCATGGATCGTGGACCGCACCCTGCGCAACATCCTGATTGATGTGACCGGCAACACCCACCGCAGCGAGTTCTGCATCGACAAGATGTATTCGCCCGACAGCAGCACCGGGCGTTTGGGCCTGCTGGAGTTGCGTGCTTTTGAGATGCCGCCGCACGAGCGCATGAGCATCGTGCAGCAACTGCTGCTGCGTGCATTGGTCGCCCGATTCTGGAATGCCCCGTATTCGGCGCCCGTTACGCGTTGGGGCACCGAGCTACACGACCGCTACATGCTGCCGCATTGGATCCACAAGGATTTTGACGACGTGCTCACCGAGTTGGGCGACGCAGGCTTTCGTTTTGACCCCAGCTGGTTCGCGCCGCATTTTGAGTTCCGCTTTCCGATGGTCGGGCAAATCCAGGTGGATGGCGCGGTGGTCACCTTACGCAACGCGCTGGAGCCCTGGCACGTCATGGGCGAAGAAAGCGGGGCCGGCGGCACCGCACGCTATGTGGATTCGTCGCTGGAGCGCATCGAAGTGCATGTAACGGGCATGAACCCTTCGCGCCACACCGTGACGGTGAACGGCCGCTCACTGCCCTTGCAACCCACTGGCGTGGTGGGCGAGTTTGTCGCCAGCGTGCGCTACAAGGCCTGGAACCCGCCGTCGTCGCTGCACCCGAGCATCGGTGTGCACGCCCCGCTGACGGTGGACTTGGTGGACACATGGATGAAGAGGTCTCTCGGCGGATGCCAATACCATGTGGTGCACCCCGGTGGCCGCAATTACGAGGGCTTCCCGGTCAACGCCTACGAGGCCGAGAGCCGACGCATGGCGCGGTTCTTCCGCATGGGCCACACACCCGGCACCATGAAACACCTGCCCACTCTGGCACCCAACGCCATGTTGCACGCGAGCCCTGAATTCCCGTACACGCTGGACTTGAGGCGCAGTGGATCAACGACAATGAGCTGATGAATGAGCATTCACCCCCAGTGACCGGCGCCAGCGAAGCCCAAGCCTTGACTTGGCTGTCGCTGCAGCAAGAGCGTGCGCCCGTCGGGCACTGGGACGAATTGCGAGGAAAAGCGACCCCTCTCAAGGCCCCATCATCCAGCGCTGAAGACCAAGCCATCAGTGCCGCTTGGCAGCGTTTCATCGATCCGCTGGACAAGGCCTCCAAGGCACGCGAAGTTGACCTCAACAGCCGCATGACCAATTTGCAGCGGCAAGTGCGTGACAACGGCATCACTTACAACGTGTATGCCGCCGCTGACCAGCCTCAGCGCCCTTGGTCGCTCGACTTGTTTCCGCTCATGCTGGACCACCGTGACTGGCAGCAGATCGAGGCGGGCGTGATGCAGCGCATGCAATTGCTCGAACGCATCATGGCCGACGCTTATGGGCCTCAACAACTGGTGCTGCAAGGCCAATTACCTGCCGCCTTGGTGCAAGGCCACCCCGCTTATTTACCGGCCATGCACGGCGTGGCACCGGTAGGTGGGCGGTATTTGTCCTTGGCCGCATTTGATTTGGCGCGTGGACCCGACGGCCTGTGGTGGCTGCTTTCTCAGCGCACCCAAGCCCCCTCGGGTTTGGGCTATTTGCTTGAAAACCGACAAATTGTGTCGCGCCAGTTCCCGCAAGCCTTTGAAGCCTTGCCGGTTCAGCGCCTGGCAGAGACCTACCGTACGCTGATCGACGGCATCAAAGCCCGAAGCCCTGCGGGTTCGTCGGCCCACATTGCGCTGCTCACGCCAGGCCCCTACAACGAAACCTATTTTGAGCACGCTTATCTGGCCCGCTACTTGGGCCTGAGCTTGGTGCAGGGCAACGATTTGACGGTGCGCGATGAAAAGCTGTACCTCAAAACCCTGCAAGGCCTGAAACCTGTGCATGGCTTGCTCAAACGCGTGGACGACGATTGGATTGACCCCTTGGAATTGCGGGCCGAATCCACCTTGGGCGTGCCCGGCCTGCTGCAAGCAGTGCGCAGCGGCAATGTGTTGGTGGCCAATACGCCCGGCTCAGGTTTTTTGGAATCCAATGCGCTGCTGGGATTCATGCCTGCGCTTTCGCGTGCGCTGCTGGGACAAGAATTGCAACTGCCCGCCATCCCCAGTTGGTGGTGTGGCGAAGCAGCAGCGCTGCAAGATGTGCTGCCGCGCATCCAAAGCTGCGTGATCAAGCCCACCTACCCCTACAACACCGATCGCCACAGTTTTGAGCCGGTCCTGGGCCACAGTCTGTCTCGCCAAGAGCAAAATGAATGGGCTGGCCGCATTTTGCGCGACCCCGATGCGCACACCCTGCAGTCTTGGTTGCCCCTGTCACACCAGCCGACTTGGCAGACCCAGCCCAATGGCTCGTCCTGCATCCAGTCCCGACCTGTGGTCCTGCGCGTCTTTGCGGTCACCGATGCGCAAGGCGGCTGGCAAGTCTTGCCCGGCGGTCTGGCCCGGCTGGGCACCCGCGAAGGCATTGCCTCGATGCAGCGTGGCGGCAGCAGCGCCGACGTATGGGTGCAAAGCCCAGCCGCTAAAGCTTTGAAGCCAACGAGCACAGGCGGACAATCACAGTCCCAATCACAGTCGTCAACCTCTGTATCCCCTCACAGCCCCAGTCCCAACACCAGTTCCATCCCGGCCGCCAGTGACGCCACGGCCCAGCGCCAGCGCTTGGTGACGAGCCGCGCTGCAGAAAATTTGTTCTGGATGGGCCGCTACACCGAACGCACCGAAAACACCTTGCGCTTGGTGCGGCTGAGCCTGGAAATCCTGAGCGGAGAAAACCAGAACCAGCCCTGTTTGCTGAACTTCATCACCCGCATGGCCACGCGCCACGGCTTGGTGCGAGCCGGCGTACCCGCAGCAGGGCAAGCGCACCGGGTTTTTGAGCGCTCCATGATCTCGGGTTTGTGGGACCAAGAACTGGCCACCAGCGTGGGCTTCAATTTGCGCTCTGTCCGGCTGGCGGCCGCCTCGGTACGTGAACGCCTCTCGCCCGAACACTGGCGCTTGCTGGAACAAGCCGAATCCCGGTTTTTCAAGCCCAGCGAAGACCCCATGGGCCCGAAAAAGTCCACGGCTGGGTTGGACACCGTGACCGTGCAACGCCTGCTGGCCGACACCAGCCAGATGTTGGCCGCCCTCACGGGCGCCCAAACCGACCGCATGAGCCGCGACGACGGCTGGCGTTTGCTCTCGATTGGCCGCCACATTGAACGCCTGGCCTTTTTGTCGGACGCCATGGCTGAAGCCGTGCGGCTGGATCTGATCGCCGAGCAAGCTGGCTTCGATGCCGTGCTCGATCTGTTTGACAGCACCATCAGTTTCCATGCCCAGCACCAACAAAGCCGCACCCCGCAAGCCCTGATGGAACTGCTGGTGACCGACCCGGACAACCCGCGTTCGCTCGGTTGGGTGGCGCACACCTTGCGTGGACGTTTGCGCCGCATGGGCACCCTGGCCGATGGCGCCACCTTGGCTTTGGCCGAAGGCGTGCCCCAATTGATTGGCATGCCCCCCGAGTCGCTGTGGCCCTACCCAAGCCCAAACCCCAGCTCCGACAGCTCAACCCCATTGCCTTTGCTGGCCACCCTCACCCATTGCCAAAACGCGGCCCGTGAAGTCTCGGACCATTTGTGTGGTTTGTTTTTCACGCACAGCGGCGAAGCCCGCTACAGCGTGAGTGCTTGAAAAAACACCCCATGCGCTTGGCCATCACCCACGACACCCGTTACCGCTACAGCCCTGCTGTGCAAACCGCGCAGCATGTGGCCCATCTGCAAGCGGCTGACACACCCTGCCAAAAGATTCTTCGCCACTGGATGCAGGTGGAGCCAAACACCACGGTGCAACACAACATCGACGCATTTCTGAACCACCGTGCCTATTGGGCCCTGACGAACCCGCACGAGGGTTTGCTGGTGCGGGCCTACAGCGAAATCGAAACCCGTCCCACCGAAGCGGCGCCCCCCAGCCAAAGCTGGGAGGCCGTGCGCGAGCATTTTCGTTACCGAGGGGGTGATGCGGGTGATGTACACAGCGGTTTCGTGTTCGGGTCGCATCATGCGCCGGTACACGAAGCGTTTTTGGCCTATGCCCAAAGCAGCTTCACGCCTGGCCGACCTTTGGTGCAAGCGGCGCAAGAACTCACGGCGCGCATGCACAGCGACTTTCGCTACGAGTCGGCCAGCACCGACATCAACACCCCAGCCCTCGAAGCCTTGCAAAACCAACGCGGTGTGTGCCAAGACTTCGCCCACATCTTGCTGGCCTGCCTGCGCTCTCTGGGCTTGCCTGCCCGTTACGTGAGCGGCTACCTGCTGACCCAGCCTCCCCCCGGCCAGCCTCGGTTGGTTGGCAGTGATGCCACGCATGCCTGGGCATCGGTGTACCTGCCTGAGTTGGCCACCCACGCCTGTCAAGGCTGGCTGGATCTGGACCCGACCAACAACCGCACCGGTTGGTCCAGCCCTGGCGAAGATTACGTGCGACTGGCTGTGGGGCGTGACTTCGCCGACGTGTCGCCGCTGCGCGGTGTGCTTCAAGGTGGCGGCGCCCACACGCTGGAAGTTGGCGTTACAGTGGAGCCTCTTTTGACCCCGGAGGACCCTGACCATGAGCGTTTACGACACCCTGAAATCCCTGAACATTGAGCTGCCACCTGTGGCTGTGCCCGCAGCGGCTTATGTACCTTTTGTGCAAACAGGCAACTTGGTTTTCTTGTCGGGCCACATCGCCAAAAAAGACGGCAAAGTCTGGGCCGGCCAACTGGGCAAAAACATCAGCACCGCCGAAGGCCAGCAAGCCGCTCGCGCCGTGGCGATTGACCTGATGGGCACCCTGCACGCCGCAGTCGGCGACCTGAACAAGGTCAAGCGCATCGTCAAGGTGATGAGCCTGGTCAATTCGACGGGCGACTTCACCGAGCAACACTTGGTGACCAACGGCTGCAGCGAATTGCTGGGCCAGGTTTTTGGCCCACAAGTCGGTGCCCATGCCCGCAGTGCTTTTGGCGTCGCCCAAGTCCCGATGGGTGCCTGCGTCGAGATCGAATTGATCGCCGAGATCGGCTGAATTTCACTTTACCCACCGGAGACACCCATGCACATTTCCATGTCCACCGCCTGCCTGCCCGTCTGCGCCCGCATGCTCACCAACCTCAGCCACATCTTGGCCAAGGCCGAGCAGTTTGTCGAAACCAAGAAGATTGACCCCACGGCGCTGACCACTTACCGCCTCGCGCCTGACATGTTTCCGTTCACGCGCCAAGTGCTGATTTCTTGCGACGCCGTCAAGAATGGCGTGGCCCGCCTGTCCGGCGTGGAAGCGCCCAAGTTCGACGACACCGAAACCACCTTCGCCCAGTTGCAAGAGCGCATCCAGAAAACGCTGGCCTACATCGCCACTGTCCCCGCTGCAGCCATCGACGGCACCGAGGACAAAGAAATCACTTTCCCCGCTGGTCCGGGTAAAACCCGCACCCTCAAAGGCCAGGACTACCTGACCGGCTGGATGCTGCCCAATATGTACTTCCACATCACCACGGCCTACACCATCCTGCGCCACAACGGTGTGGAAGTGGGCAAGATCGATTACCTGCTGGGTGCCCAGGGCTGAATAGGCTCTGGGTTGGGCCTCAATTCAATGAGCCCACCCAGTTCTCCACCATCAAGCCCGGCACGCGGGCGAACTCGGACAGGTTGTTGGTCACCACCACCAGCCCTTCACTGCGGGCGTGGGCTGCGATGTGCAAATCGTTGACCCCAATGGTCTGCCCCGTTTTTTCCAGGTCACTTCGAATAGCGCCGTAATGTTGCGAAGCTTTGGCGGTGTAAGGCAGCACCTCCAGCAAGCTGGCGAACTCTTCGATCACTTCCAGGTTCTGTGAGACCTTGGCGCTTTTTTCAGCACCGTGGTGAAGCTCCGACAAAGTGATCGCCGAAATCGCCATGCGACCGGCGTTGGCATTGAACTGAGCCAAGACTTCCAAAGGGCGACGCTTGAGCACGTAGATCACGATATTCGTGTCGAGCAGGTACTTCAACATCAGAGCGACTCACGCTCAGGCTGAGTTTGCGTGGCACGTTCTGGCAAAAAGTCTTCACTGACCTGGGGGCCATTCAAGAAGAATTGGTCCCATGAATGCCCGACTGGCGAGATGATCCGATCGGCACCTCGGGCACGCACCTCCACCTTTTTGACGTCATCAGGCAAGCGCAAATCCGCAGGCAGTCGTATGGCTTGCGAACGGTTGTTGGTGAAGACGGTGGTGATGGTCATGGCAGCCTCCTTTTGGGATATGCCAACAGTATATGGCAGCATCAAAAAATCCCCAAACCCCGTGACCAAAGCTGTGGACAAGTGCAGGGACAAGCCGCCAAAGCCCGGCCCCACAAGGGCTAGCCGGGTGTGCTTAAAAAAGCATCACTGCGCCCTGATGACAGCGCACAGATCACTCCACCCGCGTCACGCGGTTGGGCTTGAAGCCCAGATCGGCCACTTTGCCCTTCTTGGCGCGGGCCACTTTGGCGTTGTTCAAGCTGCGGATTTCCAGCGTTTCTTCGCGCTCTTTGCCACCCCGGCCGATGCCTTCGATCTTGATGCTGCGGGTGTAGGCCGCAGCACCGGCCAAGGTGTCTTTGGCTTCGAGGTCAATCAGCATCAGGCCCCGGCCGCCTTTTTCCATGGTTTTGAGTTCGCTGATCTCAAACGTCAACACCCGTCCGCCCGTGCTAGCACAGCAGACGCTGGTGGCGTTGGGCATGGGCTGTTTGTCGGCAGGTACGGTGGCGCTGGAGCCACTCACATGGCTGGGGGCGCAGACGGTTTCGCCGTCGCCCAAGCTGATGAAGGCCTTACCCGCTTTGTTGCGCGAGATCATGTTCTCGACCGAGGCCATGAAACCATAACCGCCTGAGCCGCTGAGCAGCAGCGTGGCGTTGGCCGGGCCTGCAAAGTAGTGCGCAATTTGTGTGGTGGGCTCCAGCTCGATCAGCGTGGTGACCGGCTGGCCGTCGCCGCGTGCGCCGGGCAGTGTGGCCACGGGCACGCTGTAAATGCGGCCGTTGCTGCCGAAGATCAGCAGGGTGTCCACCGTGCGGCACTCGAAGGTGCCATACAAAACGTCGCCCGCCTTGAAGGCAAAACTCGTGGCGTCGTGTCCGTGGCCCGTGCGAGCTCGCACCCAGCCTTTTTCCGAGACAACCACCGTCACGGGTTCGTCCACCACCTTGACCTCGGCCACGGCTTTTTTCTCTTCCTGAATCAGCGTGCGGCGAGGGTCGGCAAAGGTCTTGGCATCCTGTTCGATCTCTTTGATCATCAGGCGGCGCAACGCAGCGGGGCTGCCCAAAATCTCTTCAAGCTTGCCCTGCTCTTCGCGCAACTCGCTCAGCTCTTGCTCGATCTTGATGGCTTCAAGACGGGCCAGTTGGCGCAGGCGAATCTCAAGAATGTCTTCGGCTTGGCGGTCGCTGAGCTTGAAGGCTTCGATCAGCGCGGGCTTGGGCTCGTCGCTGTGGCGGATGATGCGGATCACCTCGTCGATGTTGAGCAAGACCAGCTGGCGGCCTTCCAAGATATGGATGCGGTCCAGCACTTTGTTCAGGCGGTGCTGGCTGCGCCGGGTGATGGTGGTCTGGCGGAAGCTGATCCACTCCACCAACATCTGGCGCAGCGACTTTTGAATCGGCTTGCCGTCGATGCCGACCGAGGTCATGTTGATCGGTGCAGACGTTTCCAAGCTGGTGTGCGCCAGCAAGGCGGTGATGAGTTCTTGCTGTTCGATGCGGCTGGTTTTGGGCTCAAACACCAGGCGCACGGCAGCGTCTTTGCTCGATTCGTCGCGCACCACGTCGAGCACGGCCAGCATGCTGGCTTTGAGCAGCAGCTGGTCAGCGCTGAGCGCTTTTTTACCAGCCTTGACCTTGGGGTTGGTGAGCTCTTCGATCTCTTCGAGCACGCGCTGCGAACTGACGCCTTGCGGCAGTTCGGTCACCACCAATTGCCATTGGCCCCGAGCGAGTTCTTCGATCTTCCAGCGGGCGCGCACTTTGAGGCTGCCGCGACCGGTGCGGTAGGCGTCGGCAATGTCGCTGGCCGGGCTGATGATCTGTCCACCACCGGGGTAGTCGGGGCCGGGGATGATGGCCATCAACTCGCCGTCGCTCAGCTTGTCGTTGCGGATCAAGGCCACGCAGGCGTCGGCCACTTCGCGCAGGTTGTGGCTGGGAATTTCGGTGGCCAAGCCCACAGCAATGCCGCTGGCGCCGTTGAGCAGGCTGAAGGGCAAGCGGGCGGGCAGCTGGCGCGGCTCTTCAGTGGAGCCGTCGTAGTTGGGGATAAAGTCCACCGTGCCCATGTCGATCTCGTCGAGCAACAAGCTGGTGATGCGCGACAAGCGCGCCTCGGTGTAACGCATGGCGGCTGCGCCGTCGCCGTCGCGCGAGCCAAAGTTGCCTTGGCCATCGATCAGCGGGTAGCGCTGCGAAAAGTCTTGTGCCATGCGCACCAGCGCGTCATACGCCGCCGTGTCGCCGTGCGGGTGGTAGCGGCCCAGCACATCACCCACCACGCGGGCACTTTTGACAGGCTTGGCTGCGGTGTTGTTGTTGGGGCCGCTGTAGGACAAACCCATGCGGTCCATCGAATACAAAATGCGCCGCTGCACCGGCTTTTGGCCGTCACACACATCGGGCAAGGCGCGGCCTTTGACGACGGACAGCGCGTATTCCAAGTAGGCACGCTGGGCGTAGGCACCCAGGTGGTCACCTTCGGGCGCGGCGGTGGGTTCGGGGGTCAACAGGTCAGTGGTCATCAGGGTCTTTCTTTGCGGGAGCATTCCAACAGGCGAGGTGCCAGATCAAGGCATTCGCCCGCAGGGGCAGGCTCCCACAGGGGATTCATCAAACGTCGATTTCGATGCTGTCGCCGTGCAGTTCCATCAGCTCGCGGCGGGCGGCGGCTTCGCCTTTGCCCATGAGCTGGGTCATGAGGTTTTCCGTTCCAGCGTTGTCCAGCGGGCCCAGCTCGATCGGCAGCAAGCGGCGCGTGTCGGGGTTGAGCGTGGTGTCCCACAACTGCTCGGCGCTCATCTCGCCCAAGCCCTTGAAGCGGCTGATGCTCCAGCCACCTTCTTTCACGCCGTCTTTGCGCAGCTTGTCGATGATGGCGGTGAGTTCGCCCTCGTCCAGCGCATAGGCTTTGGACGCGGGCTTTTTGCCGCGTGCGGGCGCGTCGACCCGGAACAGCGGCGGCCGCGCCACATACAGGTGACCCGCTTCGATCAGCTTGGGGAAGTGGCGGAAAAACAAGGTCAGCAGCAGCACCTGAATGTGCGAGCCATCCACGTCCGCGTCCGACAAGATACAGACCTTGCCGTAGCGCAGGTTGCTCATGTCGGGGTTGTCATTGGGCCCGTGCGGGTCCACACCAATGGCCACCGAGATGTCGTGGATTTCGTTGTTGGCAAATAAACGGTCGCGGTCTACTTCCCAGGTGTTGAGCACCTTGCCGCGCAGAGGCAAGATGGCCTGACTTTCTTTGTTGCGGCCCATTTTGGCGCTGCCACCGGCCGAGTCGCCCTCGACCAAAAACACCTCGTTGTGCAGGATGTCTTTGCTTTCGCAATCGGTCAGCTTGCCGGGCAGCACGGCCACGCCGGAGCTTTTGCGCTTTTCGACCTTCTGACCGGCTTTTTGGCGGGTTTGCGCGGCCTTGATGGCGAGTTCGGCCAGTTTTTTGCCGTAGTCCACATGCTCGTTCAGCCAGAGCTCGAGCGCCGGTCGCACAAAGCTGGACACCAAACGCACCGCGTCACGCGAGTTCAGGCGTTCTTTGATCTGGCCCTGGAACTGCGGGTCCAGCACTTTGGCGCTCAGCACATAGCTGGCGCGGGCGAACACGTCTTCGGGCATGAGCTTGACGCCCTTGGGCAGCAAACCATGCAGCTCGATGAAGCTTTTGACGGCGGTGAACAGGCCGTCGCGCAAGCCGCTGTCGTGCGTGCCGCCTGCGCTGGTGGGGATCAGGTTCACATAACTTTCGCGCACCGGCGCACCGTCTTCGGTGAAGGCCACGGCCCACGAAGCGCCCTCGCCTTCGGCAAAGCTGTCGTGGTTGCCGTCGGCAAAACCTTCGCCTTCAAACAAGGGGATGACTGGGTCGCCATTGAGCGTTTGCGTCAGGTAGTCGCGCAGACCGGCTTTGTATTGCCACTGCTGGGTTTCTTTGGTTTTCTCGTTCACCAAGGTCACCGTCACGCCAGGCATGAGCACGGCTTTGCTGCGCAGCAGGTGCGTCAGCTCGTTCATGGGCAGGGCGCTGGATTCGAAATACTTGGCGTCAGGCCAAGCCCGCACGGTGGTGCCTTGTTTGCGATCTCCCTCGCCTGTGGCGCGTTTCACCAGCGGCTCGGTCACGTCGCCACCTGAGAACACCAGCGTCGCCACTTGGCCTTCGCGGTAGCTGGTGGCTTCCAGGCGCTTGGACAGCGCGTTGGTCACCGACACGCCCACGCCGTGCAGGCCGCCCGAGAAGCTGTAGGCCCCGCCCTTGCCCTTGTCGAACTTGCCGCCCGCGTGCAAGCGGGTGAACACCAGCTCGATCACCGGGGCGTTTTCTTCAGGGTGCAGGCCAAAGGGGATGCCCCGGCCATCGTCTTCGATGCTGACCGAGCCATCGGCATGCAAGATGACTTTGATCTTTTTGCCGTAGCCCGCCAGTGCCTCGTCGGCGGCGTTGTCCAACACTTCTTGGATGATGTGCAAGGGGTTGTCGGTGCGGGTGTACATGCCCGGGCGTTGTTTGACGGGCTCGAGGCCCTTCAAGACGCGGATCGAGCCTTCGGAGTACTCATTAGAGGTTTTGACAGTTGATTGGGTGGCCATGGTGGCGGATTGTAGTGGGATTTCAGTCGAGACACTGGATGCAAAAACAGTATTCAAGCTCTGAATGGCATGCAGGCATATACGCGACCTCGGGCACGCATCACATTGGTTAAAGTCAGGGGATGCAATACAAACCCCTTTCTCTGACCCAGGTGCTGATTTGCGGCGCGGCCATCGTCACATTGTCCATGGGCATCCGCCATGGCTTTGGCCTGTGGCTTCAGCCCATCACCCAAGCCCAAGGCTGGGGCCGCCAAGAATTCGGTTTTGCCATGGCTATTCAGAACATCTCATGGGGTTTCATGGGTATTTTTGCGGGCATGGTCGCCGACAAATTCGGTGCGTTCCGCGTGATTGCCTTGGGCGCCGTGGTCTACAGCGTAGGTCTTTTGGGCATGGCGTGGGCCACTGACCCTTGGATGTTTGCCCTGTTCACCGGGGTGATCATCGGCACGGCCCAGGCGGGCACAACCTACGCGGTCATTTACGGCGTGATTGGCCGCAACGTGCCCATCGAGCGCCGCTCTTGGGCCATGGGCGTGGCAGCTGCGGCAGGCAGTTTCGGACAGTTTTTGATGGTGCCTGTGGAGGGCTTGTTGATCAGCCAAATGGGGTGGCAAACCGCTTTGGTGATTTTGGCGGCGGCGGCGATGCTGATCATCCCGCTGGCTTGGGGTTTGCGTGAACCCGCCTTGAACGCGCCGGGCCAAGTCAAGCGAGACCAAACCATCGCACAAGCTTTGAAAGAAGCGTTCAAGTACCCCAGTTTTCAGTTGCTGATGGCGGGTTATTTTGTGTGCGGCTTTCAGGTTGTGTTCATCGGCGTGCACATGCCCAGCTACCTGAAAGACCACGGTCTGGCCCCCCAGGTGGCCAGTTACGCACTGGCCTTGATCGGTTTGTTCAACGTGTTTGGCACCTACATCGCGGGCACTTTGGGCCAAAAAATGGCCAAGAAAAACATCTTGGCCTTCATTTACATCGCTCGCTCGGTGGCCATCATTCTGTTCTTGCTGGCCCCGCTCACGCCCACCAGTGTGTATGTCTTCTCTGGCGTGATGGGCTTGCTCTGGTTGTCCACCGTCCCGCCCACCAACGCGGCGGTCGCCCAGATTTTTGGCATTTCCCACCTGTCCATGCTCAGCGGCTTCATCTTTTTCAGCCACCAGATCGGCTCGTTCATGGGCGTCTGGCTGGGCGGCTATCTGTATGACAAGACCGGCAGCTACGACATCGTCTGGTACCTGGCCATTGCTTTGGGCGTGTTTGCTGCGCTGGTAAATCTGCCCGTGCGCGAGAGTCCGATACAACGGGCAACGCCCCAAACCGCATGAGCCCAGCAGGCAGCATGCCCACGCTCTCCAAATCGTCCTTGCGTCGCAAAATGGCGATCGCTTTGGCCGTGTCCGCAGCCCTCATCGTGCCCTTTTGGCTCTACGCACAGCCCGATCTGGTGATCATGCTGGCCGAGCAACTGTGGGCTTGTTTCTAGTTTCAAGAGGAAAACCATGCACGGCACCGAAAACCCCTCGGCCTGGCTGCAACGCTGGGCGCATTTGATCGCTCCGCAAAGCAGCGTTTTGGATGTAGCTTGCGGAGCAGGCCGACACATGCGTTTTTTGGCCGCACAAGGACACACGGTTCAGGGCGTTGATCGCAACCCCGATGCCGTGTCACTGGCCCAAACCTATGGAGAAGTGAGCTGCGCCGACATAGAAAACGGCCCTTGGCCCTTCGAAGGCCAAACATTTGGCTGCGTGGTGGTGACCAATTACCTGTGGCGCGCCCTGATGCCCGTCATCGTGCAAAGCGTGGCCCCCGGTGGCGTGCTGATTTACGAAACCTTTGGGGCGGGCAATGAAACCGTGGGCAAACCCTCTCGGCCCGACTTTTTGCTGCAACCGGGCGAGCTGCTGCGGGCCACTGAAGGCCTGCACACCGTGGCTTACGAAGACGGCTTCGAGTCATCGCCAGACAAGTTTGTGCAGCGCATTGTGGCCATTCGGGCCAAGACAGCGGGCGAAGTGACGCGCTGGCCCTTGAAAGCCAACGCTGACCCCACACAACAGACCCAGTGACATCGGGACACATTCCCACCCGCAGCAACACCTGAAAAGCGTTTGCAATCGTTAGAATGACCTCTTTCAGTTCAGAAACACCTGACATGACCACCGAATCTCGCCCCATCCAAGGCAGCATCCCTGCCCTGATCACCCCCATGCTCGAAGACGGCCAAGTGGATTACCCCACTCTGCGAAAACTGATCGACTGGCATGTGGCCGAAGGCACCGATGGGCTGGTGATCGTCGGCACCTCGGGCGAATCACCCACCGTCAACGTGGACGAACACCGCGAAATCCTGCGTGTCTCGGTGGAACAAGCTGCTAAGCGCATCCCCATCATTGCCGGCTGCGGCGCTAACTCAACCGCAGAAGCCATTTCGCTGGCCAAATATGCCGAATCGATCGGCGCTGACGCCCAATTGCAAGTGGTGCCCTATTACAACAAGCCCACCCAAGAGGGACTGTTCCAGCACTTCAAGGCGATCGCCGAGGCCACGCCCAAGTTGCCCGTGATTTTGTACAACGTGCCTGGCCGCACCGTGGCCGATCTTCAGCACGACACCGTGCTGCGCTTGGCCCAAGTGCCAGGGATCATCGGCATCAAGGAAGCCACCAGCAACATCGAACGCGCCCAATGGCTCATCCGCGATGTGCCCAAAGCGTTCGCCGTTTTCTCGGGCGATGACGCCACGGCTGTGGCCCTGATGCTCTGCGGTGGCGCAGGCAACATCAGCGTGACCGCCAACGTGGCCCCGCGTCAAATGCACGAGCTGTGCATGGCGGCCCTGCGAGGCGACGTGAAAGAAGCCATGCGCATCCAGTTCCAGCTCTTGCCTGTGCACAAAAATCTGTTTGTTGAAGCCAACCCCATCCCCGTCAAATGGGCCATGAACCGCATGGGCCTGAGCGGCCCCACTCTGCGCTTGCCCATGACCGAGCTGTCTGAATCTCAGCGGCCCGTGGTTGAGGCCGCACTCAAGGCCAGTGGTCTGATTTGATTTCCACCTAAGGATTGCCTGTGAAATTGCCCCATCGCTCCCTGTCGCGCATTACGGCTCAACGTACGGCTGTTGTCGCAGCTTTGACTATTTTGGTCAGTGGCTGTTCTGTTTTTGAAGAAGACAAGATTGACTACAAGAGCGCAGCCAGGGCTCCCACGTTGGAGGTTCCACCCGACTTGACCCAACTGCGCAAAGACTCGCGTTACGCCATGGAAAGCAACTCGGCCACGGCTTCTGGCTTCAACAGCGCCAGTGCTCGGGTAGCAGATGCTGGCACCGCAGCCAACGTCTTGGGTGATGTGCGCATGGAGCGCCAAGGCACCCAACGCTGGTTGGTGGTGTCACGCCCAGCAGACAAAGTGTGGGAGCCTCTGCGCGAATTTTGGACCAACAACGGTTTTAACTTGATCACCGATGCACCCGATGTGGGCATCATGGAAACCGACTGGGCTGAAAATCGGGCCAAAATTCCACAAGATTTCCTCCGTAAGACTTTGGGCAAAGTGCTGGACTCCCTGTATTCCTCGGGCGAGCGCGACAAGTTCCGCACCCGCGTAGAACGCAATGCCCAAGGCGGTGTAGAGATCTACATCACGCACCGCGGCATGGTCGAAAACTTCAGCAACACCCAAAAAGATCAACTCATTTGGCAACCCCGTGCCAGCGATGCAGAACTCGAAATCGAATTTTTGCGTCGACTGATGGTCAAGCTGGGCGCATCCCCTGAAGCCGCAAAATCCGCCACGGCATCAGCTTCGCCTGTGCAAACGGCCAGCGTGACCACTGTCGATGGCCAACCCACCATCCAGATCAATGACAACCTGGATCGCGCTTGGCGCCGAACCGGTGTGGCGTTGGACCGCACTGGCTTCACCGTAGAAGACCGCGACCGCTCCAAAGGCATTTATTTTGTTCGGTACGTGACACCCGGAGCCGCTGCTGACAAAGAGTCGGGCTTTTTAACCCGCATTTTCAGCAGCAAAAAAGAAGAAGCTGCTTTGACTCGCTACCGTATTGCGTTGACCGAAAAAGGCAATGTCAGCTTGGTTCGTGTTCTGGATGCCAATGGCCAGCCTGAAACATCGGGCAATGCCGAGCGCATTTTGAAACTGCTCGCAAACGAACTGCGCTGAAAAGAGCATAGTCTCTGACCCATAAAAAAACCCCGCAATGCGGGGTTTTTTTATGCAATCCCGGCCATGACCGGGAAAGCGGCAACCAATTACTTGGCAGCAGAAGCGTCAGATGCTGGAGCAGCAGCTGGAGCAGCAGAAGCGTCAGCAGCAGGAGCTGGAGCAGCCACAGGAGCAGGAGCGGCTGGAGCAGCAGCTTCTTCTTTTTTGCCGCAAGCGGACAAAGCAGCAGCAGCGATGATAGCGGCCAAAACGAGGGACTTGTTCATGATGATTTTCCTTGTAGGGGTTAAAAAACAATTTCCGGAAATTGTCGGATTCAGATTCAAGAAAACTTGAACCGAGACAAAAGCACTCGAGCTCTTCTGCACTCAGCGCTGGATTATATCGTTTTCCCTAATCATCTTGAAAATAAACGCACCAAACTGACGCGAAACCTTCAATCAACCCCTCACTGGGGTAAGTCCTGAGCGGGTTTCAACCAATCTGCCGACATCCAGTCGAGCAAGGCCTCTTGCGCAGCATCACTCAACTTCGCGCAAGATACAGAAGAAAGAACCCTGTTATCAGCCAGTTCACGCAAGAAGCGCGCATCCTTGCCCCCAACTCGGAAGCTTTCTCCATTGATAAAAACATGCCGCTCGTCGTACATCATTTTGGTTCTGCGATCGAGGCGAACGCCTTTTGACAAGTCAGGCTCGTTTTCAGACTCATCAAACCACACATGGGCTTTGGGCTCGGTCAGGTATTCGCCCAACAAACTGTCCAACAAATCAGGATTTTTGAGCGCTTTGTCCACCACTTGACGTGCAAAGACAGCCAAAGACGACGGAATAGCCGCCGAAGACACGACTGCAGGTTGCCGAGGATCACGGTAAATGGCCTCCCCCACACTCTCGAACGCCTCATCAGCCAAGCCCAACAGCAACTCCCTCGCCAATTCGCCTTCTTGCGGAGCCCGGAAACCAATGGACCAGGTCATGCACTCCCCCTCGGCCACACCGTCGTGTGCGTACTTGGGGGGCAAATACAGCATGTCACCCGGGTTCAGCAAGAACTCTTCTTCGGCTTGAAAGTTTTGCAAAATTTTGAGCGGCACGCCCGACTGCAGCGTCAAATCCTTGTTGCGACCAATCCGCCAACGGCGTTGGCCATGGGCCTGAAGCAAAAAGACGTCATAGCTGTCAAAGTGCGGCCCCACGCCGCCGCCATCGCTGGCATAGCTGATCATCACATCGTCCAAGCGCGCATCGGGCACAAAACGAAACTGCTGCATCAGTGCGTGCACGCCGTCGTGGTGCAAGTCCACACCCTGCACCAAAAAGGTCCATTTCTTTTGACTGAAGGGCGGCAAACTGCGCTTCGGAAATGGCCCATGTTTCATCTTCCACCCCTTCGGAGAATCCACAATCAAGCGAGACTCCACCCCCTCTTGCCCCGCCAACGCCACCAATTCAGTGCGCCCGACACACGGTACAAAATTGGGGATGGCGTTGCGCACCAACAAAGGCTTTTTCTGCCAGTGGCGCTTCATGAATTGGCTGGACGTCAAGCCGCCCAGCAGCGCCAAGGGTTGTTCTGTGTTCATCTCGGGTTCTCAAGTCTCGAAACCAAAGCGGCCAAAAAGTGGCCGCCAAACTGCGACAATTGTCGTATGGAAATCAAGACACCTTCTGTGGTCGCACTGACCTGGACACTCAAAGACACGCTGGGCGAAGTTCTGGACACGCTGGACGAACCTGTGGAATTTTTCATTGGCGGCCAAGATCTGTTGCCCAAAATAGAAGAAGCCCTGCAAGGCCACGAACGTGGCGCCAAGGTCGACCTGCATTTGGAGCCCGAAGACGCCTTTGGCGACTTCGATGAAAACCTGCTGTTTCTGGAGCCACTGGCCCTGTTCCCAGAAGGGCTCGAGCCCGGCCTCACGATAGAAGGCACTGCTTTGCCCAAGGGTTGCAACCCGGATGCGCCGCGCAATGCCCTTTACACCGTGACCGAAATCTACCCTGAGCACGTTGTGCTGGACGCCAACCACCCGCTTTCGGGCATTGCCTTGCGCTTGCACCTGAAAGTCGAATCGGTGCGCGAGCCGACCGAAGCCGAAGTGGGCAGCGGCAGCTGCGGCACTGGCTTCTTCAAAATTGAAGTCGGCGATGAAGGCGATTCGACTCTACCCACACTGCACTGAGCCAGCGCAAATCCATTTCACCCATGAAAAAACCGCCTGCATCGACCGATGCAGGCGGTTTTTTTATGGGCATTATTTTTTGCCTGTGGAGCCGTAACCGCCCTCGCCGCGTTCGGTCGCTGCACCGAATTCGCTCACGACATGAAAACGCGCTTGCACCACAGGCACGATCACCATCTGCGCGATGCGCTCCAGTGGCTCGATGGTGAAGGCCACATCGCTCCGGTTCCAGCAGCTGACCATGAGCTGCCCCTGGTAATCGCTGTCGATCAACCCCACCAAATTGCCCAAGACGATGCCGTGCTTGTGGCCCAAGCCAGAGCGCGGCAGCAGCATGGCGGCATAACCAGGGTCCTTGAGGTGGATGGCCATGCCCGTGGGCACCAGCTGCCAGGCGTTGGGCGCCAAAGTCAGCGGCGCGTCCAGGCAAGCGCGAAGGTCCAATCCCGCACTGCCGGGCGTGGCGTAGGTGGGCATTTGCGCCGCAATGCGCGCGTCGAGGATCTTGACGTCGATGTCCATGGTCATGCTTTTTCTCCGCCCAGCCGTCGGGCAATGTCTTCAATGAGTTGAATGGCCAGCACCTGCTTGCTGGCGTGCGGCAGTTCTCGGGCACCGTGGGCGTCCACCAGCAGCAAGGCGTTGTCGTCTTGGCCGAACGTGGCCGGGCCGATGTTGCCCACCAGCAGAGGCACTTGTTTGCGCAAGCGTTTGGCTGTGGCGTGGGCAAGCAGGTCGTGGCTTTCGGCGGCAAAACCGACGCAAAACAGATCGCCCTTTTGCGCCGCCGCCGACTGGGCCACGGTGGCCAAAATGTCGGGGTTCTCCACAAAGCACAGCTCAGGCGTCTGACCTGAGCCGTCTTTTTTGATTTTCTGGTCGGCCGAGTTGGCCGGACGCCAGTCAGCCACCGCGGCTGTGGACACGAAAACGCCACGCTCTGGCACATGGGCTTGCACGGCTTGCAGCATGTCGCGAGCAGAGCGCACGTTCACACGCTTGACGCCACGGGGCGTGGCCAGGCTCACGGGTCCAGCAATCAAGGCCACATCGGCCCCCGCCATGCGCGCCGCACGCGCGACGGCAAAGCCCATCTTGCCGCTCGACAAGTTGGTGATGCCGCGCACCGGGTCAATGGCCTCGTAAGTGGGTCCTGCAGTCACCAAAACCGACTTGCCTGCCATCACTTTGGGCGTGAAAAACGCCTCCAAGTCTTCCAGAATTTCTTCGGCTTCGAGCATGCGCCCGTCGCCGGTTTCGCCGCAGGCTTGGTCGCCCTGACCCACATCCAGCACATGGATGCCGTCAGCCTTGAGCTGTGCCACGTTGCGCTGGGTGGCGGGGTTGGACCACATTTCGCGGTTCATGGCCGGGGCCACGATCAGCGGCACCTTGTCAATCGGACGGGCCAGGCACATCAGGCTCAGCAGTTCATCGGCACCGCCGTGCAGCAATTTGGCCATGAAGTCCGCACTGGCGGGTGCCACCACAATCGCATCGGCCTCGCGGCTCAGGTTGATGTGGGCCATGTTGTTGGCTTCGCGCGGGTCCCACTGTGAGGTGTAAACCGGCCTGCCGGACAGGGCCTGCATGGTGACCGCCGTCATGAATTGCTCGGCGGCCTCGGTCATCACGACCTGCACCGTGACGCCCGCCTTGACCAAGGCGCGGCAGAGTTCAGCCGACTTGAAGGCCGCAATGCCGCCCGACAAGCCCAGAACGATGTGTTTTCCAGCCAATGTGCTCATGCCGGGAAATGTAGCAGACGTGACTGTCTATAATCACGATTTCCACCTACCGGGGGCTGAAAGCTCCCGTCTTGGACATGACCAAATTCGTCTTCGTCACCGGCGGTGTGGTGTCTTCCCTGGGCAAGGGAATCGCCTCCGCATCGCTCGCCGCACTTCTTGAATCGCGCGGCCTCTCTGTCACCCTCATCAAGCTCGACCCCTACCTGAATGTGGACCCCGGCACCATGTCGCCGATCCAGCATGGCGAAGTGTTTGTGACCGACGACGGCGCAGAAACCGACCTCGATTTGGGCCATTACGAGCGCTTCATCAACACCCGGATGAAGAAGGCCAATAACTTCACCACCGGACAGATCTACAAGAGCGTGCTCGAAAAAGAGCGCCGCGGCGACTACCTGGGCAAGACCGTGCAGGTCATCCCCCACGTCACCAACGAAATCCAGGATTTCGTCAAGCGCGGTGCCGGCTTTGGCACCCCTGAAGCGGTCGATGTGGCCATCGTCGAAATCGGTGGCACGGTGGGCGACATCGAGTCCTTGCCCTTCCTCGAAGCCGTGCGCCAGCTCAGCCTCCGCCTCGGGCCCAACAACACTGCCTTTGTGCACCTGACTTATCTGCCCTGGATTGCCACGGCCGGTGAACTCAAGACCAAACCCACCCAGCACACGGTGCAAAAACTGCGCGAAATCGGCATCCAGCCTGACGCCCTGCTGTGCCGTGCTGACCGCTACATCCCGGAGGACGAGCGCGACAAGATTTCGCTGTTCACCAACGTGCAAAGCTGGGGCGTGATCTCTATGCCTGACGTGGACACCATCTACAAAGTACCCCGCGTGCTGCACGAGCAAGGCCTGGACGGCCTGATCTGCGACAAATTGCGCCTGAACACCCCGCCTGCCAGCCTCAAACGCTGGGACGACTTGGTGTACGAGACCGCCAACCCCAAGGGCGAAGTCACCATTGCCATGGTCGGCAAATACGTCGAACTGTCGGACAGCTACAAATCGGTCAACGAAGCGCTGCGCCATGCGGGCATGCGCAACCATGTGCGCGTGAAGATCGAGCACATCGACTCCGAAACCATCACCCCCGAGACCGTGCCCAGCCTGGCTCACTACGACGGCGTGTTGGTGCCTGGCGGTTTTGGCAAGCGCGGCGTCGAGGGCAAGATCGAAACCGCGCAATTCGCCCGCACCCACAAAGTGCCTTACTTGGGCATCTGCCTGGGCATGCAGGTCGCCACCATCGAATACGCCCGCCATGTGGCCGGTATGAAAGACGCCAACAGCACCGAGTTCGAGCCCGAGACGCCTTTCCCCGTCATCGCTCTGATCAACGAATGGAAAGATGCGGACGGCTCGATCCAGGTACGTGACGCCAACTCCGACTTGGGCGGCACCATGCGTCTGGGCGCACAAAGCTCCGACGTGGCCAAGGGCACGCTGGCCCACCAAATCTACGGCGACGTGGTCACCGAGCGCCACCGCCACCGTTACGAAGCCAACGTCAATTACCTCGATGACCTGCGCAAAGCGGGTCTGGTGATCTCGGCGCTGACGCAGCGCGAGCAACTGACCGAAATCGTCGAGCTGCCGCAGACCGTTCACCCTTGGTATGTAGGCGTGCAGTTCCACCCCGAATTCAAATCCACGCCCTGGGACGGCCACCCCCTGTTCAATGCCTTCGTCAAGGCGGCGATTTCGCACAAAGCGGCCGCCTGAAACACCCGCCCAAGGACAGCTCCATGAAACTCTGCGGATTTGACGTTGGCCTGAACCAACCCTTCTTTTTGATCGCGGGCACCTGCTCCATCGAAGGTCTGGAGATGTCTATCGAAGTGGCCGGTCGCCTCAAAGAGGCCTGCTCTGCGCTGGGCATCCCACTCATTTACAAAGGCTCATTCGACAAAGCCAACCGTTCGTCGGGCAGCACCCAACGTGGTGTGGGCATCGATGCAGGCCTGAAAATCCTGGACGAAGTGCGCCGCCAGATTGGCGTGCCCATCCTCACCGATGTGCACGACGAGTCGCAGGTCAAGACCGTGGCCAGCGTGGTCGACGTGTTGCAAACCCCCGCGTTCTTGTGCCGCCAGACCGATTTCATCCGCGCCGTGGCCCAGTCCGGCAAGCCGGTGAACATCAAGAAGGGCCAATTTTTGGCACCTTGGGACATGAAGAACGTCATCGACAAAGCCCGCACAGCGGCACGCGAAGCCGGCCTGCCTGAAGACAACTTTTTGGCCTGTGAACGTGGTGTGAGCTTTGGCTACAACAACCTGGTGGCCGACATGACCAGCCTGGCCGAGATGCGCAAAACCGGCGCCCCGGTGGTGTTTGACGTGACGCATTCGGTGCAAAAGCCGGGCGGCCAAGGCACCAGCAGCGGCGGAGCCCGCGAGATGGTACCCGTGCTGGCCCGCGCAGGGGTGGCCGTGGGTGTGGCTGGGCTGTTCATGGAAACCCACCCCAAGCCGGCTGAAGCTTGGTCAGACGGACCGAACGCGGTGCCACTTGGCAAAATGCGCGCCTTGCTCGAGACGTTGGTGCAACTCGATTCCGTCACCAAAAAGAACCCTTTCCTTGAGGACAACTTCGCATGAGCGGCTATATCATCGCCAACGTCCAAGTGACCAACCCGGTTCAGTACGAAGAGTACAAAAAGTGGTCCACTGCGGCCATGCAATCCACGGGCGCTGAAGTCTGCGTGCGTGGTGGCAAAGTTGAAGTGCTGGAGGGCGACTGGTCGCCCGAGCGCATCGTCATTCTGAAATTCCCGACCTTTGAAGCGGCCAAGGCCTTCTATGAAGTGCCCGAGTACCTCAAAGCCCGTGAGGCCCGCGCAGGTGCGGCCATCATGCGCATGGTCGTGGTCGAGGGTGTTTGAGCCCTTGGACCCCAACTGGTTTTATTTTTCAATTTGAGAGAGTCTGAACATGAGTGCAATCGTTGATATCGTCGGCCGTGAAATCCTCGACAGCCGTGGCAACCCCACCGTCGAATGCGACGTGCTGCTGGAGTCCGGCGTCATGGGCCGTGCGGCTGTGCCGTCCGGCGCATCGACCGGCAGCCGCGAAGCCATCGAGCTGCGCGACGGCGACAAGAGCCGTTACCTGGGCAAAGGCGTGCTCAAAGCCGTCGAGCACATCAACACCGAAATTTCCGAAGCTGTGCTGGGGCTCGACGCCTCCGAGCAGGCCTTTTTGGACCGCACCCTGATCGACCTGGACGGCACGGACAACAAGAGCCGCCTGGGTGCCAACGCCATGCTGGCCGTGTCCATGGCCGTGGCCCGCGCTGCGGCCGAAGAGTCTGGCTTGCCGCTGTACCGCTATTTTGGCGGCATGAACGGCAACCAGCTGCCTGTGCCCATGATGAACGTCATCAACGGCGGCGCACACGCCAACAACAACCTGGACCTGCAAGAGTTCATGATCATTCCCGTGGGTGCACCGTCGTTCCGCGAAGCGGTACGCTGGGGCGCTGAAGTGTTCCACGCCTTGAAGAAAATTATCCACGACAAGGGCATGAGCATTGCCGTGGGCGACGAAGGCGGCTTTGCCCCCAACGTCGACAGCCACGAAGCCGCCATCCAGATGGTGCTCGACGCCATCGCTGCTGCCGGTTACACCGCTGGCGAGCAGATCGCCATTGGCCTCGATTGCGCGGCCAGCGAGTTCTACAAAGACGGTAAATACGTCTTGGCAGGCGAAGGCGGCATCAGCTTGACGTCTGAGCAGTGGACCGACATGCTGGCCACTTGGTGCGACAAGTACCCCATCATCAGCATCGAAGACGGCATGGCCGAAAACGACTGGGACGGCTGGAAAGTGTTGACCGACCGCTTGGCCAAGAATGTGCAAATCGTGGGTGACGACCTGTTCGTGACCAACACCAAAATCTTCAAAGAAGGCATCGACAAAGGCATCGCCAACTCGATCCTGATCAAGATCAACCAGATCGGCACCCTGACCGAAACCTTTGAAGCCATCGAAATGGCCAAGCGCGCCGGTTACACCGCCGTCATCTCCCACCGCTCGGGCGAGACCGAAGACAGCACCATCGCCGACATCGCGGTGGGCTTGAACGCCGGTCAAATCAAGACAGGTTCGATGAGTCGCTCGGATCGCATGGCCAAGTACAACCAGTTGCTGCGCATCGAAGAAGACTTGGGCGAAGTGGCGGTCTACCCTGGCCGCGCGGCCTTTTACAACCTGCGCTAAGCCGGTACAGCCATGGGCAACCGCCTCGTTCCGATCGTGTTGGTCGCCTTGTTGGTGATCATCCAAGCCCAACTTTGGTTGGGCAAAGGCGGCGTTTCCACCGTTGCCGAGCTGGAGCGGTCTTTACAAGAGCAAAAGGCCGAGAACGAAAAAGCTCACCGCAAAATTGACCAACTCAGCGCCGAAGTCAATGACCTCAAGGAAGGCCTGCACATGGTCGAAGAACGTGCAAGGCATGAGCTGGGCATGGTCAAACCCAACGAGATCTTCGTTCAAATCGCCAAATGATGTCCCCGCTCGAGATCGCAGGTTTTGTCCTCGGCCTGGCCATGGTGGTTTGCAACATCCAACAGTGGCATTGGGGCTGGCCACTGGCCATCGCCAGTTCCGTTCTTTATTTCTTTGTTTTCAAAGACAGCTTGCTGTATGGAGAAGCGGGTCTGCAGCTGGTTTTTGTGGCCATTTCCCTGTGGGGTTGGTGGCAGTGGCTTCGCAGAACGGATGAAGACCAACCGGCTGTCGCCGTTCAACGCCTGTCTGTACGCGGCTGGATCCTGGTGCTGGTCTGCAGCGCAGCCCTTTGGCCAGCATTGGCTTTGCTGTTGCAGCGCTTCACAGATAGCGATGTGGCCTGGTGGGATGCACTGCCCACCGGCTTGAGCTTGGTGGGTCAGGTTTTGCTGGGTCGCAAGTACCTTGAAAACTGGCTGGTCTGGGTGGTGGTCAATGCCATCAGCGTGGCCTTGTTTGCCCACAAAGGCCTGTGGTTGACCTGCGTTTTGTACGCCGTGTTCACTGCCATGAGCCTCTGGGGTTGGCGGTCTTGGCGACAAAACCTCGCCCTCAAGGCTGGCTAAGTGCGGTATGAGCCGCGTTCAGCGCATCGCCATCCTTGGGGCAGAAAGCACCGGTAAATCTTGGTTGGCCAACGCCTTGGAGGGCGTGATGCAATCGCGTGGGCTCAGCGTCCATAAGGTCGACGAGGCCCTGCGCCATTGGTGCGAACGTGAAGGCCGAACGCCCCTGGCCCACGAACAACTCGACATTGCCCAAATACAAGCCCAAGCGATGACGCTCATCCCACAAGGCGTGGTGATCTCAGACACCACACCGCTGATGACAGCGGTCTACAGCCACCTCTTGTTTGCCGATGAAAGCCTGTACCCCATGGCGTTGGCGCACCAAGCGCTTTTCGATCAAACTTTGGTCACCGGCCTTGATTTGCCTTGGGTGGCAGATGGTTTGCAACGAGACGGACCCCAGGTACGAGGCCCGGTCGACACCCTAGTGCGCCAAGCCCTTGAGGGTGCAGGCATCGCCTACCGGGTGGTCTATGGGCAAGGCCACCAACGACTGAACAACGCCCTGCTGGCTTTGGGCTTACCCGGAGAAGATGAGGCTGCCCGCATGACCCGCGAAAACGCTCAGTTCGCCATCAACGAGGGGCGCACCGTGTGGCAATGCAATGAGTGCAGCGACCCGGAGTGTGAACACAAGATGTTCACTGGGCTGATGGCCAAGCGCTTGGACTGAGGGCTCGGGTAGGAGGCTGCCCCTGCGGCCGAATGCAGGCAGTGCCCATGCAACTATTCGCGAGCAGGGGCTCGCTCCCACAAAAATTTCAGTGCACCGACCCACCTGGCACGTCAGCCGGCAAACCCGTGAACAGGCCCGCAGCATCCACTGGGTCAAAACGGTATTGCGCTCCGCAAAAGTCGCAGCCCACTTCCACCTGACCTTGTTCGGCAATGATGCCCTCCACCTCTTCGGTGCCGAGGCTGCGGATCATGTTGCCCACGCGTTCGCGGTTGCAACGGCAGGCAAAGCGGGGGCCGGTCTCGCCAATGAAGGGCTCAAATCGGGCCAAGGGCTCTTCCCAATAGAGGCGGTGCAGAATGGTTTCGGCGTCCAGCCCCAGCAACTCCTCGCGCTTGAGGCTTTTGGTCAGGATCGAGATGCGGCTGAAGTCTTCGCTTTGCCCCAGCACCGACTCGCGCATCAGTGAATCCGTCTTGCCGGCCAGATTGCCCTCGCCTTCGATGGGCAGGCGCTGAATCAGCAAGCCCGCCGCCACCTTGTCGTCGGCCGCCAGCACCAGCACCGTGTCCAACTGCTCGGACTGCAGCATGTAGTGCTCCAGCACCTCGCTGATGTTTTCCAATTTTTCACCCCGGTCGCCAAACAGCGGCACCACGCCCTGATAAGGCTGCTGGCCGGGCAAGCGGTCTTGAGGGTCCAGGGTAATGGCGCAGCGGCCTTCGTTGTTCACGTTCACCATCTGGCTCAGGGTGGCGTTATCGGCCACCTCGCCCACTTGGGTGCAAGTCGCCCGCAGGCTCAAATCGGGCTGAACTTCGACCACACCCAACTTGACCGGGCCGTCGCCAAAAATCTGCAGCACCAAAGCGCCGTTGAACTTGATGTTGCCCTGCATCAGCACGCCTGCAGCGGCCATCTCGCCCAGCAACTGGCGCACTGGGGCGGGGTAAGCGCCGGTTTCGGAGTTGGCGGCGCGACGCGCCAGAATGTCTTGCCAGGCATCGGTCAGGCGCACCAGCATGCCGCGCACCGGCAGGCCTTCGAAAATGAATTTGTGGAGTTCGGACAAAGTTTAATCAACAGCCTCGTGGGGCCGATCCTCAAAAGTTAAAAAGCGTTGGCTGCAGCTGAAAAATCAGCTGATTTTTTTCAAGCCCGCCTTGAAGCGGCGGGCGTTCTCCACGTAATGCTTGGCGCTTTGGCGCAGGCCTTCGATCTGCTCGGGGCTGAGTTCGCGCACCACCTTGGCGGGCGTGCCCATGATCATGGAGCCATCGGGGAATTCCTTGCCCTCGGTCACCAAGGACCCTGCTCCCACCAAGCAGTTCTTGCCGATCTTCGCACCGTTGAGCACCACCGCGCCAATCCCGATCAGCGACTCGTCGCCAATCGTGCAGCCGTGCAGCATGACCATGTGACCCACCGTGACGTGCTTGCCGACCTTGATCGGCTTGCCGTGGTCGGCGTGCATGACGCTGCCGTCCTGAATGTTGCTGCCCTCGCCGATCTCAATCGTCTCGGTATCACCACGCACCGTCACGCCAAACCAGATGCTGGCATCGGCCGCGATCTTGACCGCGCCCATAACCTGTGCGTTGTCGGCCACCCAGGCGCTGTCGGCCACATCGGGGGTTTGATCATCCAGTTGGTAAATGGCCATGGCGGTCTCCTGTCGGTTGGGTTTTCTTGAAAACCTACAATTGTAGGGATGCCCACACCCTGTTGTGGGCGCTGCCAGCGATCACCATGCACACCCTGCGTTCCGCCGCCCTGCTCCCTTGGGTGCAAACCGACCCGAACATGAAGGCCCAGGCCACTTTGGCCCTGGACCTGAGCCTGCCCGTGGGCGCGCTCGACAGCCTGAGCGCCCCCACTGCTGGCCCCGGCCGCGCAGACCGCCCTGTGCTGGTGCCGCACACCCAACTCAAAGCCAAATCCATGGCCACGCCCGAGGGCCGGGCCATGCTGGTGCACTCGATTGCGCACATCGAGCTCAACGCCATCGACTTGGCGCTTGACGTGGTGTGGCGCTTTGCGGGCATGCCCGAGTCTTTCTACACCGACTGGGTGCGCATTGCCCAAGAGGAGGCCAAACACTTCAGCCTGCTGCGTCAGCATTTGCTGGACATGGGTTTTGACTACGGCGACTTTCCCGCCCACAACACCCTGTGGGACATGGCCGAGCGAACAAAGGACGACATCCTGGCCCGCATCGGCATCGTCCCGCGCACCATGGAAGCACGGGGCCTGGACGCCTCACCGGGCGTGAAAAACAAACTGGTCAGTGTGGGTGACCACCGGGCGGGCGAGATCCTGGACATCATTTTGGAAGAAGAAATTGGCCATGTGGCCGCAGGCAACCGCTGGTACCGCTATCTGTGCGAACAACGCGGCCTGGACCCGGTGCGCACTTATGCCGAATTGATCGCGCAATACGACGCCCCCAAACTGCGCCCGCCCTTCAACATGGCGGCCCGGCGGCTGGCAGGGTTTGAAGACGCGGAGTTGGCCGCGCTGAGCTAACCCCGAGGGTGGTGCTGCGCGTGCAGCGTCTTGAGCCGCTCACGGGCCACATGGGTGTAAATGGTGGTGGTGGAGATGTCGGCGTGGCCCAGCAGCATTTGGACCGCCCGCAAATCGGCCCCATGGTTGAGCAAATGCGTGGCAAAGGCGTGGCGCAGGGTGTGCGGTGACAAAGGCGCGGTGATGCCTGCGTTGATGGCGTAGCGCTTGACCAGGCTCCAGAACATGACGCGCGACATGGCGGTGCCGGGTGTGCTGCCACTGGTGGTCACAAACAGGTCCTCAGTCTGGCGTTGGCCCAGCATGGCCGGCCGGGCTTGGCCCATGTAGCGCTGCAACCATTCGCGCGCTTCTTCGCCAAAAGGCACCAAGCGCTCTTTGCTACCTTTGCCCATGATGCGCAGCACGCCTTCATTGAGCGACACATGCAGGGTTTTCAGGCTCACCAATTCGCTCACCCTCAGGCCGCTGGCATACATCAGCTCCAGCATGGCGCGGTCTCGCAAACCCAGAGGCGTGGTGACATCGGGCGCAGACAACAGCACATCAACCTGCGCCTCGCCCAAGGTTTTGGGCACGCGCAAAGCCTGCTTGGCCGCCAGCATGCGCAAAGTGGGATCGGTTTGGATGAGGCGCTCGCGCAAGGCCCATCTGAAAAAGCGCTTGAAAACCGTGAGCCGGCGGTTGGCCGACGTTGCTTTGGTCTGGCCATGGCGCTCGGCAAAGTAGGCATGCAGGTGGTGTTCTTGGGTCGCCTCCAGCGCCAGCCTGTGCGTTAAAAACAGCCAGGTGGCGTAGAGCGACAAATCCAGACGGTAGGCCGCCAAGGTGTTGGCGGCCAATCCGTCCTCCAGCCAGAGGGCCTCGGCAAAGCGGTCGATGGCGTTCTGGCTGGCCTCGTGCATGGACTAAAGATCAGTCCAGCTTGAGTTTTTGTTGGTCCACCACTTTCTTGTACACCTCGAACTCGGCCTTGATCTGGGCCGTGAACTCTTCAGGCGTGTTGGCCACCACCAAAGAACCGGTGTCGTTGATGCGCTTGGTCACACCGGGCTCTTGCAGGGCTTTTTTCACACCCGCGCTGATCTTGTCGACCACTTCTTTGGGCAGGTTTTTGGGTCCCAAGATGCCGTAATAAGCCATGCGGTTGACGGGCTCCAAACCAATTTCCTTGAAGGTCGGCACATTGGGCAACTGGGGCAGACGCTGAGGTGCGGCCACCACAATCGGGATCAGCTTGCCCGTTTGAATGAAAGGCAATGCCGAAGGCAGGTTGTCAAAAATGATCGGCACTTGACCCGCGACGGTGTCATTCAGGGCCGGGCCTGCGCCGCGGTAAGGGATGTGCGTGATGAAGACACCCGCCAGACTTTTCCACAATTCGGTTTGCAGATGGCCGATGCCCCCCGTACCCGAAGAAGAGTAGGAATATTTGCCAGGGTTTTTCTTCAACTCAGCCAAGAACCCTTTGTAGTCTTTGGCCGGAAAGCTGGGGTGCACCGCGATCACATTGGGCGTGGCCGCAATGTTGATGATGGGCGTGAAGTCGGTCAAGACGTTGTACGGGATCTTGGGGTTGATGGCCGGGTTGGCGGCTGTGGTCGACACCGTGGCCATGCCCAAGTTGTAGCCATCGGGCACGGCGCGAACGGTTTCTGTCGCACCGACCACGCCACCGCCACCGGCTTTGTTCTCAACGATCACGTTTTGACCCAAAGCTTTACCGAGGGGCTCAGAGATCACGCGGGCCACGATGTCGGTGGTGCCGCCAGGTGCAAAAGGCACTTGCAATTTGATGGGTTTGTTGGGGTAAGCCTGAGCCCACACCGAACCACTGGCCAACACGGTGACAGCCAAACCAGCTGCCGAAACCAAACTGCGACGTTTCATGTCCAAACTCCTAAAAAGTGTGCACATGATATGCAATAAAGCGGGTGACTTGAGAGAGGATAAACCCACAAAACCGTTAAAAATCCGGGCATTTTTCATGCCAAGCCCCTTACCCCAGGGTGACAAGCCGCCGACATCGGGCTTGTTCAAGCCGTTATGCTCCATGGGTGAACTTTGCCCAACTCCTCTTCCCCGATTTCTCGTTGATTTTGTGCGGCTACCTGATTTGCCGCTACACCGCCCTGAACCGCTCGGTGTGGCAACAGGTCGACAGTTTGGTGTACCTGTTTCTGTTCCCGGTGTTGTTGTTTCGGTCCATCGTCAAAAGCCCGCTCGATCTGGAAGCTGCGTCCAGCCTGATTGGTGCGGGCCTGAGTTTGGGGGTCAGCGCGATTGCACTTTCGTACAGCTTGCCTTACTGGCCGATTCTGGGCAAACGACTGGACAAACGTGACCATGCGGCCAGCGCTCAAGTGGGATTTCGCTTCAATTCCTTCATTGCCTTGGCTCTGGCCGAGCGCTTGGCGGGCCCAGAAGGCTTGCTGCTGATTTCGGTGTTGATCGGGTTTTGTGTGCCGCTGTTCAACATCGGAGCCGTTTGGCCCATGGCTCGCCATGCCAACACCGGTTTTTTGCGCGAGCTGGTCCGCAACCCCTTGATCATCGCCACCAGTTCAGGACTGGCCTTCAACTTGATGGGTTTCAGCATTCCGGCCTGGATGGACCCCAGCGTCAGCCGCATCGGCGCGGCTTCTTTGGCTTTGGGCTTGATGGCAGCGGGGGCCGGGATGGAACTGCGCACCTTGCACCAAGGCAAACTGCTGGCCGTGAGCGTGCTCTTGGTCAAGCACCTGCTGCTGCCCTTGGTTGCGCTGGGCATGTCCAAATTGTTTGGGCTGAGCGCCATGCAAACGACCATTTTGATGGCTTTTTCAGCGCTGCCCACCGCTTCAACTTGCTACGTGTTGGCTGCTCGCATGGGTTACAACGGGCCCTATGTGGCGGGGTTGGTCACGCTGTCCACGCTGTCGGGCATGCTGAGCTTGCCGTTTGCGCTGGGTGTGCTGCGCTGAGCCTCGGGCCACAAGGGCTGTCGCCTAAAGAGGTGCTGCCGATTTGGCCAGCGACCAGGCCACCTGCTCTTGAACCACCGGGTCCGAATGGTCAGCGAGCACAGCCAAGCCCTTCAGCAAAGCCTGCCGCTCACCTTCGGTCAGGGCCGATGCAGCCAGCGCATTGCCTGCGGCCAAAGCGAGGTTGCGCAGCCACCGGGCGTGACCGATGCGGCGGATGGCGCTGCCTTCGGTGCGGCGCAAAAATTCGACCTCGCTCCAAGACATCAGTTCAGTGATCGTCGACACCCCCAAACCTTCCCGCGGCTGCCAATCAGGAACAGTGCTGACTTGCGCGTATTTGTTCCACGGGCAGGCCAACTGGCAATCGTCGCAGCCGTAAATGCGGTTGCCGATCAAGGGGCGCAGCGCCTCATCGATGGGCCCAGCATGTTCAATGGTCAGGTAAGAAATACAGCGCCTGGCATCCAACTTGTAGGGCCCCACGATGGCCTGGGTGGGGCACAGGTCGATGCACGCGGTGCATTGACCGCAATGCGCCGACACCTGAGGGGTGTCAGGCAGCGCGAAGTCCACGAACAACTCACCCAAAAAGAACATGGACCCAGCCTCACGGTTCAGGACCAAGGTGTGTTTGCCGCGCCAGCCCAGACCGCTGCGGGTGGCCAGCTCGGCCTCCAAAATGGGTGCCGAGTCGGTGAACACACGGTGTCCAAAGGGGCCAATGGCTTGGGCGATGCGGTCTTGAAGTTTTTGCAGACGGCCGCGCAAGACCTTGTGGTAATCACGCCCCCGGGCATAGAGTGAGACCACTGCCTCGCCTGGCTGCAAGCTGCGTGCGTTTTCTCGGGCCAGCCAGTCGGGCGGCGTGTCCAGCGGCAAGTAATCCATGCGGGCCGTGATGATGCTCACCGTCCCTGCCTGAAGCTCGGCCGGGCGGGCCCGCTTCATGCCGTGGCTGGCCATGTAGCCCATGCTGCCGTGAAAACCTGCGGCCAACCAAGCCTGTAATCCGGGCTCGGCCGAGGACAAATCGATGCCTGTCACGCCAATTTGGGACAATCCAAGCTCACGCGCCCAGATCTGAATCTGGGGCCACAGTTCTAGAAGGTCGATTTGAGTACGTTGAGCAGTCACCCGCCGATTGTAGAAAGCCCCACTGCCCCAGCGCATTGGCAGGGTTTGTGGCCGAACGAGGCGGCCACACAAGCCTTTGCCGAGCAGCTGAGCGCCGCCTTGCAAAGCTGGCCCGGTGGGCGAGATGCACGCATTGAATTGCGCGGCAACTTGGGCGCGGGCAAAACCACCTTGGTGCGCCATTTGCTGCGCGCAGCTGGCGTGCAAGGCCGAATCAAAAGCCCCACTTACGCCGTGGTCGAGCCGCACCAAGCAGGTTCGGGTGACGCGGCCTGGCCGATTTGGCATTTTGACTTTTACCGGTTCAGCGATCCGCAAGAGTGGGAAGACGCTGGATTTCGGGACATCTTTGCGGGTCCGGGACTCAAACTCATGGAGTGGCCTGACAAAGTGGCCGGGCAGCTGCCAGCACCCGACTGGGTGATTGCGCTCGATGCCATCGACGAAGACCGGCGCCAAGTGCACATCAGCGCGGGCACGGACCGAGGTCAAGAATGGTTGTCTTCTTGGGCCACACCGAGCACCGAGGGAGCAGCCGATGCGCCCTGACCGCCGCCGCTTGATCAAAGCCGGTTTTCTGGTCATGAGCCTGGGCGCAGCGCAGCTGGCACGCGGGGCCAACATGTTGGCCGTGCGCATTTGGCCAGCGCCCGATTACAGCCGGGTCACGCTCGAATCGGACGCCCCCCTCAAAACCACGCAAACCTTCATCGCGTCGCCCCCGCGCTTGGCCATCGACATCGAAGGCTTGGAACTGAATGCCGCTTTGCGTGAATTGGTGGGCAAAGTGCAGGCGTCGGACCCCAATATTGCGGGCATCCGAGTGGGCCAGTTCAACGCCAGCACGGTGCGATTGGTGATTGACCTCAAGCGGGCCATTGCACCGCAAGTCTTCACCCTTCAACCCGTGGCCAGTTATGCCCACAGGCTGGTGTTGGACTTGTACCCCAAGGACGGGGTGGATCCGTTGGAGCAACTGATACAAGAACGTGCGGCGGCACAGTCCCCCGCGCCGCCCTCGGGTTTGCCCGCCACCACCACAAACGTCAATGACCCTTTGGGTGACCTGATCGCACGGCGCAGTGTGCCTGCCGCTGGGGCTGTCTTGAACCCAGCCATCCCTGCACCTGCCCCGTCTACCCGCCGACAAGACCTGTGGCCACCTGCCGCATTGTCGATGGACAGCCCCAACCACCCGCTCCGCCCAAATAAAACCCCGCAGGCCAGCGACCGTTTGATCGTGATCGCGCTGGACCCCGGCCATGGCGGTGAAGACCCGGGCGCCATTGGCCCGGGTGGCACACGAGAGAAGGACGTGGTGCTCAAGATCGCCAAAATGCTGCGTGACCGCATCAACGCCAGCAGTGCCAATGGCAGCCCCATGCGGGCGTTCCTGACCCGCGAAGCCGACTTCTTTGTGCCCCTGCATGTGCGGGTGCAAAAAGCCCGGCGCGTCCAAGCCGATTTGTTTGTCAGCATCCATGCCGATGCGTTTTTCACGCCCCAGGCCAGCGGTGCCAGCGTGTTCGCTCTCAGCCAAGGCGCAGCTTCAAGCAGCGCAGCCCGCTGGATGGCTCAAAAGGAAAACAAGGCCGACCTGATCGGTGGCCTGAATTTGGGCACCCAAGACGCCCAAGTGCAGCACGCCATGTTGGACATGAGTACGGCTGCACAGATCAAAGACAGTTTGCAGTTGGGCAGCAGTTTGTTGCGTGAAATCGGTGGCGTGGGTCGTCTGCACAAACCCCGCGTCGAACAAGCTGGCTTCGCCGTCCTCAAAGCCCCCGACATCCCCAGTGTGCTGGTGGAGACGGCTTTCATCAGCAACCCGCAAGAAGAAGAGAAATTGCGCAGCGAGGCTTACCAGCAGCAACTCACCGATGCCCTGATGCGCGGCATCGTGCAGTACTTCTCGCGCAACCCACCCTTGGCGCGCAACCGGGGAATCTAAGATTCAAAGGGACACAGCAGACTGCTGGCTGGTCTGCACATCTTGGTCAAACTGCGCCATCGCGGCCAAGGTCAAGGGATCGGTGGCCAAGCTGGCAGCAAAATCTGGGCGCACCGTGACGGCATGGGCACCCACGGCGATCAAGCGCGACAACACATCCGCCGACTTGATGCTGGCGGCCAACAACTGCAAACCGTCGGCCTGCACGGCCACACACGCCTCGATCAGCGACCACACATCGCGGCCATCGGCCTGCAATCGGCCCACATAAGGCGCTACAAAATGGGCACCTTGGGCACGCGCCCAAAGCAATTGCATCGGATTGGACAGTCCTGTGAGCAAGGTGGGCACACCCCAGGCCTGAACTTCGCGCAGCACGGGCTGCCAGTCGGGGTGACAGGGCAACTTGATGGTCAGGCGGACACGGGCCTGCACGGCGGCAGGCAGCAGCACTTCGAGCCACTGCGCGGCTTCGCCCACGTCGGCGCGCGGCAACTGCAGCATCAGCTCAGGAATGCGTGCTTCACCTGCTTGCGCCACCAAACGTGAATAGCCCATCAGGCTGACAGGCAAACCAGCTTGCATGAACAAGGTGGGGTTGGTGGTGACACCCTGCACGGGAGGACAGCCCGCTGGCAAGGTCCATTGGCTGGCGTCAGCCGAGTCGAGGTAGAACTTCATGCAGCGTCCTGCTTCAGAAAAATGTCTTTGTCCGGGAAAAACTGGCTGTGCAGGGGCAGCAAGGCCCCGCCCAAGGCACGGGCGTGGGCGCCCACCTCCCCGGCCAACAACTGCGGTTGGTGCATGCCGTCAAACCGGTATTGGGTCAGCGCGTCTTGTGTGGCCGCCATCAAAGCGGTCATGAGCGGCGCACCCAAAGAGCCGTCCATCACCACGGCGTCCAGATCAAGCAAGGCGGCGGAACTCGCGACGGTCATGGCCAAGGCCTGGCTGGCCTGAGCGATCCATGGTGCAGTGAGGTCGGCATAAGCCCTGTCCATGATGCCGGCTTGGTGAATCAGCAAAGGGTTGTGGCCTGCGGCCAACAAAGCCTGTTCGAGCTGCCAGCCCGAGGCCTTTTGCAAGAGTTGAGGCGGCATGCCCGAACCGCTTGAAGCCAAACCCACAGGCAAGGAGCCAATCGCACCGGCATTGCCGCGCTCGCCGTTCATGATGTGACCGGACAGCACCAAGCCGCCCCCGATGAAGGTGCCGACAAACACATACAGAAAGCTGCGCACACTGCGGCCATGGCCTTGCAGCAGTTCGGCCACGCACGCCGCCGTGGTGTCTTTGGCAAACACCACCGGCAAATCCGTCAGGCGCTGCACCTCGGCAGTCAGGTCAATGTGCTCCCAACGCGCCAAGGCTTGAGCAGCTTGCCCGCCCATCAGGTCGGCCCATTTGTGCAGGGACAGAGGAGCTGTCAGCCCCACACCCACCGTACGGTGCCATAGCTCGCCCATGCGTTCTTTCAGGGTTTGCAGACCCAGCGCCATCGACTCGAACAAGACGTCTGGATCAGGGTAGTCGTAGAGGACTTCAACACGTTCAACAGGTTGCCCCGAAAAATCGGCTACCAGCAACTCCAGATTGCGGCGTCCTACCTGAATGCCCACGCTGAAAGCCCCTTGCGGGTTGAGAGACAGGGGCACCGAGGGCTGCCCGATCTTGCCGCGCACCCGGTCCTGTTTGACGAGCAAGCCGTCGTCCAGCAAGCGGCCCACGATGATGGCCACCGTTTGGGTGGACAACTGGGTCAGCCGGGCCAGATCGGCCTTCGGGATAGCCCCGTGGTGGCGGATGGCCTGCAGCACAATGCGTTCGTTGAACTGGCGCATCCCCACATGGTTGGAACCACGCATGGCAGAAGTCGGGGAGGCACTGTTCATGGTGAGAAGCGTGGAACGATTCAATTCAAGCGTTAGAGCAGGATTACGCCCTTGCAAAACAAGGCGTTGCCGAAAGCCGTGCCCTCACCGCTTTGCACGATCAGGCTGGCCCCCTTGATTTTCTCGTAAAACGCGTAGCGCTCCACGGCCTCGACTTGTTCGGGTTGGAAGCCTTCGGCGCCAACCAGATCGACCACCGCCTGCTGGGCGGCCGTTCGGTGCCCGTCTGCGCTGTGGCAAACCCGCATGTAAGCGGCAGGCTGCGCCACATCGGTGGCCAACGGAAACACCGACAGCACGGCACGGCTGACCCGCTCTAGGCTGTGGCCGGGAATGCGCACCACCGGTTTGCCTTGGCTCAAAAAGTCTGCGGTGAAATTGGCATCCACCACCGCCACCCATTCACCGTGGCCCATGGCGCACAGGTGCATCAGCAACTCGGGCGTCAGCAGCGGGTCAATCCCTTTCAGCATGTGGCGGCCTCTTCAGAACGCAGGCTGGCCGGGTCGATGGCGCCGGTGATCAGGCCCACGATTTCTTCGGGACTGGTGTCACGGGTGAGCCGACTGCAGATGATTCGGCCCTGGCGAAAGACCCAGATGCGGTCCACGAGGTCAAAAACCTGGCGCAGGTTGTGGCTGATGATGATCAACGGAACGCCGCGTTGCTTGAGGCCTTTGATGATGTCTTCCACGCGGGCTGTTTCCTGAACGCCCAAGGCGGCAGTGGGCTCGTCGAGGATGATGAGTTTTTTGGCAAACCCTGCAGCGCGCGCAATGGCCACGCACTGGCGCTGACCACCCGACATGCCGCGCAGGCTCTCGGACATGTCCTGAATCTTCACGCCTGTGGTGGACAACATGTCAGCCGACTTTTCCCGCATGGCCTTGTGGTTGAGGATGGACAGCGGCCCCAAGTTCAGGCGCGTGATTTCGCGGCCCAAAAAGATGTTGGCGGGCACATCCAGGTCTTCGGCCAGCGCCAGCGTCTGGTAAACAGTTTCAATGCCCTGATCGCGGGCGTCCAGTGGCGACTCGAAATTCACCTTTTGGCCATCCAACAGGATGTCACCTGTATTGGGCTGCTCAGCCCCAGTGATCAGGCGAACAAAGGTGCTTTTGCCCGCACCGTTGTCGCCCACGATGGCGGCATGCTCACCGGGCATGAGGCGAAATTGGGCATCGGTCAGGGCTTTGACCCCGCCATAGTGTTTGGTCAGTTTCTGAATTTCAAGAACGGGTGCAGATGTCGACATGGCGCTACTTTCACAATGAATGGTCCCGATCATGAATGATTTGCTTGAAATCCGTATTAGTAAAACTACTAGGTTTACTTAATCGGGTTTTTCGTTTCCAATCCGTTCGCGGTCAGAGAAAAGGTTTTCTGCCCGGTACAACCCACAACGGAGATACACAGCATGATCACGAAACGCACATTCGGCCGCTTGGCCATCGCTGCAGCTGCAGCCACCCTGTTGACCTCGGCCATGGCCGCAGACGTCACAGTCGCCTACATCACCAACGGCAACACCAACGAAGGCTGGACGCTGATCAATGGTGGTGCCAAAAAAGCGGGCACTGCCAAGGGCGTCAAATTCATTGAATTGGCGGCTGAAAAGGGCGAGTTGTCTCGGCAACTGGCCATCGTTGAAGACATGATCACCCGCAAAGTCAATGCGATTGCCATTGCCCCCGTGGACTCTGCCGGCATTGCACCCGCCATCAACAAAGCTTTGGCCGCTGGCATCTCCGTGGTTGCGGTGGACACCGGCATCACAGGTGCCAAGATCACTTCATATGTGGCCACCGACAACATCAAAGCGGCCAACGTTCAGGGCAAGTGGGCGGCTGAACAGATCAAAGACGGCGACACCGTGATCTATGTGACGGGCGACCAGGGTCAATCCACTGGCCAAGAGCGCAAAAAAGGCTTCGTGGATGCATTGAACGCTGGGCGTAAGAACATCAAGATCGTTGAAGTGGCCACCACCTGGGACCAAACCATGGCCCAAAACGGCGTGGAAGCCGCCTTGCGTGCCAACCCCAACGCCAAGGTGATTGCTTGCGCTTGGGACGGCGGCGCCTTGGGTGCCAAAGCGGCCTTGATGGCTGCAGGCAAGAAGCCGGGCGACGTGAAAATCGCTGGTTTTGACGGCTCCCCAGGTGGTCTGGACATGATGAAGCAAGGCTGGCAACAAGCCAACGCCGCACAAATGCTGGCCAAGATCGGCCAAGTGGGCGTGGAAACCGCCATCGCGGCCGCACAAGGCAAAAAAGTAGATGCCCGTATCGATACCGGTTCATTCTTGGTGCTGCCATCCAACGTGGACAAGTTCGCTGCCGACTCCGGCGTGGGTCAGTTCATGAAGGTCAAGGCCAAGTGATATTGAAGGCCAAGTCAAGTCAAGGCCTGCCCGGACCTGAGGGTCCGGGCTTGTTTTTTGGAATATTGAGAAACTTATGAAATCCATCACCCGACAAGAGTGGTACGGCGCTTTGGTAGCAGTGCTTGTGCTGGGCGTTTTGCTGACTTTTGCCTCGCCCTACTTTTTGACTGCAGGCAACCTGTCCAACATCTTGGTGCAGGCTTCGGTCATCGCTTTGCTGGCGGGTGGTCAAACTTTTGTGATCTTGACCGGTGGCGTCGACCTGGCCGTGGGTGCTCTCACAGCCTTGGCGGGTGCCGTGGCCGGCCACATGATGATCAAAATGGGCATTGACCCTTATCTGGCCATGCTGATGGCACTGGCCATTGGCGCGGCAGTGGGCGTCTTCAACGGCTACTTGGTGGCCTTTGTCGGCATACCCGCTTTCATCGTCACGCTGGGCGGCCTGACGCTGTGGCGTGGGCTGGCCTTTGACATGACGGGCGGTTTTGACAATGCAGGTTTGCCCGATCCCCTGCCCTTCATCGGCTACGGCGATGTGCTGGGTGTGCCCATGCCCACACTGATCACCGGCATCTTTTTTGTGGTGATGGCCTTTGTGCTGTCGAGCACCAAGATTGGCCGCTACGTCTATGCGATGGGCTCCAATGAAATGGGTGCTCGCCAAGTGGGTATCAACATCCGCTGGTACAAGCTGGGTGTCTATGTGATCTCTGGCCTGTGCTGCGCACTCGCAGCCATCGTGCTCATGGCCCGCATGGATTCATCGAGCGGCAAGATGGCGCAAATGTTTGAGCTGGACGCCATTGCTGCCGTTATTTTGGGCGGCACTTCCCTGTTTGGGGGGCGTGGCAGCATATGGGGCAGTTTGCTGGGCGCGGTGCTGATCACCATGATCCGCAATGGCATGAACCTGATGGAAGTCTCCCAGTTCAAACAAATGATGGCCATCGGTGCTGTCGTCATCTTGGCTGTCTGGATCGACGTGGTGCGCCGCAAGCATTTGCTCAAAAAATAAACAACGCGCCGGGATCACTCCATGAGTACACCTATTTTTGTGCTGGGCGAAGCCTTGATGGACTGTATCGCTCAGCCTGATGGCCAGCTGCGCCCATTGATGGGCGGCAGCCCATTCAACCTGGCCCGTGCCGCTGCACTGCGAGGCGCCCAGGTGGCCTACCTCAACCCCTTGTCCAAAGACCTGTTCGGACAAGGCCTGGTGAAACAACTGCAGCAAGACGGTGTAGACCTACCCGGGGGCACCAGCCCACGCCCGACCTCTTTGGCTGTGGTGCAAGTGCACGAAGGCCAACCCAGCTATGGCTTTTACCGCGAGGGCATTGCCGATCGTGACTACACGGTGGATGGCATCGTGGACCTGTTGCGTCAACAACCCGTACCCGGAATATTTCACACGGGGTCTTTGCTGCTCATCCCTCCCGAGCACCAAAAAGTGGTGGCCATTCTCAAATCTGCGCGGGACTTGGGCTGGACGGTCAGCGTCGACATCAATCTGCGCCCACAAGTGGCCGGTGAATTGGCGCCCTATGTGTCGGCTTTGCGCGAGGTGATCGGCCTGACCGACTGGCTCAAAGCCAGCGACGAAGACCTGGAAACCATGGGATTTGCCAACGTGGCCATCGGAGAATCGCCCCGCTTAGTGCGTGAGTTGCGTGTAGCGTGCGCGCCGGCCAACTTGAGCCGCGTGGCCCTGACCTTTGGCGGTGAAGGCGCTTATCTGGATGTGGAAGGCCAGAGCCATGGCCTGCCTGTACCTTCGGTCACCTTGGCCGACACTGTGGGTGCAGGCGACACCTTTTGGGGTAACACCTTGGCCGACTGGTCCTCCAACGTTTCAAAGGCCAGCGACCGTGTGGCCGACACTTTGGCCATGTCCATGAAAGCCGCGGCCATCAATTGCACCCGCCAAGGCTGCCAGCCACCCACACTGGCTGAGGTGTTGGCGTTCTAAACCGTCCGCCGAGCCTTCCAAGCCCCCAACATGGCGATCAGGCCAGGCACGATGATCAAGGCCCAAATGATTTTGGACAAGTGGGTTTGCACAAAGGGCAAATTGCCAAACAGATAGCCGGCCAGGGTCAGGCCCACCACCCAAATGAAGCCGCCCACTACATTGAACAAGGTGAATTTGCTGCGGGTCATCTCGGCCACACCCGCCACAAAGGGCACAAAGGTGCGGATGAAAGGCATGAATCGCGCCAAGATGATGGTGATGCCGCCGTATTTTTCGTAAAACGCGTGGGCCTGGTCAAAGCCTTTGCGGCTGAAAAACCGCGAGTCTTCCCACTGGAACACCCGGGGGCCGAAGTAGCGACCGATCGTGTAATTGGTCTGGTCGCCCAAAATGGCTGCCACCAACAACAAACCCATCACCAGCGGCAAGCTCATCAAACCCGCGCCGCACATGGCGCCAACAATGAACAAGAGCGAATCACCCGGCAAAAACGGCATGACCACGACGCCGGTTTCCACAAAAATGATGAGAAACAACAGGGCATAGACCCAGGCCCCATATTGGGAAACAAAGGCCTCCAGATAACGGTCGACGTGGAGGATGAAATCAACAAGTTGCAAAAGGATGTCCATGGGGCAGATTATCCCTGCCCAAGCCCTAAAATCAGGCAGTGACTTTTGAACAAACCCCGGCTACCGCGCGCCGCCCCATTCGCGAACTCCCCGATGAACTGATCAGCCAAATCGCCGCAGGCGAGGTGGTCGAGCGGCCTGCTTCGGTCGTGCGCGAATTGGTGGACAACGCCATGGACGCAGGCGCACGCAGCATCACCCTGCGTCTGATGGGGGGTGGCACCCGGCTGATCTCGGTGGAAGACGACGGCGGCGGCATCGCCTCCGACGAGCTGGCCACCGCCCTCAAACGCCACGCCACCAGCAAGATCGGCAACCTCGATGACCTTGAATCGGTCATGACCATGGGTTTCCGGGGTGAGGCACTGGCGGCCATCAACTCGGTGTCTGAGCTCACCCTGCTCTCGCGCATGGACGGCCAAGCCACCGCCTTTGCCTTGGACGGCCGCACTGGCGAAATCCGCCCTGCCGCCCGCGCGGTGGGCACCACCGTGGAAGTCAAAGAGCTGTTTTTCTCGACCCCCGCACGCCGCAAGTTTTTGAAAAGCGACAGCACCGAGCTGGCGCACTGCATCGAGGCCGTTCGCCGCCATGCGCTGGCTCGCCCCGATGTGGGCTTTGCCATCTGGCACGAGGGCAAGCTGGTCGAGCAATGGCGCGTGCACCCCGGTGCCGCGGGCCTGGAACAGCGCCTGGCCGATGTATTGGGCGACGAGTTCGTGGCGCAGTCCATCGCCGTCGCATACAACGCTGGGCCGCTCAAAGTGATCGGCCGCGCTGGCCTTCCAGACGCTGCCCGATCTCGCCCGGACCACCAGTTCGCTTATGTGAATGGCCGTTTTGTGCGCGACAAGGTCGTCATGCACGGGGCCCGCAGCGCTTACGAAGACGTGCTGCATGGCCACAAGCAACCCGCCTACGCGCTGTTCATGGAGATCGACCCCACCTTGGTCGACGTGAATGTGCACCCCACCAAGATCGAAGTGCGGTTCAGGGACAGCCGCGCTGTCCACCAGGCGGTGCGGCATGCGCTGGAAAACGCTTTGGCTGCGCCCCGCTCACAAAATCTGAGCGAAGAAGTGGCCAGCAGCGCCAGCGAATTTGATCTGAAAGCCCCCACCGCCAAAGCCTTGCCCGAGTCGGCGACTTGGCAGCAAGGCGGCATGGCGTTTGAACGCCCTAGCCCGTCGAGCTTCACTGCGCCGGCTTACAAACCCGCTGATTTTTTGCGCCCCCGTGTGGATGGCGAGCAGGCCATGGCCGATCTGAAGGTGCTGTGGCAGCCCTCACCGCACGCTGCAGAGGCAGCAGGAATGTGGGAGGCCGCCCCTGCGGCCGAAGGCAATTCGCGAGCAGGGGCAAGCGCCCACACAACCACAGCGACCACTGCAGCAACCCTGCCCGAAGGCGACTGGCCGCTGGGCCGCGCCGTGGCGCAGCTGCACGGTGTCTACATCCTAGCCGAGAACAAACAAGGCCTGGTGGTGGTGGACATGCACGCCGCACACGAGCGC
Source organism: Limnohabitans sp. (assembly GCF_034680285.1). Classification (GTDB taxonomy): domain Bacteria; phylum Pseudomonadota; class Gammaproteobacteria; order Burkholderiales; family Burkholderiaceae_C; genus Limnohabitans_A. Next base: position 168,692 of record NZ_JAXITC010000005.1, read on the forward strand.
ATCGTCTATGAGCGCCTGAAAAACCAGCTCAACGCCGCCGATGGCGAAGGCCCGCGCATCGCCAGCCAACCCCTGCTGATCCCGGCCACCTTTGCCGCCACACCCACCGAAGTGGCCACGGCCGAAGCCTGCGCCGAGGCCTTGGCGCAACTGGGACTGGAAATCTCGCCCCTGTCGGCCAAGACACTGGCCGTGCGCGCCGTGCCCACCAGTCTCGCGCAAGGCGATGCCGTAGAGCTCGCCCGCAGCGTGCTGGCCGAGCTGGCCCAGCACGACGCCAGCACCGTGGTGCAACGCGCCCAAAACGAAATCTTGGCCACCATGGCTTGCCACGGTGCCGTGCGAGCCAACCGCCGCTTGACGCTCGACGAAATGAACGCCCTGCTGCGCCAGATGGAAGAGACCGAACGCTCCGACCAGTGCAACCATGGCCGCCCCACTTGGCGGCAGATGACGATGCGGGACTTGGATGCGCTGTTTCTGCGGGGTCGGTGATGACGGGCATGTCGCAAAAACTGATCGTCCTCATCCTCGCGCTGCTGCTCGGCCTGCAACCTGTCACCACCGACCTGTATTTGCCCGCCTTGCCCGCCATCACCCAAGGTTTTGGTGCGGGCATGGGCCAGGCTCAGCTCACACTCACAGCCTTGCTGTTGGCATTTGGCTTGTCACAACTCATTTGGGGCCCTCTGTCAGATCGGTGGGGTCGCCGTCCTATTTTGTTGGTGGGCATGGGGGCTTACACCTTGTCATCCATCGCGTGCGCTTTTGCGCCCGACATGGCTTGGCTGATTGCAGGGCGCACGGTGCAAGGCATGGCCATGGGTGCAGCCGTCATGGCCGCACGCGCCGTGGTGCGCGACTTGTTCCAGCCCGTTCAAGGGGCCAACGTCATGTCGCAAGCGCTCACGGGGCTGGGCATCATCGCTTGCGCCTGTGCCCCCCTGGGCGGCATGTTGACCGACACACTGGGCTGGCGCTACGCCCTGCTGGCATTGGCCGTGTTCGGCGCTGCCACATGGGCCTTGCTGGCTTGGCGTTTTGAAGAAACCTTGGCCCGACCCGACCCGTATGCGCTCATTGCTGGGCCTCTACTGCGGGCCAACCTCGAGATCCTGCGCAACCCGGTGTTTCTCACCTGGTGCTCTTTGTCTGCCGGCTCATACCTGGGGTTGTTCACCTTTTTGGCAAGTTCTTCTTTTGTCTTTGTCACCTTCATGGGTTACAGCAAAACAGCCTATGGCTTTCTCATGCTCAGCATGTCGCTGTCTTACATCGTGGGCACCTTTTGGTGCCGATGGCTGTTGCGCCGCACCAGCGTTCACCGGACTGTGGGCATGGCTGCAGTCTTGACGCTCACAGGCGGCGTGAGCATGGTGGTCCTTGCCTATGCCGGACAAGGTCAAGACTGGTATGGCGCCTGGGCTGTCATGGTGCCCATGTACATCTTCATGATCGGCCACGGCGTGCACCAGCCTTGCGGCCAAAGCGGCGCCGTCGCGCCCTTCCCTCACAGGGCAGGCACGGCCTCAGCGCTGAATGGTTTCTTGATGATGTTGGGCGCTTTTTTCATGGGTGCTTGGTTGGGTTCACACATGGACCAACCGGTTTTTGCACTCGCGCATGGGCTGTTGTTGTGGGCGGTTGTCATCACCGCGGTGGCATGGACGGCTGTGCAGCGCCATGGCAAGCCTGCGGTCGTGTTGGCTCAACCCACCTGATCAAGTGATGACACAGCGCCCCCTTGACGCCATCGCCCTGGTCGGCCCCACGGCCAGTGGCAAAACAGCAGCGGCATTGGCCTTGGCCGAAAGCCTGCAGGGCCGAGGTGGCGCAGAAATCATCAGCATGGACTCGGCGCTGGTGTACCGGGGCATGGACATTGGCACCGCCAAACCCAGTCGCCTTGAACTGGACAGAGTGCCGCACCACCTGATCGACATCCTTGACCCGCTGCACAGTTACAGCGCGGCCGACTTTGCCCGAGAGGCCACCCCCCTGATCGCGGACATACAGGCCCGGGGCAAAACGCCCTTGTTGGTGGGGGGCACCATGCTATACCTCAAGGCCTTGCTTGAAGGTTTGAACGACATCCCATCGGCCAACCCAGGCATCCGGTCCCAAATTCAGCAGCAGGCTCAAGAACTGGGCTGGCCTGCGATGCACGCGCTGCTGGCTCAGGTCGACGCCACCGCCGCTGCCCGTTTGGCACCCGGGGACAGCCAACGCATTGGTCGCGCCTTAGAGGTTTGGATGGCCACGGGACAGACTTTGACGTCTTTTCACCAAAGCGCCAAAAGCCACACCACCGACTGGCACATCCCGATCATCAGCTTGGAGCCCCACGACAGGGCGTGGTTGCACGGACGCATCGCCCAGCGGTTTGACCAGATGATGGCTGCAGGCTTCATGGACGAGGTACGTCGCCTGCGCCAGCGCGGTGACCTGAACCCGGATTTGCCCTCGATGCGCTGCGTGGGTTACCGCCAAGCTTGGGAAGGTTTGGAGGCGGGGTGGCCCGACCATCAGGTGCGAGAGCTGGGTATTTTTGCCACCCGCCAATTGGCCAAAAGGCAAATCACTTGGCTGCGCAGCATGCCGCAAAGACAGGTGGTGGCTGCAGATGGGCCACAAGACCCGATCGCCTGCGTGGTGGCCTTGGCCCAGGGGTATTTGCGTCCATGAAACAGATCTATGGCGCGCTGATCTGGGCCTGTCTTTGCCAAGCAGCAGGAGGGCAGTCGCTGCCCCCTCACCAGCCTAGCGCCTCGTCCCATTCGGCCTTCTCGGCTGCGGGAGTCGCTGTGCAGTCTCTGCACATCGCCAACAACGGGACCCACCCCGTGGAGCTGGTTTGTCCACTCAAAGGCCCGGCCCAGAGCCGCCCCGACACTGCGCCCGCTGAGCCGACTGAAATCCCGGATGCGGAAGACGTCGAACAAGCCCTGCAAGACATACAGGCCACTGCGGGCAAGCGTCCGGCACCCTCACCCCACATAGGCGCTTTGCGCCAGGACAAAACGGTCCCTTATCGCATGGCCATTTGGGGCGACAGCCACATGGCCGCTGCTTTTTTCAGCGACCAAATGCTGCGCCAACTCACCGGGCCCGCAGGGCCCAGTGCCCTCCATGTGAGCAGCCGTTTTGTGCATGCGGGCGTGGGTCATGGAGGCGTGCGGGCCTTGGTGCGCAAGACCTGCTTGACAGGGGAATGGGCGCGCGAGATGGCCTACGCCCACGGCGATGCCGCTGCGGCCCCCGGCCCTGGGATGACCAGCTTGCTCGCCAAACGCCCTGGAGCCACCTTGACTTTGGACTTGCGCGATGGCCAAGGCACGGCCCGCCTGACGCGCTTACAAATCCTGCACCATGGCGGCGCATCGGGCAGCACGCGACTGGGCATCCGTGTGGACGGCGAAGCCGAAACAGAGGTGAGCCTGACACTCCAAGCCGGCCCGAATGCGCTGGAACTCACCACCCCATCGCCTTTGTCAATCTTGCAAATCCGCGTGATCGAGGGCTCTTATCGCTTTCAAGGTCTCAAGTTGGCGCCAACGCCCACACCCACAGCCATCCACCTCGACTTGTTCGCTTACCCTGGGGCCACCGTGGCCGGGTGGGTGCGCAGCGACTTGGCTTATCTGGCTTCATGGTTCACCGACCAGCCCTATGACTTGGCCCTGATCGCCTTCGGCACGAACGAAGGCAACGATCCCCGTTTCAACGAAACGACTTACCGGGAGACGCTGAACAAGGCCCTTGGCCATTTCCGCCAGGTGTTTCCACAAACTCAATGCCTGCTGATCAGCCCTGGAGACCGAGGGGTTCGGGTGGTCAAACCCAAAACCAAAAAAGCCAGCAAAAACGCCCCAAAAAAAGGGGCCAACGCCCAAGGCAAAGCCTCCAAAAATATCAAACCGACAAAGCCTGTGCCTTCAGCACCGGCAGCACAACTGTTGAAATTCAGCCGCATCCATGCACAAATTGGGCAAATCCAAACCGAGTTGGCAGCACAACACGGTTGTCTGGCTTGGAGCATGCAAGAAGCCATGGGTGGCGTGGGAAGTGCCTACCCTTGGGCCCGCAAGAATCCGCCCCTGATGGCCCCTGACCTGATCCACTTCACCCCGGCCGGATACCGCGAATTGGCCAACCGATTCATGGCCGACTTTGGCTTGGCCTCACCATGAGCGCACTGGCCCGTTTGCCCGGTCTCGATGGTTTGCGCGGCGTGGCCGTGCTGGCCGTCATCGGTTACCACCTGAATCTGGGCAACTTTTTGCCTGCCGGGTTTTTGGGGGTGGACATTTTCTTCACCGTGTCGGGCTTCATCATCACTGCGCTTTTGTTGCAGGAACACGCGCGAGCAGGTCGCATCGACTTTGCAGCGTTTTACCTGCGCCGAGCCCGCCGTCTGTTTCCGGCGGCCTTGGTCATGCTGCTTTGGCTGGTGGCCATCACGCCCATGGTGCTGCCTGCAGCTCTGCCGCGCTTGGCTGAAGACCTGCCCGCCGCATTTTTCTACCTGTCTAACTGGTGGCAAATTGTGGCGCAACAGTCGTACTTCGAGGCCATCGAACAACCTCGGCTGCTGCAGCACCTCTGGTCATTGGCCGTGGAAGAGCAGTACTACCTGCTTTGGCCTGTGCTGGCGCTTGGGCTGCTGAACACCGCGGGAAAAACGGGTTTGGGATTCGCGGCTGCGGGTATTGCTGTGTCCAGCACGGCTTGGATGGCTTGGCTTTATGTCACGCAGATCGACGGCGGAGATCCCAGCCGTGTGTACCTGGGCACCGACACGCACTTGATGGGCTTGCTGACCGGGTCGGCCTTGGCCGCTTGGTGGAACCCTTGGAAACTCCGCCTGACTTCCGCCACCAGCGACGAAGTCCTCAACCTGGCCGGAACAGCCGCCTTGGCCGCTCTGATCTGGGCCATGGCCGAAACCCACGAAGGCATGGCCGGTCTCTATCAAGGTGGATTTTTAGGGGCGGCCCTCCTCACGAGTCTGGTGATTGTGGCCAGCACACGCGAAGGCACTTGGGTGGCTTGGATGCTCTCCACCCGCCCGATGCTGTGGCTCGGTGCCCGGTCTTATTCTCTGTACCTGTGGCATTGGCCGGTGGTGATTTGGCTGAAACCCTCACCGCAGGCCGACGCGCTGGAGCTGACTGGTGTCAATGTGGCCCGCTTGGCATTGACGCTGCTGTGTGCCGAAGCTTCCTACCGCTGGGTTGAGAAGCCATGGGTCGCCGGCTCGCCCAAGGCATGGGGCCGTCGCACTTGGATCGGGCTCGGAGCGCTGGTGTGCGTCAATGTCGGTGTTTTGAGTTTCATGCACTCACTGAGCAGCAGTGCCCAGACCGAGCCCTCCCTCCCAGCCTTGCAGGCCACAACCCCAGTGCCCAACCCCAGAACGGGTTTGCCCACACCCTCGCAGCCTTCTATTTCCGCGGCTTCACCCAAGCCGAATCCGGCAGGCTCGGCTTACCAACAGGTCACTTTGGTGGGCGACTCGGTCTTGCTGGGTGCCAGCCCTTATTTGCTGCGCCGTTTGCCTGCAGCCCGCGTTGAAGCCAAAGTAGGCCGCCAAGGCAGCGACGGCCTGAAACTGGTGCAAAACCTGAAAAGCGAGGCGCAGCTGGGCGATGCCATGGTCATTCACCTGGGCACCAATGGCTATTTGGGCGAAAAACAGTTTCGGGCCTTGCTGGAACAACTGGCCGACCGCAAAACGGTGGTGGTGCTCAATGTCTATGGCGCTCGGCGCTGGACCGGGCCCAACAACGATTTGATCGCGCGGGTCAGCCAAAACTTTGACAACGTGCGCATGGTGGACTGGCACGCCATTGGCCAAAGCAACCCGGCCTATTTTGTGCAAGACGGCATTCACCTCTCGGGCAGCGGCATTCATGCTTATTACAACCAGATCCGGATCGCTTTGGGTCAACCTGAGGTGCTGCTGGCTGGCCCTTCACTTCGACAAGTCAAACGCCCTGCACTGCCCTCGCCAATGCCGACCCCTGCGCCAAGTTCAACATCAAGTCCAGCAGCAACGCCCTCTGAAACCGTCATCCCCGCGGCATCCTCGGAGCCGGCCCCTTCCACCACGCCGCTCGCCAAACCGGATCAGCCAACGCTAACCGACAACTGAGCGCCACACTCACAGTCAGCGCCGGGTGACGGGCAAATTCATCGGTAATGGGTTGGGTAACTGGCCGGGTAACTGACTGGATAACTGGCTGGGCAGGCCCAGCTCTGCGTAAGGTGACTGACGCCACTGCCGATGTCCCACCGCTGTCATGCCCTGCCCACCGGGCATGGTGTTGAGCGCACTGTTCATGATGCCCATGGCTGTCTCTGAAGCGCTTTGTCCCCCTTGCCGCATGCTGAGCATTTGTGCCGTGGTGAGCATGCTCGCTTCGGGTGGCGGTGTCGCCGGCAAAGTCAGCACTGCCATGGCTGGCGGTGCAGTCCCTTGCAGGCGCTGCGTCTTTTCGATCATGGAGCCCAGCACGCTGGCGTAGTTGGGTGCGGTGGCATAACCGGCTTTTTGCAAGGCACTGGCAAAGGCCTGCGGGTTGTCCAGTTGCCGCATCGCGGGCACATACCGCGGATTTTGGCTGATCAGACGGGCATAGTCGTTGAACGACTCTTCGTAACTGCCATAAGCACGGAACTGGCCGCGCACCTTTTGCGTGCTGCCGTTGACAAATTCGGTGGTCCAGACCTCGGCCACAGGCCCTTTCCAGTTGCCCCCTGCACGAATGCCAAACAGGTTGTGCGAGGTGCGGCCGTCTTCAAAGCGGATTTCACGCTGACCCCAGCCCGTCTCCAAAGCGGCTTGGGCCACCATGAATGAGGCCGGAATGCCGCTGCTGGCTTGGGCCTGTTGGGCCGCTTGCGCGTGTTGAGCCATGAAAGCGCGCTGCCCCACGGCATGGGCATTGCCGCCACGGCTTGGGCCCGCCGGGTTCAAGGCTTGTGGCTGGGCAGAGGCGAATGGCGTGACCGACTTGTCGGGATTCAGCACCTCCGCCATGGCCAAAGGCTGCGCCGACGACAAGTCAATGCGTTGGTTGGGGTATATCAAGTTTGCGTTGGCAATGCCATTGTCCGCGGCCACCTTGAGAGCCACCCGGTACAACTGTTCACCCGAGAGTTGCAGGGGTGAATGGGTGTCTTTCAACTGCTTTTGGATGAGGCCACTTAAGGTGTCACCCGGGCGGACAGTGACCACGTCCTCTGTGGGTTTGAGCTTGGACAAAGCCTGCGAAAAGGCTGCACCTTGCAGCGCACCCGTGGGTGAAGCCAAGTGAGCTGAACGCGCAGGCGCACCCGTCAGGCGGTCCGAGGCATCGGACGCCGCAGGGGCAAATGGCTTGGCAAGCAGTGTCATGGCTTCAGGAGCAATCGTGATGGCGTTGAACAGACTCTCAAAATTGACGGTTATTCCACAGTTTTAGACAATCAAGCAATTTTTAGGCCCAACTTCGGGCTCACCCCTGCCCGCATTTGCGTCATCCATCGGCTCTCTCTTCACTTTTGAGTGGTAAAACCATGGGTCACCGCGCTTGCATGGACCCTTTTTGAACGCATTCCTTTCAACATTCACTTTGGCCTTGATCATCGTGGCAGCCTTCGGCTCAGCCAGCACCCTGGCTGCTGCCGACATGGCCGTGCTGCGCGTGGCCGGTCTTGGCGATCCCGGGGAACTTAAGTGCCCTTTGCCCAAAGTGCGGCAACAGGCAAGCCGCCCCACCACCGAGGCCGCTGAGCTGGTCCAAGGCGACAGCCAGCCATTGACCTGGGTGAGCACACCGCCTGCCAACGCCTACCCCAACGCCCTCAAAGTGGGACTTTGGGGCGACAGCCACACGGCTTCAGGCACCTTTGCCGACAGCATGCTGGAGGCCCTGCGACTGCCCTTGGCCCAAACCCACCCCAGCTTCATGGCACCGACTTGGGGCCTCAAGGGGGTCCGCCAGCCCCTGCGGCGGGTTTGCCTGAGCGACGATTGGCAATTGGCCCTGGCTTACCGCACGACCAAAGAGGGGCCTGAAAACTATGCCAAGTCACTCAGTGCCATCCAAACCGCCCAAGCAGGGGCTTTCCTGTGGCTGGACTTTCGCCACCCCAGCCCGCAAACACGCGTGAAATGGGCCGACATTCACTTGGCCAAAGGCATCACTGAACAGGGCTTGACCTTGGCGATCACCGTCGACGGTGGCGCCGAATCTGTTGTCCAGCTCCCCGCTGGCAGCCCTGCGCGACTGCGCGTGCAAGCTGACTTGCCTTTTGCCACACTTCAATTGCGGGTCTTGGCAGGAGCCATTCGCATCGATGGCATTGCGCCTGCGTACGAGGCCAAAAGCCAGGTCATCCTGGATGTGTTCAGCATCCCCGGCGCTACCGCCAAAGGGTGGCGCATCGTCAACAAGGATCACCTGCGCCGAGAAGACCCGCTGAGCAAGGGCTATGACGTGGTGATTCTGCAATCGGGCACCAACGAATCGCTGGACCCGGACTTCAAAGTCAGCTTGTATGAGCAACAGATCAGCGCGAGCCTGACCCGACTCAAAGCCGCCTACCCCCGTGCCCGCTGTGTTTTGATGGGGCCTCCCGACGCCCAAAAGTCATCCACCACCGTTCGCTTGATCAACGACAGCCAATACCGCCTGGCCGTCGCCCAGGGCTGCGCACATTGGCACTGGCAAAAAGCCATGGGGGGGCCGGGTTCGGCACAGCGCTGGTTGGCCAAGGGTTGGATGCAAGCGGACCTGCTGCACCTCACGCCCGAGGGCTACACACAAAGCGCCCGCAGCTTTGTGAGCATGGTGCCGATCAAACCCCGCTGACCACCTGCCGGTGTTTCACAGGGCTGGGCAATGCGTAACGCCAATGAAAACTCAATCCCTACCCTGCCTTGACGCCTTGATCTTTGACTGAATGGCTTTGCCCTCGAGCCGCCTTTTCACCGAGCCATACGTTGGCTTGGTGGCTTTTCGGGGTTTGGGGGGCTTGGCGTAAAGGTCCAGCGTTTCGTATAGCCTGGCCCATGCGTCCACCCGGTTGGCGTCTTGCGTACGGTGGCGCTGGGCCTTGAGAATGAACTCGCCCTCTTGCGTCAATCGGCTGTCGCCGGATTGGAGCCAACGCTGCTTGACATCGTCTGGCAGGCCTGAATTGGCCACATCAAAGCGCAACTGGATGGCGCTGGAGACTTTGTTGACGTTTTGACCACCCGGGCCTTGCGCCCGAATGGCAGTGAGTTCAACTTCGGCATCGTCAATGTGCAGTGCGTGTTTCATCAGGCGCTGCATCTGCACTTACTGCAGTGGGCCTTTGAGGTTTTCCGGCACGGGAAGGGGTATGACGTCGATGCCTTCGTCCATGAGGGCTTCGGTTTCTTCGCGGGTGGCTTGACCCCGAATATTACGTTCCTCTCGCTCACCATAATGAATTTTGCGGGCCTCCTCGGCAAACTGGGACCCCACATCTTCGGTATTGGCCATGACGTGGCGGACCATCTTCATCATGGCCGCTTGCATCTGGCTCAAAGTCTCTGAGTTCAACGCGAGGTCAGAATTGGGCACCGGGGAACTCGCATCAGGCGCAAGCACTGTAGCGGGCAACTGGGCACCTCCCGGCACCGCATCGCGGGGTGCGATTGCCGGCTCTGGAGCGATTCCGTGGCCCAGGTTCAAGCGAGGCGCAGAGAGTTTTTTGGTGATATCGCTGTCATTGCACACGGGACAGGACACCAAGCCCCTTGCGCGCTGGCTGTCGTAATCGTCTTGCGAACCAAACCAGCCTTCAAAGCTGTGGCCATGCGCACATTGAAGATCCAGGACTTTCATCTTGTCGCCCGGTCAGTCCAGGCTTTGCCAAAGCAAGGGCCATGATCCAGACAAAGTGTTTTGCAACCAAAGGGCACCCGTGAGGGTTTTGGCGTCGGTCACCTGCCCATCCCTGCACCAGTCCATCAATTGCGCTGGTGTTGCTGTGAACACGTCCAAAAACTCTTCGGCATCGAGTTGACGCGCGCCCAAACTCAAGTCTTTGGCAAACCAGATTTCAATGACCTCGGTGGAATAAGCGATCACTGGGTGAAGGACCCCAGCCCTGGCCCACTGGCGTGCGGTGTAGCCGGTTTCTTCTTGCAGTTCGCGTTGTGCACACAACCAAGGGTCTTCCCCTGCATCGAGCTTGCCCGCCGGAAATTCGATCATCACCTGACCCACGGGGTATCGGTATTGCCGTTCCATGACCAGCTTCAGCCCCTCAGGTGTCTCCAACAGGGGAATGACCATGACGGCACCTGGATGCACCACGTATTCACGGGTGGCCAAGGCTTGGTTGGGCAGCCGCACGGTGTCTCGAAACGCATGCAAAAAGTTGCCGCGCAGCAACTCTTCTTGGCTGACCTGGCGCTCGATCAGGTGGGCATCGGTCATGGGCAATGTCTCAGGCTGGAAAGGCCGATACCCGCTCAATGTGGACGGTGCATGAGGTAACGGTAAACAAAACCGGGGAATGCCAAGGTCACAAACATGGTGCCAGTAACCGCATAAAACTCCCACCCTTGCGGTGCGATTTGGCCGCCATGGTTCTCGAGGGCCAAACCCACCCCACCCACCACAAAGTAGAGCAGCACCAACTCGGCCAATCGCCAAACGAGGGGTTTGGCCTCGCGCTGAGGCCCGAACACCAAAATACGTTGGTTGGCAAAAGGCAAATTGGCAGCCAGCAAGGCCAGCAACACCAACATGACAATTTGCGAAGAAGTGGACATGGCCGTCAGATCAAATGGCCAACATGCGGGCCACAGAATTGGCGCACAGCGCCATCAAAGCGCCCGGCACGATGCCCAGAACCAGTACCAACAAACCATTGATGGACAGAACCACACGCACATCGGTGTCAGCAGACACAGTGGTGGCCGTGACGGGTTCATCGAAGTACATGACTTTGACCACGCGCAAGTAATAGAAAGCACCAATCAAGGACATGAGCACGGCAAAAATGGCCAGGCCAATGTAGAAGCTTTGGCCCGAAACCATGAGCGACTGCAAAACCGACAGCTTGGCGTAGAAACCCACCATGGGTGGGATACCTGCCATGGAGAACAGGCAGATCGCCATCACACCCGCATACAAGGGACTGCGTTGGTTAAGTCCAGCCAAGTCGGTGATTTCTTCACTCTCAAAGCCCTGACGCGCCAGCAGCATGATCACCCCGAATGCCGCCAAGGTGGTCAACACATACGAGACCATGTAGAACATGGCCGAGCTGTAAGCGTTGGCAGCCAACGTGGTTTGACCATTGATGACCCCTGCCACAAAACCCAGCAAGACGAAACCCATTTGCGCGATGGTCGAATAGGCCAGCATGCGCTTGAGGTTGGTCTGGGCAATGGCTGCGAGGTTACCGATGAGGAGAGAGCCGATGGCTAAGACCGACAGCATTTGCTGCCAATCAAACGCCAAGGGCAGTAAGCCCTCTACCAGCAAGCGGATCATGATGGCAAAAGCCGCCAACTTGGGAGCACCACCAATCATCAAGGTGGCTGCAGTGGGTGCGCCCTGGTAAACGTCGGGAATCCACATGTGGAATGGCACTGCGCCAATTTTGAATGCCAAGCCAGCCACGATGAACACCAAGCCGAACACCAAAACCTGGTGGTTGACTTGGCCGGTGGCAATCGCCTTCAAGACTTCGGACAACTCCAAGCTGCCGGTCGCGCCATACATCATGGACATGCCGTAAAGCAAGAAGCCGGAGGCCATGGCACCCAGCACAAAGTACTTCATGGCCGCTTCGGTGGCTTGGGTGTGGTCACGGCGAAGTGCGACCAAGGCGTAGCTCGACAAGGTCAACAGCTCCAAGCCCAGATAGATCACAATGAAATTCTGGCCCGAAATCATGAAGCTCATGCCCAGCAAAGCGAACATGCTCAGGCTGAACAACTCACCGCCACGCAACATGTCGCGATCAAATGCATAAGGACGCGAGTAGACCAAGGTGACCATCACGGCAATCGTGGCAAAGCAGCGCAGCCAATGCCCCATGGGGTCACTCACCACCAAGCGGCCAAAGCCATACAAGGTGTGCCCAGCGTCTGCATACAGCGCGTGCAGCGCAGCCACACCGCCCAATGACAACAAGGTCAGGGCGTAGGTGGCGGTGCGCTTGGGGCTTTTCACGAAGAGGTCGACCAGCGCGATGACGCAGGCCATGACCAGCAACACGATCTCCGGATAAACCGTCATCCAACTGGAGTTGTCCATCATGGGTGTTCTTTCAATTCTTCAAATCTGGCAATGCGCGATCCATCCACTGCTCAGGGCAGTTTGGACTGGGCCACGTGTTTGAGCAGGTCCAGCACCGAGCTGTCCATCACATCGGTGAATGGCTTGGGATAGACGCCCATGTAGAGCACGGCAGCAGCCAACAAGGCCATCACCAAAAATTCACGGCCATTGATGTCGGTCAAGGCTTTCACGTCATCGTTGGCCACAGGCCCGAGGTAAACGCGCTTGAACATCCACAGGGTGTAAGCCGCACCAAAGATCAAAGCCGAGGCGGACAGCATGCCCACCCAGAAGTTGAACTTGAGGGCACCCAGAATGACCATCCACTCACCGACAAAACCGGCTGTACCTGGCAAGCCGCAGTTGGCCATGGCAAAGAAAAGGGCAAACGCCGCAAACTTGGGCATGGTGTTGACCACGCCGCCGTAGCTGGCGATTTCACGCGAATGCACGCGGTCGTACAACACACCAATCGACAAGAACATGGCCGCCGACACAAAGCCGTGCGCGATCATCTGCACAATGCCGCCGGACACGCCCAGTGGATTGAAGATGAAAAAGCCCAAAGTCACAAAACCCATGTGTGCGACCGATGAATAAGCCACCAGCTTTTTCATGTCTTGCTGCACCATGGCCACCAATCCCACATAGACCACAGCTACCAGCGACAAGACAATGATCAACATGCCCCACTCGCGTGCTGCATCGGGCGCGATGGGCATCGAGAATCGCAGGAAACCGTAAGCACCCAGCTTGAGCATGATGGCGGCCAAAACGGCCGAGCCACCGGTGGGGGCTTCCACGTGCACGTCAGGCAACCAAGTGTGGACCGGCCACATCGGCACCTTGACGGCAAACGCCGCAAAGAAGGCAAAGAACAGCAAAGTCTGCACAGAACCTGCCAAAGGCAATTTGTGCCAGGTCAGGATATCGAAACTGCCGCCAGAGGCCACATACAAGTAAATCAGCGCGATCAACATCAACAAGGAGCCGAGCAAGGTGTACAAGAAAAACTTGAACGCTGCATAAATCTTGTTCGGGCCGCCCCAAATGCCAATGATCAGGTACATCGGAATCAAGGTGGCTTCAAAGAAGACATAGAACAAGATGCCGTCGAGTGCACTGAAGACGCCGATCATCAATCCCGACAGGATCAGGAAAGCCGCCATGTACTGGTTGACTTTTCGGGTGATGACCTCCCAGCCTGCAATGACCACGATCACGTTGATGAACGCGGTGAGCAGCACAAGCCACAGCGAAATACCGTCCACACCCAAGTGGTAGTGCACATTGAAGCGCTCGATCCACGAAGCCTTCTCGACAAATTGCATCGCCGAGGAACCGAGCTGAAAGCCCGAATACAGCGGCAGTGTGACCAGGAAACTGGCGATCGATCCGACCAAGGCCAACCAGCGCACGGCGCGGGCTTGGCTGTCACGACCGAGGGCCAGCAAGACGATGCCGAAAGCGATCGGCATCCAGATGGCAAGGCTTAACAATCCCATTTTTATCTTGTCCTCAAAACCGTTAAGCGAGCCAGACGAAATACGTCATCAGCACGAACACACCCAAAATCATGACCAGGGCATAGTGGTACAGGA
>NZ_JAXITC010000006.1:0-161687 GCF_034680285.1 Limnohabitans sp.
GACTCTTCACGTCATTGGCTGCTGCAGATTGGGCATAAAAAAACCACGAGAGTGTTGCAACTCTCGTGGTAATTGAAGTGGTAATTTTCAAGTGACCCACTTAAAGGCCGCATAAAACCACGCTACTTGGCGGAAACGGAGGGATTCGAACCCTCGATGAGGCTCTACACCCCATACTCCCTTAGCAGGGGAGCACCTTCGGCCACTCGGTCACGTTTCCAGTAGGTGAAATTATAACTTAGGCTTGGTCCAGATCGAAGGCTTTGTGCAGGGCGCGCACCGCCAATTCCATGTATTTTTCGTCGATCACGACCGAGGTCTTGATTTCCGATGTGGAGATCATTTGGATGTTGATGCCCTCTTCGCTCAGGCTGCGGAACATCTTGCTGGCCACGCCCACATGGCTGCGCATGCCAATGCCGACGATGGACACTTTGCAGATTTTGGCGTCGCCCGAAACTTCGGCCGCACCCAGTGCGGGCAAGACTTTTTCCTTGAGCAGGTCGATGGTCTTGGCGTAGTCGTTGCGGTGAACCGTGAAGCTGAAGTCGGTCTTGCCGTCTTTGCTCAAGTTCTGAATGATCACATCGACTTCGATGTTGGCGTCGGCCACTGCGCCCAGAATTTGGTAGGCAATGCCGGGCTTGTCGGGCACGCCCAACACGGAGATTTTGGCTTCGTCGCGGTTGAATGCGATGCCGGAAACGACGGCTTGTTCCATTTGTTCGTCTTCCTCAAAAGTGATCAGGGTGCCGGATGCGGCTTCTTCGTTGATGTCGATGTCCCAGGGCGTGAAGCTGGACAGCACACGCATGGGGACTTTGTATTTGCCAGCAAACTCCACCGAGCGGATTTGCAGGACCTTGGAGCCCAGAGACGCCATCTCCAGCATCTCTTCAAAGCTCACGGTGTGCAGGCGGCGCGCCTCGGGCACGACGCGGGGGTCGGTGGTGTAGACACCGTCCACATCGGTGTAGATCAGGCATTCATCGGCTTTGAGGGCAGCGGCCACGGCCACAGCCGAGGTGTCAGAGCCGCCACGACCCAACGTGGTGATGTTGCCGTTGTCGTCAACACCCTGAAAGCCGGTGATGATCACCACTTTGCCGGCATTCAAATCACCCATCACGCGGGCATCATCGATCGACTCGATGCGGGCCTTGGTGAAAGCGCTGTTGGTCTTGATGGCCACTTGCCAGCCTGCATAACTGACCGAAGGTTGACCTTCGGATTGCAGCGCAATGGCCAACAGAGCCGAAGAAGCTTGCTCGCCTGTGGAGGCGAGCATGTCGAGCTCGCGGCTGTAGTCATCGCCAGGTTTGGCGGGGGCCAGCTCTTTGGCCAAGCCGAGCAGGCGGTTGGTTTCGCCGCTCATGGCGCTGGGGACCACGACAATCTGGTGGCCTGCACGGGCCCATTTGGCCACGCGCTTGGCGACATTTCGGATGCGCTCGGTCGAGCCCATCGAGGTGCCGCCGTATTTGTGAACGATCAAAGCCATGTGTAAGGTTCAAGTGATGGTGAAACCGGACACGCATCGCCAAGAATCCTTGTCGCTGGCCCCGGAAAAACCCTAGATTGTACCCATCGGCCTGACGCTTTCTTGACCGGTCCAAGCCAAATGATGGGCCTTTCGCTCAACAAAGCCCTGCCCCACCTTAAGGTGCACGCGGTGCCCCCGGGTGGTGCAAGCCGCCACTTGGTCGAGCAATTCATGCAGTTGCGCCGTGCTGGGCGTGGTGGCATGGTGTTGACGCAGCCAATGGCGCAACACCAGCGCTTGGCGGGCGCGGCTGAGTTGCTGCAACGCCTGGATGCGTGGCGGCACGCCCACTCGGGCCAAGTCTTGCGCGGCCACCTCGTTCAGCACCTCTTGCGCCTCTGCGGCATGCGCGGCACTGCGTGCAAACGTTTCTCGAAAAGCAGGCAAAGCCTCGGACAATGCGGGCAAGACGCGGGCGCGGATGCGGTTGCGGGTGTAGCGCTCGTCGGTGTTGCTGGGGTCTTCTACCCAGCTTTGGGTGTGCGCTTGTTCCTTGAGCCATTCGCGCAGTGCTGCCCCCGGAACGGTCAGACAAGGGCGGTGCCAGTTCAGGCCCTGGCGCATCCACTGCGCCGGCATGCTGGCCAAGCCGGGCAAGCCTGCGCCACGCGACAAGGCGATGAGCAAAGTCTCCACCTGGTCGTCGGCATGTTGGGCCAGCGCGATGTCTTGCACGTCAGGCCATTCACTTTGCACCGATTCGGCCAGCGCCGCATAACGGGCTTTTCGGGCAGCGTCTTCCGGACTTTGGCCGGGGGCATGGCCTGCATGCACTCGACGCACAGCCAAAGGCACGTTCAATTGCTGACACAGGTCACGGCAATGGGCTTCAAAGGTGTCGGCAGCGTCTTGCAAGCCGTGGTGGATGTGCACCGCCCTCACCTGCCCTGGCCATCGCTGGGCACAGGCCAACAGCAATGCGGTTGAATCGGCCCCGCCGCTGAGAGCCACCGCAAAAGGAAGGCCCGGGCTGAAATCAGCCAGGGCCTGTTCTAGGGGGTGCGCCGATGGCTTGGCCATATGGGAAGCCAGACGCCTCAGCTCAGCGCTTACTTGCCGGCTTTGGTATCGGTGAAACGGCCGTAGCTGTTCAGGCGCTCGTAGCGACGGTCCAGCAGCTCTTTGGGCTTGAGGTCCGCCACTTGGCGCCAAGCATCGCCCAGAGCCCGCTTGAGAAAGGACACCATTTGCTCGGTATCCCGGTGCGCGCCGCCCACAGGTTCGTTGACGATCTTGTCAATCAGACCCAAGGCCTTCAGACGGTGGGCTGTGATGCCCAACGCGTCGGCCGCCACTTCGGCCTTCTCGCTGGTTTTCCACAAAATGGAGGCACAACCCTCCGGGCTGATGACCGAATACACCGAGTACTGCAGCATCAGCACCTGGTCGGCCACCGAAATGGCCAATGCGCCGCCCGAGCCACCTTCGCCGATGATGGTGGTGATGATGGGCACTTCCAACTGGGCCATCTCGAAGATGTTGCGGCCAATGGCTTCGGACTGACCGCGCTCTTCGGCGTCGATGCCGGGGTAAGCGCCGGGCGTGTCCACAAAGGTGAACACGGGCAGCTTGAACTTTTCGGCGGTCTTCATCAGGCGCAGCGCTTTGCGGTAGCCCTCGGGCTTGCTCATGCCAAAGTTGCGCAGGGTGCGCTCTTTGGTGTCGCGCCCTTTTTGCTGGCCGAGCACCATGCAGGCCTGGCCATTGAAGCGGGCCAAGCCGCCCACAATGGACAAATCGTCGGCAAAGTGGCGGTCGCCGTGCATCTCAACAAAGTCGGTGAAGATGCCGTGGATGTAATCCAGCGTGTAAGGACGCTCAGGGTGGCGCGAAATTTTGGTGACCTGCCACGGGGTCAGGTCGCTGTAAATGTCTTTGGTCAGTTGCTGGCTTTTCTTGCTCAGCTGCTCGATTTCGAGGGTGATGTCCACCGCCGACTCGGTTTGCACATAGCGCAACTCTTCGATCTTGGCTTCGAGTTCGGCAACGGGTTGCTCAAAGTCGAGAAATGTTTTTTTGGCCAAGTGGGACTCCTCTGTTCTTAACCGGGTGGACGCCTCGTCCAGCCCTCAATACGCCACCGGAACCGGGTCCAGCGAGCGCCAAATATACCAAGTTGCCACAGTCGCATAGGGACTCCAGGCCTGGGCCACCTCACGGGCGTCGCTGCGGCTGACCGGCTCACCCGAAAAATAGTTGCGGCTGATGCCATTGATCAAACCCACATCGTCCAGCGGCAGCACATTGGGACGCATCAGGTGGAAGATCAGAAACATCTCGGCGGTCCAGCGGCCAATGCCCCGGATGGCCACCAATTCGTCAATGATGGCCTCGTCGTCCATCTCTTGCCAAGCCTTGACGTGCACCGTGCCCGAGCTGAAGTGCATGGCCAAATCGACCAAATATTCCACCTTGCGGGCCGACAAACCGGCCGCACGCATGTCGTCGACCTTGAGTTTGAGAACAGCAGCAGGCGTCAGGCGCTTGGTGAGCAGCGAAAAACGGTCCCACACCGACTGGGCCGCCTTGACCGAGATTTGCTGGCCCACGATGGAACGCGCCAAAGTGACGAACGCGTCACCCCGGGTCTCCAAAATGGCATTGCCAAATTGGGGAATGAGCTTTTTCATGACCCGGTCTTTTTTGGCCAGGTGCGCACAGGCCTCGGCCCAGTACTCGGGCGTCACGGGGATCACAGAAGTTGTTGCAGCACTCATGGAGCCGCCTCCCAAGTCGTGCCAGTGGCAGCGTCTTTCAAGACGATGCCTTGGGCCAGTAAGTCGTTGCGAATACGGTCGGCTTCGGCAAAGTTCTTGGCCTTTTTGGCGTCCGCCCGGGCCTGAATTTGGGCCTGAATGGCCGCTTCATCCAATCCGGCCCCCGCCTGCAGGTAAAGCATTGGGTCGGTTTGCAGCAAACCGAGCAAGCCACCCAAGGCTTTGAGCATGCCCGCACGCTCTGCCGAGCCGCTGCGGTTGACTTCCCCTGCCAACTCAAAGAGGACGGCCACCGCCTCAGGCGTGCCGAAGTCTTCGTCCATGGCGGCTTTGAAGCGGGCGGCCAAGGGATCAGCCCAATCGATGCGTACATCGGCAGCAGGCACAGCCTGCAGCGCGGTGTACAGGCGTTTCAGGGCGCCCTTGGCGTCGTTCAGGTGCACATCGCTGTAATTGAGCGAGCTGCGGTAGTGGCTGCGCACGATGAAAAAGCGCACGGTCTCGGCATCAAATTCTTTGAGCACATCGCGGATGGTGAAGAAATTGCCCAGGCTCTTGGACATCTTTTCGTTGTCCACATTGATGAAGCCGTTGTGCATCCAAAACCGCGCCAAAGGCTGGCCATTGGCGCCTTCGCTTTGGGCGATTTCGTTTTCATGGTGCGGAAACTGCAGGTCGGCCCCGCCGCCGTGGATATCGAAAGTCTGGCCCAGTAATTCGCAGGCCATGGCCGAGCACTCGATGTGCCAGCCAGGGCGGCCCGTGCCAAAGGGGCTGGCCCATTTCACGTCTTCTGGCTCGGTGGGCTTGGCGCTTTTCCAAAGCACAAAGTCCAGCGGGTCTTGCTTGTCCGACTCCACGGCCACACGCTCGCCCGCATTCAATTCGTCCAGCGACTTGCCAGACAACTTGCCGTAGCCCGCAAACTTGCGCACCGAATAGTTCACGTCGCCATTGCCCGCTCGGTAAGCCAGGCCTTTTTGCTCCAGCGTGCCGATCATGCTGAGCATTTGCGGCACGAAATCGGTGGCGCGTGGCTCGTGCTGAGGGCGCTCAATGCCCAAGGCGTCGGCGTCCTGGTGCAGCGCATCGATCATCCGGTCGGTCAAACCGCGGATGGTTTCACCGTTTTCCAGGGCACGTTTGATGATCTTGTCGTCGATGTCGGTGACGTTGCGCACATAAGTGACCTGGTAGCCACTGGCCTTGAGCCAGCGCTGCACCACATCGAACGCAATCATGGAGCGGGCATGCCCCAAGTGGCACAGGTCGTACACGGTCATGCCGCACACATACATGCGCACATGGCCGGGATTGGCCGGTGAAAACTCGGAGACAGCACGGCTCAGCGTGTTGAAAATGCGCAGACTCATGTCAGATCAAAGATTATTTGGTACCAGCTCCCACACGACAGTGTCCGGCATCGGCATCTGATCGGCTCAGGGAAATTCAGAAAATTCAAGGCCATGTTGCAGGCCCCAAACCCGGCTTTTCGGGAGGAGAACTGGCAGTGCTGCCGGTCTGTTGGCCGAATGCCCTCCGCTACAATGACCCTTCAGTATATCCCCGACGAGGGTCCTGCTCCCAGTTTCTGGCAGCCCGAACTCAACACTTTTGGCGCGCATGCAAGCTCTTCTTTCGTTCGTCTTGACCAGTCTCTTGCTGCTCTTCTGTGCGGGTGCTCAAGCAGATGTTTACCAGGACGTGAACCGACTGATCGTCGCAGAGCAATGGTCCAAAGCCCAATCCCAAGCCCAAGAACACCTCAAGACCCGTCCAACCGATCCGCAAATGCGCCTATTGCTCAGCCGCATTCAGGACGGTCAAGGCCAAACCACCGAGGCCATGGCCACCCTTCAGGGTCTGACCCAGTCTTACCCCGAGTTGCCAGAACCCCACAACAACCTGGCCGCCCTGCTGGCACGCCAAAATCGGTATGCCGAAGCCTTGGAAGCCCTGCAAGCGGCTGTGCGTGCCCGCCCCGATTACGGCACGGCCTTGGAAAATTTGGGTGATGTTTATATGGCACTGGCCATTCAGGCCTACCAGAACGCCAGCCGCGCCCCTGCCCCGCAGCCCCGCGTGACGAGCAAACGCTTGGCGGCTGAACAATTGCTGAAGTCACCGGCCCCTTGATGGGCAAAGCCCTTTGAGCACCCCATCCAGCACCACCCCACTTTGCACCGTTGAAAGAATATTCATGCGCCGCTCCCGCTTTTTGACATCTTTGGCCATGACGCTGGCCCTGCCCTTGGCTCTGGGGCTGCCCATGGCCAGCCAAGCTCAGACGGGTGGCGTGAGCAAAGTGCGCATCAGCACCACCCAGGGTGACATCGAAGCGGAGTTGTATGCCGACAAGGCGCCCAAAACCGTGGCCAACTTTTTGCAGTATGTGAATGACAAGCACTACGACGGCACCATTTTTCACCGGGTGATAGCGGGCTTCATGGTGCAAGGCGGTGGCTTTGATGCGCAGTACAAAGAAAAGAAAACCCGTGCCCCGGTGCAGCACGAAGGCCGCCAATCACTGGCCGCAGGCCTGAAAAACACCACCGGCACTTTGGCCATGGCCCGCACCAACGACCCGCAATCGGCCACAGCGCAGTTCTTCATCAACGTGGTGGACAACGCGTTTTTGGACCCCACGCCCATTCCGGATGGTGATCCCGTTGCGAAATTTGAATACCAAGGCCGTGTTTACGAAAAAGTGGCACGCGCCCAACTGCTGAACGCCCCCCAGCTGTTCGGCTACACCGTTTTTGGCAAAGTCACGTCCGGCATGGACGTGGTCCAAAAAATCCGCAATACGCCCACGGGCGCAGGCGGCCCCTTCCCGACCGATGTTCCACGGACGCCGGTCGTCATCCAATCCATCACTTTGTTGAAGTAACACCATGAGCAACCCACAAGTCGAACTGCACATCACCGGCTACGGCGTCATCACCCTCGAACTGGACGCTGAAAAAGCCCCCAAGTCAACCGAAAATTTCTTGGCCTATGTGAACAAGGGCCACTACAACAACACGATTTTTCACCGTGTGATCCCCGGCTTCATGGTCCAAGGCGGTGGCTTTGAGCCCGGCATGAGCCAAAAGCCCACCGATGCCACCATTGAGAACGAAGCCAACAACGGTCTGAAGAACGACGAGTACACCGTGGCCATGGCCCGTACATCGGCCCCCCACTCGGCCACAGCCCAGTTCTTCATCAACGTCGCCAAAAACGACTTTTTGAACCACACTGCGCCCTCTATGCAAGGCTGGGGCTATGCCGTGTTCGGCAAAGTGGTCAAAGGCACCGAAGTGGTTGACCAGATCAAGGGCGTGAAAACCGGCAACCGCGGCGGCCACGGTGACGTGCCCAAAGAAGACGTCGTGATCGAAAAAGCTGTCGCCATTTGATGGTCTGAATCATGTCTGCTGACCCGCGCACCACCGCTCCGAGCCTCGGTCGGCTGACAGCGCCAGCGACCTGGCAAACCGTGGACCTGATCTCGGACCTGCATTTGCAGGCCTCCGAGACCACCACGTATGAAGCCTGGCGCGACTACATGGCCCGCACCACCGCCGATGCGGTGCTGATTTTGGGTGACTTGTTTGAAGTCTGGGTCGGCGACGATGCTGCAGCCCAAGACCCCTTTTTGCAAAGTTGCGCCGAGGTTTTGCGCCAAACTGCGCAGCGTGCCCATGTGGCCTTCATGCACGGTAACCGCGATTTTTTAGTCGGCCCGGATTACTTGGGCGACTGTGGCGTCGCCACTCTGACGGACCCTACCTTGCTGGAACTGGGTAAGCAACGCATCCTGCTCAGCCATGGCGACGCCCTGTGCTTGGACGACAAACCCTACCAGGCGTTCAGACTGCAAGCCCGCAGCCCCCAATGGCAACAGGATTTTTTGGCCAAACCCTTGGCAGAACGCCAGGAATTCGCCCGCAGTTTGCGTGCACTCAGCGAGTCGCAAAAACACGAAGGCATGACCTTTGCGGATGCCGATTTAGAGATGAGCCTGTTTTGGCTTGCACAAGCTCAAGCCGATTGCTTGGTCCATGGCCACACACACCGACCAGCAGACCATGCCTTGGGCTCGGCACAGCGGCATGTGCTGAGCGACTGGTCCTTGGACCACGCACCTTTGCGGGCGCAGGTGTTCAGGCTGCAGCGCGATGGCGCTTCACAGCGCATCGATTGGCTCTAAAGCAGTCTTCTTTTTCTAGAGAAACGTACAGATAAAAAAACGGCCGCTCGCAAGCGGCCGTTTTGCATGCGGCGGGCCGATCAGCTGCGCAGCAGGTTCTTCAAGACGTTTTGCAAACGGCGTGCGGTAGCCTCTTCGTGCGGACCCGACAAGACCTGCGCCACATCTTGACCCCAGGTTTCGCGGGGACCAGGTTGGTTGCGCTGGGTCAGCAATTGCAATTGCAGCATCCGGCGCTCGCTCAAATTGTCTGCGGGTGTGGGCACTTCAGCGGCCATTTCGAGGCGCAACAAAGCGGTAGCGGCCGGGGTCTTGACCTCGGCGCTGACGGCTTGCGCCCATGCTTGGCGTGTGGTCGCGTTGATGGCACGGCCTAACTCTTGTACGCTTGGCAATGCATCGGCTTGGCGTTCTTGCCAAGCGCTCATCAAACGGGTCAGTGTTTCACCATGGGCTTGCGCGGCCAATTTGCGCAGAGACATCTCAGCCCGCTCCATGGCTTCACGTTGCGCACGGAATGCGGCATCGCCCAAACGAGGGCCTCGGTCTTCACGGAAATCTCGGCCTTCGCCGCGTGGGCCTCGGTCGCCAAAACGGTCACCACCGCGCTCACCCGAGCGGCCGGTTCCACGGTCACCACCAGGCCGCGCACCCCGATCGCCGGGACGGCCATCACGGCGACCATCGCGCCCGTCTCGTCCAGTGGCGGATTCGGTTTTCTTCTGTCCAGGACGGTCATCGCCGCGCACCGCCACGACTGGCTTGGCCGGTTTGGGAGGAGCCACGGGGGCTGCAGGAGCTTCGACCGGCGTGTCATCGCTGCCGTTGCTGCTGGCTTCAACCGCGTCAGCAGGCAAATCCGTTGCAGAGTCTGCTCCAGCAGCCGTTGCCTTGGCAGCCGCTTCTTCGGCGGAAACGTCAGAAACTGCCACCGCTGCAGGCGCATTGCTTGAGGCAACATGCGAAGCCTGAGCCTCTTGGGCTTGGCCACGCAAAGCCACATCCAAAGCCGCCATGGCCGCGCGAATTTTGCTGGCATCGCCCGCAGCGTTGGCTTCGTCCAGGGCTTTCGACGCATCGATCACGGCGCGGTCGCGGGCGGTCAAGGGAGCCGACGAAGTTTGGCGTTCGGTGCCTTTGCGCTGGAAAGCATCGTCCAGCGGAGCGCGGAACACTTCCCACAGTTTTTGTTCGGTCTTGCGGTCCAAGGGCACGGCTTGGGCTTCGACCTGCCAGCGTTGTTGCAACGCTTTGACCGCGTCCACCCGCAATGCAGGTGCTGCGCCCAACTCACGGGCTTCGGTGATCAGCGTATGGCGACGTTCCACGCTGGCTTTTTGGGCCGCTTCAAGGCGGGCCGCTGCGGCTTTGAAAATGGCTTTCCATTGCGACTGCATTTCACCAAACGATTTTTCGCTCAAGTGGCCGGCATTGCGCCAACGGTCGGCAAACTGGTGCAAGGCACGCAGTTGGGCACGCCAGTCTTCGCTTTCTGCATTGGCCGTGGACCAAGCCTTGACTTCGTCCATGAGGGCCACACGTTGTGCACGGTGGTCGGCGGACTCTTTTTTCATCTGTTCGAGCCAAACCAAAACCGCTTTGTAGGCTTCGTTGCAAGCGGCATCAAACCGCTTCCAAAGTGCATGGTTGGGCAAACCACCTTGATCGGTTTGCTTCCAGCTGTCGCGCAATTGGCGCAGCTTGTCTTGCATTTTGCGACCACCCACGGTGGGCACTTTGTCGGCGCCCAGAAGGCCTTCAGCCTGGGCCACCAAACTCTGGCGGACTTGGTCAGCCAGCCAGCGTTGCCAGCCCTCTGCGTCACCAGCAGCCGTCAAGGCCAGGTGCACGCGCTCGTCCAATGTGGTGTCCAGGTTTTTGCCATGGGTTTTGAGCGCAGCACGCAAAGCTTCGGCGCCCTCGGGCAAGGCGGCGCCTTGGCTTTCGGTGATCTGCTTTTCCAAGGCTTCCAAGACTTCGGTCACAGCCTTGCCTGCTTGCTCGCGCAGGGCTTGGCGTTGGGCCGCATCCATTTTGGGTTTGGCAGGCTTGACTTCTTTGGCAGCCTCCGCAGCTTGGGCCGTGTTACCACCGTGAGCAGGCGTCTGCACCTCGGCCACCACCTCGCCGCGCAAACGGCGAACTTCATCGGCCCATACTGGCACCGATGGCAAGGGGGCTGAGGCATCGATCTGGGCTTGTTGGGCCAACACCAATGCGGCTGAAAAACCTTGCCACACCGCTTGCAATTGGTTAGAAGCCGCATCCAATTGGGCTGGAAACTTGGGGTCCACGCTGGGCCAGACCATGTTGGTGGTCAATTGCTGTGCCTGGGTTTGCCACTGGTCAACATCACTCTGCAAACCTGTCATCGCCGTGTGCGCTTCGGCGATAGGCTTGGTCGAGAGCACTTCGATGCGCTGAGCCAACAGCACCGCGGCTTCGCGTTGCACCATCACCTGGTGCTGCAGGTCCTCGACGCCTTTGACCACTTCGGCCAGACGGACCTTCAAACTCGCCAGCGGCTCGCGCGAGAGCGGCGCTCCAGCTTTGGCCGCATCCCTTTGCCATGCCATGGCATCGCCAATATTCAAGCGGGAAGCCTGCAACAACTGCTCGGCCTTTTGGGCCCAATCGCTTGCCAAAGCGTCTTGGCCTTGCAAGCGCTTGAGCTCATCGAGTTTTTCCTTGAGCAGTTTGGCGGCCCCTTTGTCACGGGAGGACATTTCGCGGTAGACCTCGGCCAACAAGTCGATCGAGGGTTCTGTCGTGAGCCATTCGCGTAACTTGGCACTGCGCTCCCCGGAGGTCATGGCATTGAATGCGCCCCCGGTGGATTGGTCAAGGGCAGCGAGGTCAAGGGGCTTGGAGGTTGAGGTCACGGTAAAAACTTTAAAACACGGTTCATGCCAATGCGGCATCGGGGTCAACAGATGGAGGCAGGCCAAATGCCTGAAGCCACTGACAACAACCCCGTATTTTCGCCGGGATTTCACTTGAGCTGGTGCACTGGCGTGAATACGGCGCAATCTCTTGTGATTTGCACAGCGCACCATCTTCCATATGCACTTCAGATCTATTTATATGATTTGATAGTATTGACTCGATATTAGATGTTTCTAAAATCTGCCCAGCATGTGCAAAACGTTGGCTCAAAGCTGCCATCTCAGCCATGAATGTGTTTTGGTGACGCCCGCTGACCTGAAAGCCAAGCACCAGCACCCTCCACCCCCCGCTCACCTTTGAATCACGACGCCCTGTGACGGGGCCTTTGAGAACCAGCCTTCACTGCGCCATGAACATGCCCCGCTTGGTCTTGTGTTTAAAGACCTTTTTCATTGATGTCCGCGAAGGCTTTGTCGAGATCACCCGGCACGGCCTGGCCTTGTTTGGTTTGGCCGTCGTGTTGGTCACACTGACCTTTTCGGCGCGGCCAGACCTGCAAGCCAGCGCCAGCGGAGCCCTGCTGGGCTGGCTCGAAATTCGTCAATCAGAAAACCAAGAACCCACGCCGCAGCGGAATGCGGCCAACCGCGCGACCGCCAAAGACCCTCAGACCCTCACCGAGACTCAATTGCTGGTGACGCGTTGGCTCAGCCGCAAATACCGCGTATCACCGGAGCCTTTGGGCGCCATGGTGGCAGAAGCCTGGGTCTTGGGAGAGCGCAGCCAGTTGCCACCCAGTTTGATCTTGGCCATCATGGCCGTCCAATCGCGCTTCAACCCCTTTGCCTCAGCCATTGCGGGTCAAGTCGGCTTGATGCAAATTGAGTTGCAAGCCCACACCGAGACCTTGGCGCAGTTTGGCGGCACGCTGTCGGCTTTTGACCCCCTGACCAATGTGCGGGTGGGGGTGCGGCACCTTCAAGGCCTGATTCAACAGACCGACTCCCTGGAAGAAGCCTTGGCGCTTTATGGCTTGTCTTCGGGGTTCAGTGACGAAGGCCAATTTGTTGACCGGGTGCTGGCCGAGCAGCTGTTGATTGAAAAAGCCTTTGGGAAATGATCACCCGCCATCAGGGTGGATCTTAGATTTCGAGGACGGTTCTTCACCCGTTGAGCGTCTCTGAGATCCCTGCCGGCTGAGCTACACTTACGCCGTGCGCGACTGGCGATAGGAGCCCCTGCTCGGTAGGACCGAAAAGGATCACTCTGACGTGGAACGCGATGGCCAAAGAGGCCACCCCAAACCACTGGGAAGCGCACAGCCCGAGACGGGTCTGCATACCCAGTCTCGGGTTATCAGCCGTTCGCCTGGGCAGCCCTTGTCAAAGAACCCCCCGTTTTTGGTCAAGGTCACATCCATCCAAAGGACTGCCATGTACAACCGCAACACATTGATTGAGCAAACCGATCCCGAGCTGTTCGCCGCCATTCAGGCCGAGAATGCCCGCCAAGAACACCACATTGAGCTGATCGCCAGCGAGAACTACGCCTCGCCCGCCGTCATGGCCGCCCAAGGCAGCCAGCTCACCAACAAATACGCCGAAGGCTACCCAGGCAAGCGCTACTACGGTGGCTGCGAGCATGTGGACGTGGCCGAGCAACTGGCCATTGACCGAATCAAACAAATTTTTGGCGCCGAAGCTGCCAACGTGCAGCCGCACTGCGGCGCATCGGCCAACGAAGCGGTCTTTTTGGCTTTCTTGAAGCCTGGTGACACCATCATGGGAATGAGCCTGGCCGAAGGTGGCCACCTGACACACGGCATGCCGCTGAACATGTCCGGCAAGTGGTTCAACGTGGTGAGCTATGGCTTGGACGCCAACGAAGCCATCGACTACGAGGCCATGGAAGCCAAAGCCCGCGAAACCCAGCCTAAACTGATCATTGCCGGTGCCTCGGCCTATTCGCTGCACATCGACTTTGCCCGTTTTGCCAAAGTGGCCAAGGAAGTCGGCGCCATCTTTTTGGTGGACATGGCCCACTACGCGGGTCTGATTGCCGCAGGCGTGTACCCCAACCCGGTGCCCCACGCTGACGTCGTCACCTCCACCACCCACAAGAGCTTGCGCGGCCCCCGCGGCGGCATCATCTTGATGAAGGCCGAGCACGAAAAAGCCATCAACAGCGCCATCTTCCCCGGCCTGCAAGGCGGCCCACTGATGCATGTGATCGCGGCCAAAGCCGTGGCTTTCAAAGAAGCGCTGCAGCCTGAATTCAAGGCCTACCAAGCCCAAGTGATCAAGAACGCGCAGATCATTGCCGAAACCTTGACCGCTCGGGGCCTGCGCATCGTCAGCGGCGGCACCCAGAGCCACGTCATGCTGGTGGACCTGCGTGCCAAGGGCATCACCGGCAAAGTGGCCGAAGCTGCCTTGGGCAACGCCCACATGACCATCAACAAAAACGCCATCCCGAACGACCCAGAAAAGCCATTCGTGACCAGTGGCGTGCGCATCGGCACACCCGCCATGACCACCCGCGGTTTCAAGGACGAAGAAGCCCGCGCCACGGCCCATCTGATTGCCGATGTGCTCGACAACCCACTGGACGAAGCCAACTTGGCCGCTGTGCGCGCCAAGGTGCACGCCCTGACCAGCCGTTTCCCGGTTTACGGCTGATCGGGCTGCACGATGAAATGCCCGTTTTGCGGTCACCTCGAAACCCAAGTGGTCGAGACACGGCTGGCCGAAGACGGGGATTTCATTCGCCGTCGGCGTCAATGTGGGGCGTGTGAAAAGCGCTTCACCACTTACGAAAAACCCGAAGTGAGTTTCCCGGCCATCGTCAAAAAAGACGGTCGCCGCATCGAATACCAACGCGACAAACTGCGCGCCAGCCTCAACTTGGCCTTGCGCAAACGCCCTGTGAGCACTGAGCAGGTGGACGGCGCGATTGAGCGCATCGAAGAAAAACTGCTGGCCATGCCCAGTCGCGAAGTGGCCTCGCACCGCATTGGTGAGCTGGTCATGCGCGAGCTTAAAAAGCTCGACAAAGTGGCCTATGTGCGCTTTGCCAGCGTGTACCGCAACTTTGAAGACATCGACGAGTTCAAGACGCTGGTGGACGAAGTCCAAAGCTGAAGCTTTCCCCCACTGTGGGCCTTCTCAGGGGCACGTCTCTGGGTTGTACTTTTCAATTCGGGGCTTGCCCAAGGCATTGCTCACCACTTGCCAGCCCACTTGTGCGGTTGCCAGGCAAAAGCGCCAAGTTCCGGCCATGAACGCACCGCCCGTGCTTTGGCTGCGCCCTTCTGAACCATACGAAAAATAGCCTTTGACCGTGCTGGCAACGCCCATGCGCACTGCCCGTGGCACATCGCCATGCACCTCGATCAAGGGCTCTTCGGCTTCGCGCTTGGCATTGTCGTTGGCGTCCACAAACACCAACCACCCGTTTTGCCATGGCGCTGAGACATCGCAAGCGTTGTCGCGTGTGCGTGGGCACAAAGTGACACGTTGCTGCCGCCGCAAAGCCTCTGAGCGGGCCAGCACCAAACTGTCCAACAGCCCCTCAGCCTGGGCTTGCAACTGGTGGCGAGTACGCATTCCTGAAACCGAGGGTGCCGCCAAGGCCACCAACACCCCGACCAGCGCCAGCACTACCAAGGCCTCCAGCAGGGTGAAGCCTCCCGCATGGTCTCGCGGCCTCGATTCACAGCGCAACAAATCCATTTTGTGCATGGCCAGACTGTACAAGAAGAATACATAAGGCCACAATAAAAACAAAACTGGAGAGTCCATGCACATGACCAGACCCCTTACAGCTGCTCGCCCCCCTGCCCAGCCAAACGCCCGCGGTTGGACACTCGCCGAGCTGCTGATCAGCTTGGCCTTGATGAGTGTGCTGGCGGCAGTGGCCCTGCCCACCTACCAACAACAGCAGCGCCAAGCCCGCCGCGGCGACGGGCAAGCGGCCTTGCTGCAACTGCAAATGGACCAAGCGCGCTGGCGCAGCACGCACGAGCGTTACGCCAGCAGCGTGAGCGAGCTCGGTTGGGCGCAGGGTTTGTCACCCCAGGGGCACTACCAAATCACGGTGACCGATGCCACGGCCGAAGGCTATTTTGCGCAGGCTACCGGACTGGGAAGCCAATCTGCAGACCGCGAATGCGCCAAATTGGGCTTGCGCTGGCAAGGCGGTGCCACTGCAATTTTCAGCGCAGGCGAGCACCCAGACAGTGACCCGGCATCTTGCTGGCGGCGTTGAACACGATGACCACCGTCACGCAACGCGGTGAAACACTGATCGGACTCTTGGTGGGTTTGTCGGTGGGTTTGGTGGTTTTGGCCGCGGGCTCTGCCATGCTGGCCAACCACCTGCGCGGCCACCGCATGGCGCTGCAAGACAGCCATTTGCACCACGATTTGCGCTCGGCCATGGACTGGATGGCCCGCGAACTGCGCAAAGCGCAATACACAGCCAATGCGTGGCAAAGCCGTGCGCCCGGCGTTTGCGACGACCCGTTTTGCGAAGGCTGGCAAGACTTCAGCATCGAAGGTGACTGGATCGACTTCAGCTACGACCGCAATCACGACGGCCAAAAAGACGACGATGAATGCATGGGTTTTCGGCTTTCAGGAACCACCTTGCACGCCAGAAGGTCGTGCAGCGGAAGTGGTGACTGGCAGGCTATCACCGACAGCGCCAACTTGGAGATCACGGCTCTGAGTTGGCAATTGCGCTGCGAACTGCGCCAAGGATGGATCCACCGAAGCGTGCTCATGGATTTGACGGCACAGTGGCCTCGGGACGCGGCCCGCCAAATCCGCCTCTCGCAAACCGTGCATTTGCGCAACGACATGCCCGCCAGCACGCAGGCACTATTTTGCCCATGACAGCCCACAGCCACTCGCCAGCGCAAAACGGGGCCATCACCTTGCTGGTGGCCATTGGGCTGGTGATCTTGGCCAGTTTGACCAGCTTTTACAGCGCCCGAAGTGCTTTGATGGACCAACTGGCCAGCCAAAACCACGCCCACGCCAATCAGGCCAGACTGGCGGCCGACACAGCCTTGGCCAGTGCTCAAGCGGCCTTGCCATCGACGGCAAACCCAATTTCAGCGCTGTTGGCCACCCGCGCGCCCTGCCCTGCAGGTGTTTCGGGTCCGCAATGGCAGTGCAGCGCTGTACCGCTGACACCTCACCCCGCGCTGCCACAAACCCAACTGAGTACGATTGCCGTGCGGGACTTGGTGACCTCGCCCCATGTACTCACCTTGCATGCCAGCGCCAGCAGCACTGCAAACAACAGCAAGGCGCATGCGCGTGAAAGCTTGTTTGTGCCCACAGTGGCACCAGCACCGGATCTGCCTGCACCCGCTGCGTTGGTGCTCAATGGCTGTGTGACTGAAGCGGCTGGTGCCAGCTTGCGTGTTTGCCCCTTGGTCAGCCAAGGCAACATCTGCGAAGGCACCGCCAAAGGCCCGGCTGTGCTCACGCATTTTGTGCCGGACACCAACGGCAACGGCAGCATTTCCAACGCTGAAAAAAATGCCTGCTTGGCCCTCAAAACCACCAGCATGCCCGGTGGTGGGAGCAAAACCGGCCCCAGCGCAGCCTTGGCGCGAAGCCCCTGCAACCGTGCCGCTTGGCGCAGTGTGTTGGGCGACATCACGGATGAACAGCTGCAAGCCTGGTCAGCAGCGCAAGAGGCCAATGGCCTGACAGCGCAAACCAAACCGCCCCGTTCGGTCTACTGGATCGACAGCCCCGCAGACTGGCAGATCAGCGTGGGCACACCCGAGACCCCAGCTGTGGTGGTGTTTTCTGCCAAGGCCTGCGCCCAGCGCTGCCCACGCATGGCCACCAACGTGCGCATTGTGGGCAGTGTCTTGCTCGACTCGGGCTGCAACGACGAGAAAATGCGGGGCTGGCAAGGCGGAACGATCGAGGGCCAGTTGGTGGTGGAGTCGGGCCTGCCCGAATGGCGCTTTGGCACCGTGTTGGCCCGGCCTGAGGGCCGCGATGCGTACATCGTCAACTGGCCAGAAGGCATCGATGCCCGCCGGGTCCAGCGCATCAACGGCAGCTGGAGCGAGGGCCAACCATGAAAAAACCACCACCCCAGCAGCAGGGCATGGCCTTGATTGAAGCCTTGGTGGCTTCGGCCGTGCTGGGTATCGGCCTGGTGGGGGCCACGCAGCTGATGCTCAAAACCATCGGCAGCGCCAGCCTGAACCGTCAACACACCGTGGCCCAGCACCTGGCCCAAGAGGCCATGGACTGCTTGCGGGCCAACGCAGACATGTGCCCGACCCAAGACATCATCGAACACCAAGGCACGCGCTACACCCGTCAAACGCGCAGCTCAGCGCGGGGCCAGGGGCTCGTGGATTTTCGGGTCAGCGTGCAATGGCCTACTTGGGGGGCCGCATCTGGGTCCACCGGGGCTGCTGCCGAGCAGCGCATCGAATGGCACAGCAGTGCCTCGGGTTTGCAAGCTTGGGCAGGCTTATCCCCGCCATAATCTGCATGAACCCTCTCCGCCCTCTCCGCCCTCTTCACCGCTGACCCCTGTGCCCACTTTGTTAGACACCTCTCCCTTGAACCGCGCCCTGGACTTGGCCCGCCAAGCACTGTGGCTGACATCGCCCAACCCCCGCGTGGGCTGTGTGATCACTGCCGCCGATGGCACCGTGCTGGGCGAAGGCCACACCCAACGCGCAGGCGGCCCACATGCCGAAATCATGGCGCTGCGCGATGCGGCCTCCCGCGGGCACAACGTGCAAGGGGCCACGGCCTGGGTCACGCTGGAGCCTTGCGCCCACCAAGGCCGCACCGGGCCTTGCTGCGACGCCTTGGCCGCTGCGGGCATGGGCCGCGTGGTGTCGGCCATGCACGATCCCAACCCGAAAGTCGCAGGCCAAGGCATCTCGCGTTTGGCAGCTGCGGGCGTGCAAACAGAGACCTTGCACCCGACAAGCGACATCGCTGTGCAGGCGCGTGAACTGAACCTCGGTTTTTTCAGCCGCATGGAACGCGGCTTGCCTTGGGTGCGCATGAAGGTGGCCGCCTCGCTCGACGGGCAAACCGCGCTGCAAAACGGCCAAAGCCAATGGATCACAAGCGCCCCAGCCCGCGCAGACGGCCACGCTTGGCGTGCCCGAGCCTGCGCCATCCTGACCGGCATTGGCACCGTGCTCGAAGACGACCCCCTGCTCAATGTGCGCGGTGTGGACGCCCCGCGCCAGCCGCACTTGGTGGTGGTGGACAGTCGCCTCGACATGCCCCTGAGCGCCAAGTTGCTGGACACACAAGGCTCGGGCGAACAAGCCCGGCAAATCTGGATTTACACCGCTATTAACCCGGCCAACGCCGAACACCTGGACAAACGCGCTGCGCTGACGACACGCGGCGTGACCGTGATCGACTGCCCCGGCCCCGGTGGCAAGGTCGATCTGGCGGCCATGCTGCGCGACCTGGCAGGGCGCGAAATCAACGAACTGCACTTGGAGGCCGGGCACAAGCTCAACGGCTCGTTCATCCGCGAAGGGCTGGTGGACGAATTTCTGGTCTATCTGGCCCCGCAACTGCTGGGCCCCGGTCAAGGCCTGGCCAACTTGCCCACCCTCACCGAGCTCAGTGGCGCGGTCCGGCTGGCCTTTCATGCGGTGGACCGCATCGGGCCCGATCTGCGCTTGCTGCTGCGCCGACAGCCAGACTGAGGACAGCGCGAGCCATGACTTTCGCGGGACAGCCTAACGCGCACCATCCAGACCACAATCAAACTCCTTTTTCCAGGAGCCAACGAATTGAACCTCGCCCATTTACTGCAACGCCAGGCACGCACAGCGCCTGAGCGACCCGCCATTCTGAATGGCACCCAAGTGGTGGCCTCACATGGCCAATGGGCGCAGCGTTGCCAGCAACTGGCGCGCCAATTTCAGGCCGCAGGTTTGCAGCCCGGCGACCGGGTGGCCCTGTTCATGCGCAACCATGTGCGCTACCTTGAGGTGCTGTTTGGCGCTTGGTGGGCCGGGCTGGCGGTGGTGCCCATCAACGCCAAACTGCATGTGCGCGAGGCGCAATGGATCATCGACAACGCCCAAGCCCGCTGGGCTTTTGTGACGGCCGACATCACCCATGACACTGGTGAAAACCTCACTGGCTTGGAACGTGTGATCGATGTGGACAGTGCCCAAGCCGATGCGCTGTGGCAGGGGCACGATTCACATGTCGACACACCCATCACAGAGCGTGCAGCCGACGATTTGGCCTGGCTTTTTTACACCAGCGGCACCACGGGACGCCCCAAGGGCGTGATGATCACCCACCGAAACCTGATGACCATGGGCTTGGGCTATTTCTGCGATGTCGACGCCGTCAGCCCGCAAGACACCATTGCTTATGCTGCTCCCATGTCGCACGGCGCAGGCATCTATGCCATTCCACACCTGATGGCCGGGGCACTGCACATGGTGCCCCCCTCTGGCGGGTTCGATCCGGCCGAGCTGTTTGCGCTGGGCCCACAGCTTGGCCCACTGTCCATGTTTGCCGCGCCCACCATCGTCAAAAGGCTTGTGGACCATGCTGAGACAGCCGGCTTGTCAGCCAGCGATTGTGGCCAATCCTTCAAAACCGTGGTTTACGGCGGCGCTCCCATGTATGCGGCCGATATCCAGCGGGCGCTGCGCGTGATGGGGCCGCGCTTTGTGCAAATTTACGGCCAAGGCGAAAGCCCCATGGTGGGCACCGCCCTGTCACGCCATCACCTGCAAGACACCCAACACCCCCGGCACCAGGAGCGACTGGCGTCAATTGGTGTGGCGCAAACCCCTGTTCGCATCCGCGTCACCGACGAGCAAGGCTGCGACTTGCCACTGGGTGAAATTGGCGAGGTGTTGATTCAGGGCGACAGTGTGATGGCAGGCTACTGGCGTAACCCCGAGGCCACGGCCAAAGCCATCCAGAACGGCTGGCTGTTCACGGGTGACATGGGCTGTCTGGACGCCGACGGCTTTTTGACCCTGAAGGACCGCAGCAAAGACCTGATCATCAGCGGCGGCTCCAACATCTACCCCCGCGAAATCGAAGAAGTGCTCTTGCGCGCGCCGGGGGTGGCCGAAGTCGCGGTTGTGGGCGCCCCCGATGCCGAATGGGGCGAGGTGGTTGTGGCTTTTGTGGTGCCGCAAGATGGGCAAACACTCGACATCGCCGCGTTGGACGCACTGTGCCTGCAAGAAATCGCCCGCTTCAAACGGCCCAAACGCTACGAAGTGGTGAGCAGCCTGCCGAAAAACAATTACGGCAAGGTGCTCAAAACCGAGCTGCGCCAGCGACTGGCCTGAGACACACGATCAAAAGTTCAGCGTCTTCACACCCGACGACGTGCCCAACAAACACACCTGGGCTCTCTGCAGCGCAAAAACACCCACCGTCACCACGCCCGGCCACTGGCTGACGGTGTTTTCAAAAGCCACAGGGTCGGTGATCTTCAAGCCCTTCACATCGACGATGTGCTGCCCGTTGTCGGTCACCAGCGGCTGGCCGTCTTTTTGGCGCACAGTGGCGCTGCCGCCCATGGCCACAAACTGGCGCATCACCCGGGCCGTGGCCATGGGAATGACTTCCACAGGCAAAGGAAAAGCGCCTAAAGCATCGACCAATTTGCTCTCGTCGGCGATGCAGACAAACTGCTTGGACTGGGCGGCCACGATTTTTTCGCGGGTGAGCGCCGCGCCGCCGCCCTTGACCATGTGGCCTTGGTGGTCGATCTCGTCGGCACCGTCAATGTAGACCGACAGGCTCTCGACATCGTTGCTGTCGAACACCGGGATGCCCAAGGCCTTCAAGCGCACGGTGGAGGCTTCAGAACTCGACACAGCGCCTTTGATTTGGTCTTTCATGGAAGCCAGCGCGTCGATGAATTTGTTCACCGTGGAGCCGGTGCCCACGCCAACGATCTCGCCGGGAACAACGTATTTCAGGGCGGCTTGGCCCACCAGGGCTTTGAGTTCGTCTTGTGTCATGGGGTTGGGTCTGGGTAAAAAATGGAGGGTGGCCGGGGGTTTGAGACAATGACGGGAATTGTTGTCATTGCCTTTGCTGGCCAGAATTATCCAATGTCCCTGATCCCTTACGCCCTCGCCCGCTCCTTTTTGTTCAAGATGGACCCCGAAGAGACCCACGACCTGACCATCGAGGGCTTGGCCCGTACCCAAAACACCCCGCTGGACCGCGTTTACCGCCAGCCCTTTGTGGCGCAACCCATCACGCTGGCGGGTTTGCATTTCCCCAACCGCGTCGGCATGGCTGCTGGTTTGGACAAAAACGCCCGCTGCATCGATGGCTTGGGCGCCATGGGCTTTGGCTTTGTCGAAGTCGGCACCGTCACGCCCAAGGCGCAGCCGGGTAACCCCAAGCCCCGCATGTTCCGCTTGCCCGAAGCGCAAGCCCTGATCAACCGCCTGGGCTTCAACAACGACGGACTCGACGCCTTCATCGCCAACGTCAAGCGCTCCAAGTTCCGCCAACAAGGTCGCCTGCTGGGCCTGAACATCGGCAAGAACGCCGCCACGCCCATTGAAAACGCCACCGACGATTATTTGATCGCGCTGGCAGGCGTGTACCCACATGCCGACTACGTGACGGTGAACATCTCCAGCCCCAACACCAAGAACCTGCGCGCCCTGCAAAGTGACGAGGCGCTGGACGGACTGCTGGGCGCCCTGGTGTCGCGGCGCGAAGAACTGGCCTTTGAGCACGGCCGCCGCGTGCCCATGTTTCTGAAAATTGCTCCCGATCTGGACGAAACCCAAGTGGGCGTGATTGCCGCCACGCTGCAAAAGCACGGCATGGATGGGGTGATCGCCACCAACACCACACTGGCGCGTGACGCGGTGAGCGGTCTGCCGCATGCCGAAGAAACCGGCGGTCTTTCGGGTGCGCCCGTGCTCGAAGGCAGCAACCGTGTGATCCGCCAGCTGCGTGCTGCTTTAGGCAAGGACTTCCCCATCATCGGCGTGGGCGGTATCCTGAGCGGGCACGATGCGATCGCAAAAATAGAAGCCGGGGCCGACGTGGTGCAGATTTACACCGGGCTGATCTACAAAGGCCCGGCGCTGGTCACCGAAGTGGCGAGTGCGCTGCAGCAGATGAAGCGCTGAATCAAGAAACGGGGGCCAAGATTCATTGGCCCCTATGCTCAGTCCTTGAAGTACACCAACTGGTGCGTGCTCGCCAGCAGCTGCCCCTCGGGGCTCCAGAGTTCGCCCGTCTGGTCAAAGTAGCCGTGGCGGTAGTTGAGCGCATTGGCCACGCCCAACACATGGCGCGTGCCGACCTGCGCCAGTAAGGCGCTGTCTGCATGAAAATAGGTGGTCAGGGACACCGTGCCAATCAAGGCGCGACGACGGCGGCGGATGTAAATGCGCGGAAAAAAGCTGTCGCTCAAGGCCGCCAAAGAAGCAAAGTCCAGCGCCCGCTCGGGCTCGTCGCGCACCCACAAGGTGGATCGCGAGTGGGTTTGTTCTTGTTCGTCAAAGGCCTCGGGGAAAGCACCTTCGACAAAACGCATGTCGTAACGCTGCGGCCAAGCGGGCATGCCCCTGACAGGCATCCGGGTTAAGGCCTCAGGCGCGGGCAAGTTGGCAGGCATCACGGCTTCGATGTCAGACCAGGTTTCACGACGTACCGCAAACACCGCCGTAGCGGTGGCCACCACGCCTTCGGCTTGGTGGGCTTCGATGATCCAGTGCTGAGTCGATCGGTTGGTGCGCACGGGCCGCGCCAAGAAGCGGATCTCGCCATCGGCCACCGGGGCGGCAAAGTTGACCGTGAGCGCAACCGGCTCGCCCAGGCGCTCGGGGTGCAGCATGGCCGATTGCAGCAGTTGCGCCGAGGTGGTGCCGCCAAAAGGCCCGACCATGTTGGCGTAGGCGGGGTGGGTCGCGCCTGTGAATTCGTGGGGGGCGTCCGCAAGTGCAGAGGCGTGCAGGTCAATGGCTTCGTCGAATGGGTGCATGCGAACGATGATAGATGCGCCTGCTCGCCCTGCGCTGTCTCACAAGCGATCAATTGCGGGCTAGATTCGCTTGGGACATTCAAGTGCCTTGGCTGAGACACCTCGCTCGTCGGCGGATTCGGCGGCAATAGGCCACAAAACGGCTCGCACGGCGCTGCAGCCATTTCACCCTAAACGGCCCCGCACCACGCCATCTGCCCACCCTGGATGGCAAATGGTGGATCAACAGCAACAGCACCGTGTAGAGCATCAGTTTGCCGATGAACACCATCGCACCGATGGAATCAGGCGATACGCCACTCAATGCGAACAGCGCGATGGCGGAACGCGGAGAGTCTGGAAAGACTGAGAAAAACACCATGCTGATCGGCCCCGAGTCTCGCAGCATGGACAAGACTTGTGGCCCTTGTGAGCCCATCAGCTTTTGGCTCAAAGATTCGGCAGATTCCGTCAGCGTCCCCATGCCCAAGGCCAACAAAAAAGCACCCAATGCAGAAGCCAGTGCAAAGACCAGCACAATGACTTTGCCCTTTTGCGGCTGAAGAACACACAAGGCCAGGACAAACATTTCCGCGGGCAACATGGGCAGAAATCCATCGAAAACCGAAAAAACTGCCAGCCAAAAGATGGTTTTGGGCTCTGAGCCGTGGCGCAAAAGTGCGGTCTCTACCCGTTGAAACAACCGTTGAAAGAATGAAGGCGAGGAGTGCATGAAGGGCTAGCGCTTGATGAGGATGGCCTCAGGCCAGCCGAGCGCAAACCTCGTCGGCAATGGCCAACGAACTGGTCAGCCCCGGCGAC
This sequence comes from Limnohabitans sp., assembly GCF_034680285.1. GTDB lineage: Bacteria > Pseudomonadota > Gammaproteobacteria > Burkholderiales > Burkholderiaceae_C > Limnohabitans_A. The sequence continues at coordinate 24,164 of NZ_JAXITC010000006.1, forward strand.
TCGATGCCCAGCAGGTTCACCAGACCCGGCACGCCGTGCTCGGCTGGGCCCTGGATCATGAAGTCAGCTGCCGCCTCATGCGGGGCGTTGATCTTGGGACGCATGCCCGAGTAGCCGGCTTGCAATGCGCCATCTTGCAACGCGGGCCAGTATTTGCGCACCTCGGCATAAAAGGCATCGCCCCGACGCGGGTCGACCTGCAGGTCGGTGGGATCGTTGACCCATTGAACGTCTGGGCCGAACTTGGCCTGTCCGCCCAAGTCGAGCGTGAGGTGCACGCCCAAACCGGCTTTTTCGGGCACGGGGTAAATCAGGCAGGAGAACGGCGCCTTGCCCGCGAGTGTGAAATAGTTACCCTTAGCGTAATGGGCTTGTGGCAGCAAGCTTTTGTCCAGCCCGTCCATGCGCTCGGCCATCGCCACGGCGCTCAGCCCAGCGGCATTGACCAGCACTTTGCACGCCAGCTCGGTACCGTCTTGCGTGGTCACGCGAATCGGGTGCGTGGCGGTGCCGTGCTTTAGACCTATGTGTTGCACAGGCGAGACCAGCGCCAGCAAACCGCCTGCGTTTTCCATGTCACCTTGCAAGGCGAGCATGTAGCCGTGACTGTCGATCACCCCAGTGCTGGGCGAGAGCAGCGCAGCCTGACAAGAGAGCGCTGGCTCCAGCGCTTGGGCTTGGGCAGCCGTGAGTTTTTGCAAATCGTGCACGCCGTTGGCATCTGCCTTGGCCATGATGCCGTCCAGCGCCAGCACTTGCTCAGGAGTTGTGGCCACGATCAGCTTGCCAAACTGCTTGTGCGCCACGCCGCGCTCGGCGCAATAAGCGTAGAGCATTTGCTTACCCTGCACGCACAGCCGGGCCTTGAGCGAGCCCGCAGGGTAATAAATGCCCGCGTGGATGACCTCGCTGTTGCGCGAGCTGGTGCCCGTGCCAATGGCGTTTTCCGATTCGAGCACCAGCACCTCGCGGCCCGAAAGCGCCAGCGCCCGCCCCACAGCCAGGCCGACCACGCCGGCCCCAATCACCACAGCATCAACTTGTTCCATGGGCAGCATTGTGGCGCAGACTGACAAGCATTGAGGCTTGGTCTGAAGGGGCTTTGTGGGAGCGGCGCCCTCGCCGCGATGGGGCGCGAGCAGACCACCACCCATCGCCCCGAGGGCGGGGCTCCTACAAAACCCGAGAGCTGACACCCGCAAGACAGACACGGGCACCGCACACGGGCAGACTGCCAAGCATTCAACAAGGAGACCGTTTCATGTCGCTGTTCAATCTCAAAGGCAAAGTCGCCGTCGTCACGGGCTCCAGCCGGGGCATTGGCCGGTCCATCGCACACCAGCTGGCCAAACAAGGTGCCAAGGTGGTGGTGTCCAGCCGCAAGCAAGACGCTTGCGAAGTGGTGGTCAAGGAAATCCAAGCCGCAGGGGGAGAAGCCATGGCGATTGCCGCGAGCATCTCCAGCAAGGAGCAACTTCAAAACCTGATCGACCAGACCCGTGCAGCTTGGGGCCCGATCGACATTCTGGTGTGCAACGCGGCCACCAACCCCTATTACGGCCCCACCACCGGCATGAGCGACGAGGTGTTCGACAAGGTGATGCGCAACAACGTGCTGTCCAACACCTGGCTGTGCACCATGGTCTACCCTGACATGAAAGCCAAGAAAGACGGTGCCATCGTGATCGTGTCGTCGATTGGCGGCCTGCACGGCTCGGCCATTATTGGGGCGTACAACATCTCCAAAGCAGCCGACATGCAACTGGCGCGCAACCTGGCGGTGGAATGGGGTCCGGACAACATCCGGGTCAACTGCATCGCGCCGGGCTTGATCAAAACCGACTTTGCCAAGGCCTTGCACGAGGACCCGGTGATGAGCGCCAAGTACAACAGCGAAACGCCGCTGCGCCGCATGGGTGAGCCGGATGACATTGGCGGGGTGGCGGTGTTTTTGGCAAGCCCAGCTGGGCAGTATGTAACGGGGCAGACCATCGTGGCGGATGGGGGGATGATGATTCGCTGACTTTCCTTGGCAATTGGTACTTGGCACCTGGTGCTTCGGATGCCGCAGAGCATGGGCTGGGGCCGGGCACCTCATGAGGGAGTACCCAAAATCGGTGCCCGGCCCCAGCCCATGCTCTGCTCAGTGGGTTAGCAAAATCCAGCAAAGAAAGCAAAAAGCCCGCACAAGCGGGCTTTTTGACTTGGAGAAAACCTCGATCAGCCGAAGTTCTTCTCGGCGAAAGACCAGTTCACCAGCTTGTCGAGGAAGGTCTCAACGAACTTGGGGCGCATGTTGCGGTAGTCAATGTAGTAGGCGTGTTCCCACACGTCCACGGTCAACAAGGCTGTGTCGCCTGTCGTCAGGGGGGTGCCAGCGGCGCCCATGTTGACGATGTCGACCGAGCCGTCAGCTTTCTTGACCAGCCATGTCCAGCCGGAGCCGAAATTGCCCACGGCGCTCTTGACGAAGGCTTCTTTGAAAGCGGCGTAGCTGCCGAACTTGGCGTTGATGGCTGTGGCCAATGCGCCTGTGGGCTCGCCACCGCCGTTGGGCTTCATGCAGTTCCAGAAGAAGGTGTGGTTCCAGATCTGGGCCGAGTTGTTGTAAACGCCGCCGCTGGACTTCTTGATGATCTCTTCGAGGGACATGCTCTCGAATTCGGTGCCTTTTTGCAGGTTGTTCAGGTTCACAACATAAGCGTTGTGGTGCTTGCCGTGGTGGAACTCCAGGGTTTCCTGGCTGTAGTGAGGGGCCAAAGCGTCGATCGCGTAAGGCAGTGCGGGCAAGGTGTGTTCCATGAGGGGTCCTTAGGTTATTGCGGGTTAAAAAAGTGTTTGAGGCATTTTAAGGGAGCGCGATGCCCCTTACCGTGTTCAGGGTCACTGCAGCGTTAGCGGTGCGTTCGGACAGGGTGGGGCCGGGGCTCCTCATGTTGGGGTACCAGAAATCGTCGCCCCGGCCCCACCCCGCCCGAACGCGCTGGCGTCTCAGCCTTTCACGACCAAAGGCACCAGGCCATCGGACAAAGTGGCCTGAATGCGATGACCGGGTTGAAACTGGGCAGCGTGGGTCAAAGCCTGGCCGTGCTCATCGCTGAGCCAGGCATAACCGCGCTCAAGCACCTGACGCGGGTCCACCGACGACAAACGCAAAGCGGCTCGCTCCAAGCGCTGGGCGCGTTGCGGCACTTGCTGCGCCCGGTTGAAAGCCAAACGATCGTTCAAGCGCTCCAACTGGTGGTCTTGGCCGACCAATTGACTTCGGACGCCCGTCTGCAAACGGCTGGCCAAGCGGTCCAGCCACTGGCTGTGCTGACCCAGCAGGGCTTGGGGGCGGCTCAGTCGGCTGGCCAAAGCATTCAGGCACTGCACTTGCCGCTCTTGCTGGCGAGCCAAGCCCACCCCCAAACGGGCGGCCACACTGTCCAAGCGCTGGGCTTGTCGGTCTTGCTGGCGCAGCAGCCCGCGGCTCAAACGATGCTCCAGAACCGACAAAGCCTCAAGGCCCACCCCGCGGTCGGCCGCCGCCATCTCTGCGGCGGCGGTGGGCGTTGGGGCACGCACATCGGCCACAAAATCAGCGATGGTGAAATCGGTTTCATGCCCAACACCGCAAATCAAAGGGACAGGGCTTTGAGCGATCACACGGGCCAGGTTTTCGTCATTGAACGACCACAGGTCTTCCATCGATCCGCCACCACGCACCAGCAAAATCACATCCACGGGCGGGCTGAATGGGTTGTCCTCCGCTGTGAAGGCATACAACTGCCGCAGGGCCTGAGCCAAAGTGGCGGCCGCACCCGTGCCCTGAACCAAAGCGGGCACCATCAGCACAGGGATGTGAGGCACACGCCGCTGCAAGGCGGTCATCACATCGTGCCAGGCAGCAGCGCCCAAAGATGTCACCACACCAATGGCACGGGGTTGACCGGGCAATTCACGTTTGTGGACGGGGTCAAACAAGCCTTCGGCTTCGAGCTTGGCTTTGAGACGCAAAAACTGCTCAAAGAGTGCGCCCTGCCCTGCCCGCTCCATAGACTCCACGATCAACTGCAAATCACCTCGGGCCTCATACACCCCCAAACGGCCACGCACTTCAACCAATTCGCCGTCTCGCGGGGCAAAGTCCATCAAGCTGGCGGCACGGCGGAACATGGCGCAACGAATTTGGCCCGTGTCGTCTTTGATCAAAAAATAGCAATGCCCACTGGCCGCTCGAGAGAAACCCGAAATCTCGCCGCGCACCGTGACCGGATTGAACTGAGCGTCCAGTGTGTCAGCCATGGCGCGGCACAGGGCAGAAACTGTCCATGCGCGCGGCTTCAAATCGTCGTTTACAGGCATAACTTGTCGTTTTTATGGGGCTTGCATGGGTGATTCAGGCGTCCAAACCCAGTTCTGCCTAGAAAAGTACTCCACAAGTGAGGCAACACAGGCGTTCAAGCGGGTGTACGACACGAGGCTTCAGATCATCTTTGCAAACCATTGATTTCATTCAGTATTTTAAAAATGACCGTTCAAATTCACAGGAATTTTTTCATACCGGAGTTTGCCAGGGCATCAAAAGGACAAAGTTCTTCACAAAGTTATCCACAGCTGGAGGCATCTATTCAGGCACCACCGGGACTTTTCATATCCGGGCATGGCCTTCACCGATAATCTGGCTTCTTTGTTCACCGAAAAACTGGAAGGTTTGCTCTTGTTGTCCATCATACAAGCCGCTGGTTGGCCCATTTGGCCCTTGATCCTGTGTTCGGTTCTGGCCTTGGCATTGATCTTGGAGCGCGGGTTCCAACTGCAGGAAGCCAAAGTCATGCCGCCGCAAATCCTGGCGCAAACCCTCGAAGCCCTCCAGCGCGGAGTCCCTTTACCCGAGATGGTCGAAACCTTGGACAAAGCTGGGACCATGGGTCCCGTTTTAGCCCGTGGCCTGCGGTGTGTGCAAGACAACACCCTTGCCACCAGCGAAGACATTCACGCGAGCATACAGATGGCAGGCCGCCTGGCCGTTCAGCAACTCGAACGCTACTTGCCTGCCTTGGCCACCATCGCCTCTGCCGCCCCTCTGCTCGGCTTGCTGGGCACCGTGGTGGGCATGATCGAAATTTTCGGGGCGCACTCCGCGGCCAACAACCAACCGGCTTTGTTGGCGCACGGCATATCGGTGGCCTTGTACAACACGGCCTTTGGTTTGATCATCGCCATCCCAGCCTTGATGTTCTGGCGTTACTTTCGCGCAGTGGTTGACCGGCATGTGTTGAACATGGAAGTGACTGCCGAAACTTTTGCCCGGCACTTGAGCCGTGCGCGTAACTAAAGGTGGCTTGTGAATTTCAGGCCTCGATTTACCGCTCCGGAACCCGAAATCAACCTGGTGCCGTTCATTGACGTGCTCCTGGTGGTGTTGATCTTTTTGATGCTGACCACCACTTGGTCGCGCCAGACTGAGATCCAATTGAATCTGCCTGTGGCCGATGCCAGTGCAACGAGCACCAAGCCCCGACAAATCGTGCTGAGCATCACAGCGCAGGGGCAATACGCCATCAACAAATCCCCCCTAGGAACCAGTTCGGTGGGAGCTTTGGTGGCGGTGCTCACGCCCTTGGCCAAGCCAGACACCCTGCTGGTCATCAGCGCCGACGCGGCAGCAAGCCACCAAAGCGTGGTCCACGCCATGGAAGCAGCGCGCAGAAGTGGTTTGTCGAAAATCAGCTTTGCAGCCCAGTCTGCCGAGGCCCCGGGCTCCTGAACGGTTTAAATCCCCATGGGCTTGACCGCTTTCCTTCACCAGCATCTGCCCCGCGTGTGGTTGCAACGTGGACCCGTGGCCTTGGCCTTGTGGCCTGTGTCGGTCCTTTATGGTGCCTTGGTCGGTTTACGGCGCTGGGCTTATGCCAAGGGGATTTTCAAAACACAGCGGGTCCCAGCACTGGTCATTGTGGTGGGCAATGTGGTGGCGGGGGGTGCGGGCAAAACCCCCGTGACCATCGCTTTGGCCAAACACCTGATGGCACAAGGTTTCAAAATCGGGGTCATTTCCCGTGGCCATGGTCGCAAGACCCGAGACATCCGGGCAGTCGCACCGAACAGCGACCCCATGGATGTGGGCGATGAGCCCTTGCTCATCCACCAAGCCACAGGCGCACCGGTTTGGGTTGGCCGGGCTCGAGCCGATGCGGCAATGGGCTTGCTGCAAGCGCACCCGGGCGTGCAAATTTTGCTGTGTGACGATGGCTTGCAACACTGGGCATTGGCGCGAGACATCGAGATTTGTGTGATGGACGAGCGTGGGGTTGGCAATGGCTGGCTATTGCCCGCTGGCCCCCTGCGAGAAGCTTGGCCACGGCAGGTTGACGCGGTACTCCAGACGGGCCCAGTGTCTTCAAACTGGCCAACCGACACTTACCACGCCCCCCGCCAATTGGCCGACCATGCCCTGGCGGCAGATGGCCGGCGCATCACGCTGCAAAGCCTGAGCAATGAAAATTCACCGCTTCATGCGGTGGCAGGACTGGCCCGCCCAGAAGCATTTTTTGAAATGTTGCGCCAATCAGGTCTGCGTCTGGCCAGTACGACCCCACTGCCCGATCACCACCCTTACCAAAACTGGCCCAAGCAGCCCGGTCTGACCTGGTTGTGTACCGAAAAGGATGCGGCCAAGCTCTGGTTGCACGAACCCGGCGCTCTGGCCATCCCCCTAGTGGTGACACCAGAACCTGGTTTTTGGACGACCCTTGACGCTCGCATCGGTCAACTTTTGAAACGTTGAAGCGGCCATCGACTCATTTAGCCGGGAAATTCAAGGTCGTTATCATTCAGCCATGGACACCAAATTGCTTGAACTGCTGGTTTGCCCAGTGACCAAAGGACCGCTCAACTTCGACCGCGAGCGTCAAGAATTGCTTTCGCGCAGCGCACGCTTGGCTTACCCGGTGAGAAATGGCATTCCGATCCTGCTGGAAAACGAAGCACGGACGCTGAGTGACGATGAAATTGACAAGCTCGCGGCCCTGCGCCCACCACTCTGAGACGCCGGCATGACAGATTCCACAAAGCCGCAAGGCTTCACCGTGGTCATTCCTGCACGGTTGGCCTCGATCCGTTTGCCCAACAAACCGCTGGTCGACATCGCCGGACTGCCAATGGTTGTGCGCGTGGCTCAACGCGCCATGCAGTCGCAAGCCACTCAAGTGGTGGTGGCCGCCGATGACGAACGCATTGTTCATGCCTGCAAAGCACATGGCGTCCAAGTTTTGTTGACACGGCAGGACCATGTCAGCGGCAGTGACAGATTGGCCGAAGCGTGTCAACTGCTGAGCTTGCCCGATGATGCTTTGGTGGTCAACGTGCAAGGAGACGAGCCTTTGATGCGGCCCGAACTCATCAACGAAGTGGCCTGCGTACTGAACGAGCGCCCTGACGCCAGCATGAGCACAGCCGCCCACGCCATCGGGTCGCTGGAAGAGTTCGGCAACCCCAACGTGGTCAAAGTGGTCATGGATGCACGCCAGATGGCCCTGTATTTCAGTCGTGCGCCCATCCCTTGGTGGCGAGACGGCCAAAGTGACGCGGGCTTCAAAAGCTTGCCCAACCCAGCGCCTCTGCGGCACATCGGCATCTACGCCTACCGTGCTGGGTTTTTAAGATTGTTCCCACAATTGACACCTGCCCCCATTGAAAGCATGGAGTCGCTGGAACAACTTCGCGTATTGTGGCACGGGCATCGGATTGCGGTTCATGTGACTTCTGAGGCCCTGGGTCCTGGTGTGGACACGCCAGAAGATTTGGCCCGAGTGCGCCAAATGCTGAGCTAAAAACAGGGTTTACACCGTAAGCCAGCTTTGAGGCTGGCGTGATATTCTCAAAACCAATCAAGTGGTTGGGCCTTTGGTCTTGCCGACTGAACCGATTTCAAACGATAAGGACCTTCCCCATGAGACTGATTCTGTTGGGCGCACCCGGCGCCGGCAAAGGCACACAAGCCTCTTTCATTTGCCAGAAATACAACATCCCTCAAATCTCCACCGGTGACATGCTGCGTGCGGCTGTCAAGGCGGGCACGCCGCTGGGCCTGCAAGCCAAAGCCGTCATGGAATCGGGCGGCTTGGTCAGCGACGACCTGATCATCAACTTGGTTAAAGAACGCATCGCCCAAGCCGACTGCGCCAACGGCTTCCTGTTTGACGGTTTTCCCCGGACCATTCCTCAGGCCGATGCCATGAAGGCAGCTGGCGTCAAGTTGGATTACGTGCTCGAAATTGATGTGCCCTTTGACGCCATCATCGACCGCATGAGCGGTCGCCGCTCGCACCCCGCATCGGGCCGCACTTACCACGTCAAGTTCAACCCACCCAAAGTGGAAGGCCTGGACGACGTGACGGGCGAGCCCTTGGTACAACGTGCCGATGACCAGGAAGAAACCGTGAAAAAGCGTCTGGATGTTTACAGCGCTCAAACTCGTCCCTTGGTCGAATATTACTCGGGTTGGGCGAAAAACGACGCTGCAGCGGCCCCCAAGTACCGCGCCATCAGCGGCACTGGCAGCGTGGAAGACATCACAGCCCGGGCGTTTTCGGCACTGGCTGGCTGAACTGAAGCTGCCCCCAAAAAAACAAAGCCCCGCTCAGCGGGGCTTTTTGCTTTCAGGGCATGGCGTGAAGCAAGCACTTTTCAATCTCTAGCCCAGCAAATCGAGCAGCAAGCTGACTCGGGCTTTGAAAACATTCAATCCCAGCGGCGCTGTCGAAAACGCAGCTTTACCCACGATTTGACCCTGTGCACAGCGCGAAACCAGCCGAACAACAACGCCCTGCGCTTGTGCTTCCGACAATGCGGACGCTAGCTTTTCGTGCACAGTCCCGTTACCTGTGCCTGCCATCACAAGCCCTTTCACCCCCGCAGCCACCAAGGCCTGAATTTGTCGTGCGTCCGATCCTGCGTGGCTGTGCAGCACGGCCACCCAGGGCCATTGCGCAACATTGGAAGTCAAGGCAGTGCGCGCATGGGCATGCACCTTTGGCAAAACACCCAAATCCTGCCACCGCACACCACCCTGCTCCACAAAGCCTCGGGGACCCGACTCACCCGAACTGAAAGCATCAAGTCGGTAGGGATGAACCTTTTGCACCGCCCGGGCGCTGTGAATGAGACCGGCACAGACCACCATCACCCCCCGTGACAAAGGATCGCAGGCCACCACCATGGCATCCAGCAAATTTTGAGGGCCATCCGGCGCCAAGGCCGTTGCAGGACGCATCGCACAAGTCAAGACCACCGGTTTGTTCGTGTCCAGCACCATCTGCAAAAACCAAGCGGTTTCTTCCAAAGTATCGGTGCCATGGGTGATGACGACAGCATCTACATCGGGTCGAGCCAACCAATGCGCACAACGCTGCGCGAGCGCCTGCCAAGTCGCATGGTCCATGTCTTTGCTGTCCAGTTGCACAAGCTGCTCACCCACCAACTCATGGCCTTGCAAGCTGTCTTGCAGCGCTGGTACCGCGTCCAACAGGTGTTGGACGCCTAACTGACCAGCCGTGTAGCCGGTATGGTCACTGGCGCTGGCCGCCGTGCCTGCGATGGTGCCGCCTGTGCCCAAAACCACGACTTTTTGACTTTTTTTTGCGTCTACCACTTGCACTGCCTTAAAAACTGGTTAAAAATACAGTCACTGGATGAAAAAACAGCCCAACCAGTCCTCACACGGAGACCGCCATGATCGACAGCCCCAAACTCACCGCTCGGCAGCAGGAAATTCTGGAACTGATCCAGAACACCATTGCCAACACAGGTGCACCTCCCACACGCGCCGAAATCGCCAGTGTGTTGGGCTTCAAATCAGCCAACGCGGCAGAAGAGCACCTCAAAGCCTTGGCCCGCAAAGGCGCCATCGAGTTGGTCAGTGGCACATCCCGCGGCATTCGCCTCAAGGGCAGCAACCGCAGCAATTTTCGCGCACCTTCCGACCTCTTCAGCTTGACGCTGCCCGGTTTGGGGCAACTGAGTTTGCCACTGGTTGGCCGAGTCGCAGCCGGCTCACCCATTTTGGCGCAAGAGCATGTGGACCGGACCTACCAAATAGAAAGCAGCTTGTTCACTGAACAACCCGATTACCTGCTTCGGGTTCGCGGCATGTCCATGCGTGACGCCGGCATCATGGACGGCGACCTGTTGGCCGTCAAATCCACCAAAGACGTGCGCAACGGGCAAATCGTGGTGGCCCGCTTGGGCGATGACGTCACCGTCAAGCGCTTGCGCAAAACTGCCGATGGCATTGAACTGCTGCCGGAAAACCCAGACTATCCGACCATCGTGGTCAATCCCGAAGAGCCTTTCGACATCGAAGGTTTGGCCGTGGGCTTGATCCGAAACACCCTGCTCATGTAAGAGATCTGCTTGCTGCACCAGGTGGCGGGCGCAGGCGGAATGGTTCCGCCAGCCCTGGTGCAACAGGCTCATTCAGCAATCCTGCCTGTGTCCAACCTCCATGCTTTTGAAAGGTTTCACATGGGAATCGCTCTGCTTGCTTTTTCGGGTCTGTTTCAAGGCCTCTCCAATTGGACCCGCCCTGCGACCGTCGCAGCCAAACCCCAGCGTGCCAACGCTTTTTTGCGTCCGGTTTGGGCCACACGCCGTCCGGCTTGTGTGCCTCAAGGGCTCAAGTCCAGCATTCAGCCTCATCGGGTTCACACGGCAACAACTGCACCAGCCTTGCGGGTGCTTCGTGTCACTGAGAGTGACCAACGCGTCAAAGGCGCGGGCCGAATGGTGATTTCCGGTCGCATGGCCGATGTGTGCGCCGAATTGGACCGGTTGGCCGCGATTGAGGCATCACAGGCACGCATTTGACCTGAAAAGCATGCCCAGCGGCCCAATGGGGCCGCCTCGTCAAGGCACAATGGAGGGATGAACATTGTGATTCTTGACGACTACCAAGATGTGGTCCGCAAACTCGACTGCGCCGCCAAACTCGAAAATTTCTCGGCCAAGGTGTACACCAACACGGTCAAGGGCATGGGCCAGCTGACCGTTCGCCTCAAAGATGCCGACATCATCGTGCTGATTCGAGAGCGCACCCAACTAACCAGGGCCGTGATCGAAAAACTGCCGCGCTTGAAACTCATCTCGCAAACTGGCCGCTTGGGCGGACACGTAGATTTGGCCGCCTGCACCGAACGCGGTGTGGCTGTGGCCGAGGGCGTGGGCTCCCCGGTGGCACCGGCTGAGTTGACTTGGGCCCTGATCATGGCAGCCACCCGCCGCTTGCCCCAGTACATTGGCAACTTGAAGCACGGCGCGTGGCAGCAATCAGGCCTCAAAGCGGGCTCAATGCCGACCAATTTTGGTTTGGGCACAGTCCTCAAAGGCCGAACCTTGGGGATTTGGGGCTATGGAAAAATTGGCCAAATGGTGGCCGGCTACGGCAAAGCCTTTGGCATGGACGTGATGGTCTGGGGCAGCGACGAATCTCGCAACAAAGCCATTCAAAACGGCTACCGTGCCGCTTCCAGCCGGGCTGCATTCTTTGAAGAGTCCGATGTGTTGTCGATCCACTTGCGCCTGAACGAGGCCACCCAAGGTATCGTGAACAGCGAAGATTTGGGCCGAATGAAGCCCACCTCGCTGTTTGTGAACACTTCTCGCGCTGAATTGGTTGAACCCAACGCCTTGATCGGTGGCCTCAACCGCGGCCGTCCGGGATTGGCTGCGGTCGACGTTTTCGAGTCAGAGCCAATTTTGCAAGGCTCAGCCCTCTTGCGCTTGGAGAACTGCATTTGCACGCCGCACATTGGCTACGTCGAAAAAGACAACTACGAGCTGTATTTCAGCGCCGCTTTTGACAATGTGGTCAATTACATCAAGGGCACCCCTACCAACATCGTGAACCCCGGGGCCTTGCAGGTTCGCCGCTGAGGCCAACGGTTCTTTTTTCTCATTTCATTTTCCATTCCAACATGACGCTTGCATTTTCCAAAGTCGCCATCATTGGCGCAGGGGCCATGGGCCGAGGCATTGCTCAAATTGCCGCTCAGACCGGCAGCCAGGTCTGGCTTTACGACACTCAACCCGAAGCCATCACCAAAGCTCGTGAAGCCGTGTTCCTGCAATGGGACAAATTGCAAGAAAAAGGCCGATTGACAGCCGAAGCCGTAGCGGGTCACAAAACCCGCCTGCTGGGTGCCACCCAGCTTCAAGACTTGGCGGAGTGTGAACTGGTTGTCGAGGCCATCGTTGAAAAGCTCGAGATCAAGAAAAGTCTGTTCACCGAGCTGGAAACAGTGTTGGCTCCTTCGGCTGTTCTGGTCACCAACACCTCCTCCTTGTCTGTCACGGCCATTGCCGCAGCCTTGCAGCGTCCAGCGCAATTTGCGGGTTACCACTTCTTCAACCCGGTACCACTCATGAAAGTGGTCGAAGTGATTGCGGGCCTTAAAACCGACCCTGCGGTGTGTCAGCGTTTGTCGGATTTTGCACGCCAGATGGGCCATACCCCGGTGCAAGCGCAAGACACGCCTGGCTTCATCGTCAACCACGCCGGGCGCGGTTACGGCACGGAGGCTTTGCGCATCGTGAGCGAGGGCGTGGCCGATTTCGCCACCATCGACCGCATCTTGCGCGACCAGGTTGGCTTCAAACTTGGCCCCTTCGAACTCTTTGATCTGACGGCGCTGGATGTCTCACACCATGTGATCGAATCGATCTATCACCAGTATTACGAGGAGCCGCGTTACCGCCCCAACGTGATCACCGCCCAGCGATTGGCTGGGGGTGTGGTGGGTAAAAAAGTGGGCGAAGGCTTTTACAAATACGTGGACGGTTCAGCGCAGGTGCCCGCGGAAACGCCCGTCCCTGAGGTTGAGAACATGCCGCCCGTCTGGGTCTCGCCCAGAGCTGCCCGGCGAATGGAGCTCTTACAAATTCTGAAAAACCTCGGCGCCACCATTGAAACAGGTGCTTCACCTTCACCTGAAGCGCTGACCATCGTTGCCCCGCTGGGCTTTGACATCACCACCGTGGCGGTGGTGGAGCGCTTGGACCCGGCCCGAACCGTGGGGATCGATATGCTGTTTGACGACGGCGCCACCAAGCGCCGCGTGCTGGCCACCAACCCCGCCACACGCGCCGACATGCGTGATGCGGCTCATGCCCTGTTTGCCCGCGATGGCAAGGCCGTGTCCGTCATCCGTGACAGCGGTGGCTTTGTCACACAGCGCGTGGTGGCAACCATCGTCAACATTGCGTCGGACATTTGCCAGCAGCAAATTTGTACCCCGCAGGATTTGGAAACCGCCGTCACCTTGGGCTTGGCTTACCCCATGGGCCCTTTAGCGATGGGCAACCGCTTGGGCCCGGACAGCATTCTGGAAGTGCTGTTCAACCTCCAAACCGTTTATGGTGATCCACGTTATCGCCCCAGCCCTTGGTTGCGCCGCCGAGGTGCCATTGGCCTGTCCTTGATGCACACCGAGGATTGATGACTGTGTGGGTCAGACCTTTGTTCTGTACCCATCTGAATGACTTTAGGGAACAAATCTTTAGCTCTGTCCCCATCTGAATAACATTGCGGGACAGATCTTTAGCTCTGTCCCCAACTGATTAAAAATATGACCGCCCAACTCCTCAGCACCAGCGAAGGCCAGACTCTGATCTTGACCCTCAGCAACCCCGAGTTTCGCAACGCCCTCGGCCCGGAGATGTACGCCGCAGGCGTCGAAGCACTGAGCGTGGCCGAATCGAGCGCAGATGTGCGCAGTGTGGTGATCACTGGAGCAAATGGTATTTTCAGTGCGGGCGGCAATCTGCAACGTCTTCAAAACAACCGACAGTTACCGCCTGAGCACCAAGCCCAAAGCATTGAAGGTTTGCACAACTGGATCGAGGCGATCCGTACTTTTCCCAAACCTGTGATTGCGGCCGTGGAGGGCCCGGCAGCCGGCGCAGGTTTTTCACTGGCACTGGCATGCGACATGATCGTGGCAGCCCGCAACAGCGTGTTCGTCATGGCCTACAGCTCCATTGCCCTGTCACCCGATGGCGGCGGCAGCTGGAGCCTGGCCCGCGCTGTGCCGCGCCAACTGGCCACAGAACTGCTCATGTGTGGGGAGCGCATCGGTGCAGAGCGTTTGCAGCAACTCGGTGTGGTCAATCGCTTGGCGGATGCCGGTCAGTCCCTGCAACAAGCCTTGGCACTGTGCGCGCAGCTCAATGCCCGCGCACCCAATGCGCTGGCCAGTATCAAAGAATTGTTGTCCGATGCAGACAGCAGCAGTTTGAACGCCCAACTGGGCCACGAGCGAGACCACTTTGTCAAAAATCTGCACCATACCAATGCAGGCATTGGCATTTCTTCTTTTCTCAACAAGCAAAAACCCGAATACGAATAAAGCGGCTGGTCCCCCAGGCGACAAAAATTCGATCACCAGTCACTCAAAGGACAGAGCATGGACGAACCGATTCTGACAATGGAGGAAAGAGAAGCGATCAATGCAGGTCGCTGGTTCTCTACCCTTTCACCTTCACTTCGACACGACATACTTCGATGCGCTTACGTCAAACGCCACAAAGACGGCGACATGCTCGCAGCACGCGGCGATCCACCCGAGCAGTGGATTGCCTGTGCCAAGGGCGCGGTGCGTGTGAGTTCCACTTCGGTGTCCGGCAAACAAATCACCTTGACCTACGTGGAGCCGGGCATTTGGTTTGGCGATGTCTCGATCTTCGATGGGGATCGCCGCACGCACGACTGTTACGCACACGGCGACACCACCACGCTGAATGTGGCCAAAGCCGACTTCAAGAAAATTCTGTCGCAACACGTCGAGTTTTACGATGCCATGCTTCGCCTGCATGCGCGGCGCATTCGCCAGCTTTACGGCTTGGTGGAGGACCTCAACACCCTGCCCTTGCGGGCCAGACTGGCCAAACAGCTCAACCACTTGTTGCGCAGCTATGGCGTCCCCAGTTTGTCGGATGCCAAAGCCATCCGCATCAGCTTGCAGTTGGCGCAGGAGGAATTGGCCCAGTTGCTGGGGGCATCGCGTCAACGGGTCAACCAAGAGCTCAAGCAAATGGAGCGGGAACAAATCATCCGCATCGAGCCCGGTGGGTTGGTGGTACTGGACCGCGACGCACTGCTCTTGATCGTGAATGCCGATCACTGAAACGACTCAGTTACATCCTCTTGCCGCTTTCTGCAGAGGCCATTGATTTTCGACGGGAAACCCCATGAGTGCTTTTGACCATTTCGTGGGGACCCGGCCTGTCACAGGCTCCCACGCCTTTGACATTCCAGCGCTTGAAAGTTGGCTCACGGCCCAATTGCCAGGCTTTTCAGGGCCCTTGAGCGTAGAAATGTTCAAGGGCGGGCAATCCAACCCCACCTACAAGCTCATCACCCCATCACGCCAATACGTGATGCGGGCCAAGCCCGGCCCGGTCGCCAAGTTGCTGCCTTCAGCACACGCCATCGAGCGCGAGTTTGCCGTCATGCAAGGCCTGCACGGCACCGATGTGCCTGTGGCCCAGATGCATGTGCTGTGTGATGACGAGTCGGTGATCGGCCGCGCTTTCTACGTCATGGAGTTCGTACAAGGCCGTGTGATCTGGGACCAGTCACTGCCTGGCATGACGACTGCCGAGCGCGGCGCGATTTACGACGAAATGAACCGGGTTCTGGCAGCGCTGCACAAAGTTGATGTGGCCAAGCAAGGCCTGGCCAGCTACGGCAAACCGGGTAACTACATCGAGCGGCAGATTGGCCGCTGGAGCAAACAGTACGCCGCCTCCATCACCCAGCCCATCCCCGAAATGGACCAGCTGATCGAATGGTTACCGAAAAACATCCCGGACAGTGCCAAGGACGAATCGCTGGTCGGCATCGTGCACGGCGACTACCGCTTGGACAACCTGATGTTCCACCCCACTGAAGCCCGTGTGCTGGCTGTGCTGGACTGGGAACTGTCTACGTTGGGTCATCCACTGGCCGACTTCAGCTACCACTGCATGGCTTGGCACATCAAACCAGGCACCTTTCGGGGCATTGGCGGACTCGATTTCGCGGCACTGGGCATCCCATCTGAGGCCGAATACATTCGCCGCTATTGCGAACGAACCGGCTTCACAACCCCTGAGGCATTGGCCCAAGACTGGAATTTTTACCTCGCCTACAACATGTTCCGCATTGCGGCCATTTTGCAAGGCATTGCCAAACGCGTCGAAGACGGTACGGCCTCCAGCGAACAAGCCAAGAGCTCGGGCGCAGGTGCCCGTCCCATGGCCGAGTTGGCCTGGCGTTTTGCATGCCAAGCCTGATTTTTCACACCAACACCCCCAACCCTTAGGAGATAGACCATGGATTTTGAATACACCCCCAAGGTCAAGGACATGCAGGCCCGTTTGTTGGCCTTCATGGACGAGCACATTTACCCCAACGAGGCGCGGTTCTTTGAAGAAATCGCCGAAAACCGCGCCAAAGGCAATGCCTGGGTGCCCACCAAAATCGTTGAAGAACTCAAGCCCAAGGCCCTGGCCGCCGGTTTGTGGAACCTGTTTCTGCCCAAGTCCACCCGCGCACCTCAGGGACTGTCCAACCTCGAATACGCGCCGCTTTGCGAGATCATGGGACGCGTGCCCTTTGCCGCAGAAATTTTCAACTGCTCGGCGCCAGACACTGGCAACATGGAAACCCTGGAGCGTTACGCCAGCGAAAGCCTCAAGGACACATGGCTTGAGCCCCTGTTGCGCGGCGAAATTCGCTCTGCTTTTTTGATGACCGAACCCGATGTGGCGTCCTCTGACGCCACCAACATCGAGTGTGAGATCCGCCGCGAAGGCAACGAGTATGTCATCAACGGCCGCAAGTGGTGGTCGTCCGGCGCGGGTGACCCACGCTGCGCGGTCTACATCGTCATGGGCAAAACCAACCCCGACGCAGGCCGCCACGAGCAGCAATCCATGATCGTGGTGCCCGCCAATTCACCCGGCATCACCGTGGTACGCGCCCTGTCGGTGTTTGGTTACGACGACGCGCCACACGGCCACATGGAGGTCGTGCTCAAGAACGTGCGTGTGCCGGCTGAGAACATCTTGCTCGGCGAAGGCCGTGGCTTTGAAATTGCCCAAGGCCGCTTGGGCCCTGGCCGCATTCACCACTGCATGCGCACCATCGGCATCGCCGAACGCGCCCTGGAATTGATGTGCAAACGACTGAACGAACGCGTGGCCTTTGGCCGCGAAGTGGCCCGCCAGACCGTGTGGCAAGAGCGCATTGCCGAGTCGCGTTGCATGATCGAGCAGGCCCGCTTGCTCACCCTCAAAGCTGCGTACATGATGGACACCGTGGGCAACAAGGTGGCCAAGGCCGAGATCGCCATGATCAAAATCGTGGCTCCCAACATGGCTTGCCAAATCATCGACTGGGCGATTCAGGCCCACGGCGGTGGCGGCGTGTCGCAAGACTTCCCGCTGGCCTACGCTTACGCTCACCAGCGCACACTGCGACTGGCCGATGGCCCAGACGAGGTGCACCGCAACTCGCTGGCCAAGCTGGAACTGGCCAAGCAATTGGCTTTGCCCGGTGATTTGGGCATGCCCATCACACGGGGCAGCTGACTTTTTTGGCCGAAAGGCCAAGAACGGGGTTTTTGGGGGTTAGAATATCGATTGTCGGAGCGTAGCGCAGCCTGGTAGCGCATCTGCTTTGGGAGCAGAGGGTCGCGAGTTCGAATCCCGCCGCTCCGACCATTTCCTGATGTCTGACCTTCAAGAAATACCAAAAGTCTGATCACAGACGCACAAACAACAAAGGCCCGTCAGGGCCTTTTGTGTTTCTGTCGATCTTGCCACTTCTGCCCGTAGCTCAGTTGGATAGAGCAACAGCCTTCTAAGCTGTGGGTCACAGGTTCGATCCCTGTCGGGCAGACCATTCGGCCTTACCCTTTGACAGGGTATCCCCTCCTCAGTTGGCGTAACGTGTCTTGCGACCGGTATCTGCCAACAAAGTAGGCAATGTCTGCCAAGCTTGCGAAATGTCTCTGATCAAGGTTTTGACTTCTTCCAGCGCTGCCAAATCGTTGTAAGCGTTGATGTGGAAGAGTCGACGGGTGATGTAAGCATACAGCTCGTTGAGGTTCTGAGCCAATTCACCGCCACGCTCGAAGTCCAAGGCGCCTTGCAAACCAACCACAATGCGACCGGCACGGGCCAAGGCTTTCGATTTGTCTTCAATCACATTGTTTTGAATGTGACCGGTAGCAGAAGCCAGGCTCTCGAGCAAGCCATCAAAAAGCATCTGAATCAGCTGAATGTTGTCTGCCGTGGCCACACCTGTGGTGACTTGAACTGAACCGTAACTCTCAGCAAACTTGGAATAGGCACGCATGGAAAAAACCCCTTTACTACTTCAGTAACAGAGGAATCGGCGGTTCGGGGAGAAACTTGAGGCCTGTCTTGCATTTCTGCAAAGATTCAGCCGGATCTGGGGAAGATGCCAGCCAAAGGCCTTTCACATCACTCTCGCGTTCACGCTCCAGGCGTCGCGGCGTCATCGGAAGACGACGGCATCAACCACTCTGACAAGGGGCTGGTGGCATCCAACTGCGCTTTGCTCCACAGAAACTGCCCCGCTTCATCCATGGAGGCACGAATCGGCCCCCATTCGGCCTCGGGGGTTTGGGATGCACTCAAACCGCATTGGTACAAAGCATTGGCCTGGGCTGTCGGAATCCAAGACTCCACAGGACCTTTGGCGGTCACAATGTCTTTGGTGTTTTTAGGATCACTGGGGGGCGAGCCGAGAATGCCGTCCTTGAAGCCGTCTTTGTAGAGGGCCTCAGCGTGTTTCGACAAAATAATGGGGTAACGGCTGCGCAGGTCGTCAATGGCTTGGGGATCCAAACCTTCGGTAGATCTGCCGGTCATGACATCCCACAGCTTTTTGGCACTCAAACCCATGGAGGGCGTGGCCAATTTCGCGGCACTTTCATTGAGCGTACTCACCACTTTGCGCGTTTCAGACTCGATCGAATTGACCCGATCGATCAGGTAAATGACCAAAATCAGTACCAGCAGCAAGCCGATGGCCATCAAAGCGTTGAGCAATGCATCCATGGGAATCACGTCGGTAAGACGCCAACAGGCGGTTGTGAATTGTCTTGCTCAGACTCGGCCGCTTCTTGCAAGGCAGCTTCTGCAGCCAGCTCTTCTCGCAAGAAGTCCAACACCTGAAAAGGCTCAGGCAAACGCAATTCGTAGTAGCTGATTTGCTGAGCCAAAGCTTGCATCGCCTCAATGGCTTTGGGGGCCGATAACTCGGTTTTTTGGTAACGTGAACCCAAAGCAAAGGCTTGAACAACAAACTCTTCGGGCAAGTAGGCGTAGATCTCGTTGTCGCCTGAGCGGATTTTCTGGAATTTGGACGGTTTAGGGGCCTCAGGCAAAGGCAATCCTTCGAGCAATGCCAACCGTGCTCGCTCTTCCCAAGCCGCAGTTTGCTCGGCTCCGTCCACAAAGGTTTTGTCCAAATGGGCGCGGCAGATCAAGCCCATGCGCAAGCGCAAGCTGCGCGCATCATGGGAGTCACCCTTCAAAGAGGCAACTTTTTCGTAAGCCGCCTCCGCGCGACGCATGTCGTCGACGGGTTTGTTGCGTGAAAAAAGACCGAACATGGACCTAGTCTGACCTTAAGCAATTTGCAAATTTTGCCGCAGTTTCTTCACCACCGTCGACAAAATCTGGCTGACCCGGGACTCGCTCACGCCAAGAACCTCACCGATTTCCTTAAGGTTGAGCTCTTCGACGTAATAAAGAGACATCACAAGCCGTTCACGCTCTGGCAACTCGTCAATGGCTTGCACCACGGCCTCCATGAACTCGGCCTCCTCCACCATCACTTCGGGCTGCATGGCGCTGTCAGCAGGCATGCTCATGACCTCGTCGTTGACCACTTCCATCGAGAAGGTTTCAAAACGTTTGGCTTGGCCACGCTCTTTGTGAAATTCCTCAATTTCTTTGCCCATGAACAAAGCCAACTCGGCCTGGGTGGGCGCGCGCCCCAACTCGGCGGCCAAAACATGGACTGCTTCGTTTTCATTTTTATTGAAGGCCACAGCCGAGCGAGGCAGGAACGACTGACGCCGCACCTCGTCCAGAATGGCCCCTCGAACACGGCTCAGCGCAAAATGTTCGAACTCAAAACCTTTGGTGGGGTCAAAAGACCGGGCAGCTTCGATCAAGCCGACCATGCCGACCTGGACCAGCTCATCGAGCTCCATGAAAGGGGGCAAGCGTGCCTTCAAGTGCACCGCCACACGTTTGACCATGGGCATGTGCGCCAGAATCATGGACTCATGCTGGTTGCCAACCTCTTCGTACAGAGAGACGTTGCTGCTCATGCGTGTCACCCGTTTGAAGGAACACGGAGCATGCGCTCCATGAAAAACTGCATGCGACCCGATGCCGTTTGGATGGGGGGCAGCTGGTCCAGCGCTTCAGCCAAGGCTCTGAAATCACGCGAAGCGGCACTGCCCGGGGCGTAATCCAGAACAGATTGGTATTTGCGCAAAGCTTGCAAAACCAACTCATCGCCTTCGATGGCATGCAAGTAACGGATTGAAATGCCCAAAAATCGGGCACACACATCGTTCAGTCGCCGGTACAACTGGCGGCCTTCATGGGCACTGCCCACCATGTTGGGAATCAAATAAATTTCGTCCAGCGACTGCTCGGTCGACATGACCTTGATCAGACCATAGGCATCGGCGATCGAAGAAGGTTGGTCGCACACCACCACAAAGCGGCGTTGGCAGGCGGCCATGAACTCCAAAACGGCTGGCGCAATGCCCGCAGCAACGTCCACCACCAAGTAATCAACCGGCTCATCCAAGCTGTCAAAGGATCGGATCATGGTCGCGATCTGGGCAGCATCCAGCGCAGCGATGTTGCGCAAGCCCGAAGCGCCAGGCACCAAACGCACACCTTGGGCTGTGGTCACCAGGACTTCTTGCAGGGTTTTCGTGCCATTGAGCACATGGCTGATGTTGAACGGGGCATGCGCACCCAAAGCGATTTGTGCATTGGCCATGCCCAAATCTGCATCCAACAACATGACGTTGTGTCCCCGGAGCGCCAAAGCAACGGCCAAATTGATGGCCACCGTGGTTTTTCCGGCGCCCCCTTTGCCGCTGGCAACACCAATGACTTGAGGGAAGTTTTTCTTATCCATGAACGGCCTTGGCAGACGACATTGTCGTGGCCCGCGGCTTGACGGCACGGGACTTGGGTTGAACTTCTGCCACAGAAATGGTTGATTTATTGGCCCGTGGCTTGCGTGCAGTTTTGACCGATGGCATGGCAGCACCCAGATGCTGAATCTCAGGCAACAAGGCCTGCAAAGGCGTCATGGCCAAATCCACCAAGCGGGCTGCGCCAAAAGCCAAAGCCGGAACGTTGATTTTGCTGTCCTCAGCCATGCAAGAAACCGCCAAAGGCTGCTCACACAGACCCTTGATCAAGGGCCATGGGTAGGCGGCTTCATCCACTTTGGTCAACATCAATGAAGACCAGCGAATTTCGGGGTTTTGGAGAATTTTTTGCACACTGGTCACTGTAGCATCAACCGGCAAGACCGCATGGAGTTGGAGGCTCAATTGCGACTGAAGTTGTTGTGCTTGGGCGGAAAAATCTGCCCCTGGGGTGTCGATCCAGATGGTCTTGCCCTGCAAATCGTCCAACAAGGTCTGCAGCATGCCCATGTCGGCAGCCCGAAAGCAGGAAGCGCCCGCTTGAGAAGCCAACAGTTGAATTTGTGACCAAGCACCGGGACGCTGGTCACCGTAACTGATCATGACCTGCTTTTCGGCACCGTGCGTCTGGGCAGCGGCATAAGCCAAACGCCCCAGCATCGAGGTTTTGCCAGCGCCCGAGGGTCCGCACAAAGCATGCACGCCTTGGCTAGGCGCTTCCACCACAGGACGATCCATGGCTTCCACCAACATGCGCTGAACCAAGGGCCAGGCTTCGTCGAGCGTTTCAAGTTGCTGAATGCTGTCGGTGAGCAAGGATCGCAAGCCCGAAGGCATGCCCACTTCTTGCATCGCCATGCTCAGTTTTTGGATGTCTGGCGACAAACCCAAGGTTTGCTGCCAAGGCTGCATTTGGCGCGAAAGGGCAAATTCCTTACGCAAAGCGGCCATTTCTTCACGCAGCATGTCCACAATTTCGTGGCTGCGCTGTTGTTCGTATTGGGCGGCTTTGGCCACCTCCAGTTTGGACTGGGCTGGCTGAACCACTGCCGCAGGCGTGGCCATCGGGGTCTGCGCATCGACGTGAACTGCGGGCGCGGGCGCGTCAGGGCGGGCACGCAAACGTTCCAGCGCGGTTTCAAAGGCCATTTCATCGGAATCTGCGGCGACTGGGTCTTGTGCAACGGGTGCGTTGGCGTTTTGGAACACCTCGGCAAAGGGCAAAAACTGGTCGTCGTTGGCTTTGAACGAAGGCTTGGCCTCGGTCGCATCGACGGGGGGCAAGGAAGCCTGAGGGGCCTGCGCCAAGGGTTCGCTGGCCACGTCCACGGCCACGATCAACTCGGTCTGCTGGTCCACGCGCTGGCTGGAGATGATCAAGACATCGTTGCCGTACAACTGGATGGCTTTTTCATTGGCGGAGCGGCTGTCGCGGGCAATGATGCGTTTGAGTTCCATGATTTATCAGGCCTTGGGGGCGGAAGAATTGTTGCGAGGATCAGCTTGAACGGTGTTGATCACCTTGACAGACTGGTCGTCCGGAATTTCGCTGTAAGACAAAACCGTGAGGTCGTTCACGCGGTAACGCACCGCGCGGGACATCCAGGGCCGAATGGCGGGTGACACCACCAACACAGCAGGCAAGCCCTGCTCTTCCGTTGTGCGTGCACTCTCGCGCAGTGCAGCGAAGAGGCTTTCGGCCAAACTGGGCTCCAGCACCATACCGGCCGAGTTGGTGTTTTGTTGCAACACGTTGTGCAGCAACTGCTCCAACTGGGGGTCCAGGGTCAACACCGACAAGGTGTCGCGGTTTTCCGTCAAACTTTGCACGATCATGCGGCCCAACTTGGGACGCACCAGTTGTGTCAATTGGTCAGGGTCTTGCGTGCGGCCACAGACTTCGGTCAGGGCTTCGACGACGGTACGCATGTCGCGGATCGGCACCGATTCCTGCAACAAGTTTTGCAGCGTGCGGGTGACCACGCCCAAGGACAACTTGCCGGGCACGAGCTCTTCAACCAATTTAGGGGACTTGGCGGCCAACTTGTCGAGCAATTTCTGCGCTTCATCGTGGCTCATCAACTCCGAAGCGTTGTCGCGCAGCACTTTGTTCATGTGGGTGGCAATGGCAGTGCTCGGGTCCACAACGGTGTAACCCAAGGCGCGGGCTTGGTCGCGCATGACGGGCTGAATCCAAACGGCTTCCAGACCAAAAGCAGGCTCTTTGGTGGCCTGGCCTTCGACTTTGCCGTACACCTTCCCGGGGTTGATCGCCAATTCGCGGCCCACCTTCACTTCGCCACGGCCACGCACCACGCCGTTCAAAACGATGTGATACGCATCGGGCTCGAGATTCAAGGCATCGCGGATGCGCACAGGCTGCACCAAAAAGCCCAATTCGGCCGAAAGCTTCTTGCGCACACCCTTTACGCGGGTCATCAACTGACCGCCCGACTCCACATTGACCAAGGGAATCAGGCCGTAACCAATTTCCAAACCAATCAAATCGACCTGCTCGACATCGTCCCAATCCAACTCTTTGGGCGCATCGCTGCTGGGCGCTGCGGGTGCAGCTGCGCTTTCTTCCAATTGCATTTGTTTGCGCATGACCATGAAAGCCACACCCGCCGTGGCGCCCGCCAAGGACAAAAAGACCAGGTGGGGCATACCAGGGACCAGGCCCAAAATGGTCAAAATGCCGGCCGAGATGAACAAAGCGGGCACATTTGAAAATTGGCTGGTCGCCTGCTCGGTCATGGACTCGGAGGTCGTCACCCGGGTCACGATGATGGCGGTGGCCAGCGACAAGAACAAAGATGGAATCTGGGCCACCAAGCCGTCACCGATGGTCAACAAGACATAAATACGGCTGGCGTCACCCACCGACAGGTTGTGCTGACCAATGCCAATGGCCAAGCCGCCCACGATGTTGATGATCAAAATGAGCAAGCCCGCCATAGCGTCACCGCTCACAAACTTGGAAGCACCGTCCATGGAGCCGAAGAAATCGGACTCTTGAGCCAGTTCTTCACGACGTTTTTTGGCGGTTTCTTGGTCGATCACACCAGCATTCAGATCGGCGTCGATCGACATTTGCTTGCCGGGCATGGCATCCAAGGTGAAGCGGGCATTGACCTCGGAAACTCGACCTGCACCTTTGGTCACCACAAAGAAGTTCACGATCATCAAGATCACGAAAATGATGAAACCCACAATATAGTTACCGCCGATCACGAACTCGCCAAATGCGGCGATCACTTTGCCTGCGGCATCTGGGCCTTCGTGGCCGTTGACCAACACCACACGTGTTGAGGCCACGTTCAGCGCCAGGCGCAGCATGGTGGCAAACAGCAACACCGAGGGGAAAGACGAAAACTCGAGGGGTTTGCGGGTGCCAATCGCGATCATGATCACCACCAAGCCAATCATGATGTTGAACGTGAACAAGATATCCAGCAACAAGGCTGGCAAGGGCACCACCAACATCGCCATGATCAACAAGACCAAGACGGGCAAGCCCAAACCCGCCAAATCGAAGCGCGCAAAATTCTGTCGGATGGCGGACAGGGTCAATGTGGTCATGGGTGGGTCGAAGCTGGCAGGGTGAATAAAGTGTCGGAATACCAATGTTTCATGACCTTTAAGCAAGGTACATGCCACACCTTTTGACACCCCTCACCCAACTGAGCCCGCCACCCCAGCAAAACCTGGTGCGCAAATTGCTCAATTAGGGTGTTCCAAAGGCAAGCGGCAAGAATTGTCCGCTGCCTGAGGCCTGTTTTCCCAGTCATTGCTCACTCTAAATCCACATGTCCCTGAACCTCGCACCGATTGAATCTCCCAGCCGAACAGCCAACAGCGCCAAAGTCGACCTGCCAGAAACTGCTGGCAACCCCAGCGATCGCCCTGCCAACGGCGAGTTTGGGCAAATCATGTCGGGGGTTTTGCAGTCCTCAACGGAAACTTCCGCTCAGCCAGCGGGGCAAGAGATGGCCGCCGTTTCTGAGCAGCAAGCAGGTTGGCCAGGCTCTTTTGGCGGAAATTTGAGTGCTTCACTGGGCGGGGACTTTCTGAAGGCCGTCCATTTGGGCCCCAACATGAATGTCATCACCTCGGAGGCCGCGGTGCCCGACGAACAAAGCTTGGAAGCGTTTGCCCGCTCACAAGGACTGGACGAAACTGCAGTCCAATGGCTGATGGGCAGCAACCCGGTGGTCGCCGCGCCCACGCCCATGACCGTCACAGTTGGCCTTGGCTCTCTCGATAGCGTGGCTTTGGTCAACTCCATGAATACGGCAGGCCAAGCAGGTGGAGTGGCGCCACTGAACCCTGTTGACATCTCAGGACAAGCCGTTCTGGCAGGTTTGGGAAGCAGCCCCCTCGGGAACACCATTCCAACTGAGAACTCCGCCGCCTCGGGGAGCCCTCTTCCCGCAACAGCCATCAACTCACCCACCTCTTCGATGGCAGAGCTGGGATTGCCCAACACTGCACCACTGGGTCAGTCCTCCGCCTTGACACCAGTCGCCATAACAAACGCAGATACCAATGTCGGCGACAGCAATCCCAATGGACTGTTCAATCCCAATGCGCTCACTGCGGCTGCACTCTGGGCCATGGCACAAGGCACAGAAAAAGCCCGCGTGACCAGCCCTGCTCAAGAAGACCCGGCTGAAGTCGCCAAAGTCCAAATCAACTTGATGGCTTCTCCAGCACCCGCTGCTTTCTGGATGCTGCGCAACCCCATGGTCGCAGCGCCAGCCAAAGAAGCCGTCACCACGCCTTCCGGCGTATCCTTGAGCGAGATCGATCTGTCCCAGATCGCCACGCCCGAGTTGCTGGACAATTTGAGCCAAGCCTTGACCGAAGGGTCCGGTCTGAGCAACACCACGGCTGGCAATGATCACCCAACACCCTTGTCTGGCCATGCGGGTCAACGGGTCGATTTGGCCGCAGCGGCACGCCAAGATGCCCAACACCCCGATGCAAGTGCCTCGGCACCCGACTCTGGAAACGCTCAGCGCAGTGAGAAAATCCAAAACTTGGCCGAAAAAATGGGCCAAGCGGTGGGCCAGCGCATTTTGTCAGAGATCGAAAAAGGCCAATGGCACCTGAAACTCTCCTTGCGCCCTGCTACCTTGGGTCACATTGAGGTGGAAATGCGCATGCGCAGTGGCGAGCTGGACGCGGTGTTCACCGCACCGCAAGCCCTCACCCGCGAATTGCTCCAGGAAGGCATGTCCAAGCTCAAAGACACCTTGAACCAAATGGGCATGGATGTTGCTTCAATGCAGGTTGGCGATGGTCAAACCCAAAAACGTGGCGGAGAGTCGACACCTGGACAAATGTCAAAATCGGCAGATGACAGCTCGGATGACCCACAATCCAGCCTTTCAGCCCTTCAGGCCCCCACTGCGCGGATGAAGATGGGGCAAGATGGCTGGGATGTGCTGGTTTGACCCGCAAACAACCAAGGAAAAATGATGGCTGACGAAGAAATTGAAGTTGAAGGCAAGAAAAAATCTCCCCTGATCAAGATCATTGTGATCGCATTGGTGGCGCTGCTTCTTTTGGTGGGCACGGCCGTGGGCACCATGTTTGTGACCGGCTTCTTTGACAAAAAAGACACTTTGGCCGCCGAACAAGCCTTGAAAGCCATGGAAGAAAGCGCCTCTGACCCCAAAGCTGGGGCCAGTGACACCACTCCCCAAAAGAAAGCCAAGGAATCGCCCGAGCTCGAGCGGTTTGAGAAAAGCTACATGGAGCTGGAAAAGCCGCTCGTCTCCAACTTGACGGGCACACGCAAAGTCATTCAATTGAACGCAGCCATCATGACGCACTACGACGAGCGCGTCTTCAAAAACGCCAAAAAGCATGAATTTGCACTGCGCTCTGTGGCTTTGGACGTCATGCGTCAAACAACCGAAGCGGACATGGCCAAGCCTGAGTTCCGCAAAGAATTGGCCGCCAAAATTCGCGAAGAAATGAACGCTCTGTTGCAGAAATACGAAGACTTCGGTGGCATCGAAGAAGTCTATTTCACCAGCTTTGTGGTCCAGTGATCCTGTTTGACTGATCGTTTCTCATGAGCTTGGCTGAATCGCAAAACCTCTTGTCGCCCGAAGAACTGGCCGCCTTGTCGGCCAGCTTCAACGACGGCAGCATGGAAGTGGACACAGGCTACAACCTGGATGTCCAAGTGCGCAAGCACGACCTGGCCGCTGAAGACAGCAGCCTGGGTGTGAACGTCGCCTCGCTGGACATGATCAATGAGCGCTTTATCCGCATGTTCCGCTTGGGCATGTTGGAAGTGCTGCGCACCAGCCCCAGGGTCAACCCCACTCGGGCGCAAATTGTTCGCTTTGGTGATTACATCAAAGAGTTGAAGGCACCCCTGTCGGTGAACATCATCCGCATGGCCCCGTTGCGGGGCTATGCCATGGTGGTGATCGACACCACCGTGGTCTTCAGTTCACTGGACAGCTTTTTTGGCGGCTTTGGGCGTGGTGTCGGGCAACTGCCTGCAGGCCGCTTGTTCACGCCGACCGAAGCGCGCATCATCAAAATCATCTTGCAGGTTTTTTTCCGCTCGTTCAAAGAAGCTTGGGCTCCCGTGGCGCCTATTGACTTTGAACACGTCAGCTCAGAAATCAACCCTCAATTTGCCCAAATCGCCGATGAAAACGACCTGGTGGTGCTGAGCCGATTCGAATCGGACTCCACCAACCAAGGCTCTGGCTTCATCGACATGGTCATCCCCTATGTCGCGCTCAAGCCTGTGCGCGACGTTTTGCGCAGCCGCGTACAAACGGGCGACGGCAATGAAGAGTCTGACAAAGTCTGGCGCGTACAGCTGGACGATGCGGTGCGCGATGCCGAATTGGAAATCCAAATTTTGCTGGGCAAGATGAGCATGTCTCTGCAAGATTTGAAAACCATGCAACCTGGCGATGTATTGCCATTCAAAAAACCCGAATCGGCGCGGGCCATGATCGAAGACATGCCTGTCTTCGAGGTCGAAGTGGGTGCCATGGGCAGTCAAGTGGCTGTCAAGATCACCGAAGCCATCAGCCCCAACTTAACCGCTTGAACCCCTTGAGGAGCGCCCATGAGCGAACTGAACAACCCCGAAGAATTCATCCCGGAGTCAGGCACCAAAGGCCAGATCCACGGCGATGTGTTGCAAAACATCCCGGTCACTTTGTCCATTGAAGTGGGCCGTGCCGTGATCAAAATCCGTGACCTCATGCGCCTGACCCAAGGCAGCGTGGTTGAGCTGGACCGCATTGCGGGCGAACCCTTGAACCTGCTGGTGAACAACACCGTGGTGGCCCAAGGCGAAGTGGTGCTGGTCAACGACCGCTATGGCATTCGCTTGACGCGCGTGGTCCCAGCCTCCGAACGTCTTGACAACCTCTAAACCCGAGGCGAACACAGCATGACCTCGGTTTGGACATTGAGCGACTGGTTGCAATACCTGTTCAGCTTTGTTTTTGTCATCGGCTTGCTGCTGACCCTCTTGTGGACGCTGCGCAAGCTGCAAAACGGCCAAGGCCTGCTGCGCAAACACACCCAACGTCTTCAAACCATTGAAACCCTCTCGGTGGGTACACGCCAAAAAATCATGCTGATCCGGGTGGATGAGCGTGAAATTTTGGTCGGAGTCTCAGCCCAAAACATCACTGTGCTCTCACCTTGGCCTGACAAGAACATCTACACATCCAACGGCAGTGGCAACTCGCCAGCTGCCTTTGAGGCCTCACCGGAAACCCTCTCCCCATGAAGCGCAACGTCCCCATCGGTTTGATCCTCACCCTTTTGGTGGGGCTTTTGCCTATTCTGGCGCAGGCGGCGCCCGACATGCCCGCCATCACCAGCACCAACACAGGCAAAGGCACGCAATACAGCATCACGCTGCAACTGCTGGCCTTGATGACAACGCTGTCGGTGTTGCCCTCTTTGCTGCTCATGATGACCGCCTTTGTGCGCATCGTCATCGTCATGTCCATCTTGCGTCAAGCCTTGGGCACTGGCCAAACTCCCCCCAACATGGTCATCGTCGGTCTGTCGCTCTTTTTGACCTTGTTTGTGATGTCGCCCGTACTGAACGACGTTTACCAAAACGCCCTGCTCCCCTACATGAACCAAGGTCTGGCTTTTGACAAGGCATTGGCCGCGGCAGAAAAGCCGATTCGGGCCTTCATGCTTTTGCAAACCCGTGAAGACGACATTGCCATGTTCATGGAAATCGCCAGAAACAAAGGCGTGGCGAGCGCTCAAGACGTGCCTTTCATGACCTTGGTGCCCGCCTTTTTGACCTCCGAGCTCAAAAGCGCATTCACCATCGGCTTCTTGATTTACATCCCCTTTGTGGTCATCGACCTGATTGTGGCCAGCGTCTTGATGTCCATGGGCATGATGATGTTGTCACCCATGATGATTTCGATGCCGTTCAAATTGATGTTGTTTGTGCTGGTGGACGGCTGGAGCCTGATCATGGGTTCTCTGGCCGGCAGCTTTGCCATGCCTTGAAGGAGACGAGATGGACACCGCCATGGTCATCGATTTGGGACGACAAGCGCTCTGGACAGCGATGCTGGTTTGTGCCCCCCTGCTGGTGCTCGCACTGGCAGTGGGTTTGTTCATTGGCATCATCCAAGCCGCTACGTCTGTGAACGAATCCACGCTCAGCTTCATCCCGAAGTTGATCGCACTCGCGTTGGGCTTATTGACCTTTGGCAGCTGGCAACTGGTCACCCTGATCGACTTCACGCGCAGCATCTTTCAGCGCATCCCTACCCTTTTCAGCTGATTTCAGGAACGCATCGCCATGAACTTCCTCGCAGCCGACGTCATTGAAAGGTTTTACACCTTTCTGTGGCCCATGCTGCGCATTTCCGCGCTGATGATCACCGCCCCCATTTTTTCGATCAACGCCTTCAACTTGCGTCTTCGCATCTTGATGGCTTTGGTGTTGGCTTGGCTGGTTTACCCCCTGCACACTTGGCCCGTGATCGACCCCTCCACCGCACCAGGGTTGGTCGAGGTGTTCAACCAAATCATGATCGGCTCCGTCATGGGCCTCATCATGCAAGTGGTGGTGGCTGCCATGGTCGTCGGCGGTCAGAGCATCGCCGCAGCCATGGGTCTGTCCATGGCCAGCATGATGGATCCCAACATGGGCAACGTACCCGTCATCTCTCAGCTCATGATCGTGATGTCAACCCTGATTTTTGTAGGTTTCGGTGGCCACGCCATCATGCTGGGGATCATTTCCGAATCTTTTTTCTCCCTGCCGATCGGCACTTCTATCCTGAACCAAGATGTTTATGGACGCGTCCTGCAGTGGAGCTCCATGGTGTTCTTGGGGGCGGTTTTGATGGCCTTGCCCGTGATGGTGTCGCTGCTGTTCATCAACGTGGGTTTGGGCGTGGTCACCCGCGCTGCGCCCAGCTTGAACATTTTTGCGGTGGGTTTCCCCGCGCTGATCATCGGGGGCTTTCTGATTTTGATCATGTCCTTGGAGAGCATCGGTGCCCGCATCGAATGGCTTTGGGTGCAAGGCTTCAACGTGGTGCGAGACGTGATGGGGGTGCCCAATGTCTGATGCATCGAGTGACGACAAGACAGAAGACCCGACGGGCAGGAAACTCAGCAATGCCAGAGAACAGGGCCAGGTGGCCCGCTCCTCTGAGTTGCCCGCAGCCGTGATCGTCATTGGCTCGCTCATGATGCTGCTGATGAGCGGTGGCTGGCTGGTCAGCCGCATGGCCCAAATTTTTGCCAACGGCTTTGTTTTTGACCGCACCACCATCGACAAACCCTTGCTTTTGCCCGCCGTCTTTGGCGACCAAATGCTGTCCTCTTTCATCACCGTGATGCCCATCATGGTGTTCACCGTCATCGCCGCCATTGTGGCGTCTGGCGTGACTGGAGGCTACCTGTTCTCGCTTCAGGCGGTCGCGCCCAAAAGTTCCAAACTGAGCCTCATGAGTGGGCTCAAACGAATTTTCGGCACCCACGCCTTGGTCGAGCTGGGCAAAGCCATTCTCAAATTCACCTTGGTCGCGACCGTGCTCTGGTGGTCCTTGATGAGCAACATGGACTCACTCATTCAAATGGGCCGAATGGGTCTGGAGCCAGCCTTGACGGCGGCGGCGGTCATGATCATGAAATCGACTTTGTGGGTCGCCCTGAGCTTGGCGGTCATCGCGTTGATCGATGTGCCCTACCAAAAATACGCCTTCATGAAGCAAATGCGCATGACCAAGCAAGAGGTCAAGGACGAATACAAGCAAATGGAGGGTAGCCCGGAGGTCAAGGCCCAAATTCGCCGCCGTCAACGAGAGATGGCGAACTCGCGCATGATGGCCCGCATCAAAGATGCCGACGTGGTGATCACCAACCCCGAGCACTTCGCCGTGGCGCTCGAATACGACCCCACAGGCGACGGTGCACCCATCATGGTGGCCAAAGGCTCAGACCACATGGCCAAACTCATCCGCGAAGAAGCCAAGGCCCACGGCGTTTACCTGTTTGAAGCCGCCCCCTTGGCCCGCGCCATTTACTTCACCACCGAAGTCGAGCAACAAGTGCCCGAAGACTTGTACCACGCCGTGGCGCAAGTCATTGCCTATGTCTTCAGCCTGGAAGCGGCATCGCCCATGAACCCACCGCAAGCCAAACCCCGTGTGAAAGTCCCACCCAACATGCAGTTCAACCCCGACGGCAGCCGGCTTGAGAAAGCGGGCGCTACAGCATGAACATCCAAATCCACCCTGAAACGATTGCTTTGAATTCTTACGTCTTCCGCGCAGCCGACCGGATGCGGATTGACGGTTGCGCCAACGCCGTGGCCAACGAGGGCCTGAGTCTGGCGCTTTATTGCCCGTTTGAGGCCTTGCTCGATCACTACATGAATTTGCTGCTGGTGCGCGTGCGTCAGCAAGCGCCAGAACACCGCATCGAGGTCTACTTTCCGGCCAACACCGACTCTTTGCTGGGCCGATTCAATGAAGTGCTGGCCAGCCAGTCACTCAACCAGGCCGTCAAAGCCAACGCCACGGTGAACCAAGCGCAAATCTGGATCGTGCATGATGCACAGACCCTGCCAGAGAGCGAAATCCAATTGTTGGCACGCCTGATTCAAAATTTCCCTGGCGCCAACATCCGTGCCATTTTGCTGATGTCGGGTCAGCCCCATGCGCAAAAGTCTCCTTTGTCGGCCTTTGGCCGAAAAATATTGCGCTGGGACATCGAAGCCCCGACCGAAGAGCAAGCGCAAGCCGCTCTGGAGCAGGCCCGCAACGACGGGAATTTGAGCGCAGTGCAGCCCTTGATCCAACGCATCCAGCGCCAGCAGCGCCCTCAACTGGACTCGATCTTTGATGCACCAGAGTTGCTCGCCACCTTTGCACCAGAAACAAGGACAGAGACAAGCAAAACTTCAAGCTCCAAACTTCAGCTGCAACTGCACACATTCCAAAAGCATGGTGTCTTGGCCCTCCAATCGTGGACCGGTTCAGGTGCAGGCATGAAAGGCGCTGTGGCCTGGCTGCGCCAGAACAACAAGCTGGCACTCGGTGTGAGTTTTGCCCTGGTCATGTCGACCCTCATGATGCTTTGGATCCAACCAGAGGCTTTTGGGTTGAAGGCGGCCAAACCGTTGGTGGCCACGCCTTTGACAAGTCCCCAGTTGGCCGGACCTTCCAACCCAGCTACCAACAATGCTGCCACTTCAGGGGTAGCCTCTGAGCCCTCTTCAATGCCTGCAGTGCAAGAGGGCCCCACTGCGGTGACACCTCCAACGCAGACCCCAAGCTCCCAAGCCCCTGCGCCAGTGGCAATGGCCATCACACCCGCTGAAACGGCCATTGAGACCCCCGAAGGCACGCTCAAAGGCCAGGAATGGTTGCGCAAGCTCGACGCCAACACCTTCTTGTTGCAACACGGTACCGCCAGCAGCTATGCGAAGGTGTTGGACATCCAACGGCGCCATCCACCCTTGAAGGATGCCCAGATCATCGCGGCATACCGCCCAGGCGAAAAATTGGCGCACTTTGTGATCGTCTCTGGCCCCTACAGCAATGTGGGTCAGGGCTATGAGGCCTCCAAGCGGCCGGGCATCCCTCGCAGTTGGGTGCGGCCTACCCGCGGCTTGCAAGAGCAACTCAAAAGCCCGACCTGAGACCTGAAAGCCAAACCATGACCAAGAAAAAAGTCTCGTCTCAAGTGATGTCTGAAGCAACGGCATCCAGCACCGATGCGTCGCTGGAAGCGCAAGTGACTGCTCCTCGCAAACGCGCAGCGACTGCGGTGAAAAAATCTGTCACCCCGAAGCCCGCATCGCCCCTGACCAGCAAGCGCAAAGCGGCTTCGAAGGTTCAAACACCTTCAGACAAACCAGCGCAACCCGTGGCTGCCAAGACCCCAAGTCGATCACCCGCCAGGTCTTCGGCACGATCCCCTGCGCCTACCCAAACGCGCAAACCTTCCCGGGTGAAATCAAAAGCTGTGTCCAGTGCGCCTGATGAAGCCCAGAAGGTTGAGCCGCAGTTGACCGATGGTGTGGTGATCCAAGACGCCAGTGCCACCCCCGACATCAAGCTGTCCAACAACACGGCCGCTGAAAAACCAGCCCCAGAGGCCGCGCCCACCCCCGTGTTGAGCGTGGCCGAACTTTGGGAGCAAGGCAGCCCGATCAGGACCCGCATCGCCCAGCTGAGAACACGCAACTCACTCTTGGAAGAACAACTCCAAAGATTGCGTCCCCCCGTCCAAGTCCGAGGAAAGAAAAAATGAGCGAGAACACCTTCAAGCCCTCTGAGGAACCTGTCGACATCGCTGAAGTCGAAGGCCGCGAAACATCGCCCACAGAACCCACTGTCGATTCGGCACCGCCCGAATCACCCCCCAAACCTGTTACTGCGGCCAACCCGACACCTGAAAAGCCCATGCATGTGGGCATCACCGTAGACCAGCGGGCTTACCAGCAATACCAATCCTTGGCACAGGTGGTGCTCGATTCAGCAGAATTGGCCACCAAGTCCGCCGAAGCGGCCACCAGTGTGAGCAGCCAGTTGCGACGGGCCACCGAAGAATTCAAAGAGGTGACAGACGCTGGCCATAAAAAAGCACGCCTCTTGTTGGCCGTGATGGGCGGCGTCATGGTAATCAGCCTGATCTTTTTCCTGATCATGGGCGTGCGCTTGGTCAGCCGCATCAACCAACTGGACGCCATGTTGATGGCCGTGGGCAAGCGTGTGGTGGAACTCAACACGGGCATGGAGTCTCTGGAAGGCGTCAACCAAAGCGTGAAAGAACTGGCTTCGCAACAGGTGGCCTTGACCAAGTCCCAAGGCCAGATTGAAGGCCGTATTGACGCCTCGCTCAAGCAATCGGAGAGCTTGGTGCAAAAGGTGCCCAGTGAAACCGCCAAACAAGTGGCCGCCAGCAGCGACTCGGTGATTCGCCAGGTCCAAGGCATCAATGCCAAATTGCAAACCCAGGCCAATGCCGTTCAATCCTTGGGCAACGAAGTCAAGTCATTGAAGTCGGCGGTCGGCAATGTGGACGGACTCAAACGCGATGTGGAAGCGTTGGTCACACTCCAAAAAGAGCGTTACCTCGAAACGGTGCAAAAGAACAATGCCAACAGCTCACGCGAGCGTGCTGTTCAATTTCCGAGATTTGGAGCAGCCAAGCCAGGTGAAGCCACTCAACAGACCGGCACACCCGCTGCAACCCCTGCTCCGGCAGCAGCGCCAGTCAGCAAGCCTTGAAGAGGTCTCACAAGGCTTGAGAGGCTGACTTACTCAATACAAAGTGCGATGTAAGTCAGCGTAAAAACACCGTAGGGCGGGATTTTGCGCCAGTAACCCATTTCGTTCACGGTGAACAGCTTTTGCCCAGTCATTTTGGGGCCAGCGTAGCTCGTCATTTGCCCCAATCGGTGCATTTTGTAATTGCAGTCGTATTCGTTGATGTAACTTCTGGAGCGCACACCTTCGGCGTCAGCGGTTTTCAAGTCCTGCATTTCCCTGACACGGCGAATGGTGTCTTCTTTTTCAATGCTGTTGCGATTGACATACAGCGTCACTTCTTCGGATTCACCGATACGAGTCCAAGCGTGAGCGATGCTCGGCACCCATGCAGCCCACATGGCCAAACAGCCCAGGCCAATCACCCGCCGGGCGCGCATGGAAAACAAAGGCAAAGTCATGTCTTTTCTCAAAAATAAGTTCCGGCCAAGGTGATGGCTTGACCACCCGTGCCCAATTTGAAACGCGAAACGCCCGGCAAATCGTGGGTGTTGACGCCCCCCAAGTCCAGCACCTCGATGCCCATGCCTTGCAGATGCGTCACCGACTCCCACAACAAGGCGTTGTGGGCGCTGAGTTGCCGACCTTGTTCATCGGCCCATCCCATATGGTAACTGGCCACTCGGCCATGGATCAAAAACAGCATGCCCGCAATGGTGTTTTTGCCCATTTCAGCATAGGCCACCACAAAAGCTTGCCGATGGTCTGCAGCCGCGGCAATGTAGGCTTGAACAAAGTCCGTGGGCAAACCCTGAAACTTTTTCGCCTCACGCTGGTCCAGTTCTTTGCCCAGCAACCATTCGCAACGCTTCAAGCTGGGCTGCACATGAAATCGGATTTTTTCATTCGACAAGGCCTTGATCAAGCGGTTTCGCCACTTGCCCTCCAAAGCGGCTTTCAAGGTCGGCAGACTTTGCTTCAAATCGAGCAACACGGTGGCGTAACCGGTCATCACACGCGAGAGACCTTGAATTTCAACCGGGTCGACTTGATCGGCACTTCGGTCAGGTGAAAACAGCACGACTTTCAACCGAGGTACCGGCAAGCTTTGTCGCAATTGTTTGTAAATGGCCGAACGTTGCGCGGCGGGCACCTGCGGGTGCCATACGGGACCTCGGGTACACGAAGCCACCGACAAATAACCCAACCAGCGTTTGCACATGAACTGGGCCACAGCCAAGAGACGCCCTTCTTCCCAGACCATCGCGCGGTGAACGCGCACACCCAGTGCGGTCAAAGCTTCACCGTAAAGCCATGACTGCTGCAATGCGCCGTGCTGGGTCGAATGAAATTCTTCCCAATCAGCCTGCGGCAAAAGCTCCCATTTCACTTCCATATCGTCATAATAGGCAAATTTTCCAAATTCGCTCAAGATACCGCATTTGCAACCGATTTATACCGGTGTGAATGGAATTTCAAGCCATGTCTTCACGTCAAGTTTCAAGCATCCTCGGACATGACATTCCCAAAGCCCGTTTGACCTTTTCAGGTTGGGTTTGGATTGCACTGTATGTGGGTTTGCCCATCCTCTTGCTCGGCAATGCGATGGACTTGTTTTTTCAGTGGGCATTGGGTTGGTGCATCGGTGTTTGGTGCATGGTTTAAAACAAAAGGGCCAGCATGTTTTTCTTTATCGGTTTGGCAGTGGTGTTCGGCGCCGTGTTTGGTGGCTACATTCTCGCGGGCGGCAAAATGGCGCCCATCATCAAGGCTGCGCCTTTCGAATTCATCATCATTGGGGGCTCTGCCATCGGGGCCTCGTTGATTGCGAACAGTTTTCCTGTTTTCAAAGCAGCCATGGGCGGTATTGGCAAATGCATCAAGGGCCCCAGCTTTCACCAAGCCGATTACCTGGCCTTGATGCTCTTGGTGGGCAAGCTGCAAGCCGTCATGAAAAAAGAAGGTGTGGTGGCGTTGGAATCGCACGTTGAAAACCCCGATTCCAGCGCGATTTTTGGCGAATTCCCCAAACTGGCCAAAGACCATTCCATTGTTCAGATGATTTGTGATCCGCTGCGCTTGATGGTGATCTCTCAGGGCAACCTCGACGCCGATGCTTTGGACGATTTGATGAAAAAAGCCATCAAGGTCCACCACCACGAAGCTTTGCTGGCGCCCGCAGCGCTGGCCGGTATCGCGGGTGGTTTGCCTGCGCTGGGTATTGTGGCCTGCGTGTTGGGTGTGGTGAAAACCATGGGCGCGATTGACCAACCCCCTCCTGTGCTGGGCGCGCTGATTGGTGCCGCCCTGGTGGGTACGCTGATGGGCGTGTTCTTGGCCTACGGCATGTTCGAGCCGTTTTCCGGTCGTTTGACACAAATCATCAACGAAGATGCTCAGGCCTTTGACGTCATTCGCGAAATGATCGTGGGCAACCTGCGGGGTTATCCGCAGCCCTTGATCATCGAATCGGCACGAGCCTGCATTTCACACCACAGCCAACCGAGTTTCTCTGAAGTCTTTGACGGCATGCGAGGCTCTTGATGGCAGAGGCAGACAAAGCCGCAGCGGGAACGCCCGAGGAAGTCGCGGCGGCCGAAGCCGCAGCTGCAGCAGAGGCCCTGCGGCCCATCATCGTTGTCAAAAAGATCATTGCCGACGATGGTCATGCGGGCGCCCATGGCGGTGCTTGGAAGATCGCACTGGCCGACATGATGACGGCCATGATGGCCTTCTTTTTGCTCATGTGGTTGTTGGGTGCCAGCACCGAAGACAAGAAGAAAAGTGTCGCGGACTACTTCCGTCCTTCATCCCACAGCCAGATCTCTATGGGCGAACTGGCGGGCTCCAACGGCTTGTTTGGTGGCACTTCCATCATTGACCCAGACGGTTTCCCTTTTTCCTCCAAACAAACCGCGATGCTCGAGCGCTTGACGCCACAAGCTCAAGGCGGACCTGGCGAGAGCTTTGGTTCTTCCAAGGAAGAAAACAACAAGGACGGCCCGTCTGAGCAAGATCCCGGCAAGGAAAGCGGCACGGGCACGCCGAGCGAAAAGCAGGACAAGCAAAACTTCGACAAGTTGGAAAAAGAAATCAAGCAGAAACTGTCCGAGAGCAAACAGTTCGAGAAGATCAAGGACCAAGTCAGCATCACCCGCGACAAGGAAGGCTTGCGCATCGAGGTGATCGACAAGGCCGACTTTGCCATGTACGGTTCTGGCGGCGCCGAAATGGGCGCCAAGGCAGCCGCCTTGATGTCTGAAGTGACCAAGTCACTCAAGCCTTTGCCCAATAAGTTGGCCATCCGTGGACACACCGACAGCACAGGTTTCCCGCCCGAGAGCATGCGCAACAACTGGAGTTTGTCGACCGAGCGGGCCGATGCCACCCGCCAGTTCATGCAAGGCCAAGGCATAGGCCCCAACCGGTTCTCACGCATTGAAGGGGTGGCTGACACCAACCCGAATGTGCCCGGCAACCCTGCCGACCCGCGCAACCGCAGGGTCAGCATCACGGTGCTGAATCAATGACAATGGCTCAGCGCTGCTGGTAAAGTCCTCAAGCATGATGTTTGCACTGCTTTCACTCCCCAACGCCCAGCGAGAGGTTCATCCATGTTGAAAAATATCGCCATTGGCGTCGCCATCGGTCTTTTGGTGATGGGGGGCATTTGGGGCTTGGTGCACCTCATGGCCGACAACAGCAGCGTGTCAACGGAGCTGACCACCCCCAAAAGCATGCCCGGTGGCAGCAAGGGCGTGATGGATTTGATCTGCGAGTTGGAATTGGACCTGGACGGTCAATTGGCCTTGGGCATCAAGGAAAACGAGCCCGCTCGTGTGGCCATGGCTCAGATCGATTTTGAACAAAAATCTGGCTGGTACCAAGGTAGGATTTCTATTTCAGAAAGCCGAGCCGGCACCCTCACGCTGATGGGCACACGCGTCAAGGTTTACCGACCCGCCATGTTTCAACGCTTTGGCGTCATGATCTCTGGCGAAGAATTTGTGGTGGACCGCAAAACGGGCCGTTTTGAGCAATCGCTCAGCATTTCAGACGGCCGCACCGTCAAACTCATCAAGGGCACCTGCGCCCAAGTGATCAAACCACCATTTTGAGAGCCTGCTGTTAAGGGCGTCCCCTCTTACCAACGACATGTCAGACCGTTGAGGCTAGCGGGTTCACTTCAAGCCACGTTGCGCAGCTCATACTTGTTGATTTTTTCAATCAAGGTTGTTCGTTGCAATTGCAGCAGTTTTGCCGTTTGAGACACATTCCCTTGGGTTCGTGCCAAAGCTTGCTCGATCAAGCTGCGCTCGACTTCCACCAAATGCTGCTTGAGCGACATGCCTTCAGGCGGCAAGGTTTGAATGCCCTGTGCCAACAAAATCGCTTGCTCAACCTCGTTGATTTCATCGTTGGATGCAGACAAAGGTGCGGGACTGAACGCTTTGACGGGCATGCTGAAAGAGCCAGAGGGGCTCGACAACAAGTGCGACATGGGATCGTCTTCGCGGTCAAACGGCGAAGTGCCCAGTGTCTCAGCGCCCTTGGGTAATCCAAAGAGCAACTCTTCCTCAGCGGGCGCAACCACTTGTGACACCGCCACAGAATCTGTCATGGATGGCTGGAAAGTTGCAGGAGCTGTCTGACCGTGCTTGGCCAACCACTCGGCCTGCAAAGCCGCCATACCCAGCGGCATCATGCAGGCTGGAACTGTTTGAACATGCAAAACTTGGGCGGGGTACAGGGTAGAAAAACGGTCAACCAGGTTGGACAACTCCCGCACATTACCCGGCCAGGTATAGGTCTGCATGAGCTGCATCATCTCTGGCGAAAAACGCACAGCCCTGATGTGCGGCAACGCGTGCTTGTCGGCATAAAAATGCAGCAAGGCCGCCACATCCGAGGGACGTTCACGCAATGGCGTGGTGGTCACGGGCAAAACGTTGATGCGGTAATACAAATCTTCCCGGAAACGGCCGGCTTCGACCTCAGCTTCCAGTTTTTTGTGGGTCGCGGCCACCACGCGCACGTCCAAAGGTACCTCTTTGGAAGCCCCCACCGGCAAGATGCAGCGCTCTTGCAGCACTCTCAGCAGCTTGACCTGCATGTCCATCGGCAAGTCACCAATCTCATCCAGGAAAAGCGTGCCCCCATGGGCGAGTTCAAAACGCCCCAAACGATCCGACACCGCGCCAGTGAAACTGCCCTTACGGTGGCCAAACAGCTCACTCTCGATCAAATCACGCGGAATCGCACCACAGTTGATGGGCACAAATGGACCCGATGCGCGCGGGCCTTGCATGTGAAGAGACTGCGCCACCAATTCTTTGCCTGTACCACTCTCACCGGTGATCAGCGCGGTCGATGCCGACGCCGACAGGGTTTTGATCAAGTCACGCAGGAAAAGCGTGGCCTGACTGTCACCAATGATGAGGGGTTGGTTGCGAGGTTTCATCCAAGAATGACCGGAAGATGTTGTGGCATCAGAGGTGTGGGTGGGCGATCACAGGGTTCACTTCAGCACAGTGCTGAAAATGACACAAATGACAATATCTGTGTTTATAAATCAAAATTCACACTTTGACCACCTAAAAATGGTAACTTAAGAACCCAATCGTCCCAAATGAAGGTTTTTTGCTGGATTTTGAGCCACCAGCCCGCTCCATTCAGAGGAGAAAGCGCTCAAGTGCGCTCAAGACTTCCCATGTGCTGTCGATACTTCCATCAAGATAAATCAGCTGGGCCATTGCATGTTGCCGCGTCCAGTCACTGGAGTTTCAAGATGACTTTTCACCGATCCCTGGCGATCTCTCTGCTCAGCTTGGTTGCCTTGGCAGGCTGCGACACCACGCCATTGAATGCGCTCACAGCCAACCAAGCCAATGCGGTGACCACCTCGTCCATGATCACGCCACTGGTTGAGAAACGTGAAACCTTGGTGGCCACCGGATACGCGGTCATCAGCGTCCAAAACCACAAAAACCCCGCCCAACAACGCCTCTTGGCCATCCGCGCTTCGAAGCTGGATGCCTACCGCTCGCTGACCGAACAGGTCTATGGCCAGCAACTCGACGCCACCACCACTGTGGCCGACATGACCGTCATGAGCGACACCTTCCGGGCCAAGGTTGAAGGTGTGATCTATGGCGCTGTGCTCGTCAGCATTGCCCCCGTGGGTGAAGATACCTACGAGACCACGTTGTCGCTGGACCAACATGTGGTGCGTGACCTGCGCAGTTTGTACTTGAACCAACTGGCTGCTCGCCGCCGCTAAAACCATGTTCCCGCAAGCACCCTCCCCGCGTACCAGTCACCTTGGACGAAGCTTGGCTTTGGCGCTGGGCTGCGCCATGGCACTGATGGCTCAGGCACAGAACAGCCAAGTGGCCAGCACAGCGATGGGCGATGGCGCCGCAGCCCAAGCCAACGCCCGAAAAGACAGCCGGGCGGCTCGCTCGCCGACAGCCAAACAACACGAAGCGCAACTGGGCGCGATTCGCCAAGCCATTTTGCAGGCCACCATGGATCGCCCCACGCGCGTGCTCAGCAGCGCCTGGATCGATGACAAAGGTGCCCTGCATGAAAGCGCCCATTTCCAATCGGAATCCGAAGTGCGCGGTGTGCGCGTGCTCTCTTATTTGCAAGACGAGCAAGACACGCCGCCTCAAGTCAGCGCCGAAGTGTTGCCTTGGGGCTGGCGCACAGCCCAGACCAAAACCACCGAATGCAAGGCCCCTCCCCGTCCTTGGCGCTTGCCCTTGGTGATGCAAACCCGTGTGGACAATGGTTTCACGGGCGCACAGCAATTTGCCAGCCAGTCGGTGATGCATTTGGTGGACCAGTCATGGACACAGCAAATGCAAGCCTCACAGCGCTGGCGTGCTCAAAGCAAGTCAACGCCGCCCGACAACGCTTACCTTCGGGCCTTGACCGGCCCCAGCGAAAGCCCCACGGGCTGGACAGCCGAATTGGTGCTCAAACCCCACGCCCCGGGCAAAGACTTTTCGATGCGCCAGGCTTGGCATGACCTGAACAAAAACGAAAAAGATTGGCGCTGGACCTTGAGCTTCACGCTTGGCGAACGGCATGCCAGCCAAGGACCGATCGAGCCACGTTGGCAAATTGAACAGGTCATCACCATCAACCCGCAGGATGCCAGCCAGAACCCAAGTGCCTGGGTGCACCGACTGAAAGAGCAACTGCAATACCAAATGCAAGCTTGGGTGGCCCAGCTGGACAAACGCTCGGCCTGCGAGCCGGTTCAATTCCATGTGCGGCGCACCGAAGCGGACAAACTCACCTTGCAAGCGGGCATGGAAAGTGGCTTGCGAGCAGGTGACCGTGTTTTGCTGATCAACCCCAGCCATGTGCCCAGTCAGATGCTCGAGCCAGGCGCC
Source organism: Limnohabitans sp. (assembly GCF_034680285.1). Lineage (GTDB taxonomy): Bacteria > Pseudomonadota > Gammaproteobacteria > Burkholderiales > Burkholderiaceae_C > Limnohabitans_A. Next base: position 66,569 of record NZ_JAXITC010000006.1, read on the forward strand.
ACGCAGCATTTGGCACTGGCCCAAGTGGTCAACGTGGGGCGTGATCGCACCGAACTGCAACAATTGGCGGGCCCCACATTGGCAGCGCAAGGCCACTGGATGGCCTTGCCACTCTGATCTGACCGTTTGAACCCACCATGGACATCCCGAACATGAGCCATCGCATTGACATCTCCTCTCGGCAAACGACAGGACGCCTGAATTGGGTGGTCTGTGGACTGCTGGTGGTCGCCACCGCCATGGCCCTGCCCAGTGCCAAAGCCGCTGAAACCTCGGCCGCCGCGGCTTCTGCGCTCAAAGTCCTGTCCACCCCATTGAATGGCGCTGACAGCAACTCAGCACATGCAGGGGGTGCGCACTCCGCCGCCCATGCCGCTGCTGGCCAAGTCATCACGGTCCAAAAGGGTGAAAGCATCGACGCGGTCTTGCGGCGTGGCCTGCCGGGCATGCCCCTAAAAGACGAGTTCATGCGACAAGCACTGGCCAAAGCCAACCCCAAAATTTTCCCCAAAGGCACCACCTACCCCGTTCGCCCTGGCACGGTCCTGGCATTGCCTTCGGTCGAGGCCCTGCGCCAGCACATCTTGGCGCAAAGTCCCCAAGCAGCGGCCTTGTTCCAAGCACCAGCAGCCAAAGAGGACGCTGAGGAAACCAACCCAGGTCCCGACAAACGCCGTTGGGTGCGCTTTCCTTGAGACCGGACACAGGCAGTCCGGCATGATCACAGGGGCTGAAACCGCCCACCTCACCCCCAAAACGCCCACCATTTACCTGGAAGGCAAGCTCCCGCTCGTCATCGAGCGGACTGCAGCCGAACTGGGCTTGCGCGATGGCCAAGTGGTGCAAGGCACCCTCGAGTCCAAACCCGAGGCCTTGCGGCTGAACCTGCAAAACCTCCAACCCGGGGCCTACATTGACCTGCCCAAAGACTTACCTGCAGGTTTGCGGCTGGCTTCGGGCGACACGGCTTTGTTCAGGGTTCAGGTCTTGGCCAACGGCAGCATTGTGCTTCGCCCATTGCAAGCGGCGCCCGCCGCCACCCCGGCAGCCCCTGCCAGCGCAGCGCCAGCGCTGCCAGGCCGCACCGAGCAACTGGGATTCAGGCCACCCGACATGCAAGCGCTGGCCCAATTACTGCGACCCGGCGTGCTGGAAGGCATGCTGCAAGGACTGCAAGCTTCAGCGCCTGGTCTTCAGGCCTTGCAGCAATGGCTCAAATTGCGCCCCAGCATGGCCCAACTGACCCCCGAAAAATTGCAACAAGCCATGCAGCGCAGCGGCTTCATGACCGAAAACCTGCTGACCCAAGGCATGGGGGCAGGCCTCATCGACTTGAAAAGCGTCTTGCGGCAACTCATGCGCGGCGGCTCGGCCGTGGACAAAGATGGGCTGATCGGTGACAGCTTGGACGACATCGAGTCGCGCCAACTGATGGGTCAAGAAAGGATCGATGGTCGTGAGTGGGTGTTTTCCATGATGCTGCCCTTTGCCGACGCCGAACCTGTGACCATGCGCTGGGTGCGTGCAAAACGACAACCAGGCCAAGCCAAGCCCCCCTTGGTCATCCACTTGCATACCCGCAATCGTGATTTGGGTGAAGTCTGGCTGCAAACCCGCATCAGTGACCAAACCGATGTCGACATGGTCATGTGGGCCGAGCGCGAAGATGTCGTGGCTCGCGCCAAAGCACTGGCCACCAACCTGGAACAAGAACTCGACAGTGCCGGCCTGAACATGACCCGGCTGCAGATCATCCACGGTCAAGGGCCGCAAGACCCCATGCCCTACGCGCCGCCCGGCATGGGCAGTTTGCTGGATGTGCAAACATGAAAAGTCCGCTCAAAGAAGCCATCGCACTGGAGTACGGCGCTCGCAAAACGCCCGTGATCAGTGCCAAAGGTCAAGACGACCTGGCCCAAAAAATCATCGAAGAAGCTTTGAAGCACGGGGTTTATGTGGCGCAAGACCCGCAATTGTTGGCCTTGCTCAGCCGAGTGGACTTGGAGGCTGAGATTCCGCCCGAGATGTACACCGCAGTGGCGGTCATTTTGTCATGGGTCTATTGGCTCAAAGGCATGCGTCCGGGAGACGAGAAAAAACGGACCTGAAAGCGCGGAGCCTTCAGCCATGAGCCAAATTCAAGCGATCTGGTAACCCCAGGCACCGGGGCGACGGGCAATCTGGCCCATGCGGTCGTACAAATCCACAGCGGGCCCTGCAGATTCCCCTTGCAAGGCTTGCAATGTGCCTTTGACCGCCTGCAATTGGCGCTGCAACAGTTGAATGTTGCGCAAGTGGTCTTGCTTGCTCTGGCGCAAGCTGTCCTGGAGTTGCTGCCACATCAAAGGCACTGGGTTTTGGGGTGCAGCCCATTCGGCCAACTGCGCCAGGTTTTGCAGCAGGCTGTTTTTCTCTTCCTGAATGGCCTCGAATGCGGTCAGATCCCGCACTTTCAGGGCCTCAAACTCCAAACCCAAAATTTCCGCCAAACGCGCGACCGCATCGGGCGCAGCCAGCAAAGCAGCCTCCCAAGAGGAAGAATCGGCGTCAGGACGAGTCATTTCGGTCATCGGATGGTCAACCTTTGATCATTTTCTCGATCGCCACAAAGTTTTCGGCAATTCGGCGCGAGTCCACAGGGTACTGGCCCTGCTGGATGGCGGTCTTGATGGCCTCGACCTTGGCACGGTCAAATTCGGGTTCTTGCATCACTTGCTGGGCCACTTTGCTCAAACGCAATTCGTCCGTGGCAGGCGCAGCAGCGCGTGTCGCCTCTTGCGAAGCAGGTGCCTGGGCGCGCGGTTCACCCTTGGCAACCGACAGGCGGTTGGCAGATTCTATTTGGGCCTTGCGGCCGAAATGAGAGATGGGATCGGTCATATGGGTTCTCTTTTCTGGTCTCTGAACATGGAGCTGAGACCTTGCTCGAATACTGAATCGGCATGAGATTCTAGAACTTGAGAGAAAAATTGATTTTTTTAATTTCCCAGGGTCAAAGCCCCACCACTTGGTTGGGCCCCTGAACGCGGCCGCTCAACTCTCGACCTGAATCACGGTTTTTGAGCTTGATCTGTTCGCCAAACCGTCCATCTTGCATGGCTTCGACCCGCGCGGAGATTTGAAACCCCTGCGCTTGCCCCACCGACAAGAGCACCATCTGGCCCCTTTTCACCAAAACCGTGGGCCGAATGTCCTGACTGCGCAATGGTGTTCCGGGCCGCACATCCCGAACGACTTCGGCATGCATGACCTCAGATGCTTGTTCCAACACATTCACAGGCATGTTGGGAGTATCGACCTGTTCACGGGAAACATGAGTCTCATTGAGCATCATGCCCCGCTGCAAGGGCACTTTGGCCACCAAGACCCACCGCTTGACAGGTGTCGGGACTGCTGCGATGACGGCTGACTCTGGCTTGGCTTGGAGCGGCTGCTCGGTCGAACCGCCCGCCACACTCACACGCACAAATTGCTGCCAAACGGGTTGGGTGCATCGCACCCGGACGGTTTCGGCATTTGAAAACGGCAGATCCATGTTCAGGGCTTGGTCACAAGCGCGCACCTTGACCCGGCTGTCCAGTGGGGCCAGGGTGACCTGGTCTGGTTTGACTTTGCGGGACTGGGCAACCCACTTTTGAACCGAAGCCTGCATGGCCTCGGCGGCAGATGCGGGTGCACTCTGGGGCTTCGAGGGGTTGGCCGCAAAAGAAGAAGTGCCCAACAACCACACAGCCAATCCCAACAAAAGCCCCCGGGCGATCAACAAGTCAAGTAAGCGGCACAGCGCTTGCAAGAGGTGCTTCATGGGGGTGTGGAAGTTTTGACGTTGGGTTTGCATGACCTTGTTAAGCAAAAACAAGACCAGCTTTGACCGACAGCCAGAGCGTCAGCACGCCGGCAAAGCTTTGCCGCCCACGACCAAAGCTTGCCGCACCCGGGGTGCCCGCAGCATCCACCGCATGGAACAGGCCGTCAAAAGGTGACAGAAAAACTTGGCACAACTTTTGCAGGTATCGGCACAAGCCCGCTCAACTTGAGTGGGCAACGTCAAAAGACCGACGTACCTTGAACATCGAACAACCTTCCGTAGCCCAGGAGTCCAGATGAATTTGTTGAACCAAGCACTTGGCGTGCATGAACAAGCTTTGCAAGTCAAAAGCCGCCGCCTCGAAGTGTTGGCGCAAAACATTGCCAACGCCGACACCCCGCACTACAAGGCCCGTGACATCGATTTCAAGGCCGTGATGAGCGCCGCCCAACAACAAGACACCGCCATGGTCGCTACCAATGCGGGTCACTATGGCGCTGGCGAAGAGCTGGGCGCAGACGGCATGCGCTTTCGCACCCCTTTTAACACCTCGTTTGACGGCAACACCGTGGAAATGAGCGTGGAGCAGGCCCAGTACGGTAAAGCCGCCGCTGATTACCAGGCCACTTTGAACTTTTTGGAAAACCGGGTAAGCAGCGTGCGTAAAGCCCTGCGAGGAGACTGAGCATGAGCATGGACAACATCTTTGGTATTGCCGGCACCGCGCTCAATGCGCAACTCACCCGCATGAACGCCACAGCCTCCAACCTGGCCAACGCTGGCACGGTGGCCACGTCCGAAAAAGACGCCTTCCGGGCCAAACGTCCCGTCTTCAAGGCCTTGGTCGACGAGCAAATGACCAACGCGGGTGCCCCCTACGTCGGCGGCGTGAAGATTGATCGCATGTACGAAGACAACGTCCCCCCCCGCCGCGTGTCTGACCCCAAGAACCCCATGGCCGACAAAGACGGTTATGTGTACCAGTCTAACGTGAGCGAAGTCACCGAGATGGTGGAAATGATGGCCGCAGCACGCTCCTACCAAAACAACGTCGAAGTCATCAACACGGCGCGTCAACTGATGATGCGCACGCTGGACATCGCCAAAGCCTGATCCGAAAGCACACCATGACCACCGACACCGTCAGCTCCTCCAGCCTGCTCAAAAACGTCACGCGATATGAAGACGTGAAAGATGCGGCCAAAAAAACCAGCGAGGACATGGGCAAGCAAGATTTCTTGACCTTGTTCACCGCGCAGTTGCAAAACCAAAACCCCTTGGAGCCCGTTAAAAACGAGGCTTTCGTGGCTCAACTGGCGCAGTTCTCACAGTTGGAAGCCCTGACCAACATGCAGACATCTCTGGACACCTTTGTGACTTCCATGTCGGGTGAGCGCATGCTCAACAGTGCTTCCTTGATTGGCAAAAAAGTGGCCATCACGGACGCCTTAACGCCTCTGGCACAGGGAGGAAAAATCGACGCCAGCATCAATTTGCCAGAGGGCGCCGCGGGTATTCAAATCAATGTGCACGACGCCAAAGGCAACTTGGTCAAGGAAATCGTGGCAGGCCCTCAACTGCCTGGTGGCATGTCTGTGCAGTGGGATGGCACCAACAGCGCCGGTCAAACCGCCACGCCCGGCTTGTACCAACTGAGTGCACAAGCCGTCATCAACGGCAAAACAGCCACCGTTCCCGTGAACACCCTCTCTACAGTCAAATCGATCTCAACCAACCCAGCCGATGGCAGCGTCAGCGTAGAGGTCGATGGCGGCAAAACGATCTTGCTCAGTGACGTCAAGCGTGTGGGCATCTAAGCACCAAGCGCCTCACATTCCAGCAACACCCATTTCAGATTAACAGGAGCCTTCCAGCATGTCGTTCTACACCTCTCTCACCGGGCTGAACTCAGCCACCGCCCAACTGGCGGTGACTTCCAACAACATCGCCAACGTGGGCACCTCGGGCTTCAAGCGCTCGCGGGCCGACTTTGGCGACATTTTCTCGACCTCGCCTTTGCAAAAATCGTCCAGCAACATTGGACAGGGCGTGTCGCTCAAGCAAGTGAGCCAGGAATTCAGCCAGGGCAATATCTCCACATCGGGCAACTCTCTCGATCTGGCCATCACAGGCGACGGCTTCTTTCCCCTGAAGACACCCGATGGTCTGCAGGACACCTATACCCGAAACGGCTCGTTCACCTTGAACGACCAAAACAACGTGGTGAACTCCACCGGACAACGCCTGATGGCCGCCTCGGTGGACTCGTCCGGCAAAGCCGACTTGACCAACTTGAACGCACTGACCATCCCGCCCAAAACATCTGGCGAGGCGGTGGAAACCACCAAAATCCAATTGGGATTGAACCTGCCCGCTGACTCGGCCGTGATCACAGCCGACTTTGACCGCACCAACCCCAGCACCTACAACAAAAGCACCGCTTTGACGGTGTATGACAGCGGCGGCAACGGTTACTTGGCCACGGTGTACTACGCCAAAACCCAAAACGCCACACTGGACAGCCCGTTCTCCAAATGGCAAACCTACTTTTTCGTGGGTGACACAGAAGTCAAGCCTGCCCTCCAGCAGGCCACTGACAACGTGGGCAGCAACTATTTTGTGAACAAGTATGGCGACGTTTTGCCCAAGAGCGACCCCCGCGTGGTACCCAGCTCTGGTACCACCGAGATGTATTCCCTGGACCAGCTGACCGACATTCGCCCTTCGTCGCCTGCAAAGGCTGTGGGCACTGCCCTGCCCGCTGAAGTCTACGCAGCAGGTTCATTTGTAGAAGACCCAACAGGCTCAGTGAGTTTCAAAATCAAAGTCGATGGCGCTACTGAGCCCACTGAAATCACTTATGAGTTGCAAGAGACCGACAAAGACCCACAAGTGCTGGCTCGCCACCTTGAAATCGCCATCAACAACGTGATGGGATCGTTGGAAGACACGGAAGCAACTGAAGATACACCCGCAATCGTGAACGCTCGCTACGGCATCACGGTGGAATTTGATCCCGACACCGCGAAGTTTTCCATCTCTTCCGGCACAACCGGCGATGGCTCCAGCATCTCTATTGTAGAAGCCGATGCGGCAGCGATCACCACTTTGGGGCTCGAAGAGGCTCCCAACTTGACGGTAGTTGCCTCGACGACAGAGGCACTGCGCGGCAAGCCCAGTTTGCCCGCTGTGCTGCGCGGCGAAGTCATGACCATCAACACGGCCAAGAGCGTGCAGGTCACCTCCTCCAACAAAGACTTCTTTGTCTCGGTAGACGGCACCGTCAAAAAGATCGAACTGCCCTTCCCGACCACTTACACCAACATCGAAGGTTTTGCCAAAGCGCTGCAAGACGAGATCAACACCATCACAGACCCTGAGACGGGCCGCCAAGTGTCGGGCGTGACTGTGGCTTTCGACACCAAAACCAAACAGCTGAGCTTCACCACCGGCACCACCGGCAGCAATTCTGCGATCCAAGTCACGGGTTCTGCCGACTGGGGCTTGGCCAACACCGAAATGCAGTTTGGAGCCACGACCGATTGGAAAAAACTGGCGCAATTCACTGAAAACGGTGCTCTGCAATTTGTGAAGAACGGTGAACAAACCGAAGACGCAACCGGTTTGTCGAGCAAAACCGAATGGTGGCCCGTTTACCTGGACCGTGGCGAGTTGAGCTTCGATCTGACTGGCAAACCCGTTTCCCCATTGACAGGCATGCCTTTTGAAACCGCCTTCTTGCAAGGTGGTAAAGGTGCTCTGACCATGTCGATCGACTTCACCAAGTCCACCCAATACTCCAGCGCATTCGCTGTGCTGTCACAGTCGCAAGACGGCGCCCCTGAAGGCGAGCTGATGGGCTTGAACATCGGCCCTGACGGTTTGGTCAATGCCACTTACTCCAACGGGTCACAGGTGTCCTTGGGCAAGATCGTTTTGGCCAACTTCTCCAGCCCCTCGGGTTTGCGTCAGGTGGGTGACGCCAGTTATTTGGCCTCCGCCTCTTCTGGCAGCGCCAAGATCGGTGAAGCGGGCTCGGCCGGCTTTGGTTCAATCCGTGCGGGTGCCACTGAACGCGCCAACGTGGACTTGACGCAAGAGTTGGTGGACTTGATCACCGCGCAACGAAATTTCCAGGCCAACGCCAAGGCGATTGAGACCAGCAGCACGATGACCAGCGCGATCATCAACATCCGGGCTTGAGCTCGTAAAGCACTGAGAAAAATACCATGGACCGCCTTGTTTTCACTTCCAACGCCACCATCAAGGAACAGGCGGTCGCACGCCAGGTGCTGGTCAACGACTTGTCCAATGTGTCCACGGTAGGTTTCAAAAGCAGCTACGACGTGGCCCTCAAAACCGTCAAGGTCGAAGGCGCTGGTTTTGACTCCCGTTACCAGGCACAAGCTGTGGCTCGCGATCAAATCCGCCTCACGCCCGGCCCCGTCATGGCCACCGGCCGTCCTTTGGACATCGCGATGGCTGAAAAGGCTGTTTTGGCTGTTCAAGCGCCCAACGGCGATGTGGCCTTCACGCGCCGCGGAGACTTAAAAATCAACCCTCAAGGACAACTTGAAAATGGTTCAGGCCACTTGGTGCTAGGCAATGGTGGGCCGATTGCCATCCCGCCAGGCTTGATGGTTTCCATCAACCCCGATGGCTCGGTTTACGCCAAAGACCCTGCGCAACCGGCCACGGCACCCATGTTGTTGATTGATCAATTGCGTTTGCGCGATGCTGGCGACACCAAATTGGGTCGCCGGCAAGACGGTCTGTTCAAGGTCGATGGCCAGCCGGATGGCACCGATCTCGCCTTAGGCGACGCACAGCCACGCGTGATTCCTCAAGCACTGGAAGGCAGCAACGTCAGCGCCATTGAAGCCATGACCCGACTGATCGACCAATCTCGCAGTTTTGAAACCCAAATTCGCATCATCAAGGAAACCAAGGCACTCGACGAGTCCGGTGCTTCCATGATGAAACCCGCCTAAACACTGACAGGAGCCCCCCATGGATGCATCAATGTGGATTGCCAAAACCGGCCTGGACGCGCAGCAAACGCGCATGTCGGTCATCTCGAACAACTTGGCCAACGTCAACACGACGGGTTTCAAACGCGACCGTGCTTCGTTCGAAGACATGCTCTACCAAAACCTGCGCCAACCCGGCGCCCAGGTGGGAGCCGACGCTCAAGCCCCAACAGGCCTGATGTTGGGCACAGGTGTGCGCATTGTCTCGACCGAAAAAACACACACACAAGGCAGTTTGGTTTCCACCAAAAACGCACTGGATTTGGCCGTTCAAGGCGATGGTTTTTTCCAGATTACCCAGTCCGACGGCACCACCGCTTACAGCCGTGACGGCGGTTTCAAGTTGTCGTCAACAGGTCAGTTGGTGACGGCCAATGGTGCACCCTTGCAACCGGCCATCACAGTTCCTCCTAACGTGGCCAGCATCACCATCGGCCAAGACGGCACCGTGTCTGTCGAAGCTGCAGCCGGCGGTGGCAGCCAGGTGATCGGCCAGATCCAGATCGCGCGCTTTGCCAACCCGGCAGGTCTGCAATCGATGGGTCAAAACCTGATGAAGGAAACCACCGCCAGTGGCGCTCCACAAGTCAGCCAGCCTGGCGTGGGTGGTGCTGGTCAGCTGATGCAAGGTGCCTTGGAAGCTTCCAACGTGAATGTGGTGGAAGAAATGGTCAACATGATCGAGACCCAGCGGGCCTACGAAATCAACTCCAAAGCCATCTCGGCGGTAGACGGCATGTTGCGCTTCCTGAACAACAACATGTAAGCCACAGATGAAAAAAATCTTTGTCTCCCCTTCTGCATTGGTCATATTGTTGGCGCTGGGCTTGAGTGGCTGCGCCACCAACCCCACCCCCATGGCCCACACCCCCCAATTTGCCCCCGTCTTGCCTGTGGCCATCGAAAAACCACGCTTGGCCACTGGCGCCATTTACAACGGCCGTCAAAGCGACAACTGGTTCGGCCGTGTTCGTTCTTACAACGTGGGAGACGTCATCACCGTGTTGCTCAACGAATCCACCCAAGCGGGCAGAACTCAAAAAGGCTCTGTCACGCGCACAGCCTCCAACGATGTGATTCCTTCTGTCGGCAATGCGCCCAACGGTTTGAACGCGCGGGTACAGAACATGCGTTTGCCCACCAAAATTCTCGGCACAAATCTCCAGGGCATCATGGGTGGCGTCGACTTGAGCAAGGCCAACATCAAGAGCGAGGGTGGCGGTGAAGCCGACCAGCAAGCCAGCCTGATTGGCGATGTCTCCGTGACGGTTTCCGAGGTCTTGGCCAACGGCAACCTGATGGTTCGCGGTGAAAAACAACTGGCCTTGACCGAAGGCGCAGAAATCATCCAGGTCAGCGGCATCATTCGCCCTGAAGACATCTCTCCCAACAACACGGTGCAATCGCGCCGTTTGGCCAACGCACAGATCGCTTACCGCGGCACAGGTGACATGGCCAACGCCGCCAAGGCAGGCTGGGGCACCAACGCCCTGATGAAGTTCTGGCCTTTCTAAAGCCAAACCACGCAAGAAAATCCCATGAAATCCGCCCTTTTTTCTCTCATCGTCTTGCTTGGCTTGTCAGGTTCTGCCTGGGCTGACCGGGTCAAAGACTTGGCCTCTGTGGCCGCTGGCCGCACCAACCAACTCATTGGCTACGGTTTGGTGGTGGGTTTGCAAGGCACTGGCGACGGCGCTGATGTGTCCTTCACCGCCCAAAGCATGAAAGCCATGTTGGCACGGTTGGGCGTGGGCATTGACGGCCCTCTGTCTGACTTTGAACAAAGCGCCACCAGCGGAAAAATCGACATCAAAAACGTGGCCGCAGTGATGGTGACTGCCGAGTTGCCCGGCTTTGCCAAGCCTGGCCAAAAAATCGACATCAACGTATCGGCCATCGGCAAGGCCAGCAGCCTGCGCGGCGGCAGTTTGTTGCTCACCAGTTTGCGTGGTGTAGACGGCGAAATCTATGGCTTGGCCCAAGGTGCGCTGACAGCCACTGGTGTCGATACCAGCGCAGCCGGCTCCAAAGTCAGCATCGGTGTTCCAACCGCTGCACGCATCCCAGGCGGCGCCACGGTCGAACGCATGGTCGATACACCTTTCGAAAAATCTGACCATGTCGTCATGAATGTGCGCGAGTCGGACTTCACCACCACCACCGCCATCGTCAATGCCATCAACAAGAGCTTTGGCAGCGGCACGGCACAAGCCTTGGACGGCATGTCTTTCGCGGTCAAAGCCCCCAGTGACATGTCTCAGCGTGTGTCATTCATGAGCATGGTTGAAAACCTGGATGTGGTCCCCGGAGAGCCACCGGCTCGCGTCGTGATCAATTCCCGCACGGGCACTGTCGTGATCAGCCGCAATGTCCGCATCACCGCTGCCGCTGTTGCGCACGGCACCATTTCAGTGGCCATTGCAGCCACCAACGAGGTGTCGCAACCCAACGCTTTCTCTAACGGTCAAACGACCCCGGTACAAAACGCTGACATTTCGGTCTCAGAGCCAAAGAACCCGATGTTCCTGTTCCAGCCCGGTGTGGACTTGCGCCAAGTGGTGGATGCCGTCAACCAAGTGGGCGCGACCCCTTCTGCCCTGATCGCCATCCTGGAAGCCCTGAAAAGCACAGGCAGCTTGCGCGCCGAATTGATCGTGATCTAAAGAGACCGCCATGAACGACTTGTCCACCAACACCTCCAGCACCTACCTGGACTTCAACGCGCTCACGCGCCTGAAGGGTGAGGCGGCGCAAGACCCGTCGAAAGCCATCCGCAAAACATCGGAGCAGTTTGAGGCTTACTTCATTCAGCAGATGATGAAGACCATGCGCGAGTCGATCGAGAAAAGCGACTTGGTCGAAGGCGGCAACATGGACACCTACCAAGACCTGATGGACAAAGAAATGTCTTTGGAGATGGTGAAACGCGGTGGCATGGGTGTCGCGAACATGATGGAAAAACAAATGCTGCGGGCTCAAGAGCTTAGCACCCAGGACGCTTTGCGCCTGCACGCACCCAAGGCCGAAGCGAAGGCCATGTCACTGAACCCTTCGCGTGAAGCCATGCAGCTGAATCCCGAAGTGGTCAAAGGCTACCAACTCGAACGCTTCAATGGTTTCAAACTCGACAGCGTGACACCGGGAGCTAAACCATGAGTGATTTGCTCAGCATTGGCAGCTCGGGGGTCACCGCTTACCAGCGTGCTTTGGCCACGGTCTCGAACAACATCGCCAACGTCAGCACCGATGGCTATACACGGCAAGATGTTTCCCTCAGCTCCAACCAACCAAGACAGGTGGGCAACAGCTATCTGGGAACGGGTGCCCGCTTTGATGCCGTGCAGCGCCAGTACGATGCCTTTGTCGAGTCCAACCTGCGCAACAGCAACAGCGATTTGGAAAGCCAAAAACCCCTGCTGTCTTACGTCAACCGACTGATCGACGTCATGGGTGACGAGAGCATTGGCCTGACCACGGCCATGAACCTGTTCTTCGAGTCGGCCAGGGACTTATCCAGTGACCCTGCATCGGTGGTCACGCGAAGCACGTTTTTGCGCGATGCTGAGGGTCTCTCGTCACGCTTCCAGCAACTGGCTGGGCAATTTGAACTGCTGGACAACGAGACTCGCCAATCGGTTGACACCGATGTGGGACAGATCAACTCATTGACCCAACAGCTGGGCTTGCTGAACAAGCAGATGGTCAAGCACAGCAGCGCCGACAACCAACCGTCTGAATTGCTCGACCAACGTGACCGCTTGCTGCGCGAACTGTCGAGCTTGATTTCTGTCAAAACCAAATTTGAGGCCAACGGTGCTGTGTTGGTGAGTGTGGGCGATACGTTGGACCAAGGCATTTTGGTGCAGCAGTCCAACACCCGCGCCATCAGTGTTTCGCAATCGAGCATCGACAAAAACAAACTCGAATTTGCCATCGACGCCTACGGAACGCCAGAAACCATGCCGGGCATCAGCAGCGGCAAAATTGGCGGCATCATGAATTTCCGGGAGCAGGTGCTCAACCCGGCTGCCAACTCGCTGAACGATCTGGCCGAGGTCATGACCCGTGAGATCAACGCCATTCACCGTGAAGGTGTGGACGCTGAGGGTCTGTTGGGCGGCGATTTGTTCGCTTTCAGTGCCGACAAACCTTTGCAAGCCGCAGGCATGCAAATGATCGTCAAAGATGCCAACCGGGTCGCTGCTGCAGGTCAATTCCGGGTCATCGACAACCCTTTGAATGGCGGTACAGCACAGGCACGGGTCACCTACAAAGCACCCGATTTTGCAGGCCCCACGTCCTTGCTGGGTGAGTTGGCCCTGGGTCAGATCCCGCAAATTGGCTCGGTCACGGTCACCACCAGTGCCGGTCAAGCCTTCGCAAGCCTGGGCTTGGTACCCGTGGGCACGCAAGACTTGTCCTTGACCCTGAAAAACCCCACTGCCAACCAATCGTTTCAAGTGCTGACGCGTGACGGTCGCCATGTTCTGGGACGGGCATTGAGTGCAGACCAACAATCACTGTTGCTCAAACCGAGCAACGGTGTAGAAGCTGGCGCCACCTACAACACCAGCTACCTCAACGCCTCTGGCGCAGCAAGCTATTTGGAGATGGACATCTTCATGGGTGCCAAAGCCGATGTCGGCCTGGTTCAACAGTTCAACCCCGCCACCCGCGAATTGTTGGCACCCCAAAAAACTGCGGCTGTGCTGACTGGCAACACATTTTCAGGCTCAGTTGGCGGCATTGCAGCGGGCGCCCTCACCCTCAATGGCCACACATTACCAGCACTGGCAAGCGCCACAGACTTGGACACCGTTGTCGACTGGCTCAACGCTGAGTCGGCCAGCACAGGCGTCACAGCAAGCCAAGTTGAAGGCAAACTGGTGCTCTCTCGTCCGGTCGGCGACACCACAAATGACATTCGATTGGGCATGGGGCCCAACGGTACCCCAGCCGACTTGGGCAAACTTGGCTTTGACACCCGCATATCGGTCAAAGGCGGTACCACAGACGACCTGTTGGTTTTTGTGACCGACAACAGCGGTGGTGCCAGCACCGCAGAGGTGACGGCTCAGTTTGCAGGCGTCGAAGGCGGCATGAAGCAAACCTTGCGGGCTTCGCCACTCAAAGTGACTTTCACCACAGACAGCACTTATAGGATTTTGGACACCCGCACGGATACGGTGGTAGCCGAGCGCCAGTTGCAAATTGATCCCAACAACTCAACCCCGAGCTTGACCTACCGTGGTTTGCGCCTGGAGTTTTCGACAGCGCCCAAAGCTGGCGACGTCTTCAACATCGATGGCAACAAAGACGGCATCGGCAACAACGAAGCCATGCTGCGCATGGTGGCACTGGAAGACGAAGCGATCATGCCGGGTGGCTTGACCATGACAGAGGCGTACATCGAACGCGTGAATCAAGTGGGCAGTGTGGCCCGGCAGGCTGCCATTGCCGAACAGGCCCTCAATGTGGTTTACCAACAAGCACAAGAGGCACGCGACGGCATCTCGGGCGTGAGCTTGGATGAAGAAGCCTCTGCCTTGGTGCGTTTTCAACAAGCTTACCAAGCCAATGCCAAGGTCATGCAAGTGTCCATGGCCTTGTTTGACTCCATCTTGCAAGTGCGCTGACCGGAGGCACCATGAAAATATCGACCTCATTTTTGTTTGACCGCGCCACCGAGCGCATGAGCAACATCCAGAACCGTTTGGCGACCACGCAGGCGCAGATGGCCGAGTCCAAACAAATCCTCTCGCCCAGCGATGCCCCAGACCAAGCAGCCGCCATTCAGCGCCTCAAGGGCGAAGTACAACGGCAGGACAGCCACATGCGCACACTCGACGTGGCCATGCGTCGCTATACAGCTGAAGAAACAGCCTTGGGCGCCTCCAACGACATCCTGACACGCATGAAAGAGTTGGGCATTCAGGCAGCCAACGACACCTTGGCGCCCGATGATCGCAAGGGGGTTGCGGTGGAACTCAAAGCCTTGCGCAACCAATTGCTCAGCTTAGGCAACACCCGTGACGACACGGGCAACTACCTTTTCTCAGGTACACGGGTCAACACACCGGCCTTTGCAGAAGACGCCAGCGGTCAAGTCGTGTATCAAGGCGATCAAACCCAAACCCGCATTCCAGCTGGGGAAGAGCGCACGGTTCAGTTCACCCGCGCAGGTACCGATGTGTTCAGCCGCGTGGTACGAGACAGCGGCGAAAGTGTGGGATTTTTCAATGCACTCGACCACATGATCGAAGGAGTTGAAGGCAGCAAGACCGACGACATCCGGCAAGGCATCTCTGACCTCCAGCAAATGCACAGCAACTTGACGCTTTCACAAGTTCAAAACGGTTCTGACCAAACGGTGGTTCAGTCTCAACTGGATGTGTTGGACGAGACCAGTCTCCGTTTCAAATCCACTCTCTCTGAAATTGAGGACTTGGACTACGCTGCTGCGGTGACGCGCATGAACAAGGAAATGATGGCCTTGGAAGCGGCCATGGGCAGTTTTTCAAAGATCTCCGGATTGAGTCTTTTTGATTACATCCGAGGGTAATGCTTTCGCTCTGAACTCAGCTTTGGCCAATTGGTGCCGATTCACACATTAAGACCTGAAACGTAACCCACTTCAAAAAATCTACCCCATGGCCACCAGCAGCAACATTGTCAATTCACTCGGTGCCGGATCCGGCATCGACATCAAAGGCTTGGCGCAAAGCTTGGTGGATGCCGAGAAGACACCCCAAAAAGAACGAATCGACGCCAAGATCAAGCAGTCCGAGGCCAGGATCACCGGTTATGGGGCGATGAAATACGCGCTCTCGGAGCTGAAAACAGCCTTCGAAAAGCTCAATGATGCGAGTGACTTCAGCTCCATCAAACCGAGCAACACCCAACCAACTGCGCTGGCCATCACGGCAAGTTCGACCGCAGAATCGGGGACTTACAGCATCAATGTGTTGCAAACGGCATTGGCGCAGCGCACTGCTACCACCACCTTTGCGGCAAGGGATACCTCATTGAACAATGGCGCTGCTTTTTCGCTTTCCTTGAGCAGCGGCGGCACCGTGACCCCTATTTCAGTCACCACGCCAACACCAGCGGGCATGGTCAGTGCCATCAATGGCGCAAAGCTCGGCGTCACAGCCCAATTGATCAATTCGGGCAATGGTCATCAGTTGATTTTGACGGGTCAGCCTGGCGCCGATCAAAGTTTCACGATCACCACCGCTGGTACATCAGATACCGCCACAACGCCCTCCGCAGAAGGAAATCCGCTTGAAGTCACGGCAGACGCAAGTGCCACGGCAGTTTCTGTCAACTACTTAGACGAGCAAGACAACACCGTCAATTTGCCACTGATCAAAGGTGGTGATGGTGTTTGGCGCCCCGCCGACGAGGACTTTTTAACCCCAGCCAATATGACGGTTGATGTGGTGAAGCCCACACGGGTACTGCCCGTCTTCAGTCAACAACTTCAGACGGCAACCAATGCACGATTCGAGATCAACGGCTTGCTGGTCACCCGAAGCACCAATACCGTGACCGATGTCATCGATGGCGTCACCATCGACCTGTTTTCCAACACCTCAGGGGCCGCCCGCATCGATCTGAATCGCGATACCGCCAGCATCAAAGACAACATCAAAGGCTTGGTCACGGCTTACAACGACTTCGAGGCATCGCTCAAAATTTTGGGCGACCGTGAAAGCGAAGTCGAGGAGTTCGGGGGCTCTTTGGCTGGCGAAACTCTGCTCCAATCCGTTCGGTCACAAGTGCGGGCCATGATCACCGACACTTCCAGCACACCGGGCACCAACATCAAAGCAGCAAGAAACGTGGGCTTGAGCTTAGACCGCAATGGCAAACTCAATTTGGACGAAGCCAAGCTCGACACAGCGCTACAAGACAACTTCAGTGAAGTGTCAACCATGTTCAGTGCGGGCACCAACAACCAAAGCATTTACAGCACGGCACCGGGTGGTATCGCTGGAGACGCCATCAACAAAATCGAGAAGATGTTGCGCCCCACAGGCGCTATTGACGCCAAAACCAGAAACAACACCACCAAGATAGAAGCCTACAAAAAGGAGCTGGAAGTTTTGGAGCAACGGATGGAAAAGCTGCTCAACCGCTACATGAGCCAATTCAGCATGATGGAAAGCATCGTGGGCAGCAGCACCAGCACCCGCGAGGGCCTCAAGGGTACTTTTGAAGGCATGTCCAAAGCCTACGGCAATTGATTTTCCGAAAGCATGGCAAGCCGATTCACAACCATCAATCGCGTTTGCTGAGTTCCCGCTCGATGCGTTTGGTTTGTCGCAGCTTCACGGTATCAACACCCAACGCTGTGGCCGCCGGGCTGGAAAACAGCGCTGCATGCTCCAAGAAGAGCAAGCGATTCTGGGGCAGCATGAGCTGATTGGCCGCTTCCGGTTGTTTAGGCGCCCACTCGGTCGCCAAAGACTGCGTCAAGCCCAAAGAAGTCTGCGGCAAGGTGCTGGCCAATATGTCGGCCTCTTGAACCAAAACCGTCAAACAATTCGGCTGCATGAGATCAAATGCCTGCGTCCGGACTTGCAAGTGGCAACCTTTGACCCGTGCAGGATCGGTGGCCATGATGCAATCCTCCAGGGTTTGGCGGTCCGCCATCGTCAAACCCGCTTCGGTCATCCAAGGTTGTAAATCTTGTACCGCACGCGCTTCAAACTCACCTGGCTGCGCATTCGAGCCGCCGGGGTGTAAGAAATCATGCCCAGTCATGATGGCCAAAGCCATGGCGGCAACGCCTGGCTTCCGTGCCCCGGGCACGTCCAAGAGCGCTGACGTTTTGAGCAAATAGGTCATGCAGACCAAGGTATCTGCGATGTGCAATCGGTTGTGGTACGCCGGCTCCAAGCCTTGGGCGTGGCGCCGAATCCCATCCTGTTCAACTTGCTCGGCCACCAGTCGACCAAAGGCGAGCAAGCTGTGGGCAGAAGTACCCTTTCGCGGCGTCGGTAAACCCAGCTGAGCCCAAGCACGGTCAAACACCAAGGGCAACCCTGGCCATTGCTCGGGCCAAGCGCGCCGCAAGTTGCGCAATGAAATGCTCACGTCTTGCAATGTGGGCATCGCCATGAGACGGGAGCCAGCCATTTCAGACTTTCGTGCGCAAAGCGTTTTGCATGTTCTGCTGCAGCATCATGGCTTCAAAAACAGCCGTCAAAATGGGCGATGCCGTTTTGAGCAATCCCCGCAGACCTTCGGCCGTGATTTCCAGCAAGACCGTGCCATCACCCGCGAGGGCTGTGGCACCACGAATACCGCCCTGCAGCATCGCCTGCTCACCAAATGAGTCGCCTTCTTTCAAAGTCGCAAAAACAGCACCCGTATTTTTGTCGGCCATCCGAATGGTGCCAGACTGAATAAAGTACAGCTTGTCAGCGGGTTCACCCGCTTTGAAGAGAATTTGGCCCTCTTCGAGCTTGATTTCGTCGAATGTACTGCTCATGGCAACAATGGCGGTGGTGAGGTCAGCTGCATGGTGCGCATGACGGTGGACTTGAGAATACCCTTCAAGCCTGGTGGCATGTTCTTCACCAGTTTGGAGATCACATAAATTGGGAAGACCCGAACCTGGACGTCGTCTACAGCGACGGCATCCATGCTGTAAGGCAAACCCCCAACTCCCTCGGCCAAGCCAATCACGCTGCCAGGGCCCAAGCGGTAGATGTCTTCACCCTTGACCCCCAAAACAGCCCCTTTGATCACGAAGTAGGCGGAGCTGACAGGCTCTCCTTGACGGGCAAACCGAGTTTTGGCGCGGATCAAGGATGTGCTGAGTTCTGAAGAACCCCACAAGGAAAAGTACAAGCGCTCATTGGCATTGAGTTTGCCAGAATGGTAGAGCTGCATGCTTTGCTCGGAGTAAGGGTCTCGAACACCCAAAGCGTGCAAATGCTCAATATTCACCGAAAAGGAAGCTGCAACGAATTTGCTAGTGCTCATGGCATCCCCTTGGCCGATCACAAGCCAAGCATCGTGGATTCAATAATAAAGCCAACATTCTACATGAATATAAAGTAATTAACAAATTAGAGCAAGCATTGCAAGTTTTTAGCATTTATACCAATAAATGAATCAATAACAAAAATTTTGGCACCATCATGGTTATGATGGCGCACACGCGAATCATCGCGCGCACCGATGGCACCTCCGTGGTGCTGTCTGTTCCATCACCGTTTTCTATCTGCTCATGAACCACTTCAGTGTCAACATTCGCCTCTTCCTCTTGGTCGGGCTTCTGTCTTTGGTGTCCATCATTGTGGGGCTGACAGGACTCAAAGGCATGTCCCAGTCGGTCGATGGCTTGCGCACCGTTTACGAAGACCGGGTGGTGCCTTTGCGCGACCTGAAGGTGATTGCCGATCTTTACGCTGTGAACATCGTCGACATGGCGCACAAGGTGCGCAACGGCAACATTGAGTGGGAAGAGGCCCGCAAAAACCTGAAAGATGCACGGCAAGGCATCACGAAAACTTGGACCGCTTACAAGGCCACCTACCTGGTTGAACAAGAAAAGAAACTGGTCGCCACCATCGAGCCCATGCTGGCCGAAGCGGAAAGCAGCCTCAACCAACTCCAAAGCATCTTGGAAGACGAAGACCGCAAGGCCATCGCACGGTTCACGATTGACACTTTGTACCCCGTCATCGACCCCATCAGCACCAAGTTTTCTGAACTGATCGAAGTCCAACTCGACGTTGCCAAGTCAGAGTACACACAGTCACGTGAGCAATACGAACACTCGCAACTGATCAGCATCGTCTTGCTTTGCGGCGGCACATTGCTGGGCATTTTCTTGGCCATGCGCATTGTGGGCTCGGTGGTCAAGCCCCTCCGCGAGATGCAAGAAGCTGCACAAAATGTGTCGCAAAATTTTGACTACACCACACGCATTCAAGTGGCCCAAGACGATGAGGTGGGTGCCACCGCACGCGCCTTTAACACCTTGCTGCAAGCCCAGCAAACCGCCATTGCACAAGTCAACAGGGTGGTCCAACATTTGGCTGACGGCGAATTGAACCAGCGCATCGAAGGCGATTTGCAGGGTGACTTGGGCCAAATGAAACGGGCCATCAACAACTCTTTGGACAGTGTCCAGCAAACCATGAGTGGTTTCAACGGACTGTCTAAGGCCCTCTTGCATGGGCAGTTCGACCATCACATCGACATCAGCACCACCCGTGGCGACTTCCGCGAAAGCCTGGCCCAAGCCGCTACGGCATTGCAATCACTGCACAGCATGATCGGCGACGTCGACTCGGTGATGGCCTCGGTGGCTGCGGGCGACCTGACGCAACGTGTGCACAGCGATGCTTCGGGCGATCTGCAACGCCTCAAGAGCAACATCAACAGTTCCTTGGATGCCTTGGGTCATGCACTTGGTGCTGTCCACAACAGCACCCGCCAAGTGGCTGCTGCTGCCAACCAAACCAGCACTGCCATCGGTCAAATTTCTGATGGCGCACAAAATCAAACCCATGCCATCAGCCAAGTCGCCTTGGCCATCCGGCACACCGCGGAATCGGTCACCGATGTGTCGCGCAACACCGCCATTGCCAGCCAGAAGTCGCGTGACTCCATGGCCATCATGCAAACCGGCATGGGCAAAATGACCCAGATGGTTCAAGTGGTGAACAACATCTCGGTCCACTCGGACAAGATCAACAAGATCACCGAAGTGATCGAAAAAATCGCCAACAAAACCAACCTGCTGTCCCTGAACGCGGCCATCGAAGCCGCCCGTGCAGGCGAGCACGGCAAAGGCTTCTCGGTCGTGGCCGAAGAAGTGGGCAAACTGGCGGCCAGCAGCGCCGAAAGCTCGCAAGAAATTGCCCGTTTGGTTCAGCAAGCTGTGGCCGAGACAGCACAGGCTGTGCAAGTGGTTCAAGAAGTCAACCGCGACATGTCCATGATCGAGCAAGGCTCGCAAGAAACCGACCAAATGCTGCAACGCATCTCCTCGGCCTTGGAACAACAGTCCGCCGCCGTGGAAGAAATCAACTCCAACTTGGGCAGTTTGGACCGCATCGCCATCAGCAATGCGTCTGCCTCTGAAGAAATCACCGCCACCGTGATCGAGTTGTCGAAACTGGCGGAACAAACCCGTCAAGATTTAGGCCGCTTCACCGTTTGACCGTGGACACGGGAGCCCCTGGGTTGGGGCTCTCCACACCACCGCCCTTGATCATGGCTGCCTGCCAAGCCCCGCCCTGACCCACAAAATCTTGAGTTTGATAAATCCTACAAACTCTCGGTTTTGTGATTTTCCTTACAATCCTGACACGGTTTCACACCATCAGGCCCACTTCTTGAACCAACTCCCCTTTTTGACCCGTGCACCCAAACCCATGGTTTGGCTCTTGCTTGGTTGCTGGCTGGTCTACAGTTTTGGCACCCTGGCTTGGTACCTGTTGAACGATCCCGCCTTCATGGCCAGCATTTGCAAAGTAACTTAATATGATTTCGAACACGGGTGAATCGGTTTCGGGTTTCGCAGAGCACATACTCCAGCCCCAACGCGCTGCAGCCGACCGGATCATGCTCAGCATGATGATCTTTTTGCTGGCGATGTCATTTGGGGTGGGTTGGGCGACCGAGAGTCTGGAGTTGGCCTTTCTGGTGGGCCTGCCCGCTTGGCTGGTACCTGCTGCCATTTACCGCATGGCCCCCGGCTCACTGGCCTCGCGCTTGGCCATCGCCTTTGCCTTGATGGTTTTTTGCGCACTCACCATCCAGCAAACACAGGGCATGATCGAGAGCCACTTTGGCATCTTCGCCTTGCTGGCTTTCTTGCTCTACTACCGCGATTGGCGTCCGATCGTGGCCGCAGCGGGTTTGATCGCGGTGCACCACGTTGGATTTGGTTACTTGCAGGCTGTGAATACAGGCGGCATCACCCTGCTGCCCGGGCAAGTACACCTGACGGTCATTGCCATCCACGCGGGCTATGTGGTGTTTGAAGCCGCTGTGTTGATTTTCATGGCCACCATTTTGAAGCGCGAAGCCTTGGAATCAGCCTTGGTCGCTGAGCTGTCAGGACAAATCAGCGAAGGTGATTTTTCGGCCCGTGGCCCTGCCATCGATGGCTCAGAGTTTCCATTGTTGCACAAAGTATCGACCATGCAAAAATCTTTGCAGTCGACCTTGAAAGACATCATTGGCGTGATGACCGCTGTCGCCCAAGGCCACTTGGACCGCCGTGTCACGGTCGAGGCCCGTGGCGACCTGGGTGCGCTCAAAGAAAACATCAACCAAAGCATCCACGTTCAACAGGCCGTCTTCCAAGACATCACCCAAGTCATGCAAGGTGTTGCCCAAGGTGATTTTGCGATGCGTGTGACCGCCGAAGCCAAAGGGGAACTCAACACCCTCAAGCAAAACATCAACCAGAGCATGTCTGCCCAGCAAACCGTCTTCCAAGACATTCGCCAAGTCATGCAAGGTGTGGCGCAAGGGAACTTGCAACGCCGTGTTTCTGCCCAAGCACTGGGTGACTTGAACGAACTCAAGGACAACATCAACCAGTCATTGGATGCCTTGCGTGAAGCCATGACCACCATCCACCTCAATGCCCGTCAAGTAGCGGCCGCGTCGGGTGAAGCCTCGAATGCCATTGGACAGATCTCGGACGGGGCGCGTCACCAGACGGACGCCATCAGCCAAGTGTCCATGGCCGTTCGGCAAACTGTCTCTTCCGTCACCGAAGTGTCTGAGAACACCGAAGTCGCCAGCCAGAAGTCGCGTCAGTCCTTCACCTTGGTGCGCGGCAGCATGGTCAAGATGGATGAGATGGTCAAGGTGGTCAACAACATCGCTGCCAACTCTGAGAAGATCAACAAAATCACCGAAGTGATTGAGAAAATCGCCAACAAAACCAACCTCTTGTCCCTCAACGCGGCCATTGAAGCGGCACGCGCGGGCGAACATGGCAAAGGCTTTGCCGTGGTGGCCGACGAGGTGGGCAAACTGGCACTGAACAGTGCGGAGAGCTCGCAAGAGATCGCCATGCTGGTCAAGCAAGCCGTCGAGGAAGCACACAGTGCCGTGAAGGCCGTGATGGACGTGAGCCAAGACATGTCCGGCATCGAACGCGAAACCCAGGCCACAGACCAAATGCTCCAGCGCATCGCCTCCGCCTTGGTGCAGCAAAGCTCAGCGGTGGAGCAAATCAATGTGAACCTGAACAACCTCGACCAGATCGCACAAAGCAACTCGGCCGCATCCGAAGAGATTGCGGCCACGGTGGTGGAGTTGTCCAAAATCGCCGACGCCACGCGCCGGGAAGTCGAACGCTTCGAAACCTGAGGCGTGTTGGTGGCAGGGGGCAACGCCCTGCCCCGGCAAAGTCTCCATGAAAAAGGCCCTGATTTCAGGGCCTTTTTGGATGCTTCAGACCTTCAAGGCTCAAGAGCGAGTGCCAAGCAACTCCTTGATCTGAGACATCAAATCCACCCCTTTGAACGGCTTGGACAGACTGGCATCAGCCCCCGGCACCTGAATGCTCTCAATGCCATACCGCTGCATGATGTTGCGTGTGCTGCCAGACACCACAATCACCGGCACATTGGGCCAGATCTGCCGCAGCTGCTCCACAAAGTCGACCCCATCCATTTTCGGCATCACCAAATCGGTGATGACCAGATCAATGGCGTGTTGTTTCAAGTAAGCCATGGCCTCGTGGCCATTGGTGGCGGTGATGACCGTGTAACCCGACATCTCCAACATTTCCTGCACACCCGCCCGCAACAGCTCTTCATCGTCCACCAACAAAATGGTGGCTGGTTCATGTGACATGTGAGATCTCGATCAAAAAATGTATCAAGCCTGTGTGCAGGGCAAGCTGATGGTGAAGGTCGTGCCTTGGCCTGGTGCAGAGACACAGTCAATGGTGCCCCCCATTTGGGTGATGATGCTGCGCACCATCGCCAAACCCAAGCCCGTGCCCTTGCCAACCTCTTTGGTGGTGAAGAAGGGCTCAAAAATACGCGACATGATTTCGGCAGGAATGCCATCTCCGTTGTCCGAGACAGCAATCGACACATGGCTGGCGTCAGGGCGTCCCAGCTTGATGCCAATCAAGCCATCGCGCCGGTCACCAATGGCATGGCTGCCATTGACACACAGGTTGACAATCACCTGCTGCAAAGTACCGCTTTGGCCCCGCAAGATCACCCCTGAAGTCAGGGCCTGTGCATCCACCACAATGTCAATGCCCTTCAAGGTCGCTTGCAACAAGCCCTGCGTTTCCTCGATCACGGGCAACAAGTCGAAGGGTACCAAGACCTCTTCCTCGTCATGGACGCTGCCGTCCTCTTCCAGGCGCTTGCGTTCACGGCCCAAGGCATTGAGCTTGAGCACAATGTCACGGGCGCGGGTGGTGGCTTGCAAAATGGCAGATAGGTTTTTGGCCGCTTTGGTCTCACTGCCCAATTTCATCTCCACCAATTCGGCGTGGTTTTGAATCACACCTAACAGGTTGTTGAAGTCATGCGCCACACCCGCGGCGAGCTGACCCAGGGCATCGAGCCGCTGAGACTGCTCCACCTTTTGCACCATGCGCAGGTTTTCAGCTTCTTTTTCTTTGATTTCGCGCATGTCCTTGATGGTGACCACCGCACCCGTGAGGCGGTTGTAAGGGTCCACCAAGGGAGAGGCGGTCAAAACCACAGGCAGCAAGCTTTCTTGCTCGCGGTGCAGCACCATCCAATCGATGTTGTGCATGCGCCGAATCATGAAGGCGCTCAAGGCATCCAAGTCCGGAATCAGCCACACCATCATCTCTTCATTGCTACCAGCTGCCTGCGGGACCAACAAGGTGGGCAAACGCATGATGGGGGCATTGCCGGCACGCCATGCCACCTCGATGATCAGAGGATCGTGGCCCGCGTTTTCCACTTCGGTTTGATCGCGCAAGGCCAACAACTCTCTGCTGGTTTGCTCGGCCAAAAGCAAAGGCTCGGAGCTCGACTGAGGCGGCACGGTCAAGCCCAACAAAGCGCAGGCCGTCGGTGTGGCCCACTTCAAACGCCCGATTCTGTTGGCGTACAGCAAGGGAATCGGCAGCGACTGGACCAACCCAGGGTCTTGCGCCAAATCCTGAACCAAGCGGCGCAGCAGCAAAGACGTCTGCAAGGGCAACCAATAAGCCAGGTCATGCCCCTTTTGTTGCCCCGGGAGCAACTGATGAACAGGTTGAAGAGCCGTGCTGGACTTGTCACTGCCCAACAAATCGAGCGCCATGGGGTTGGCACTGATGACACGACCCAAACGGTCCAACCGCAGCACGCCGTCTTGCATCGCGTCCATGCTCATTTCGAGCAGTTGGTGCTGAGCTCGAATTTCTTCACCCTTGTTGACCAAACTCGACACATCGTGCAAGTTGATCACCGTCTGCTGAGGCATGCCCGAAGCATCGGCCAAAAACGATGAACTGACGCGCACCGGAATGTGCGTGCCCGAGCGGTTGCGCAACTTGGCAATCATGGCTTCTTCATCACCCGGCGTGAGCTTTTGCAAGGTGGTGGAATTGGCCACACCCCAAGGCAAGTCGCGCTCTCCTCGGACCAAGACCAAGGTCATGCGCTCGCCCAAAAGACGGTGGTTGATGAAACTGATCTCCACCGAGTGCAAAGGCGCGCCGTCGCGCCAACGCATGGGCAACAGCTGACCAGAACCCGAGCGGTAATAAGTGTCGTCACTCGAAACCAGGGCCATCAAATCTTGCAACTCATCAGCAGGTGCATCGTTCAGCATGGGCCAAAATGGCATGCCCTTGAGCTGATCGACGCCACAGCCCAACAATTGCGCCATCCGGTGGTTGGCACGCAGAACTTGTCCGTCCAAGTCCACAACCAAAGCACCCAGCAGGTTGTCAGTCAAGACTTCCCAATAGGCCGCGGCGTTTTCGACACCCAAGCGGGTCAGCATGTGACCGTAACCCTTGAAAATCGACAACAGACGGGTTTCATCTTCCTCAAACAGCAAACTGCTGGGCTGGCCAATCAACAAATCGCGGTCAAAGCCTGTCAGCTTGAGCAAGGCAGGGTTGCAATCTTCGATGCGTCCCGCTCTGTCCACCACCACCAAGCCACTGTGCATATTGCCCAAAATGTCATTGACATAAGACATTTGCTTTTTCAGGGCCACCTCGCTGTCTTGAAGCTTTTGGTGGTTGTCTTGGAGCTCACGCGTCAAATGATTGGCGCGAGATAAAGAAGCCTGCAAGGTATCGCGTGCACTGGCCGACTGCATCGCCACCGCAATGGCGGCAGAAACCGGCTCCATCAGAGCCTCCAACTGGGACGGTAGCGCCTGGAATGCTGTCATCAACAACACGCCACGCACTTGGTCCTCAATCACCAAAGGCACCAACACCACATCACCCGAACCGGTGTGGCTGACTGTCTGGAGCAAGGCGCTGGGAATCTCTGAATTGCGCAAAATGGTTTTGCTCGCAGCCAATGCCTGCAAGCTGGCGTAAGCACAGGTCAAGGACTCGGGCAATGCCAAATGCTGCCCAGTCGACGCGCTTTGGCGGTGCAAGGTACATTCGGCGTGCAAACGGCGGCTTGCAGTGTCTGCCTCCAGCACGTAAACAGCACAAGAACTCAAACCCAAAAAACGGGTCAATGTCTGCGAAACCTTGTCCGACAGCGCTTTGGGCGTGTGGTCATGCCGAACGGTGTCGTGAATCAAGGCCAAACCTTGGTCACGCCAGGACCGCTCGTCGTGGTGCGTCTTGGCTTTTTGCAAGTTGCCCACCACCGTGGCCAAGTCGCCCAACACCCCTTGACCGCCCTGTTCCAAAGTGGCTTGCACCTGAACCAATTGGTCTTTGGCCAGCAAATGCGTCACTTCGGCCAACTCAGCGGGCGTTGCCCCTAAATGACTTTGGTCAATTCGCCACCACAACCAAGCCGAAAGGAAAACCACCGCCGACAAGGCGACGGTCACGGCCCACTGAACCGAACTCCCCCAACTCGACCCCAGCAGGCTGGTCAGCAAAAGGCCCACCACACACGCCAAAATTAAGCTCATCCAAGCTTTGGGGGTCCATGCGCGAAACAGGTTCATAGAGAGCTGACCTCAAAATAAGAAAGGTACCCAAAAAGACAAAAATTAAAGAAATAATGTCTCATTGATACGTGGTAGAAGTTATCATTTTAATTGAGAGATCCTCATTATTTACAATTTTATTGATAGAATCGTGAGCGATACGGAGAATATTTGAATGACCACGATTTTGCTTGTAGATGACGAAGATCTTTTGCGCGAGGGTGTGCGCGAAATTCTGGAATTTTCTGACTTCACAGTCATCGAAGCACGCGATGGCATGGAAGCGCTCGAGCTGTTTGCCGTCAACAACGTCGACTTGGTCATCTCTGACATCGTCATGCCCAATATGGACGGCGTGGACTTCGTTTCTCGCTTGCGCGAGTCCTTCCCCGCCGTGCCAATCCTGACCATTTCGGGTGGCAGCCGCGTCGTGAGCGCTCGTTTTGGCCTGGATTCTGCCCTCCTCTCCGGGGCCAACGACAGCCTCACCAAGCCATTCACCGCCGTGCAATTGCTTGACAAGGTCAAAGCATTGCTTGCTGCCAATTGAGCCCCAGCATGGCAACGAGCGCAGGCCAATCTGTTCAGGGCTCAGCCCAGGGCAACACTGCCGAGCTGGACCTGGGTGCCAAGGTTTCGTCTGACTTCCAAAAAGCCAAAGTTTTGTTGGTAGACGACAGCCGCTTGATCCGCATGGGTTTGCGAAAATCGTTGGTTGAAATCGGCTTGTCCGACATCACCGAGGCCAGTGATGGGCGCGAGGCGATTGAGACGCTGGTGCGCGAACGTTTCGACTTGATGCTGCTGGACATGGAAATGCCCGAGATGAACGGCATGGAAGTTTTAGCTGTTTTGCGCGACACGCCCCACCAAGCTTGGCCGCCAGTGATCGTGATTTCCGGTGGCACCAGCCTGGAAGATGCCGTTCGCTGCATCGAACTGGGCGCAGAAGACTACCTGTCCAAGCCCTTCAACCCTGTTTTGTTGCGCGCCCGGGTCAAAACCTCGGTGGAACGCAAGCGTTTGCGTGACCAAGAAGCTTTGCGCATGCGTCAGCTGAAAAGGCAACACGAAGCTCTGGCTTCCGAGCAGGCCAAAACAGAACAGCTGCTGCTGAACATCTTGCCGCGCAAGATTGCCCAGCGTTTGAAATCTGGCGAAGAGCACATTGCCGACGCCTTCCCCAATGTGAGCGTGTTGTTTGCCGACATGGTGGGCTTCACGGCCATGTCCCGCACCATGACGGCGAGTGCTCTGGTGGAAGTACTGGGCGACTTGTTCTCCCGGTTCGACCTCATCACCGAAAAACACGGTCTGGAAAAGATCAAAACCATCGGCGACTGCTACATGTTGGCAGGCGGCGTACCCGACCCCATGGACGAACACGCCCACGCGGTGATCGATGCGGCGATTGAATTTTGCACAGCCCTTGAGGAAATGCGCGAGCGCACAGGCGGCGCCTTGCGCATGCGCATTGGCGTGCACAGCGGCCCCATCGTGGCCGGTGTGATTGGTCTGCGCAAGTTCACTTACGACTTGTGGGGCGACACTGTCAACGTGGCCAGTCGAATGGAGTCCACTGGCGAGCCAGGCAGGATCCACGTTTCAGTCAACACAGCCAACCTGATCCGAAATGATTTCAAGCTGGAGTCCCGTGGCTCCATCGAAGTCAAAAGTCTCGGTCAAGTCGAAACCTTTTTTGTCAACGGACGCAACTGAACTCAACTCCAGCGGCTCAGCATTGGCGTGTTTTTAAAACCGCTGATCGCCGCTCAAACCAGAGAAAGCCATGGCGCGACAACACATACAACCTACTTTGCAAGAAAGGCTCATGCGAGACGACGACTTCATCGTCTCCAAGGCCGATCTCAAGGGCCGCATCACTTACAGCAACGAAGTGTTTGCCGAGTTTTCGGGTTTCACCGAAGCAGAATTCTTGGGCAAGCAGCACAACCTGGTGCGTCACCCCGACATGCCCCGTTGTGTTTTCAAGTTGCTGTGGCAACACATTGAAAGTGGCCAAGAAATTTTTGCCTTCGTGAAGAACCTCTGCAAAGACGGCTCTTTTTACTGGGTGTTGGCCAACGTCACGCCCTCGCGTGATGCACAGGGCAAGGTCGTGGGTTACTACTCGGTGCGCCGCAAACCCAACCCCAAGGCGCTGAGTGTGATCATTCCGCTTTACAAGCAATTGCTTCAGACCGAACAAAACGCAGGCTCGCGTGATGCCATCGAGGCTTCACTGACCCAAATGCACAACCTCCTCCAAGAAAAGGGCGTCAGCTATGAGCGCTTCATCCTCGACCTCCAAGGGCTTTGAACTCAGCCCACAACTCCTTTTGGGGTTGGCAGGTGTTCTGGGCTTGGCTGCAGCCGCCTTCGCGTTGTGGCAATCACCCGACAACTATGTGTTGATTGGTTTGAGCGCCCTCACGGCCATACTTTTGCTGGCGGGTTTCAAGGCTGTTGGCCGTGAAAACGAATTGCTGGGCCGGATTGACCATGTTTTGTCCGAAGCAGCGCAAGGCCAATTGGAAGCCCGAATCACCCAAATTCCAAGCCAAGGCCGTTTGGTGGAAGCTGCTTGGCGCATGAACGATGTGCTGGACCAAATTGAGGCCGTCTTTCGCGAATCCATGACCGTGGTGACGCGCATGGGATCGGGTGACTTCTCACGCCACCCCCAGCCCGCGGGCCTCAGGGGTTTGTACCCTCAGGTGCTGGCACAGATTGCCACCGTCCAGAAAAATATGGACGTCACGGTTCAAATGCTCAGCCAGAGCATGCGCTCCATGGCTCAGGGTGACTTTGAAGTGCGCGTGACCACACAAGGTCAAACCGGTCAGTTTTTGAATATCTTGAACGACGCCCGCACGACCATCGAAGTGCTGGATGCGCTCATCAGCGATGTGGTCAAGGTCATGGACGCGGTGTCGAACGGCGATCTCAGCCAGCGCGTACGTGCGCACGGCGAAGGCTCTCTGGGCAAGCTCAAAGACGACATCAACGACTCTTTGCAGGCTCTGGCTATCTCCATGCGGCAGATTGGTGAAAACGCCCAGCAAGTGGCGGGCGCTGCCAACGACACCAGCACCGCGATTGGCCAATTGGCCGATGGTGCACAAAGCCAAACACAATTCATTGGCCACATGGTCAGCGCCATTCGCCAAACCGCCGCTGCGGTGAGCGACATCGCGTCCAACACCGAGCACGCCAGCCGTCAAGCCCAAGAGTCGACCACCATTGTGCGGGGCGGGCAAGACAAAATGGTGCAAATGGTGGACGTGGTCAACGGCATCGCCTTGAGCTCCGAAAAAATCAACAAGATCACCGATGTGATCGAAAAGATCGCCAACAAAACCAACCTCTTGTCTTTGAACGCTGCCATTGAAGCCGCCCGTGCCGGCGAGCATGGCAAAGGCTTTGCGGTGGTGGCAGACGAAGTGGGCAAATTGGCCGCCAGCAGCGCCGACAGCACCAAAGAAATCACCCAATTGATTCAGCAAGCCAGCCAGCAAGCCAAAGAAGCGGTGATCGCGGTGAAAGAGGTGAGCTCGGACATGGAGCGCATCGTCAAGTCCTCCACCGAAACCGATGGCATGCTGCAACGCATTTCAGCGTCTGTGGAAGAGCAAACCCGCATGATCCAAGAGATCAACTCCAGCGTTGAAAACCTGGAGCAAATTGCCCGCAGCAACTCGGCGGCGTCGGAAGAATTGGCAGCCTCGATGATCGAGTTGTCCAGGGTGGCGGATTCCACACGGACCGAAATCACCAAGTTCAGTACATAAAGCGGCGAGACCCCAACACATGGAACTGGTACTTTTCGACATCCAAGAAAACCGCTTTGCGCTGCGTGCGTCAGCGGTCAGCCAGGTGCTGGAATCCTTGGCAGTGACACCCCTGCCTTATGCACCGCCTGAGGTTGAAGGTCTGGTCAATGTGACGGGCACTGTGCTGCTGAAAATCGATTTGGCTCTGCGCTTGGGCATGCCTGCGCGCACAGCCGACGCCAACGGCAACTTGTTGGTGGTCATCACAGGCCATGAAAACATCGCGCTGCAGGTGGACCGGGTTCACAACAAGATCAACTTGGACGAATCCCTGCTGACCCCTTACGTTGACCCCGACAAACGCAACCTGGTGTGTGGCGAATTCACGCTCAATGAGCGCATGATTTTGCTCTTGGACGAGCAATCTCTCGACATGCGCAACATGGATCCCACGGGCGTGCCCGAAGGCGGCGGCGGCCTGATTGGTTTTGACCTGCACGACACGGCACGCACCGATGCGGCCAAGCAAGCCAACAACGACATGGCCACGGTCACGGTCGAAGACTGCGGCGAAACCTACGCACTGCACATGGCCCATGTGCAAGAGATCGTGGAGATCGGCGCCCTGACCCAACTGCCCGGAGCAACACCCGAAGTTCAAGGTTTGATGCAATTGCGTGGCCAGGCCCTGCTGATCGTATCTTTGGGCGGATTGCTGCACCGCCCTAACACCACCGAATCGAAATTTGTGCTGGTGGTGAAGGTTCAAGGCCTGCAATTGGGTGTGAGCGTCTCGGCCATTTTGGGCATCGAGCGCTATCCGCGTGAAGCCGTTCAAGCGGTGGCGGGTTCTCAAGATGCCCAATTGGAGGGCTACCTGAATGGCGCAGCCTCCCGCGAGGGCCACATGACCGGTTTGCTCTCAATGACGGGCCTGCTCTCCCCGCAAGCCGTTGCCCATTACCAGCGTTTTTTGACCCAGCAAACCACCTTCATGCTCCACAACAACCACTTGGTCCCCAGCGCCATGCGCCGCATGCTTTCTTTCAGATTGGGAAGTGAACGCTGCGCCCTGCCCTTGGGCCTTGTGGACCGCGTGGAAGAGTACACCGCCAGTGTGGATCTGCCCGAAGGAGACCAAAGCCTGAGCGGCGTGATTCAGATCAAAGGTGAAATTGCCCCTGTGATCGATTTGCGCAAGATGCTGGGTGTGGCGCCGCTGGAAACATCGTCCTACGTGGTGGTACGCGTGGACAATGAGCCGTGGGCCTTGATTGTGGACCGCATCGAACGCGTCATTGACATCGAAGAAGCCAACATCACCCCGGTGAGAAACCAGCAAAACGATTACCTGAACGAGGTTGGCAAGCTTGACGGTGAGCTGATTTCACTCATCACTTTGGCGCCACTGACCTTGGCTGCCAAACGCCAAATGAAATGAACAGCCTGTGACACAAGATAAAAAAGTCAACGACTTGATCAGTCAAATGCGCACCGCGGTAGACACCGCTCGTGCGGCTACGACCTCGTCCCCTGCACCGACCTACGGCACCCAGGCCTCCAAACCTGCTCCTGCGCCTTCGCCTGCATCTTTCTCCCGACCTGAAGAATCTAGCCAATCCCGTGCTTTGCTGGTCTTGATCAACGAGTTGATGGCAGGCGTGGAAACGCGCTTTGGCATCAAGCCCGGCACACTGGTCGAGCGCAAGTTGGTGCGCATTTTCAAAGACATGCCCATGGCCACGTTGAAAGACTGGGTCGAGAGCATGAACAACTGCTCGACAGAACACTCTGAATGGCAGTCGTTGGTCGAAAACTTGACCGTGCACGAGACCTATTTTTGCCGCGACCCCGATCTGATGAGCATGTTGGCTGACGAGATCATGCCCCACCTGCTGAACTTGCGCAAAACCCAAAAGCAAGTCCAAATTTGGTCGGCCGCCAGCTCCACGGGTGAAGAGGTTTATGACCTGACCTTCTCGGCATTGCGCGCCATGCAAAAGGCCGGTTATGCCCGTCTCTTCGAAGGCAAACTGGTACCCGAAGCTGGATGGAGCGTGTTCTCTTTCGGCACCGACATCTCCAACCAAGCGCTGCGCACGGCCAAAGCGGCTGTTTATGGTGACTTGGGCATGGGCTCGTTTCGCAATTTGCCAGACGAGTGGAAAAGCATGTTCGAGGACGTCAAGATTGCGCCTGCGAACGCCATGCCGGGTGTGAACTACTTCAAGATCCGTGAGTGGGTTCGCCAATGCACACGGTTTGAACGCTTCAACCTCATGAACAACCGTCCGCCTGTCATGGGCATGGACTTGGTGTTCTGCCGCAACGTTCTGATCTACTTTGAAGACCCCATCAAGAAAGCCGTGCAGACCATGCTGGCACGCGCCATGTCGACGGGCGGTGTGTTGGTTCTGGGCGCATCGGTTCAAATGCTGGTGCCGGAATACTTCGAATCACGCTTGGGCAAGGGCGGCCCTTGGTACGTGAGAAACGACAAGCGCGTATGATCAGATTGCTCATTTCTGACGACTCGGCGTTCATGCGCATCGCCATCCGCAAGATGGTGGAGAGTCAAAGCGACATCGAAGTGGTCGGTGAAGCCAAGACCGGGCAAATGTGCGTTGAGATGGCGCGCGAGCTGCGCCCCGACGTCATCACCATGGACGTTGAGATGCCTGTGATGGATGGCCTTGAGGCCACCCGCCAAATCATGGCCGCCACGCCCTGCCCCATCATCATGCTCAGCAGTTTGACCGAACGCAACTCAGTCACGACCATCCGTGCACTGGAATTGGGTGCGGTCGATTTCATTGCCAAAAAGTCCTCTTTTGTGCAACTCGACATTGTGCAAATCGGTGCCGACTTGGTTGAAAAACTGCGCTACTGGGCCAAAAAGAAATCCCGACTGAGCACCATCCGCAACTTTGCGGGTTCGCCTTTGTCGGTGGGCAACAATGCCCCTGCGGCTCCTCGTCAATTGCGCACGGTGCCATCGCAGCAAACCGCTGGCTTGGTGGTCTTGGGCATCTCCACAGGTGGGCCCGCCACATTGCCGCATGTCCTCAAGTCCATGGGTCGCCTGGGCTGCCCCATGGTGGTGGCGCAGCACATGCCCCCCATGTTCACCAGCGGTTTTGCGGCGCACTTGCGCAGTGAAACCGGTTTGGACGTGGTGGAAAGCACGGAACAAATGGAACTCAAGCCCGGCATGATCGTGATTGCCAAAGGCGGCACCGATGTGGTCATCCGAGAGCCATTCCCCGGTAAGCTGATGCTGTACCAAAAAACCGATGTGAATGCGAGCATCCACCCCAACGCCGATGTGCTGTTCCGATCGGCTGCGGCCACTTCTTGCCCAGTTGTGGCGGTGGTCATGACCGGCATGGGCAGCGACGGCATGCTGGGTGCCAAAGACTTGGTGGCGCGTAAAAACGCACATGTCTTGGTCCAAGAACCCGAAAGTTGCATCGTGGACGGTATGCCCACATCGACCCTGAATGCTGGCCTGGCCACGGCCGTGCTTTCCCCCAAAGAGATCGGTACACGCCTTTCTCGCTTGTGCGTTTCACGCACAATTCCCACTTTCAAAACCTCTGTTTGATAGAGACTGCCTCATGACCAAGAAACGCATACTCATTGTTGACGACTCTTTTGTGATGCGCGCCCTGTTGCGTGGCATCGTGACCTCCGACCCTGATTTGGAAGTGGCTGGTGAAGCCACCAACGGCCTGGAAGCGCTCCAGCAAGTCAAAGAGATCGCCCCCGATCTGGTCTTGCTCGACATCGAAATGCCCCACATGGATGGCATCGAATGCATCAAG
This sequence comes from Limnohabitans sp., assembly GCF_034680285.1. Lineage (GTDB taxonomy): Bacteria > Pseudomonadota > Gammaproteobacteria > Burkholderiales > Burkholderiaceae_C > Limnohabitans_A. The sequence continues at coordinate 101,112 of NZ_JAXITC010000006.1, forward strand.
CGTCTGCGCCTGATGAGCAAAGTACCCGTGATCATTGTGTCTTCGGTGGCTCAAGCCGGTTCACCGCAAGCCATCGAAGCCCGCAAATTTGGCGCTGCCGAAGTGATTGCCAAACCATCGGGCGCCATGAGTCTCGACCTCAATGCCAAAAAAGGCCACGAGATCGTCACCGCCTCACGCCGAGTGCTGGGTCTGTCGTAAAAGGCATTGCCTGTTTTTCGACACTAAGCTCGAAAGGAGTGTGGGACCGTGTCTGACGATTTTCTAGAAACCATCTGGGCGCAGTACGCAGTAGAGACCGAAGAACACATTGAAAGCATTGAGTCCTTGCTCGTCAAGGCTGACGGAGAGTCACTCAATGCTGAAGAAGTGTCGGGGCTCTTCCGGGCTTTTCACTCGCTCAAGGGTCTGAGCCGTGTCATGGAATTGGGCGCACTGGAATCGGTCGCCCACCGATGCGAAGACTTGCTCGGCATGGTCCGCGAAGGCACAGCAGCGCTCGATAAAAACACGGTTGACCTGTTGTTGCGCTCGCTCGACGTGATCAAGGTTCTTTGCGAAAAAGCAGTGGCTGAGCGCAGTGACGGCGAAAAACCCGCTGCATTGCTGGCCGAACTTGAGCGCGCCTTCAAAATGGTCAGTCAGGGCCAAGCCTTGACTGTGCCTGACCAAAACGAAATTCCTGCTGCACCTGCACCCGCGCCTGAACCGGTCGCGGAGGAAGTGGCTCCTCCTGCCAGCACTGCAACTGCTGCACCAGCCGCCCCCTCTGCGCCTGCAGATGCCAGCGCAACAGCCAGCCCAGCGAACACCCCTGCACCTGCGCGTGCCGAACCCACCAAAGCGGCTGACGGCACGACGGACAACCGTCAAGTGGTGTTCTTGCGCCTGATCAGCAATGGCTTGCCGATTCTGGAACGTTTGGCCAATTCGATTGCGACCAAACAAGAAGCCGCTCAAGTATTGGCTGTGGCCAACGACATCCGCAAACCTTTGAGCTGGATGCTCAAAGGCTCCAACAGCCTGGGTTACGCAGGCCTTGACACCCGGATTGAAGAAATTCTGGAAGCCCTGCCCGTCTCGGAGGAGATCTCCCAGGCCGACGGCGAGCGCATGGTCGATGTGATCGTGGCTTTCTTGGACGACCTGAAAACCCTGGGTGAAACCACGGGCGTGGATCTGGGCGGTGAATCCTTGGCCAAAGTCTTGGCACGCACCCTCAAAGACAACCTGTTGATGCATTTGACCCAGGTGGAGGAGTTGCTGCAGACACTGGAAGCCGCGGGCAATGAGCAAGAAGAAGAAATTGCCAACCAACTGTCGCAGCGCTTTTCACGTATCCACGGCTACCTCTCTTCGCTCTACCCCCAGTCGCGCACCGACGTGCCCTTGCTCTTGGTTGATGCCTTTGCACGCGCAGCGCGCAACCAAATGGGCATGGACAACGAAGTCATCGCCCTGTCCCGTGAAGCTTTGCAATTCATCCGTGATTTGCTCGGCGCCAGCGGTCGTCAGCCTTTGAAGCAAGGTCCGTTGAAAGACACCGACGAGCGACTGCACCAACGCATTCGTGACTACCTGTGGGCGCACGACGATGCGGGCGATACACCTGTCGACGCCGTTCGCCAGTTTGTTGCGTCGATGAACATCCCGATTGAACTGTCGGAACTGCTCTCGCCAGACAACACCCGCGAGTTGGTTGAGATGATCCAGGACGGCCACTTGGCCTATTTGATCAAAGCGCACTTGGAATCGTCTGAGAGCATTGCCACAGCATTCTTGGAATGGGTGCATGAAAAAGGCCGTGTGATCACCAACCGGACCTTGATTGAGGACAACCTCAGCTGGTACGAAATGCTGTTCATTTCGAAGGCGCCTCGTCCTGCCATTGAGCAAGACCTGAACACCATCGACCAAGGCTCTGGCCATGTCTTGCTGCTGGGTGAGTTGGGCAAAGACCACAACAAACCCAACGCGACAGCCAAGCCTGCTGCTGCTGCACCTGCTCCCGCTCCGGCCGCAGCGCCCGCACCTGCGGCCAAAGCACCAGCCGCAGCAGCGCCTGCCTCAGCCCCTGCTGCACCCTCTCCCGCAGCGGCAGCGCCTGCTGCTCAGGCACCTGTTGCACCTGCAGCAGCACCCTCAGCGGCGGTTGCACCGACCGCACCCGCTGTTGCAGCAAGCACCACCGAAGTGGCGGTCGCCAAAACCGCAGCTGCAGCGCCAGCACGGGCAGCAACACCTGCCGCTGGCAACGCCTCCTCCAACGTGATCCGTGTCCCTGGCGAAATGCTCGACCAGTTCATGAACCAAATTGGCGAGATGGTGCTGGTGCGTGGCCAATTGGCGCACATCATCAGCGACCAACGCGCCCGTGAAGGTTTGATCCGCTTGCGGCAAGAAGGTCATCAGAAAGACCCCCAAAGCCAATTGGCGGACATTCAGCAAGTCGCTGAAAATCTCGAAGACCAACTGCGCCGCCTGCAAGAAACCGACGCCCTGATCCAAGGCGCTCTGTCACGCTTGCAAGACAGCGTGATGGGCTTGCGCGTCGTGCCTGTGGAGCTGGTGTTCAAACGCTTCCCACGCATGGTGCGCGACTTGGCTTTGGCACAAGGCAAGCAAATCCGTTTGGAATTGATTGGCCAAGAAGTCAAGATCGACAAAGCCATGGTCGAATCTTTGGCCGATCCGCTCTTGCACATGGTGCGCAACAGCGCCGACCACGGCGTGGAAAAACCCGAAGAGCGTCGCCAAGCGGGCAAACCTGATGAAGCGGTCATCCGTATCCAGGCCGAACAGCAAGGCAGCCGCATCATGATCCGCGTGATCGACGACGGCAAAGGCATTGACCCCGAACGCGTGCGACGCAAAGCCGTGGACCGCGGCTTGGTCAAAGAAGAAGACAGCCTGCAGATGAGCAAAGAAGACATTCTGGGCTTCATCTTCCGCCCTGCTTTCAGCACCGCCGATGTGGTGACCGAAACTTCAGGCCGAGGCGTGGGCATGGACGTGGTGCGCACCAGCGTGATGCGCTTGGGCGGCACCATCCATCTCGACTCCGAAGTCGGCCGTGGCACCACCTTCACCATGCAAATGCCGCTGTCTGCGGCCGTGCAAGAAGTGTTGTTGGTCAACACGGCCAACCAGACCATGGCCATCCCCGGCCGTTATGTGGCCGAGTTGGTCGAGGTCAGTCCTGAAGAGTACCAAACCGTCAAAGGCCGCACCGCGATCTTGCTGCGGGGCAACTTTTTGCCCATCGTGCGACTGGAAGAAGTGCTGGGCTACCCGCCCGCCGAAAAGCAGTCACACCGCTATGTGGTGGTGCTCAGCGACGGGCAACGCACATTGGGCGTCTCGGTGCAAGAGTTCGTGGGTCGCCAAGAACTCTTCACCAAAGACATCCACCCACGCTTGGCGGCATTGCCAGGTGTAGGCGGCGCCAGCATCTTGGGCGATGGGCGTGTGGTGTTGATTCTGGACGCTGCAGCTTTGTACCGTTTGGCGGAAAACCTGCAAACGCCCCACCACTTGCCCGTGAGCGCATAAACCGGGCACGGCGAAAAAATGGCGCAGTTCCTTCACATCCGAGTCGAAGACATTGATCTCCTGCTTCCTGCTTTGCAGGTGCATGAGGTCATTGGTCTTGAGCAGCAAAGCCGCTCGGCCGAAGACCACGCCATTTGGCGAGACCAGGTGATTGCCAGCTGTGACCTGGGATATGTCCTGCAAAGGTGCGCCACAGCCCTCAGTCACAGGCAGTACGGCGTGGTGTACAGCCCAGACGACTCGGATGCCTTACCGGTATTGATGTTGATTGACGAGGTTTTGGGTTTGCGCAACCCCACGCGAGAACAGTTGCACAAACTGCCGGGCGTCATGACCACAGCGCATGGTCTGTTTGACGGCATCTGGATCGACAACAAGCTGGGCCTGAAAGCCTATTGCGTCAAAACACAACTGCCTGCAGATTTTTTGGGCTGAACCTTCAGCACTGAGTTAGGCCAATTGGCCCAACGCACTTTTACTCGTTGGACATACCGCTCAAGTCTTCTTCCACGTCGGAAGCTTTCTCACTTTGGGTGAGTTCTTGGCGCAGGAACTTCATCACCACAATCTCAAAACCCAAGCCAATTTCTGACAAGCAAATGTTGTCTGCCACCTGCTGCATGGCGGTGATGGCTTGCTCTACGGTCAGTTCAGTACGCTGGTACTTGGCACCGAACATGAAGGCGCTGTCTGCGTACTCTTGTGGCAGATAAGACCAAATGTCTGTTTTGCCGGAGCGGATTTTTTGGTAACAGTCCGCTTTGGGCATCGGAGGCGGCTCTTCGTTCTTGGCCACCGCAAAAGCAGCCATTTGCTGCCAGTCCGCCATGCGCTCAGCACCCGAGATGAAGGTTTTGTCCAATTGGGCGCAGCACAGCATGGCCATGCCCCGGCGCATGCGGTTCGCCTCAAAAGTATCAGCAGACGACTCGACCACCTTCTCATAAGCTTGCTTGGCGCGCTTTTTGAGAACTTCTGGCGACTCGGCTCCCTTGAAGATCGAAAACATGAGTACCCGCTAAGAAAAGCCAACGCCATGAGAGCGTGACAAAAATGAACACATGGGCTTCGGCAGCGCCAAATTCCATACCCCAAACTGCTTAGCAGTATAAGCGTTGTTGTCAATATTGAGAATTTTTTTAGACAAAAAAAGAATTTCGTGTATCAGGGCAGACAGCGTTTTCCGGACTCACCTACCTGATTCAAAATTTGATAAAAGTTATATTTTTATATGAAACTCTCGGATTCAAGGCACAAAGCGGCAAGAAGTTGCCGCTTTTTTGACAAAACCGCTCAAGTTTTGCCGCTCACTGCCGAATCAAGATGACGATACCCCCATATTGGCCGGCCTCAACGCTGGATCAATCGTCAGTACTGTCAGAGGGGGTGCCTTGATTTAAGGAATAAACCATGAGCAACGACATCACCCCCAGCCGCCTGCCTCCAGCAGCTGTCCCCAGCACACAGGTTGCCAAACCGGTAGAAGAGGTTCGCGCCAAAGTCGTCGAAGCGGCCAAACCTGCGGTGGAAACAAAACCCAAGCAAGATCCGCTGGAAAGCCGACGCTCTTTACAAGAGGCATCGGAGCAATTGAACCAACAAATGCGCCGAAACAGCCGCGACCTGAGCTTTAGCGTAGACGACGTGGCCAACAAAGTGGTGCTGACCGTAAAGAACAAAGAAGGTGAAGTGGTTCGCCAGATCCCCAATGAAGTGGCCCTGCGCGTCGCCCACAACCTGGACAACGTGAAAGGCCTGATGCAAGACGGAAAGTCTTGATCAGATCAAAAAAGTTCAACAAAGCCCTAAAGCTTGTTGAACAGCAACCGATTCATCAAGTAACAGAGATTCAAAACCGAATTTTTGTACCAAACAGGCAGGTCTACTCCCTTCGGGTTCCTGCCAACCTTTTGAAATAAACCTCTTCAAGGAGTAAGACCATGTCCGTCATCAACACCAACGTGAAGTCGCTCATTGCCCAAAATGCAATGTCCGTGAACAACCGCAGCATGGACAAAGCCATGCAGCAACTGTCGACCGGCAAGCGCATCAACAGCGCTCAGGACGATGCTGCAGGCCTGGCCATCAGCAACAAAATGACCGCTCAGATCCGCGGTTTGAACCAAGCTGTGCGCAACGCCAACGACGGCATCTCTTTGTTGCAAACCGCTGAAGGCGCGACACAAGAAATCACCAACATGCTGCAGCGCATGCGTGAACTGGCCGTGCAAGCAGCCAACGACACTTACCAAGCTTCAGACCGCTCTTCATTGAACGCAGAAGTGGAGTCATTGAGTGCTGAAATCTCTCGTATCGCTGACAACACTGAGTGGAACGGGATGAAACTCTTCACAGCTGGTAACGCCGCTTCCGGTACCGGTATCGGATCCGGCGGTGTGGTGACTTTGCAAGTAGGCATCGGTGGTTCCGCGGGTGACCGTTTCACAGTCACTTTGACTGATATCGACGCTACCGCATTGGGCGTGAGTGCTGGTGCTATTTCTTTGAGCACCCGATCAGGAGCCACACTCGCGCTGAGTGCCTTGGACGATGCCATCGAAACTATTGATGCAGAGCGTTCCACTTATGGTGCAACGATGAACCGCTTGACCTATGCGATTGACAACTTGACCAACATCTCGCAAAACGCACAAGCTTCACGAAGCCGGATCATGGACACCGACTACGCCCAAGCCACTACCGAGTTGGCGCGCAGTCAGATCATCCAGCAAGCTGCCACGGCGATGCTTGCCCAGGCGAACCAGGCGCCGCAGTCAGTGCTGTCGCTCTTGCGATAAGTTCAACCGAGCTGCCCTTCCGGGTGGCTTGTAAACATTTCAAGCCAATCAGGGTTTTCCTGATTGGCTTTTTTCATTGATCCACTGGCACAAACATTGCTTTACACGAGTTATCAAGCGACAAAACCATCGCTTTTAAGGAATAACTTGTGAAAATCGACAGCAAAGTCACGCCACAAAAGTTAGTAGATTACGCAGCCCAAGGCGAAAAGACCGAACAAAGGGCGGCCTTCGCAGCGGCAGTGAGCGAACTGGCCAGCAGCAGCTTGGGTACAGCCCCAGCGCGCAAAGTAATCGACGTCATCACCCAACTGTTTGAAGCTGACGAGGCATTGAATCAGCCCCACACCCTCTTGGTTCATCAACGCGCCAAGCTTCTGTTTGAATTACTCGGTGCCTATGCCAAGGAAAAAGAAAATACAAACTGTTGGAGCACTGTCAAAAAAATGGCGGTTCTGCAACCTTACGCCCCCGAAATCCCAAACCTGATAGAGGTCGTTGCAAAATCATTGCGCATACAAGGATCATCGAATCTGGTGCTGCTGATCAGCTGCCACCCCCGTGTGGAAATCGCCATGGCGACACGCAAAAGATTACAGAAGATTTTGGGATCCACCTTTAGGATTTTGATCGTGGTGGGCCAGCGAGAAGCCCCTCTACACCCCCCTATCTTGAATGAGGATTTGCTGGTTGTGGATGCCAATGACAATTACGAATCATTGCCTGAAAAAATAACAAAAACTTTTGAATATATCTACAGAACATTTGGAGCAAATACAAATTGCTTCAAAGTAGATGAAGATCTCCCAATAAATAATAGCGACCAACTACAAAAATTAATGCTATCACTGACTAAAAGTAATTTTGATTATGCAGGTTTCGCTGGAAATAACAAAGCCAATTTCGAGCGAACATGGCATTACGGAAAATGTGAGAACGCGGAGTTGAGTCGTCGCCCCTATGGCAAACGATATCCAGGTGCATTCGCATACGGACCATTTTATTTCCTTTCTTCAAAAGCGATCCGTGCATTTGCGAGTGAAACAATCAGATTTCCAGATGAAATTCAAGGGCACCTGTACGAAGACAAATTTATAGGCGACACACTCCGAGAAGCAGGAATTACTATCAGCGCGCTGGAACCCAACGAGTGGATTGAAGCAGTCGGAACACAATGGTGGACGATCAATCGCCTTTGGAATGGGAAAGAAAATAAACTTCTCAGTGCCAACGTCACTTTAGCCAAGCCATCAACAAGCGAGCACTTGAAAGAGGTTTTATCATGAATATATTGATCGTTGGGTGTGGATTTGCAGGCGCTACCATCGGGCGAACTCTGGCAGAAGCAGGCCATAAAATCAATATCATTGACCAAAGAGATCATATTGCAGGTAACGCATATGACCACGTCAATGAACATGGCATACGTGTTCATCAATACGGGCCACACATCTTTCATACCTCGAACCATAAAGTAGTGGAATGGCTGAGTCAATTTACGGAATGGGTAGAGTACAAACACAAAGTTCTTGCTAAAGTCAACCCCAAAGAGCTTCACGTACTGCCTGTCAACAAAAATACGTCAAGCCAATATTCATTGGAAAAGATACTGGATACTTTTTACAAACCCTACACAAAAAAAATGTGGGGTTTGCCTTTAGAGCAAGTCAATCCTAAAATTTTGGAACGGGTACCAATCAGAGATGACGAGAATGATTTGTACTTTCCAAATGACAGTTTCCAAGCCATGCCCTTGCATGGCTATACGGAAATATTTAAAAATATTCTTAATCACCCTAACATCAAAGTCGAATTATCAAAGAAATTTGATAAAAATATGGAGGATGAGTATGAACACTGCTTCAACAGCATGGCCATCGATGAGTATTATGAATACTGCTATGGCGAACTGCCCTATCGATCAATAAAATTTCAAACAGTTACACTTCCAGAGGTTCAACTTTATCAGACGGCTGTCACCAACTTCACGACAGCAACAGGGCCCACCCGAGTCACTGAATGGAAACATTTTAGCGGTTTAGATCAAAAAAATACAACAACGTTGACCTACGAATTTCCTTGCGATTATCGCGAGAATAATTATGAACGGTATTATCCAATCAATGATTTGGCAGGTGAAAATCAAAAGAAATACAATGAATACAAAAAAATAAAAAACACGAAAACAACATTCATAGGAAGATGCGGCAATTATCTTTATCTAGATATGCATCAGGTAATCAGTTCTTCACTTGCAACTGCACAAGAATTCATTCAAAAAAGTAAACCCAACTAAAATTTATCGAAAGAAATATATGAAATCGCGTAATCTTGTTGTTGCCAGAAGTGGTGAAAAATCATTGCACATGAATTGGCTTAAAGGAGCCGAACCTGATTTCGACTTGATCGTGACCTTTTACGGCAATGAGATCCCTCAGAGTTGGGGAGAAACCGAAAAATTTTACGAGATCATTCCAATCAAAGGATCAAAATGGAAAGGCTTGCATCAGTATTTAACCAGCACTGGCGCCTGGAAAGAATATGATTACATCTTACTACCAGATGACGACTTGCTATGCAGTGCTCAAGAATTGAATGCTGTTTTCAATACAGCCAGATTGATGAACACAGACCTGTGCCAACCAGCACTCGATAGAAACAGTTACTTTTCTCATGCCATCACCTTGAAGCATGCAAGCTTTAATTACAGGTACACCAATTTTGTTGAATTGATGATCCCCTGTCTATCACGCCGCATGTTGGAAGCGACTTTAGACCTCTTCACTGTAACTGAATCTGGATGGGGAATGGACAATTACTGGTGGGAAATTATTCAGAAAAATGGATTTTCAATTCCAGTCATTATTGATGACATCACGGTCACACATACACGGCCGGTGGGTTCTGCTAACAATGGCACTAGCGGTGGGGGACTTTCTCCACGCGACGAATTAAAACTCTTCAGTGAAAAATTTTCGTTCACACCAATGCCCCTTACGAATTTAGGAGGAAAGCCGCGTCATTATGAAAAGTATATTGTGCCAGCAGATAAAAATATAGATTTTGAGATGCTACTAATCAAAGATATTATTTTAATGTCGGGCCAAGTCAATACAGCAACTCAGGTCAACTACATCATGCAACAGCAAAACATGTTCCAAAAAATGAGGCAAATTGCCAAACCGGCATGAAACAAGCCCCTGGGATTTCATGTCCCAGGGGCTTTATAAATTATGTTGAATTCACATTAATATTATTTAATTCAAATTAACAGTATCCATCGGGATTTTTTGATTGCCAATTCCAAGTATCCAAACACATTTTTTCAACACCATATTGAGCACTCCAATTGAGTAAATCTTTGGCTAAACTGGTATCTGCATAACAATTCGCAACATCTCCAGCCCTTCGCGCTACAAACCTGCGGGGAATCGGTTGGCCATTCACACGCTCAAATGTTTCGACCAACTCCTTAACACTGACACCGTGACCAGTACCCAGATTAACAGTCAAGCTTTTCTGCTTTTCTTCAAGATATTTAAGTGCTGCCACGTGACCTTTGGCCAAATCAACCACGTGAATGTAGTCACGAACCCCTGTACCATCGGGCGTGGGGTAATCATTCCCGAAAATATTCAAAATATCACGTTGGCCTGTCGCAACTTGGGCAATAAAGGGCATCAAATTATTAGGTATACCGGATGGGTTCTCACCGATCAAACCGCTCGCATGTGCACCGACTGGATTAAAATAGCGCAGAATAGCAAAATGCCATCTCGGATCTGCCATCTGCAAATCACGAAGGATTGTTTCACACATTAATTTAGTGCTGCCATAAGGATTGGTCACCTGAAGAGAGCTGCATTCTTTGATTGGAACGGTACTTGGGTCACCGTATACAGTCGCTGAAGAGCTGAACACAATACGTCTCACATTCGCACGGTCCATCGCCTGGAGCAGTGACAGTGTAGTTCCAATGTTGTTTTGATAATATGTGACTGGTCGAGAAACTGATTCACCTACCGCTTTGAGACCAGCAAAATGAATCACTCCGTCAATTATGTGGCTTAAGAAAATCTCATCAAGAACACTTTCATCACGCACATCGGCTTTTACGAAAGTCGGTTTCTTACCGCATATCTTTTCAATTCGATCAAAAACTCGAACATCACTGTTGATGAAATTATCAATAACAATGACATCTACTCCGGAATTCATAAGTTCAACAATGGTATGAGATCCAATATACCCCGCACCACCCGTCACAAGTATTTTATCAGCCATGATTAATTATCCGATTAAAAACATGAAAAATAATTAAATTTTATCCGCATCCAAATAAAAAATAATATCCATAAAAGATGATTTTAAAATAAAAATTTAATGAGCCAATCATCTTGAAAATAAAACATGAAAATTCACAAATAGATATATGTTAAGACAATGATACAGTAAATTAAATAATTAAATTAGCCTCTTCAAATTTTCCAGAAATCTCCTGATCACTCAATCCCGAATGCCAGATGGCACCGAGCATGAAATTTGCGCGCCTGTCCCATCGGTCCGACAAAATTTTATTAATAATATCCAAATGCTGCGCCTCCACCTCGGATTTAATCAACGTAAAAAATTCCATTATATATTTCTTAAAGATTTCAACATGTGTCACAGGGATATTATCGAGACACCACAAACTTATACGCATAAAGGAAATACATATAGCCGAAAATTCCAATTTATTTAATTTACAACCACACACAATAGGCATGACAGCATACATATTTTTAAAAATATCAAACCGCTTGAGTGATTTATTCGATGTTATTGATCCATTTCCATGAAAATCATATAGAAAAACAGGCTTTTTCGATAACATTATTTTTCGCGTAGAAAGTAGTGCATGTGTAGTGAATTGCACATCCTCAAATAGAACCCCTTCACCAAATTTAATATCTGCAGCGATAATAAATTTACGATTGAATAATTTATTGCAAACAGAGGGTTGCAACAGATACTTTGCGAAACTAAACACTTCGGGGGATGACTTTGACATCATTTTGATGATGTGTGTATCCCAAAAATCACTGATCTCGGTTGAATCAACCAAAGCATAACTTTCAGAGCACGCAATATCGTAACCACCAGATTCTGCCTCTGATGCCAAGTTCAGCAAGTTATCAATAAAAAAAACATCGTCAGAGTCGCAAAAGATAACATACTCACCCACCGCTGCTTTTAAACCTTTATTTCGTGCAGCACCAAGGCCTGAATTTTCTTGAGAAATTATTTTAATATTCGCAAAATTTTTGTAAATCTCAATTAGCCTCTTTGTTGAATCAGTACTACCGTCATCAATAATAATTATTTCATAATTAATTTTAGATGATGTAATCAATGATCCCAACGTTCTCAATACAGTTTTTTCCGCATTGAAAGCGCACAAAATACATGACAGAATGACAGTGTTGTTCATGCTTTTTATACAATTAAATCATTATTTAAAAGAAACCATGTTCATTCACAAGTCCAGAAGCACTATCACCTTTAGAAATTCCAATTAAAATAGATTTTTCATTAGAAAGTCGACTTCTTGCTTCCTTAATGATTTTTTCCTCGAGCATTCTTGGTATAACGATGACGCCTTCGGCATCACCATAGATGAGATCACCTGGTTGAACCCTCACACCCTCTACCTCAATGGCTTTGTTGTAATGGTCTACGGTGGCTCGACCTCGAACATCTTGGCACGTATACCCCTTCGAAAAAACAGCCATCCCTAACCTGCTCACTTCCGGAGAATCTCTTGTCTTTCCATCAATAACGACCGCAGATGCACCTGACCTAATCGCAAGATTTGCATTTAACTCACCGAAGTAAGCATAGTCTGGCACGTCATTTTTTATAACGATGACATCGTTTGGAATAATTGTTTCATATGTTTTGAGCGCACTGTAAATTCCGGACATATCCTCCCCCTTCGCCAAGGGCCTCAGTTTCAATGTTTTAGCTCGACCCAGAAATTTAGCACCATTGATGTTAGGGGTTAAATTCTTTATCACTTGATTAGGCATACCCAGATCATCCATAATATCCGAGAGCAATGGACTACTGAAAATATTTCTGATGTTATTAAATAATTTACGCTCTGATTCTCGTCGACCTGCTGCTATCAAATTTGCCAAGTCAAAATCTTCGGGATAGTTGACATCAACAGATTCCAAGGCTGAAGCATAGAGCAGTCCTGGGTTTTCCCCAATTCGACGACCATGCAATAATGCGGCCTCTCGTCGCATCATGTAAAGCCCCATTGTCTCAAAAATTGTATCTTCCAAATCAATACTATTTGGAATATTTTTCATATCATAAATAGGTTTTCCGTTCTTCCATAAATATGTTTTTTCTTTACGCACCATAACAACAGAGTCATAGGGTATTTTTTGCTCGTTATGTTCCTCGAGCATGTTAATGCCCGCTCGAATCGTTTCAAGCTCAATAAAAGGGCTTGTACATAATATCTGTATGTAGATATCCGCCTCTACATAATTAACTTCATTTAAAAATATTTTATTGCCATCTGCTGAATTTTTGGCCAAAGATGGATCTCTACGCAAAAAAGAACAGCCCAACTCGGAAGCCATCTCAATCATCTCTTCACTGTCCGTATCCAAAAAAACCTCATCTATGAAATCGCATTTCATAAGTTTTTCTAAAGTATGAAGGAAAAGCGGTTTACCATCGAGCAACTTCATATTTTTAGAGTGGATTCTATCGCTGGCACCTTTTGCAGGTAAAAAAGCAACTATTTTCATATTATTTACCATTTAATCTATTATATACAAAATAATCATTACCATCTTTAACAACAAGAGAATTTACACCCATCTCTTTCATTACCCGGTCTGCATTGACACATGAATCATCTGCATCGATCATTTTGGGATTTATTGACATGATGTTCTCTGCGATGAGTGACTCCATATCGGTAAATTTAAATTGCTGCATGTGTCGTCGCACATCTCCGTCTGTGATCACACCCACTTCTCCATTTTCACGTTTAACAACAAGCAGGCCATTTCCTTTTGCGATTTCAATGATGACCTCTCTAAATCCAGCAGTTTCATTGATAAAGATTGCTTTTTTCAAGTAATCTTTGACTTTGGTGAGAAGCAATTTCCCTAATGCTCCACCGGGGTGCAATCGCGCAAAATCTTCTATTTTAAAATTTCGCGCTTTCATGAGTGCAATTGAAAGCGCATCGCCCATGACCAATGCAGCTGTAGTTGATGATGTCGGAACCCGAGATTCCGCACAGGCTTCTTCTGAAACATAGGTAATTAATTTTATGTTTGAATTCACCGCCAAGGTGGAGCTCTCAACACCCGTGATTGCAATAACCGGTACTTTCATTATTTTTGCATAAGCAACAACTTGTAGAAGTTCATCTGTTTCTCCAGAATACGAAATTCCGATTATTAAATCATCTTTCCCAATTCTTCCCAGGTCACCATGCAAAGCTTCACTGGGGTGCAGTGAAATGCTTTTTGTACCTGTGCTGGCGAGAGTTGCAGAAATCTTATGCCCGATATGTCCTGACTTACCCAGTCCACAAACGATGACTGTTCCAGTGCATTTCAAAATGGCTTCTACGGCCCTTTGAAAATTACCATCTAGAGCTGCACTTATTTTTTCAAGCGCACGAATTTCAACTTCAAAAACGCTTTTACCTATTGCTTGAAAATCATTCATATCTCACACTCTTTATTTAAAATATCACCACTTGAGTTTAATATCAAATCACCCGCAAATGCTTTTAAAAATAATTTCTCCCAATCTGAGCCATATTTTAATTCAAAGCATTTTTCCATTTCGGAACCAGCCGCCTGCCAATACGATTTAGTTGACTCATCTGCTCGTCCAGATGCATGTGTCGAATTTGTCAACCACTCCACTGGTAACGACCTATCAACATAACAATTAATTTCAGTTAAATTGGCCATGAATTGCAATTCCCGATCAATTCCCCAGCCTCTTTTTAATTTCAAATTAAAATATGCGGCAGAATATCTTCTACACACTTCGAGTAGTTTTCTGCTGACCATCATGACGATGGGTTGGTACCTGTAGACTTTGGCCAATCCGCCCCCTTGAGGAGCAAACATTTGATCTGGTGCATTGGATGGCGTCAGCCCCCCGAACAGTCCGGCACTGATAAACCCATAATTTTCAGCATGAGTGATTAAGTGTTTTTCAAATTTTTCTTTATAATTAATTTCATCAAGCAGGCGACCACTTGTTGTAATTAATAAATAGTTTTGATCATCGAAAAAATCTAAAAGATAGGTCAACGCCATATATGCTTGACCCGTGAATCGAATGTTATATGGCAATTTAAAGTTTGTCTGATCCGGCATGGGGAACTTATCTGATCCATTATCGACCAGCAATACATCTTCTTTTGCAAATCCATCGCGTACAAGTTTTTCAAACAATACGGCCGAACTCTCCGGCATGTTGTAGTTAAAAATAATGGGTCTTATCATTGTTTTACTTTTACGCTGTAATTAATTGACTCGTTCCAACTGTCCACTGTTGTCTCCACAAATCACCCGAGAGGCGGACAATGCAATTTGGTACGGGTTAAAAAGGCTTTCCTGAGACTCTGCTTTGAAATTCGAGGTGCGCATGTCCGTGTCCGTTCGTCCAGGGACAATGCAGTTCACGCGAATGCCGTCTTCGGCCCACTCCTCACTCAAGCCTTGTGTCAAATTGACAATGGCCGCTTTGGTGGCCGAGTAAACGGCAGATCCTGCACGTCCTCTTGTGTATGACGAGGAAGCAAAGAACAGCAATGAGCCTTGGGTTTGTTCCAGCCAAACATGGGCTTGACGGGCCACATTCAGGGCACCAATCAAATTGATGTTGATCTGCTCTGCCGCGTCGGCGGCGGTTTGTTCGTGCAACTTGCCGTTTTTGAGAAGACCTGCGGCATTCACCACCACGTCGATGCCGCCAAATTCATCGGCAGCACTTCGCAAAGCGCGTTGAACGTCTATCTCACGGGTGATGTCGCAACCACTTTCGCGTGAACAAACCGAGACCTGTGCGCCACCGCCCAAAAGGATGTCAGCCATGGCTTTACCAATGCCGCGGGTGCCCCCAAAAATGACCACACGCTTGCCGCGCAGGTTCACGCCGGGTTTGTCCACATTCGAGGTTTGAGACCGCAGGCGGAACATTTCGTCGGCCAAAATCAAATCAATGGGGTATGTGACTTTGATGTTTTCTTCGCTGCCTTTGACGATGCGCACGCGCGCATCGGGGTTGCAGGCCAAAAAGATGCCGCAGTCGTCGGTGAATTGCTCGAGCTTTTGCTCGCCCAATGTTCGGTAGCAAGAGACCAAGTCTTTGTAGCGGAAGGCTTGTGGCGTTTGGCCGCGCAACAGGTGTTTGCGTTTAGGAATGCTTTCAATGAACCCATCCCGCTCAGCAATGATGGTGTCAGCCGTGGGGATGGCCACATCCACCGCCTCGTATTCTTCCAGCGCTTCCATCACGTCCGACAATGTTCGGCCATCCAAAAACGGTCTGGCGCCATCGTGGATCACGATGTTGTGAGGCGCGTCATCGGCCAAGGCTTTAAGACCTTTGAGGGTTGAAGCTTGGCGGCTGACACCGCCTGCGATCACCTGCACCAAAGGGTCGTGCTGGAACATGCGCGCCACTTTGTCCACATCGGCAAATGGCGCAGTGACCACAATCCGAACCAGCGGGAGGTGCTGTCGCAACGCGCCCAAACTGTGTTCCAAAATGGTTTTGCCCGCGATGCGTACAAACTGTTTGGGTTGGTCTCCCGCCATGCGGCTGCCTGAGCCGCCCGCCAGCAAAATGCAAGCTACATCTTTACGCATGGCAAACATCCTGGGTGGCCGCCACGGGCTTCAAATGCGCAGCTTCGATTTTGGTCATCAATTCCTCTGGCATAGCGCCAGGCATTTGTTGGTACACACGCATCAAAGACAAGATTTTTTCAATTTTCAAATTCTTCTTGGTCAGGCAGGCCGACAACATCGACATGCGGGCTGTGATCATGTAAGACAAGTTGCCTTTGTCCATGGTGGATGGAGACTCGAGGTGCGACAAATACGACGCATCCGGCACGCGCCAGTTGCCATAGTTTTCTGTCAAATTCAGCTCGGCATTGGCTGGCGCTTGCATCTTGACGCCCAAAAACTCAATTTCTTGCAGCTCAAAAGGGGTGAAGGCAAAGGTCTGCCGGTAGCCAAAGAAGAAATCAACACCCGTGACCCAGTGGCTGCCCTGCGGGTGGTACACAAACACATCGATCCACATGCCCGTATCGTTGTGTTTGATGGCAATGTAATAAGTGTCTTTGCCCTTCAGGTATTGTGTAGATACAGTGAACAGCCCGGTTTCTTGCAAGGCCATGCAAAGCTCGTATTGGTTCTCCCAGCCCACAATGCCGACATCAATGTCTTTGTCATGTGCCAAGAGCTGCCCTTCGCGCACATAACCCAACAAGGTGCCCGATACCAAAAACACGGGCGTGCCCTTCTCGTTGGCCATACGGGTTAAATCGCTCAAGGCTCGGGCGGCCTTATTCACATCAAAACTCTTTTCTGCCTTAGCGCCATCATGGCGAACGCCAGCGCCTTGCAATGCATCAGCGGAAAACGCTTCCGACGGATTTTGGCTCGCGATCAGCAGTTCAATGGCGCGGTCAAGCCGAGCAATGGATGCCAGTGATTCGCCTTGTTTGCACAAGCAGCGGGCCAAATCTATTTGAAAGGCCAGAGTATTGTTTTGAGGATCCAGGGCCGTCAGTTGATCGATGGCCTTTCCATAGTCGCCATCGGTTTCGAGCGCACTGGAAGCGAGTTGTACCAAGGCTTTGTAGACATTGGGCACTTTGGCACGGCGAGCCGCATCCGCGCACAGCAAATAGAGTCGGGCCAGAATTTGGTAGTCCACATCCACCTGAGCTTGCCCAGACTCTTCCACATACAGAGGGTGACGGCGCGAAAGGCTTTTGGCCAATTGCAGCCAAATTTGGGTTTCTGCGGGCTGTTTGCCCAAATGCCGCAGCAACTCGAGTGCTGAAGTCCAGTCTTTGTGGTCCAGCAGCAACTCTAGAGCGTCTTGCCAAGCCTGTGGGTTACCCTTGATCTTTTTGCCAGATAGAACAGCAGCAGTCAGCGGTTGATGTTGAACCAATGACTCCAAGGCAATCCGAATAACATTTTGACGTGACAAACTGTCCAGCGGCGCCTCAAGTTGTTCGCGCAAAATAGATTGGTAACAAGCCAACCAGTGCTTTGCACGAACAACGTCAACACCATTTTGTTCTGCCAAAGTGCACAAAAGCAGCGTGATCGGCTTTTTACCCAACGCCCTTGTGATGGCGATGGTGTCTTGCGACAAGAGCTGTTCCAGATTAACGCCACCAAAGGCATCCTCCAGTGCCGACTGATCACCCTTCATCAGGGCGGCATTGATCGATGCCAGCGCTCGATGCATGTCCAAAGTTAATTTCATCTGACACTCCGTCCGGAATTTAGTGGCCGTTGTAGGATTTTTGACAGATCAAGCAATGTCTGTGCCAAATAAGAAATTCCTGCTCTCATTATTTTTTGAAAATTTCTCTCAAGTTCTTGGATTTGGTGACGAATCAAAGAATGACAGATTCCAGCTAGCGGACAGGAGGCCCTATGACCGTCGTCAATTCCAATATCTCAGCCGTGGTGGCGCAGCGCGCCATGGCAATGAACCAACGCGACCTCACCACGGCCATGACCCGACTTTCCACAGGAAAACGCGTCAACGGTTCCTCAGACGATGCGGCAGGTATAGCCATTGGCAACAAGATGGGTGCCCGGATTTCCAGCCTTAACATGGCGGTCCGCAATGCGAATGAGGGTATTTCTATGTTGCAAACTGCCGACGGTGCAGCTGGCACGCTCAGCGACATGTTGTTCCGAATGAAGGAGTTGGCCATCCAATCCAGCAACGACACGAACTCCAGTTCAGACCGCAGCGCGCTCCAAACAGAGATTACAGCCTTGCAAGGTCAGATTACGAATATTCTCGACAACACCGAATGGAACGGCATGAAAGCCCTCAAGGGTGAGGCGGGCGATTCAGGAACGGTGTCTTTTCATGTTGGCGCATCATCGGCTGACTCTTTCACGTTGGATATGACAAGCATTGACACTGGTTCTTTGGCCGATGCGCAAACTTTGGCATCGATCAACCTTGGCACCCGTTCGGGTGCCACGAATGCGCTCTCCACCATTGAAGATGCGCTGACTGAAATTGACCAAGCTAGAAGCTTGTGGGGCGCCACAGCCAACCGGCTGGTTTATGCCGCTGACAACGCGACCAATGTCTCGATGAACACCAGTGCAAGCCGAAGCCGGATCATGGATGCTGACTATGCCCAGACGACGGCAGATTTGGCCCGGGCCATGATCTTGGACCAAGCAGGAGCAGCCATGCTGACTCAAGCCAACCAACGGCCCATGTACGTGCTGGCACTGCTCCGGTAAAAAACCAACGTCAAGAGCAAGGTGTGGGCACACCTATTGCTTTGTACTTTTGAAGCATTTCATCGGCAAACCCTTGCCGATCAGCTTTCAGGAGTCTTCTCATGCTGCTTGCCGCCCCCTCTTTTTTCGCTCAGCCCTCGCATTCGGCTTTGCTCAGCTTGGCTACACAGGAGCTAAGCCCGACAAAAATCCGGCAATCGATTGCCGACCTGGTGGGACAAAACCACATGGAAGAGGCGGAAACCTTGTCTTCCGAAGCCCTCAAACGCTTTCCCAAAAGCGAAGACATCTTGGTCATCCGGGCATTGGTCTGCCAGATCCGTCAAGATTGGCCGGCCGCAAGCCACGCTTTAGAAAAATTGATCGATTTGCAAAGTCATGCGACACCTGCCAACACTTGGGCGCAATGGGTGCGCGTTTTACGATGCAACGGAGAGAACGATCGCGCCATGACGGCAGCTGCCCAAGGCTTGGCCAACCACCCCAATGATCCAGCTTTACAGGAAGCCTTTTTGGCGCTGCAGCAAGTGGGTGTTCAACCTGCACTCAAAGTCGCTTGAGTTAAGAACCCAAGAAACGATTCGAACTGACCACTGAAACACTGCAGCGGCCATATACAAACGGCCCCACCTCGACAGGTGGGGCCGTTTTGTTTGGTGGGCCCAAGCGGCAAAACTTTGCCAAGCGGCAATCGGCCACACAACAAGCAGGCGAATTTCCGTCAAATTTAGGGCCATAGCAGCCATTGAGCGGTTTTAAATCGAGGGATTTCCCGTCAAGCATATGGCAAAACCCACGATTTACGCCACAAAAAAGCTGGCACAGCCTTTGCTTAAGAGGTTGCTACATCGGTTTTGAACTGTCAAACCCGAAAATTTTTGACACATCCATTGGGAGTCCATGATGTCCATGCTGTTAAGCGACATGTTGTCGCAATCCGATACGGGTCAATATTTGACTCAGCGGCAAGTCTCTAAGTTCACAGCTGCAGAGATTCGTCAGACCATTTCCAGCCTGGTCAGTGGTGGCCACATGGATTTGGCCGATGCATTGTCTGCAGCGGGGCTCAGCCTCTACCCAGACAGTGAAGACATCTTGGCCATCAGTGCTTTGTTGTCAGAAATCAAACTGGACTGGAAATCGGCCGAAGAACTGTTGTCGCATTTGATGACAGTTCAAGCCGATGCGGTCAAACCCTTGACTTGGTTGCACCTGATCCGCGTGATCCGATGCCAAAGTGAATTCAGCAGGGCCCTGCTCAAAGCGAAACAAGCCGTGGCCACCTACCCCAACGAACGCGCTTTGCAAGACGAATTTTTATCCCTTCAAAAACTCGTCTCTGCCGAGACACCCGATTTGGCGACCACGCTTTTGCATTGACGCCTACCAGAGTCTGTCCTGTCCAAAAACTTTTCAAACCCATTTCTTAAAGAGTACAAATCATGACCGTTATCAACACCAACATCAATTCACTCATCAGCCAAAACGCTTTGACACGGAACAACCGTGCCTTGTCGAGCAGCATGGAGCAGCTGTCGACTGGCAAGCGCATCAACAGCGCGGCCGATGACGCAGCCGGCTTGGCGATCAGCAACAAAATGACCGCACAAATCCGCGGTCTGAACCAAGCGGTTCGAAACGCAAACGATGGCATTTCGCTCTTGCAAACGGCCGAAGGTGCCACCACTGAGATCACCAACATGCTTCAGCGCATGCGCGAGCTGGCCGTCCAGGCCGCCAACGACACTTACACAGCCGGTGACCGTTCTGCTTTGTATGCAGAAGTAACCGAACTGCAAAACGAGATTTCGCGAATTGGCAACAACACCGAATGGAACGGCATGAAGCTGTTCATCGCAAAAAGCGCTGGCACTTCTGGCGGCATCGGAAGCGGTGGCAACGTTCGTTTGCAATTGGGTGTGGATGGCACAGAGACAGACCGCATCGCCGTTCAGCTCAATGAGATCACCACCACCACTTTGGGTGTGAGCGCTATTTCCTTGGCTACCGCGGCATCTGCTTCATCTGCCTTGGAGTCATTGGATGCAGCCATCAGCATGATCGACAATGATCGCGCGAAGTTTGGTGCCACCATCAACCGTTTAACGTATGCCGTGGACAACCTGACCAACGTGTCGCAAAACGCCAGCGCATCGCGCAGCCGTATTCTCGACACCGATTACGCCAAAGCTTCGGCCGAGTTGGCACGCACGCAGATCATCCAGCAGGCGGCAACGGCGATCCTGGCCCAGGCCAACCAAAGCCAGCAATCTGTTTTGAAGCTTCTGGGCTGATGAGCCGCATTGAGACTTCCTCGATGAAAACTGTCACACCTTGCCCCATCAGCCATGTCTGATCTGGGCAAGGGACAGGAGCCGGCCACCCGTGGCCCCAATTGCTGGCAATGCCGGCATTTTGCGATCACCCACATCCCCTCTTCGCCTTATGCTTGCCGCAGCATGGGCTTTCAGTCACGCCTGATTCCGTCCCTGGAAGTGCTGCGAGTCGACGGGCAATTTTGCCGCCTGTTTTCGCCCAAAGAAATCGTCGCCAAAGCTTGATTTTGGGCTGTCAATCTTTCGTCAAGCCCCTGTCAATTTCCCCATACCAATAAAAATATCAAAGTATTCATTTTGATGTTTTTTGGGTTTCTAGAAATACAAATTTAAGCTGGCACAAGGGTTGCTTAGTTAGTCTCATCTGAACATGAGACCAACACCGTGAAGTCACAACACTCGACCAACCCCCTGGCCCTTTGGCTGGACCCCGAAGCCGCCCTGAGCCCCGAGCACAGCCAAGCGCTGCAGGTCAGTGGCTGGGCGGTGATGCCCGTCAACACCCTCGACAACTTGCTCGCCCATGCTGCCGAAGCCGCCATGGTGGTGTTGCACCTCACGGCCGACGTCACCCGGCTCAAAGCGGTTCAACAACTTTTGCAAGACGCTGGCCTGAGCACCCCCGTGGTGTGCCGAGTCGATCGCCAAGAATTGGACCTGGCTGTGGAAGCCACGCAAGCTGGCGCACTCACGGTGCTGGCCGCTCAAGATGTTCGCCAAGCCTCTTGGCTGCGCTTGCACAACCAGCTCAACCCAACGGCCACCCGCTTGTCACCCCAGCCTGTGCGCAACGTGGTGTTTGTCGACCCGGCCAGCCAACACCTTTTGGCTTTGGCCCAAAAAGTGGCCCAAGCCGATGTGACGGCCCTGCTGGTCGGCCCCACGGGCTCGGGTAAAGAAGTGTTGGCCCGTGTGCTGCATGAGTCTTCAGGCCGCGCACAAGGCCCGTTTGTGGCCCTGAACTGCGCGGCCATGCCAGAAAACCTGATCGAAGACATGTTGTTTGGTCACGAAAAGGGCGCTTTCACAGGCGCACACCGTGAGCAAAAAGGTTTGTTCGAGCAAGCCCAAGGCGGCACCTTGTTCTTGGACGAGATTGGCGAGATGCCCATGCACCTGCAAAGCAAGCTGCTGCGCGTGTTGCAAGAGCGCCAGCTCACCCGCCTGGGTGGCCAGACCATCATCCAGTTGAACGTGCGCATTGTGGCGGCCACCAACAAAGACCTGAAAAAAGCCATTGTCGAGCGCGAATTCCGCGAAGACCTGTACTACCGCATTGCCACTTTCCGCATGCGTTTGCTGCCCCTGGCCGAGCGCCCTGGTGACATCATTCCCTTGGCCATGCAATGCTTGTTGCAACATGACAAAAAGCCTTGGCAGTTGTTGCCACAG
Source organism: Limnohabitans sp. (assembly GCF_034680285.1). Classification (GTDB taxonomy): domain Bacteria; phylum Pseudomonadota; class Gammaproteobacteria; order Burkholderiales; family Burkholderiaceae_C; genus Limnohabitans_A. The sequence goes on from NZ_JAXITC010000006.1 coordinate 123,753, forward strand.
GCCCAAGCGCAGTTGCTGCAATACCCATGGCCTGGCAACGTGCGCGAACTCGAAAACGTGATGCGCCGCGCCATGGTGCTGTGCGCTGACCATGTGGTCACCCCCGCACACCTGATGTTTGACGATTGGTTGACAGCATCGGCCATGGCCGCAGCACCCGCCCTGCCGGTCTCCAACATCGTGAGCACGCAGCCGGAGATGTCAGAGATGACCAGCCCCATGCCCCGTGCCATGCCTGAAGAAATGCCCCAGGCGACCGACTTGAACAGCGCGGCCCGCATGAACGAACACCAAGTGATCATGGCCACCTTGGCCAACACCCCCAGCAAAACAGAAGCCGCCAAGGTTCTGGGCATCAGCCCACGGACCTTGCGCTACAAACTCGCGCAGCTGCGTGAGCACGGCTTGGGCATGGCCAGCGCGGCCTGCTGAAGGAGACACGCATGATCGACAAAGCCATTTCCCCTGCCAGCATTCAGTCGATGCTGCAAACCCTGCGCAGCCACCAAAGCGAAGCGGCTGGAAAATCCATGGGCATGCCCGGTGCCACCGAGTTGGGCGGCGCCCAAAACGGCGCCACAGGCGGCGTGCAGAAAACAGGTTTTTCTGACCTGGTCTCGGGCGCCCTCGGGCAAGTGAACGATCTGCAAGTCCAGTCGTCTGACATGCGTGCAGCTTTTGACCGTGGCGAAAACATGGCGCTGACCGACGTGGTGCTGGGCATGCAGAAATCTTCATTGGCCTTTGAAGCCACCTTGCAAGTTCGCAACAAGGTGCTCAAGGCTTACGAAGACATCCTGAACATGCCAGTCTGACCCTAAAAAACTGAAGAAGAAACAACATGGCTGCAGCAATCGCAACAATGAACACCGGGGTGATGACAACCCCCCAAGGGTCTGACAACTTACCCGCCACCACCGCTGGCGGCAGCAGTTTGGCCACCGTCCCTGGTGCGCCCGACAAGGACGGGAAAACCGCCAGCACGGGTCTGAGCCCTTGGAGCACCAAGGGCATGGCAGATTCGTTCTCCAAAGTTGTCAACGAGCCGTCGGTTCGCAAAGTGTTGCCTTTGATCATCATGCTGGTCGTTGTGGTGGTTTTTGGCTTGATTTATTCATGGATGAACGTGGTGCCTTACCGCCCCGTCATGCCCGGTCTGCAAGAAGCTGACCAACAAAAAGCTTTTGAGTCGCTCAAGACCGCCGACTTCAGCCCCAAGATTGACCCGGCCACTGGCCAGCTGACCGTGCCCAGCACCCGCTTTCACGAAGCGCGCATCTTTTTGGCTTCGCAAGGTTTGCCCAAAGCGGGCGCCACGGGCTTGGATGGCCTGAAAGAACAGTCGTCCATGACCACCAGCCAGTTCATGGAGCAGGTCAAGGTCAATGCGGCGATGGAACAAGAGCTGGCCCGAAGCATCATGCAAATTGGCAGCGTACAAAGCGCCCGTGTGCACCTGGCCACACCCAAGCAAAGCGTGTTTGTACGTGACCGCACGCCGCCCAAAGCTTCTGTGGTGTTGGCGCCCTACCCTGGCCGCGCCGTGTCTGCCTCGCAAGTGCAAGCCATTGTTCACCTGGTGTCGTCCAGCGTGCCTTACTTGTCGCCTGACCATGTCACGGTGGTCGACAACGTGGGCAAACTCATGACCGAGTCGGCCACCGAGCAAAAGCTGGGTTTGACTTCAGCACAAGAGCAGCACAAGCAGCAGCTCGAAGAGGTGTACCGCAACCGCATCATGCAAATTTTGGCGCCCATGGTGGGAGAAGCCAACGTGCGTTCGCAGGTGAACTTGTCGCTGGATTTCACACAGATTGAAAGCACAACAGAAGATTTTGATAACCGCGACAAAGGTCCCCGTACTCGTTCGGAAGTATTGGCCGAAGACCGCGCCGCCTCCAAATCGGCCGAAGGTGTGCCAGGCTCATTGTCGAACACAGCCCCAGTAGCCCCTACCACGACAGACGCCACAGGAGCAGATGCCAACAAAGGCCAAGGCGAATCGGGCAGCAAACTCAGCAGCCGATCCACCCGCAACTTTGAGCTGGACCGCACGGTGCGCCATGTGCGCAACGCCACAGGTGGTGTGATGAAGATCAGCGTGGCCGTGGTGGTGAATGAGCGCCCAGCGCCACCTCCCGCCAAAGACGCCCCCGTGGTGCCCAACGCCCCCACAACAGTGGCTTACACCCCACAAGAGTTGGAGCAAATGCTGCAAGTGGTGCGTGGTGTGGTGGGTTTTGACCAACAGCGCGGCGACAACGTGTCTGTGGTGCCTGCCAAGTTCGAAGCGCCAGCCAGCCTGGAAACCATTCCTTGGTACCTGGAAGACATTGTGCAAACCGGCATCAAGAGCTCTTTGCTTGCCGTCAGCTTCATTGTGTTCATGTTCATCGTGATTCGCCCCATCATGCGCAACATCTATGCAGACCGTGTGGCAGAGGCCGAACAAGCCAAGGCAGCTCTCAGCGATGGCGAGTTGAGCGAAGACGACATGCGCATGATCCAGATTGGCGAAGGCGACAGCTTGCAAGAGATCAAAGCCAAGCTCAAGCCCAAGAAGTCGAGCATTTCCATGGACATGCTGGACACTGCCAACACCTACGACGACAAAGTGGCGCTCATCCGCATGCTGGTGGCCGAAGACTCAGGCCGTGTGGCCAACGTGCTCAAGGGCATGATCAAGGTCAATTGAGCTTAAAACAGGAACAAAGATCATGGCGACCCAGAAACCAGATGACAAAGCAGCAGGCGCTCCTGCAGCCCCGGCGGCCAATGCCCCGATACCGATGACCGATGAGCTGGCCAAGGAATTGGCCGAACTCACCGGGACGCAACGTGCGGCCGTTCTGATGCTCTTGTTGGGCGAACAGCAAGCCTCCGAGATCATCCGCTTCATGAACCCGAAAGAAGTCCAATCTTTGGGCGCGGCGATGGTGTCGGTGTCGGATTTGTCACAAGAAGCGGTGAACATCGTTTTGGACGAATTCGTCACCCTGCTGAAAAAGCAAACCAGCTTGGGCTTGGGTACGGGCGACTATGTCGAAAAAGTCCTCAAACGTGCGCTGGGCGACGACAAGGCGGCATCGGTGCTCAGCCGCATCATGCCGGGCCAAGGCAGCAAGGGCTTGGAGATTTTGAAGTGGATGGACGCACGCTCGATTGCCGAGATGATCCGCGGCGAACACCCCCAGGTGGTGGCCATCATTTTGTCGGTTTTGGATTACACCGTGGCGGCTGACGTGTTGAACTTTTTGCCAGCCGATTCGCGCCCAGAAATCATCCAGCGGATTGCCAGCCTGGAGACGGTGCAACCGTCGGCCATGGAGGAGTTGGAACAGATCATGATGAAGCAGTTCGCCTCGAACTCTTCCTCCAAATCGTCGAGCTTCGGCGGCATCAAGGCGGCAGCGCAAATCATGAACTCGGTGAAAGTCGAGTTGGAGTCGTCCATCATGGCGGGCTTGTCGCAGATCGACGGCGACCTGATGCAACGCATTCAGGACAATATGTTCACCTTCGAAAACCTGGTGAGCGTCGACAACCGAGGCATCCAGGCCATCATGCGCACGGCCGAGCCAGACCTCTTGATGGTGGCTCTGAAAGGTGCACCCGACTTCGTCAAGGACAAGTTCCTCGACAACATGTCGGCCCGTGCCCGCGTCATGTTTGTGGACGACATGGAGAGCAAGGGTCCGTTGCGCATCACCGAAGTGGAAGAAGCACAGAAGAACGTCATGCGTTTGGCACGCAAGCTGTCCGATGCGGGCGAGCTGGTGTTGGCTGGAGGCGGCGATGGCTTTGTCTGACCTGCACGAAGAACCTGCGGTCTGGAGCATCAACCCCTTGCTCAACAGCAAGGTCCAAGCGCCAAGGTTCTTGCGCACCCAATGGGACGAGGCCTCTGCCCGCTCATTTGGTCCTTGGCGTGTGGCCGAAAAAATCGAGCCCACCGAGGGTTTGACACAGGAGATGATCAGCACGGAGGCTGAGACCTCAGACCAACCCGCCGACGCAGAGGCGTCAGGGATCGAGGCCGACGCGGGCACAGCTGAAACAGAATCTCAGTGGAGTGAAACCGCCCTGGACGCCTTGCGTGAAGAGTCCTACCAACGCGGCCTGCTTGAAGGTGAAGCCAAGGTGCGCGAAGAATTCGAGGCCGAGCGCAGCAAAGTGCGCGAACTGGTGAGGCACCTGGGCATCGAGTTGCGCAGCATCAGCCAAGACCCACAGCGGTTTTTTGAGCCCCTCAAACGCTTGTCTTTGCATCTGGCAGAGCAACTGGTGCGGGCGGAGTTGCAGCTCTCAGGGCAAGCCATTCACAACCTGGTCCAAGCCTGCATCCAGCAGCTGGACCATGCTGTGGAACCTGTTCATGTGAGCGTGAACCCAGAAGACTTGCAGCGCTTGAAAGACATGGGCAAGTCGGTCACCGACCACATGCAGCTCGAAGCCGACACGATGCTGCGCCCCGGCAGTGTGCGGGTGCGGGTGCAAGACACCGTGGTGCAAGACCTGATTGAAAACCGCCTGGAGCCCTTGGCCAGGCGATTGCTGGCCCAGCCAGAAGCTTGGATGCAGCAATCCTCACTGGTCAAAGACCGTGCCGAGGCCATGCCCGCCGACACCCCCAGCCGCGACTGGAGCCGTCAGGTTGTTGACGTCGAAGACGTCGAGGACTCCGAGATCAAAACGGCATCGCCGTCAAACCCGCCTTCAAACTCACCTTCAGACCCTGCGCCCCCAACGTTAGACGACACCCATGATGAACTTTGACGCAGAAGTCAGCCAACTGATTGGCGATCTGCACGCCCCCGAACCCCAACGGAATGGCACCTTGGTCCGCCTGGTGGGCATGCGTTTGGAAACGCGTGGCCTCATGGCGCCACTGGGCGCTTGCTGCGAAGTCGTGGGCCAGTTTGGTCACCGGGTCGAGGCCGAAGTCGTCGGTTTCAACGACGACACGCTGTACCTATTGCCCTTCACCGAACCCCAAGGCATTGGACCGGGGGCCAAAGTGTCGGTGATCAGCCACACCTCACAAGTGGCTTTGGGCCCTGAACTGCTCGGACGCGTTTTGGACGGCCGAGGTCAGCCCCTGGACGGCCGCCCTGCCCCGGTCTGCACCGATGTGCTCAGCCTGCAAGGCCGCCCCATCAACCCGATGGAGCGTGGCCCGATCCGTGAAATTTTGGACGTGGGCGTCAAAGCCATCAACGGCATGTTGACCATCGGCCGCGGTCAGCGCTTGGGCCTGGTGGCGGGCTCGGGTGTTGGCAAAAGCGTGTTGCTGGGCATGATGACCCGCTTCACCGAAGCCGACGTGGTGGTCATTGGCCTGATTGGCGAACGTGGCCGCGAGGTGCAAGCGTTCATTGAAGAATCATTGGGGCCTGTGGGTCTGGCCAAGTCGGTCTTGATTGCCGCCCCGGCCAACGAGTCGCCCGTGTTGCGCCTAAAAGCCACGCACATGACGCACGTCATTGCCGAGTATTTCCGCGATCAGGGCAAGAACGTCTTGATGCTGGTGGACAGCCTGACCCGCGTAGCGCATGCGCAACGCGAGATTGGTCTGGCCGTCGGCGAGCCACCCACCGCCAAGGGCTACCCGCCTTCGGTGTTTGCGCTGCTGCCCAACTTGATCGAACGCGCAGGCGTGGGCCGGCACGGCGTGGGCTCGATTACCGCCATTTACACCGTGCTGGCCGAGGGCGACGACGCCAACGACCCGATTGTGGACATCGCCCGCGCCTCGCTCGACGGCCAAGTCATGCTCTCGCGCAAACTGGCCGATGCCGCGCACTACCCCGCCATTGATTTGAACGGTTCCATCTCTCGGGTGATGCAAAACCTGCTTTCGCCCGAAGACCAAAAGCTGGCCAACCGGTTCCGGCGCCTGTGGTCGCTGTACCAACAAAACCAAGACCTGATCCAGGTGGGTGCCTATGAAGCGGGCAGCAACCCCGACCTGGACCAAGCCATCCGTTTGCGCACGTCGATGGAACATTTTTTGCAACAAGACATGCACACAGGCCAGGACGTCGCGGCCACGCGCCACGATGTCCAAACCCTGATGTCGGTCTGACCCCACGAAGGCCCTCCCCATGAGACAAGCTCGAAACTGCTGGCCCGTCTTGGTCCGTAAAGCCCAAGATGCGGTCAACGAAGCCCAGGCAGAGATTGCCCAAGCCCTCGCCCGCGTAGAACAACTGCAAGCCAGTCACGCCCGCTTGTGCACGCTTTATGACGAATATCGCCTGCAGGAAAACCAGAGCACGGCTCCGGTCATGGGCATGCAAGCGAGCATGAACCACCGACAGTTCATGGCACAACTGCTCACTTTGCAGCAACGTGTGGTGCTGGACTTGAGCAAAGCCCAAGCCACTTTGAGTCAAATGCGCAAAAAAAGAGTGCTGGCTGAAGTTGAGTTGCACAAAATGCAATCGTTGGAAGAGCAGGACGCCAAAGCGGTGGCCAAGGATGTTTTGCGCTACGAGCAAAGGCAAATGGACGAGTTGGGTGTGCGCCAATTCAACTTGAGTCCCCAGATTTAAGACCACTGCAAGGTTTCTGCTCGATCAAGCTTGTACACAAGCAAAAACCGCATTATTAAGAACCTATTTACTAATAAATTAATTCAGTCGTAAGCATTTGATAAAACTAACAATACCAATAATAGTTGGTTAGAATGTAATAAATTATTTGCGGGATCAGTGCTCATGCTTAAAAATTTATCCGTCTCTCTTCGGCTCTTCTTGTTGGTCATTTGCATCAGCTTGGTTTCTGTGGTCGTTGGCGTGGTGGGGCTGCGTGGCATGACCCAGGCCATCGCCAGCTTCAACTTTGTCAACACTGACCATTTGGTCCATTTGCGTGACCTGAAAATCATCTCTGACCAATACACGCTGCACGTTCTTGACGGTGCGATGAAAGTCCGGTCGCGCCAGATGTCTTGGGAAGATGCCAAAAAAGACCTGGCCAAATCCCGTCAAACGGTCAAAGACAAATGGGCTGCGCACCCCACGGACGACTTTGTAGGTGAAGAGAAAAAACTGGTCACCAAAATTGAAGCGTCTTTTGACAAAGTCAACACGCTGCTGGACCAACTGAACACGATTTACCAAGACCAAGAACGCTCGGATTTGGCTTCTTTCTCCGACAAACAGCTTTTCCCTGCAGTGGAAGAGTTGATTGAACATTTGTCGGAATTCATTGAGGCCCAACTGACCGAAGCCAACAATGAGTATTTGCTCGCCGAAGAAGCCTACGAATTCAACCGCAACCTCACCATCGGCTTGATCATTGCCGGCTTGCTGGGTGGTTTGTGGCTGGCCCTGTCCATCATCCGCTCCATCACACAGCCTTTGGCCAAGGTGCAAGAGGCTGTTGGCACGATTGAAAAAACCGGCAATTTTTCTGTGCGCATCGATGTGACACAAGACGACGAAGTCGGTCGCACAGCGGACGCCATCAACCGCATGATCGCGTCGCAGCAATCTGCTGTGGGCGAGGTCAACCAAGTCGTCACCGCCTTGGCGGTGGGTAATTTCACACCCCGCATTCACGCCGACCTTAAGGGTGACCTGGGCGATATGAAAAAAGCCGTCAACACCTCGGCCGATGCGATCCAAAGCACCACCCGCAGCCTGATCCAGGTCATGACGGCACTGGAAAACGGCCACTTTTCGACCCGCGTTCAAGCCGATGCACAGGGCGAATACAAGGCGGCCATGACGCAAGCCACCAACGCCATGCAGGCTTTGGACAACATGCTGGGCAATGTCTCTGGCGTGCTTCAGCAAGTGGCCAATGGCAACCTGACCCAGCGCGTGCATGCGCAAGGCCAGGGCGAGTTGGCCACCCTCAAAGACAACATCAACCGCTCGCTGGATGCCCTGTCGATGGCCATGCGCGTCATCAACACCAACAGCCAGCAAGTGGCTGCTGCGGCCAATGAAACCAGCCAAGCGATTGGCCAAATTTCTGATGGCGCACAAAACCAAACACACGCCATCTCGCAACTGGCCTCTGCCGTGCGTCAAACCACCGATGCGGTCAGCGATGTGTCGCGCAACACCACGATTGCCAGCCAGAAGTCACAAGAGTCCATGAGCATCATGCGTGAAGGCATGGTGCAGATGGAGCAGATGGTGGAAGTGGTCAGCTCCATTGCCTCGAACTCGGAAAAGATCAACAAGATCACCGAAGTGATTGAAAAAATCGCCAACAAAACCAACCTGCTGTCGCTCAATGCCGCCATCGAAGCGGCCCGTGCGGGCGAACATGGCAAGGGCTTCTCGGTTGTGGCCGAAGAAGTGGGCAAACTGGCCGCCAACAGCGCCGAGAGCTCCCAAGAAATCGCACGCCTGGTGCAAGAAGCGGTGGCAGAAACCCAACGGGCTGTGGCCACCGTCAAGCAGGTCAATCAAGGCATGCACCAGATCGAGCAAGGCTCGGTCGAGACAGACAACATGCTGCAACGCATCTCATCGGCCTTGGAGCAGCAAAGCATGGCGGTTGAGCAAATCAACTCCAACATCACCAGCTTGGATGCCATCGCTCGAAGCAACGCCGCAGCCTCGGAAGAGATCACGGCCACGGTGATGGAACTTTCCAAAATCGCCGACGCGACGCGTCACGAAGTCAACAAATTTGATGTCAACTGATCAATAAAAATCATGAAAAAATTCATCCTACGCCCTCTCGCTGCCCTGATTCCCTTGACCCTTTGCTTGTTGGCCAGCCAAGCGCATGCAGGCCGCCCATTGGCGGTGGACGACGCCAACGTGAACGAAAAAGGCGCAGGACACGTGGAAGTTTGGGTAGCCCGCGACAGCAGCAAGGTCGACACCTGGAACGTGGCCCCTGCTTTTGCGCCTGTTGAAGGCGTTGAAATTGGCGTGAGCTACGCCAAGGCCCGCAAAAATGGCAATGCCGAACAAGCCATTCAGGCCAAGTGGCGCATCACACCCAGTCAAGAAAATGGTTGTAACGTGGCCAGCACCTTGGGTTCGGTTCACGAAAAATCGGTGGGCAGCAGCCCGTTTTTGGTCGGTATCCTGACCTGCAATTCAGAGTTGGGCTCCGTGCACGTGAATTTGACTCGCCACAATCCCAAGGGCGAGAAAAGTTACAACAGCTGGGGCGTGGCTTTTGAACGCGAAATGGGCGGCGTAATCCCTCACGTGGAAATTTTTGGTGACGACGGTGGCAAACCCACCGTTCAATTCGGAGCCAAAACCGAGATCGCCAAAGGCTTGCAACTGGACGGCACCGTGGGCCGCGACCGTCAAAACAAAGCCAATGTGTTTTCACTGGGTTTCAAGTACTCTTTTTGAACGCAGACACCCTGAACAAAACCCGCCTAACTGGCGGGTTTTTTTATACCCTTGCGTGACAACCCCCATGAATTCCCCTAGGAAAATGGGGGTCTGACTGTCTCATAATGAGGCGAGTGCTTTTCTGAGCACCCGCCTCATTTCCATTGGAGACCTGTATGACTTCACGACGTTCCGTATTGACCCAAGGCGCTGCACTGCTTGGCGCTACTTCCACCGGTTTGTTGGTGCCACAAAGCGCCCAAGCTCAAAGCGGCAAGATCCGCGTGGGCTTCATGCTGCCCTACACCGGCACCTTTGCACAACTGGGCGTGGCCATTGAGAACGGCGTGCGCATGGCCATCAACGAGCAAGGCGGCAAGCTGGGTGGCCGTGAGATCGAATGGTTCAAAGTGGACGACGAATCCGAGCCCTCCAAAGCGATTGAAAACGCCAACAAGTTGGTCCAACGCGACAAGGTCGATGTGCTGATCGGCACTGTGCACTCGGGTGTGCAAATGGGCATCCACCGCGTGGCCCGCGAAAGCGGCGTGATCAACCTGATCCCCAACGCGGGCGTGCACATCGCCACCCGCGCCCAGTGCGCCCCCAACGTCTTCCGCACCAGCTTCTCCAACAGCCAGCCCACCATGGCGCTGGGCGAGGCCATGGTCAAGCGCGGCCACAAAAAGGCGGTTTGGATCACCTGGAAGTACGCCGCAGGCGACGAAGCTTTTGAAGGCTTCAAAGAGAGCTACACCAAGGCCGGTGGCACCATCGTCAAGGAGCTGGGCCTGCCCTTCCCCAACGTCGAGTTTCAGGCCTTGTTGACCGAAATTGCTGCGCTCAAGCCCGACGCTGTGGCTTGCTTCTTTGCGGGTGGTGGCGCGGCCAAGTTCTTGCGTGACTACGCTGCGGCAGGCCTCAAGGGCAAGATCCCTTTGTACGGTTCGGGCTTCCTGACCGAAGGCGTGCTGGACGCTGCAGGCCCAGCGGCCGACGGCGTTTTGACAGCTCTGCACTACGGTGACGGCATCGAGACCAAGCGCAACAACACATTCCGCTTGAATTACGCCAAGACCTTCAAGATGCAGCCAGACGTGTATGCCGTGCAAGGCTACGACTCGGGCTTGCTGCTGGTGCAAGGCGCCAACGCCGTCAAAGGCGATGTAAGCCAAAAGGCCAACATGATCAAGGCCATGGAAGTGGCCGTGATCGACAGCCCACGCGGCAAGTGGACCATGAGCAAGTCGCACAACCCGGTGCAAGACATCTACCTGCGCGAAGTCTCGAACAAAGAGAACAAAGTCATTGGCATCGCTGCCAAGGCGTTGGCCGATTCCGGCGCAGGTTGCCGCATGTAAACTGCAGGCGCTGGCTGTTGGGGTACGCCCCACGGCCATCCGTTTGCCAGCCGTGCCACGGCGGATCTCGGTCCGCCGTTTTTAATGGCGCTTGGCTTCAGGGCTTGGGGCTTCGCTCCCCTCCTCCATTCAACAGGTGATCCCCGATGGACTTTGTGAATTTTTTGATCCAGCTGCTCAACAGCGTCCAGTACGGGCTGCTGCTGTTCATGCTGGCAGCGGGCCTGACCCTGATCTTCGGCATCATGGGCGTGGTGAATTTGGCGCACGGCAGCTTTTACATGCTGGGGGCTTACCTGGCTTGGTCTTTGGCCGCGCAGTTGGGCAGCTTCACGCTGGCGATCATCGCGGGCACGGCCTTGTCCGTGGCCTTTGGCTTGCTGATCGAGCGTTTGCTGTTCCGCCACTTCTACCACCGTGACCACTTGGACCAGGTGCTGCTGACGTTTGGCCTGATTTACGTGTTTGAAGAGCTGCGCTCCATGATTTGGGGCGACGACGTGCACGGCCTGCCCGTGCCCGAGTTGCTGGCCGCGTCCATTCCCCTGACCGAAAACCTGTCCTACCCGGTGTACCGCCTGTTCATGTCGGGCGTTTGCCTGGTGCTGGCTTTGGGCCTGTATTTGCTGATTTCCAAAACCCGTTTGGGCATGAAGATCCGTGCAGGAGCCTTCAACCGCGAAATGACCGAATCGCTGGGTGTGAACATCAAGCTCATCCACTCGGTGGTGTTCGCTTTGGGCATTGGCTTGGCCTCGATCGCGGGCATGATCGCCGCGCCTGTGTCGAGCGTCTACCCCAACATGGGCAGTCAAGTCTTGATCATGTGCTTTGTGGTGGTGGTCATTGGCGGCATTGGCTCGGTACGCGGCGCTTTGATTGCTGCTTTGCTGGTGGGCCTGGTCGACACCTTTGGCAAGGTGCTGCTGCCCCAGGCTTCGGGCATGCTGGTGTATGTGCTGATGGCCGCTGTGCTGCTGTACAAGCCCGAAGGCCTGTTCAAGCAATGAAAAAGAGATCCACATGAGCACGCCCCAAATTCACCTTGAAACCCTGCCGCGCAGCATCCAGCTGGTGATGGTGCTGGGCTTTTTGGCGCTCGCCGCCTTTCCCTTTGTCGGAACCGACTTCTACACGGCCATGGTCGTCCGCATGATGATCCTGGCCATCTTGGCCATGAGCCTTGACTTGCTACAAGGCGTCACGGGCCTGGTCTCGCTGGGCCATGCGGCTTACTTTGGCTTGGCGGGTTATGTGCTGGCTTTTGTCACGCCCCAAAACGAGCCCATCAGCCTGTACACCAGCTTGCCGCTGGCCGTGGGCGGGGCCGCACTCGCCGCGCTGGTCATTGGCTTTTTGGTGGTGCGCACGCACGGCATTTACTTCATCATGGTGACCATGGCCTTTGCCCAGATGATTTTTTACATCTTCTTTGACAACAAGGCGCTGGGCGGATCGGACGGTTTGTTCTTGAACTTCCGCCCCGATGCGGGCGTGATCGATCTGGAAAACAAGCGGGTGTTTTATTACTTCACGCTGGCCTGTTTGCTGGCGGTGTATGTGTTTTTGCGCCGCCTGCTTTGGAGCCCCTTTGGCCGGGCGCTGTCGGGCATCCGCGTCAACGAGCACCGCATGCGGGCACTGGGCTTCAACACCTTCAGCCACAAGTTGGCGGCCTTCACACTGGCCGGGGCCTTGGCGGGACTGGCGGGTTATTTGTGGGCCGCGCAAACCGGCTTTGTGAACCCCGAGCTGATGGGCTTTCACATGAGTGCACACGCCATCATGATGGTCATTTTGGGTGGCATGGGCAATTTTGCGGGGGCCATTGTGGGCGCCTTCAGCTTTGAGTATTTGCTGCATGTGTTCAAAGACTTGCCAGAGGTGGGCAGCTTCAAAACCGGCAAGCACTGGCAAATGTGGATGGGCCTGTTCATCGTGGCGCTGATCATCTTTGCCCCTAAGGGCATTTTGGGTCTGATCAACCGGGCTTTGGGCAGCAAAACAGCCAAGGAGGCAGGCCATGACTGATCGTCAAGTCTTGTTGTCCGCCCGTGGCTTGACCAAGCGCTTTGGCGGCTTGGCGGCCGTCAACGACGTCTCGCTGGATTTCTGGCTGGGTCACATCCACGCGGTGATTGGCCCCAACGGTGCGGGCAAGTCCACACTGACCAACCTGCTCTCTGGCGACCTGCCGCCCACCAGCGGCAGTATCTCCTTGGGCGAGCACCCCATCAGCGGTTGGACACCCGAAAAAATCTCGCGCCACGGCTTGGGGCGCAGCTACCAAAAAACCAACATCTTCACCACCTTCACGGTGTGGGACAACGTGCGCCTGGCCGCGCAATCGCGTGTGCAGCCCTCGCCTTTCAACCCATTGGGCTGGTTAAAGACAGCGGCCCGCATGCAGGCTGTGAATGCTCGGGCCGAACGTGCCATGGAACTGGCCGGGCTGCAAGACCGCCGCCACGCCCAAGCCGGGGCCACCAGCCACGGCGAGCAACGCCAGCTCGAAATCGCCATGACCCTGGCCACCGAGCCCCGGGTGCTGCTGCTCGACGAGCCGCTGGCGGGCATGGGCCAAGCGGAGGCCGAGCGCATGGTGCAGCTGCTGCTGCGCCTCAAAAAAGATCACGCCATCTTGCTGGTAGAGCACGACATGGACGCTGTGTTCACCCTGGCCGACCACCTCACCGTCATGGTCAACGGGCAAGTGATTGCGAGCGACACGCCTGTGGCGGTGCGGGCCGATGCGGGTGTGCAGGCTGCTTACCTGGGCGAGGAACATTGAGATGAGCGACTTGTTGATCCAGGCCCAAGACCTGAACACCTATTACGGCGCGAGCCACATCCTGCGTGGCGTGAACTTTTCTGTCGGCCGGGGCGAGACGATTGGCCTCATGGGCCGCAACGGCATGGGCAAAAGCACCCTGCTCAAAACCCTCATGGGCATCGTGCCGCCGCGCACGGGCACGGTGGACATCAAGGACCAGCGCATGAATGGCCGCCCCACGTTTGAAGTGGCGCAACTGGGCATCGCCTACGTGCCCGAGGGCCGTGGCATTTTCGGCAACCTGAGCGTGGTGGAAAACCTGCAAATGGCAGCGCGCCCCGGCACCCAGGGCCAACGCGACTGGACCTACGAGCGCGTGCTCGAGACCTTCCCGCGCCTCAAAGAACGCCTGGGCCACGGCGGCCAGCAACTGTCGGGCGGCGAGCAGCAAATGCTCACCATCGGCCGGGCGCTCATGACCAACCCCGACGTGCTCATCCTCGACGAAGCCACCGAAGGGCTGGCCCCGCTGATCGCCCGCGACATCTGGCGCATCTGCAGCCTCATCAAAGAGAGCGGCATCAGCTCCATCATCGTCGACAAGAACTGGAAACACGTCACCCAGATCACCGACCGCAACATCATCTTGGTCAAAGGCCAAGTGGTGTTTGAAGGCTCGTCACAAATCCTGTTGGATGACCCGAGCGTGCTGGAGCAGCATTTAGGCGTTTGATCGGCTCACAACAAAGGCCGCAATTCCCGCGCAGCCTCCAGCAGCAAGGGCAGCCACTTGCGCTGCACAGAGGCTTCACTCAGCTGCTCGGCCGTGCCCACCACATTGAGCGCGGCCAGCGTGCGGCCCTGCATATTGCGCAGGGGCACAGCCAGCGCATGGATACCAAGTTCATGGCCGTCACGGGCCAAGGCATGGTCGCCCTGGCGAACCTTTTCAATCAGCCCTTTGAACTTGGTCAAACCCACCTCGGTTTGCGGCGTGATGCGGGCCAACTCCCGGCCTTTGAGCCAAGCTAGAAAATCTGCCTTGGGCAAGTTGGCCAACAACACCTGCCCCGTGGACGTGGCATGGGCGGGCAAGCGAGCACCCAGGTGCAGGCCATAGGCCAAGTGCCGGACAGGCTCGGCCACGCCTGCGCTGCGTGCCACGATCACACACTCATCGCCATCGAGCACCACCGCGCTGAAAGCCGCCTGCGTTTGCGCGGCCAAACGGTTGAGGGTCGGCTGCAAGGTGCGCGGTAAACGCGAAGTGGCCATGTAACTGCCCGCCAGACGCAGCACCCGCGCCGACAGCCAATAGTGCGAGCCATCCGTTTCCAGATAGCCCAACTCAGCCAAGGTGAGCAAATGCCGACGGGCTGACGCACGCGTGATGCCCGTGCGCTGCGAAGCCAGGGTGGCGTTGAGGCGCTGCCGCTCGGTGTCAAAAGCCTCGAGCACCGCCAAGCCTTTGGCCAAACCTTCGATGTAGTCTGCTTTGACGATCGTCATAAGAGCCTTGAAGAAACAGGGGTCGGGCCATCTCGGCCCATCAAATTTGCGCGATCATCGCACAAATAAATTCACAATCGCACAAACACACTCACCAATCAGGTCTGTCCACGGCGATGCACTCTAAGCTACAAAGCATTGCAATGACCGTTTTCAGGAGTCTCCCATGAGCACCACCCGCACCCAAGTCGCCATCGTTGGCGCAGGCCCTTCTGGCTTGCTGCTGGGCCAATTGCTGTTCAAGGCAGGCATCGACGCCGTCATCGTCGAGCGCCAAAGCCCTGACTACGTGCTTTCGCGCATCCGTGCAGGCGTGCTGGAGCAAGTGACCATGGACCTGCTGGATGAAGCGGGCGTGGGCCAGCGCATGCACAAAGAGGGTTTGGTCCACACGGGCTTTGACCTGTTGTTCAAAGGCGCACGCCACCGCATCGACATGGACCACCTCACGGGCGGTAAAAAAGTGATCGTTTACGGCCAAACCGAAGTCACCCGTGACTTGATGGACACCCGCCAGGCGGAAGGTTTGCCCACGGTGTACGAGGCAGAAAATGTGCAGGTGCACGACTTTGACAGCCAAAAACCCCGCGTGACCTACGAGAAAAATGGCCAGCTGCACACCATCGAGTGCGACTTCATTGCAGGCTGCGACGGTTTTCATGGTGTGTGCCGCGCCAGCGCCCCAAAAAGCGCGATCAAGGAATACGAAAAGGTTTACCCCTTCGGCTGGCTGGGTGTGCTGTCTGACACACCGCCCGTGCACCACGAACTGATTTACGCCAACAGCACACGCGGCTTTGCCTTGTGCTCACAACGCAGCGCCACGCGCAGCCGCTACTACCTGCAAGTGCCCACCACGGACAAGGTCGAGCAATGGTCTGACGACGCCTTTTGGGCCGAGTTACGCAATCGCCTCGACCCCGAAGCCCGCGAGCATTTGGTGACGGGCCCCAGCATTGAGAAAAGCATCGCTCCGCTGCGCAGCTTTGTGACCGAGCCCATGCGCTTTGGCCGCATGTTCTTGGCAGGCGACGCTGCGCACATCGTGCCGCCCACGGGCGCTAAAGGCCTGAACTTGGCCGCCACCGATGTCAAGTACCTCTCCACCGCATTCATCGAGTTTTATGCCGACAAGACTGACGCGGGCATCGACGCCTATTCAGAGCGCTGTTTGCGCCGCGTTTGGCGTGCAGAGCGGTTCAGCTGGTGGTTCACCAGCTTGATGCACCACTTCCCAGAAAACGGCGACATCGGCCAGAAGTTCCAAGATGCAGAACTCGACTACCTGATCCACAGCGAAGCTGGCTCCCGCACCATGGCCGAAAACTATGTGGGCTTGCCGCTGAATTTCGGCGAATAACTCAGCGTCCTGCCTTCATACAGGAGCGATGCCCTCGTCGCGATAGGGCTTTTGCAAAGCCTCAGGTTCATCCATCGCGGCGAGGGCGCCGCTCCTACAATGTGCATCCATGAGCACCACCAAACCCCTGCGCGGCACGCGCGTTGTCAGCCTTGCCCTGAACCTCCCCGGCCCCGCCGCCCTGATGCGCTTGGCGCAAATGGGCGCGAGCTGCACCAAGATCAACCCGCCCTCTGGCGACCCGATGCAGCACTACACGCCCAGCGGTTACGACTTGATGCACCAAGGTGTGAAACACCAAACGCTGGACCTCAAAACCGAAGCCGGTCAAGCCGCCTTGCACAAATTGCTGCCCAAGACCGACGTGCTGCTCACCTCTTTTCGGCCTTCAGCCCTCGCCAAACTGGGCTTGGGCTGGAAAGCTTTGCACAAGCAATACCCCGCGCTCAGCCTGATCGAAGTGGTGGGGGCGCCCGGCCCCTTGGCCGAGATTCCTGGCCATGACCTCACTTACCAAGCCGAGGTTGGTTTGGTCAACGGCATGGACCTGCCGCCCAGTTTGTTCGCCGACATGGGCGGTGCGTTGATGGCCAGCGAAGCCACGCTCAAAGCCGTCATCACCCTCAAGACGACCGGCAAAGGCACCCGCCACGAGGTGGCTTTGTCAGAAGCGGCCGCTTGGCTGGCACTGCCCCGCCAGTTGCGCATGACGACCCCCGATGGCGCCGTGGGTGGCGCACACGCGGGTTACCGCATGTACGCTTGCAAAAACGGACGTGTGGCCGTCGCGGCGCTGGAGCCGCACTTTGCCATCAGCCTGTGCGCAGCTGCAGGCATTCAACTGGCGCATCCGGTCAAAGACCTCTTCAAGCCCGCCACACGCCAGGCCATTGAAGCTTTCTTGGCCAGCCAAACCCGAGCCCAACTTGACAAACTGGCTACGGCCAAAGACATCCCGCTGATGACCCTGCCACGCTGACTGCGTGACTGTGAGAGCGGCGCACTCGCCGCGATGGGCTTGCGCACAGCACTGGCGATCGCCCCGAGGGCGGGGCTCCCACATCAAACTCAATCCAAGCAAGCGCAGATCAACTCCCTGTAGGAGCGGCGCCCTCGCCGCGATGGGTCTTCGGAGAACTGTGCTCAGTCGGGCAAAGGATCGGGCAAACGCTTCAAGGTGCGCAGTTTTGAGGCGGTGATGAGGGCTGCCTGCAGGAAAAATCCGGCCACCACACACCAAAAACTGACGGAGACCGGAAAGCTCACCCCCACCACGCCACCCAAGGCTGCACCCAAAGGTCGCGCGCCTGTGGTCACCACAATGTTGATGGACGTCACACGCCCGATCATGGCGCGAGGCGTCACCGTTTGTCGCAAAGTGGTCGACGTGATGGTCCAGATGATGGGGCCCGCGCCAAATAAGAAATACGAGAGTGCTGCCAACCAACCGTGGGGCCAAAACAGCGTCAACGCCATCGTCAGGGCCGCCAGCACCGAGAAATAAGGCCCCAGCAAAGTGGCCTGCCCAAACGGCAGCAGCCCCACCACTCGGGGCGCCAGCAAAGCCCCCACGATCATGCCCACGCCATAACAAGCCAAAGTCACGCCCACGCCGCTTGCGTCCAAGCCTAAATCGTTGATGGCGTAAGGCACGTAGGCGGCTTGGAGCATGAACCAAGAAATATTCCAGACGATGGAGCAAAACATCATGGGGCGTAAATAGTCGCTGCGCCACACCCACTTGGCCCCGTCTTGCAATTCCAGCAAAGGGTGCCTGTCGGGCATGGCGGCCCGGGTGGGTTCGGTGATGCCGCGCAAGCACAAGACCGCCATCACAGACAACATGCCCGACAGCACAAACGCTGCAGAAGCGCCCGTCCATGCAATCAAGGCACCTGCCAAGGCCGGGCCTGCGGCAAACGCCGCACTGCGAGCCAACTCCAGCCGCCCATTGGCTTGGGCCAAGGCATCGACCGGCACCAAGGCAGGCACCAAAGAAGGCGCAGCCACACTGAACGCCACGGTACCCACCGCGGCCATGAAACCCAGCACTGCCAAAGCCGGAATCGAGACCTGACCCGCGACGATCAAACCCAACAGCAGCAACAAGGCCAAAGCCCGCAGCGTTTCGGCCAAAGCCATGAGGCGCGTGCGCGATGTGCGGTCAGCCAGCAGCCCCAAGGGCATGGCCAGCAACAAGAAAGGCAAGGACTGGATGGACGCGAGCAAGCCGATCTCGCCCGGCCCGGCCTTGAGCAAGAGCACGGCCACGATCGGCACAGCCGCCAAGCTCAGCTGCTCCGCCGATTGGGCCAGCAGATTTGACCAAGCCAATCGCTTGAAAGATGCGGAAAGTGGAAACGTCATAAATGCCTTGAGGTTTTGCACATCGTACAAGGACAAAGACAAAACCCGTGTCCACAGTGCGGCACCGCACTGCCCTCAGAGCGCATGGTTGCCGCCGAGGATGACACGCCTGTTACCCTGAAGTGCAAGCCTTGGAGGTCTCATGCAACACCCACCCCACCCCGTCGCCAAGCCATCTGTCGAAGAAATGCAACAGTTGGCGCTGCTGCGGCAGCTGCGCAGAGCCCATCGACAGCAAATGGCCATCGCTCCGACCCTCATCCCTGAGCACATGGCTGCTCGGCCTCTGACGCGGGGCCAGCGATTGGCAGACAGCGTGGCGGCGACCATTGGGTCTTGGCGCTTCATTGTTTTGCAAAGCTCGGCCATCGCCATTTGGATCACGGGCAACGTGCTGGTGGGGGACAACGCCTGGGACCCTTACCCCTTCATCCTGCTCAACTTGCTGCTGTCGTTTCAGGCGGCCTACACGGCACCCGCCATCATGATGAGCCAGAACCGGCAGTCAGAGCTGGACCGCAGGCATGCGCAAATCGATTACGAAATCAATGTGAAAGCAGAATTAGAAATCGAACTCCTGCACAACAAAATCGACATCTTGAAAGAGCAAGAATTTTTGAGCCTGACCCAAGCAGTGCGGGAGCTCACCGCACAAGTGCGGGTGTTGACGGCCCAGGCCCACGCTCGGCCTTGAGTGCATCGGTGCGTTGATGCACTGACGCCCACGGGCAGTTCGTGTGTCAATGGGTTCTCGTTATTCACACAGAGAACCCCACATGCAAAACCTCAAAACCCTCGCTGCCGCCATCGTGTGTGCCAGCCTGCTGCCCTTGTCGGCGGCCTTTGCAAAAACCATGAACAAAGCCGAATTCAAGGCCAGCAAAACCCGCATCAGCGCGGATTACAAAACAGACAAAGCAGCCTGCAAAGTCCAAAAAGGCAACGCCAAAGACATTTTCCAGGAAGAAGCCAAAGCCAAAGAAAAAGTGGCCCTGGCCGAACTGGAATTCAGCTACACAGGCAAAGCCGCTGATCGCAACAAAGTCGCCGTGGTGAAAGCCAAGGCCGCGTACGAAGTGGCCAAAGAGCGCTGCGACGACCTGGCAGGCAACGGCAAAGACGTGTGCGTTCAAGAAGCCAAAGCCACCGAAACGAAAGCCTTGGCCGATGCCAAGATGGGCCAAGAAATTGGCGATGCCAAAAAAGACGCCGCCTCAGAAAAGACAGAAGCCGATTACAAGGTCGCCCATGAAAAATGCGACGCCCTCGCGGGCGATGCCAAAGCCAGGTGCGTGACAGCGGCCAAAGGCAAGTTCGGCAAGCATTAAGTTATTGCGAACTTAGCAACGGCGCCTGAGGGCGCCGTTTAAATCATGGCAGAAGGCACTTTCGGGTGCCTTCTGCCAAAGTGGTTAGGCCCCGGGGGTGAAATGAACCCTCAATGATTCAACTGCCCCCAAGCCTTCTCCAGCCGCTTGATGCTGACCGGCTGCGGAGTGCGCAGCTCTTGCGCGAAAAAGCTCACGCGCAGCTCCTCCAGTAACCAGCGGAACTCCAGCATGCGGGCGTCTTGTGCGCCTTTGCGTTCGGCCACCAAGCGCCAGTAGCGCTGCTCTTGCGGTTTCAGCTCGGTCAGGCGCTGGGCGTCGCGGGCGGGGTCGGCGCGGTATTTGTCCAGGCGCAGTGTGACGGCCTTGAGGTAACGGGCGCAGTGCTGCAACTGCGGCCACGGCGTCGCGGCCATGAAGTTTTTGGGCATCAGGCGTTGGAGTTGCTGGGTGCAGTCTGCAGTGGCGTCGGGGGCGTTTTTGGTGTCTTTGATCTTGCGGGTGGCCGCGCCAAACTCCAGCAAGATGGTGCCCGCCAGCCGGGCCACTTCGTTGGCAATCAGAGTCAAGCGGCCCCGGCCTTCTTCGATGCGGCGCTTGAAGGTGAGCTCGTCATTGGGCAGCGGGTCAAGCAAGAAGGCGCGGTCCAGCGCCACGTCGATGATCTGGGTTTTCAGCTCGTCGGCCGTGCCCAGCGGCATGTAGGCCACGGCCATTTTTTGCAGGTCAGGGATGTTTTTCTCAAGGTATTTGAGCGCGTCTTTGATCTGCAGCGCAAACAGGCGGCGCAGGCCCGCGCGGTTCTTGGTGGCGGCCACGTCAGGCTCGTCAAACACTTCGATGGTCACAGCGTCTTGCATGTCCACCAGCGCGGGGAAGCCGATCAGGGTCTGGCCGCCTTTGCTGATTTCCATCAGCTCGGGCAGCTCGCCAAAGGTCCAGGCGGTGTAGCGCTGGGGGGCCAGGGGCTTGGGCGCTGCGGCGGCTTTGGCCGGGGCGGCGTTGTTGCGGCTGGCGTTGACTGTGATCGTTGGGGCTTGGGCCGATGCCTGATCGGGGATCGGCGTTGGCGCTGCCGCCACTTTGAGCTGCGCCAGCGCCTGAAACGCGCCACGCGCTTTGGCACCCAGCTCGCCTTTGAGTGCGCCCAAGTTGCGGCCCATGCCCAGCTGGCGCCCGTGCTCGTCCACCACCAGCAGGTTCATGAACAAATGCGGGCTGAGCATCTCGTGTTTGAAGTCGGTCCGCTTGATGTCCAAACTGGTTTCGTCGCGGGCTTTTTTGAGCAGCACATCAGTCAGCGACCCGGCACCAAACAGCTCGGGCGCAGACAGCTCGGCAGCCAAGCGCGTAGCCGATTCGGGCAGCGGCACAAAGCGGCTGCGCGGGCGCTGCGGCAGGCTTTTGAGCAGGGCCTGGATTTTGTCTTTGAGCAGGCCGGGCACTAGCCATTCGCACCGGTCTTCGCTGACTTGGTTCAGCACAAACAAGGGCACAGTTACCGTCACGCCGTCGCGGGCGTCGCCGGGCTCGTGCAGATAGGTGGCCTGGCAGTCGGTGCCGCCCAAGCGGATGTGTTTGGGGAAGGCCTGCGTCGTGATGCCTGCCGCTTCGTGCCGCATCAGCTCTTCTCGGGTCAGCAGCAACAGGCGCGGTTGCTTGGCGCTCTCGTGGCGGTACCAATCTTCGAGCAGGCGGCCGCTGCACACCTCGGGCGGAATCTGCTGGTCGTAAAAGGCATAGATCAGTTCGTCGTCCACCAGCACGTCTTGGCGGCGCGACTTGTGCTCCAGCTCTTCGACCTTGGCGATCATCTTGTGGTTGGCCGCCAAAAACGGCAGCTTGGTCTCCCACTGGTCGCCCACCAGGGCTTCGCGGATGAAAATCTCGCGTGCGCCGTGCAGGTCCACCCGGCTGTAGGCCGTGCGCCGCCCGCTGTAAACCACCAAGCCGTAAAGCGTGGCCCGCTCCAGCGCCACCACTTCGGCCGATTTCTTTTCCCAATGCGGGTCGAGCACTTGTTTGCGCAGCAGGTGCGCGCCGACTTGCTCCAGCCACTGCGGCTCGATGGCCGCAATGCCCCGGCCAAACAGGCGCGTGGTTTCGACCAGTTCGGCCACCACGATCCAGCGGCCCGGCTTTTTGCTCAGGTGCGCGCCAGGGTGTTTGTGGAACTTGATGCCGCGTGCGCCCAGATAAGCTTCTTCGTCTTCGAGCTTGTAACCCACATTGCCCAGCAGACCCGCCAGCATGGACAGGTGCAGCTGCTCGTAGCTTGCAGGCTGCGTGTTGATGCGCCACTTGTGCTCGGTCACCACCGTGAGCAGCTGGGTGTGCGTGTCACGCCACTCGCGCACGCGCCGGATGTTGATGAAGTTCTGACGCAGCAGCTGCTCGTATTGGCGGTTGCTGAGTTTGTGCTGCGGCGCTTCTTGCGCAGGCGCGTTTAATTGGGATCTGACCCCAATTGATTTGGAGGAGCCGCCACGGGCGTCGTGGATCCATTTCCACAACTTCAGGTAGCCGGTGAACTCGCTTTTGTCGTCGTCGAACTTGGCGTGTTGCTGGTCGGCTTGGGCCTGAGCGTCCATGGGCCGGTCGCGCACGTCCTGCACGCTCATGGCGCTGGCGATGACCAGCACTTCTTCCAGCGCTTCGCGGCCACGGGCCTCCAAAATCATGCGACCTACACGCGGGTCCAGCGGCAGTCGGGCCAGCTCTTTGCCGATGGGGGTGAGTTCGTTGTCGTCGTCTACTGCGCCCAACTCGGCCAGCAGTTGGTAGCCATCGGTGATGGCCCGTTTGGACGGTGCTTCGATGAACGGGAAGTCTTCGACCACACCCAGGTGCAGCGACTTCATGCGCAAGATCACGCCCGCCAAGGACGAGCGCAAAATTTCCGGGTCGGTGAAGCGCGGGCGGCCCGCAAAGTCTTTGTCGTCGTACAGGCGGATGCAAATGCCGTTGGCCACGCGGCCGCAACGGCCCGCACGCTGGTTGGCCGCCGCCTGGCTGATGGGCTCGACCATCAGCTGCTCGACCTTGCTGCGCAGGCTGTAACGCTTGACCCTTGCCGTGCCTGCGTCGATGACATAACGGATACCGGGCACCGTCAGGGACGTTTCGGCCACGTTGGTGGCCAGCACGATGCGGCGGCCATTCGAGGCCTCAAAAATCTGGTCTTGCTCGGCCTGCGACAGGCGGGCAAACAGCGGCAGCACTTCGGCGTTGCGTGTGAGCGGCTGGTGCGCCAGGTGCTTGCGCAGGTGGTCGGCGGCTTCGCGGATTTCGCGCTCGCCGGGCAAAAAGATCAGGATGTCGCCCCCTGCCCCGCCCTGCCAGAGTTCATCCATCGCATCGGCCATGGCTTCGTTGAGGCCGTAGTCACGCGACTCTTCAAACGGGCGGTAGCGCTGCTCCACCGGAAAGGTGCGGCCGGACACCATGATGACCGGGGCCGGGCCGTTGCGTGAGGCAAAGTGTTTGGCAAAACGGTCGGCGTCGATGGTGGCCGAGGTGACCACGATCTTGAGGTCTGGCCTGCGCGGCAAGATCTGGCGCAGGTAGCCCAGCAAGAAGTCGATGTTCAGGCTGCGTTCGTGCGCCTCGTCGATGATGATGGTGTCGTA
Source organism: Limnohabitans sp. (assembly GCF_034680285.1). GTDB lineage: Bacteria > Pseudomonadota > Gammaproteobacteria > Burkholderiales > Burkholderiaceae_C > Limnohabitans_A. The sequence goes on from NZ_JAXITC010000006.1 coordinate 147,400, forward strand.
GGCTTGCAGCAGCGGGTCGGTCTGGGTTTCGGCCAACAAGATGCCGTCGGTCATGAGCTTGACCGAGGCGTTTTTGCTCAATCGATCCTGAAACCGCACCTTGAAACCCACCACCTCGCCCAGGGGTGTTTTGAGTTCTTCGGCAATGCGCTTGGCCACCGAGCTGGCGGCAATGCGCCGGGGCTGGGTGTGGCCGATCATGCGGGCGCGTTCGCCCGGCTTGGCGTTCAGCTTGCCGCGCCCCAGCGCCAGCGCGATTTTGGGCAGCTGCGTGGTTTTGCCCGAACCTGTTTCGCCGCAGACGATGATGACCTGGTGCTGGTCCATGGCGGCCATGATTTCGTCACGGCGGGCCGAGACGGGCAGGCCTTCGGGGAACTCGATTTGGAGGGGGGTGTCAGACAAGGCGGAAACTTCTGTGAAAATCAAGGCAAGAACAGCGGGGGATTATCCCAGTCCCGCGCACCCTGCCACTTTCGCAGCCCTTTCACCGCACCTTCGCCGCCCATGTCCACAGTTTTCAACTTCACCTTCGTGCCCTGGTTCCGGTCGGTGGCGCCTTACATCCACATGCACCGGGGCAAGACCTTTGTGGTCGGCATCGCGGGCGAGGCGATCGCGGCGGGCAAGCTGCAGCACCTCGCGCAAGATTTGGCGCTGATCCAAAGCATGGGCGTCAAGATCGTGCTGGTGCACGGCTTTCGCCCGCAGGTCAATGAGCAACTGGCCGCCAAAGGCCACACGCCCAAGTATTCACAGGGCATCCGCATCACCGACAGCGTGGCCTTGGACTGCGCCCAAGAGGCGGCGGGCCAACTGCGTTACGAGATCGAAGCCGCCTTCAGCCAGGGGCTGCCCAACACCCCGATGGCGGGCTCTACGGTGCGGGTGATTTCGGGCAACTTCATCACCGCACGGCCCGTGGGCATTGTGGACGGCGTGGATTTCATCCACTCGGGGCTGGTGCGCAAGGTGGACGTGGACGGCATCATTCGCACGCTGGACATGGGTGCGATGGTGCTGCTCTCGCCCTTTGGTTTTTCGCCCACTGGCGAAGCCTTTAATTTGGCCATGGAAGAAGTGGCCACCAGCGTGGCCACCGAGTTGCAGGCTGACAAATTAATTTTTGTGACCGAGGTGCCGGGCATCCGCATCGAGCCGCACGCCCCAGCCAGCGAGGACAACCCCATCGACACCGAGCTGCCCTTGGCCGCTGCCAAACAACTGCTGGCATCGCTCCCTACGCCGACCGAGCCGACCGACATTGGCTTTTATTTGCAGCACTGCGTGAAAGCTTGCGAAGAGGGTGTGGAACGCTCGCACATCCTGCCCTTTGCGGTCGACGGCGCTTTGCTGCTCGAGGTGTATGTGCACGACGGCATCGGCACCATGGTGATCGATGAAAAACTCGAAGAACTGCGCGAAGCCACCTCGGACGATGTGGGCGGCATCTTGCAGCTGATCGAGCCCTTTGAGAAAGACGGCACATTGGTCAAGCGCGACCGCACCGAGATCGAACGCGATATCGACCACTACACCATCATCGACCACGACGGCGTGATCTTTGCCTGCGCGGCGCTTTACCCCTACCCCGAAGCCAAAACGGCCGAGATGGCGGCGCTCACCGTGTCGCCCCAGTCGCAAGGCCAAGGCGATGGCGAAAAGGTGCTCAAGCGCATCGAGCAACGCGCCCGCGCCATGGGCCTCAAAAGCATCTTCGTGCTCACCACCCGCACCATGCACTGGTTCATCAAGCGCGGCTTTGTGCAACAAGACCCCGACTGGCTGCCAGAAGCGCGCAAACGCAAGTACAACTGGGACCGCAAGAGCCAGGTGTTGGTCAAGAAGCTCTGACGCTGCTCGTGAGCGCCAAGCGCTCGGCCGCAGCAAAGGCTTGCGTTTGCGGGTTCAGATGGCGCCAGACCTCTTGGCCGTCCACATAAACCCGAAACTCACCTGTGCGCAGGGCTTGCCAGGGTTCATCAACGGTCAACGGTTCGGTGGCCAGCAAACTCATGACGTCGCCTTCGGCGTTGAGCGGCCCCAAATCCAAGCTCATGTCGCAGTCCACCAGCTGCGCCTTGGGGAACGGGTGGTGCCGGGTGAGCTGGTGCAGGTGGGTCGAGCAGTGCACATAAAGCGCGTGGCCGTCGCTCAGCAACATGTTGAAGTTGCCGTGTTGGGCCAGATCGCCCGCGATGCTGGCCAGCACCGGGGCCAGCTCTGGCCACTCCGGGGGGTGTTGCCAATCTTTGAAGTGCAAACGCAAGCGGCTCATGAGGGCGCAAAACGCACGCTCGCTGTCGGTGGTGCCCACGGGCATGTCTTGGCAGGTCATCGGCGCTTCAAAGCGGCCGAGGTCCCCGTTGTGGGCAAACACCCAAGTGCGCCCCAGCCATTCGCGCTGAAAAGGATGGCAGTTGGCCGCTTGCACATCGCCTTGGGTGGCTTTGCGCACATGCGCCACCACCACGCGGGATTTGATCGGGTGGCTGCGCACGTATTCCGCCAGTGGAGACTCGCTGGCCGGTTGGTCGTCCTGAAAAACCCGGCAACCGTGGCCGTCGTAAAACGCAATGCCCCAGCCATCGACGTGGTCCGAGGTGCGCCCGCCCCGGGCAGAAAACCCGGTGAATGAAAACGTGGTGGCTGCGCGGTTGTTGCAGCTCATGCCCATCAGCTGGCACATGGTGGACCTCAGGACAGTGAGAAATCAACGGCGGCCATGGCGTGCAGTTCGGTGGTGTCAAAGAGGGGCAAGCCAAGGTCGCCGGGCTGCAAGATCATGGTCAACTCGGTACAGTCCAAAATCACGCCCTGCACGCCTTGGGCCGCCAGCTCACGCACCGAGGCGATGAGTTTCTGGCGTGAATCGTCCCGCACCACGCCCCGGCACAGTTCTTCAAAAATGACCCGATGCACCTCGACGCGACCGGGCTCGTCGGGCACCACGCACTCGATGCCGCGTGCCGCCAAGCGGTCGCGCATGAAGGCCTGCTCCATGGTGAAACGGGTGCCGAGCAGGCCCACCTTGTTCAGGCCTACCGCCAAAATCGCGTCGGCGGTCACGTCGGCAATGTGCAGCAAGGGCAAGGCCGTCACCGATTGCACTTCCTGCGCGATGCGGTGCATGGTGTTGGTACAAATGAGCAAGACCTCGGCGCCGCTGCTTTCGAGTTGGCGCGCTGCCGTTTGCAATATCTCGGTCATGCGGGGCCAATCGCCCTGCTTTTGCAGATCGGCAATTTCCTGAAAGTCCAAGCTGATGAGGTGCACCCGCGCCGAGCGCAGTCCGCCATGGCGCTTGGCCACTTCGCGGTTGATGTGCTGGTAGTAAAGCGCCGTGGACTCCCAGCTCATGCCCCCGATCAAACCGATTTTTTTCATGTCAACCTTGCACAAAATGAGCATCAAAGTTTGCCACCAAATGGTCAGCATGAAGTTTCAAAATAGCGTAGGAAACGGCCTATTTTTGGAATAATTTTCTACAATCAGGTCATGAAACAGAAATTAGATGCAATAGATCGAAAATTGCTGGAGTTACTCCAAAAGAGCAGCGACTTGCCGATCAACGAACTGGCCGCAGCCGTGCACCTGACGCCCACGCCTTGCTGGCGTCGGATTCAGCGGCTCAAGGAGCTGGGCGTGATCTCTCAGCAGGTGGCCTTGGTGGACCGGCAAAAGGTGAATCTGGGGGTAACGGTGTTTGTGGCGGTGCGCACGCGTGACCACGACCTGCCTTGGCTAGAGAAGTTTCGGGCCACGGTGCAGGCCATCCCGGAAATCGTCGAGGTTTACCGCATGAGCGGTGATGTGGACTACCTGCTGCGGGTGGTGGTGCCCGATATTGCGGCCTACGACCAGGTGTACAAACAGCTGATTCAGCAGGTGCCGCTGTCGGATGTGAGTTCGAGTTTTGCCATGGAGGAGCTGAAATACACCACGGCGGTGCCGCTCAATTACGCCGCTGGCTGACGCGACTTCAGGGCCACCCACAGGCCCAAAAGGCCAAACGCCACAAAGCACACAAATGACCAATTGGCGATGGAGCCGCCCAAAAAGGTCCAGTCGATCTTGGTGCAGTCGCCGCTGCCCTTGAAGATCATGGGGATGGCGCGGTTGATGGGGAAGTTCTCGACCATGCCGTAGAAGTCACGGCCGCAGGTCACGATCTCAGGGGGATACCACTGCAGCCAGCTTTGGCGCGCAGCGGTAAAGCCGCCAAAACCCGACACCAGCGCCAGCAATACACCCGACGCCGCCAGGCCCCAGCCGCGCAAACGCCAGCCTACAGCCGCCACCAACACCACGCCGATCAATGCGTAGCGCTGCACGATGCACATGGGGCAAGGGTTCAGACCCACGACGTGCTGCAAATACAGGCCAAAAGCCAGCATGCCAATGCCCGACACGGCAATCAAGGCCAAGAGGCGATGGGGGGTGATGGAAGTCAGGTTCATGGTCGGTTTTCAAAAGACAACGGGCGCATTTTGCGCCCGTGATCAACGATCTTTGGTGAGGCTTGTCACAAAGCCCCAGCCCAATCAGGACTCGGCAAAGGCCCGTTCAATGACAAAAGCGCCTGGTGTGCTCGTGTTGCCCTCTTTCAGGCCGTGCTCTTCACAAATGCGCTTGAGGTCTTTGAGCATGGCGGGGCTGCCACAGATCATGATGCGGTCGTCCGCGGGATTGAGCGGGGGCAGGCCCAAGTCAGCAAAGAGCTTGCCGTTTTCGATCAAGTCGGTCAGGCGCCCTTGGTTTTTGTAAGGCTCGCGGGTCACGGTGGGGTAATAAAGCAACTGCTTTGTCACCATCTCGCCCAGAAACTCGTTGGCGGGCAGTTCTTGGGTGATGTAGTCGTGGTAAGCCAACTCGTTGACCTGGCGCACGCCATGCACCAGGATCACTTTTTCAAAGCGCTCGTAGGTTTCGGGGTCGCGGATGATGCTCATGTAAGGGGCCAACCCCGTGCCCGTGGCCATGAGGTACAGGTGTTTGCCGGGCAACAGGTAGTCACACAGCAAAGTGCCCGTGGGTTTGCGGCCCACCACGATGGTGTCTCCCACCTGAATGTGTTGCAGCTTGGAAGTCAGCGGGCCGTCGGGCACCTTGATGCTCAAAAATTCCAGGTGCTCTTCGTAGTTGGCGCTGGCAATCGAATAGGCACGCAGCAGCGGTTTGCCGTTCTCGCCACGCAAGCCGATCATGGTGAAGTGCCCGTTCGAAAAGCGCAGGGCTTGGTCGCGGGTGGTGGTGAAGCTGAACAGGCGATCGGTCCAGTGGTGGACGCTGAGAACACGTTCTTCGAGAAAAGCACTCATGTTTTTGACGGGTGTTGTGGCCGGATCAAGAGACCCAAAGCCCATGGGGGATGCTGAAAGCTTGATACAGTTGCAGCCTACAAGACCACGAAATCGCGTTGCTGACCTCAAGACAGCCCACATTTTCGTGTGATTCGTTCACAACTGGAAATACTGAAATTTTATATCCGTATAACCAGCGCTTCTTAAGATACATCAAGGCAAGACAACACCATGGCACGCACCGTTCAATGCATCAAACTCGGTAAAGAAGCAGAAGGTCTGGATTTCCCCCCCTACCCGGGCGATTTGGGCAAACGCATCTGGGAAGGCGTGAGCAAGCAAGCTTGGGCAGATTGGCTCAAGCACCAGACCATGTTGGTCAATGAAAACCGCCTGAACTTGGCCGACCTGCGCGCCCGCCAGTACCTGGCTCGCCAAATGGAAAACCACTTCTTTGGCGATGGCGCCGACGCAGCCCAAGGCTACGTGCCCCCCAGCAACTGATTTCCCCCTGGATTTCGCTTTCATTGCACACTGACCTCGACCGCGGCTGGGCTGGCCCTCGCCAAGCGCTGGTCATCGGCGCGGGCTTATCGGGTTCGGCCGTGGCGCACAGCCTGGCCACACGAGGTTGGGCTGTGACCGTTCTGGACCAAGGCGAAGGGGTGGGCTATGGCGCATCGGGACTGCCCGCCGGGCTGGCCGCCCCTCATGTTTCTCCAGACGACAACGTGCTCTCGCGCATCACCCGTGCAGGTGTGCAAGCGACACTGCAGCGGGCTGGAGCGCTTCTGCAAAGCGGGACCGATTGGGCCTTGAGCGGGGTTTTGGAGCACAACATCGGCGGTAAGCGCCGCTTGCCCACGGCCACCCCGAGTGACACAAGCACCCCAGCGAGTGCGGCTCAAATTGCTGCCGCGGGTTTGCCGCCAGACACCCCGGCGCTGTGGCATGGGCAGGCAGGCTGGATCAGGCCCCAGCAACTGGTGACTGCGCAACTCAACACGCCCGGCGTGCAAGTGCACTGGGGTCGGAAAGTGAGCGCCCTCGCCAAGAACGGTGAAGCTTGGACCGCGCTCAATGCGCAAGGGGAAGTGTTGGGCCAAGCGCCCTTGCTGGTGGTGGCCAGTGCCTTTGACAGCCTGGCCTTGCTGCAAAACCAACCTGGATTTGCGGTGCCACTGAACCCCTTGCGGGGACAAGTGAGCTGGGGAATCATGTCTGAGCTCGAATCAGATCTTCGGGCCGACGCCTTGGCCGCGTCCCCAAGCCCCAATCCCAACAAGCTGCCCCCTTTTCCTGTCAATGGTCACGGCAGTTTCATCAGCGGGGTGCCCTCGCCCGATGGGCCCATGGCTTGGTACATTGGCTCGACGTTCGAGCGCAACTGCGAACAAGCCCCCGTGCGCACCGAAGACCACGCCGCCAACCAAGTCCGTTTGGCGACGCTGCTGCCCGATCTGGGCGAAGCGATGAAGAGGCAGTTTCAGCCCGATCGGATCCACGGCTGGGCGGGTCTGCGCTGCACCCTGCCCAACCGCTTGCCTGCGGTCGGCCCCGTCGACAGCCAAAGGCTGCCTGGACTTTGGATCAGCACGGGCATGGGCGCCCGCGGCATCAGTCTGGCCGTGCTTTGCGGTGAACTGGTCGCCACTTGGCTCGAAAACCAAGACTTGCCCTTGCCGCCGGAGTTGGTCAAGCATTTGACAGCCGAACGCTACGTCCGCACTTAAATTCAACAAATTCAACATTTCCAACTACGATGGGTGTGTTTCAGCGCCCTTCGGTGCTGGATGTTTTGTGAGGTGCTTGATTCATGGCCCGTCAATCCTTGTCCCGCTATCTGCCTTGGCTGGTCACCGCACCCGCGGCCTTGGTGGTCTGGCCGCTGTCCGGATGGGCCAGCGCCGGATTGGGTCTGTTGTTTGTTTTGGGCTGGATCGACTTCCAGCAAACCAAACAAGCCGTTCGCCGTAACTACCCGCTAACGGGGCGTCTGCGCTACGCGCTGGAATACATCCGCCCCGAACTGCGGCAATACTTTTTGGAAGACGACGAAGAAAAGCTGCCGTTTTCGCGCAACCAACGGGCCATGGTCTATGCCCGCTCCAAGGTCCAAAACGACAAACGGGGGTTTGGCAGCATCAAGGACATGTATGCCACGGGCACCGAATGGATCGCACATTCCTTGCAACCCGTTCAGCCCGACCCTGCCACTTTCCGGGTTCGGGTTGGCGAGGGGCAATGTGCCCAGCCCTATGACTTGTCCTTACTCAACATCTCGGGCATGAGCTTTGGGGCTCTGTCGCCCAACGCCATCAAAGCGCTCAATCGGGGTGCAGCCATGGGCGGCTTTGCCCATGACACAGGCGAAGGCAGCATCTCGGTGCACCACCGTGAGCACGGCGGCGACCTGATCTGGCAAATCGCTTCCGGCTACTTTGGCTGCCGCACGCCGGACGGGCACTTTGACCCGGAGCGTTTTGCGTTGCAGGCGCTGTCGCCCCAGGTCAAGATGATCGAGGTCAAACTGTCTCAAGGGGCCAAACCCGGCCATGGCGGGGTGCTGCCCAAGGCGAAGGTAAGCCAAGAGATCGCCGATGCGCGTGGCGTGCCCATGGGCCAAGACTGCGTCTCCCCAGCGAGGCACTCGGCTTTTTCAAGCCCCATCGAATTGCTGAACTTTGTTGCCCGATTGCGCGAACTGTCGAGCGGAAAACCCGTGGGCATCAAACTGTGTGTGGGCCAACCGGCCGAATGGTTTTCAATGGTCAAAGCCATGCTGGTCACTGGCCTGACACCCGACTTTGTGGTGGTGGATGGCGCGGAAGGAGGCACCGGGGCTGCACCCATCGAGTTTGCCGACCATGTGGGCATGCCGCTGCGCGACGGGCTTCGCTTGGTGCACAACAGCTTGGTGGGCGCAGGTTTGCGCGACCGCATCAAGATTGGCGCCTCGGGTAAGGTGATCTCGGCTTTCGACATCGCGCGTTCTTTGGCCTTGGGCGCTGACTGGTGCAATTCGGGCCGGGGGTTCATGTTTGCGCTGGGCTGCATCCAGTCGCGCAGCTGCCACACCGACCATTGCCCCACTGGCGTGGCCACGCAAGACCCGGTTCGACAACGCGCCATCGTGGTCACCGACAAGGCCGAACGGGTGTTTTACTTCCATGCCAACACGCTGCATGCGCTGGCCGACTTGGTGGGTGCGGCGGGCCTCCACCAACCCGGTGACATCACCCCGCACCACCTGATGGTGCGGCATGCCCACGGTCACGCCAAGTCCTTGGCCGACAGCACGGTCAGCCTCACACACGGTCAGTTGTTGGCCACCGACCCTGCTGCCCCAGTGCTGCCCAGTCCTTTTGCGGAGTTCTGGACAGCGAGCTCAGCCGAGCATTGGGGCTTGGTCAGCCACTGAGAGAAGGTGACGCCAACCCTCTCGTTTCATTTCATCGCTTCAGCTGGACGACGGGCTTTCACATAAGCGTCGGTCGGCAAGTAGCTCTTGCCATCGGCATAGCGCCACTGCACCATGGTTCCCTTGCCGCCCCTTTGGTCGAGCTTGCCCACATAAGCCCCCATGGTGGACTGCTGGTCAATGGCGCGGTATTCGGCGGGGCCAAAAGGGGTGTTGAATTTGAGGCCACGCATGGCGATGACCAATTTTTCGTTGTCCACACTGCCGGCTTTTTTGATGCCGGCAAAGATCGACTGCATGGTGGCGTAACCCACGACCGAGCCCACCTTGGGGTTCTCGTTGAACTTCTTGTAGTAGTTGGCGGCAAAGCTGGCGTGCTCTTTGTTGTCGAGCTGGTCCCAGGGGTAGCCGGTCACGATCCAGCCCTTGGGCGTTTCGTCTTTCAGGACTTCCAGGTACTCGGGCTCGCCCGACAGCAGCGACACCACAGGGGTCTTGGGGAAGACGTTGCGCTGGTTGCCTTCGCGCACCAGCTTGGCCAGGTCCGCGCCAAAGGTGACGTTGAAGATGGCGTCGGGCTTGCTGGCCATGGTCGCAGTCAGCGTGCTGCCAGCGTCGATCTTGCCCTGTGCAGGCCACTGCTCGCTCACGAACTCCACATCGGGGCGCTTGCCCTTGAGCAACTCTTTGAAGCTGGCAACCGCGCTTTGGCCATATTCGTAGTTGGGTGCGATCGTGGCCCAGCGCTTGGCAGGCAGCTTGGCCGCTTCTTCGACCAGCATGGCCGCTTGCATGTAGGTGCTGGGTCGCAGGCGGAAGGTGTAGCGGTTGCCTTTTTCCCAAACGATGGCATCGGTCAAAGGCTCGCTGGCCACAAAAAGGCGCTTGTTTTTCTGGGCGTGGTCGGCCAGCGCCAGACCGATGTTCGACAAAAAGCCACCCGCCAGAACGTCCACTTTCTCTTTGAACGTCAATTCAATGGCGTGGCGCAGCGCTTCATCGGGCTTGCCTGCATCGTCGCGGGCGATGACTTCGACCTTGCGGCCAAGAAGGCCGCCCTGGGCATTGATTTCCTCGACAGCCAGTTGCCAGCCTTGTTTGTAGGGCTGGGTGAACTGAGGAATGGCGGAATAACTGTTGATCTCACCGATCTTGATGGGGGTCTGGGCCAGCACGGTGCTGGCAGCGGCTGCGCTCAAAAGGCCGGTGGCAATCAGGCGTTTCATCGGGGCGTCCTAGGGTAAATACTAAAAAAGCGACTTTAACAGCCGACTTTCAGCTTGTCTCAGAAAAGGCCAAACTCAAGCTACTGATTGAAATTCGACTTGAAACATCCAACTTATAAGCAATAGGAATATATACCCAACTAAAAAATCGTTTGTTTTGGCATAAGACCACCTTAAAGTCGCCGCCATGGTTGATTTGGCTTATGTCTTTGCAGGTTTCTTCGTGGGCACCATCGTGGGCCTGACGGGGGTGGGCGGCGGTTCGCTGATGACGCCGCTCTTGATCTTTTTCTTTGGCGTGAAGCCTTATATGGCGGTGGGCACCGACCTGCTGTTTGCGGCCTTCACCAAGCTGGGCGGCACCATCAGCTTTGCACGCCAGCGCATCGTGCCTTGGCGCGTGGTGGGTTTGCTCAGTGCGGGCAGCATTCCCGCTTGTCTGGTGACTTTGGGCTTTTTGCACTGGGTGGGTCCAGCCTCCTCCCAAGTGCAGTCGCTGATGACGACCACGCTGGGCGTGGCGCTGCTGCTCACCGCTGCCGCCATGCTCTTCAAAGCCGTGCGGGGCAAACAACTACCCCGCCACCTGGACGCCGCCGACGAAGCCCGCGCCAGCACCCCTCGCCACTGGAGCCTACCGGTGCTGTTTGGTGCGCTGATCGGTACTTTGGTCACGCTCACCTCGGTCGGCGCGGGGGCCATTGGCGTGACCCTACTGCTTTTGCTTTACCCGCTTTTGCCCCTGCCGCGCATCGTGGCGGCGGACATCGCTTATGCCGTGCCGCTGACTTTGGTGGCGGGCTTGGGCCATGCGTCGCTCGGTTCGGTGGACTGGCCACTGCTGGCCAAGCTGCTGGCGGGCTCGCTGCCCGGCATCTGGCTGGGCGCGCGCCTGACACACCACACGCCTGACCGCGTGATCCGCTCACTGCTGTCCGTGCTGCTGGCATGGGCAGGCACCAAGCTCGTTTTGATCTGATCTTTCTCTTCTTGCCTCTATGTACCAGTACACCGAATTCGACAAAGCCTTTGTGCGCGCCCGCGCTGCAGAGTTCCGCGACCAGCTGGGTCGTTGGCAGACGGGTCAATTGACCGAAGACCAGTTTCGCCCCTTGCGCCTGCAAAACGGCTGGTATGTGCAGCGCTACGCCCCCATGCTGCGTGTGGCCGTACCCTATGGCGAGATCAACGCGGCCCAGATCAAAGTACTGGCCCAAATCGCCCGCGACTACGACACGCCCGACGCCGCCTTGCTGGCCGAAGCCCAAGCCACCCAAGACAAAATTGCGGGCCTGGCCCCCAAGCTGACGACCAATTACGGCCACTTCACCACGCGCCAGAACGTGCAGTTCAACTGGATTCCACTGGACAAATCGGCCGACGTGATGGATCTGCTGGCCACCGTGAACATGCACGGCATCCAGACCAGCGGCAACTGCATCCGCAACACCACCACCGACGAGCTGGCAGGTGTGGCCGTCGACGAAGTGGTGGATCCCCGGCCGTATGCCGAGCTGATCCGCCAGTGGAGCACGCTGCACCCTGAGTTTGCGCACTTGCCGCGCAAGTTCAAGATCGCCATCACGGGTGCCACCGAAGACCGCGCCGCCATTGGCTGGCACGACGTGGGCCTGCAAGTGATCAAAAACGCCGCAGGCGAAGTCGGCTTCAAGGTCTTGGTGGGTGGCGGCATGGGCCGCACACCCGTCAACGGCGTGGTCATCCGCGAGTTCTTGCCATGGCAAGACATCATGAATTACCTCGAAGCCGTGGTGCGTGTCTACAACCGCTGGGGCCGCCGCGACAACAAGTACAAAGCCCGCATCAAAATTTTGGTCAAGGCCGAAGGCCAGCGCTACTTTGATGAAGTCGAGACCGAGTTCCGCGAAATTTTGGAACGCGACGGCGCACCGCACACCCTGCCGCAGGCCGAACTCGACCGCGTGAAAGCAGGGTTTGTGGACCCTGCGCTGAACCTGCCCGAAAACACCAGCGAGTGGCTGGCCCAAGCCGAAGCAGCGCTCAGCATCGAAGCGGCCAAGACACCTGCCTTTGCCCGCTGGCTCTCGCGCAACGTGCGAGCACACCGCAACCCGCAGCTGCGCGCCGTGTCGCTGTCCTTCAAACGCCCGGGCTACGCCCCGGGGGACGCCACAGCCGATCAGCTCGATGCCGCTGCGGCCTTGGTGGAGAAGTATTCCGCAGGCGAAGCCCGTGTCTCGCACACCCAAAACCTGCTGCTGCCTTGGGTGCGCTTGGACCAGCTGCACGCGCTGTGGCGCGAAGCCCAGGCCCTGGGCGTGGCCCAACCCAACATCGGTCTTTTGACCGACATGATCGCCTGCCCCGGCGGTGACTACTGCGCGCTGGCCAATGCCCGCTCCATCCCCACGGCCAGCGCGATCACCGAGCGCTACCAAGACCTGGACGAGCTGGAAGACCTGGGTCACATCGACTTCCACATCAGCGGCTGCATCAACTCCTGCGGTCACCACCACTCGGGCCATATCGGCATTTTGGGGGTCGATAAAGATGGCAAAGAGTGGTACCAGGTCACGCTGGGCGGCTCGGACGGCAAAGACCTGTCCGGCGCAGCCACACCCGGCAAAGTGGTCGGTCCGTCCTTCTCTTCGTTCGAAGTGCCGGATGTGATCGAAGCGATTTTGAACACCTACAAAGAGTTGCGCGCTGCCACCTCGGACGGCAAACAAGAAGCCTTCATCGAGACGGTGCGTCGTGTGGGTCAAGACCCATTCAAGGCCGCTGCCAATGCCGCGCGCCATCCAGTCGAGGAAGCCACATCCTGAAGTCCCTTGTAGGAGCCGCGCCCTCGCGGCGATGAACAGCCAATCGCGGCGAGGGCGCCGCTCCTACAGCAGAAAAAAACGACCATGAACATCATTACCTCACAAGAACACCAAGCTGCCAACAAAACCGGCGTCTTGGAGCTGGCCAACGACGTGGACCCACGCACGCTCGACCTGAACGGCGTCACCCGCATCGACCTGCAGTTCCCGGCCTTCACCGATGGCCGCGCTTACAGCCAAGCCTTTTTGCTGCGCCGCCGCCTGCGCTTTGCGGGCGAGCTGCGCGCCACGGGCGATGTACTGATCGACCAGCTGGTGCAAATGCAACGCACCGGCTTTGACGTGGCCGTGCTCAAAGAGGGCGTGGATGCCAGCGCAGCACAGCGCCAGCTGGACCGCTATGCCGGTTTCTACCAAGGCTCGGCCGTGGAGACGCAACCGCAATTTGCCAAGGCCGCCTGATGACTTCGAGCCTGATTTCTTCGCGCAGCGCCCCGGTCAAAGCCACCGAGCAAAATGCCAAAGCCAGCCCTGACTTTGCCACCAAACTGACCGAGACCCAGGCGATGCTGCGCCGCGCTGCGGCCGAGTTAGCCCCCGTGACCCAGGCCTCCAGCTTGGGTGCAGAAGATGTGGTGATCACCCACCTCATCAACAGCCTGCAATTGGACATCCCGGTGTTCGTTCTGGAAACCGGCGCGCTGCACACCGAAACTTTAGCCCTGCTGGAGCGCACCCAAGCGCATTCGCGTGCGCCCATCCATATTTTTCGCCCGGTGCAAGAGTCGGTGATCCAGTTCGTGCGCGACCAAGGCCAGGATGCGATGTACAAGTCGATGGAACTGCGCAAAGCCTGCTGTGGCGTGCGCAAGATGGAGCCACTGGCCCGCGCCTTGAAAGGCCAAAAAGCCTGGATCACCGGTCTGCGCCAAGAGCAATCTGCGGCCCGTGCCGAGGTGCCTTTGCTTGACGAGAGCGAAGTGGCCACCAAAGGTCTGTACAAGTTCAACCCTCTGGCCAGCTGGACCTGGGGCGATGTCTGGCACTACATCGCCACGAACCAGGTGGACTACAACCCGCTGCACGACCAGTTTTTCCCGAGCATTGGCTGCGCGCCCTGCACACGGGCCATCAGCCTGGGCGAGGAGTTCCGCGCCGGGCGCTGGTGGTGGGAGGACGAGGCGGCCAAGGAGTGTGGCTTGCACGTCAAGTCTTGACCCTTGCTGAACTGTGATGCGTGGGGCAAGCCGGGCTCCTCATAAGCCGCTTCGCGTCACAAATCGTCACCCGCCTTGCCCCACACATCACACCAAGCGTGCCCGGACTTGACTTCAGGCACCTTGACCACATTGAGATACGAGAGAACCGAATGACCGCCATGACACAAACCGAGTTGCACACCCTGAGCAACAGCCACCTGGACGCGCTGGAAGAAGAAACCATCTTCATCCTGCGCGAAGTCGCCGCCGCTTTCGAGCGCCCCACCCTGCTGTTTTCGGGCGGCAAGGACTCGCTGGTCATGCTCAAGTGC
>NZ_JAXITC010000007.1:0-154787 GCF_034680285.1 Limnohabitans sp.
CATCAACCAAATCGGCGCATCCCTCACAGACCTGACCGCTCGTACCCACGAGTTACGGGGGTATCTTTGACTACGATGCCAAATCTGAACGGCTGAGAACCGTCAACGCATCGCTCGAAGATCCCTCGGTCTGGAACGACCCCAAAAAAGCCCAGGAACTGGGCAAAGAGAAAAAAGCCCTGGACGGCGTGGTGGTGACCATCACCAACCTGACCAGCGAGTTGGCCGACAACCTTGAACTCTTCGAGATGAGCAAGGAAGAAGGCGACGATGCCGGCTTGCAAACCATCGAAGCTGAAGCCGCCAAACTGGCCAAGCTGGTGGAAGACCTCGAATTCCGCCGCATGTTCCGCCACGAGGCCGACCCACTGAACTGCTTTGTCGACATTCAGGCCGGCGCAGGTGGCACCGAAGCTTGTGACTGGGCCAGCATGCTGCTGCGCCAGTACATCAAGTACGCCGAGCGCAAAGGCTTCAAGGCCACGGTGGAAGACGAAACCCCGGGCGACACCGCAGGCATCAAGGGCGCGACCATCAAGATCGAGGGCGAATACGCCTTTGGCCTGCTGCGCACCGAAACTGGCGTGCACCGTTTGGTGCGCAAGAGCCCGTTTGACTCGTCGGGCGGCCGCCACACCTCGTTCGCTTCGCTGTTTGTCTACCCCGAGATCGACGACTCGATCGAGATCAACATCAACCCGTCGGATGTGCGCACCGACACCTTCCGTGCCAGCGGCGCGGGCGGTCAGCACATCAACAAAACCGACTCGGCGGTGCGTCTGACGCACATCCCCACCGGCATCGTGGTCCAGTGCCAAGACGGCCGCAGCCAACACAGCAACCGCGATGTGGCATGGCAACGCCTGCGCTCGCGCCTGTATGACTTCGAGATGCGCAAGCGCTTGGAAGAGCAGCAAAAGCTCGAAGACACCAAGACCGATGTGGGTTGGGGTCACCAGATCCGCAGCTATGTGCTGGACAACAGCCGCATCAAGGATTTGCGCACCAACGTCGAAATCTCGGCCACCCAAAAGGTGCTCGATGGCGACCTCGATGCGTTCATCGAAGCCTCACTGAAACAAGGCCTCTGAGCTGCTCAGACCTCAACAAAAACGGAGTTAGTGATGCGTGAAGGACAACCCACCGCGATTCACCGGGAGGCTTATGCCGCCCCGGCGTTCTGGATCGACACGGTCGATCTGACCTTTGATCTGGACCCGACCAAAACCCGCGTGCTGAACAAGATGCGACTGCGCCGCAACCCCGATGTGGCGGCACAGCCGCTGCGTCTGGATGGCGAAGACCTCAATTTGGCCCGCGTTTTGGTCAACGGCGGTGGCACCTCATTCAAGATGGACGGCAACCAGCTGGTGCTGGAAAACCTGCCCGAAGGCACGGATGCCTTCGATCTGGAAATCTTCACCACCTGCAACCCCGAGAAGAATACTCAGCTGATGGGCCTGTACGTCAGCCAGGGCACCTTCTTCACGCAATGCGAGGCCGAGGGCTTCCGACGCATCACCTACTTCCTGGACCGCCCGGATGTGATGGCCAGCTACACCGTCACGTTGCGAGCCGACAAGGCCAAGTACCCTGTGCTGCTGAGCAACGGCAACCTGGTCGAGCAAGGCGCCTTGGACGACGGACGTCACTTTGCCAAGTGGGTCGATCCGCACAAAAAGCCCTGCTACCTTTTTGCCCTGGTAGCCGGTCAGCTGGTCGCTCGCGAGCAACGCATCGTCAGCCGCAGCGGCAAAGAGCACTTGCTGCAAGTGTTTGTGCGCCCCGGCGATCTGGACAAAACCGAACACGCGATGAACTCTCTGATGGCCAGCGTGGCCTGGGACGAAGCGCGCTTTGGCCTGCCGCTGGACCTGGAGCGCTTCATGATCGTCGCCACCAGCGACTTCAATATGGGCGCCATGGAAAACAAGGGCCTGAACATCTTCAACACGAAATTTGTCTTGGCTAACCCCAACACGGCCACCGACTTGGATTTCGGCAACATCGAATCGGTCGTCGGCCACGAATACTTCCACAACTGGACTGGCAACCGCATCACCTGCCGTGACTGGTTTCAACTCTCCCTCAAGGAAGGTCTCACGGTTTTCCGTGACCAAGAGTTCAGCCAGGACATGGCAGGTGTGGCCAGTGCCCGTGCCGTCAAACGCATCGAGGACGTTCGCGTGCTTCGCACCGTGCAGTTTGCCGAAGACGCAGGCCCGATGGCCCACCCGGTGCGGCCCGACAGCTATGTCGAGATCAACAACTTCTACACCGTCACCATCTACGAAAAAGGCTCTGAAGTCGTTCGCATGATGCAAACGCTGGTGGCAACGCCCAACGACCTGCAGGGTCGCGAAGGCTTTGCCAAAGGCATGAAGCTTTACTTTGAACGCCATGACGGTCAGGCGGTGACTTGCGACGACTTTGCGCAAGCAATCGCCGACGCCAACCCCGGCTCGGCCTTGGCGCACCACCTGCTCACCTTCAAGCACTGGTACAGCCAAGCCGGTACACCCCGACTGCAAGCGGCTGGCAGCTACAACGCCGCCGAGCGCAAGTACACCCTCACCCTCAGCCAAAGCTGTCCAGCCACCCCCGATCAAGACCGCAAAGCACCCTTCGTGGTACCGGTCTCTTTGGGGCTGCTCAGCCGCGATGGCGCAGCTCTGCCTTTGCAGCTCGACGGCAGCAGCGAAGCCGTGGCTCAGCACACCTTGGTGCTGACCGAAGCCAGCGCCAGTTACACCTTTGTTAACATCGACAGCGAACCTGTGCCTTCTCTGTTGCGCGGCTTCAGCGCCCCGGTGGTTCTCGAAGACGGCCTGAACGCCGACGACCTGCTGATCTTGCTGGCCCACGACAGCGACCCCTTCAACCAATGGGAAGCCGGTCAGCGTCTGATGCTGCAAAGCGCGTTGGATGCCATCCAGCAAAACAAGGACCTGACCGGGATTCCCGTGCTGTCCGACGCCCTGGTGGACGCCTTGCGCAATGTGTTGCGCCACCCCGAGTTGGATGCTGCTTTCAAGGACCTGGCGCTCACTCTGCCTTCGGAAAACTACATCGCCGACCAGCTGGATGTGGTGGACCCGCAGCGCGTGCATGCCCTGCGGGAAAACATGCGCCTGCAACTGGCTACGGCTTTGCAGACCGACTGGCAATGGGCATGGGACGCGCACAAGAACAACGGCGCTTACTCGCCCGACGCGAAGTCCAGCGGGCGCCGCGCCTTGGCTGGCTTAGCCATGGGCATGCTGTGTGTAGCGGCTGTGCACAGCGGTGACGCCGTGACACCCGGTCGGGTCTATCAACAATTCAAAGATGCGGGCAACATGACGGACCGCTTCAATGCGCTGTCGGCCTTGGTGGTCAGCGGCCATGCTTTGGCGCAAGACGCGTTGGCACTGTTCCACAAACAGTTTCAACAAGAAGCCTTGGTCATCGACAAATGGTTTGCTCTCCAAGCCAGTGCGCCCGACCGTGCAGGCGACGTGCTGCCGCGCGTGCGCCAGCTCATGCAACATGCCGACTTCAGCCTGCGCAACCCCAACCGCGCCCGCAGCCTGATCTTTAGCTATTGCAGCGCCAACCCAGCAGGTTTTCACCGTGCCGACGCGGCGGGCTACGTGTATTGGAGCGAGCAGGTGCTTGCGCTGGATGCCATCAACCCTCAAGTAGCGGCACGCCTGGCCCGCGCCATGGACCGCTGGAGCCGATTGGCCGAGCCCTACCGCAGTGCTGCCCGCGTGGCCATCGAGCGTGTGGCGGCCAAAGCCGACCTGTCCAACGATGTGCGCGAAGTGATCACCCGTGCCCTGAGTAGCACCTGAATCGAGGAATGAACATGAGCAGCAAAATTTCCCTCTCCCGCTACCTGGTCGAACAGCAACGCGACAAAGGCCATATCCCGGCCGATTTGCGCCTGTTGCTGGAAGTGGTAGCCCGGGCCTGCAAGAGCATCAGTCACGCCGTGAACAAAGGTGCTTTGGGTGGCGTGCTGGGCAGTGCAGACAGCGAGAACGTGCAGGGCGAAGTCCAGAAGAAACTCGACATCATCGCCAACGAAGTGCTGCTCGAAGCCAACGAATGGGGCGGGCATTTGGCGGCCATGGCCAGCGAAGAGATGGACAGCATCTATTTGGTGCCTAACCGCTACCCGCAAGGTGAATACCTGCTGATGTTTGACCCACTGGATGGGTCATCGAACATCGATGTGAACGTCAGCATTGGCACCATCTTCAGTGTGCTGAAAAAAGCGGACGACAGCCAGGGCGTGACCGAGCAAGACTTTTTGCAGCCCGGCAAAAACCAGGTGGCCGCAGGTTATTGCGTGTACGGACCCCAAACCACGTTGGTGCTCACTGTAGGCGATGGCGTGGCCATGTTCACACTCGACCGCGAACAAGGGTCCTTTGTACTGACGCAAGAGAACGTGCAGGTGCCTGTCGACACCAAAGAATTCGCGATCAACATGAGCAATATGCGCCACTGGGATGAACCCGTGCGCCGCTACATTGACGAATGCCTTCAAGGCAAGGAAGGTCCGCGCGGCAAAGACTTCAACATGCGCTGGATCGCCTCCATGGTGGCCGATGTGCACCGCATCCTGACCCGTGGCGGCGTGTTCATGTACCCCTGGGACAAGCGCGAGCCACACAAACCTGGAAAACTGCGCCTGTTGTACGAAGCCAACCCCATGAGCTGGCTGATCGAGCAAGCTGGGGGCGCTGCTACCAACGGCAAAACCCGCATACTCGACCTGCAACCAGGTCAATTGCACGAACGCGTGAGTGTCATCCTCGGCTCCAAAAACGAAGTCGATCGCGTGACCGCATACCATGCGAAAGATTAAGCGCAGGGATCTGCAGCTTGACTGAACCAGGTCACCCATCAAAAGGCCCCTGACACTCGCGTGTCAAGGGCCTTTTGACTTTCATGACCGCAAGGCTTGGGCTTGCGTGCTGAATCACTCTTCGCTGTCTGGCGGGAAGCCGTCGCCAGCAGGTACGGAAGCTGCAGCCACCGCAGGCTCAGAGACGACTGCACGAAGGGTTTCACGCAACATTTTCTTCTCAGGCAAACTCAAGGCACGCGCCAAGCGCTGACGCATGCGCAACAACAGCTGACGGTCCACCTCTTGCGGTATGCCCCGGCTCACTTGCAATGCGTCACGCAAGTCTTCGCGCAAATCCTCGGGCTCATCAGCCCACCAAGCGGTGATGACTTCGTGCATCGATTTGCGCAGTTCTTCCACATCTTCTACAGCCAAGCCCATGCCAGTGGGCAGCTTGCCCTGAAGCATGTCGGCCAGTGCCTGGGAGTTGACCATCACGCGACGGTCTCCCTGTGCCAACAAGCGGGCCCAACCCGGATCGGTGCGCACCATTTGTGGCATGTTGCGGGCGGACTCGTCGGCCAGCAAATGCACGCTCACGCCACTGAGTTGGGCTTCATCTATGGTGGCCAAGAAGCGCTCGTCATCGCTGGCGACCAGTACATGGTCACACGCGTGGTGTTCGGCAAGTTGTTTCAGGTCATGCCCAAGCGAGCGCAGCAATGAGGCGCCGCCGTCTGCATCGTGGGTTTGCACCAAACGAACAATCTGGTCGTCGATGATCAGCCCGTCCGAGCGGTCGCTGTACCAATAAATTCGGCGCAAATCCACATCCAAGCCGGCATGTGCCAGCGCTTGTGAGAGCAAGCTGAGCAATCCCTGGCGATTAACGGACTCGCCCGTGGTCCCCACGGCGCCTTGTTGGGCCATCCAAATCAAAAACCGCCCATCAATGAGCGCCATGCAGGTGCCGGAGCGGTGTTCGCCAAAACGGCGGTCGGAAGAGGTGTTATGCGAAAAATAGTCACGCTTCATGCTGTCAACCTAAATCAATAAAAAATAGCGCTGCTAAAAAATGCAGCAGCGGCCATTCTAAAGCGGGCATCCTCTGTGTCGGTTATAAATACCGACTGTGTCTTCTCCACCGTCTTTTGATCCCCGCAATGTTCCTGTTTGGCGCATCGACCACGATATGCCGGCAGTGCCGTCTGCTCACCTGTCGCCTGATGCTCTGCGAACGCGATTTGCAAAGCCCCCCATCTGGCAGCCTGAGGTCGAAAGGGAAACATCGTTCTCCAGCCGAGCGCCTGCGCAAGCAGCAGTCTTGGTTCCCATCGTGATGCGGGGTGCAGATTTTGCACAGTCCACCGTTTTGCTGACCCAGCGGGCCAACCACATGAGCACGCATTCTGGGCAAATTGCATTTCCTGGCGGCAAGGTGGACCCTGAAGACTCTAACCATCAAGCCACGGCGCTTCGCGAAGCACAAGAAGAGGTCGGGCTGGCCCCTCAGCATGTGCAAGTGATTGGGGAGTTACCGGTATATGTGACCGGCACCGCCTTTTGGGTGACACCCGTTATCGCGCTCGTATCGCCCGATTTTGAATTGACCCCCAATGCGGACGAAGTGCAGGATGTGTTTGAGGTGCCCCTGTCTTTTTTGATGAACCCGGCAAATCACCGTCGCCATCAATTTGACTGGCAGGGACAACAACGGCAATGGTTTTCCATGCCTTACCACGAGGCTCGCTTGAGTCCGAATGGGCAAAGCGAGGCGGTGGAGCGTTTCATTTGGGGAGCGACTGCCGCTATGCTTCGTAACTTCTACCGTTTTCTGGTGGTCAACCCAGTGCAATGAGGAAGCCATGAGTTTTTTTGCCATTCTGCTGGCCTTGGTGCTGGAGCAAGCCCGCCCTCTGAACCCCGTCAATGTGATTTACACCACCATGAACCGGTGGATCGCATGGGTTGCCCGCACATTTGACGCAGGTGTTCAGCACCAAGCCTGGATCACTTGGGGCATCACAGTGATCGGTCCCGCCCTTTTGACCATGCTGACCCACTGGAGCCTTGAGTGGGGATTGGGGTGGTTGTTTGCTGTGGTTTGGAATGTGGCGCTGCTGTATGTGACCTTGGGTTTTCGACAATTCAGCCACCATTTCACGGCCATTCGCGAAGCGCTCGAAAACGGTGATGAAACCAAGGCCCGTGAACTGCTGGCCGAATGGCAACAAGTGCAAGTCGGACAAATTCCTCGCAGCGAAATCGTGCGCCATGTCATTGAATACTCCATGATCGCTGCCCATCGGCATGTGTTTGGGGTCTTTTTTTGGTATGCGGCTTTGTCCATCGTGGGCTTGGGACCCGTGGGCGCCGTGGTGTATCGCCTCACTGAATTGGCGCAACGCCGCTGGCATGAGCCCGCAGCCGATGGCTCGCTGGCAAGCGAGGCGCTTCGTTCAGTGGCTTCGCGGGCCTGGCTGGCCCTGGACTGGCTGCCATCGCGGATGACCGCATTGGGTTTTGCCATTGTGGGCAGTTTTGAGGACGCCATGGATGGCTGGCGCAACCATGCTCAAAACTTTCCGGAAGACAACGATGGGGTCATCTTGGCTGCCACGGCAGGCGCGATCAACATCCGTTTAGGTGGCGCCCCGTTGCAAGCCCCCCTTCAAGACGAAGAAGCTGCGGCACCTTCGGGCGGCAGCAGCACGCCCGGCCGCATGCCAGAAGTGGCTCACTTTGCCCAAGTGGTTGGTTTGGTTTGGCGCACGGTCATCATGTGGCTGGTGCTGGTGGCTTTGCTGACCATGGCCAACCTGTTGGGTTGAAACCCTTTTTTACCAGCGCTGCTGACCCAGCTCTTCAAACAGTTGCGCGTAAATGCGGTGCCGCCGCACGCTGATGGTGCCGGGGTGCTGCTCGGTTTCAACTTGCGCCAGCACGGCGCAGCCAGGCTCATGCAAATGCGTGCAGTTGTAGAACTTGCAGCCGCCCAAGTGCTTGCGCAAATCTGGCATGCAATCGGCCAGGCGAGTGGGTTCAATGTGGTGCAGACCAAACTCCTGAAAACCGGGTGAATCAATCAAGGCAGTCCGTGCAACGCCCGTTTCAGTACCCTTTTGAGCCAGCCCATCGAGCGCGGGCACCCAATACCAGCGGGTGCTGGTGGTGGTGTGTTTGCCAGAGTTGAGCGCCAGCGATATCTCACCCGTTTCCACCTGTGCATCGGGCACCAAGCGATTGATCAGCGTGCTTTTGCCGCTGCCCGAAGGCCCTAGCACCAGCGTCGTCAGTCCTTGTAAGAGATCACACAGGGCCGCCACGCCGTCATCGGTCACCGGACTGCGAGGACTCAGGCTGATGGGCATGACGCTGTAGCCCATGGCGCGATATGGGGCCAGTCGCTCCCAGGCTTGGGCAAAGGGCTGGGCCAGATCGCTTTTATTGAGCGCAATGATGGGCGTGATGCGCTCGGCCTCGGCAGCCACCAAAGCCCGTGAGAGCTGGCTTTCCGAATACTCGGGGTCAGCCGCGATGAGGATCAGCACGCGGTCGAGATTGGCAGCAAAAGATTTGGTGCGGATTTCATCTTGCCGGTAAAACAGGTTGCGTCGGTTTTGCAATTTTTCGATGCTGCCCTCGTCGCCTGCGATTTGCCAGAGCACTTGGTCACCCACCACCACTTGGTTTTTTTTGCCTCGGGGGTGGCAAATCAGGCGTCGGCCTTCGGGAGTCTCGACCAGGCAGTGGCGGCCATAGGTGGCAACCACCAAGCCCGGCTCGAGATCCTGCGCTAGGGGCATGGCTGGGCGCGCTTTGGGTTTATTCATGCCGCATCATGCCTGTAACAAGGCGTCGGTCTGGGTCGCGGCCTCAAAGTCCAAGCGGCTGAGGCCACGCACATCGTGTGTGTTCCAGCGCACCACACAACGCTTGTAGGTCAGCACCAGTTCGGGGTGATGGTTGAGCTTTTCAGACAACCAGCCCACGCTGTTGACGAAGAGCAAAGCATGTGTGTGCTGCTCGAAGTCAAAGCTTTTTTCGATCGACACCTGTTCACCATCACCCGACAGTCCCCAGCCGGGAACCTGTGCCAAAGCCATGATCACCTCGGTGGGCTTGAGGGCCCTGACTTCTGGGGTGCTCATGCGGTTTTCATCCTCAGCAAACGCTCACTGGCCGGGGGGTGCGAATAATAAAACTTCACATACCAAGGGTCGGGCGTGAGGGTCGAGGCGTTGTCTTGGTACAGCTTGAGCAAGGCCGATGACAAGTCTGCGCCCGGGGTTTGCGACACGGCATAGGCATCGGCTTCAAACTCCTGCTGGCGCGAGCGCCATGAAGACAGGGGCGCAAAAAACAAAGTGAACACAGGCGTCACCAACATGAACAACACCAGCGCCAGTGCATCGTTGCTGCCGGACAAATTGGGCATCACGCCCAGGCCCGTGTAAAACCAGACTTGCTGGGCCAGCCAACCCAGCAGCGCCAGACCGGCCAGCGTCATGGCAAAGCTGGTTGCCATCATTTTGACGATGTGTTTGTGTTTGAAGTGACCCAGCTCATGGGCCAGCACCGCTTCCATTTCGGCCGGGCTCAGTTGCTTGAGCAAGGTGTCGAAAAACACCACCCGCTTGCTGGCCCCAAAGCCTGTGAAAAACGCATTGGAATGTGCCGATCGGCGACTGCCGTCCATGACAAAAAAACCTTTGGCGGTGAAGCCTGCGCGTTGCATCAGGCCCTGCACGCGGGCCTTGAGCGACTCGTCTTCCAGGGGCGTGAATTTGTTGAACAGCGGCATGATCACGTTGGGCGCAATGGCCATCAAAAAAAGCTGCCAGCCCACCAGCACGCCCCAAGCCCACAGCCACCACCATTGCCCGCCAGCTTGCATGAGCCACAGCACCACCCACAGCAGCGGCAGGCCCAGCACCAGACCCAGCGCCAAACCCTTGACCATATCGCCCAGCCACAAAGCGGCCGTGATTTTGTTGAAGCCAAAGCGCTGCTCCACGCCAAAGGTTTGCATGAGCGACAGGGGCAATCCGATCAGACCGCCGACGAGCATGAAACCCAGCACCAGCGCGATTTGCTGCCCCATGCCAGGGCCCATCCAGCCCAACAGCAATTGGTTGAGCGCATCCAGTCCACCCAGCAGCGTCCAGCCCATCAGCACCGCCGCATCGAGGGCGATGTCGATTTGTGACAAACGCGCTTTGGCCAGGGTGTAATCGGCCGCTTTTTGGTGGTCGGCCAAGGCCATGGTGTCGGCGTAAGCCTGTGGGACCGCATCGCGGTGGCGGGCCACATGCCGCACCTGGCGGGCGTTCAGCCAAAACTTGAGCGCCACATGGGCCAGCAAGGCCACCACCAGAGTCAGGGTCAAAGTCAGGGATGCATTCATGCCGACATTGTAGGAGCCGCACCCTGCGAGCCCTGGGGTGCGCCTCGATTCAAGCCCAGGGCCGAAGGGTTCATGGCATCGGCGACAATCACAACATGTCTGATGTGAACACCCCTACCCCCGACCCTGAAGCCACAGAGCTGCCCAAATCCGACCAGAACTTGGTCTGGATCGATTGCGAAATGACGGGCCTCGACCCCGAAAAAGAACGCTTGCTGGAGATCGCCGTGATCGTGACCGGCCCACACTTGACGCCGCGCATCGAAGGGCCCGTCCTGGTGATTCACCAAAGTGACGAACTGCTGAACCAAATGGACAACTGGAACAAGGGCACGCACGGCAAAAGTGGGCTGATCGACAAGGTCAAGGCCTCGACCACCAGCGAAGCCGATGCCGAAGAGCAGATACTGGCTTTCTTGAAAAAGTACGTGCCCAAAAGCGCATCCCCTCTGTGCGGCAACACGATCAGCCAGGACCGCCGCTTTCTGGTCAAGTTCATGCCCAAACTGGAATCGTTTTTTCATTACCGCAACTTGGACGTGAGCACGCTCAAGGAACTCTCGCGGCGATGGAAGCCCGATGTGTATGCCAGTTTCAAGAAACAGCAAAAGCACACCGCTTTCGCCGATGTGCACGAATCCATCGATGAACTGGCGCATTACCGCGAGCATTTCATCCGATTGTGATTTTTCAGGGAAAACCCTAGCGTTTTTTCTTTGGCCGTGCCATAATCGTGGGCTTGCTGCACTTCAGGTGTGGCAATTCATACATCTCCCTTCATGCCTTGACCCAACGATAGGGTCACTCACAGCGGCCAGGCTTCATGCCCAGCGCCACTCGCGAGCACCGTTTGATGGTTGATGTTTTTTCAACCTTGCGGTGCTAAGACCTTATGCAACAGTCTTCTGTTGGCGGTCGTTGTCCCGTGCGAGTTTTTTTACATACATGACCGACACTTTGAACACAGTGCAGGACGACTTGTCGCCTGCCGAAATCACATCCATCACCTCCGAGTCGACTGCTCAAGCAGCCCAGAAAAACTTGGCCACTGAGATCATGGTCGCCGCAGCGGCTGAAATCACCGCCGAAACGCCAGCAGAAATCGCGAGCGAAGAATCCGAAAAAGTCGAAGCCATCGCCGATGAGCCCAACGGGTTCGTTGAGCTGGGCTTGGCCCCTGAGCTGGTGCAAGCCGTGGCAGATCTGGGCTACACGCAGCCTACTGCGGTCCAATTGCGCGCCATCCCTCTGGCCTTGCCCACCGCGGGCGGCTCCAAAGACGGCAAGTCCAACGGTTACACCGACCTGATGGTCTCTAGCCAAACCGGCAGCGGCAAAACTGCTGCCTTCTTGTTGCCCGTGTTGCACACACTGATCCAGCAAATGGCTGAACAAGAAGCGGCTGAACGCGCCGAGTTCGATCAAGCCTGCGCCGACGCCGCTGCCAACGGCGAGCCAGCCCCCAAGCGCTCCAAGCGCAAAGACCCCACCAACCCCCGCAACTTCAAGGCCCCGACACCCGGTGCCCTGATCCTGTGCCCCACACGCGAGTTGGCCCAGCAAGTGGCTCAAGACGCCATCGAGTTGGTCAAGCACACCCGTGGCCTGCGCGTGGCCAACGTGGTCGGCGGCATCCCTTACCAGTTGCAAATTGCCAAGCTGCAAAACGCCAACTTGGTCGTGGCCACTCCTGGCCGTTTGCTTGACCTGCAGCGCTCCATGCAAATCAAGCTGGACAAGGTTCAGTTTTTGGTCGTGGACGAAGCCGACCGCATGCTCGACTTGGGCTTCTCGGACGACTTGGCCGACATCAACGACATGACCAGCCAGCGTCGCCAGACCATGATGTTCAGCGCCACCTTCGCGCCGCGCATTCAGCAACTGGCCATGCGCGTGATGCACGATGGCGGTTCTTCGGTCCAAAAAATCCAGATCGACAACCCACAAGAAAAGCACAACAACATCAAGCAGGTGCTGTTCTGG
The DNA here is from genome assembly GCF_034680285.1 of Limnohabitans sp. Taxonomy (GTDB): domain Bacteria; phylum Pseudomonadota; class Gammaproteobacteria; order Burkholderiales; family Burkholderiaceae_C; genus Limnohabitans_A. The sequence continues at coordinate 12,231 of NZ_JAXITC010000007.1, forward strand.
GCCGACAACGCTCAACACAAGCGGCAGATGCTTGACCACTGGTTGCGTGACGCCACGATCGACCAAGCTATCGTGTTCTCCAGCACCCAAATCGAGTGCGACGGCTTGGCTGCTGACCTGCAGCAAGACGGCTTCTCGGCTGTGGCACTGCACGGCGCTTTGAGCCAAGGCATGCGTAACCGCCGTTTGATGGCCCTGCGCAATGGCCAAGTACAAATTTTGGTCGCTACCGACGTCGCCGCTCGCGGCATCGACGTGCCCACCATCACCCACGTCTTCAACTTCGGTTTGCCGATGAAGGCCGAAGACTACACCCACCGCATTGGCCGCACAGGCCGCGCCGGCCGCGATGGCTTGGCCGTGACCTTTGCTGAAATGCGCGACCGCCGCAAGATCGGTGACATCGAGTCCTACACACGCCAGCCTTTCAAGGCCGAAGTGATTCCAGGCCTGGAGCCCAAAGCCCGCATGCCTGAAGCCCGCAAACCCATGGGCCGTGGTGGTGACCGCTTCGGTGGCGAGCGCAATTACGCCAACGCAGGCGGTGGTTTCCGTGGTGGTCGTCCCGCCCCTGGTGGACGCGACTTCGGTGGCAACCGAGACCGCGACAACGGTGGTGGTTTTGACAACCGCGCCCCACGTGGCAACTTCCGCGACGAGCAGCCCCGTTTTGAGCAGCGTAGCGAACCCCGCTTCGATGCCCGCAAAGAGGGTGGCCGTTTTGACGCACCTCGTGGTGAGCACCGCGGTGGTGACCGCTTTGAACAGCGCGGCGCACCAGCCCACCCATGGGACAAAGGCGACAGCCGCCCTGCCCCGCGTCAAGATGCACGCCAAGACGGTCCACGTCAAGGCGGCCGCTGGGAAGACCGTGGCGGAGACAACCGCAACGCAGCTCGTCCAGCCCCTCGTGGCGCTGCTGGCGACAAGTTCGCCCGTGGCCCCAAGCAGTTTGGCGCCAGCAACTTCAAGCCCCACGCCGCAGGCGAAGGCCCTGCAGGTAAGCGTGGCGGTACTCGCGTGCTGAAAATCACGCGCGGTTGATGAATTTCCTGGGTCAGTCCCAGGACTTCAACATCCCCAAAGGTCTTGCCCTCACCGGCAAGGCCTTTTTTTCATGGTTTGACGGATGGCCCACGCGTTGTGAATCGCCCATAAAAAAACCGCCCTGGGCGCAAACCCGGGCGGTTTTTTCGTATGGCCGAAAAGGCTTTACGCTTTGGCAGCAGGAGCTGCTTTGCGCTGTGGCAACTTTTCTTTGATACGTGCCGACTTGCCGCTGCGGTCACGCAGGTAGTACAGCTTGGCGCGGCGAACATCACCACGACGCTTGACTTCGATGCTGGCGATCACAGGGCTGTAGGTTTGGAAAGTACGTTCCACACCTTCGCCACTGGAGACCTTGCGCACAGTGAAGCCGCTGTTCAGGCCACGGTTACGCTTGGCGATCACAACACCTTCGTAGGCTTGGACGCGCTTACGCGCACCTTCCACCACGTTGACGCTGACGATCACGGTGTCGCCGGGGGCAAATTCAGGAATCACTTTACCCAAACGGGCAATTTCTTCCTGCTCAAGAGTTTGAATCAAATTCATTTTTTGAACTCCGTCCGATCATGCCTCGCTACACAAGGGGCGTTCTGTGTTGTAAGGGCCATGCATTCACATGACTGAACCAGATCGCGGCGGGTAGAGGATCGAAAAGCCTTTGATTATAGCTTTTTCGCAGACAGGGCCTAATGCTGTATCGGCAAGCTGTCCGTGGCCTGTTTCAAAAAGGCCTCGTCCTGGCGGTTGAGCCGACCGGCCTGGCGGGCTTGTTCGAGCAACTCAGGGCGGTGCAAAGCCGTCAAACGCAGACTTTGCTCACGCCGCCAACGCTCGATGTGCGCATGGTGGCCCGACATCAATTCGGGCGGTACCGCATGGCCTTGCCAAACTTCGGGGCGGGTGTAGTGCGGGCTGTCCAACAAACCATCGAGCGCCGGATTGAAGCTGTCGAGCTGGTGGCTGCCTTCGTCGTTCAAGACACCGGGCTGCAAACGGGCCACCGCGTCGAGCAAGGCCATGGCGGCGATTTCGCCGCCAGACAGCACAAAGTCGCCCAAGCTGATTTGCTGATCCACATACTGATCGATGAAGCGCTGATCTACGCCTTCATAGCGGCCACACAGCAGAACGGCGCCCGCACTGGCCGACCATTGGGCCACCGCGGTGTGGTTCAGGGCCTGGCCTATCGGCGAAAACAAGACCAAAGGTGCCGGTGTTTCTTCTTGCCGCTCGGTACGAATGGCCGTCAGGCATTTGAACAAGGGCTCGGCCAGCATGACCATGCCGGGGCCACCACCAAAAGACCGGTCGTCCACCCTGCGGTAATTGCCTTCGGCGTGGTCGCGCGGATTCCACAAACGCACATCGACCAAACCGCTTTCGTAGGCTCGGCGAGTGATGCCGCTGGTCAACAGCGGCGCAAACAACTCGGGAAACAGGGTGATGATGTCAAAGCGCATGGGGATGGCCCTCCACGGCCGGGGCGGCTCAGTAGTCTGGCTGCCAGTCGACCGTGATCCGCTTGGCGGGCAAGTCAACGCCGTCGACGAAGGCCGCCACAAACGGGATCATGCGCTCAACAGGTTTGCCGCCTTCAACTTCGGCTGCGGCTTCAATGACCAGCACGGTTTGTGGGCCGGTGGACATGAGGTCGCGCACCTGGCCCAAGTCCACACCTTCCCGGTTGACGACTTGCAAGTCGATCAGGTCGACCCAGTAATACTCGCCATCGGCAGCAGCCGGGAAGCTGGCGCGTGACACAAAAATTCTGCCGCCGCGCAGGGACTCAGACGCGTTGCGGTCGTCAATGCCTTGGGCACGCGCCACGACGGTATCGGAATGGTCTTTGACTTCGAGGATGTTGAGCAGCAAAGGCTCTCGCCAGGCCTGTTGTGCAGAAGCTGCAGCCTCTTGGCCGCGCTGGGGTTTCATGGGCCGATCGGGCGGCAACAAAAACCAGCTTTTGGCAGAAAAAAGCGCCTCGGGCGAGGCGCTGTGGGGCAAGACCTTGAACCAGCCTTTGATGCCCCAAGCATCGGCTATGCGTCCAATTTCGATGGCGTCAGCCGGCAGTGCGGCTTTTTCCAAAGGGGGACGCATGGCCAAGGCGAGCCGATCAGGCGGCGGCTTTGCCAGCTTGGCGGATCAGGCGTTCCACGGTAGGAGAAGCCTGGGCACCAACGCTCTTCCAGTAGGTCAGACGGTCTTGTGCAATGCGCAGACCTTCTTCGCCACCTTTGGCTGTGGGGTTGTAGAAACCGATGCGCTCGAGGAAGCGACCATCGCGACGCACGCGCTTGTCAGCGACGACGATGTTGAAGAAAGGACGTGCTTTAGAGCCGCCGCGGTTCAAACGAATAACAACCATGATTTATCCTTGGGTGGTTGGGTATCTTGGGAACAATTGCCCAGATGCCCGGTATCCTTCAGCGTTTGAGACACGCAACTGGCCACCCGGCCAGTGACACACTGAAAAGCCCACCATTATACAACGGGAGCTCTGCCTTGCCTCTGATTCGACCCAGCCGCGACGAAGATGTCGCCGCCATCACGGCCATTTACCACCACCACGTGCTCACAGGCACCGGCACTTTCGAGATCGAACCACCCACAGAGACTGACATGGCCAGTCGCCGGGCCGATGTGCTGTCCAAAGGACTGCCCTACCTGGTGGTGGAAGACGAGGGCCGTGTGATGGGTTTTGCCTATTGCAATTGGTTCAAACCACGACCCGCCTACCGATTTTCCGCCGAAGACTCCATTTACATGGCCCCCGATGTGCACCGCAAGGGCATGGGGCGAGCCCTGCTGACCGAATTGTGCGCCCAGGCAGAACGCGCAGGCGTGCGCAAATTCTTGGCGGTGATTGGTGATTCAGCCAACGCCGGCTCGATTGGTGTCCACACTTCAGTGGGGTTCAGCCATGTGGGCATCCTGAAGTCATGCGGATGGAAATTTGACCGCTGGCTGGATGTCGTGATGATGGAAAAGCCTTTAGGCGCTGGCGACAGCACCGCTCCGCAATAATCGGCAACATGAAAAATAAAACACTCGCGACCTGGTTGACTTTTTGGGGCGGCCCTTTGGGCTTGCACCGCTTTTATCTACACGGCTTCGCTGACATGCTGGGTTGGTTACTACCGATCCCCACGGCACTTGGCTTTTACGGCTTGGAACGTGTTCAGCAATTGGGGCAAGACGACCAGCTCAGCTGGATGCTGATCCCCTTGTTGGGCTTCACCATCGCAGGCTGCGCCCTGAATGCGATCGTGTATGGCCTGACGTCCATTGAAAAATGGAACGCCAAATTCAACCCGACCGCCGATGAACTGGCACCTGCTGGCAGAACCCAGTGGGGCACCATCATTGGCACCGCCACAGCCTTACTGCTGGGTACCACCGTCTTGATGGCCAGTTTGGTTTTCAGCTTCCAACGTTACTTTGAATACCAGATTGAAGAGGCTCGCCTGATCAGTCAATAAAAAAGCCACCCGATGTTTCCACGCGGATGGCTTGAATTGACCTGACAGCGCCCCAGGCCAACGCTGTCGGTTTGGACGTCAGTCAAAAATCTGAAAACTCACCCAATAGGCCAGCGCTGCGACAAAAGCGCTGGCAGGGATGGTCAATACCCATGCCCAGATGATGTTGCCAGCGACCCCCCAACGCACGGCGCTGGCACGCTGGGTCGAGCCCACGCCCACAATGGCACCTGTGATGGTGTGCGTGGTGGATACGGGTATGCCCAAAGTGGTGGCCAAAAACAAGGTCATGGCCCCACCCGTTTCGGCGCAAAAGCCCCCAACGGGTTTGAGTTTGGTGATTTTTTGCCCCATCGTTTTGACAATGCGCCAGCCGCCAAACATGGTGCCCAAGCCAATCGCCATGTAACAAGAGACGATGACCCAACCCGGAGGCGACGCATCAGCAGTGGTGGCATAACCCGTCGCAATCAACAGCAACCAGATGATGCCGATGGTTTTTTGTGCGTCGTTACCGCCATGGCCCAAGCTGTATGCGCCAGCAGATACAAGCTGCAAGCGACGGAACCATTTATCCACCTTGGAAGGCCTGGAACGTCGGAAAATATGGGCCACAGCCACCATCATCAAAGAGCCCAGCAGGAAGCCAAGCAAAGGTGAAACAAAAATGAAGGCCACCGTTTTCATGATGCCCGTGGACACCAAAGCACCGGCGCCCGCCTTGGCAATGACAGCGCCGACAATGCCGCCGATCAGGGCATGTGAAGAACTGCTGGGAATGCCGTAATACCAGGTGATGACATTCCAAGTGATGGCCCCCAACAAGGCACCAAACACCACATGGGTGTCCACAATGCCTGGCTGAACGATGCCCTTTCCCACCGTGGCAGCCACACTCAAATGGAAAATAAAGATAGCGATGAAGTTGAAAAAAGCGGCGAAGACCACCGCTTGAGCGGGCTTGAGCACCCCCGTGGAGACCACGGTCGCAATCGAGTTGGCCGCATCATGAAACCCATTCATGAAGTCAAAAATCAGCGCCAAGGCGACCAGCAAAATCACCACCCACAAGGCGGCTTGTACGGTTTCCATACGTCAGATTCCCGCGTTAGATCAGGAGTTCTCGAGGACGATGCCCTCGATCTGATTGGCCACGTCCTCACACTTGTCGGTGATGGTTTCCAGCAGTTCGTAAATGGCTTTGAGCTTGATGATCTCGCGAACATCGGGCTCGTCGCGGAACAGCTTGCTCATGGCGCTGCGCATCACGCGGTCAGCATCGGACTCCAGGCGGTCAATCTCTTCACAAGTCTTCAAGGCGGCTTCGGCTACAGAGGGCTCGCCAATTTTGGCCAGTAATTTCACCGCGTCCTGCACGCGCTCACAGCACTTAACCGACAAATCGGTCAAACGGGTAATTTCCTCCGTCATGTGCCGCACGTCATACAGCGCCATGGTTTCCGCTGAGTCCTGGATCAGATCGGCCACGTCGTCCATCAGGTTGATGAGAGCGTGGATTTGCTCACGGTCAATCGGGGTGATGAAGGTGGTGTGGATCAGGCGGTTCACTTCCTGGGTCACGCGGTCGGCGGCGTGCTCAGCGTTGTCCACATCGCGGTTGTATTTTTCACGCAGATGCACATCGTTGTAATTGGCCACCAAGTTGGAGAAGGCCCGTGCCGCTTCGACAATGCGGTCCGCGTGTTGGTTAAAGAGTTCGAAGAAGTTGCCTTCTTTGGGCAGCAATTTGCCAAACAGCATTGAAAAGCTCCTGATAACGGTACAAAGTCAAATGTGACAAAGGTGTGACAGCAATGAGTTTAACCGTACAAAAACCAGGAATTAAGGCCCGATGAATCAGGGGCTTCTGAAAATGAAATAGACCGCCCCGACCATGCACAAGGCGGCCCAAAGGTAATCCAGCTTGAAAGGCTCTTTGAGGTAAAAAATCGCAAAAGGCACAAAAACACTCAAAGTGATGACCTCTTGCATGATCTTGAGCTGAGCCACGCTGAATTGCGTGTAACCGATGCGATTGGCCGGCACCTGAAACATGTATTCGAACAAGGCAATGCCCCAACTCACCAAGGCCGCGGCATACCAAGGGGCTGTGGACATGTTGCGCAGATGGCCATACCAGGCAAAAGTCATGAACACGTTGCTGGCCAGCAACAGCAAAATGGTCTGCAGGGACACTGGCAAACTGATGAAAAAAGTCATGTGTTCGCCGCTCCATCGCGTTCTATAGGCTGACACACCACACGGGCAATGTCTTCAGACAACACACGCTGCGGCCACACATCGGCCAATGGGTAAAGCACAAAAGCCCTCTCACGCCACCGCGGGTGGGGCAGCGTCAGGCGGGTGCTGTGCATGCAGGCATCGCCGTAAAACAGCAGGTCCAGGTCTAGGCTGCGCGGCGCATTCACGTAGGGGCGCAAACGGCCCGCCCCGTGTTCGATGGCTTGCAAAGCGTCCAGCACATCGGGTGCGGTCAACCGCGTGTCGATGCGGGCTACCGCGTTGATGAAATCGGGCCCCTGAGCTTCGTGGGGCGCTGTGCGGTAAAGCGCGGAGCGGCCTGTGACTTCAATGCCGGGCCAACAGGCCAGTGCCTCAAAGGCCTGCAGCACCGCCACACGGGCATCGCCCAAATTGGCTCCTAAGGCCACATAGGCGGTGACTGGGTCTCTCAAGATCACCCCTCGCTTTCAGATCAGAGATTCAAGCGGCGATGCCGCCGTCGCCCGCCTGATCGCCTGAAGCTCCGGGCTTGCGGCGACGGCGGCGGCGTTTTTTGGCCGTACCATCCTCGCTGCCTTCTGCCTCCGCCGCAGGGCGGCTCTCGTCTTGCGCGTGCACGCCTTCGGGCCGGGGTGCTCGGCGCACGCGAGGCTTGGCCGCTTGTGAGGCCTGCTGCTCGGCCTTGGCCGCTTGCACCAGATCTTCGCGCTCTGCATCACTGGCCATGCTGAACTCTTGCCACCAGTCCGCCAAGCGAATATCCACCTCATCAATGTCAGCGCGCAAGCGCAAAAAGTCGAAGCCTGCCCGAAAGCGTGGCTGCTCAACCAAGCCAAACGGCGTGCTGCCCACACGCTTTTCAAAACGCGGCTGCATCATCCAGATTTCGCGCATGTCAGCGGCCAGCTTACCGCGACCAGACACATCCCCGATGCGGGCGTCAAACACCTCGTCGATCGCGTCCTGCAAAGCCGGGTGTGAAGGCTCTTTGCGGGCCAGGCGTTTGGCCCAGCCTTCGCGAACATCGGCCCACAGAACGCAAGCGAGCAAAAAGCTCGGCGCCACGGGCTTGCCCTCGCCCACGCGGCGGTCGGTATCGGCCAAGGCGACTTGCACAAAAGCGCTGTCGGCCCGCTCCACCACCACATCGAGCAAGGGGTAAATGCCAGTGGCCAGCCCCAGGTTTTTCAGCTGCGCAATCGAAGCCAGGGCGTGCCCGGTCTGAAGCAGCTTGAGCATCTCGTCAAACAAGCGGCTTTGCGGCACATCGGCCAGCAAAGTGGCCGACTGCGTCAGGGGTTTGGCGGTTTTGGCTTCCAGCTTGAAACCCAGCGGGCTGAGCTTGGCCGCAAAGCGCACGGCGCGGATGATGCGCACCGGGTCTTCGCGGTAACGCGCGACCGGGTCACCAATCATGCGTAAAACGCGCTTTTTCGAGTCCTGAATGCCGCCGTGGTAATCCACCACGATCTGCGACTCAGGGTCATAGTACATGGCGTTCACGGTGAAGTCGCGGCGCGTGGCGTCTTCGTCTTGCGGACCCCAGACGTTGTCGCGCAGCACACGGCCCGATGAATCTACGGCGTGTTGCATGCCTTCGAGTTGGCGCTTGCTGGTGCGCTCGTTGCCTTTGACCTGCTCCGCAGCCACGTTGTCCAGGTGTGCCCGGAAGGTGGAGACCTCGATCACCTCGTTGTCACGCCCCCGGCCGTACACCACGTGCACGATGCGAAAGCGCCGCCCGATGATGAAAGCACGGCGAAACAGGCCCTTGACCTGCTCGGGTGTGGCGTTGGTGGCCACATCAAAATCTTTGGGGCGCAGGCCCAACAGCAGGTCTCGCACCGCTCCGCCCACCACGTAAGCCTCGAATCCGGCCTGTTGCAGCGTGCGCGTGACGTGGATGGCACGTTCGTCCACCAGGTTCGGGTCGATGCCGTGCACAGACGCAGGCACCTCAGTGCGGCGGCCAAAGTTGGGTTTGCTGCTTTTGGGTGTTTTGCCCATCAGCTTGTCGATGAATTGTTTGATCATTCTTGAAAGAGGTCGAGGATGCGCCAGCCACGTTCAATGGCCAATTGACGCAATCGAGCGTCAGGGTTCGTTGCCACCGGATGGTGGGCTTTTTCCAAAAGCGGCAGGTCGTTCATGGAGTCCGAGTAGAACGTCATCTCCAGATCACCCCAGTCCAGGCCTTTTTGGCCCAACCAATGCGCAACCCGGGTGACTTTACCCTCCCGAAACGACGGGGTGCCCCGGATTTCGCCCGTGATCCAACCGCTTGAATCGCGCTCGAGGTCAACAGCGATCAACTCGCTGACACCAAAGGCCTGGGCAATCGGTCGGGTCACAAACTCATTGGTGGCCGTCACGATCATGACCGTATCGCCTGCATTCTGGTGCGATCGTACCAGTGCCAGCGCCTCGGGCGTGATGCGGGGACGGATCACTTCGTCCATGTATCGGGCATGCGCCTGGGCCGCCTCGGTCGCGCCGCGTTCGCGGGCTGCGCGGGTGGCAAAGCGCACATAGTCGTGAATGTCCAGTGTGCCCGCTTGGTAATGGGCGTAAAACTCGTCGTTGCGCTGGCTGAACACCGCCGGGTCGGTCCAACCCATTTCGGTGGTGAACACACCCCAGGTGTGGTCAGAGTCCAGCGGCAGCAAAGTGTGGTCCAGATCGAACAGGGCAAGTTTCATTCGTTCTCCAGCATCGCCCGCACCAAAGGAATGGTCAGGGCGCGTTGTGTTTGCAGTGCGTAGTGGTCCAGGTGGTCCAGCAGCTGCATCAGGCTGCCCAAATCACGCGAAAAGCGCTTGAGCATGTAAGACATGACTTCGTCGCTCAAAAACAGGCCCCGGGCATCGGCCTCTTGGCGCAGCACGGCGCGGCGCTCGGTCTCGCCCAGCACCTGCAGCGCGTCGATGTGGCCCCAGCCCAGGCGGCTGCGCAAATCATCGCGCAGCTTCAGGTCGGCCGGAGGCACAGCCCCGGCGGCCAAAACCCAGCGCGGCGAACCGCTGCGGGGCGTGAGCGCGTTGACAAACCAGTTGAAGGCGGTGTGCTGCTGCTCGGCGTTGTACAGGTGCACATCGTCCATCAGCACGGCGGCCCACTCGTCTTTGAACTCGGGCGGGTCCATGGTATGAGCATCCAACCAGCCGACTTGAGCACCTTGCTCATTGAGCGCATGGTGAACCGCGTGCAACAAATGGGTTTTGCCCGAACCGCTCTCACCCCACAAATAGCTGGGCACAGGAGACCGACTACTGGAGGATGTCCACAAACGCAGGTGGCTGAGCGCCGCCTCATTGGGACCTGCAAAGAAATTGCCGAGGGTGGGCGTCGATGCCAAGCCAATGTCCAAAGCCAGCTGCTTCATGCCTGATCAGGCCCTTGCTCAGCCATGCCTGAACCGCTTTTTTGATACAAATCGCTGTGCAGGTATTGGTGGCGCAGTCGACGCAAGGCCACCAGCAAAACCGCGCTGGCAGGCAGGGCAATCAAGACACCCACAAAGCCCAGAACTTGACCAAAGGCCATCAAGGCCAAAATGACGGCGAGCGGATGCAGGCCAATTCGCTCACCCACCAGTCTTGGCGTCAGCACAAAACTTTCAATCAATTGACCCAAACCGAACACCACGGCCACCATGACCAGTGCCTGTGCCGAAGCGAACTGCAACAAGCCTGCCAGCAGCGCCAGCACCAAACCCAAGCCAAAACCCAAGTAGGGCACAAACACCGCAAGACCTGTGAACACGCCTATGGGCAGTGCCAAATCGAGGCCAAACAGCTTGAGTCCGATCGAATAAAAAATCGCCAACGCCAGCATCACCAACATCTGTCCACGCAAATACTCGCCCAAAACCCGATCACAGTCATGCATGAAGCCATCAAAGCGCCCGCGCCAAGATGGCGGGACCAATTCGAGCACGCTGTTGACCATGCGCGTCCAGTCGTAAAGCATGTAAAAAAGTGCGACCGGCACCAATACCGCATAGCCAGCAACGGCCAAGGCCACACTGCCACCCAATTTCAGGGACGACATGAGTGGCGCCCACCAGTCTTCGCGGTTGGCACTCAGATAAGTCACCAATTGGGTTTTGAGGTCACGCAAATCCAAAGACACATTCAGCCCCATCTGGGTCAGCAAAGGATTGATGGCGTCACCCAATCGGTCCAACAACAAAGGCAATTGCTGCTGAAGCAAAGGCCATTCGCGCACCAAAATGGGAATCAAAAGCAACAAAATGCCCAGCAAGGCCATCAGGGCCAATGCTTCAATGAGCACCACCGCGATGGCCCGAGACAGTCGGCCTTGGGTCCAGCCTTCCAGCCTGAGCACCAATGGGTGAAGTACATAGGCCAATACAGCAGCAATGACAAAAGGCGCCAGCACAGGGGCCAGCAGCCAAAAAATCAGCGCAGCGACCAAGCCCACGCCCAGCCATGCGGCCATGCGGGTCATCAAAAATGGCAAAGGTGCTTGCAAGTGGGGCTCGTCTTTGGCGTAGTTGTATTTCAAGCGGTCAGGGTCAACCCTTAAAATAGACCCTGATTTTAGTCTGCCAGCCCGTTTATTGGCCTTTCATTCTCTATTTACATGCCCTAAGTCGGGCTAAAACCATGAGCCAAACTCCCCTTTCCTACAAAGACGCAGGCGTCGACATCGTTGCAGGTGATGCCCTGGTCGAGCGCATCAAACCATTGGCTAAGAAAACCATGCGCGAAGGCGTACTGGCCGGTATCGGCGGTTTTGGTGCCTTGTTTGAAGTGCCCATGCGATACAAAGAGCCTGTGCTGGTGAGTGGCACGGACGGCGTGGGCACCAAACTCAAGCTCGCATTTGAGTGGAATATGCACGACACCGTGGGCATCGACTTGGTGGCCATGAGCGTGAACGATGTGTTGGTGCAAGGGGCTGAGCCCCTTTTCTTCTTGGATTATTTCGCCTGCGGCAAGTTGGACGTGGACACCGCAGCGGCCGTGGTGGGAGGCATTGCCAAGGGCTGCGAGTTGTCAGGCTGCGCCCTGATCGGTGGTGAAACGGCAGAAATGCCTGGCATGTACCCAGCAGGTGAATACGATTTGGCGGGTTTTGCGGTCGGTGCGGTCGAAAAGTCGAAAATCCTCACGGGCCAGAATGTGAAAGCTGGCGACGTGGTGCTGGGCCTGGCCTCGAGCGGCGTGCACTCCAACGGTTTCAGCTTGGTGCGCAAATGCATCGAACGCGCAGGCAGCAACGCCCCAACGACCCTCGACGGCAAGCCTTTCAAGCAAGCCCTGATGGAGCCTACCCGCTTGTATGTGCTGAATGTGCTGGCCGCTTTGGCCAAACACCCGAACACGGAAAAAGCCTCTGGCATCAAGGCCCTCGCCCACATCACAGGCGGTGGCTTGCTCGAAAACATTCCCCGCGTACTGCCCGATGGCCTGGCGGCTCACCTGCAAAAAGGCAGCTGGCCTCAGACTGAACTGTTTGCATGGCTGCAAAAAACAGCAAGCATCGACGACATCGAGATGAACCGCACTTTCAACAACGGCATCGGCATGGTGGTGGTGGTGGATGCAGCCAATGCCGAAAATTGCGCGGCTACATTGCGCGCTTCGGGTGAGCAGGTCTACACAATTGGCCGCATTGCAGCCCAAGGTGATGGGGCCCAGGTAGTGGTGGCTTAAGGGGCCCTTCAGGGCCTCGAAGCCAGGCCCCTAACCAGCGCGACACACGGGGTCTTGGCGAGCCCAGTGGTCGGTCTGCGCTCAAAGAGCGGCGAGTTCTGACACTCTATTTTTCAGCGCCACGGTGTCTGGCGCGGCAGGCTCGGCTTCCAGATAAACACGCAAATCCTGCAAAGCTTGATGCACATGCCCTAATTCGGCATGCACCAAACCCCGGTCTCGCCTCTCTGTCCAGACCTCGGGCAACAAAACCACCAGACGGTCGAGCACTTGCAGCATGCGTGGCCAATCCTCCTGTGATCGGAAGATTTCTTTCAAATTGCGCAGCATGCGGGCCAGCACATCGCGGGCCGGGCAAGCTTGTAAATACAAGCCCAGAGGCGTTTCACCTTCGTCCAAGTCGGCTGATGCCACCTGGTCCACAGGATCACGAAATGGACTCAATCTTTCTGACAAATTGTCCAGACCCAAAGACTCGCCCGTCAGCGGATCGAGCACGACCAACCCATCCTTCAGGGTCACTTTGACCAAGAAGTGACCTGGGAACGAAATACCCTGCGCTTGCAACCCCAAGGACTGGGCCAATTCCAGCCAAAGCACAGCCAGAGAGATCGGTATGCCCCGGCGTGTTCGAAGAACCTCATTCAAATAACTGTTTTCAGGCGCGTAGTAATCATTGGCGTTGGCTCCAAAACCCAAATCTTGGTAAAAGACCTGGGTCAAAATGGCCAATTGGGTCAAGTCATCGGCATCTTCAGGCAACCGTGCCTGGACCCGCCGCAACAAACGTGCCACATCGTCCAGCACATGTTGCACATCCAAACTTGGCTCTTCGTCTTGTGCCAAACTGGCCGCTGCCTCCAACAGCGGGAAATGTTCGTCGCTTTGCACCAAACTGGCAAAGTAATCGAGCGGGGTGGGCGATGACAAATTCAACAACATGTCTATTCCAGAGGCCTGTCAGCGTTTGAGAAAGGCTTTGAGCCGCAAACCTGTGGCCCACAAAACGCCAAAGTAAAGCAAGGCCGAACAGAGCAAAACGACCAACATCCAGCCGATGCGCATCCAAGCCTCTTGGCGCATGGCCACCCATGGCAAATGGTTCGCCGCAAACCACAGTAAGCCTGTCAACAAGGTCGTTGCCAGCAGCACCTGCAAACCAAACCGCCACCAGCCGGGCTGTGGCTTGTAGCTCCCCCGGCGAAGCAGGCCGACCAGCAGCCACAAGGCATTGACCAAAGCGCCCAAGCCAATGGACAGTGCCAGCCCAGCATGTGCCAAATACGGGACCAAAAGTACGTTCAAAACTTGGGTGAGCACCAGCACCGCCACCGCAATGCGCACCGGGGTGCGAATGTCCTGACTGGCGTAGTACCCAGGTGCCAGTACCTTGATGGCCACCAGGCCAATCAAGCCCACGCCGTAGCCGGTCAGGGCCAAGGTGGTTTGCTGAACATCACGGTCGGTGAACGCGCCGTAGTGGTAAAGCACAGATACCAGCGGCTGCGAAAACACCAGCAAAGCCGCCGCACACGGCAAAGCCAGCAGCAGCACCAGACGCAAGCCCCAGTCGAGCATGGCCGCGTAACGCTCGCTGTCGCCCGTGGCTTTGGCTGCGGCCAGTTGCGGCATCAACACCACGCCAAGCGCCACGCCCAAAATAGCGGTCGGGAACTCCATCAACCGGTCGGCATAGGTCAACCAGCTGACGCTGCCGGGCGCCAGGTGCGAGGCAATCTGCGTGTTGATGAGCAAGGAAATTTGGGCCACGCCTACGCCCAGCAGGGCCGGGCCCATCAGGCGCAGGATATTCAAGGTGGCGGGGTTGGTCCAGGCCTTTTTGACGGCGCGGGGCCGAATGCCCAACCGTGGCAACAAACCCAGCCGGGCCAAGGCTGGAATTTGCACCGCCAATTGCAAAACGCCACCCACCATCACCCCCACGGGCAGGGCATAGATGGGCTCCACGCCCTGCTTGGCCAACCAGGGCGATAACAGCCAGGCTGCGGCGATCACGCTGACATTCAACAGAACGGGCGTGGCCGCAGGCACTGCAAAACGTTTCCAAGTGTTCAAAATGCCGGCAGACAAAGCCACCATGGACATGAAGGCAATGTAGGGGAACATCCAGCGCGTCATGTTCACGGCCGCGCCGTAGCCCCGGGCGTCTTGCTGCAAGCCGCTGGCCAAAGCCCAAACCAGCCAAGGCGAAACCAGCACCCCCAAAACAGACAGGGCCAGCACGGACCAAGCCAGTGCCGTGGCCACACTGTCGATCACTTCCTTTGTGGCTTCTTCGCCATATTGGGCACGGTTGGCGGCCAAAACCGGCACAAATGCTTGGCTGAAGGCCCCTTCAGCGAACAATCGACGAAACAAGTTGGGGATTCGAAACGCCACATTGAAGGCATCGGTCAATGCACTGGCACCGAACAAAGAGGCCATCAGCAACTCGCGCACCAAACCCGTCACCCGGGAGGCCAGGGTGAAAATCGACACAACAGAGGCAGAACGTAGAAGACTCACAGTGGGCGAGTGTAGCGGCCACTTTGTTCGCTCAAAAGCGCCTGCTTAGGCACGGTCTTGCCAGTCTTACATAAGTGGGGGTCTTTGGAGGGGTAGAAAAGGGGCGTCGGCTCTGCTAGAATGCTGGGTTCGCTGGACATCATCCTCAGACACTGAAAGAATTTTTATATGGCATCCGCTAAACCAAAAAAGAAAAACCCCCGTCTTGCTTCAGGCCGTAAACGCGTCCGCCAAGACATCAAAATCAATGCTGCGAACTCTTCGCTGCGCTCCAAATACCGCACTGCTGTGAAAAACGTTGAAAAAGCCGTTGCAGCTGGCGACAAGGCCAAAGCCACTGAGTTGTTTGCCAAAATGCAAACCGTGGTGGACATCATTGCCGACAAAGGCATCTTCCACAAAAACAAAGCTGCTCGTGACAAGAGCCGCCTGAGCGCCAAAGTCAAGACTTTGGCCCTCGCCGCAGCCTGATCCGCTCCAACAGATCAACAGCCCGGCGAGGCTCTGTCCTCGCTGCCGTTTGAAACGGGTGCGCTGTCCGCGAATACTGAACCGCCCAGGAGCAAACCTTGGCGGTTTTTTCATGGGTGCTCGCAATCCGCTGGGTGTAGGGCATTGGCGGGTTCCTCATGACTCGCTTCGCTCGTAGAAATCCTCACCCACCAATGCCCTACACCCAGCTCAGCAAGCTGGAAATAAAAAAACCGCCCATGGGCGGTTGCTTCTGCGAACTTATTTTTTGGGCGGCAGATCGGGCAACAAACAGGCTTCGGCCACTTGCAATCCATTGTCGCGCGCAAAATTCATCACAAAGTCCCAAGCCATGACGTCGTGATCGCGCAAATCATGGTGCACGACCACACATTTGACGTTGCCCATGGTGGTGGGAAGGCACCAAGGGGAATAACTCAAGTGGCTTCCAGGAACGGCACCGCCAGGACGAAATTGGCTCATCACGCCTGCCAAGCGTTCCGCCCAGTCGCTGGGCCTGAATGTCTTTCCGTCCTCGGTGATGCCCTGGATGAAGACTTCTTTGGCAGTGTTGGAGACCATCGGATAGAAGGGGTGAAGTGGACACCAAAAGCACCGGGATCGCCGCTGCTTTCGTTAGGTACCTATTGTATCTTATATAAGACTTAGGGCTTGTGACAGATGCCATCCAACAGCCACACAATGCCTCTAAAATATTCTTCTAACGGCCCTCCACCATTGGGCCGATTTTTATTTCAGGAGTTCACGCATGTCCGCTCACATTGAAGCTGCCTCACCGCACACCATGAACACCTATGGCCGACTGCCCATCGCACTCAGCCATGGTCAGGGCTGCCGAGTCTGGGACGTCAATGGCAAGCCATACCTGGACGCGCTGGCCGGTATTGCGGTGAACACCCTGGGCCACAACCACCCCGATCTGGTGCCCGCCCTGCAAGACCAGCTGGGCAAGATGATCCACAGCTGCAACTACTTCCATGTGCCCAACGCAGAAGTGCTGGCGGCCAAGTTGGTGGAGCTGTCGGGCATGACGAACGTGTTTTTCTGCTGCACAGGCCTCGAAGCCAACGAGGCAGCCATTAAGCTCGCACGTAAATACGGCCACGACAAGGGCATCGACAAACCCGAGATCGTGGTTTACGAGAAAGCCTTTCACGGCCGCAGCATTGCCACGCTGAGTGCCACAGCCAACGAGAAGCTGAAAAAAGGCTTTGGCCCCATGCTCGAAGGTTTTGTGCGGGTGCCAGTCAACGACATCGAGGCCCTGAAAAAAGCCACCGAAGGCAACCCCAATGTGGTGGCGGTGTTCATGGAAACCATCCAGGGCGAAGGCGGCATCAACCCGATGCGCATCGAATACCTGCAGCAAGTGCGTGCTTTGTGCGACCAAAAAGACTGGCTGATGATGATCGACGAGGTGCAGTGCGGCATGGGCCGCACCGGCAAATGGTTCGCTCACCAGTGGGCCGGCATTGTGCCTGACGTGATGCCGCTGGCCAAAGGCTTGGGCTCGGGCGTGCCGATTGGCGCGGTGGTGGCTGGCCCCAAGGCCGCCAACATCTTCCAACCCGGCAACCACGGCACCACTTTTGGTGGCAATCCGCTGGCCATGCGCGCGGGTGTTGAAACCATCCGTATCATGGAAAAAGACGGCCTCATGGCCAACGCTGCAAAAGTGGGCGCACATTTGCACGGTGCGCTGGATAAGGCACTGACGGGCATCGCAGGCGTCAAAGAAGTACGCGGCCAGGGCCTGATGCTGGGCATTGAACTCGAGCGCCCCTGCGGCGCCATTTGGACACGGGCCGCCGAAGCCGGTTTGCTTCTGAGCGTCACGGCCGACAGCGTCATTCGCTTGGTGCCCCCGCTTATCATGACCGAAGCCGAAGCCGACGAAGTGGTGGCGATTTTGGTGCCCCTGATCAAGACCTTTTTGGCGGAGCCCGCATGAGCCTGACCCCACCTGTGCCCGTGCGGCACTACCTGCAGTTCACCGACCTCACGGCCGACGAATACGCGCATGTGTTTGCACGCGCCGCCGAGATCAAGCGCAAGTTCAAAGCCTACGAGAAATACCACCCGTTGGCCGACCGCACGCTGGCCATGATCTTTGAAAAAGCAAGCACCCGCACCCGCGTGAGCTTTGAGGCGGGCATGTACCAGCTGGGCGGCTCGGTGGTGCACCTGACCACGGGCGACAGCCAGCTCGGCCGCTCAGAACCCATCGAAGACAGCGCCCGCGTCATCAGCCGCATGACCGATCTGGTCATGATCCGCACTTACGGACAAGACAAAATCGAGCGCTTTGCGTCGCACTCGCGTGTGCCCGTCATCAACGGCCTGACCAACGAGTTCCACCCCTGTCAAATCCTGGCCGACATCTTCACCTACATCGAGCACCGGGGCTCCATTCAGGGCAAGACTGTGGCTTGGGTAGGTGACGGCAACAACATGGCCAACACTTGGCTGCAAGCGGCCGAGTTACTGGGCTTCACGGTGCACCTGAGCACGCCCAGCGGTTACGAAGTTGACCAGGCCGTGGCCGGTTTGCGCAGTGCCGAAAGCTACAAAATCTTCAAAGATCCCGAGGACGCCTGCCGAGGCGCCGACCTGGTCACCACCGATGTGTGGACCAGCATGGGCTACGAAGCTGAAAACGAGGCCCGCAAAAAAGCCTTTGCCGACTGGTGTGTAGACGAAGCCATGATGCAAGTGGCCAAGCCCGATGCCTTGTTCATGCACTGCCTACCCGCCCACCGCGGCGAAGAGGTCAGCGCCGAAGTCATCGACGGTCCGCAGTCGGTGGTCTGGGACGAAGCCGAAAACCGCATGCATGTGCAAAAAGCCCTCATGGAATTTTTGTTGTTGGGTCGTGTGAACGCCTGAGTATGTCCAACTGCACCACCTGCGGCGCTTGCTGCGTGAGCTTCCGGGTGGATTTTTCCGTGTACGAATACGAAGAAGGCGGCGGCGATGTGCCCGCAGGCTTGGCCTCGCCGATTACCGAGCACACCTGCCGCATGCGCGGCACAGACCACAGCCCGCCGCGCTGCGCAGCGCTTTATGGAAAAACGGGCGAAAAAGCCATTTGTGGCATCTACGAATGGCGCCCCTCCCCCTGCCGGGAATTTGAAGAAGGCAGCCCCGCCTGCGAACAAGCCCGCCGCCGTCACGGCTTGCCTGCACTGAACCCCTGAAGTCTTTTTTCTAGTTGTTGGAAATAACCGACACCACAGTTTTTATGCGGTGCTACCTTCGCACACCATGAAAAAACTTTGGGACAAACTCTGGGATATTTCCCCACCCGTCGATACGCAAAGCCCGGTCTTTCCGGGCGACACGCCCTACACCCAGCAATGGGCCGCCACGCTGTCGGACACATGCCCGGTCAACGTGAGCGCCATCACCCTGTCACCGCATGTGGGGGCGCATACCGATGCCCCACTGCATTACAACCCGCAAGGTGCGGCTGTGGGCGCTTTGGACCTGCTGCCCTTTCTGGGGCATTGCCGCGTCATCCATGCCATCAATGTCGGCCCCTTGATCACCATGAACCACCTGCAGCATGCACTGCACAACCTGCCAGAACGCGTTCTGGTGCGCACTTACTGCCACATGCCACTGGACCGCTTCGACACCCAACTCACAGCCTTTGACCCTGCCTGCGTGCAGCACCTGGCCGACTTGGGCGTGCGGCTGATCGGCACCGACAGCGCCAGCATCGACCCGGCCGACAGCAAAGCTTTGCCCAGCCACCAAACCATTCGCCAGCGCGGCTTGCGCGTGCTGGAAAACCTGCTGCTCGACGAGGTGCCCGAAGGCGATTACGAGCTGATCGCCCTGCCCCTGAAACTCATGAGCGCCGACGCCAGCCCCGTGCGGGCAGTCTTGCGCGAACTTTGAACACCACTTGAAGACACCCCCATGATGAACCTCACCCCCACCCTGCATGACTGCGAACTGCTGGACGCGCAAGACCCGCTGCGCCCCCTGAGTGAGCAATTCGATTTGCCACCCGGCGTGATTTACCTGGATGGCAACTCGCTGGGTGTGCTGCCCAAAACCGCCCCAGCCCGCGTGGCCCATGCCGTCACACACGAATGGGGAACGGACCTCATCAAAAGTTGGAACACCGCAGGCTGGTTCACCCTGCCCCAGCGCGTGGGCGACAAAATCGCCCGCGTCATCGGTGCCCAGCCGGGCGAAGTGATCGCCGCCGACAGCACCTCGATCAACCTGTTCAAAGTGCTGGCCGCAGCGCTGCACATCGCCAAGGCAGACCACCCCCACAAAACCAAAATCGTCAGCGAGCGCAGCAACTTCCCAACCGACCTGTACATCGCAGAAGCCTTGTGCAAAGAACGCGGCTACACCCTTCAATTGATAGAAGCCGACGAAATCCCGACTGCGCTGCAAGCCGATGTGGCGGTGCTCATGCTCACCCATGTGAACTACCGCACAGGCGCCATGCACAACATGCAGGCCGTCACTGCACAGGCCCACGCCCAATGCATCCTCACCGTGTGGGACTTGGCGCACAGCGCAGGCGCGGTGCCCGTTGACCTGAACGGCTCGGGGGCCGACTTTGCGGTGGGTTGCGGCTACAAATACTTGAACGGCGGCCCCGGCGCACCGGCTTTTGTGTGGGTGCGCCCAGAGCATACCGACCGCTTTTGGCAACCACTGGCCGGTTGGTGGGGGCATGCCGCTCCGTTTGCCTTCACACCAGACTACCTACCCGCCAAGGGCATCACCCGCTACCAATGCGGTACCCAACCCATCTTGAGCCTCACGGCACTCGACTGCGGCCTGGATGCCTTTTTGGCCGCAGAGGCGCTGGGCGGCATGGCCGCGCTGCGCCAAAAGTCTCTGGCGCTCACGGGCCTGTTCATGCAGTTGGTGCGCACGCGATTGCACGGCTACGGCTTTGGCATCGCCACACCGACTGAGGAAGCCCTGCGCGGCTCGCAAGTGAGCCTGACCCGCGCCGAAGGCGCTTACGCCATCGTGCAGGCCTTGATCGCACGCGGCGTCATTGGCGACTTCCGCGCGGGCGATGGCGGCCTGCACGCCGACATCTTGCGCTTTGGCTTCACACCGCTGTATGTTGGCTATGCCGACGTGTGGCAGGCCGCTGAGCACTTGTGCCAGGTCATGCAAAGCGGCGAGTGGCAAGACGCCCGCTTTGGGCAGAAGAATGCCGTGACATGAAAGGCCTGTCATGAGTTCCTGCCCTTTCTCCTCAGCCTCCACCTCCAACACGGCCAGCGCCGCAGCGGGCGATGCTACAGGCGAGCGTATCGTGCACGAAGAAAAAGCCCAGCTCGACTTTGACGGCCGCATGAGCTATGGAGACTACCTACAGCTCGACGCCATCCTGAGTGCGCAAAAGCCGCTGTCGCCCGACCATAACGAGATGCTGTTCATCGTGCAGCACCAGACCAGCGAGCTGTGGATGAAGCTGATGCTGCACGAGCTGCAAGCGGCCATGGCGGGCATTGCGCATGACCAATTGCCCGACGCCTTCAAAAAGCTCGCCCGCGTCAGCCGCATCATGGAGCAGCTGGTGCACGCCTGGGACGTGCTGGCCACCATGACGCCGCCAGAGTACAGCGCCATTCGCCCCTACTTGGCGCAGTCGAGCGGTTTTCAAAGCTGGCAATACCGCTGCATCGAGTTTTCGATGGGCAACAAGAATGCCGCCATGCTGCAGCCCCACGCGCATCGCCTCGACCTCTCGGCCATCGTGCAGGCGGCCTACGAAGCGCCATCGCTGTACGACCAATGCCTGCGGTTATTGCAACGCCGCGGCCTCGATGTTCCGGACACCCACACCCAACGCGATTGGCGACAGCCCTACCCGGCCAGCGAGGCGGTCGAAAACGCCTGGCTCGAGGTCTACCGCAACCCGCAGCAACACTGGGACCTTTACCAGCTGGGCGAAGAGCTGACCGACTTAGAAGACGCGTTTCGTTTGTGGCGCTTTAGACACGTCACCACGGTGGAGCGTGTCATCGGCTTCAAGCGCGGCACGGGTGGCACGGGCGGCGTGAGCTACCTTCGCAAGATGCTGGACACCGTGCTCTTCCCAGAGATTTGGACGCTGCGCACACAATTGTGAACGCGAGAGCGCAGCGAGGGTGACCTCCCACATGGGACATTGATGTCTGTGGGAGCCACGCCCTCGGGGCAATGGGCTGTGGTCTGCACGGCTTTTCGCGACAGCGGCGTCGCTCCTACAGGGACAAATTAATCTTGCACGCCAACCTCTTGCGCAAGACCGTTAACATCTCGCACCAGCTACATTACCGGGAGACTCCGTGCAACTGAACATCAACGGCCAAAGCCACACCTCGACCGCCGATCCGAGCATGCCATTGCTCTGGTTACTGCGTGACGAATTGAATCTCACGGGCACCAAGTTCGGTTGCGGTGTGGCCGCATGCGGGGCCTGCACGGTGCATGTGGACGGTCAGCCCGTGCGCTCGTGCGTGATGCCCGTGTCTGCTGTTGCATCTCAAAAAATCAAAACCATCGAGTACTTGGGCACGGCAGAAAAGCCTCACCCACTCCAAGCGGCCTGGATCGCCGAGCAAGTGCCCCAATGCGGTTACTGCCAAAGCGGCATGCTGATGGCTGCTGCCGCCTTGTTGGATAAAACACCCAACCCCAGCGATGCCGAGATTGACGCCGCCATGACCAACCTGTGCCGCTGCGGCACTTACCAGCGCGTGCGCGCCGCCATCCACCGCGCTGCGGCCCAAATGAAGAAAGGCGGTGCCGCATGAAACGCCGCACCTGGTTACTCAGCGCGCTCGGCGCGACCGGCGCATTGGTCGTCGGCTGGGGCGTGATGCCCGCCCGCTCACGTTTGGGTTCACCCGAACTCATGCTCCAAACCCAAGGCGATGTCGCCCTGAACGGCTGGATCAAGATCGCCGCCGACGGCGCTGTGGTGCTGGCCATGCCACGCAGCGAAATGGGCCAAGGCGTGCACACCGCGCTCGCCATGCTGGTGGCCGAAGAACTCGATGTGCCTTTGAGCCGCGTGCGTTTGGAGCAGGCCGGGGCCGACAGCATTTACGGCAACGTGGCCATGCTGGTGGCCAGCCTACCGTTTCACCCGCTGGACAGCGAAGGCGAGCACAAACCCACCAAGATCAAGATGGGCGAATGGCTGGTGGGCAAAGTCGCCCGCGAACTGGGCCTCAACGCCACCGGCGGCTCGTCTTCGATCGCCGACCTGTGGGACCCTTTGCGCATGGCCGCTGCCACGGCGCGCGCGAGTTTGATACAAGCCGCTGCGGCCGCATGGAAAGTGCCCGCCACCGAAATCACTGTCGCACAGGGCGTGATGCAACACGCCTCAGGCCAGTCCGCGCACTACGGCCAGATGGTGGCCGCTACATCGGGCAGCACGCCCTCGGGCATCCAAACCAAATCGCGCGAAAAGTGGCAGCTCATTGGCCAACCCGCACCGCGCACCGACATCCCGTCCAAAGTCACAGGGCAAGCCACTTTTGGCTTGGACGTGCGTCTGCCCGGCATGCTGTTTGCCGCCATGCGCATGAGCCCGGTCCTGGGAGGCACGGCCGCGTCCATGAACACCCAAGCCGCCTTGGCCATCGCTGGTGTGGAAAACGTCGTGCCAATCGATGCTTGGGGGGGAGGCACCGGTGGCGTGGCCGTCGTTGGCAAAAGCTCCTGGCATGCCCGCCAGGGCGCCCAAGCTGTGCAAGTTCAGTGGCAAAACCCGAACACCGCTCTGGCAGATACCGCGCGCATCCAAGCCGATCTGCTCAAGGCCCTGAACACCGAAAGCGGTTTCACCTTTCACGAACAAGGCGTGCCCACCCAAGCCGAAAAAGCCGCCGCAACCCGCATCGATGCGCTCTACCAAGCTCCCTATCTGGCCCACGCCACCATGGAGCCGATGAATTGCACTGCGCAAGTCAAAAATGGCAAGGTCGAGATCTGGGCGCCCACACAAGTGCCTCAAATGGCACGCGACATGGCCGCCAAAGTGGCCAAGGTGGACAAAGACCAAGTCACCGTTCACGTCACCCAACTGGGCGGTGGTTTCGGTCGTCGGCTGGAAGTGGACTTTGTCGGCCAAGCCGTGCAAGTGGCCATGGCCTGCGAAGGCAAACCGGTGCAACTGAGCTGGTCACGCGAGGAAGACATGACGCACGACTTTTACCGCCCCATGCACCTGGCCAAGTTCCAAGCTTCGCTGGACGACAAAGGCGAAGTCACCAGCCTGCGCATCAAGTCGGCCGGCGACGCCATCACCCCACGCTGGATGGGGCGTGCTGCGCCCCACCTGTCCGGGCCCATCGACATGCCCGACAAAACCGCCTCCGAAGGACTGTTCGATTTGCCCTATGGCTTTGCCAGCCAGCACATGAGCCATGTGGCCACCCAATCCGGCGTGCCCGTTGGCTTTTGGCGCTCGGTGGGCCATTCGCACAACGCCTTCTTCTCGGAAAGCTTCATCGACGAACTGGCCGCCGCCACCCAGCAAGACCCCTTGGCCTTCCGCCTGAACTGGCTCAAAGACGCACCACGCTACGCCGCCGTGCTGAAACTGGCCGCCGACAAAGCGGCTTGGGGCACGCCCCTGCCCGCAGGCCGTGCGCGGGGCATCGCCTTGCACGAATCGTTTGGCTCCATCGTGGCGCAAGTGGCCGAGGTCTCGCTCGAGCAAGGTCAGATCCGCGCGCACCGCGTCGTCTGCGCCATCGACTGCGGCACCGTGGTCAACCCAGGCACCGTGGCCCAGCAAATGGAAAGCAGCGTCATCTATGGCTTGAGCGCCGCACTCTTCGGCAAGATCGACATCGTGGGCGGCGTGGTGCAGCAAGGCAACTTCCCCAGCTACCCCATGGTCTCGCTCAGCCAGGCCCCGCAAGTGGAAACCCACATCGTGCCCAGCACCCGTCACCCCGCTGGCGTGGGCGAACCGGCTGTGCCGCCAATCGCCCCCGCAGTGGGCAACGCGCTGTTTGCCCTCACGGGCAAGCGACAACGGGCTTTGCCACTGGTGGTTTAAGGCATAAAAACCTGGCCTGCGGTGTTGCTGAGCCCGAAAAATGGCTAGGTGTGATCTTCAGACGGACGGGCCTTGGCCATAAAGCCAAGGCACATCCATCAACCGCTCGCCCATCAGCCGCAGCGAGAGGTTGCGTCCCAGCGCCACAGGGCCTTGGGCATGGAAGATCCGGCCATTGCGGATGGCTCGGGTTTGAACGCGGGCATTGCGAGCCCAACGTTGCTCGGCATAGCCCTGCAGCTGCTCAGGGACCGATAAGCCACCCAAGCTCAAGCGCTGCGCCAAGACCTGTGCATCTTCAATGGCCATGCCCGCGCCCTGGGCCAGATAAGGCCGCATAGGATGGGCCGCATCACCCAGCAAAGCCACACGGCCTTGGGCCATTTCACTGGCTTGACTCAAGGGCAGCCGGTCGTGCAGCGCCCACTGCCGCCAAGCGGGCACCGATGCCAAACGCTCGTGTAAATCACGGCCTACCGCACCCATGGCGTGCATCAACGCCTGGGTTTCTCCGGCCTGGTCCCATTCTCGATCTTGGTCTGGCTTGGCGCCATGGACAATGGCCACCAGGTTGAGCCACTGCCCGCTGCGCACCGGGTAATGCACCACATGCAATCGAGGCCCCATCCAAACGGTGACTTGGTCACTGCGCAAGTGTTCGGGCAAATCTGCCTGTGCCACCAGCGACCTGTACGCCAGATGACCCGTAAAGCGAGCAGGCATGTCGCCCACGAGTTGCTGTCGCACCGTGCTCCATACACCGTCGGCCCCAATCAGGGCACTGGTCTGCAAGGTCAGGCCTTCCAAGGTGTTCACCAGTAAATCTGTTTCGTTGGCCTCCCAGCCACGCACGGTCTGCCCGAGCAGCATGTCCACCCCAAGGCCCAGTGCTGCCTTGTGCAGCAAGCCCTGCAAATCGGCCCTGTGGATGGTGGCGTAAGGCGCACCATAAAGCAGCTGCGCCCGCTCTCCCAAAGGCAAGGTGCCGAGCACCTGCCCCGTTTGGGCGTCACGCGCTTGCAATTGCTTGGGGTAAGCCGCTACCTGCGCCAGCGCAGAACCCAACCCCCATGCCTGCAAAATGCGCGTCACATTCGGCCCGATTTGAATGCCCGCGCCCACTTCGCTGAGCTGCGCTGCGCGCTCCATCAAGCGCACAGATACCCCACGCTGCCTACAAGCCACAGCGGCTGCCAATCCACCTATGCCGCCGCCAGCAATCAACACTTGTTGGTGATCTTCTCGAGTCATGCGCCCATTGTGCCCTCGACCATCGACCTATCAGGAGACGGCGTTGGTTGAAATAGGAGGGCCCGTCAAAACGGCACCTGAGGGTGCCGTTGGATTCAAGATGGTTGGAGCTGTCAGCGGACTCAGGCCACCGGCTTGAACTGGTAGCCCTCACCCGATGGCTCGATCGTGCCAAAGGCTGGAAATGGAAAGTGGAAGCCACCGGCCACCATTTTCTCTTTCACCAACATGTCAAACACACGGCGGCGCGTTTGACGTGCCATCTCGGGGTTCATGTCAAACAAAACAGCCCAGTCGGGGGCCCGCGCAAACAAAGACGGCACGTTGGTGATGTCGGCGACATAAGCGAACGACTGTCCTTGCGATTGCATTTTGAACAAAGTGTGCCCAGGCGTATGGCCAAAGGCTGCGATCGAGGTCACGCCAGGGGCCACGTCGGTACCCGGCTCGAATTTGACCAATTGGTCACCCGACAAGTTGCCCAGGGCACGGCGGACGCCGGCAAAAGCACCTTGCATGCCCTGAGGCGCAGCCGCCATGCGTGCGTCATCCATCCAGAAAGCGTGCTCGACAGAAGGCACATGAACACGGGCATTGGGGTAGACCAATGAGCCGTTTTTGTAACGCAAACCGTTGATGTGGTCACCATGGTAATGGCTCAAAACCACGTTGTTGATGTCTTCGGGCTTAAAGCCAGCAGCTGCCAAGTTGCTCAGCAACTTGCCTGTGGTGGGTGGCCCGTTGTCGGCAAATCCTGTGTCAAACAAATAGCGCTGATTGCCATTGACCAACAAAAATGGGGTGTAAGGCACATCGATGTAATCGGTGGGCAAATTTTGCGAGGCCAGCAAAGCCTTCACATTTTCCAAAGGGACTTTGGGCACAAACTCTTCGCCCAAGGGTCTGCGCACAGCACCATCATTGAGGGCAATGATTTCCATGCTGCCCAACTTCATCCGGCGAAAACCCACGCTGGGGAGTGAAGGTGGACCAAAATTGGGCGCTGACTGCGACCAAACTGAAGAGAAAACCAAGGCCGAGGTGCCTGCCAAGCCGGCCCCCATGAAAGAACGACGTGAAAACATCCGATGACTCCGTGTTGATAGTGGTCCAACAGCATAACCAGCTGTTTTGATTCAACGAATACGGCCCCAATAACCACGGTCCTCAAAGGGTTGAGTCAGCCGTGGAGATTCAAACTCACCGTCCGTTCAGTGGGTAGGCGGGGTCGTTGTAACCTGGGGTTGAAGGGTGTCCCGGGGACACCAACGCATTGACCAAGGCTTCGTCCTCGGGCGTGATGTCGACATCCATTGCAGCTGCGTAGTCTTGCCACTGCGCCAGCGTCCGTGGCCCTGCGATGACTGCGCTGACATGCCGATTGGCCAGAACCCAAGCCGTGGCGAAGTGAGCCAATGAAACGCCTTTTTTCTCACAGTGCTGGCGCAAGGTTTGTGCAATTTGCAGAGACTCTTGGCGGAACTCGGTTTCGAGGATGCGTTTGTCGGCTCGCGCAGCCCGGCTGCCCTCTGCGGGCGCTTGCCCGGGGACATATTTCCCGGTGAGTACGCCTCGTGCAATCGGGCTGTAGGAGACCACGCCCATTCCGTAATGCCCGCAAGCCTCCAAAATTTCCACCTCAGGCATGCGGTTGAGCAAGTTGTAATAAGGCTGGCAAACCACAGGGCCGGGCATGTTCATCTGCCGGGCCATGTTGACCATCTCGGCGATGCGCCACCCCCGGAAATTAGAGACGCCCCAATAACGGATCTTGCCGTCACGCAGCAAGGCGTCGATGGCGCGCAATGGCTCTTCCAAACTCATGCCGTTGAAATCGCGGTGCAGGTAATAAATGTCCAGGTGGTCGGTGGCCAGTCTGCGCAGGCTGTCTTCACAGGCCCGAAGCATCCAGCTGCGCGAATAGCCTTGGTTGTTGGGCAACTCCGACATCGCGTTACCGACCTTGCTGGCCAAGACCCAGCGCTGGCGCTGCCCTTTGAGCACTTGGCCCACGATTTCTTCGGACTGTCCAAGCGAGTAAACGTCGGCGGTGTCGATGAAGTTGCAGCCCTTGTCTTGTGCATCCGCCACGATGCGGCCGGCATCTTCGAGCGAAGTTTGATCGCCAAACATCATGGTGCCCAAGCACAAACGAGAAACTTTTAAGGGGCTGCGGCCCAAAGTGGCTTGATTCACAGGAAACTTTCTAAGCAAAGTGGCGTTACATCAAGACTAGGTCATTTGCCAAAACCTTGCTGTCACCTGCGCGGAAGAACAGACCATTTCCAACGCCATCGCACCATCACCGAAATCCCTGCAAAAAGCTCGGACCACCGTCTTGTAAAGGACCCAAGGGGTTTTTCCGTATCTCCAATTCTTGGATGGCAGGTTGACCACCCCATGTCCGGTGCACGACCACGCCATTGACCATCAAAATGGTGGCGTTAAAGCGCCAGCCACTGGTTTCGGTCGTGCGCTTGAGGTTGACGAAATCCATGAAAAAGCTGCCCGTGCGCGTCCGGGTAATGCGTGAGGCTTTGATCTCCCACCCCCGGCAAGCATCACCCGCCTTCAAGCAATCTTGGATGCCTTTGTCCAGATCATCCCGATTTTGCAGGTTACCGTTGATGACACGTTTGGCGATGTCTGAATGCGTCAGGATCAGGGTATTGGGCTGCTGGATCGGATCAATGCCCAGCGGGGCCAAAGTGGTCAAATCGCTTTGGTAGGGCACCAAAGACTCAATGGTCAATCGTGCCTCGTTAAAGCTTTTGAATTGAGCAGCGTTGGTGGTGGATGTCGGGAGCAAGGACGCACACCCCTGCAAGAAGACCCAGGCTCCCGAGATAAATACAAAAGACAAACAACGTTTCGATGACATGGCGGTGTGATGCGTGTGCTGCCATTGAGCGCTTCAACATAGGCCAAGGTCTGTGACTTGACGCACAAAACCGCCATGAAAAAAGCCCCGCCAGCTTTCACCGACGGGGCTTTCTGCTCACTGCAGCTTAGATCAGGCGGTCACGCCTTTGGCTGTTTCCACGTACTCTTCAATTTGGTTGAAGTTCAGGTACTTGTAGATGGCTGCGCCATCTTTGTTGACCACGCCCATGGCTTGGTGGTATTCGGCCACGGTGGGGAACTTGCCCATCTTCGATGTGATGGCGGCCAACTCGGCAGAAGCCAAGTACACGTTGGTGTTCTTACCCAAACGGTTGGGGAAGTTACGTGTCGAGGTTGACACCACGGTCGCGCCTTCGCGCACTTGGGCTTGGTTGCCCATGCACAAGGAGCAGCCAGGCATTTCAGTGCGGGCACCGGCTGTACCAAAGGCTGCGTAATGGCCTTCTTTGATGAGCTCGCTCTCATCCATCTTGGTTGGAGGTGCCACCCACAACTTGACAGGAATGTCACGCTGACCACCCAACAAGGTCGCCGCAGCACGGAAGTGACCGATGTTGGTCATGCAAGACCCAATGAAGGCTTCATCGATGTGTGTGCCTGACACTTCAGACAAGAACTTGGCATCATCGGGGTCATTCGGGCAGCAAACGATCGGCTCTTTGATGTCGGCCAAATCGATCTCGATGACGTGTGCATACTCGGCGTCTTTGTCGGCTTCCAAAAGACTAGGCGCAGCCAACCATTCTTCGACCTTGGCAATGCGACGCGCCAATGTGCGGGCGTCGGCGTAGCCGTCGGCAATCATGTTCTTCATCAGAACGATGTTGGACTTGAGGTATTCCTCGACTGGCTCTTTGTTGAGTTTGATCGAGCAACCTGCGGCCGAACGCTCGGCGGAGGCGTCAGACAATTCAAACGCTTGCTCGACCTTCAGGTTGGGCAGGCCTTCGATTTCCAAGATACGGCCAGAGAATTCGTTGATCTTGCCGGCCTTGGCCACGGTCAACAAACCTTGTTTGATCGCGTACAAAGGAATGGCATGCACCAAGTCGCGCAATGTCACGCCAGGTTGCATTTCGCCTTTGAAGCGAACCAAGATGGACTCGGGCATGTCCAAAGGCATCACGCCTGTCGCAGCGCCGAAAGCCACCAAGCCAGAACCGGCTGGGAAAGAAATACCGATGGGGAAGCGGGTGTGCGAGTCACCACCTGTACCGACGGTGTCAGGCAACAGCAAACGGTTGAGCCAGCTGTGGATCACGCCGTCACCTGGGCGCAAGGATACGCCACCACGGTTGCTCATGAAGGCTGGCAATTCGCGGTGTGTTTTCACGTCAACAGACTTGGGGTAAGCCGCTGTGTGGCAGAACGATTGCATGACCATGTCAGCAGAGAAGCCGAGGCATGCCAAGTCTTTCAACTCGTCGCGTGTCATGGGGCCTGTGGTGTCTTGTGAACCCACGGTGGTCATCTTGGGTTCGCAGTAAGTGCCGGGGCGAACGCCTTGACCTTCTGGCAAACCAACTGCACGACCGACCATCTTTTGGGCCAGCGTGAAGCCAGCTTTGGTGGTGATAGGTGCTGTGGGCAAACGGAACACGGTTGATGCTGGCAGGCCCAAGAACTCGCGAGCCTTGGCGGTCAAGCTGCGACCGATGATCAGGTTGATACGGCCACCAGCGCGCACTTCGTCAAACAGCACATCGCTCTTGAGTTGGAAGGTGGTGATGGTTTCGCCGTTCTTGACGATCTTGCCGTCGTAGGGCAAAACGTCAACCACGTCACCCATTTCGAGTTGGGTCACGTCGACTTCGATCGGCAAAGCGCCTGAGTCTTCTTGGGTGTTGAAGAAGATGGGGGCAATTTTGCCGCCCAAAGTCACGCCACCGAAACGCTTGTTTGGCACGAAAGGAATGTCTTCACCAAAGCCCCAGATGATGCTGTTGGTGGCGGACTTGCGTGAAGAGCCTGTGCCGACCACGTCACCGACGTAAGAGACCAAATGGCCTTTTTTCTTCAGCTCTTCAATCATGGCCATAGGGCCGCGCTTGCCGTCTTCTTCTGGCTTGAACGCTGCGCCTTCGCGGGTGTTTTTCAACATCGCCAAATAGTGCAACGGGATGTCTGGACGGCTCCAAGCGTCCGGCGCTGGAGACAAGTCGTCGGTGTTGGTCTCGCCAGGCACCTTGAACACGGTAATGGTGATTTTTTTCTCGACTTCAGGACGTGTGGTGAACCACTCGGCATCAGCCCAGCTTTGCATAACTTCTTTGGCCTTGGCATTGCCAGTCTTGGCTTTTTCAGCGACGTCATTGAAGAAGTCAAACATCAACAATGTTTTCTTCAATGCGTCAGCGGCCACAGCAGCCACTTCAGCGTCGTCGAGCAACTCGATCAGGGGGTGCACGTTGTAGCCGCCCACCATGGTGCCCAGCAACTCAGTGGCTTTGGACTTAGGGATCAAGCCTACTTTGACTTCGCCGTGAGCCACAGCGGCCAAGAAAGAGGCTTTGACTTTGGCCGCATCGTCCACGCCTGGTGGGACGCGGTGGGTCAACAAGTCCATCAACGCTGAGTCTTCGCCTGCGGGTGGGTTCTTGATCAGCTCGATCAATTCAGCCGTTTGCTTGGCATCCAAAGGCAGTGGGGGGATTCCCAAAGCTGCGCGTTCGGCAACGTGGTCACGGTAGGCTTTCAACATGGTTTTTTCTCCTGTCAGTCAAGGTTTCAAGATTTATCGCCCCATGCCTGTCGTATCGATCAGGCTGGGCGGAGGGTTGGATTTCATATCTGTGGCGTAAGCCATTTGTTCGGCATTCGCACATTCATCGGCCAGACGACGGCCCTTGTTCTGGTCCATCAACATCGATTTGTTGGCCAATTGCAACCAAACTGCACCCGCTTTGCGGTCTTCCAAGCGGATCGCCCCTGTGCTGGTTGCGACAGGGTGCATCCGGTAGCGAAAACCCTTGCCATGCAAATAGAAATAGCCGGGTTGCGAAGCATCGGCCTCCAATCGCACAGTGGTGCCGAGTTCACAAGGCAATTGTCCTTTGTGCACGCGTTCTGCAATGGCCAGTTCATCGGGGCCCATCAAGGTATCGGGCTCCGCCTGGGGTGGACTTTTTTTAGTCTTGGCCTTGACGTTCTTAATTGGTGCAGGCTTGTTCTTTGACTCTGTACTCGCCGGGGTTTTGGTGTTCGATTGCGACCAGGCCAACCCCGTTGTCATCCACAACAAAATCGCAGTGCAAAGGACTTGCAAGAAAAGGTGTTTGGGTATCCCTTGGCCCATTGAACGCAAAGGTTTCGTCATGGTGCAAGCCTGTTAGGAGAGGCGACAGACGCAAAAAATGACTGCACCTCTTGCGGCAAGCGACAACCGGTTTGGTGGGCGCGTTCGATCAATTGCCAAAAAAAACGGTAACTGGCTCTGTCATGCAACTGTCCGCCATGGCTGATGGGCGCCCATTGGGCCGCGTGCGCAGCCAAAACGATCTCGCTGGCCTGCTCAATCTGAGCCTCACTGGGTGCCATCGCCTCGAGAATCGGGCGAATCTGGTCGGGGTGAATGCTCCACATGCGCGTGTAGCCCAGCTCGCGTGCGGCTTTTTGGGCCGCCATGCGAATGGCATCGGCGTTTTTGAACTCGGTGACCACGCAATGCGAAGGCACCTTGCCATGGGCATGGCATGCACTGGCGATTTCCATCTTGGCGCGCAACACCAAGGGGTGTGTGAACTGACCTTGAACGCCCATGCCGTCGGCGGGGATCGCCCCGCCATGGGCCGACACAAAGTCCATCAGGCCAAAACTGATGGACTGCACACGCGGGTGGGCTGCAATGTCAAAGGCGCGGTGCACGGCAGCGGGTGACTCGATCAGCACATGCAAAGGCAGATCGTGCGCACCGGCCTGAATCAAAGCCTGCTCGGCCAGCTGCACATCGGCGGCCGACTCGACCTTGGGCACCATGATGTGCGTCAAGCGTTGGGCTGCCTGGCCGGCAATGGTGGCCATGTCAGCCTGAAAACTGAGGTGATGCACAGGGTGTACACGCACCGCCACACGTGCATCGGGCGCCGCGCCCAGCGCCAGCTCGGTGACCAGCGCGGCATGCTCAGCTTCGCCGCCCACGCGGGCACCGTCTTCGCAATCAAGCGTCACATCAAAGACGCAGGTTCCAAACTCCTGCGTCATTTCAGCTTGCAGCTGCAAGCTTTTGCGCATCCTCGCATCGACACCGCTGTAATGGTCGCAAACCGGCAGCTGAACGCTAGCGGCTTGCGCACCCAACAGGACGTCGCGAGGATGGCTCACTTGAATTTCTCAGCCTGAATCAGATCAGGTGAGCCACGCCAGCTTGCTCGTCGGTCAGTTCTTTGAGCGTCTTGTCGATGCAGCCTTGGCTGAAGGCATCGATTTCCAGACCTTCAACGACTTTGTACTCACCGTTTTCGCAGGTGACTGGAAAGCCAAACATGACGTCCTTCGGAATGCCATACCAACCTTGCGATGGGATGCCCATGGTGACCCACTTGCCATTGGTGCCCAGGGCCCAATCGCGCATGTGATCGATGGCCGCATTGGCAGCCGAAGCTGCCGAGGACAGGCCACGGGCTTCGATGATGGCGGCGCCGCGCTTGCCAACTGTAGGCAAGAACACATTGGCGTTCCATTCCTGGTCGTTGATCATGGCCTTGACCGACTCGCCCTTGATGGTGGCGAAGCGGTAGTCGGCGTACATGGTGGGCGAGTGGTTGCCCCACACGCACAATTTCTCGATGTCGGCCACGGCTTTGCCAGTTTTGGCTGCGATTTGAGAAGCGGCGCGGTTGTGGTCGAGGCGCAACATGGCAGTGAAGTTGCCGGGTTTCAGGTCCGGAGCAGCCTTCATGGCAATGTAGGCATTGGTGTTGGCGGGGTTACCCACGACCAGCACTTTGACGTCACGCGAAGCCACAGCGTTCAGGGCCTTGCCCTGGGCTGTGAAGATGGCGCCGTTGATGGCCAGCAATTCAGCGCGCTCCATGCCAGGGCCGCGTGGACGCGAACCGACCAGCAAAGCGTAGTCCACATCCTTGAAAGCGGTCATGGGGTCGCCATGGGCTTCCATACCCACCAGCAATGGGAATGCACAATCTTCCAATTCCATCATCACGCCCTTGAGCGCTTTTTGTGGGCCTTCGACGGGCACTTCGAGCAATTGCAGGATGACGGGCTGGTCTTTGCCCAGCATTTCGCCAGAAGCGATACGGAACAACAATGCGTAACCAATTTGACCTGCTGCGCCGGTAACGGCAACTCGGACGGGCTTTTTGCTCATGGTGGATAACTCCAGAAGGTTGAAAAGAAGGGTTGCAGTCCACAACAGAAAGAGCTGCCAGGTCTGTCCGTTAACACGGACCCACGCTTGCCGCTCAAAATTCGGCGGAAAACATGCGCAAACAGCTGTTAAGTGTACCCGCGAAAACCCTCACTGGTCAATTTGTCTTATGTCTTATATAAGATATGATGCGGCATCTGACGCCCCACTGACCCATGCGTCATTTTCCACCCATGAACAACAACTCCCCATTGGCCGACTCCAGCTCAACAGTAGCCTCTGCTGGCGTGCCAACGCCAGCGTTCAGTCCGCTGTATCAGCAGATTAAAGGGCTGATTTTGCAAAATCTGCAATCGGGCGAATGGAAACCCGGAGAGTCCATACCCAGCGAGATGGAACTGGCCGCCCGTTATCGGGTCAGCCAAGGTACGGTCAGAAAAGCCATTGATGAATTGGCCAGCGATCACTTGCTGGTGCGCAGGCAGGGGAAAGGCACCTTTGTGGCCACGCATGCGGAAGACCATGTGCAGTACCGTTTCTTGAAACTGATGCCCGACCGTGGAGACTTGGACTCAGAAGGACCTGCGCAACGGGAAATTGTGGACTGCAAACGCTCCCGCGCCACCGCCGACATCGCCAGGGCCTTGGCGCTTCGCACTGGAGACGCCGTACTCCAAGTGCGCCGCGTGCTTTCTTTTGGCAACACTCCCACCATTTTGGAAGACTTGTGGTTGCCTGCAGCCCCCTTCAAAGGCCTGACCGCTGAGCGACTGGCCGATTACCATGGCCCCATGTATGCCCTGTTTGAAACCGAGTTCGGGGTGCGCATGGTCCGTGCGGATGAAAAAATCCGTGCCGTTGTACCCGACGCGACGCAAAGCCAACTTTTAAAAGTAAGCCCCAGCACCCCTTTGCTCAGCGTTGAGCGTGTTGCTTACACCTACAACGACACGCCCATGGAGCTGCGCCGAGGCTTTTACAGCACAGAAAATCATCACTACCGAAATGCTCTGAGCTAAGAGCGTTCGACCCTCGAAAAATCACCTTGTCACGTTCGTGTGCAATCCTCATGTCAGTTTGCTGCGTTGCAATAGAATCAAACTGATTTGACTCCTGCAACTCAAAAGCGTTAATCCAGAAAGTACCCACATGACCGAACTCGCGCGCAAGCGGCCTGAATTCCGCAACATCAACGCCTTGAAAGATTTGCCCAGTTACCGTCTTCCAGCGGCAGGCATCGTGTCTATTCTTCACCGAATCAGCGGTTTCCTGATGTTTTTGCTGATGCCACTCATCATTTGGATGTTTGACAGCTCCATCACCTCTGAAATTTCTTTTGCCAAATTGTCAGCAGCTTTCAACATCGGCCTTGGTTTTGTGCCGGGTTGGTTCATCAAGCTGATCGCCCTGGCCTTGATCTGGGCTTACCTGCACCACTTCATTGCAGGTCTGCGTCACTTGTACATGGACATGTTCCATGCCGTCACCAAAGAGTTCGGCAAGTCGTCAGCCATTGTCACCCTGGTCCTGAGCATTGGATTGACAGCCGTGCTGGGCGCCAAGCTGTTCGGTTTGTACTGATCTTTGCCATAACAACAAAAGGAAACTGATCTATGTCCGTGAACTTCGGCTCCAAACGCATCGTGACCGGCGCTGGCTACGGCTTTCGTGACTGGCTCGCACAACGCGTCACCGGCACTTTGATGGCCCTCTTCACCGTGCTCTTGTTGGCTCAGGTGATCTTCACCACGGGGCCCATCGGTTATGAAGAATGGGCAGGTATTTTTGCCTCCCAGTGGATGAAGGTGTTGACTTTCTGCGTGATCCTTTCTCTGCTGTACCACGTCTGGGTGGGCATGCGTGACATCTGGATGGACTACGTCAAACCTTTGGCTGTGCGCCTGGCTTTGCACGTTTTCACCCTTGTCTGGCTGATCGGCTGTGCTGGCTGGTCCGTTCAGGCACTGTGGCGCCTTTGAGCCGCCCATCACCGCTTGTCATTGCGCTGAATCCATACCAACCAAGATAAACCATGAGCTATACCAAAGACAAAATCACCACCCGCAAGTTTGACGTCGTGATCGTCGGCGCCGGTGGTTCGGGCATGCGTGCCTCGCTGCAATTGGCCCGCGCGGGTCTCAATGTCGCCGTCCTGTCCAAAGTGTTCCCTACCCGTTCACACACCGTCGCGGCCCAAGGCGGCATCGGTGCCTCCCTCGGCAATATGTCCGACGACAACTGGCATTACCACTTCTACGACACCATCAAGGGCTCCGACTGGCTCGGCGACCAGGATGCCATCGAATTCATGTGCCGCGAAGCACCCAAGGTCGTGTATGACCTGGAGCACATGGGCATGCCGTTTGACCGCAACCCCGACGGAACGATTTACCAGCGACCCTTTGGCGGCCACACCGCCAACTACGGTGAAAAGCCAGTGCAACGCGCTTGCGCGGCTGCTGACCGTACTGGCCACGCCATGCTGCACACGCTTTACCAGCAAAACGTCGCGGCCAAAACCAGCTTCTTTGTGGAGTGGATGGCGCTGGACTTGATCCGTGATGCCGAAGGCGACGTGGTCGGCGTGACTGCGCTCGAGATGGAAACCGGTGACCTGCACGTCTTGCACGCCAAAACCGTGCTGATGGCGACGGGTGGTGCTGGTCGCATTTATGCGGCTTCCACCAACGCCTTCATCAACACGGGTGACGGCTTGGGCATGGCAGCGCGTGCTGGCATTCCTTTGGAAGACATGGAGTTCTGGCAATTCCACCCCACCGGCGTGGCCGGTGCAGGCGTCTTGTTGACCGAAGGCTGCCGCGGCGAAGGTGCGATCTTGCTCAACAGCAATGGCGAACGCTTCATGGAACGCTACGCGCCCACCTTGAAAGATTTGGCACCGCGTGACTTCGTGTCACGCTGCATGGACCAGGAAATCAAGGAAGGACGCGGCTGCGGTCCTAACAAAGATTACGTGATGCTCAAGTTGGACCACTTGGGTGCAGAGACCATCCACAAACGCCTGCCCTCGGTGTACGAAATCGGCGTCAACTTCGCCAACGTCGACATCACCAAAGAGCCCATCCCTGTTGTGCCCACCATCCATTACCAAATGGGCGGCATCCCAACCAACATCAACGGCCAGGTCGTGACCCAGAGCGCCACGGACAACAACGCTGTGGTCAACGGCTTGTATGCCGTGGGCGAATGCTCTTGCGTTTCGGTGCACGGCGCCAACCGCTTGGGCACCAACTCGCTGCTCGACTTGTTGGTGTTTGGCCGCGCAGCTGGCAACCACATCGTCGACTTCGCATCCAAAACCAAGTCTCACAAAGACTTGCCCGCCGATGCCACAGACCGCACGCTGGAGCGTCTGAATAAACTCGAAGGCCGTGGCGGTGAGTACGCGCAAGACGTGGCCAACGACATGCGCGCCACCATGCAGTTGCACGCTGGAGTGTTCCGCACTCAAGTCGCCATGGACGAAGGCGTCCAAAAGATCGCTGCGATTCGCGAGCGCGTGAATGCCATCGGCCTGAAGGACACCTCCAAGGTGTTCAACACCGCCCGCATCGAGGCCTTGGAAGTGGAAAACCTGATCGAAGCCGCGCAAGCCACCATGGTGTCTGCTGCTGCCCGTCGTGAGTGCCGTGGCGCCCACACCGTAAGCGACTATGAGCGCCCCGTGGATGATGCCGTCGCGCCATTGGGCCGTGACGACGCCAATTGGATGAAACACACCCTCTGGCACAGCGAGTCGAACAGCCTGACCTACAAGCCCGTCAAGCTCAAGCCCTTGACTGTGGACTCCGTCCCCCCCAAGGTTCGCACCTTCTAAGTATTGCCAAGACCGCTCACCTCAGGTGGCGATCGACCCACCGAACACATCAGGAGTTCTTTCATGACCCTACGCACATTCCAGATCTACCGCTACGATCCTGACAAGGATGCCAAGCCTTACATGCAAACCATCCAGGTTGAACTGGACGGTAACGAGCGCATGTTGCTCGATGCCCTGATGAAACTCAAGGCCGTAGACCCCACCATTTCTTTCCGCCGCTCTTGCCGTGAAGGCGTCTGCGGCTCGGATGCGATGAACATCAATGGCAAAAACGGTCTGGCATGTCTCACCAACATGAACACCTTGCCCGGCACCATTGTTTTGAAACCGCTGCCCGGCCTGCCCGTGATCCGCGACGTGATCGTGGACATGACCCAGTTCTTCAAGCAATACCACTCGATCAAGCCCTACCTCATCAACAGCACCATCCCACCGGAAACCGAGCGCCTGCAAAGCCCGGAAGAGCGTGACGAGCTGAACGGTTTGTACGAGTGCATTTTGTGCGCCAGCTGCTCGACCAGCTGCCCCAGCTTCTGGTGGAACCCCGACAAGTTCGTGGGCCCAGCCGGTTTGCTGCAGGCCTACCGCTTCATCGCGGACAGCCGCGATGAAGCCACCGCGGAGCGTTTGGACAACTTGGAAGATCCCTACCGTTTGTTCCGTTGCCACACCATCATGAACTGCGTCGATGTCTGCCCCAAGGGTCTGAACCCCACCAAGGCCATCGGCAAGATCAAAGAAATGATGGTCCGCCGCGCCGTCTAATGACCGTTACACCCATTCTGGAAGACGCGTCACTGGTTGGCGCTGACCGCCAAGCGCTTTTGAGCGAGCGGTCACTCAGCAAGCTGCGCTGGCGCAGCCGCCGGGGTCTGCTCGAAAATGATTTGTTCATCGAGCGCTTTTTCAACCAACATGCGAGCAGTTTGTCGGTTGGCCAAGCCCGGGGTATGTATGTGTTGATGGACCTGTCTGACAACGATCTCATGGACTTGCTGTTGCGCCGCAAGGAGCTGCAGCCTGAGATCAGCACCGAAGAGGTGCGTGAAGTCCTGGACATGTTGAGAGCGTGAACCGAACAGGTTCAACCCCCTGAATTTTTGAGGAAACCCACCATGAAACTCGCCGATAACAAAGCCACCCTGTCGTTCTCCAATGGCAGTCCCAGTATCGAGATGCCTGTTTACTCCGGCAACATCGGTCCTGACGTGATCGACATTCGCAAGCTCTACGGCCAAAGTGGCATGTTCACTTACGACCCTGGCTTCCTCTCCACGGCATCGTGCCAATCGGCCATTACCTACATCGATGGTGACAAGGGCGAGCTGTTGTACCGTGGCTACCCCATCGAGCAACTGGCCAACAAGGCTGACTATCTGGACACCTGCTACCTGCTCTTGAACGGCGAACTGCCTGTGGGCCAGCAAAGCAAGGACTTCCACAAGCTGGTGAACCAGCACACCATGGTCAACGAGCAGATGCAGTTTTTCCTGCGTGGCTTTCGCCGTGATGCGCACCCCATGGCTGTGTTGACGGGCCTGATTGGCGCTTTGTCAGCCTTCTATCATGACAGCACCGACATCAACAACCCTGAGCACCG
This sequence comes from Limnohabitans sp., assembly GCF_034680285.1. Classification (GTDB taxonomy): domain Bacteria; phylum Pseudomonadota; class Gammaproteobacteria; order Burkholderiales; family Burkholderiaceae_C; genus Limnohabitans_A. The sequence continues at coordinate 51,680 of NZ_JAXITC010000007.1, forward strand.
CCACATTGCAGCGATCCGCCTGATCGCCAAAATGCCCACCTTGGTGTCCATGGCCTACAAGTACGGCGTTGGCCAGCCCTACATGTACCCTCAGAACAACCTGAGCTATGCAGGTAACTTCTTGCGCATGATGTTTGGTACACCGTGCGAAGAATATGTGGTGAACCCTGTGCTCGAGCGCGCCATGGACCGCATCTTTACCCTGCACGCAGACCACGAGCAAAACGCTTCCACATCCACAGTGCGTCTGTGCGGCTCGTCCGGCACCAACCCGTTTGCAGCCATCGCTGCAGGCGTGGCTTGCCTGTGGGGCCCTGCCCACGGTGGTGCCAACGAGGCTTGCCTGAACATGCTGGAAGACATCCAAAAAATGGGTGGCATCTCCAAAGTGGGCGAGTTCATGGAAAAGGTCAAAGACAAAAACTCCGGCGTCAAGCTCATGGGCTTCGGTCACCGTGTTTACAAAAACTACGACCCCCGCGCCAAGTTGATGCAAGAGACTTGCGACGAAGTGCTGAAAGAACTGGGCCTGGAAAACGACCCCCTGTTCAAGCTGGCCAAGGCCCTGGAAAAGATCGCTCTGGAAGACGACTACTTCGTCAGCCGCAAGCTCTACCCCAACGTGGACTTCTACTCCGGCATCGTGCAACGTGCCATCGGTATCCCAGTGAACCTGTTCACCGGTGTGTTCGCCTTGGCCCGCACTGTGGGCTGGATCGCTCAATTGAACGAAATGATCAGCGACCCCGAGTACAAAATCGGCCGCCCACGTCAACTGTTCACCGGCTCCCCTCGCCGCGACGTGCAGCGTTGATCGGTTTTCAACCGAATCCCGAAAGCCCGCCTTGTGCGGGCTTTTTCATGAGAAAAACCAGCACTTGAGCGGTTGGGGCCCGGGGCTGTCAAGCCGATTTGCTGGCGCGAAGCGACTGATGAGGCCTGGCAGCACCGGGCCCCGGCCGCTCAAGTCACCGCAGCGACCAAAACGCCATGGCAGAAGGCCCACCGAAGGCCGCCTATCCGCATAAAATGGCAGGCTGCACAGCAAGGAAACCCATGGCACGCACGCTCTACGACAAGATCTGGGACGAACACGTCGTCCACACCGAAGAAGACGGCACTTCCGTCCTGTACATCGACCGCCACTTGGTACACGAAGTCACCAGCCCCCAGGCCTTTGAAGGCCTGCGTCAAGCCGGCCGCAAAGTCTGGCGCGTCAGCTCCATCGTCGCCACCGCAGACCACAACACCCCGACCACCGGTTGGGAACTGGGCTACGACGGCATCACCGACCCGATCAGCAAAGAACAAATCACCACGCTCGATGCGAACATGAAGGAATCGGGCTCTGCGGCCTTCTTCCCCTTCCTGTCCAAGCGCCAAGGTATCGTGCACGTCATTGGCCCTGAAAACGGCGCCACCCTGCCCGGCATGACCGTGGTCTGCGGCGACTCGCACACCTCCACGCACGGCGCATTCGGCGCACTGGCCCACGGCATCGGCACTTCCGAAGTCGAACACGTCATGGCCACGCAAACCCTCTTGGCCAAAAAAGCCAAGAACATGCTCATCAAGGTCGAAGGCACGCTGGCCAAAGGCCTCACCGGCAAAGACATCGTGCTGGCCATCATCGGCAAGATCGGTACCGCTGGCGGCACCGGCTACACCATTGAATTTGCAGGCTCAGCCATCCGGGCACTCAGCATGGAAGGCCGCATGACGGTCTGCAACATGGCCATCGAAGGCGGCGCACGCGCTGGTCTGGTGGCGGTGGACGAAAAAACCATCGAGTACGTCAAAGGCCGTTTGCTCTCGCCCACGGGCGTCGAGTGGGACCACGCCTTGGCCTACTGGAAGACCCTGCAGTCCGACCCCGGCGCGCACTTTGACGCTGTGGTCGAACTGGACGCCAGCACCATCGTGCCCCAAGTCACCTGGGGCACCTCGCCCGAGATGGTGCTGGGCATTGACGGCCACACGCCTGACCCCGACAAAGAAAAAGACGACGTCAAGCGCGACGCCATTGAGCGCGCACTGACGTACATGGGCCTGCAGCCCGGCAAAGCACTGTCCGACATCACCATCGACAAAGTGTTCATTGGTTCGTGCACCAACAGCCGCATCGAAGACATGCGCGAAGCCGCAGCCGTCGTCAAAAAGCTCGGCCAAAAAGTTGCGAAGAACGTCAAGCTGGCCATGGTCGTGCCTGGTTCGGGCTTGGTCAAAGAACAAGCCGAGCGTGAAGGCCTGCACGAAATTTTCAAGGCCGCAGGCTTTGAGTGGCGCGAACCCGGTTGCTCCATGTGCTTGGCCATGAACGCCGACCGCCTGGAACCCGGCGAGCGTTGCGCATCGACGTCCAACCGCAACTTCGAAGGCCGTCAGGGCGCGGGTGGCCGCACCCACTTGGTCAGCCCCGCCATGGCCGCCGCTGCGGCCGTGCACGGCCACTTTGTTGACATTCGCAAATTCGCCTGAAGCGTTCGAGGAATCACAACATGCAAAAATTCACCCTCCTCAAAGGCCTGGTGGCTCCGATGGACCGCGCCAACGTGGACACCGACGCCATCATCCCCAAGCAGTTCCTCAAGTCGATCCGCAAAACCGGCTTTGGCCCCAACCTGTTCGACGAATGGCGCTACCTGGACGTAGGCTTTCCCGGCCAAGACCCAGCCAGCCGCAAGCCCAACCCGGACTTTGTCCTCAACCAGCCCCGCTACCAAGGCGCCAGCATCTTGCTGGCCCGCAAAAACTTCGGCTGCGGGTCTTCGCGCGAACACGCACCTTGGGCCATTGACCAATACGGCTTTCGCTGCGTGATCGCGCCCAGCTTTGCCGACATCTTCTTCAACAACTGCTTCAAAAACGGCCTGCTGCCCATCGTGCTGCCCGAAGCCGTGGTGGCCCAACTGTTCGACGAAGTCGCGGCCTTCCCCGGCTACGAGCTCACCGTCGATCTGGAGCGCCAGGTTGTGGTGCGCCCCCAAGGCGAAGAAATCCCGTTCGAGGTGCAGGCCTTCCGCAAGTACTGCTTGCTCAACGGTCTGGACGACATTGGCCTGACCCTGCGCCACGCTGAAAAAATCAAGGCCTTTGAAGCACAGCGCCTGGCCACCAAGCCTTGGCTAGCGCACACCGCAGTCAACGCCTGAGCCCACCCAATACACTGGAACCCCCCATGAAAATCGCAGTCCTCCCCGGTGATGGCATCGGCACCGAAATCGTCGCCGAAGCCGTCAAAGTCCTGAACACCCTCGACCTGAAGTTCGAGATGGAAACCGCCTTGGTCGGTGGCGCCGCTTACGACGCCTTTGGCCACCCCCTGCCCGAAGCCACACTCAAGCTGGCGATGCAGTCTGACGCCGTGCTGTTTGGTGCGGTGGGTGACTGGAAATACGACAAACTTGACCGCCCCCTGCGCCCCGAGCAAGCGATTTTGGGCTTGCGCAAAAACATGGGCCTGTTCGCCAACTTCCGCCCTGCCATTTGCTACGAGCAGCTGGTCGGTGCGTCCAGCCTGAAGCCCGAGCTGATTTCCGGTCTGGACATCCTGATCATCCGCGAGCTAACCGGTGACATCTACTTTGGCCAGCCACGCGGCCGCCGCATCGCGACCGATGGCCACTTTCCGGGTGCCGAAGAAGCCTTCGACACCATGCGCTACAGCAAGCCCGAGATCGAGCGCATCGCGCATGTCGCCTTCCAGGCCGCCCGCAAGCGCAAGGCCGCTGGCACCGAAGGCCGCGTGACCAGCGTGGACAAAGCCAACGTGCTCGAGACCTTCCAGTTCTGGAAAGACGTGGTCACCGAAGTCGGCAAAGAGTACCCCGACATCGCGCTGGACCACATGTACGTGGACAACGCTGCCATGCAACTGGTCAAGGAACCCAAGCGCTTTGACGTCGTGGTCACCGGCAACATGTTCGGTGACATCCTGAGCGACGAAGCCTCCATGCTCACGGGTTCAATCGGCATGCTGCCTTCGGCCAGCCTGAACACCAAAAACCAAGGCCTGTACGAGCCCAGCCACGGCAGCGCCCCCGACATCGCGGGCAAAGGCGTCGCCAACCCCTTGGCCACCATCCTGAGCGCCGCCATGATGCTGCGCTTCAGCCTGAACCAGCCCGAAGCCGCCCAGCGCATCGAAGCGGCTGTGCAAAAAGTGCTGGCCCAAGGCCTGCGCACGGGCGACATCTGGAGTGAAGGCACCACCAAGGTGGGCACCGCGCAAATGGGTGATGCGGTGGTCAAAGCCCTCGGCTGATCACACCTCCAGAAACAAAGCCCGGCACCTGTGAAGGTGGCCGGGCTTTTTTTCGCGCAAAAATCTGGCGGGCAGCGGGTCAGTCTTGGCCCATGCGCACCAACTGTCCGGGGCGAGCCTCGGTGATCTTGCCTTCGCGCTGCACCTGCTCGCCCGCCACCCAGGTGGCGACGTACCCCTCGGCCTTTTGCACAAAGCGCTTGCCGCCTGCAGGCAAATCGCGCACCAAGCGGGGCAAGCCCACGCTCAAGCGTGTGGGGTCGATGGCATTCAGATCGGCACGCATGCCCTCGGCGATCACGCCCCGGTCTGACAAGCCCAAATAACGGGCATTGCGACTCGTGAGCATTTCCACCGCCGTCTCCAGCGCTATGGGCTCACGCCCGCGGTCACGCACCCAATGCGTGAGCATGAAGGTGGTGAAGCTGGCATCGCACACCGTGCCCACATGCGCGCCCGCGTCGCTCAGGCTGCTGAGCGCGCGCGGGTGATCCAGCATGCGGCGCACAGCATCGAGCGATCCCTCGTTGTAGTTGAAGATTGGGAAATAAATCAGCCCCGAGCCATCACCGGCACAAAGATGGTCGTAAATCACCTCCAGCGGTGAGACACCAGCCTGCTTGGCGCGCACCAAAAAGCTCTGCATCACCGAAGGCTCGTAATTGAGCGTGTCCTCCAGCGCAAACATGCGCCCACTGATGAGGTCAATCTTGGCCAGCAGGATGTCGACCAGAGGCGGGATCGCGCTGCCATCACCCGCCAAACGCTCGGACTTTTCAGACAGGATGCGGGCCTTTCGGGCGGGGTCGTGCAAAGCCTCGGCACGTTGCGCCAGTGGCAAATGCGCCACTTCTTTGTAAGACGGGAAACCCATGAAAGGGTGAAAGCTCGCGTCAAGCCCATTGAGCACGCCGATGCCGCGAACGGCGGTTTGCAGATACAAAGGCAGGCCTGCCTTCACCGCAACTTCGACCCGCTCTTGGATCTTCAAGTACTGCTCACCGCCGGGGTCACGCTGCAACCAGGTCATGGACACTGGCTTGCCGCTGGCCCGCGCCAGTGCCTCCACGCAATCGAACTCGGCGTCGAAGGGATCTGGGCCGTTCATCAGGTTGAAGTCGCTCACGATCTGCAACACGCCGTGGCTCAGGCCTTCAAAGGCCTGCGCCAACCCAGTCAGCTCGTCGTTGCCCGCATTGGCTGCGGGCGTGTCCTTGCCCTCGGACGTGCGGTGGTTGTCGCTGCGCCCGGTGCTGAAGCCGGCAGCGCCCGCCTGCAGGGCCTCGCGCAGCAGGGCCTGCATGGCTTGAATGTCTTGGACCGTGGCCTTCTCGTGGGCCAGGGCCCGCTCGCCCATCACGTACATGCGCAAGGGGTCGTGCGGCACCTGCACCAAATAGTCCAGGCTGCGCGGCGTGGCCGCCAACGCGTCCATGTACTGTGGAAAGCTTTCCCAGTTCCAGCGGATGCCCTCGTGCAGCGCAGCGCCGGGGATGTCTTCCACGCCCTCCATCAGCTTGATCAGGTCGCCCTCATGGCCGGGTCGCTTGGGCGCAAAGCCCACCCCGCAGTTGCCCATGACCAGAGTGGTCACACCGTGGTAGATGCTGGGCGTGAAGCACTCGTCCCAGGTGACTTGTCCGTCGTAGTGGGTGTGGATGTCCACAAAACCGGGGGTGACCCAAAGGCCTGTCGCATCCATTGTTTGCTGGGCGGGCTCGTCCACCTGGCCCACTGCCACAATGCGGCCGCCGCGCACACCCACATCGGCCACACGCGCAGGCGTGCCCGTGCCGTCAACCACGGTGCCGTTTTTAATCAACCAATCGAGCATCTTTTTTTCTCCAATACAGGGCCAAGCCCATGCCGCTCACGATGTGCCAAATGCCCCACAGGCTGGCCAGCGTGACCATCCCTAAGTCGCTCCCAAATTGCACCGCGATGATGCCCAGCGCCAGGCCCGAGTTCTGCATGCCGCCTTCGATCATGATGGCCCGGCGGTCGCGCTCGCTCACGCGCATGGACTTGGCTGTGGCCCAACCCAAAAACAGGCCGCTGGCGTTGTGCACCACCACCAGCAGCAAAGTGGGCAAGAGGCCCAGGGTCAGCAACTGGCGCTCCTTGATGAGCCCCGCCACGATGAACAAAATCAAAGCGCCCACCGCAAAGTTGCCCAGCGGCTTGCGGATGCGCTCGGTCAGTGCAGGCAGTCTGTGCGAGAAAACCAAACCCAGCGCCAGCGGAATGCCCAAGAGCGCCACCAGACTCAGCCAGATGCCGGACGGGTCGATCGACAACTGGCGCAACCAGGAAGCTGTTTCGGGGTTCGCCGCAATCATCCAGCTGAAGTTGAAGGGCGTGGCAAACAGCGCGATCACGCTGGCCACCGCCGAGATGCTGACCGACAGCGCGGTGTTGCCGCGCCCCATGTGGGTGACCACATTGCTCAGGCTCCCACCCGGGCAGGCTGCCACCAAAATCATGGCCGCCTCGACGTTGGCGGGCAAATCCAGCGCCAGCGTGGCCAACCAGGTGCCCACCGGCAGCAAGATGAACTGCGGAATCAGGCCACAGAGCACGGCACGCGGGGTTTGGGCCACCCGACGGAAGTCGTCAACGCGCAATTCCAGCGAGACCGAAAACACCATGGTCGCCAGCACCAGGCTCAAAATCAGTTGTTGTGTGGTCATGCGTTAGTCCTTTCAAAAAGTATAGACAACACCTGGTGCCCTCTGGCAAAGGGTTTACGCGCAATCGTCCACCCGAGACCGTCAGGCCCGTACAAGCTAATCCAGTACAATGTCACCCCATGTTCCACGCCCACCTGTTCTCCTCGAACGTCAACACTGCTGCTGCAGTGGCTCTTGGTGCGCGTGCAACCACCACCAAAACGACGACCATTAAGGGCTAACGGCTCTGGTTCGTCGTGCGCCCTCCCCGGCCAGACGAGCCGGGGCAAACAGTCAGGTCTCGAACTGTTTAACTTTGAAAGGGCAATGAAATGAGCAAGTTGGTAGGTTTAGTTGGCTGGCGCGGCATGGTCGGCTCGGTTCTCATGGACCGCATGATTCAGGAAAACGACTTTGACCTGATCGAGCCCTTGTTCTTCTCCACATCGAACGCAGGCGGCAAAGCCCCCTCGATGGCCAAGAACGAAACCACACTGCAAGACGCCTTCAACATCGAGCAGCTCAAGCGCTGCGAGATCATCATCACCGCCCAGGGCGGCGACTACACCTCTGAAGTCTTCCCCAAGCTGCGCGCTGCCGGCTGGAAAGGCCATTGGATCGATGCCGCATCGACCCTGCGCATGGAAAAAGACGCGGTCATCATCTTGGATCCGGTCAACATGCCCGTGATCAAGAACGCTTTGGCGCACGGTGGTAACAACTGGGTGGGCGGCAACTGCACTGTGTCTTGCATGTTGATGGGTGTGGGCGCTTTGTACAAAGCCGGCCTCGTCGAGTGGATGAGCACCCAGACTTACCAAGCGGCTTCGGGTGGCGGCGCTCAGCACATGCGCGAGTTGCTGACCCAATACGGCACCCTGAACGCCGAAGTCAAAGCTTTGCTGGACGACCCCAAGAGTGCGATTCTGGAAATCGACCGCATGGTGGTGGCCAAACAACGCGCCTTGACCGCAACTGAGACCGCCAACTTTGGCGTGCCACTGGGTGGCTCCTTGATCCCCTGGATCGACAAGGACCTGGGCAATGGGATGTCCAAAGAAGAGTGGAAAGGCATGGCCGAAACCAACAAAATTTTGGGCATGGGCGAAGGCTTCAACTCTGCGGCCATTCCGGTCGACGGTTTCTGTGTGCGCGTGGGCGCCATGCGTTGCCACAGCCAGGCACTGACCTTCAAGCTCAAAAAAGACGTGCCCGTGGCCGACATCGAAGCCATGATCGCCGCCGACAACGAGTGGGTCAAAGTGGTGCCCAACACCCGCGAAGCGACCATCAAGGACCTGACCCCTGTGGCCGTGACCGGCACCATGACCATCCCCGTGGGCCGCGTGCGCAAACTGGCCATGGGCCCTGAATATGTGGGCGCGTTCACCATCGGTGACCAACTGCTGTGGGGCGCGGCCGAGCCGCTGCGCCGCATGCTGCGCATCTTGTTGGACGCTTGATGCTTTTTCGGCCGATGCCTCACCGAGCACCTTACCCCCCTGTGATGGGCCTGCGCGATGGCTTGACTTTGGCCATGGCCATGGTCAGCCAGTGCGCGCTGGCTTTGTCGCTGGGTCAGGTTTCGGTGGAGTCGGGCATCGGACAGCCTCTTCGTGCGGCGATTGAGATCACGCAATACAAGGTGGAGGATCTGCGCAGGCTCAAGCTGCAGCAGGCGTCCATGGCCAGCTATGAGCAGGCCAAAATGGCCTTCCATCCTGCCTTGAACGGTTTGCAAACCAGCTTGGAGTTTCGCGGTGACGGCAAACCCTTCATTGCCTTGACAGGGTTGACACCCGTCAACGAGCACTTCCTCGATGTGATTGTGGAGGCCCAGTGGCCTTCGGGCCGCTTGGCCATGAACTACACCTTGCTGGTTTCGCCCGTTGGGGCTGTCGTCCAACGTCCAGCCAAAACGCCATCCGAGGGTGACCTCGTCGCCCCTGTGGTCTCTCCACTGGCCTTGGCAGCTGTAGCCAACCCTGCCACCATGGCAGAAAGTCAGCGCTCCCCAGAAACCGTCAAGGTGCGGGCGGGTGATACCGCAACGGGCCTGGTTGTGCGTCCTTTGCCAGCAGGCGTCACGCTGGACCAAATGCTCTTGGCCATGGTGCGCACCAACCCAGAGGCCTTCATAGAGGGCAATGTGAACCTGCTGCGCGAAGGCGCTCAAGTTCAACTGCCCAGCGCACAAGAGGCCGCTCAAGTTTCAGCCGAGGAAGCTCGGCAAACTGTGGTGGCGCAAACCGTGGATTTTGTGGCTTATGCCCGGCGATTGGCGCAATCGGCACTCAAAGCGCCCGACACGGCAAGTCGTGAAATGAGCGGCAAACTCAGCCCCTCCGCCCCCACACCAACTCCGCCGCTGGCGACCCAAGACACGTTGACGCTCAGCAAACGTGAAACCAGCAGCGATTCCGACGAAGCCAGATTGGCCGTTGAAAGAGAAATTCAGGACAAAACCGAACAACTGGCTGCGCTCAAAAAGAACTTGGACACACTCAAGTCCTTGTCGGCCTCCAGCCCGCCTGTGACCGATCCTGCACAGGCGACTGCACCTGTTGCGGCTCAACCTTCAGCCCCTCATTTGCCCCTTGCTGCAGCGACAACGCAGCCCTCCTCTTTGTTGGAAAAAATCAGCCACAACTCGGCCATCTGGGCTTGGGTTCTGGCACTTTTCAGCGGCATGTTGGGCGGGGTGTGGTGGGCCAGACGTCGCCCGACCAGCGGCCATCATTTGTTTGCCCAGCATTCTGCAAACGGGTCAGCACGTCAACCGAGCGTGTCTTTCATCAAAGACCCCAACCATGAGATTCAGGTTGAGCGCCCGCCTTTGCCTTCCGGTTTGCCTCCTCAGTTTGCCAACCTCGACCTGAACCTGACGCCCCCACCCGAGAAACAGACCGCTCCTGAGGCGGCCCAACCTGCAGGCCCCAAAACGTGAGAGTCGCCCTCGGTGTTGGCTATTTGGGCAGCGCCTACCAAGGCTGGCAAAGCCAAAGCACTGGCCAAACGGTGCAAGACAAGCTCGAAAATGCTTTGTCCAAGTTTGCCGACGTGCCCCGTGTCAGCACCTTGTGTGCCGGCCGCACCGATGCAGGTGTGCACGGGCTCATGCAGGTCGTGCATTTCGACACCGAACTGAACCGCGACCCACAGTCTTGGGTGCGTGGCACCAACCGCTACTTGCCCTCTGACATTGCGGTGCAATGGGCGCAAATCGTTCCAGACACTTTTCATTGCCGTGCCAGCGCCACGGGCAGGCGTTACATCTACGTGCTGCTCGATTCAGTCGTCAGGCCCAGCCTAGAGGCAGGACGAGTGGGCTGGGTTTACCGCCCACTGGCCGAGGCGCCGATGCACCAAGCCAGTCAGCACTTGCTGGGCGAGCACGATTTTTCATCGTTCCGGGCGAGCAGCTGCCAAGCCTTGTCGCCTGTCAAAACGCTGCGGCACATCCGCATTTCCAGGCACGGCGCTTATTGGCGCTTTGAGTTCGAAGGCAACGCCTTTTTGCACCACATGATCCGCAACATCATGGGTTGCTTGGTGACGATCGGCCAAGGCAACCAGTCCCCCGACTGGATGCGTGAGGTGCTGCTGGCCCAAAGCCGCGACGCCGCAGCGCCCACGTTTTCGCCCGATGGACTTTACTTTGCAGGCCCCATCTACAGCCCCGAATGGGGTCTGCCCGACACCACCCCTGCTTTTGATTGGTTGCCATGACGCTGATCAACCCCGCCCCACAGCAACGCACCCGCATCAAAATGTGCGGCTTCACCCGCGAGGCCGATGTGATGGCCGCCTGCGCCTCAGGTGCCGACGCCATCGGTTTTGTGCTCTACCCGCCCAGCCCACGCAGCGTGAGCATCGAACGCGCGGCCGAGCTGGCCCGGCTGCTGCCCGCTTTTGTGACACCTGTACTGCTCTTCGTCAATGAAGCGCCTGAGCGAATCGAAGCAGCTTGCGCGGCCGTGCACGGCGCATTGCTGCAGTTTCATGGCGACGAATCGGCCGATTTCTGCCAAGACATGTCGCGGCGCACAGGCCGCCCCCACCTCAAAGCCGCCAGAATCCCCCTGTCCGAGGTCCATGACTTCGACTTGCTAGAATTTGCACACCTTCATCACGCAGCCCAAGCCCTCTTGCTCGACGCCCATGTCGATGGATACGGCGGCGGCGGAAAAACATTCCATTGGTCACTCCTGCCACCAAACGTCAATGCTCACCTCGTTTTGTCTGGTGGACTCACACCTGCAAACGTGGGCGATGGCATTCGGGCGCTGCGCACGCACGGCCTGTCTCTGGCCGTTGACGTGAGCTCCGGCATCGAAGCAGGCAAGGGCCTCAAAGATGCCGACAAAATGCGGCAGTTTGTCCAGGCGGTGCGCGCCGCAGACAACGCAATCTCCCTTTAAAGCATTCCCAGGGCTGGCCTCGGCTCCCTTTGCAGCGTTCAGCACTGCAAGCACCGAGCACACCCGACCCCCACCAAGGCCATCACCATGTTCGATTACCAACAACCCGACGTCAAAGGCCATTTCGGCATCTATGGCGGCAGCTTTGTCAGCGAAACCCTGACGCACGCCATCAACGAGCTCAAAGACGCGTACGCCCAGTACCAGCACGACCCGGCCTTCATGGCCGAGTTCAAATCCGAGCTGGCGCACTTTGTGGGCCGTCCATCCCCCATCTACCACGCGGCCCGCATGAGCCGCGAGATGGGCGGCGCGCAGATCTTCTTGAAGCGTGAAGACCTGAACCACACCGGCGCGCACAAGATCAACAACACCATTGGCCAAGCCATGCTCGCCAAGCGCATGGGCAAGCCGCGCATCATTGCCGAGACGGGCGCAGGCCAGCACGGCGTGGCCACCGCCACCATTTGCGCCCGTTACGGCTTGGAGTGCGTGGTGTACATGGGCAGCGAAGACGTCAAGCGCCAAAGCCCCAACGTCTACCGCATGAAGCTCTTGGGCGCCACCGTGGTGCCCGTGGAGTCCGGCAGCAAAACACTCAAAGACGCCCTGAACGAAGCCATGCGCGACTGGGTGGCCAATGTGGACAACACCTTCTACATCATCGGCACCGTGGCGGGGCCACACCCCTACCCCATGATGGTGCGCGACTTCCAAAGCGTGATTGGCGAAGAGTGCCTCACGCAAATGCCCGAGATGTTCAAGACATTGAAGATGGCCGAACAGCAACCCGACGCCGTACTCGCGTGCGTGGGTGGCGGCAGCAATGCCATGGGCATCTTCTACCCCTACATCCAACACGAAAAAACCCGACTCATCGGCGTGGAAGCTGCTGGCGAAGGCATGGATTCGGGCAAGCACTCGTGCTCGCTGCAGCTGGGCAGCCCCGGCGTGCTGCACGGCAACCGCACCTACATCCTGCAAGATGAAAACGGCCAGATCACCGAGACGCACAGCGTGAGCGCGGGTCTGGACTACCCCGGCGTCGGCCCCGAGCATGCCTTCTTGAAGGACATTGGCCGCGCCGAATACGTGGGCATCACCGACAAGGAAGCGCTCGAAGCCTTCCACTACCTGTGCCGCACCGAAGGCATCATCCCCGCGCTCGAATCGAGCCACGCCGTGGCTTACGCCATGAAACTGGCAAAAACCATGCGCACGGACCAGTCCATCTTGATCAACCTGTCGGGCCGTGGCGACAAGGACATCGGCACCGTGGCCGACTTGTCAAACGCCGACTTCTTCTGCCGTCCCAGCTGCCAAGGCCAGTCGGTCAAAGGCGGCGAGCAGCCCGTGAACTTTGTGAAGTAAGAGCCCCACATGAGCCGCATCGACGCCACCCTCTCCGCCCTGAAATCCCAGGGCCGCAAAGCCCTGATCCCGTATGTCACGGCAGGTTTCCCCCAAAAAACCACCACCGTTCCCCTGATGCATGCCATGGCAGAGGCCGGGGCCGACATCATCGAGCTGGGGGTTCCATTCTCTGACCCGTCGGCTGACGGCCCAGTGATCCAAAAAGCGGGCGACAAAGCCCTGGCGCTGGGCATTGGCACCGTGCAGGTGCTGGCCATGGTGCGCGAATTCCGCGAAACCAACACCACCACCCCGGTGGTGCTGATGGGCTACGCCAACCCGGTGGAGCGCTACGACCAAAAACACGGCGCTGACAGCTTCATCCGCGACGCCTCGGCTGCCGGAGTGGACGGCGTGCTGATCGTGGACTACCCACCCGAAGAATGCGTGGAATTTGCCGCCAAACTGCGCGCCCACAGCATGGACTTGATCTTTTTGCTGGCCCCCACCAGCACCGATGAGCGCATGCAGCAAGTGGCCCAAGTGGCCAGCGGCTATGTGTATTACGTGTCGCTCAAGGGCGTCACAGGATCTGGCACGCTGGACACCGACGCGGTGGAAGCCATGCTGCCCCGCATCCGCCAGCACGTGAGCGTGCCGGTGGGCGTGGGCTTTGGCATTCGCGACGCAGAAACCGCCAAGGCGATCAGCCGCGTGGCCGATGCGGTGGTGATCGGCTCGCGCCTGATCCAGCTGATCGACGCGGCCCCCGAAACCGAAATCAACGCCGTGGCCTCCGACTTTTTGCGCGGCATCCGCCAAGCCCTGGACGCCTGAAAAAGCCAGCCGACGTTTCAACGATAATTCGTCGCACAAGGAGAACCCCTCATGAGTTGGCTCGAAAAACTGCTCCCCCCCAAGATCCAGCACACCGACCCGGCCGACCGCCGCTCGGTGCCTGAAGGCTTGTGGGTCAAGTGCCCCAGCTGCGAGACGGTGCTGTACAAAACCGACCTGGAAGAAAACCAGAACGTCTGCCCCGGCTGCTCGCACCACCTGCGCATCGGTGCACGCGCCCGCCTGAATGCCTTCTTGGACGGCGAAGGCCGCTACGAAATCGGCCAAGAAGTGGTTCCAGTAGACGCCTTGAAGTTCAAGGACAGCCGCAAATACCCCGAACGCCTGAAAGAGGCCATGAACAACACGGGCGAAACAGACGCCCTGGTGGTCATGGGTGGGGCGGTGCACAACATCGAATTGGTGGCGGCCTGTTTCGAGTTCGACTTCATGGGCGGATCCATGGGATCCGTCGTGGGTGAGCGCTTTGTGCGCGGCGTGGAAACCGCCATCGCACAAAAAGTACCTTTTGTTTGCTTCACCGCCACAGGCGGTGCCCGCATGCAAGAAGGTCTGCTCTCGCTCATGCAAATGGCCAAAACGAATGCTGCTTTGACCCGCCTGGCCAAAAAAGGCCTGCCCTACATCAGCGTGCTGACCGACCCGACCATGGGTGGTGTGTCCGCAGGATTTGCCTTTTTGGGTGATGTGGTCATTGCCGAGCCCAAAGCCCTGATCGGCTTTGCCGGTCCCCGCGTCATTGAAAGCACCGTGCGCGTGACCTTGCCCGAAGGTTTTCAGCGTGCCGAGTTCTTGCAGACCAAGGGCGCGGTAGACTTCATCTGCGATCGCCGCGAACTGCGTAAAACCATCGCCAGCACCCTGGCCATGCTGCAGCGCCAGCCAGCGGATGCGGTGAGCTGAAACCCTCAAAGGTCAGCACCCCCCATGACAAAAGCCCTCGTCAGAGGGCTTTTGTCATGGGGGGTCTCAAAAAAAGGCTCAGCGCATCCAGCTCATCTGCATGCCAGACAGCAGCATTCCCAAAATTTGCAACAGCAACAACAAAGCCAAGGGTGACAGGTCAATGCCACCAATCAGAGGCACCCAGCGCTGAAAAGGGCGCAGAAAAGGGTCACACAAACGAACGGTCAGGGCGTACATGGGAGAGCCGGGGTTGACCCAAGACATGATAGCCAAGACCAGCACCAAGGCACTCAATGCCGACACCACCATTTGAGCCAAACCGACCAAGCTGATCAAGGGCAACAACCCCAAAGACCCTTGACCTCCGGCAATGAGCCACAGCACCAAAAATTGCACCAATTTGACCAACCAAGCGCCCACCCAGCTGGATAGATCCCAGTTCGTCCAAGCAGGAATGACTTTGCGCAGAGGCATGATCAACCAATCGGTCATGGCAAACACGAAACGGCCCAAAGGTTGGTGAAACGAGATGCGCTGCCACTGCATCAGGAAACGCAGCAAACAAGTGCCCGCCACCAAACCAGCGACCACATCCAAAACCATGCTGACCATTTGAAACCACATTGCACATCTCCTGCTCGTGCGATGATACCCAGATGAGTTCAGTGCACACCCCATCCCCCGCGCCATGGGAGGAATTGCCCCTGTTCCCCCTAGGCACCGTGTTGTTTCCCGGCGCTTTATTGCCCCTGCAATTGTTTGAACTGCGCTACCTGCAAATGATCGGTGAATGTGAACGCCAAGGCAGCGGTTTTGGTGTGGTGACGCTCACCCAAGGGCGTGAAGTACACCGCCCCGGGACAGCCGAAGAGCAGTTTGAGAACATCGGAACGCGGGTAAAAATCGAGCGCATCGAACGGCCCCAACCCGGTTTGGTCATGGTTTGGTGCCGAGGCATTGAGAAATTCAAGCTCCAGACCCCGCAGCAGCGCAGCGACGGTCTTTGGACGAGCCAAGTGCAAGCCCTGCCGCCCGAGCCCGCCGTGCAAGTGCCTGACGATCTGCAACAACTGTCAACACAAATGCACGAAGCACTGACCCAGCTGAGCGAACAACCCAGCGTGGTGCCCCATTGGGCCGAGGCATGGCGTCTGCAGGACTGCAGCTGGTTGTCCAACCGTTGGGGGGAATTGCTGCCCTTGCCATTGCAAATGAAATACCGTCTGTTTGCCCTGCACGAGCCCCTGATGCGACTGGAGTTGATCGGGGACATGGTGACTGCCGCCAAGCCTTAGGCGACAAGCCAAACAAGCCAAGGCCGAACGCCTCCCGCAAACTCTTAAAATAACGGGTTACGCGCCTTGGCGCAGCAACGCTCTCTATTTTTCCGCAATCCAGGTTCACACCAGCCACGCGCCCTGAGCCCAACCACCGCCCGCCATGTCCGACACGAACGCCAACGCCCAAACGGCACCAGCAACCGCACCAGCCCCAGAAGATGAAAACCAGCTGATCGCCGAGCGCCGCGAGAAACTCAAGGCCATGCGCCAGGCGCAAGCCGACGGCAAGGGCGTGGCGTTTCCCAACGACTTCAAGCCCGAACACCACGCCGCCAACCTGCACGAAGCCCACGGCAGCAAAGAAGCCGAAGCCCTGAACGGCGAAGGCGTGGCCAAAACCATGGCCAAAGTCGCAGGCCGCATGATGCTCAAGCGCGTGATGGGCAAGGCCAGCTTTGCCACGCTGCAAGACGCCACGGGCCGCATCCAGGTCTACGTGACCCGGGACGACGTGGGCGAAGACCTGTATGCGCTGTTCAAGCACTGGGACCTGGGCGACATTGTGGGCGTCGAAGGCCATTTGTTCAAAACCCGCACGGGCGAGCTGTCGATCCACGCCACCAGCATCCGCATGCTCACCAAGAGCCTGCGCCCCATGCCCGACAAGTTCCATGGCGTGGCCGACCAAGAAGTCAAATACCGCCAGCGCTACGTGGACCTGATGACCGACGAAGCCGCCCGCAAACGTTTCATGGCCCGCAGCAAGGCTGTGAGCGGCATCCGCGAGTTCATGGTCCAACACGGCTTTTTGGAAGTCGAAACGCCCATGCTGCACCCCATTCCCGGTGGCGCCAACGCCAAGCCCTTTGTGACGCACCACAACGCGCTGGACCAAGAGATGTTCTTGCGCATCGCACCCGAGCTGTACCTCAAGCGCTTGTTGGTGGGTGGTTTTGAGCGCGTGTTCGAGATCAACCGCAACTTCCGTAACGAAGGCATCTCGGTGCGCCACAACCCCGAGTTCACCATGATGGAGTTCTACGCGGCGTATTGGAACTACCAAGACTTGATGGGCTTCACCGAAAGCCTGATCCGCGACGCGGCCATGACCGCTGCGGGCACCTTGGACCTGACCTACAACGGCAAGCCCGTCGACCTGAACAAGCCGTTTGCCCGCATGACGATCCGCGAAGCGATCGTGAAGCACACCGAGGCCGGCGACAACGTGGACAACGCCGAGTGGCTGATCAACGCCCTGAAAAAGCTGGGCATGAGCGAAGCCAAAGACAAGCTGTCCACCCGCAGCTTGGCCAGCTTGCAGGTGTTTTATTTTGAAGAAACCGTGGAAGACAAGCTCTGGGAGCCCACCTTCATCATGGAGCACCCCACAGAGATCAGCCCACTGGCCCGCGCCAACGACACCCGCCCCGAAGTGACCGAGCGCTTTGAGCTCTACATCACCGGCCGCGAGTTCGGCAACGGTTTCAGCGAATTGAACGACGCCGAAGACCAAGCCGCACGCTTCCAAGCCCAAGTGGCCGCCAAAGACGAAGGCGACGACGAAGCCATGTACTACGACCACGACTTTGTGCGTGCCCTCGAATACGGCATGCCCCCTGCAGGCGGCTGCGGCATCGGCATCGACCGCTTGATGATGCTGCTGACCGACAGCGCCAGCATCCGCGACGTGATCTTGTTCCCTGCGCTGCGGCACGTGCAGGAGTAAGTTCACCGAGTCCCAATGACAAACCCGGCCTAGGCCGGGTTTGTCATTTAAAAATCCAAAATTCAACCCTGCTGGCGGGGTGGCAGGCGCGGCGCATCTTCCACGACCTCACGCACCTCCACATCGACCACCTGGTCATCATGGGGAAATGGGGCACCTTGACCTCTGGGAGGCTCGAAGCCTTGTCCTGTTCCTGTGCGGAAACCACCCTGCTGGAAGCCCTGGCGCATGGCCTTGAACTGCTGCCAAACCATCACCACCTGAGGCTTGCGGCCTGTCAACAACCAACGCACCGTCGCAAAGACGATGTAGCAGAGCAAACCAAAGAGCAAAGCCGCCAGGAAACCGAGTCCGAGCAAGCCCATGATGATGCGTGCAATCCAGTTCATTCAGGTGTCCTGTTCAGGTCAAGGCAAGCGGTCGAGCGCCTGCATGTAGTCAGCAGAGCGCACCAGCTCATCCCAAGGGCGGGCAGGTGATCGGGGCAAGAGGTCTAAGCGCCGCTCTTCGCTGATTTCGCTGGGTGTCCAGTGGCCTTTGAGTTGGGCTTCCGCCAGCTGGTCGAGCACTTCGTCCAGTTCTGCGCCGTCGTTCACAGCCGAGCGGTTGCACAACAGCGCCAAGTCGCACCCAGCTTGCAGCGCAGTAATCACCGCTTCGGTGTAGCTGAGCGTGCGGCCATCCATCTGGCGGGCGGCCGCCATCGACAGGTCGTCGGTGCAGACCACACCCTGAAAACCCAGTTGGGCGCGGAGTATGTCTTGCAGCCAGCGCGGCGAAAAGCCTGCCGGGCGGCTGTCGACCTTGCTGTAGATGACATGGGCGGGCATGACGGCGGTCAGCACACTGGTGAGCCAGCGGTAAGGCTGCGCGTCGTCGGCCAAGATGGCTTTGAGGCCGCGTTTGTCCACCGGCAGCGCCACATGCGAGTCAGCCTTGACAGCACCGTGCCCCGGGAAATGCTTGCCGCAATTGCCCATGCCCGCTTGCAGCAGGCCCTGCATCAGGCTGCGGGCCAGCAGGCTCACCACACGCGGGTCGCGGGCGAAGGCGCGGTCGCCAATCACGCCGCTCTCGCCGTGGTCCAGATCGAGCACAGGTGTGAAGCTGAAGTCCACGCCGCAGGCGCGGAGTTCGCTCGCCAGCACAAAGCCGGCCGAGGTGGCCGCTTCGCAGGCCTTGAGCACGCCCGAGCCGGGTTGGCCTTTGTTGTCCTGGCCCCAAAGCTCACCCAGCGCCCGCATGCTTGGCAAGTGAGTAAACCCGTCGGTGCGAAAGCGCTGCACACGCCCGCCTTCGTGGTCCACCGCGATCAAGAGGTCAGGACGGAGGTTTTTGATCTCGGCACACAGCTCGGTGAGTTGCGCACGGCTTTGCCAGTTGCGGCCAAACAAAATCATGCCACCCACCAAGGGGTGGGCCAAGCGGCGGCGGTCCACCTCGGTCAAGGTGGTGCCAGCAATATCAATGATCAGGGGGGCGTGCAGTGTCATGAGGTGTGGATTCCATGTGGGGCGCCAGCGCGGCAAATCAAGGGCGCGAGGTGCTTTGGTTTTCGACCACGCAAAAACTGGCGGCGTATTCGGATTCGTCGGTCACGGTGATGTGCGCACTGAGGCCCTTGGCTTCAAACCATGCCTTGAGCTCACCGTGCAGCACGATGAACGGCTGACCGCTGGGCAGTTTGCCAATTTCGCACAAGCGCCAAGTCATGGGCATGCGCATGCCCAGGCCAATGGCCTTGCTGAAGGCTTCTTTGGCCGAAAAGCGGGTGGCGACATAGCGCACACCGCGCTCGGGCCAGCGGGCGCTGCGGGCTTTCCAGGTAGCCAGCTCGGCGTCGCTCAAAACCTTGGCGGCAAAACGCTCGCCATGCCGCTCCAAGCTGGTTTTGATGCGCCGGATGTCGCAGATGTCGGTGCCGATTCCGTAGATCATTTTTTAAGGCAAGCGAGGTAGGACTGCACCGTGGCGGCGTAACCCAGCTCCAACGCATCGGCCATGAAGGCGTGGCCAATCGAGACTTCCTGCAGTCCATTGACGGCGGCCACAAAGGCTGGCAAGTTGTCGCGGTTCAGGTCATGCCCGGCGTTCACACCCAGGCCGGCCTGCAAAGCCGCCGCTGCGGCATCGGCGTAACGCTGCAACTGGTTGGCGTTGTCTGGCATGCCCCAGCTCGCGGCGTAGGGCTCGGTGTACAGCTCCACACGGTCAGCGCCCACGGCGCGGGCCCCGGCCATTTGCTCTGGGATCGGGTCCATGAACAGGCTCACGCGCACGCCCAAGGTCTTGCACTCGTCAATCAGGGGTTTCAAGCGCTCGGCATCTTGCGGAAACGTCCAGCCATGGTCGCTGGTGAACTGGCCTTCGCTGTCGGGCACAAACGTCACTTGGTGCGGACGCACGGCCCGCACATGGTCCATCAGGTTGTGAAAGGGGTTGCCTTCGATGTTGAACTCCCGGTCCGGCCAGGCCTGCATGAGGGCGTGGAGCTCGGGCACATCGCTGGCGCGGATGTGGCGCTCATCGGGCCGGGGGTGGATGGTGATGCCGTTCGCGCCCGCTTGCAGACACTGCTCGGCAGCACGCGTGACGCTGGGGATGCCCAGGTGGCGAGAGTTGCGCAGGAGCGCGACTTTGTTGACATTGACCGACAAGGCCACGCTTTGGGTTGTGTTCATAGGGATTGCAGGTCCAGCATCATTTGGCGGGTGCGCAAGGCACCGACACCACAATGGTAATTGAGCATCAGGCGCAAGGGCCTTTGTAGTTGCACCAGCAGGTCAGCGCACTCCCGCAACAAGGCCGCCAAGGGGCTGGGTGAAGCCAGCGCTGCGTGCAGTGCCAACCATTGTTCGCCGCGCAAGGCGTGACGGGGGTCATCGCTCACCCACTGCAAGCCAGCTTCAGGCACCAGGGCATAACTGTCCGTGGATGACAAAGGCTTGAGGGTCAGGGTCTGCAGGTTCAGGGCGGGCAGCAAGCCCATTTCCCGCAACAGCAGCAATTCAAAGCCACGCAAGGCCCATTGAAGGGCATTGGGGTCGCCACTGGCGAGCAGGCGCACGGCGGCGGCATAAACCTCAAACAACTGCGGGTGAGGGTCGTCGCGAGCCGTCAGGCGCATCAGCAACTCGTTGATGTAATAACCCGACAGCAGCGCTTCGCCCGTGGGCATGACATGACCGCCCACCCACTCGGCCGATTTGAGGGTGCGGATATCACCATCACCCCCAAACGCCAGCGACAAAGGCTGCAGCGGCAAGAGCACCGGGCGGAAACTCGATGTGGGTCTTTTGGCCCCTTTGGCCACCAAAGCCACCCGGCCATGGTGGCGGGTGAAGACTTCGAGGATCAGGCTGGTTTCGCTCCAGTCGTAGCGGTGCAGCACATAGGCTGGCTCGTCTGCGATCCGCTTGGAGGCCATTGGCTGTGGAATTACTCGTAGCCGAAGCTGCGCACGCGGGCTTCGTCGTCGGCCCAGCCCGAACGCACCTTGACCCACAACTCGATGAAGACCTTGGCGTCCAGCAACTTTTCCAGCTCCACACGGGTTTCGGTGCCGATGCGCTTGAGCTTTTCGCCCTTGTCACCAATCACCATGGCCTTGTGCCCTTCGCGCTCGACCACGATGGTGGCGGCAATGCGCAACATGCGTTTGGCGGTGCGCCCGGCTTCTTCTTCGAACTTGTCGATCACCACCGTCGAGGTGTAAGGCAGCTCGTCACCGGTCAATCGGAAGAGCTTTTCGCGCACCATTTCGCTGGCCAAAAACTTTTCGCTGCGGTCGGTGAGTTCGTCTTCGGCGTGCCACCAGGGCTGCTCGGGCAGGTATTTTTCGCAAATGTCGAGCAAGCGCACGATGTCTTTGGGCTGCTTGGCCGACATGGGCACGAACTCGGTGAAGGCGTGGCGCTCTTGCATGCTTTGCAGCCAGGGCGCAATGTCGCCACGGCGGTGCACATTGTCGAGTTTGTTGGCCACCAGCAAAACCGGTATGCCGGGCTTGAGCAGCGCCAGCACTTTGGCGTCTGCCGTGGTGAAGCTGCCTGCCTCGACCACAAACAGAACCAGGTCCACATCACTCACTGCGCCAACCACGGTTTTGTTGAGAGATTTGTTGAGCGCAGTGCCGTGGATGGTCTGGAAACCAGGGGTATCGACAAACACATATTGGGCAGCGCCCTGGGTACGGATGCCGGTGATGCGGTGACGCGTGGTTTGTGCTTTGCGCGAGGTGATGCTGATTTTTTGGCCCACCAAAGCGTTGAGCAAGGTGGACTTGCCCACGTTGGGCTTGCCCACAATGGCCACCAAGCCGCAGCGCTGGCCTGCCACAGGCACAGGCGCGGGAGAAGCAGCAACCGGGGGCAAGGCGGCGTCTTCGGAAGCATCGCGTGGCTGGATCGTCACACCTGCGATTTGAACGGGGCGGCGCATGGTCTGCTCTTGAGCGGTGCGCTCCGAATCGTTGATCTTTTTGTCGGTGCTCATGCGGCGCTTTCGGATTTCAGGGTCTGCAGCATGGCGGCTGCCGCTGCTTGTTCGGCGGCGCGACGCGATGCGCCCGAGCCTTGTTGGGTTTGGCGCAATTCGGTCACTTCGCAAGAGACCTCGAACTGCTGGCGGTGTGCGGCACCGGAGGTGCCGACCACGGTGTATTTGGGCAGCGCGAGCTTGCGCCCTTGCAACCATTCTTGCAGCTCGGTCTTGGGGTCTTTGCCCACGGCCTGCATGTCGGGTTTGATGTCGACTTTGGCAAAAAGCCGTTCGACCAAAGCTTGGGCAGCGGGATAGCCACCATCCAGGTAGACCGCGCCAATGATGGCTTCGACCATGTCCGCCAGGATGGAAGGCCGTCCCTGACCACCGGAACGCATCTCACCCTCGCCCAAACGCATGACCACAGAAACGTCCAACGTTTTGGCCAATTGATGGAGTGTGTCTTGCTTGACCAGGTTGGCCCGTACGCGGGACAAGTCCCCTTCAGGCATGTCGGCCAACTGGGCGTAAAGCATGTGCGATACGGCCAGGTTGAGC
Organism: Limnohabitans sp.; assembly: GCF_034680285.1. Classification (GTDB taxonomy): domain Bacteria; phylum Pseudomonadota; class Gammaproteobacteria; order Burkholderiales; family Burkholderiaceae_C; genus Limnohabitans_A. Next base: position 74,197 of record NZ_JAXITC010000007.1, read on the forward strand.
ACCGAGTCGCCCAAAAACTCCAAGCGCTCATAGTGGTCTGCACTGAAACTGCGGTGCGTCAGCGCTTGCTGCAGCAAAGTCTGCTGGCGAAAAGCATACCCCAGGCGAATTTGCAGCTCAGACAAACCGGAAGGAACAGCGCTGTTAGAGGCCACGCTCACCTCAATCAAAAGCGCCGATGCGCTGGAGGTTGCCAAAATTCATCCAGACAAAGAAAGCTTTGCCCACGATGTTGGCGTCCGGCACAAAACCGAAATAGCGCGAATCCAAGGAGTTGTCCCGGTTGTCGCCCATCATGAAGTAGTGGCCTGCAGGCACTTTACAAGTCACACCTTCAACGGTGTAGTTGCAGTTTTCACGGCCAGGAAACGGGTCTGCCCCTGGCACAAAGGCCGGACGGTCATCGTCTTGCAGCGTTTGGTGCGGCTTGAGCCCCAGCGTTTCACGGCGCTGCTTGTGGTAGCGCATGGTGGACTCGTCGAAAAAGTCGGGCATCACCTCGGTGGGCACAGGTTTGCCGTTGATGGTCAAACTTTTGTTCAAGTAAGACACCTCGTCACCCGGCAAACCGACCACACGCTTGATGTAGTCCACGCTGGGTTTGGGTGGGTAGCGGAACACCATCACATCGCCGCGTTGGACGGGCGTGCCTTCGGTGAGCTTGGTGTTGGCCACTGGCAAGCGCACGCCGTAGTGAAATTTATTCACCAAAATCAGGTCGCCAATGTGAAGCGTCGGGATCATGGAGCCCGAGGGAATCTTGAAAGGCTCAAACAAGAACGAACGCAAGATGAAGACCACCACGATCACCGGGAACAAACCCGCTGTCCAGTCCAGCCACCACGGCTGCATGAGCAGCTTTTCGCGGCTTTCGCGAATGTCGGTGTCCACCTTGGCAATGCCCATTTTGGACAACTCGGCTTGCCGCTGAGCCGTCTCGGCTTCCAACTGCGCCACCGCTTTTTGTCGCTGGGGCAAAAAGAAAAACCGCTCGGCCAACCAATAAATGCCGGTGACCACGGTGGCCAAAAGCAAGAGCAAGGCGAAGTTGCCCTCTAAATAGCCCAAATACCAAGAACCGGCATAGCCGACAAAAGCGGCCAAAACCAAGGACGTGAGGAACTGCATCAATCTTCCACCTGCAAAATGGCCAAGAACGCCTCTTGGGGCACCTCGACCGAGCCAATTTGTTTCATGCGCTTTTTACCCGCCTTTTGCTTTTCCAGCAGCTTGCGTTTGCGCGAAATATCACCACCGTAACACTTGGCCAGCACGTTTTTGCGCAAGGCCTTGATACTTTCACGGGCAATGATGTTGGCACCAATGGCCGCCTGAATCGCCACGTCAAACATCTGGCGGCTGATGATCTCGCGCATCTTGGCCACCACAGCCCGGCCCCGGTACTGGGACTGTGAACGGTGCACGATGATGGACAGCGCATCGACCTTCTCGCCGTTGAGCAAAATATCGACCTTCACCACATCGGATGCGCGGAATTCCTTGAACTCGTAGTCCATCGAGGCATAGCCACGGCTGACCGATTTGAGCTTGTCAAAAAAGTCCAGCACGATCTCGCCCAAAGGCATTTCGTAGGTCAGCATGACCTGACGACCGTGGTAGGCCATGTTCATCTGAACACCGCGTTTTTGGTTGGCCAGCGTCATGACGGGGCCGACATAGTCTTGCGGCATGTACAGATGGACCGTGACGATGGGCTCGCGGATTTCCTGCAGCTTGCCTTGATCGGGCATCTTGGAAGGGTTTTCGACCATGACGACTTCGCCGCCGGGCTGAACCACTTGGTAAACCACGCTGGGCGCGGTGGTGATCAGGTCTTGGTCAAATTCGCGCTCCAAGCGCTCTTGCACGATTTCCATGTGCAACAAGCCCAAAAAGCCGCATCGAAAACCAAAGCCCAGCGCTTGCGAGACTTCGGGTTCGTAGTGCAGTGATGCATCGTTGAGCTTGAGCTTTTCAAGCGCATCACGCAGGCCATCGTATTGGTTCGCTTCAGTGGGGTACAAACCGGCAAACACTTGCGGCTGGATTTCCTTGAAGCCAGGCAAAGCTTCGGTTGCGGGGCCGGCATTGTTGGGGAGCTTTTTCTCCAAGGTCACGGTGTCACCCACCTTGGCCGCTTGCAACTCCTTGATGCCGGCAATGATGTAACCCACCTCGCCGGCTCTGAGCATCTGGCGCGGCTCGTTGGCCGGAGTGAAGACACCCAAGCTGCCCGCTTCGTAAACCGCATTGCTGGCCATCATGCGGATGCGCTCGTTCTTGAGCAACTGGCCATCGACCACGCGCACCAGCATGACCACACCCACATAACTGTCGAACCAGCTGTCGATGATCATGGCGCGCAGCGGTGCATCGGGGTTGCCTTTGGGAGGCGGAATGCGCGCAACCACGGCTTCCAAAATTTCCTCGATGCCCATGCCTGTTTTCGCCGAGCAAGGAATCGCATCGGTCGCGTCGATGCCAATCACATCCTCGACTTCGGCTCTGGCGTTGTCTGGGTCCGCATTCGGCAAATCCATCTTGTTGAGGACGGGCACCACTTCCACACCCAGGTCGAGTGCGGTGTAGCAATTGGCCACGGTCTGCGCTTCCACGCCTTGGCTGGCGTCCACCACCAGCAAGGCACCTTCACAGGCAGACAAGGAACGCGAGACTTCATAGGAGAAGTCCACATGGCCGGGTGTATCGATCAAGTTCAGGTTGTAGACCTGTCCGTCTTTGGCCTTGTAGTGCAGCGCGGCAGTTTGCGCTTTGATGGTGATGCCACGCTCTTTCTCGATGTCCATCGAGTCGAGCACTTGGGCTTCCATTTCACGCGCCTCGAGTCCACCACAACGTTGAATCAAACGATCGGCCAACGTCGATTTGCCATGGTCAATGTGCGCAATGATCGAAAAATTTCTGATGTGATTCATCAAGGACGGTCTGCAAGTATTTGTGGATCAAGGATCCGGAAAAGAAAAAAGGGCGCGTCTGGTGGTGACGCGCCCTGAACCAACAATCTTTGGCAACTGCGATGGTTGGGCTTTCATTGTAGGCAAATTGGCCCACATGCAAAGCCTTCCAGACAGCTTGGGCAAGTCGTTGCTGCAGTGCAACACTCATTTTATCCACACGTTATACACAGGATTTTCGACATCATGTTGAACAACTTGTGGGCCATCTGTGGATCAACGGTGGATGCATGGACTGCATCTCGCATCGTGAACTCAAACTTGCGCTTTATGCCATGAATCTGGGTTCAGGAGGTCTGATTTTATCCAAATTCAGTATGAGAACTTCCGAAAGTTAGTTGACACAAACTTATAAAAACATTTCCACCTGTCGTCTTTTTTTTGAAAATCTCTGTTTTTGACTGAATTGTCCCCAATGGCCGGCAGGTTAATTGGGACATTTCAAAGTCCAGCACCTCATGGAGCAGGTCGTATCAAGACGTACTGGGCGCCATCCCCGCGCCGAACAAGCACGCTGGCGGGTCGGTTCTTGTCCAAACGAGACATGATGGTTTCGAACGACTTCACAGAAGTCACTTCGGTATTGGCAATGGCCACAATCAAGTCACCTTCACGGATACCCGCTCTGGCTGCAGCATCCACGGCAGCGTCGACACGCACGCCACCCCGAACACGAAACTCTTTCTTTTGAGCATCGCTCAGATCGCTGACGGTCAAACCCCAAGGTTGCACATTGGCGGCGGGCACATTTTTTTCCGGCGTGCTGGCGGCCACTTTCTCCGCCTCGATCTCGGCGACCGTGATGCTCATCTCTTTGACACTGCCTCGACGGAAAACGCTGATGTTGACCTTGCTACCCGGATTGGTGTTGCCCACGGCGCGGGGCAAATCTGCAGGTTTATCGATCGCCTTGCCGTCGAAACGCGTGATGATGTCACCCGCTTCGATGCCCGCTTTTTCTGCGGGTGAGCCCTCTTCCACGCCTCTCACGAGAACACCTTGGGCTTTACCCAAACCAATCGATTCGGCCACCTCTTTGGTCACAGGCGCAATTTGGACACCAATACGGCCGCGGCTCACCCGTCCGCTCGTGCGCAATTGCTCGCTCACGCGCATGGCTTCGTCCATGGGAATGGCAAACGAGATGCCCATGAACCCCCCTGAGCGCGAGTAAATTTGGCTGTTGATGCCCACCACCTCACCGCGCATATTGATCAGCGGACCGCCGGAATTGCCGGGGTTGATGGCCACATCGGTCTGAATGAAAGACAAATAGTCACCCGTATCTCGCTGCTTGGCACTCACGATCCCGGCCGTGACGGTATTTTCCAAGCCAAAGGGCGAACCAATCGCCATGACCCATTCGCCGACGCGCAGACGGTTGACATCCCCCACCTTCACGGCGGGCAAACCCGTGGCCTGAATTTTGACCACGGCCACATCGGTGCGTTTGTCCGCACCCACAATGCGCGCCTTGAATTCGCGCTTGTCTGTGAGGGTCACCATGACCTCGTCAGCGCCGTCCACCACATGGGCGTTGGTCATGATCAGACCATCGGCACTCAATATAAAACCCGATCCGACACCGCGCGGCTGTGCTTCTTCTTGGGGGCGATTTGGGCGAGGGGCTTGCCTGGGTGCATTGGGCATGGGCACGCCAAAGAAACGTCGAAACAACTCCTGCATTTCTTCGTCGGGCGCAGAACCTGCCTGGGCACTGGGACGGACTTTTTCGAGGGTGCGAATATTGACCACTGAAGGGCCTACCTGCTCGACCAAGTCTGTGAAGTCAGGCAAACCGCGCACCGCCGTAGCAGGGGCTTGTGCCACCGCTGTGGCTGGTGCTGCAAAGAACCCACCCACGACCATGGCACTGCTCAGTGCGACCGAGGCCGCCCTATTCATCCAATTGAGCTTCAGCACAAATACCTCCATGTGTTGTCCATAACGATGTCCTCAGCTTGAAACAGATGTGGCCGGACTGACTGGATTCAAGCCTTGCCTCTTTCGGTCAAAGCCCTGCAACGCCAGACGGCTTGTTGGGCATTGGGCGCGAATATACAGCGCATCTAAATCCATGCCATTGAGAGGGCATGGTCTGCTCGCTCACCCACGCACAAAACCACTGGCCTCGGCCTTGCTGCGCCTTGGGGCCAACCTGCAGCAAGAGCAGCATACGGGTACCCCCATCCACGCCCACGGATAAATTGAACCCTTGCTCTTCAGTGCTCCATGCGTCTGTACCCAGTCCGCTTCGCCACAACCAAGTTTCGCCACTCCACAACAATTCCCCCTGGGACAGGATCTGTTGAGGTCCAGCGTGGGCTGTGGCTGCAGCGCACAATACCCAAAAAATCCAAGCACCCCAGACCATGGCGGTTGGAGCTTGGCTTTGCAATTGCCAAGCCATCAACCCCGCTGCAGACAAAAACAGGACACCTGCCAACAACACACGCCCCAAAACAAAACGCCCCACCGGGTAAGCCACAGGTGGGGCGTTGTGCATCAAGGCAACCTGACTTTCAAATCATCAAATGCGTTTGAAAACCAAGGAACCGTTGGTACCCCCAAAACCGAAGTTATTTTTCAGGGCCACATCGATTTTCATGTCGCGCGCCGTATTGGCACAGTAGTCCAAATCACATTCCGGGTCAGGGTTATGCAGGTTGATGGTGGGTGGCACCTTTTGGTGGTGCAAGGCCAACACGGTGAACACGCTTTCAATGCCGCCCGCCCCACCCAAAAGGTGACCGGTCATGGACTTGGTGGAACTGACCACGGTTTTGTAAGCGTGGTCACCCAAAGCCGCCTTGATGGCATTGGTTTCGTTGATGTCTCCCAACGGCGTGGAGGTGCCGTGGGCGTTCAGGTAGTCGATCTGGTCGGCATTGACGCCGGCGTTGCGCATGGCATTGATCATGGCGCGGCGTGGGCCGTCCATGCTCGGCGCGGTCATGTGACCCGCGTCTGCACTCATGCCATAACCACCCAATTCGGCGTAAATCTTGGCACCGCGGGCTTTGGCGTGCTCGTACTCTTCGAGCACCATCACGCCCGCACCTTCACCCAGCACAAAACCATCACGGTCTTTGTCCCAAGGACGGGAAGCGGCAGTCGGGTCATCGTTGCGTGTTGACAATGCGCGCATGGCCGCAAAGCCACCGACACCCAGTGGTGACACGCAAGCTTCAGAACCGCCTGCGATCATGACATCGGCGTCGCCGTATTCGATCAAACGACCAGCTTCGCCAATGCTGTGCAAACCAGTGGTGCAAGCGGTCACAACGGCCAAGTTAGGGCCTTTGAAACCACTGCGCATCGACACATGCCCTGAGATCATGTTGATGATCGAGGCAGGCACAAAAAATGGGGAAATGCGCCGCGCGCCGCGCGCCGTGTACTCGCTGTGGGTTTCTTCGATCAGAGGCAAGCCACCAATGCCTGAACCAATCACCACACCGATACGGCAAGCTTCATCTTCGCTCAGCGCGTCCCCGGTTGGCAAACCAGCGTCTTGAATGGCTTGCGCTGCAGCAGCAATGCCAAAGTGAATGAACCGGTCCATGGTCCTGGCTTCTTTCGAAGACATGTAGGACTCGAGATCAAAGTTTTTGACTTCACCCGCAAACCGGCAAGCTACGGCAGCAGCGTCAAAACGAGTGATCAGACCAATGCCGGATTGACCGGCGATCAGGTTGGACCATGCATCCGCCACCGTGTTGCCCACGGGGCTGATGCATCCCAAACCCGTGACAACAACGCGGCGCCGGGTCATCGTCGATCAGGCCTTCTTGCTTTGGGCGTAGTCGATCGCAGCTTGCACCGTGGTGATTTTTTCTGCGTCTTCGTCAGGAATCTCGATGCCAAACTCGTCTTCGAGTGCCATCACCAATTCCACCGTGTCCAGGGAGTCGGCACCCAGATCAGCCACGAAGGCTTTTTCGTTGGTGACTTGTGACTCTTCAACGCCGAGTTGTTCAGCAATGATTTTTTTGACACGTGCTTCGATATCGCTCATGGGGTCCCTCTGAGGGTTGTGAAAAATGAAGATTTTACCTGTCCGGAAGGGGTTTCCGAAAATCAGGCCATGAACATGCCGCCATTGACATGCAATTCTTGTCCGGTGACATAGCCCGCGTGCGTTCCAGCCAGGTAGGCTACTGCGTGGGCGATGTCATCGGGTTTGCCCAAATGGCCCAGAGGAATCTGGCCCAACAAGGCTTTTTGTTGCTCTTCGGGCAGGCTGGCGGTCATGTCGGTTTCGATGAAACCGGGAGCCACACAGTTGACCGTGATGCCACGGCTGCCCAGTTCGCGGGCCAGCGCACGGGTCATGCCCGCCACACCCGCCTTGGCGGCGGCGTAGTTGGCCTGCCCGGGGTTGCCGGAAGCGCCCACCACGCTGGTGATGCTGATGATGCGGCCATAGCGCTGCTTCATCATGGGGCGCATGACGGCTCGGCTCATGCGGAACACGGCCTTGAGGTTGGTGTCGAGCACCGCGTCCCAATCGTCGTCTTTCATGCGCATGGCCAAGGTGTCGCGGGTGATGCCCGCGTTGTTGACCAGCACCTGCAGGCCACCGTGCTCTTTGACGATGGCGTCGATCAAAGCCGTGCCAGCGTCAGCATCGTTCACGTTCAGGTTGGCACCACGGCTGCCCGGGTAGGCTGAGAGGGCCTGGCTGATCTTGGCCGCACCATCGTCGCTGGTGGCGGTGCCAATGACCACAAAACCTTGTTGAGCCAAATGCAGGGCAATCGATGCGCCAATGCCACGGGACGCCCCTGTGACCAGGGCAACTTGTTTTTGTGCTTCGCTCACGAGAGGAGTCCTTTCACTTCAGCCAGGGTGGCGGGGTCGTACAGCGCCACGCCGTTCAATTCAGCGTCGATGCGCTTGGTCATGCCCGCCAGCACCTTGCCGGGGCCGCATTCGACCAGTGTGGTCACGCCACGGGCCTTGATGGCCTGCACGCACTCTACCCAGCGAACCGGGCCAAAAGCCTGACGGTAGAGCGCGTCACGGATGCGATCCGCATCGTTTTCGATGGCGACATCGATGTTGTTGAGGACAGGAATCTGGGGCACACCCAAAGGCAATGTGGCCAGCTTCTCGCGCAGCTTTTCTGCGGCGGGCTTCATCAAGCTTGAATGGAACGGGGCCGACACAGGCAATAGCAGCGCGCGCTTGGCACCCAGGCCCTTGAGCACTTCACAAGCTTTGTCCACCGCCGCTTTGCTGCCTGCGATCACGGTCTGCGCCGCATCGTTGAAATTGACGGCTTCCACCACTTCTGGGCTGCCCGCAGGAAATGTGGCCTGCGCTTCTTGGCAACCTGCAATGACTTTGTCCGAAGCTAAACCGAGAATGGCCGCCATGGCGCCAACGCCTACGGGCACGGCCTCTTGCATGGCTGCAGCACGCAGGCGCACCAGCGGTGCGGCTTGCGTGAGCGTCAGCACGCCCGAAGCCACCAAGGCGCTGTATTCACCCAGCGAATGACCGGCCACCACGGACGGCTTGTCGCCGCCTTCGGCCAACCAAGCGCGGTAAGCCGCCACAGCAGACACCAGCATCACGGGCTGGGTGTTGGTGGTCATGGCCAGCGCCTCTTTGGGGCCCTCGTGGATCAGTTGGGCCACGTCTTCACCCAGAGCATCTGAGGCTTCTTTCAGGGTTTCGAGCACCACAGGGTGGTCGCCCCAAGCATCCAGCATGCCCACCGATTGGGAGCCTTGGCCGGGAAAAACAAAAGCAAATGAGGTCATGTGCAAATTCTGTATCTGGGAAGAATCCGAGGGAGCGATGCCGCGCATCGCTGACCCGGGCCTGTCAAATCAATAGCGAAGGAGTACGGAACCCCAGGTGAAGCCGCCCCCTACACCCTCGAGCATAAGGGTTTGGCCCCGCTGGATGCGCCCGTCGCGCACGGCCGTGTCCAGCGCCAGCGGGATCGAGGCGGCCGAGGTGTTGCCATGCTGGTCCACCGTCACCACCACTTTGTCAGAAGACATCTTCAACTTCCGGGCCGTGCTTTGCATGATGCGGATGTTGGCTTGATGCGGGATCAACCAGTCGATGTCGGCATCGGTCAAGTTGGCCTTGGCCAAGCTGGCCCGCGCGGTTTCTTCGAGCACCCCCACAGCCAGTTTGAAAACAGCCTGACCATCCATCTTGAGCACCGGGTCACCCAAAATAGCGCCCCGGTTGACGTGACCGGGCACACACAGGATGTCCTTGTATTTGCCGTCGGCGTGCAAGTCGGTGGCCAAAATGCCAGGTTGATCCGAAGCCTCCAAAATGACCGCGCCTGCGCCGTCCCCAAACAGCACACAGGTCGTGCGGTCCTTGAAGTCGAGGATGCGGCTGAACACTTCCGAGCCGATCACCAAAGCACGCTTGGCCGATCCGGACTGGATCATCGAATCGGCGATCGTCATCGCATAAATGAAACCACTGCACACGGCCTGTACATCAAAGGCCGGGCAACCGGCTGCGCCCAGTTTGTGCTGAACCATGGTCGCCACCGAAGGGAACACCATGTCGGGGGTGGATGTGGCCACAATGATCAGATCGAGATCGTCGGCCGAGATGCCAGCAGCTGAAAGTGCTTGGCGAGCGGCTTCGGTCGCCAAATCGCTGCTGCCCTGTTCGTCGGCTGCAAAGTGGCGAGCGCGAATGCCGGTGCGCTCAACGATCCAGTCGTCCGAAGTTTCAACGCCCTGTAGCGCCAGTTCGGCCGCCAGGTCGGCATTGGTCAGGCGTTTCTCAGGCAGGTAACTGCCTGTGCCCAAAATGCGGGAATAAATTCTCATAAAGATGGACTGGTAGGTTCCGCCCGATCAGCCTGTACACCCATCAACAATGGCGCAGCACGGGCGAGGCGTTCGCGAACACGTTCCAGCAATTGGTTTTTAGACGCATCATAAGCCCGGTTCAAGGCGGTCTCAAAAGCCACCTCATCGGCCGAACCATGGCTCTTGAACACCAAGCCACGCAAACCCAGCAAAGCCGCACCGTTGTAACGGCGATGGTCTACGCGATTTTTAAAAGCAGTTAACACCGGATAGGCCAAAATCGCGACAATTTTCGTGAAGATATTGCGTGAAAACTCATTTTTCAGGAAGCCGCTGATCATGGTGGCCAAGCCTTCACTGGCCTTGAGCGCCACATTGCCCACAAAACCATCACAGACCACGATGTCGACCGTACCCTTGAAAATATCGTTGCCTTCTACATTGCCGTGAAAGTTCAAATCACCAGAATTAGCCGCAGATCGCAATAATTCACCCGCTTTTTTGATGATTTCGTTGCCCTTGATCGCTTCTTCACCGATGTTCAGCAAACCTACCGTGGGCTGCTCCTTGTTTTGCAAGACAGACACCAACGCTGAACCCATCACCGCAAATTGAAGCAAATGCTCGGGCGAGCAGTCGACATTGGCACCCAAATCCAGCATCGTGGTGCCGCCACCCTTGAAATTGGGCATTTGGCCAGCAATGGCAGGACGGTCAATGCCTTCCATGGTCTTGAGAACATAACGGGCAATCGCCATCAAGGCACCCGTGTTACCAGCCGACACCGCCGCAGACGCTTTGCCATCTCGCACTTGCTCAATGGCCAAGCGCATGGAAGAGTCTTTCTTTTTCCGCAAAGCCACTTCCAGCGGATCGTCCATTTCAACCACTTCGCTGGCAGCCACCACCTCTACACGAGGGTCGGCGAAGGACGACAAAGCCTCAGCACGCCCCACCAAAAGCAGACGGGCATCTGGGTGTTTGGCCAAAAAGTGTCGGCAAGCTGCCAGCGTGACGCGGGGACCGTGGTCGCCGCCCATGCAATCGACTGCCAGGGTGATCGGGTTGGGCGAGGTCATGCAATCCTAAAGCTCTAAACCGTGAATGAATTCAAAGCCAAAAAAACAAAAGCCCGATGCTACTTGCAAAAGTAGCGCCGGGCCTCTTGAGGCTTGGGGCTGACGCCGATCAGGCTTCGGATTTGTTTTTCAACACTTGGCGGCCACGGTAAAAGCCGTTGGGGCTGATGTGGTGACGCAGATGGATTTCGCCTGTTGTAGGCTCCACAGCGATGCCCGGCACGTTCAGGGCATTGTGCGAACGGTGCATACCGCGCTTGGAAGGCGACTTTTTGTTTTGCTGAACAGCCATGGTGGCTCCTTGGAAGCTTGGAGGCCGCGCCAATGAAACGCAGCGTCTGGTTGATGATGATGTCACTCAGTTTGTCTGAGCGAAGCCGCTGATTATAGCCTAAGACCAAGCCCATGGAAAGTGGCTGGGGTTTGAACTCACTTGTTTGCGCCAGTTTTGAGGCTCGCCAAGACCCCAAATGGGTTGGGACGCTCAGCTGCCACTTCAAACTCAGGGTCCACAGCGGACATGGGGACGTTTTCAGGGCAAACCTCGTGCAAAGGCACCAGTGGCAAAGACATGATCAATTCATCCTCGACCAGTGCCAAGGCATCAAAGTCGCGGCTGATGACCAAGATATCTTCTTCGGCCTCATCGTCCAGTGCAGCGGCAGTGGCCTCGTCGGCCACAAATCGAAATGAGCGCTCTGCCTCGACCGTCTCCAGTACAGGGGTCAGGCAACGCTGGCACTGCATGGGAAGTTGCACCGAGGCACGCAAATCCAACCAAATTTGGTCAGCACCGCCCGATTGAGAAACCGTTCGACCGTCCAATTGCCAATTCACGGAGCCAGGAGCCAGGGTGTCGCCATGCTGCTCAGAGGCCAAACGGGGCCAATCGGCCATGACGCCCTCGCCTTGCAGATGGCAGGCATCACGGGCGAAAGCCAGCACATCCAAATGTTGGGGGTCTATTTTTTTTTCCATGCCCGCAGTGTAAGAGAATCACCCATCTGAATTGACTGGGAATTGCACTTTGACACCGACAGCAGATGCCTCGACCGCTCCGCCACGCTCCGTGGTGCTGGGCTCAACCTCGCGCTACCGCCGGGAATTGATGGAACGCCTTCGTGTGCCCTTCACAGTTGCGGCACCGCATGTGGACGAAACCCCCTTGCCCGGAGAAGCCCCGAAAACGCTGGCACTGCGGCTGGCTTTGGCCAAGGCCCAAGCAGTAGCTGCCCTCCACCCCGAAGCGGTGGTCATTGGCTCGGACCAAGTGGCCGATTTGGCAGGCCAAGCGCTGGGCAAACCCGGCGAGCACGAACGCGCCGTCGCCCAACTGCGCCAAATGCGCGGCCAGACGGTGATTTTCCAGACCGCACTGGCCGTGGTCTGTTTGGCCACGGGCTTTGAACAAGTGGACTTGGCCGAGGTGCGTGTGGTCTTCCGCGATTTGAGCGACGACGAGATCGAGGCGTATTTGCAGGCCGAAAAGCCCTACGACTGCGCAGGCAGTGCCAAAAGCGAAGGCCTAGGCATCGCTCTCCTCGAATCCATCGACAACGACGATCCAACCGCCCTGATTGGGCTGCCGCTGATCCGCACCGCCCGCATGCTGCGACTAGCTGGAGTGAAATTGCTGTGAACACCTCCAAGCCACTCAAAGGCCGTCTGTTTTTGGTGCCCACGCCACTGGACTTTGGCTGCACCGAACAAGCACCCATCAGCGACGTGCTGCCCACCCACACCTTGGCCACAGCGGCAAATATCCAACACTGGGTCTGCGAAAACGCCAAAAGCACCCGTGCATTCTTAAAGCGGGTGGGAGAAACCCATCCTTTGATCGCGCCTTTGGCCGAACAAACCATCACCGAACTGCCTCGCCATGTGCACAAAAAAGGCGACCACCAATCGGGTTTTGATGGCAAGCCTTTGTTGGCTGCGGCGCTGCAAGGACAGGATGTAGGCTTGGTCAGTGAAGCCGGCATGCCCGCTGTTGCCGACCCCGGCAGCTCGGTGGTGCGTGCCGCGCACGATCTGGGCATCACCGTGGTCCCGCTGGTCGGCCCGGTTTCGTTGTTGTTGGCTTTGGCTGCCAGCGGCCTGAACGGCCAAAATTTTGCCTTTGTGGGTTACCTGCCGCAAGATGCCGCTGAGCGAGCGGCCCGGCTAAAACAACTGGAATCTCTGGCACTCAAAACCGGCCAGACCCAGTTGTGGATCGAAACCCCCTACCGCAATGCGGCCATGCTCAGCGGCTTGCTGCAAAGCCTGAACGCCAACACGCGCCTGGCCATCGCCAGCGGCTTGACCTTGCCGTCAGTCAGCATCCAAAGCCACAGCGTGGCGCAATGGAAAAAGGGCCTCAAAGGCCCTGATGGTCACACGCCCGCGGTTTACGCCATCGGGCCTTAAAGTCCCGAAGGGCCTAGCGTCTCAGCGCAAGCCCGTACTGCTGCGCAAGGCGCGGACCGAGCCCTCACCGACCGCAGCGCCAAAGCGTTTGACCAAGCGCTCGGCCACGTTTTCACGCTGCGTGTAATCGATCACATCGGGCGCTTTGACCACTTCACGGGCCACGCCGTCCAGGCTGCCCAAGCTGTCGGCCAGCCCCAAGTCAACCGCCTGCTGCCCACTCCAAAACAGGCCACTGAACATCTCAGGGGTTTCTTTCAGGCGATCGCCGCGGCCTTTTTTCACCACTTCAATGAACTGCGTGTGAATTTGGTCCAGCATCGCCTGGGCGTGCTTGCGCTGCGGTTCGGTTTGTGGGCTGAACGGGTCCAGAAAACCCTTGTTGGCACCCGCCGTCATCAAGCGACGCTCCACACCCAACTTGTTCATCAACTCGGTGAAGCCAAAACCATCCATCAAAACGCCGATGCTGCCCACAATGCTGGCTTTGTCCACATAAATTTGGTCTGCCGCAGCGGCGATGTAGTAAGCAGCCGAAGCGCATGACTCTTCGACCACCGCGTAAATCGGTTTGTTGTGCAAAGCCCGTAGACGGACAATCTCATCGTTGATGAGGCCCGCCTGCACAGGGCTACCGCCCGGGGAGTTGATCAGCAAAACCAAGGCTTGCGATCCCGAATCCTCTAAGGCCAAACGCATCGACGACATGACGTTTTCCGCGCTGGCCTCGGTCTCTGACCCAATCTCACCCACGATGGAGACCATGGCCGTGTGAGGCAAGCTGGGGTTGCTGCTCGGCGAGCCATAACTGAACAAATGCCAAAACACCACCACCAAAAGAACCAACCACGCCATGCGAAGGCCCACCTTCCAACGGCGGGCGGTTTTTTGTTCGTTCAAATTGGCAAAAGCCAATCGCTCCAGTGTCTGACGCGACCAAGCACTGTCGACAGGCGCGGTGTCTTTCAGGGGGTCACTGGAGGCCGAGGCGGACGCGTGGTCCTGGGGGTCTTGCATGGTCAAAATTCAAGCGGTTTTAAGTTGTAGGCAGTATGCCAGTGAACCACACCGTCCTGCTCTGAAAGGTCTATTTTGACCAGCCCTCCACGGCAAGGCCCACCCGAGCAAGCACCGGTATCGGGCTGGTAAGTAGCGCCGTGCGTGGCACACATCAACCATCGGCCCGTGTCATCAAAAAAACGGTCGGGCTGGTAATCCATCTCCATGGCCACATGGGTGCAGCGGTTCAGATAGGCATGCACCTGACCTTGGAAGCGAATGGCAAAAGCCCGGCAGGTCTGACCGGCATACACGATGTCAAAAGGGACTGCGCGACCACCGTTGACCAAGTCAGCGCTGTTGCACAGAGGGACCGTGGCTTCCATGAACACTCCTGGGGTCAAGCGTTTTGCAACAACCAGTCGTGCAAATCCTGCACGCTGTGCGCCACATGGCGAGGTTTCAACACATGGAAGGCTTCAGGCTCATGCGCACCATAGCTCACCCCCACGCTGGCGCAACCCGCGTTCAGGGCCATTTGCAGGTCGTGCGTGGTGTCGCCAATCATCAACGTGCGCTCGGGCTCGGCACCAAACTCGCGCATCAATTCATGAAGCATCAGGGGGTTGGGCTTGCCTGCAGTTTCATCGGCTGTGCGCGAGCCATCGAACACGCCGCGCAGCTCCACCGCATGCAAAGCCTCGTTCAGGCCTTGGCGGCTTTTGCCAGTGGCCACCGTGAGCCAGTGGTGCCGGGCTTTGAGGGCGTCGAGCAATGGCAACACCCCCTCAAACAGGCTGATGTCGTTTTGGTGCTGGATGTAATGGTGACGGTAGCGTTCACCCAAAGCGGGGTACTTGTCTTTCGGAACATCCGGCGCAGCATGGGCCAGCGCTGGCATCAGCGCCATGCCGATCACATAAGAGGCGGCTTCACGTGTAGGCTCCTGACCACCCACATCCACCACCGCACGTTGGATGCAGCGGGTGATGATGGCCGTGGAATCGAACAAGGTGCCATCCCAGTCGAAAGCGATCAGGTCAAACTGGCGGGGTCTTGAGTTGGGCATGGTCGACATACGCTTTCAATTCAGGGGGTAAATCGGCTTGAAGGGCCACGCGCTCGGCGGACACCGGGTGGTTGAATTGCAAGCGCCAGGCGTGCAAAAACATGCGTTTGAGGCCAGGGCCCGCGCTGGGTTTGAGCAACTGGCGGTTCCAGTCAAAGTCCCCATATTTGTCATCTCCCGCGATCGGGTGCCCTTGGGCAGACAAATGCACCCGAATTTGATGGGTGCGCCCAGTTTTGATAGTGACCTCTAATAAAGAAGCACCCGGCAGCCGCTGCGCCACTTTCACCAAGGTGATGGAACGCATGCCATCCGGGTCATCTGCCGTGGTCACGCGCACGCGGCGCTCACCCTCTTGCCCGTCTTTTCCGGGCAAAAGGTATTTGTGCAATGGCTGGTCAATCACCTTGAGCTTGGCTGGCCAATCGCCTTTGACCAGGGCCAGATAGGTTTTGCCAGTCTCGCGCTCTCGAAACTGGTCTTGCAGGTGCTTGAGTGCGCTGCGTTTTTTGGCCACCAACAAAATCCCACTGGTGTCGCGGTCCAGTCGGTGCACCAATTCCAGCAATTTGGCTTGCGGGCGAGCCTGTCGCAACTGCTCGATCACGCCAAAGCTCACCCCGGAGCCGCCATGCACCGCCACCCCGGAAGGTTTGTCGATCGCCATCAGGCTGTCGTCTTCCATCAGAAGGGGAAATTCTCGGCTAGGCGCGGGGTTAGCGGCCTTTTCTGCCACTTTGTCAGACATGCGCACGGGGGGAACACGCACTTGGTCACCGGTTTGAACCCGTGTTTCGGCGGCGGCGCGTCCTTTGTTGATGCGCACTTCACCGCTGCGGATGATGCGATAGACATGCGTTTTGGGTACGCCCTTCAAATGACGCATCAAAAAGTTGTCCAAACGCTGTCCAGCCGACTCTTCGTCCACTTCCAAGCTTTTGACGGCAGGTGCAGCGCTGCCTGACTTGGCCCCTATAATGTGATTCACTGGCTATTGGCTGTAAGTGGTTGATTCAAATGGAAATGAATTCCTGAGAGCAGGAGTTTAGTCCACCACCACCTCGCCAATCCAGATGGTCGATGCCACCCTCGGCAGGATTTGCAGACTGAAGGCCCTTGCCGACAGTGGCCGATCGCCCCGGAGGTTGGGCCGACGCCCAGAAACCCAGATACGGAATACCCCAAGTTCAGCAGCCCGGAGGGCTGTTGAACGGATCAAAGCGAGATGGTTGTGTTGTTCGGAACTTTGCTGATGTGCTTGGAGTGGCTTACAAAGCCGCTCAACACCGTCACGCCTGGTGCCAAACAGTTTGTCTTGGACACCGGGGGAAGCCCCCGGCAGTGGACAAATCTTTGCATGCCTTTTGACTCGCCCCATCCACGCGCCACGATCCCCATTCCTGTGCTCACGCGCAGCTGAATGGCGGTCAACTTCGGCAGTTCCCTTCGTTTCAGGCGTCAGCTCCGGCAACGGAGGCTTTGAGATTTCCAAGAATCCAAAGCCAGTTGTGTAAACAGGTTCCAGACCGCAGACATCTTTCTGCACTGGGGCCAAGCTGATATGAAAAGGAACGCATCATGAAACGGATGCTGATCAACGCCACGCAAGCTGAAGAGCGCCGCCTGGCCATCGTCGACGGACAAAAACTCCTCGACTACGAAATCGAAATCGAAGGCCGCGAACAGCGCAAAGGCAATATCTACCAAGCGGTGGTGACCCGCGTCGAGCCCTCGCTCGAAGCCTGCTTTGTGGATTACGGCGAAGACCGCCACGGCTTTTTGCCCTTCAAAGAAATCTCTCGCCAATACTTTGCGGAAGGCGTGTCCGTCAGCCAAGCCCGCATTCAAGACGTCATCAAAGAAGGCCAGTCCCTCTTGGTGCAGGTCGAAAAAGAAGAGCGCGGCAACAAGGGCGCAGCCCTGACCACTTTTGTCAGCCTGGCTGGCCGCTATGTCGTGCTCATGCCCAACAACCCCCGTGGCGGTGGCGTCAGCCGCCGCATTGAGGGCGACGACCGCGCCGAGCTCAAAGAAGCCATGGATCAGCTCGAATACCCCAAGGGCATGTCGATCATCGCCCGCACCGCAGGCATTGGTCGCTCCGCGCCCGAGCTGCAGTGGGACCTGAACTACCTGCTCAAGCTCTGGACCGCCATTGATGGTGCCTCCAAAGGCGGCAAGGGTGCTTTCTTGATCTACCAAGAATCGTCGCTGGTCATCCGCGCGATTCGTGACTACTTCAACAACGACATCGGCGACATCCTGATCGACACCGACGACATCTACGACCAGGCTCAGCAGTTCATGAGCCACGTGATGCCCGAGTTCGCCCCACGCGTGAAGCGCTACCGCGATGACGCGCCGCTTTTCAGCCGCTTCCAGATCGAGCACCAAATCGAGTCGGCCTATGCCCGCACGGTGCAACTGCCTTCGGGCGGTGCCATCGTGATCGACCACACCGAAGCTTTGGTGTCGGTGGACGTGAACTCGGCCCGCGCCATCAAAGGCGGCGACATCGAAGAAACCGCGACCCGCACCAACCTCGAAGCCGCTGACGAAGTGGCCCGCCAGATGCGCCTGCGCGATCTGGGTGGTCTGATCGTGATCGACTTCATTGACATGGAAGAGTCGAAGAACCGCCGCGAAGTGGAAAACCGCCTGCGCGACGCGCTGCGCCAAGACCGCGCCCGTGTGCAGTTCGGCACCATCAGCAAGTTCGGCCTCATGGAAATGAGCCGTCAACGCCTGAAGCCCGCCTTGTCCGAAGGCGCGTCCATCCCCTGCCCACGTTGCGGCGGCGCTGGCCACATCCGTGACACCGAAAGCTCGGCACTGCAAATCCTGCGCATCATCCAAGAAGAGTCCATGAAGGACAACAGCGCCGCCGTGCACGCCCAAGTGCCCGTCGAAGTTGCGTCTTTCCTGCTCAACGAAAAGCGCTCCGAGATCGCCAAGATCGAGCTGCAGCAACGCATCAACGTGCTGCTGGTGCCCAACAAATCGCTGGAAACCCCGCATTACAAACTCGAGCGCTTAAAGCACGACGACCCGCGCCTGGACCGCATCGAAGCCAGCTACAAGATGGCCGAAGAGATCGAAGACGCGACCACCGTGACGCGCCGTTCGCAAGAGCCCACCAACAAGCAAACGCCGGTCATCAAGGGTGTCTTGCCCGATGCACCTGCGCCGATTGCACCCGTCAAGGCCGAAGCCCCGGCGACCAGCGCCAAGCCTGCGCGCAAGAGCGCAGCTTCAGCACCCAAAGCCGCCGAGGTCGCTCCAGCAGCGACCGGTGGTTTCTTCGGTTGGCTGAAGAACCTGTTTGGTGGCAGCACCCCTGAAGCAGCACCAGCTGCTGTGGGCAAACAAGACGAAAAAACCCGCGAAGGTCGCAGCGGCGAGCGCCGTGAGGGCCGTGACGGCGAGCGCCGTGAAGGCGGTCGCGATGGCCGCCGCGGTGGCCGCAGAGGCGAACGCAGCGAAAGTGCCAACGGCGAAATCCGTGCACCTCGCGAAGGTGGTCGCCGTGGTGAAGGCCGCAGCGAAGGACGCGCAGAAGGCCGCAGCGAATTGCGCGAAGGCGAAGTCCGCCCTGCACGTGGTGAGCGTGCTGAGCGCGGCGAACGCACAGAGCGCCCTGCTGGCGAACGTGCGCCCCGCGAAGGTCGCCGCGATGGCCGCGGTGAGGGTCGCAACGACAGCAGAAACGAAGGCCGCAGCGATGCTGTGCCAGAGTTGAACGCCGAAGGCACCGAAGTCCGAAATGAACGTGCGCCACGCGGTGAAGGCCGCCGTGAACGCGGCGAGCGCAGCAGCGAAGGCCGCCGTGAGCGTGGTGATCGCAACGAGCGCGGTGGTGACCGTGGTGGCGACAGCCGCCAAGGTGATGCCGCACCCAGCGATGTCAACACCTCGGCAACCGAAGTGATCGCAGCTGAAGGCCAAGAAAACCCATCGACAGCGGAAACTTCGGGCACGGAAAACACGGGCGAGCGCCGTGAGCGCCGCTCGCGTGACCGTTACGGCCGTGACCGCCGTGAACGTGGCAGCGACAACCGTGCAGAAAGCTCTGGCGAGGAAAGCCAAAGCGATGTGAACGCTAATACAACGGCTTCTGCTGCAGCGCCCCAGAGTGAAGACCGCCCTGCACCACGTTCGTACTTTGAACGTGCCCAGCAAGCGGCTGCACAAACGGCCGACGTTCGCGCTGAATCACCTGCGGCCGAAACAGCCCATGAGTCTGCGTCAGTCCAAGTGACAGCAGCGCCTGTGGCAGCTGAAACTGCGGCACCTGTCGCAGCCCAAGCCCCTGTGGTGATTGCCGAAAAACCAGTGGCAACTCCCGCTGCGTCGGTGGCGGCATCGCCTGCCGCCATGCCGGCTGCCGCGCAATACATCTTGCAAATCGATCAACTCCAGCAAGTGGCACAAGGCTCTGGCTTGGTTTGGGTCAATTCAGATGCCGCCAAAGTGGCTGCGGTTCAGGCTGCCATTGCCGCCGAACCACAGCCCGTGCGCGTGCCCCGCGAGCGTCCTCCAGCCGTGGTGGTGAACGAGGGTCCCTTGGTTTTGGTGGAAACACGCAAAGACCTGAAAGACATGAACTTGCCGTTCTGACCTGAAGTGCCAGCAGGCACAAAAAAACCGGGCCAATGGCCCGGTTTTTTTTCGCCTGCTGGATTCAAGGAATCGACAAGGGCGAATCCCCAAGGCATGCCTTTCGCACCGACCGAAGCTTCACCTGTTCGTGCAGCTCAGGGCAGTAAAAATCAAGACTGGGTGAGTTGTGCGGCCTGCTTCCAGGCGGCTGTGGCTGCGGGCAGATCTTGTCGCTGTTCGGCCAATTCGGCCAAAGCGCACCAGGCTTGACGCTTCAAAACCGGGGCTTGCAAGCCTTTGACAGATTGGGACAACAGACCTTGGGCTTTGCCCCACAACTGGTGGCGCAGACACAACATGCCTGCCAAGTATTGCCACAAGGGGTCTTGCGGCCGCGCCAATTGAGCAGCCTCTACGCGGGCCAGCCAAGCCCTGGCATCGCTGGCTTGGGCATCGGTCAAGGTGGCCTCCAAGGCTTGGACCATTCGGGCCAATTGGTCAGGCGTCCACGGGTTGGATTTTTGAGATTGCAAAGGCTCCCAAACAGCTTGAAGCCATGGTCTGGCTACCGCGCCGGCACCACCCAAAGTCATAAAACGCAAAGCGGCTTCTGCAGCCAAATCGGGCATGCTGCGCTGCGCTGGGCTCAACTTGAGCCATAGCCGCTGAACCGCATCGGCATCGTGTGTATGAGACAACCAGGTCAAGATCAGGCTGCGTACCAAACTGTCAGCGGCAGCAGGAGTGAAGGCGCGGTGTTTGGCCAACAAGACTGCCGTGTCCAAAGCCTTCGCTGGCTGGCCAGCCAAGCGTGCGGCCTTGAGTTGTAGGCGCATGGCCACCATGCGTCGGGCCGTGGCCGAAGGCAATGCCTGCAACAGGGCGAGACTCGCAGGTGCATCGCGGTCGTCCAGCAACCAACGGGCACCACGCAGCTGAATGCCCTCACTCAAGGTCCGCGATTCGGACGAAGGCGCGGCCTTGGCCGCTTCCAAAGCAGCGTCCCAATGGATTTGTCGCACATCTCTGTCTTGCAAAGCATGGGCCGATTCGGCTGCCATGACGTGGGCCAAAGTGCGCAAAACCACCGCATGGTCCAAGTCCAGCCCTGCCTCTGTCAACAAAGCCTCTTTTTCAAGGGCCGATTGAGCCGACTTACGGGCACGCAAAAAGCGTCCTGCCATGAACTGGCTGATCGACTCGAGCAGGGCCGCGTGGGCAGCACGTTCTTTTTGCTGCAAACGCCACCGCTGGGCTTGTTGGGGCAAGGACAACAAAGCCGACAAGGCTTGCTGTGCCAAAACGACCACCAACACCACCAAGCCCAGCACCAGCAAGACCAAGTTCAGCGACAGATCGATCCGGTAAGGGGAGAGAAACAGCGTCACGGTGCCTTGGTTGTTGCCTGCCAACCAAGCCGCAGCCGCCGCCAAAGCAAACAAACTGATGAGCCAAAGCGCTGCTCGCATAGGGGTTTACCTTCCAGCCGCGGCCGTGGCCAGCGCAGCCAAGGAGCCTTCCAGGCGGGGACTGTCGCTGGCTTTGAGCTGTTCAGCCGATTGCTCAAGCAATTGCAGCATCTGCACCGTCTTGCGCGAAGACGCATCGGCATAGCGGCGCACCGTGATCGAAGCGGAAGCCAAATCGGCACGCGCAGCGTCTTTTTGTCGCGCCAACAAGCCCAATCGTGCGTTGAGCAATTTCAATTTAAGGTTTTCACGCAAGAAAAAACCCTGCTCGGGTGACAACAGGGCCGCCTCAGGCGACTCAATGCGGCTCACCCTCACCAGCCCCTTGAGCTGATCGGCAAATTGCTTCAGGCCTGCCATCCACCATGAAGGCGCTGCTTCTGGCTTCGCCGCAGACAAGGAACCATTCATGGCCGCTGTGGGCAAAGCCTGATTGGCCAAAACCAAACCATCCACCAAAGCCACGCCTTCGTCCAACTTGATCAACAAACCGGGCAGATCAAAAACTTGGGCCGTGCTCAGTCGGTCCAGATCTTTTTCCAAAGCCCGCAGCACCGGGGCCAGTCGGGGCTGGGCGGCCCGCTGCAAACGTGTTTGAGCTGATTTGAGTGCCGCCAACAAAGGCTCAAAACTGCCTGTCAGCTGGGTCTGCTGCTGCGCCATGCGAAGGGCCGACTCGATGTCCACCACCAAATTTTCATCGCGAGAACGCGACAAGCTCTGGATCAACTCCTCCAACTGGCTGCGCTGCAGCGCGACTTCGCCCAATCTGGTTTCGACCAAAGCCAAACGCGCGGCACTGTCCTTCACCGTTTCCTGCGCCTGCTTAGCCCAAGCCTTGGCCTCCAGCGATTGCTGGCCCGCATCGGCGCTTTGGCGTGCCAGTTGTTCTTGAATACGCGACAGCTTTTGCCACAACAACACCGACAAGAACAAAGCCAAGCCAGCGACCACGATGGCCAACCATCGCCAAACTGGGCGATGCGATGCCGCAGGCCCTTCGGGGATGGCAGGAGCTTCGGCGGTTTCAGGTGATGCACTCATGCCAGTGATTTTATAGACTCGGCTTGGGCTTCCAGACCTGCAGGCACGATTTCCACACGCCCCCAACCCGCATTGCGCAAGCGCTGGGCAATGCGCGGGTGGGTGGCCAAGGCGCGCGCTTGGCCAATGGGCAAATCGGGGCAAACCTGCAGCAAATGCTGGGCCGCTTCAGAACTGCTGAACAACCACCACGAGCCGTCTTGCGTGGCCTGCTGGCTCAAGGCCCGTTGCTGGGCCGTCAAAGCGGGTGCGCGCCGAACATAGGCCACGGTTTGCAGCACCTGCACGCCCACACCCTCCAACTGCAAAGCCAACCAATCGCGTCCAGCCAGCTGGCCTTGCGTGTCAGCACCGCGAACAATCAACACCGTGGGCTGTGGGCTTGCATGGGCAGCAGCCCAATCCGCAGCTTCTTGGGTCTGCTTGGCCACCAAGGCCCAGAGCGCCTCAGAATCAAACTGAGTGGCCATCTCGGGTGGGGAGTCAATCGATTCAGCTGGCCAACCCGCTGCCAGCAAAGCGGCATGCGTGCCAGGACCTGTGGACCACGCTCGGCAATTGGCCAAGGCCACCCCCGCAGGTCGGGCCGCCATGAAAAAACGCACGGCATTGGCGCTGACAAACATCACGGCCAAGTGTGTGGACACCGTCTTCCAATGGACCACCAAGGGCGAAGCGTCGGGCAAAGCCGCTATCTCGATGAGGGGTAAGCTGTCGCAGAGCACGCCACGGGACTGCAGCGCCTCAGCCCAAGCACGGGCCTCGCGCTCAGGCCGGGTCACGACCACACGCAGGGACTCGGTGACAAAGGAGGGAGAAGCTGCCAGCGCCATGTCAGCGCCAGAAATCAATGCGCCCCGCCGTCGCGCAAAGCCTGCGCCACACTCAGGCCCAGTGCCTCGGCAGCTTGCAGGCCATCGGTGCTGGCGTGCGCATCGGCTGTGACCAAGGTGGTCGCGCCTTCCGGGTCGCCCCAGGCCGCCTGCAACTTGAGCACACCACCCTCAATGGTTGCGTGCGCGGCCAAAGGCATGGAGCAGCTGCCGCCCATGGCGCGGCTCACGGCCCGCTCGGCTGCCACGCGACGCCACGAGGGCGCATCGGCCAGTTGAGCCAACAAGGCGCGCAAATCGGCCCGGTCGCTGCGGATCTCGATGCCCAAAGCACCCTGCCCTGCGGCCGGCAGCATTTGTTCGGTTTCAAAAATGTGGCGAATCCGATCGGACAAGCCCAGGCGCTTGAGGCCCGCCGCCGCCAGCACAATGCCCGCGTACTGGCCTTCGTCGAGTTTGCGCAATCGCGTGTCCAGGTTGCCGCGCAGGGGCTCGATCTTCAAATCGGGGCGCAGCGCTCGCAACAGCACCGTGCGGCGCAGGCTGGATGTGCCCACCACAGCGCCTTGAGGCAAGTCTTCCAGGCGAGCGTATTGCGACGACACCCAAGCGTCGCGGGGGTCTTCTCGCTCCATGACACAGGCCAACTCGAAGCCCTCGGGCATGTCCATGGGCACATCTTTGAGCGAATGCACCGCGATGTCGGCGTGGCCCTCTTGCAGTGCCACTTCCAGCTCCTTGACGAACAGGCCCTTGCCACCCACCTTGGAGAGGCTGCGGTCCAGGATTTGGTCACCTTGCGTCGTCATGCCCAGCAACTTTACCGTGCAACCCAAGCCCTCCAGCAAGGACTTGACATGCTCGGCTTGCCACAAAGCCAAACGGCTCTCGCGGGTGGCAATGACGATAGAGGGCTGCTTGGACTCGGTCACGGCGGATTTCCTGAAAAAATTTTTGACATCATCAAAATGAAATCAATTGGTAATTTTGTCTCTCCGAGCGATGCTAGCATGATGTCAAGGCAAATTGACACCCCCATTTGACAGATGTCGACCGCCTTCCGACCCACGGCATCCACCCCACAGCGCAGCACCCATGAAACAGGCCCTTCTCAAAACCACCCCGCCCGTCAACAGCAGCGCCAGCACGCCCAATAAAAGCCAAAAACGGGACAGCGAGCGCCCCCTGGTCGAAGACATCCGCCTGCTGGGGCGAATTTTGGGCGATGTGATCCGCACGCAAGAGGGCCCAGAGGCTTATGAACTGGTCGAGCAAATTCGCAAGCTCTCGGTGGCTTTCCGGCGCGATGCCGATCAAGAGGCCGACAAAGCGCTGAAGAAACTGCTCAAAAGCCTGCCTGGTGACCGCGCCGTCAGCGTGATCCGTGCCTTCACTTATTTCTCACACCTCGCCAACCTGGCCGAAGACCGCCACCACATCCGCCGCCGCGCCATCCACGAGCGCGCCGGTCACACGCAAGAGGGCAGCATCGATGTGGCGCTGCAACGGCTGCGCTGGGCAGGCATCACGCCCAAAAGCATCTCGGACATGTTGGCCACCAGCTACGTGGCCCCAGTGCTCACCGCACACCCCACCGAGGTGCAGCGCAAAAGCATTCTGGACGCTGAGCGCGACATCGCCCACCTGCTGACCGAGCGCGATGCCATCAAGGCCCGCGCCGCTGCCGTCAATGCCGCCAAGGACGCGCTGACGCCCAAAGAGCTGGCAGCCAATGAGCAGCAAATGCGTGCACGAGTGATGCAGTTGTGGCAAACCCGCCTGCTGCGCTTCACCAAGCTCACCGTGGCCGACGAGATTGAAAACGCGCTGAGTTACTACGAAGCGACTTTTTTGCGCGAAATCCCCAAGCTCTATGCCGAGCTGGAAGAAGCCCTGCCCGGTCAGCCCATTGCCAGTTTTTTGCGCATGGGCCAGTGGATCGGCGGTGACCGAGACGGTAACCCCAATGTGACCGCGCAAACCTTGGAACACGCCCTGACCCGCCAAAGCGATGTGGCCCTGCGGCATTACCTGACCGAAGTGCACTTTTTGGGCAGCGAGCTGTCGCTATCGGCCATGCTGGTGCCCTTTGACGCCGAGATGCTGGCCTTGGCCGAACGCTCGCCCGATACCAGCGAACACCGTCAAGACGAGCCCTACCGCCGCGCCCTCACAGGCATTTATGCACGACTGGCCGCGACCCTGAAGGAACTCACGGGAGGGGATGCCGCACGTCACGCAGTGGCCCCGCAAAACCCCTACACCTGCGCTGAAGACTTTCTGACCGATCTGCGCGTGATCGAGGCCTCGCTGTGTAGCCACCACGCCGAAGCTGTGGCTGCGCAGCGCCTGCACCCGTTGATCCGGGCGGTGGAAGTGTTTGGCTTCCATCTGGCAACGGTGGACTTGCGCCAAAGCTCGGACAAACACGAAGAAGTCGTGGCGGAGCTGCTGACCACCGCACGCGTTGAAAAACATTACAGCCAGCTCGACGAACACGCCAAACAAGCCCTGCTGCTGGGTCTGCTCAACGATGCACGCCCCTTGCGCGTACAGGGTGCCGACTACAGCGCCCATGCCTTGTCCGAATTGGCCATCTTTGAAATGGCACGCCTCATGCTGAACAGCTTTGGCAAACAGGCCATTCGCCACTACATCATCAGCCACACCGAAACTGTGAGCGACTTGCTCGAGGTCTTGCTGCTGCAAAAAGAAGTGGGGCTGATGCGAGGCACGCTGGACACGCAGGCGCACAACGATCTGATCGTGGTGCCCTTGTTCGAGACCATCGAAGACTTGCGCAACGCTGCGCCCATCATGCGTGACTTTTATGCCTTACCCGGCGTGACGGCACTGGTCAAAGGCTCGGGCGGTGAGCAGGACATCATGTTGGGCTACTCGGACAGCAACAAGGACGGTGGCATCTTCACCAGCAACTGGGAGCTGTACCGGGCCGAAATTGCCTTGGTGGCATTGTTTGACCAACTGCAAAGCAGCCACGGCATCACCTTGCGCATGTTCCACGGCCGGGGTGGTACCGTGGGCCGAGGCGGCGGCCCCAGCTACCAAGCCATCTTGGCGCAACCACCGGGCACTGTGCGCGGGCAAATCCGCCTGACCGAGCAAGGCGAAGTCATCGGCTCCAAATACGCCAACCCCGAAATTGGTCGCCGCAACCTTGAAACCTTGGTCGCCGCCACCTTGGAGGCCACTTTGCTGCAACCCACCAAACCAGCGACTCGGGCTTTCCTGGACGCAGCCGCCGAATTGTCCGAAGCCAGCATGGAAGCCTACCGAGGCTTGGTGTACGACACCCCTGGTTTTACCGACTATTTTTTCGGCGCGACACCGCTCAAAGAATTGGCGCAACTCAACATTGGCTCTCGCCCCGCATCGCGCAAGGCCTTGCAAAAAATTGAAGACCTGCGCGCTATCCCCTGGGGTTTCAGCTGGGGCCAGTGCCGCCTGACGCTGCCAGGCTGGCTGGGTTTTGGCTCGGCGGTTCAAGCCTACCTGGACAAACCCGATGCGGCCGAACGCAAAGCCGCTTTGGCCTTGTTGCAAAAGATGTACCGCCAGTGGCCTTTCTTCCGCACCCTCTTGTCCAACATGGACATGGTGCTGGCCAAAAGCGACCTGGCCCTGGCCTCGCGCTATGCCGAACTGGTCAGCGACACCCGCTTGCGCAAGAAGATTTTTGCCGCCATTGAGGCCGAATGGCACCGCACCGCTGACGCACTGGCCCAAATCACGGGTGAAAAGAACCGACTGGCCAGCAACCCGGCGCTCGACCGGTCCATCCGTCACCGCTTCCCCTACATCGATCCGCTGCACCATCTGCAGGTCGAGTTGATCCGCCGCTACCGGGCGGGTCTGGCCGACGAACGCGTGCAGCGCGGCATCCACATCAGCATCAACGGGATCGCAGCAGGCCTGCGCAACACGGGCTAAAACCGGGCCTGCACGCCTCTGCTGCTGCGAGATTTTCTGCGGGTTTTTTCGCATGACAGTGCAGGTTCTCGACACCCATAATGGGCACGAGGCCTGCCGCCGGGGCATGTCCG
Organism: Limnohabitans sp.; assembly: GCF_034680285.1. GTDB lineage: Bacteria > Pseudomonadota > Gammaproteobacteria > Burkholderiales > Burkholderiaceae_C > Limnohabitans_A. The sequence continues at coordinate 101,537 of NZ_JAXITC010000007.1, forward strand.
ACGCTTTGATGAAAGCCATGCATGTCCCAACCCTCTGATTTGCCGCTCTTTCCCGCTGCCAGCGACTGCGATCCATTGCAACTGGGGTGGATGCAAGGCTCCCCTCCGTCAGCAGACAAAATCATCCAGGCCCATGACGGCAGCGGCTACCGCTTCCCGCAACTGCGCTGGAGTTTTGCGCACTACCGCCAACTGGTGCCCACCGCCACGGTGTCCAAGGGCTTGGCACCGTCCACGCCCCTGCCCCAAGCCAGCCGCTCACTGCCCCAAATACGTTACAGCCCCATGGGCAGCAACGCCGAGTGCGGCTGGGCCGACATGATGGAGGCCACCTACACCGATGCCTTGCTGGTCTTGCACAAGGGGCAGGTGGTGTTTGAGCACTTCGGCGGGGTGATGACCCCTTTGCACGCGCACATCGCCATGTCGGTCAGCAAATCATTCATGGGTTTGCTGGCTGCAAGTTTGGTGGCCGAGGGTGTTCTGGACGAGACCCAGAGCGTCGACCATTACGTCCCCGAACTCGCAGGCAGCGGCTTTGCCGATGCGACTGTACGCCAAGTCATGGACATGACCACCGGCATTGACTACTCCGAAAACTATGCCGACCCGCAGGCCGAAATCTGGAACCACATGCGTGCGGGTGGCGTCATGCCCCGCCCTCCTGGCTACAGCGGCCCCACCCACTTTTACGACTACCTCCAGACGGTGCGAAAGCTCGGTGAGCATGGCGAAAAGTTCACCTACCGCACGGCCAACACCGATGTGCTGGGCTGGATCGTGCGCCGCGTGAGTGGTCAAAACACAGAGCAAATGCTGTCCGAGCGCATCTGGCAGCCCATGGGCGCCGAGCTGGACGCCTGCTACACGGTGGACCCGATTGGCACCGCCTTTGCGGGCGGCGGCCTCAACACAGGCCTGCGCGACCTGGCCCGGTTTGGAGAATTGGTGCGCCAACATGGCCGCGTGGGTCAGACCCAGGTCTTGCCCGCCGCGGCGGTGGCCGACACCTTTGCGGGTGCCGACCCGGCCCGTTTCGCGGCCAATGGCCCGGCCACGCTGGCGGGCTGGAGCTACCGCAACATGTGGTGGGTGTCGCACAACGCCCATGGCGCCATCATGGCGCGGGGCGTGCACGGGCAAAACATCTACATCGACCCCAAAGCCGAGATGGTGATCGCCCGCTACGCCTCCCACCCTGTGGCGGCCAACATCGCCAACGACCCGCACACCCTGCCCGCTTACCACGCCTTGGCACTGGCTTTGCTGGGCTGAGGGCCGTAAAGTCAAACCGAGTCGAAGCCCGATAAAATTGCGGGCTTATGACAAACCAACTCGACAAAAAATCCCAAGCCTGGTCCGCGCTCTTTTCTGAACCCATGAGCGAGTTGGTCAAGCGCTACACCGCCAGCGTGTTCTTTGACAAGCGCTTGTGGCAAGCCGACATCACCGGCAGCCTGGCCCACGCCGACATGCTGGCCGCCCAGAACATCATTGGCGCCAGCGACCTGGCCGACATCCAGCGCGGCATGGCGCAAATCACCCAAGAGATCGAGTCCGGCGCTTTTGAGTGGAAGCTGGACCTGGAAGATGTGCACCTGAACATCGAAGCGCGCCTGACCCAGCTGGTGGGCGACGCGGGCAAGCGCCTGCACACCGGCCGCAGCCGCAACGACCAGGTGGCCACCGACGTGCGCCTGTGGCTGCGCAGCGAGATGGACCTGATCATCGATTTGCTGGTGGACCTGCAAAAATCGCTGGTCGATGTGGCCGAGCAAAACGTCGAAGTCATCCTGCCGGGCTTCACCCACCTGCAAGTGGCCCAACCGGTGAGCTTTGCGCACCACCTGCTGGCCTATGTGGAGATGTTCAGCCGCGATGCCGAACGCATGGTCGACGTGCGCCGCCGCACCAACCGCTTGCCACTGGGCAGCGCCGCTTTGGCGGGCACCACCTACCCGCTGGACCGCGAACGCGTGGCCCGCACCCTGGGCATGGTAGATGAAGCCGGCCACCCACAAGTCTGCCAAAACAGCCTGGACGGCGTGAGCGACCGCGACTTTGCGATCGAATTCACCGCCGCCGCATCTCTTTGCATGGTGCACATCAGCCGCTTCTCTGAAGAGTTGATTTTGTGGATGAGCCAGAACTTCGGTTTTGTGAAGATTGCTGACCGCTTCACCACCGGCAGTTCCATCATGCCGCAGAAGAAAAACCCCGATGTGCCCGAGCTGGCACGCGGCAAGACCGGCCGCGTGGTCGGCCACCTGATGGGCCTGATCACCCTGATGAAGGGTCAGCCCCTGGCCTACAACAAAGACAACCAGGAAGACAAAGAGCCGCTGTTCGACACGGTGGACACACTCAAAGACACCCTGCGCATCTTCAGCGAAATGGTGGGCGGCCAGGTCAGCCCGGCTACGGGCCAGAAAGAAGGCGGCATCACCGTCAACGCCGCTGCGATGGAAGCTGCCGTGAAAAAGGGCTACGCCACCGCCACCGACTTGGCCGACTACTTGGTCAAAAAAGGCCTGCCCTTCCGCGACGCCCACGAGGTGGTGGCCCATGCGGTGAAGACCGCGCAAGGCTTGGGCGTGGACTTGTCAGAGCTGCCGCTGGAAACCCTGCAAAAGTTCGACAGCCGCATCGAAGCCGATGTGTTCGGCCCGCTCAGCCTGCAAGGCTCGCTGAATGCCCGCAACACCTTGGGCGGCACCGCACCTGCGCAAGTGCGGCTGCAGATTGCGCGCCACCGCGCCCGCTTAGTCTGAACGACCTGCCGAGCCGGGGGGCGGTACATCTTGCCCCATGAGCCGCTGCCCCAGCCACTTCAAGCCCGCCCGGACATCCATTCGGCGGGCTTGCTGCTTTGCAGGCTCATGGCTCTGGCCTGGCGCCAATGGCGGGCCAATGTCAAAAGCAAACACGTAAGCGGGCTCTTGCCCCATGCGCAGGTCGGTCACGACCAACCGGCCGTTGTCGTGTTGAATTTTAAAAAACCCATCGGTGAATCGACTCAAACGCTGCAGCTGAAGGTGTTGGGCATTTTCTTCCGCCAAAGCACGCCCACTCACATGGGCCACAAATCGAACGGCCCTGTCGCCGTCCATGAAGGAATAAAAACCCTCATGAAACCGCTCGCCATCCATGGCCACCACACGCCACAATACGGTGTTGAAAGGCGCGGGTGTGACCAACAACTGTTGGCTGGGCAGCCCTAGCACTTGCAAGGACTCGCGGGCGTGCTGCGTGACCCAAGCTTGCGCCAGCGCACTCCAAGCCAAATAGGCCGTGCTGAAGGCCAGCGCCCATGCATTGATGCGTAAGGCCCGGCCTGTCCTTTTGACCCGCAGTGCCGCGATGACCCCAGCCAACAAAGGCAATGAGTACACCGGATCGACGATGAAGATGCTGCCCAAACCATAGGCTTCGTCGGTGAAAGGCTGGAAAACCTGGGTGCCATAAATGGTCATCAGGTCCAACAAAGGGTGCGTGACCAGAGCCAACAGAATGGCCCACCACCAGCGCGCATAAAGTTGGGGTTGGCGATGGACGCGGCTCACCAGCCAAGCCATCGGGAAAGCAAAGAGCGTGAGCAACAACAAGGCGTGGGTCTCGGCCCGGTGCCGAATCATGTTGAGGACCGGATCACCGTGGTCGATCAGCACATCAAGGTCAGGCAAAAGGCCTGCAATACCCCCCCAGAGGGCAGACTTCCAAAGCGCAGTGCGTCGCCCCATGACGGCCACCCCAACCGAAGCGCCTAGCAGGACTTGTGTGACGGAATCCATGGTGGTGACTCAGCAATCCAATATCGAAGATACAGAGGTTAAAGGCTTGCGCATGACCTGTCTGTTCACAGGCCTACCCCTTGACCGGCCCGTTCGACCCCTGAAGCCTTAAGGCCGCGCCCGAAGGGGGATAATTGTTCTCAGTGCCAATTTCATTTTCAACCATGTCACACACAGCCCAAGCCACTGCCGCCCCTGCCCTGATGCCCTGGACCGACTCTCTCCACACGGGCGACGCCCGCATGGACGAAACGCACCAAGAGTTTGTGGACATGATCAATCAGATTCTGGCCACGCCTGAAGACCAGCAGCTGCCGGTCTACAAGGCATTCTTGAACCACACGGTGGAGCATTTCGCCCAAGAAGAGCGCTGGATGCTGGCCACCGGGTTTTCGGCCGACAACTGCCACGCCGAGCACCACGCCACGATTTTGGAGACCATGCGCGTGGTCGAAGCCCATTACCTGGACAGCGACACCACCATCATCACCCGTATGGCCGAAGCACTGGCCGAGTGGTTTCCGGGTCATGCCAACAGCATGGACGCAGGGCTGGCGGCACACCTCAAATCAGTGGGTTTTGACAGCGTGACCGAAACCCTGGCCGACCCATCGGCCATCAAGAACGTGACCATGTCGGGTTGCGGCAGCGTCAGCTGCAGCAGCTGAAAAAGGGGCGTATCTGGCCGCTTATTGCGGCTGAATACCTGCCGTCTTGATCACACGGCTCCAAGTGTCGATTTCGGCTTTGACAAATTGGGTGTAGGGCTTGCTGCCGAGCGCGGGCACCACAAAACCCACCGATGTCAACCGTTGGCGCACGGCCTCTGACTGCAAAGCTTGCACCATGGCCGCTTCGAGTTTCTCGACGATGGCAGGCGGCGTGCCCTTGGTCACCGACAGACCAGACCACGACAGGGCTTGAAAGTCTTTGTAGCCCGACTCGGCCACTGTGGGCACATCGGGGTAGAGCGGGTTACGCTGCAAACTGCTCACGGCAATCGGGCGGATTTTGCCTGCCTTGATGTGAGGCAAAGCCGCGTCTTGGTTGATGAAAATCATGGGCACCGTGCCCGCCAAAAGGTCATTGAGCAAGGGACCACCGCCCCGATAAGGAATACCGGTCAAAAAGATGCCTGTGGTTTGCTTGAACAATTCCATGGCCATATGGCCCGAAGCTGCGTGCGTGAAACCGTAGTCAAGTTTGCCGGGGTTTTTCTTGGCGTAATCCACCAATTCTTTGACCGTCTTGAAAGGCATGGACGGGTGAACCACCAAGACATTGGGGCCTGAATGCACCTGCGTCAGGTGAATCATGTCTGTCATCGAGTTGTATTTAAGCTTGGGGTCGAGGCCATGCGCGACTGCGTTTTGCCCCACGCCGCTCTGGATCAAGGTGTAGCCGTCGGCAGGCAAACGGATGGCGCGTTCCGTGCCAACAATGCCGCCAGCCCCACCAATGTTGTCCACCACCACAGGCTGCTTCAAGATTTTGCTCAGCTCATCGGCCATCAAGCGACCCATCACGTCACTGGTACCACCTGGTGGAAAGGGCACCACCAGTTTGATGGGGCGATTGGGGTAATCGCTTTGTGCAAAGACCAAAGCTGGGGCCATCGCCAGTCCAACAGCGGCCACACACAGCGTTTGGATGAGTTGTCTCTTGAGCTTCATGAGCGTCTCCTTTTGAATGGGTACTTCAGGTGATTGGTGCGGGGTTGAACAGCACGAGGGCATTGTGCAATTTCCACTGTTCAGCCCAGGTCTTGCGGCCACTGGCCACATCCAGCATCATGCGAAACAGTTCCCAACCGGCTTCTTCGATGGAGATCTCGCCATCGGCAATGCGGCCAGCGTTCATGTCCATCAGGTCGTGCCAGCGGCGGGCCAGATCGGTGCGCGTGGCCACCTTGACCACGGGGCAAGCCTGAAGGCCATAGGGGGTGCCCCGCCCGGTGGTGAACACATGCACGTTCATGCCTGCGGCCAGTTGCAGCGTGCCGCAAATGAAGTCGCTTGCGGGTGTGGCGGCAAAGACCAAGCCCTTTTGATCGGCCTTGAGCTTGTCGCCTGGCGCCAATACGCTGGCAATGGCCGAGCTGCCGCTTTTGATGATGGAGCCCATGGCTTTTTCAGCGATGTTGGACAAGCCTCCTGCCTTGTTGCCCGGCGTGGTGTTGGCCGTGCGGTCCACACGGCCACGGTCCAGGTACTGGTCGTACCAGCCCAGCTCGCGCACGATATCTTCTGCCACTTGAGGGGTGGCAGCGCGGCTGGTGAGTTGCTCCACCGCATCGCGCACTTCGGTGTTTTCCGAAAACATCACGGTCCCGCCAGAGCGCACGATCAGATCGGCCATGAAGCCCACCGCCGGGTTGGCGGTCACCCCGGAAAACGCATCGCTGCCCCCACACTGCACGCCCACCACCAATGCACTGGCGGGCACGGTTTGGCGGCGGCGCGCATTCAAGCGCTCCAGGTGCGGACGGGCGCTTTGCACGATATGGTCGATCATGGACATGAAGCCCACATGCGCATCGTCTTGAAGGCAGACCAGATCGGGCCCTTGGTCTTTTTCTCGCGCATCTTGGATCGGGAAGCTGCCCGGCGGCAGCAATCGATCGGGCTGCAACTTTTCGCAGCCCAAGCTCACCACCATCACCTCGCCGCCAAAGTTGGGGTTCAAGCTGATGTGACGCAGTGTGCGGATCGGAATCTCGGCCCCCGGCGCGTCAATCGCCACGCCACAACCGTAGCTGTGTTCCAGCCCCACCACGCCATCGACATTCGGGAACAGCGGCAACAATTCTCTTTCAATGCGCTCCACCGCAATCTTGACCACACCCGCCACACATTGCACCGTGGTGGTGATGGCCAGCAAGTTGCGTGTGCCCACCGAACCATCGGCGTTCACATAGCCTTCAAAAGTGAATCCTTGCAGCGGGGCTTGTGGGGCGGGCTGCACGGTGGCCATGGGCAGGCCCTGCAGTTCTCGCGCAGGCGGAATATCCAACAAGCGCTCGTGTACCCAACTGCCAGCCGGGATGGCTTGCCGCGCATAGCCCACCGGCACGTTGTAGCGCATGACAGCCTGCCCCTGGGCCAAATCCACCAAGGCTACTTTGTGGCCCTGCGGCACTTTGTCCAGCAACGCCACACCCATATCCAAGACAGTGCCGGGAGGCAAACCACCATCGTTGACCACGATCGCCACATTGTCCGCCGGGTGCATTCGCACCACTCGTGGCGTCACGGATTGCGCTGTATCGCTCATGCCAGTATCTCCACCCAGTTAGGGCCTTGACCCACAGAGATGCGTTGTTGACAGTCCAATTGACCCGACTCCGGGTCAATCGCCCAACGGCTCAGATGGTGCGACAACTGCCCCACCACCAGCAAATGACGCCCAGTTGGATCGATCGCAAAACCCCTAGGCTGAGTTTCAACCGAGACATGGCCCTGCAAAGCAAGACGACCTGTCGCGGCATCGACCAAGAAGTGCGCCAAAGTGCTAGACGTCCGCTCGCTGGCGTACAAGTGACGACCGTCGGGTGTCAGATGCAAATCGGCCGCCCAAGGTTGGCCTGTGAATCCCGTCGGCAAAATGCCTACGGTTTGCACCAAAATCAAACGGGCCTGATCAGCATCCCAATCCAGAACGTCCACTGTGCCATCGAGTTCATGGAGCAAATAAACCCGCTGGCCTTGCGGGTCAAACCGAAAATGCCGAGGACCAGCGCCTGCACGAGCGGCCCAGGATGAGGCGGGCGTCAATTGACCCGTCTCGGCATTGAAACGCAAGACCATGAGTTCGCCACCGCCCAGCGCTGTGGCCATCACATAGCGCTTGCAGGGGGAGGGCAAGATGGCATGGGCATAGGGGCCAGTAGGCAAAACCTGCTGCACAGAGCCCACCGTGCCATCTGGCCCAATGGGGCTGACCGTGAGCTGGTGCCCGGGGTAAGAGGCCGCCAACAAGAACCGACCAGCCACGTCGGTGCTCACGTATGCCATGCTGGCAGGTAAAGCGGCCTCACCCAGCAAATGCAGATCTCGGCTGACGGGGTCAATGGCCAGACTGACCAACGCCATCGGTTCGCTGCGCCGCGCCACATAAAGAACTTTCTGAGTCGGGCTGATGGCCATGGGCATCAGGTTGCCTCCCACAGGCACCGTACTTTGCAAACGCAAGCTGCCATCGACTGCCATGTGCAGAACAGAGATGTCACCGCTGTCGGCGTTGGAAACATAAACGTGGGGCATGGTCAAAATAGGGAAAACAAAATCACAACAAATGACATCATTTGCTCAGGCGTCAAGACCATACAGCTGCGCCGGGTTGTCCACCAGGATGCGCTGAATGTCTGCCGTGTGGGACACCCAGTGGGACAAAAGGTTCAGCAGCGCCGCAGAGGATGGCACTGGGTTTTGATTGGGATGTGGCCAATTGCTCGCCCACAAGCAGCGCTCGGGGTAATTTTTGGCCAGATAACGGGCCATCAGACTCACGTCCTCATAGTGCGGCGCCCCAGTTTTAGATGTTTCGTAAGGGGCCGACAGCTTGACCCAGACTCGCCCTGTGTCCATCAAGCGGCAAAGGGCCTGGAATGCCGCATCGTCAGTGCTGGCAGGTGGCACCAAAAATTTACCTGTGTGGTCCAGCACGATCTGTGTATTGAGGCTTTCCAGCAAAGGCATCCGTTGCTCAAATTCGCAGCCATCGAACTGCACATTCAGGTGCCACCCCAAGGGCCCGACCTGGTGTGCCAAGGGTGCCAATGCGTCCCAACCCAGCGGGCCACCGGGCAACATCATCATGCGAATACCGCGAACACCTGCCGAATGCAAATCTTGCAGCGTGCTCTGTGTCACCGAAGTGGGCACGATGGCCACAGCACGGGCTCTGCCGGGCATGCTGGCTACAGCTGCCAATGTGCAGCGGTTATCAAAACCATAGCCAGTTGGCTGCACAACAACAACGCGCGTCAAACCTAAAGCCGCCTGCACTTTGGCGTAATCGGCGATCGGCGCGTGCGGCGGCTTGAACGTGGCGGTGGGTGCCAATGGATAAGTATCGTCATAGGCATGCATATGGCAATCACATGCCCCGAACGGTACTGAAAAAGAAACGGCATCGGTCTCAGGCACTGCAGCGTCGATCATGTGGACATCCTCGACATCCACCGGGTGGCCTGCGCCGGATTGACGGCCCCGTTTGGCAAACGCCCTTGCAAGATAGCTCGCGTCTGCTCCACTGTTTCCAAAGCCTGGTGCTCAATGGCTTGTGGTGTGAGCCCACCCACATGCGGCGTGGCGATCACAAGGGGGTGTCGCGCAAGGTCTGGCGTCGGCATCTGGTCTGGTGCACAGCCTACATCCAGAGCGGCGCCCGCCAGCAACCCACGATCCAGCGCCCTCAATAGGGCCTGTTCGTCTACCAGTTGACCCCGCGATGCATTGATGAAAAAAGCGGAGGGCTTCATGCACGACAAGGCCTGCGCATTGATCAACTTGTCCGTTTCTGGCGTTGCTGGGGCGAGGCACACCACATGGTCAGCACAAGTCAAAAGTTCATGCCAACCGATGGACTCGACAGCTGCATCTGAAGGCTTCACATAAGGGTCGTACACACATACGCGCATGCCAAACGCCTGTGCCAGTCGCGCGACATGGCGACCGATTTCGCCGTAACCAATGATGCCCAAACAGGCCCCCCGCAGCTCACGGCCCATGCGCGGCTCGACCGACTGACCTTGCCAGTAGGCCGCGGCGGCTGGGCTGATGCTGCGGCTCAAATCGATCATGACGCCGATCACCCATTCGGCCACAGCAGAACCAAAGCCCGGGCTGGCCTGAGTCACCAAAATCCCCTCATGACTTGCCGCTGCGACGTCGATGGTGCGGATGTCCACCGCACACCGGACGGCCGCCAGCAAACCCGGCACTGCGGAAAAAAATTCGGCGTCGAGTGCCGTCTGGCGGTACGCGATCAAAACATCACAGCCCTGCGCAGCCTCGATCAACTCCCGGGTTGACCAGTCGTGCGCATCGTGATTGAGCTTGACCTGGGCCACACCCTGCAAATTGGTCAGCGCCTGCTCTCCAAAGTAAGTGGCAAGACGCTCACGAGGATGGGTGACCAGGACAAAAGGCAATGGCATCGTTGGCTTTAGAGGCCCATGGTGCGTGGGAGCCACAAAGAAATTTGCGGCACATACGTCACCAACATCAGCACAATCAGCAAGATCACAAAGAAGGGCTTCATGGCCGAGACCACTTGCTCAATCTTGAGTTTCGCCACCGCACTGCCGACAAACAGCACCGCTCCGACAGGAGGTGTGATCAGGCCGATACCCAGGTTGACCATCATGATCATGCCGAAGTGAACCGGGTCAATGCCGATGCTTTTGATGACAGGCATCAGGATGGGTGTCAAGATCAGGATCAGTGGTGCCATGTCCATCAGGGTGCCCAGAACCAACAGCATGATGTTGATGCACGCCAAAATAACCCATGCTTCGGTACTCGATGAAGTGAAGAGCATGGTGATTTTGAGCGGAATCTGCATCATCGTCATGATGTAGCCGAAACTCGCCGCAAAACCGATCAAGATCATCACAATCGTCACCGTCTTGACGGTGCGGTGCATCAGCTTGGGCAAGTCTTTCCACTTGTAGTCACGGTAAATGAACATGGTCACAAAGAATGCCCACACCACTGCGATGGAAGCCGATTCTGTAGCTGTGAAAACACCACTCAGAATACCCCCCAAAATGATGCCCATGGTCATCAAACCCCACATTGCATCGGCACAAATCTTCAGTGCTTCCTTCAGAGGGATGACGCGGCCTTTGGGGTAATTTTCCTTGCGTGCCACATACAGGCAATAAATCGCTAGGCTCAGCCCCAACAGCAAACCCGGGAAGACGCCAGCCATAAACAAGGCCGCCACCGACACCGAACCGCCTGCTGCCATCGAATAGATGACTGCATTGTGGCTGGGCGGAATCAAGATCGCCTGGACTGAACCGCTCACCGTCACCGCCGTTGCAAATGGCCGCGGATAACCGTTTTTCTCCATTTCGGGAATCAGAACAGAGCCAATGGAGGCCGTGTCAGCCACGGAAGAACCGGAAATAGCCCCGAAGAAAGTAGAGGCCAGAATGTTGACCAACGAGAGGCCGCCACGCACAAAACCGATGAGCACTCCGGCAAACGCCACAAGGCGCCTCGACATGCCACCTTCGGCCATGATCGCGCCCGCCAGCACAAAACAGGGAATGGCCAACAAGGAAAATTTGTTGACGCCACTGGCCATCTGGATCATCACCGCATCCAGCGGCAGGTCAATCCACATCGCCCCCATCAAGGCGGCCAGACCCAACGCATACGCGACGGGCATGCCCAACAACATCAGCAAGACAAAACTACCAATCAAAACCAGTGCATCCATGATCAGATCGCCTCCGCCGATGTGGGGCCTTCGTGGTCAAAGACCACCACAGCACGCTCGTGTGCCGGACCCCAAAACAAAACTTCCAGCACAAAAACTAACGTCATGAATGCGCCTAAGGGCAAAGGCATGTAGGTCCAGCCAACCGCCATCCAAGGCAAGTCACCCAAGGTTTGACCCATGGTTTCCATGGCCAGCTTACTACCCCAAATCATCACAAAAATACAAATGCCCACCATGCACAAATGCACCAAACCAGCACAAATTTTTTGCAGTGAAACAGGCAAACGATCGGTCAACATGCGCACAGCAATGTGAGAACCAGCCCGGTAACTGGCTGCGGCACCCAAGAAGGTGAAGGTCACCATCAGCAGCACCGCCACGGGCTCAGGCCAGCTAGAGCCTGTGCCCAACACATAGCGGGTAAACACGCCCCAGGGGATGATGAGGCTCATGAAAAAAATCGAGATGCCGGATATCCAAATGCACAGCAGATACAGGCGATCAAACAAACGCAACATGGTCAAAAACCCCTGGAGTTGGTGTCGACACAAAAGGCTGGGACAAGGCAAGCCTTATCCCAGCTGGCAGCAGCGCCATGAAGCGCCAAGGCTGCGACTCACTTAACGGCTTCGATGCGCTTCATCAACTCAGCGTACTGACTGCCGTATTTGGCACGCACTGGCGCTGTGGCTTCATAGAAAGCTTTTTTATCCACCGTCTTGAACTGAATGCCAGCGGCTTGGAGTTTGGAGCTGTATTCGGCCACGCTCTTGTCCCACAGGGCACGCTGCTCCATTTGAGCTTCACGGGCAAATTTCATCAAGTTGGCCTGATCGTCTTTGCTCATCTTGTCCCAAGTGACCTTGGACATGACAAAAATTTCAGGAATGATCAGGTGAGTGGTTTGGGTGTAAAACTTCACTCCGGTGGAATAGTGGTTGGCAGTGAACAAGGTCGGTGGGTTGTTTTCCGCCCCATCCACCACGCCGGTTTGCAAGGCGCTGTAGGTGTCGTTGTGGCCCATGGTGATGCCGTTACCACCCATGGCATTCATGGTGTCAACAAACAAGGGGTTGCCCATCACACGGATTTTGAGACCTTTGAGGTCAGCGGGCGACTTGATTTCCTTCTTGGTGTAAAGGCTACGCGAACCGCTGTCCATCCAACCCAGCGCCACCAGGCGTGCGGGGCTGCTGGTGATCTTGTCCAAAATTTCCTTACCCACAGGGCCGTCGATCACAGCACGCATGTGCGCTTCGTCACGGAATACAAATGGCATGTTGAACACGTTCACATCGGGCACCACTGGACCCAAAATGCCCAAGGAAATGCGCGCAATTTGGATCGCACCGATTTGAGTTTGTTCAACCACCTCTTTTTCAGAACCCAGCACACCGCCTGGGAACATTTGCAGCTTGTAGCGGCCACCCGTGGCCGATTCCAGCTTTTTTCCCATGTTTTCAACGGCAACCACGTTCGGATAACCCGCCGGGTGCACGTCGGAAGCCTTGAGCACAGTTTGCGCCGAGGCCATGGGAATCAAAGCCAAAGAGAGCACGGCGGCTGCCGTGGAGGAAATCAGGTTTCTGCGGAAATTCATCGATGTCTCCTTTTGAAATAGGTGGAAGCCATTGCAGTCACCCGATGCACATGAAAAAACCACATCAAGTCATCAGTTGTCGTACAATAGAGCACTCATTATGCTTCCGCTTTGCGATTCAGTCAGCTAGGGATTACCCATGGATGCGACGACCACTTTACTGAAAAAACCCGGCGGCCTGGCCATTCAACTGGTTCACGCCATGACCGAACAAATTCGCAGCGGCCGCCTCAAAGCGGGCGACAAACTGCCGACCGAAGCGGCCATCATGAAAGACTTCGGCGTGAGTCGTACCGTGGTCCGGGAAGCCATTTCCAGACTTCAAGCCTCAGGCTGGGTGGATACGCGGCACGGAATCGGCACTTTCGTCCTTCACCAAAGCGATCACCCCTCTTTTCGAATCAGCGCAGAGCACATGGGGACTCTGCGCGAGGTCATCGCTCTGCTCGAATTCCGCATCAGCATAGAAACCGAAGCAGCAGCTCTTGCCGCCGTCCGCCGCACCCCTGAAAACTTGACAGAACTGCAGTCTGCACTGCTTGAATTCAACAACGCCATCGAGGAAGGCCGAGATGCAGTAACTGCGGACCACCGATTCCATCAGGAGATTGCTCGCGCCACACAAAATCACCACTTCACCGACCTGATGAACTCACTGGGCGCAGGCGTCATTCCACGTGCACGCATCAGCAGCATCCTGAGTACCGACCCCGAACGGCAGAGTTATCTCAAGCGAGTCAATCAAGAGCATGAAAGTATTTACAACGCCATTGCCGACCAAGACGTAGAAGCTGCGCGTGCCGCGATGCGAACACATTTGGCCAACAGCCGAGAGCGACTGCGCAAGAGCGATCCTGACAGCCCCTGACACCACATAACAAGAGCTCATCCACGTTTTCCCCAATGCACAATCGCACCCCAAGTTGTACGATGTCTATTGACTTTAGGCCCAAATGATGACCATACCACCCACCCCCACCGTGACCCGCATGCAGGTCATCCCTGTGGCTGGCCAAGACGGCATGCTGCTCAACTTGAGTGGCGCACATGGCCCGTTTTTCACCCGCAACATCGTCATCCTGACCGACTCGTCAGGCCATACAGGTCTCGGCGAAGTGCCCGGTGGCGAAAAAATCCGCCAGACGCTGGAAGACGCCCGCCCCCTGGTCGAAGGGCAAGCCATTGGCAACTACAACCAAGTGCTGAATGCCATGCGCCAGCAGTTTGCCGACCGCGACAGCGGTGGCCGGGGCAACCAAACCTTTGACCTGCGCACCACCATCCACGCCGTCACCGCCGTGGAATCGGCTTTGCTGGATTTGCTGGGCCAGCACCTGAACGTGCCTGTATGTGCCCTGCTGGGCGATGGCCAGCAACGCAGCCGAGTGCAAATGCTGGGCTATCTGTTTTATGTGGGCGACCGCCAGCAAACCGACTTGGCTTACAGAAGCGAGCCCGACCAAGCCGACGACTGGTTGCGCCTTCGCCACGAAAAAGCCATGACGGCCGAGGCCGTTGTCCGCCTGGCCGAAGCCGCGCAAGAGCGCTACGGCTTTCAAGACTTCAAACTCAAGGGCGGCGTGCTGCGCGGCGAAGAAGAAGTCGAGGCCGTGGTGGCGCTTCACGAGCGCTTTCCCAAGGCCCGCATCACGCTCGACCCCAACGGCGGCTGGCTGCTCAAAGACGCGGTCCGCCTCTTGCGCGACCACCGCAGCAACATGGCTTATGCCGAAGACCCCTGCGGCGCAGAAGGCGTGTTCTCGGGCCGCGAGGTCATGGCCGAATTCCGCCGCGCCACCGGCTTGCTGACCGCCACCAACATGGTGGCCACCGACTGGCGCGAGATGGCCCACAGCATCCAACTGCAGTCGGTCGACATCCCGCTGGCCGACCCGCATTTCTGGACGCTGCAAGGCTCGGTGCGCGTGGCGCAGTTGTGCCAGATGTATGACTTGACCTGGGGCTCACACTCCAACAACCATTTCGACATTTCGCTCGCCATGTTCACCCAGTGCGCTGCGGCAGCACCGGGCAAAGTCACCGCCATTGATACGCACTGGATTTGGCAAGACGGCCAGTTCCTGACCAAAGACCCGCTGCAAATCAAAGAAGGCTATGTCGATGTACCCGCCAAGCCTGGCTTGGGCATTGAAGTGGACATGGACGCGGTGATGCAAGCGAACCAGCTCTACCAACAACACGGACTGGGTGCTCGCGATGACGCCATCGCCATGCAATACCTGATCCCTGGCTGGAAATTCAACAACAAAATGCCTTGCATGGTGCGCTGAGCACCCGGGCCATTTAACTCAAAGGAAACACCATGAAACTCGGATTCATTGGCTTGGGCATCATGGGCGTGCCCATGGCCGGGCACTTGCTCGCGGGCGGCCACGAAGTTTTTGCTTTTTCACGCAGCGGCGTGCCTGCTGCCGTGCTCGAACAAGGCGCCAAAGCCTGCGCCAGCCCAGCCGAAGTTGCACAAAAAGCCGACATCATTTTCACCATGGTGCCCGACACCCCGCATGTGGAAGACGTGCTGTTTGGCGAGCAGGGTGTGGCCAAAGGCTTGAGTGCAGGCAAAACGGTGGTGGACATGAGCTCCATCTCGCCCATTGCCACCAAGGCCTTCGCAGCCAAGATCAACGCACTGGGCTGCGACTATCTGGATGCGCCAGTGTCTGGCGGCGAAGTGGGCGCCAAAGCGGCCAGCCTGACCATCATGGTCGGCGGCTCTGAAGCCACCTTCAACAAGGTGCAACCCCTGTTTGCCCTGATGGGCAAGAACATTACCCTGATCGGTGACAACGGCAGCGGCCAGACCTGCAAAGTGGCCAACCAAATCATCGTGGCGCTCAACATTGAGGCCGTGGGCGAAGCACTCTTGTTTGCCGCCAAAGCCGGTGCCGACCCGGCCAAGGTGCGCCAAGCCCTGATGGGCGGCTTGGCCACCAGCCGCATTCTGGAGTTGCATGGCGAGCGCATGATCAAGCGCACCTTCAACCCGGGCTTCCGCATCGAGTTGCACCAGAAAGACCTGAACCTGGCGCTGGAAGGCGCTAAGGCCATGGGCCTGAGCCTGCCCAACACGGCCAACGCTCAGCAACTGATGAACACCTGCGTGGCGCACGGCGGCGCAGCATGGGACCACTCCGGCATCGTGCGTGCACTGGAGATCGCGGCCAATTTCCAAGTTGCAGTCAACTGAACATCCCCCATTCCTCTCAAGAGAAAAACACCATGGACATGCCCATCAACCATTTCAAACACGCCATCCAGTCAGGCCAAAAGCAAATTGGCCTGTGGTCGCACCTGTGCAGCAACATCAGCACCGAAATTTTGGCGCATTGCAACTTTGACTGGCTGCTGCTGGACATGGAGCACTCCCCTAACGACCTGACAGAAATCGTGGCGCAGTTGCAAGCCATGAAGGGCAGCCCCACCACGCCCATCGTGCGCCCACCGTGGAACGACATGGTGACCTTCAAGCGCTTGCTCGATGTCGGCGTGCAAACCCTGTTGGTGCCCTACATCCAGAACGAAGAAGAAGCCCAACAAGCGGTGTCTTACACCCGTTACCCGCCACACGGTGTGCGCGGTTACGCGGGTGCACCCCGCGCCAGCCACTATGGCCGGGTGAAGGGTTATGCCCAACACAGCAGCGAAGAAATTTGCGTGTTGCTTCAGGTGGAAACCGTGGAGGGCCTCAAAAACATCGAAGCCATCGCCAACGTGGACGGCGTGGACGGCGTGTTCATCGGCCCCGGCGACTTATCTGCAGCGCTCGGCCACCTGGGCAATCCGAAACACCCGGACGTACTGAAAGTCATCGACGAGTCGATTGCCCGCATCAAGGCCTGCGGCAAAGCGGCGGGCATCTTGACGGGCGATGAAGCCCTGGCCAAACACTATGTGGACCAAGGCTGCCTGTTTGTGGCAGTGGGCGCCGACCAAAACGTGCTGCGCGACAGCGCCACGGCCTTGGCTGGTCGATTCAAATCCTGAACAGGACACAAAACATGCTGAACACCCCCGCTTCGACCATCCGATTTCCCCGCTTGTTGCTCACGGGCGCGGGCGGCAACTTGGGGCAAGTATTGCGCCCTCGTCTGAAAGCCTATTGCGACGTGCTGCGCGTCAGCCACCGCCGCGAACTGGAACCGGCGACGGCTGGAGAGGAAGTCCAACTCGCCGCCTTGGAAGACAAGGACCAAATGATGGCCTTGCTCGACGGTGTGAACGCCGTGGTGCACATGGGCGGCGTGTCGACCGAACAGCCTTGGGACCCGATTTTGGCGGGCAACATCGTGGGCATGGTCAACCTGTACGAAGCCGCACGACTGAAAGGCGTCAAGCGCATCGTGTTTGCCAGCTCCAACCATGTGACGGGTTTTTACAGGCAGGATGAAGTCGTCAACACCCGCATGCCGCCCAAGCCCGATGGCTTTTATGGCCTGTCCAAAGCCTTTGGCGAAGACCTGGCCCAGCTGTATTGGGACCGCTGGGGCATCGAGACCGTGAGCCTGCGCATTGGCTCCTCTTTCACTGAGCCCAAGGACCGCCGCATGCTGGCCACTTACCTCAGCTACGACGACTTGGAGCGCTTGGTGGTGGCCGCGCTCACCGCCCCCATCGTGGGCCACAGCATCATCTACGGCATGTCGGACAACCAGACCACCTGGTGGGACAACACCCACGCCAAACACATCGGCTACCGCCCGCTGGATTCGTCCGATGTATTCCGCCCTGCCGTCGAAGCCCGCCAGCAAACCATCGACCAGCATGATCCAGCCGCCATTTACCAAGGCGGCGCCTTCGTCAAGGCCACGCCACACGGTTAAGCACACGCCCCCAGCCTGCTCTGGGGGGCGAATACACAGCAGCCTCACAATAAATTTCAAAGGGGCTGTCCCAAGTTTCACAGCGACCGGCAAGGCCTGCGGCTACGATGGGCGACTTTCAAAAATCGCTCTACCCCCAGCAGGAGACCCCCATGCCCGTGATCACCAACATCGAAGACCTGCGCGTTTTGGCCGAAAAGCGCGTGCCGCGCATGTTCTACGACTACGCCGACAGTGGCTCTTGGACCGAGGGCACCTACCGCGCCAACGAGACGGACTTCCACAAGATCAAGCTGCGCCAGCGCGTGGCCGTGAACATGGAAAACCGCACCACGGCCACCAAGATGGTCGGCATCGACACCAAAATGCCCGTGTGCATCGCGCCCGTGGGCCTCACAGGCATGCAACACGCTGACGGCGAAATGCACGCCGCCATGGCCGCCAAGAAGTTCGGCATCCCCTTCACGCTGTCGACCATGAGCATCTGCTCGATTGAAGACATTGCGGCCCACACGCAAGCGTCGTTTTGGTTTCAGCTCTACATGATGCGCGACCGCGAAGCCATGGCCCGCATGATCGACCGCTGCAAAGCCGCCAATGTGAGTGCCATGGTGCTCACGCTCGACCTGCAGGTGATTGGCCAGCGCCACAAAGACCTGAAAAACGGCCTGACCGCGCCCCCCCGCCCCACCATCGCCAACATCATCAACCTGATGACCAAGCCCCGCTGGTGCTTAGGGATGGCTGGTACCAAACGCCACACCTTCGGCAACCTGGTGGGTCACGTCAAAGCCGTGACCAACATGAAGTCGCTGGCCTCTTGGACCAACGAACAGTTTGACCCGACGCTCAACTGGGAAGACATCGCTTGGGTCAAAAAGCAATGGGGCGGCAAGCTGATCTTGAAGGGCATCATGGACGTGGAAGACGCCAAACTGGCTGTGGCCAGCGGGGCTGACGCGATTGTGGTCAGCAACCACGGCGGCCGCCAGCTCGACGGCGCACCCAGCAGCATCGAAGCCTTGCCCGCCATCGTGGCCGCTGTTGGCGACCAAATCGAAGTTTGGATGGACGGCGGCATTCGCAGCGGCCAAGACGTTTTGAAAGCCTGGGCGCTGGGCGCCAAAGGCGTCATGATCGGCCGCGCCATGGTCTATGGCCTGGGCGCCATGGGCGAAGAAGGCGTGACCAAAGCCCTGCAAATCATCCACAAAGAACTGGACGTGACGATGGCCTTTTGCGGCCACACCAACATCCAGAACGTCAACACCAACATCTTGCTGCCGGGCACATTTCCGAAGGCTTAAGAGGTCTCGGGCCGCGCTATGCTTTGGGGGTGACTTCCGCCCCGACTGCTCAACCTGTGCGCCGCATTGCCCACCTCGACATGGACGCGTTTTACGCGTCTTGCGAGTTGCTGCGCTACCCGCAGCTCAAGGGTTTGCCCGTGGTCATTGGCGGCGGTCGCCGCAAAGAAGACGACCTGCTGGGCAAGCTGCAAACGACCTATCCCGATGGCGAGTGGACCGAAGAGACGTTTGCCGAGCGGCTGGACCGCATCCCGGTCGACTTTTTCCCGCGCATTGAGGGCTACACCGGGCGAGGCGTGATCACCACCGCCACCTATGCGGCGCGGCAGTTCGGCATCGGCTCAGCCATGGGGCTGATGAAAGCCGCCAAGCTCTGCCCCCAGGCGACTCTTTTGCCTGTGGACTTTGACCGCTACCGCTACTTCTCGCGCACCTTCAAAAGCATCATCACCGACATCGCCCCCCTCATGCAGGACCGGGGCGTGGACGAGGTCTACATCGACTTCACCGACGTGCCCGGCGGCCAGCGTGAAGGCGGGCGCGTGCTGGCGCGGCTGATCCAGAAAAGCATTTTTGACGCCACGGGCCTGACCTGCTCGGTGGGCGTGGCGCCCAACAAGCTGATCGCCAAGATGGCCAGCGAGTTCAACAAACCCAACGGCATCTCGATCGTGCACGAGGCCGACCTGCAAACCCACATCTGGCCACTGGCCTGCCGCAAGATCAACGGCGTGGGCCCCAAAGCCGATGAAAAACTCAAGAGCTTTGGCATCCACACCATCGGCGACTTGGCTGCACGCGAACAGCAGTGGCTGATTGAAAACTTTGGCAAAAGCTATGGCGCTTGGCTGCACGAAGCGGCATGGGGCCGTGACGACCGCCCGGTCGAGACCGAGAGCGAACCTGTGAGCATGAGCCGCGAAACGACGTTTGAGCGCGACCTGCACGCCGTGCGCGACCGAGAAGAACTCGGGGCCGTTTTCACAAGGCTGTGCGAACAGGTGGCCGCCGATTTGCAGCGCAAAGGCTACGAAGGCAAAACCATCGGCATCAAGCTGCGGTATGACAACTTCCAGGCCGTGACACGCGACCAGACCCTGAGCGAATACACCGCCGATGCCAAGCAAATTCGACTGATCGCAGGCCAGTGCCTCAAACGCGTGGACCTGTCACGCCGCATACGGCTGCTGGGTGTGCGGGTGGGCTCGCTGGTCAAGGCGGGGACAGCCCCTGCCCCGGGGGCGACTTACAGTGAAGCCATTGCCAACCCACCACCCCAAGCGAATGACCATGGACAAACTCAACTGCTTTTCTTTGACGACTGAAGGCCACGTTGCCCATTTGGTGATGAACCGCCCCGAGGCGATGAACACCATGCACCCGACGTTTTGGCGCGAGCTGCACGAGGTGCTGACCGACATCCACAAGGCGGGTACCGCCCGGGCGTTGGTGATCTCGAGCACGGGCAAACACTTCAGCGCGGGCATGGACCTGCAAACCTTTGGCAGCGCTATTCAAATGGACGACACCAGCGCCGAAGGCCGCTCGGCGGTGTACGACCTGCTGACCGACATGCAGCACACCTTCACCCTGCTCGAAGAACTGCGCATCCCGGTCATCGCCGCAATCCACGGCGGCTGCATTGGCGGCGCGGTGGACATGGTCACCGCCTGCTGCATGCGCTACGCCTCAGCCGATGCGTTTTTCTGCATCCAAGAAATCAACATCGGCATGGTGGCCGACGTGGGCACCTTGCAGCGCCTGCCCAAACTGCTGCCCATGGCGCTGGTCAAAGAGCTGGCCTACACGGGTCGACGGCTGAGCGCCGACAAAGCGCTGGCCCACGGCCTGGTGAACGAGGTGCTGCCCACCCACGAAGCGACCGTGGCCGCCGCCCTGCAAGCGGCCAAAGAGATCGCCAGCAAACCGCCCGTGGCCATCTGGGGCACCAAGCAAGTGCTGCACTACGCCCGCGACCACAGCACCGAAGACAGCCTACGCCACATGGGCTGGCTGCAAGGCGCGATCTGGAGCAACGCCAATGTGCGCGAAGCCATCAGCGCCATGCAACAAAAACGCGAGGCCAACTTTGCGCCGTTGCCAGCACTCAAGGGGTTTCGGGAATTTGGGTGAAGTACTAACTAAGCCACAACGTCCCCATGCGGGCGCGGCTTGCGCAACTCAGACACCACGTTCGTGTCCAGCAGAAACCGCAGTGTCACAACATCGGCTCTACAGGTCGTCGCTTGGCTCGTCCAAGTGGCGGGACGACCATATCGGCACGCGCTTGGTCTGAGAGCAGTAGTTCTTTCAACGAAGGGCGTGCTGCCGATTGCAACCGTCGCCACTGCTGCAGTGGAACCAAAACAGCGACCTCCGTGCCATGCCGCGTAACCATTTGGGGCCCTTCGAGCAGGCAAGCATCCAAAAACTCACTGAACCGCGCTTTCGCGTCTTGTACTGGCCATGTCCGCATCTCTTACCCCCTTCAACTGGACATCTATCTAATCTGACCGCAATTCCCAGGACTGTCAAACAGAATCCCTGATGCCCCATAGAACGCTGGCACACTCGAAAGTCAACGAACTGCATCTCTCATGAAAATCTTCCACAACACCCACCACGCCCAACACTCTGGCCGCCAGGAAATGTTCCGGGGCCGCTTGGTCGATTGCCACGAAGTGCCACAGCGCTTGCAGCATGTGCTGGACGAACTGGCGCGGCGGCCTTTGGGCACGTTGGTGCAACCAGCAGCCGACCTGCCGCTTGACGCGGCTTTGCGGCAAGTGCACAGCGCCGACTATCTGGACTTTTTGGCCAATGCTTGGCGCGACTGGGTGGCGCTGGACCCGGCCAATGCGGCGGTAGACGCCCTGCCCTCGGTCTGGCCGCTGGCATCCAAGCACGGCTTTCGCACCGATGTACCGCCGCTCAACTTTGCGGCGCGGCTGGGGCAATACGCATTTGACTCGGGCACACCCTTGATGGAGGGCAGCTGGGCCGCCGCCCGCGAAGGTGCGGCCTGTGCGCTGGCAGCTGCACAAGCGGTGCTGGGTGGCGAACGCTTTGCCATGGCCTTGACCCGCCCGCCGGGCCACCATGCAGGCCCCAACTACATGGGCGGTTATTGCTTCATCAACAACGCCGCCGTGGCCGCGCAGGCCCTGCGTGAAGGCGGGCTGCAGCGCGTGGCCGTGCTCGATGTGGACTACCACCACGGCAACGGCACACAAACCATCTTTTGCGAGCGCAACGATGTGTTCACCGCGTCCATCCACGGCGATCCGCGCACCGAATACCCCTTCTTTTTGGGCCATGAGGACGAACGTGGCTATGGGGCTGGCGAGGGCTTCAACCTTAACTTGTCACTGCCGCGTGGCACCGGGTTTGAAGTCTGGTGGGCTGCGCTGCAAACCGCCATGCAAGCGGTGAGCGACTTTGCGCCGCAAGCGCTGGTGGTGCCGCTGGGGCTGGACACGTTTGAGGGCGACCCGATCTCGGGCTTCAAGTTGCGCAGTGCGGACTACCTGCAGGTCGGCCGAGCGATTGCGCAATTGGACTTGCCGACGGTGCTCACGCTCGAAGGTGGCTACGCAGCGGCAGATTTGGGCGTGAACACAGTGAATGTATTGGAAGGGTTAGGCCGCTGATTTGCCCTGGTTGGGTCATAGCATGATGAACACCCATCACAGATTTAAGTCAATTTTTGGCAATCACAACCGCCGTACGATAGCCCCCCACGCCCTTCACATAAGCCAACAACTCTCCAAAAAACGGATGCCTGCACAGCGTGGATGAGTCCCCCACCAGCAGCAGCTTGCGCCTTGCGCGGGTCATGCCCACGTTCATGCGGCGGATGTCGGACAGGAAGCCGATCTCGCCTTGGGGGTTGCTGCGCGTCAAGGTGATGGCAATGATGTCGCGCTCTTGGCCTTGAAACGAATCGACGGTGCCCACGCTGAGCCTGCGCTGCAGCAGCAAGTCGTTCAGCACCGCGCTGTCTTCGATGGCGTCTTTCAAATAGTTGATTTGGGCGCGGTACGGCGCAATCACGCCAATGGTCAGTGGGCGCTGATCTGGGTCGGTGGGTTCGCCTGGTTCCGACAGTTGGGCCAGCAGCTGCGCCAGGCGCTCCAGCAGCAAGTGGGCTTCTTCGGGGTTGGCGGTTGATCGGCTTTCGGGAATGGCCAGTTCCGAGAACCCACAGCCCGCCGTGTCGATGAATTCCACAGGCAGGTCGGGCGCAAAGCGCAGGTCATCAAAGCGCGGGTCATACGCGGCCAAGTCGGCATGGCGCACACTGGGGTGCGCCACCAGTTGGCCGCCATAAAACTTCTCGGAGCTGAAGCCCATGATGTGCGCGTGCATGCGGTATTGCACCTTCAGCATGCGGGCCGTGCCCGGTTGGCGCTGGATGCACTTTTCAAACAGGGTTTCGCGCAGGCCTTCGCGGGCGGCTTTTTCGCTTTTCACGGTGGGCGGCAGCTGGTGGTGGTCGCCCGCCAACACCAAGCGCTGGCCCTTGGCAATGGGAATCCAGCAACCCGGCTCCAAGGCCTGGGCGGCTTCGTCGATGAAGACGGTCTCAAAGCCCAGGTGGCGAATGGTGCGGTGGCTGGCACCCACCAGCGTGCAGGTGATGACTTGCACCGATTCGAGCACGTCCTCGGTCATGAAGCGCTCTAAATCGTCGGCGGCTTGGCGCAGCGTGCGGGCTTCTTCGCGCAGCCATTGGCGGCGCTCTCGCTCTTCAAAACCAAAGTTGCGCACACGTTCGCTGGCAGCCTCTCGGTGCTGTTCGGCGGTTTGGCGCATCGCGTGCATCTTGGCGTAGCTGGCGTGGGCCATCACCCCGGCGTCGAGCGTGTGCTTGAGCAGTAGGTCCGACACGCGGCTGGGGTTGCCCAGGCGGATCACATTCACACCGCGCTCGGCCAGCTTTTCGGTCAGCAGGTCCACGGCAGTATTGGAGGGGGCGCACACCAGCACGCGCCGCTCGCGCCGAATGGTCTCCAAAATGGCTTGCACCAGCGTGGTGGTTTTGCCCGTGCCGGGCGGGCCGTGGATGATGGCCACGTCTTGCGCCGTGACCACATGGCGTACAGCGGCCAGTTGCGAGTCGTTGAGCGCACTGGGGTAAAACAGGTCGTCGGCTTGGGGCTCGCGAAAGCGGGCTGCCTTGGCACCCAGCAGCACGTCGCGCAGTTCGGCCAAGCGGTTGCCGTTTGCGGCCATGACCGCGCTCAGGGCCTGGTTCATCTCGCGGTAGCTGACCTCGTCAAAGGTCAGGTCAATGCCGAGCATGCTGCCGTTGAGGGTGCTTCCGTTTTGGGTGCTGCCGTCCAGCACCCAGTCGGGCAGTGCTTCTTTGGTGGTGGCCAGCAGCACCTTATTGCGCCGCACGCGCGTCACCACGCCGCTCACCACGGGCCGGTCAGGCCCCGAGTAGCCGGGCGCACTGCTGAACAGCGCCGCAGCCGCCCCCACCTGAAACAAATGCAGGTCTTGCCGATGCGCAGGGCGCTCCAGCTCCAGCACCACCTTGCCCCCAAAACCGATGTCTTCTTGGGTGATGGTGACGGGGTACCAAGTCAAGCCACGCCGACGGCGCTCTTTGATGCTGGCACTGGCGTTTTTGAGCTTGAACTGCGCTTGGTCTTCCTGTTGCTCAAGGTGCATGAGCGCGCGCACATGGCGAAGCTCACGTTCAACAGAAAGATGTGCAGTGGGGGTGGGGTCTTGGTCGGCCAAAAGGGAACGCAAAGGGAAAAAGGAGTGGAGGCGACTCTAACCCAATGGGATGGGCTTTAACTCTGGACCTTGTGCGTTACGAATTTCACGAGGCCTTCGCTGGCTTCTTCGATCAAATCCAGCACATGCTCAAAGCCCTGGTCTCCACCGTAGTAAGGGTCGGGGATGACCGGGGCCTGTGTGGTTAGCAAAAACTCCGCCAAGCCCCGGATCTTGTGTTGGTGCTGCGCGGGGCATCTTTCTTCCAAAAGTGCGCGGTTGTCCCAATCCATGGTCAAGAGCAAATCAAAGGTTTCAAAGTCACTGTCCACCACCGGCCTGGCCCTCAGGTGCGCAAGGTCGTAGCCCCTTTTGAGCGCATGCTTTTGGCTGCGTTCATCGGGCGGCGCATCGGGGTGAAAGTTGTGTGTGCCTGCCGAGTCCACTTGGACTTTGTGCAAGAGGTTTTGCTCAGTCAGCCGTTTGAAGAAAACCGCTTCGGCTGTGGGGCTTCGGCAGATGTTGCCCATGCAGACAAACAGGATTTTGTAAGCGTTTTCATTCATGTCGTGCGGGGTCAGGAGGTGGGTATGTAGGGTAAAAAAACCTGCTCAAAGCTTATGGCAAGCAGCCAGTTGGATGGCACAGGCTTGGGGCTATCCCCCCAATGGGTTCTGGGGAATAGGCGTGTCGGGGCACACTCTCATCATCAGGCGCAAAAAAGGGGTTTGTTGCGCCCCCATTGACACCAAAGGGAAGTGCCGTGGAGGCCAAATTTACTGAGCGTCTTGCCAGCCTTTCAGAAGGGGACATTTCCGCCATCATTCAAATGGCTTGGGAAGACCGGACCGCGTTTGAAACGATTCAAGAGCGCATGGGTTGGTCAGAGCCGGACGTCATTCGCCTCATGCGGCACCAGCTGCAGCCCAGTTCTTTTCGGATGTGGCGCAAGCGCATGAAAGGCCGCACAACCAAACACCGGGCACTGCGCAGCCCCGACATGAAGTTTGACGACCAATCGATTGCCGACCACCGACGCGCCAACTGCTGATGCAAAATTGCTATTGAGAACTCACTCGACATGGATTAACATTGTTGCAACAGGAGGCCTCTGATGGAAATTGCAATTCGGAACATCGGAAACAGCAAAGGCGTGGTGTTGCCTAAGCCGTTTCTGGCCCAAGTCGGGCTGGACGGACAGGCGACCGCCATCATCGAGGTGGAAAACGGCACCATCGTCTTGCGTAAACCCGCCAAGACCGTTCGTGCTGGCTGGGCAGAGGCTGCTGCTGCAGTGTCCGCCAAGGGCGAAGATGCGCTTTTGATGGGTGAGTTCGGCAACTTGGAAGATGAGGAGTTGGGCTGGTGAAGCGCGGCGACATTTGGCTGGTGAACCTCGACCCAACCGTGGGCAGCGAAATCAAAAAGTCGCGGCCCTGCGTTGTACTGTCGCCGGCAGAGTTGAATGAGAACCTGCGCACCGTCATGGTGGCGCCCATGACATCCAAAGGTTTTGCTGCGCCGTTTCGCGTGCCTGTGACCCATGCGGGCACCAAGGGCTTGATCGTGCTGGATCAGCTTCGGACGGTTGACAAGCTGCGCTTGGTCAAGCGGCTGGGCGCTGTATCCGCCAAGACGTTGACGGCAGCCCTGACTACTCTTCAGGAAGTGTTCGCGGAATAAAAAAGGAAAGCCCTGGCGGCCTGCTTAACTGCAGAGCCCTCAGCCCCGATCGCCATCGCCCGCCTGAGCAGAAGCGGGCAAACCAAAAACCCGGTCAAAGCACCAGGTGAATGCGATGGCATAGAAGAAAAAGAAGGCCAGCAGGCCCAAGTTGGCGAGCAAGGCAGCGGCGAGCGAAATGTCGAGCCACAGCGACATGATCGGTAAAAGAATGATCACCAAGCCGCCCTCAAAACCCGCCCCATGGGCCAGCCGCCTGACAAAAGAGCGTCCACGCACCGATTGGCGCGACTCCCAGCGCTCAAAGAGCCAGTTGAAGACGTAGTTCCACGTCAGCGCAATGCTCGACAACACGACCGCCAGGCCCAATGTGGAGGTGGGTGACTTGTCAAAAGCCACACTCAACACAGGCCCGACCACAGCGATGGCAATGGCTTCGTACAAAAGGGCTTGCGCAACGCGGCGGGTGGTGGGGGTCATGTTGGGGAATGCGGTGAATGCACTCACTGCCGCGCCGTGCGCACGTTGGGTGGCAACTTGCCCGGGGCGCTGGTGCGCCAGGGGTTGATGTCCAGCCCGCCGCGGCGAGTGTAGCGGGCGTACACCGTCAGCTGGGTGGGTTTGCAGCGGGTCCAGATGTCCATGAAGATGCGCTCGACACATTGTTCGTGGAACTCGTTGTGGTTGCGAAAACTCACGATGTATTGGAGCAAGCCCGCTTGGTCGATTTGCGGGCCGCTGTAAGTAATTTGCACACTGCCCCAGTCGGGCTGGCCGGTGACCAGGCAATTGCTTTTGAGCAAATGGCTGACCAGCGTTTCGGTGACCGGCTGCTCGTCTTGGATGGCGCTCAGCAAGTCGGGCGCAGGCTGGTAGCGGCTGCACTCGATGTCCATGCGGTCGAGGTTCAGGCCGTCCAATTCGTGCACGGGCTCGGCGTCGAACTGTTCTTGCAGCAGCAGCTTCACGCCCACGCTGGCCTGCATGGTGCCTCCGTGCCAGATGGCCGCGCTGATGTCGCGGCGGATCATGTCGCGCACCGCGTCGGCGCTTTCCAATCGGGTGTTGTTGAAGCTGTTCAGGTACAGCTTGAAGGATTTGCTCTCCACGATGTGCGTGCTCTCGGCTGGCACGGTGATGTGCGCCAGCGCCACCTGCGGCTTGCCCTTGGGGTTGAGCCAGGACAGCTCGAACGCAGTCCACAAGTCGGCCCCAAAAAACACGGGCTGACCAGTGACGCCGATTTCGGCGCGTTTGGTGGCGCGGGGGATGGGGAACAGCAGGCTGGCGTCGTACTGGTCGACATAGGCGCTGGACTTGCCCAGCTGGGATTGTTCAGGGGAGTTCATGCTCATGCTTGCACTTTGCGACGGAAAACGAGACGGTCGGGCTCGGACACCTGAGGATCGTAGGCATAGCCTTCGAGGTCAAAGCCCAGCAGACCTTCGGGGTGGCTGATCTTGTTTTGAATGGCGAAGCGGGCCATCAGGCCCCGCGCCCGCTTGGCGTTGAAGCTGATGATTTTGTATTTGCCGCCTTTGAAGTCTTCGAACACGCATTCGATCACGCGGGCCTTGAGGGTTTTGCGGTCCACCGACTTGAAATACTCTTGCGAAGCCAGGTTCACGATGACCGGAGTTTTGTCTTTGGCCAGCTGGGCGTTCAGGTAGTCGGCAATTTGCGGCCCCCAAAACTTGTACAGGTTGCTGCCCTTTTCGGTTTGGAGCGTGGTGCCCATCTCCAGGCGGTAGGGCTGCATCCAGTCCAGCGGGCGCAACACGCCATACAAGCCACTCAAAATGCCCACATGGGTTTGCGCCCAGTCCAGGTCTTGCGCTGACAAGGTCTTGGCGTCCAGACCTTCGTACACGTCGCCATTGAAGGCCAGCACGGCCTGCTTGGCATTCTTGGCGGTGAACTTGGGCGTCCAGGCTTCGTAGCGGGCCACGTTCAGGGCCGACAGCGCGTCCGACAGGTCCATCAGCTCGGCGATTTGCTGGGGCGACTTTTGGCGCAGCACCTCAATGAGGGCCTGCGATTGCGGCACGAACTGTGGCAGCGTGTGGGGCACGCCCGCTGCGGGGGTTTCGTAATCCAGAGATTTGGCGGGTGACAATAAGAACAACATGCTCGACATCCTTTACCTGGACGATTATCTCGCCATCGTGAACAAGCCCACGGGCTGGCTGGTGCATCGCACCCCGCTGGACAAGGGCGAAACCCGCTTTGTGCTGCAAACCCTGCGCGACCAAATTGGGCAACATGTTTGGCCAGTGCACCGCCTGGACAAGGGCACCAGCGGCGTGCTGGTGTTTGCGCTGAGGACCGAGGTGGCCCGCATGCTGGGCCAGGCCTTTGAAAGCGGCGATGGTCTGCAAAAGACCTACCGCGCCGTGGTGCGCGGCTGGCCCGCCGATGAGGGCTTGATCGACCACCCCTTAAAGCGCATGCCCGACGACATGCGCACCGAGCGGCTGGAGGTGCAGCCCGCCCAAAGCCGATTTGCCACCCTGCGCCACTTTGAGCTACCGCTGCCCCAGCAGGGCTTTGCCAGCACCCGCTGCGCCGAAGTGGCGCTGGAGCCGCTGACTGGCCGCCGCCACCAGCTGCGCCGCCACATGAAGCACATCGCCCACCCGATCATTGGCGACGCCACGCACGGCAAGGGGCCGCTCAACCGGGCCGTGGCAGATTTGATCGGGCTGCAGCGGCTGTGGTTACATGCACAAAGCCTGGAACTGCCCCACCCGGTCAGCGGGCAGCAGTTGCGTTTGGCGGCGCCGCTGCCTAGCGAGTGGAGGGTTTGGGATGCTTTTGCCATGCGGGCATCCGGCTGAATTCAGAAAACCTTCGCGACGAGGGCGTCGCTCCTACATGGGTACTGCGCCCCATTTTTGTGGGAGCCCCGCCCTCGGGGCGATGGGTGGCGGTGCACAAGGGTTTTCGCGACGGGGGCGTCGCTCCCACAAGGGTAAATCCCCACAGCGGGGGCGGTTGTCACCCAACGGATAACGTTCGGCCCAGTTTTCCATAAGATGCCGAGCATAGTCGCCATCGTGCGCCAAGCCTCTACAAACTGCGACGACCCATTTCATGAGCCTGCTTTTTTCGCCTTTCACCTTTGAAGCCCCAGCTTGCCCACTCACTTTGCCCAACCGCATCGTGGTCGCACCCATGTGCCAGTACTCGGCCGACCACGGCCAGGCCACCGACTGGCACCTGACGCACTGGACCAACATGCTCAACAGCGGTGCGGGCTTGTTCACCATCGAGGCCACCGCCGTGTCGGCCGTGGGCCGCATCAGCCCCGGTTGTTTGGGCCTGTGGGACGACGCGACGCAGGCAGCGCTGGCCGACAAACTGCACCGCGCCCGACGCCAAGCCCCCGCCATGCCCGTGTGCATCCAGATCAGCCACGCAGGCCGCAAGGCTTCGAGCGCCGCCCCCTGGGACGGAGGCATGTTGATCGCACCCGAAAACGGCGGCTGGCAGACCGTGGCGCCCAGCGCCCTGCCGCACTTGCCCCAAGAAGCCGCGCCCACCGAACTGAGTCTGGCCGACATCGCGCAAATCAAGGCTGACTTCGTCAACACCGCCAAGCGCAGCCACGAGCTGGGCATCGAGGCGGTGGAGCTGCATGCCGCGCACGGCTATTTGTTGCACCAGTTTTTGTCGCCCATTTCTAACCAGCGCACCGACGCGTATGGCGGCAGTTTTGAAAACCGCATCCGCTTTCCGCTGGAAGTCTTCAAGGCCGTGCGCGAAGCCTTTGGCGGCACGCTGGGCATGCGCATCTCGGGCACCGACTGGGTGGACGGCGGCTGGACGGTCGAAGAAACCGCTGCATTGTCGGTGCAGCTCAAACAAGCCGGGGCGCAGTTTGTGCACATCTCCTCAGGCGGTGTCTCGCCCCTGCAAAAAATTGTCTTAGGCCCAGAGTACCAAGTGCACTTGGCCAAAGCCGTCAAAGCCGCCTCTAACCTCACAACGATCGCGGTGGGCTTGATCACAGAGCCTGCGCAGGCCGAAGCCGTGCTGCAGCGTGGCGACGCCGACTTGGTGGCGCTGGCCCGCAGCTTTTTGTACAAGCCGCGCTGGGGCTGGGAAGCTGCAGTGGCCTTGGGCGGCACGGTCGACTCACAACACCAGTACTGGCGCAGCCTGCCCCGCGAAGCCAAAAACATTTTCAACGACGCCAAGATTGGCATGCGCTAATTTACACATCCTTTAAAGAGAGACAAACATGAACACACGTCGCAAAGTTTCCAAACTGCTCGCATTGGCCACCCTGTGCGTCCCCCTGGCCTTGATGGCGCAAGCCTTCCCCAGCAAGCCCATCACCCTGGTCGTGCCCGTGCCACCCGGTGGCTTGGTCGACACCTCGGCCCGCTTGATTTCCGAGCCGCTGGGCCGTTTGATCGGCCAGTCCATAGTAGTGGAAAACAAGGGCGGCGCCAGTGGCAACCTGGCCTACCAGCAAGTGGCACGCGCCCCCAAAGACGGCCACACGCTGTTGGTGTCGTACTCGGGTTACCACGTCGCCAACCCGATCCTGATGACCAAGCTGCCTTGGGAACTAAAAGACCTGACGCCCGTGGGCCTGATCACCGTGGCCACCAACGTGGTGGCTGTGCACCCCTCGGTGCCGGTGAACAACATGAAAGAGTTCATTGCCTACGCCAAACAAAACCCGGGCAAGCTGAACTACGCCTCGCAAGGCAATGGCTCGGTCTCGCACATCGGCACCGAAATCTTCAAACAGCAAACCGGGGTGAACCTGGTGCATGTGCCCTACAAGGGTTCGGGCCAGGCCATTGCCGACGTGCTGGGCGGGCAGGTGCAGGTGTTCATGACCACACCGCCTTCGGTGATGCAGCACATCCAGGCGGGCAAGCTCAAGGCGCTGGCCGTCACCGGCAAAAAGCGCCATGCGGGCATGCCTCAAGTGCCAACCATGGCCGAAGCCGGTTACCCCAACTTTGACCTCGAGTCGTGGGTAGCTTTGTACGCCCCAGCGGGCACACCACCTGCCGTGGTGACCCAACTGGCCGATGCCGTGAAGCGCAGCCTGGACCTGCCCGAGAGCAAGCAACGCGCCGACCAAGCGGGCATTGAAGTGCGCTTTGTCGCCCCCACCGAGATGACCAAAATTTTGGACCGCGACATCGCCGACTGGACGCAAGCCATTAAGGCCGCCAACATCAAGCTGGACTGAGCGCCAGAAGTACAAAAGCCGGAGTGGGCCTTGCGGCCTGCTCCGGCTTTTTTGTGGGCTGAACGCAGTCGTTTACTTGAGATCGCCCGCCAAACTGGCCAGGGTGTCAGCAGCGATATCGAGGTGAGAGGGGTAGTGGGTATGGTCGCAACCCATCTTGACGCCAGCGCCCGCCTTCACGGCCGCGCACATGACGGGGGTGAGTTCAAAGCGCACAAAGTGCACCGCTGAGGTTTTTTCTTCGGTCTCGCGGTCCAGGTCTTCGTCGGCAATCGCGTAAACGCGGGCATGGCCCTCGACTTCGACAAACATGCGGTCTTCCACGCCGATCAGCTTGGCCAGCTCGCGCTTGCGCTCGTTGATGTCGACGTACTCGATCATCATGGTGGCCTTCCAGTTGCTGCCGTCTGGCACCAGCGGGGCATAGGCCTCGATCTCTTGCAGGATGCCCTCTTCTTCGAAGACTTTTTCGATGCGCAGCATCTCCTGAATTTGGTAGCGGATGGTGGTTTCGCTCTCAAACTGCACGTTGATGTGTTCACCCAACTGCACGCTGCGCAGCTTGCGGTGGGCGATCACCTCGGGCTTGTGAACCTTGCGCCACTTGGTGTACGCCTCCAAAGACATCAGGGTCTCGGGCGTGATTTTTCCGGTCAGTTGCATGGCGGTTTTCCTTATTTGAGACCGTAGGCTTTGCGCACCAAGGTCAAGGGGTGGTTCAGTTCGGGGGCGCCCAAACCGTTGACCTCAAAGCCTTGGGCAATGTGGTGGCCGCCCAGCGGGCAGTCAGAGCTGATGAAGTCGGGCTTGGAGCCGTCCTTCATGGTGGCCATGGCCTTGAACACGGGTTTGCCGATCTTCATCGCCATGTCGTGCGAGCCTTTTTTGACGCCGTAAGTACCGGCATGACCCGAGCAGCGCTCGATGGTGTTGATCTCGGTGTCCGGGATCATCTTGAGCATTTCTTCGGTCTTCTTGCCGATGTTCTGCACCCGGCCGTGGCAAGGAATTTGGTAGCTCACATTGCCCAAGGCTTGAGGAAATTCGGTCTTGAGCAAGCCATCGCGCTTGCGGGCCATGAAGTATTCAAACGGGTCCCACATCGCTTCTTTGACCAACTGGGTGTCGGTGCAATCGGGGAACATCAGCGGAATCTCTTGCTTGAACATCAAGGCGCAGCTGGGCAC
Source organism: Limnohabitans sp. (assembly GCF_034680285.1). Classification (GTDB taxonomy): domain Bacteria; phylum Pseudomonadota; class Gammaproteobacteria; order Burkholderiales; family Burkholderiaceae_C; genus Limnohabitans_A. The sequence goes on from NZ_JAXITC010000007.1 coordinate 134,349, forward strand.
CGCCGCCATGATGGCGTAGCCGTCTTTGGCGTATTTGGCCAGCACCGGGATGTTGGCCTCTTTGGAGTCCTTGACCGAGTCCAAATCGCCGAGCTCGAGCTTGGGCATGCCGCAGCATTTTTCTTTCTCGACCAGCACGTACGGGATGTCGTTGTGGTCGAGGATTTTGAGAAGGTCGTGGCCGATGCCGGGCTCGTTGTAGTTGATGTAGCAAGTGGAAAAGATCGCCACTTTGCCGGGTGTTTTATCGCCGTCCACCACTTCTGAGGCCTTGGCATCCGGGGCGCTGGAGCGGAACTTTTTGGTGGCCAAAGAAGGCAACCAGGCATTCTTGTCCACGCCCGCCACGCTTTCCATGACGCTGCGTGCCGCTTCGGTTTTGTTGATGGCGTTGATGGCTTGCACCACGATCGGGATGCCTGCAAACGAGCCGTGTGTGTCGGTCGAGGCCAAAAACTTTTCGGCCGCGCCCACTTCGCCTTTTTTGAACTTGATGGCCTTGGCCCGCAGCATGGTGTGCGGGAAGTCCAGGTTCCACTCGTGGGGCGGGGTGTAGGGGCACTTGGTCATGTAGCACAGGTCGCACATGAAGCACTGGTCCACCACTTTCCAGTAGTCCTTCTTGTCGACGCCATCGACTTCCATGGTGCTGGACTCATCCACCAAGTCAAACAAGGTGGGGAAAGAGTTGCACAGACTCACACAGCGGCGGCAACCATGGCAAATGTCAAAAATGCGTTCGAGTTCGTCGAAGCACTTTTCTTCGTTATAAAAGTCGGGGCCCTCCCAGCCGAGGGCGTGTCGTGTGGGGGCTTCGAGGTTGCCTTCTTTGGCCATGTTGTGCTCCTGTATTTTTTTGTTTTGGGTTTGCCTGAGAACTTTGCTTTTTTGAAAGTTCTGAGAAAAACCCGCTGCACGGGGCCGTGCAGCAGGCCGAATCACAGGGGATCAATCCACCAGTTCGTTCAGGGCTTTCTGGTAACGGTTGGCGTGTGAACGCTCAGCCTTGGCCAGGGTCTCGAACCAGTCGGCGATTTCGTCAAAACCTTCTTCGCGAGCGGTTTTGGCCATGCCGGGGTACATGTCGGTGTACTCATGGGTTTCGCCAGCCACAGCCGAAGCCAGGTTGTCGCGTGTCGAGCCGATGGGCATGCCGGTTGCTGGGTCGCCGGATTGCTCCAGGAATTCCAGGTGGCCGTGGGCGTGACCGGTTTCACCTTCGGCGGTGGAACGGAACAGCGCTGCCACGTCGTTCTGACCTTCAACGTCAGCTTTGTTCGCGAAGTACAGATAGCGACGGTTGGCCTGGGATTCGCCTGCGAAGGCGTCTTTCAGGCATTGTTCCGTGCGCGAGCCTTTGAGTGCTGCCATGGGTATCTCCTAGTGAGTTTTACGTTGATTGCCCTGACGAAATCGCCAGAGAACCATCAGGTTAGTCTTTTACCGACGGGTCGCCCAATTAATTGATGCAATACCCTCAATTTATTGAACCTATCAGCTCAGCCCGCGCGCTTTGGTCCAGGAGAACCAAGGTGGGCTAGGTAAAATCACCTATTTCGGACACTGATCGTCCTGCACGGCGTGCGCAGAGCTGCCGTTATTTATTTTTGAGAAGCCCCCGCCATGAGCAACGCCCCCGCCACTGTGGCCCTCCAGCCCGGCCTTGAGAGCCTGTCCAAATCGTTCGAGCCTGCTGCGCTTGAAGCCCATTGGGGCCCCGAGTGGGAAAAACGCGGTTACGGCGTGGCTGGTTTTCGAGGCACGCAAGCGCCCAAAGACGGTGCGCCAGCGTTCGCCATCCAGTTGCCACCGCCCAACGTGACGGGCACGCTGCACATGGGCCACGCGTTCAACCAGACCATCATGGACTCGCTGACCCGCTACCACCGCATGCTGGGTCACAACACCGCCTGGATTCCGGGCACCGACCACGCGGGCATCGCCACCCAAATCGTGGTGGAGCGCCAGCTGCAAGCCAAAGGCATCAGCCGCCACGACATGGGCCCCACACCTGCCGAAGCCCGCAAGAACTTTGTGAGCAAGGTTTGGGAGTGGAAAGAAGAGTCCGGCAGCACCATCACCAGCCAGATGCGCCGCATGGGCGACAGCGTGGACTGGAGCCGCGAATACTTCACGATGGACCCCAAACTGTCCAAGACCGTGACCGAAACCTTTGTGCAGCTGTATGAGCAAGGCCTGATCTACCGTGGCAAACGCCTGGTGAACTGGGACCCGGTGCTGCAAAGCGCAGTGTCCGACCTGGAAGTGGAAAGCGCCGAAGAAGACGGCTCGATGTGGCACATCCGCTATGACTTGGCCGATGGCAGCGGTTCATTGACCGTCGCCACCACCCGCCCCGAAACCCTGCTGGGCGACGTGGCCGTGATGGTGCACCCCGAAGACGAGCGCTACAAACACCTGATTGGCCAACAGGTCAACTTGCCACTCTGCGGCCGCACCATCCCCGTGATTGCAGACGACTACGTGGACAAGGACTTTGGCACCGGCGTGGTGAAGGTCACGCCCGCGCACGACACCAACGACTACCAAGTGGGCCAGCGCCACAAGCTGGAGATGATCTGCGTGCTGAACTTGGACGCGACGATCAACACCAACGCCCCCGAAAAATACCGTGGTCTGGACCGCTTCGTGGCCCGCAAGGCCGTGGTGGCCGACCTGGAAGCTGCAGGCTCATTGGTCGAGGTGAAAAAACACAAACTCATGGTGCCCCGCTGCGCCCGCACGGGCCAGGTGATCGAGCCCATGTTGACCGACCAGTGGTTCGTGGCCATGAACCAAGTCGGCCAAGGCGACGCCACCGGCAAGAGCATTGCCCAAAAAGCCATTGACGCGGTGCAATCTGGCGAAGTGAGCTTTGTGCCCGAGAACTGGGTGAACACTTACAACCAGTGGATGAACAACATCACCGACTGGTGCATCTCACGCCAGCTGTGGTGGGGCCATCAGATTCCCGCTTGGTACGACGAAGACGGCAAGGTGTATGTGGCCCGCAACGAAGCGGAAGCGCAAGCCAAAGCCCCTGGCAAAACACTCAAGCGCGACGAAGACGTGCTGGACACTTGGTACTCGTCGGCCCTCGTGCCGTTCAGCACCATGGGATGGCCCGAGAAGACGCCCGACTACGACCTGTACTTGCCCAGCAGCGTGTTGGTGACCGGCTACGACATCATCTTCTTCTGGGTCGCCCGGATGATCATGATGACCACGCACTTCACCGGCAAAGTGCCTTTCAAGCACGTCTACATCCACGGCCTGGTGCTCGATGCGCAAGGCAAGAAGATGAGCAAGTCCGAAGGCAACGTGCTCGACCCCGTTGACCTGATCGACGGCATCACGCTGGAACCCCTGCTCGAGAAACGCACCCAAGGCCTGCGCAAGCCCGAGACCGCACCCAAGGTGCGCAAGCAAACCGAAAAAGAATTCCCCGAAGGCATCCCGGCCTACGGCGCAGACGCCCTGCGTTTCACCTTTGCGGCACTCGCATCATTGGGCCGCAGCATCAACTTTGACTCCAAGCGCTGCGAAGGCTATCGCAACTTCTGCAACAAACTGTGGAATGCCACCCGCTTTGTGCTGATGAACTGCGAAGGCCAAGACTGCGGCCTGAAAGAGCACACCAAGGCTGAATGCGAAGTGGGCGGACCTGCTCATGGCTACATGTCTTTCAGCCAGGCCGACCGCTGGATCAGCTCACACCTGCAACGCGTCGAGGCCGATGTGGCCAAAGGCTTTGCCGAGTACCGCCTAGACAACGTGGCCAACACGATCTATGACTTTTTCTGGAACGAGTTCTGCGACTGGTACCTCGAAATCGCCAAGGTGCAGATCAACATCGGCAACGATGCGCAAAAACGCGCCACCCGCCGCACCCTGATCCGCACGCTGGAAACCATCATGCGTTTGGCGCACCCCATCATCCCCTTCATCACCGAAGAGCTTTGGCAAAAAGTGTCGGTGGTGGCGGGCCGTCCGGGCGAGTCGGTCAGCATCGCGGCCTACCCGGTGAGCCAGCCCGAACGCATCGACTTGGCTGCCGAAGCCCATGTGGCCAAACTCAAAACCCTGGTGGACGCTTGCCGCAACCTGCGCGGCGAGATGAACGTCTCACCCGCCACGCGCATGCCCATGTATGTGCTGGGTGACACGGCCTTCATGCAAAGCGTGGCACCGGTGTTGCAGTCGCTGGCCAAGCTGAGCGAAGTCAAGGTGTTTGACAACGAAGCCGAATGGATCGCAGCCGCACAAGCGGCCCCCGTGGCCGTGGTGGGCGAAGCGCGTTTGTGCCTGTTCATCGAAGTGGATGCAGCCGCAGAAAAAATTCGCTTGACCAAAGAAGCAGCACGCTTGGAAGGTGAAATCACCAAGGCCAACGCCAAACTCGGCAATGAGGCGTTTGTCTCCAAAGCCCCACAAGCCGTGCTCGACGAAACCAAAAAGCGTGTGGCCGACTTCGGCGCCACACTCGACAAAATTCGCCAACAACTGCAACGCTTGGGCTGATGCAGTCCTACCCCTCGGAGACACCATGAGCCACAACGTCATTCGCAAAGCCGTTTTCCCTGTGGCTGGTTTGGGCACACGCTTTTTGCCAGCGACCAAAGCTGCGCCCAAAGAGATGCTGCCGGTGGTCGACAAGCCGCTGATCCAGTACGCGGTGGAGGAAGCCTACGCGGCGGGAGTGCGGCACATGATCTTTGTGACGGGCCGCAGCAAACGTGCCATCGAAGACCACTTTGACACCGCCTACGAACTCGAAAGCGAACTCGAAGCGGCCCACAAAGACGAATTGCTGGCCTTGGTGCGCTCAGTGCAGCCCGACGACATGGTGTGCGCTTATGTGCGGCAAAACCGCATGCTGGGCTTGGGTCACGCCGTGCTCTGCGCCGAGCCCCTGGTGGGCAATGAACCGTTTGCTGTGCTGTTGGCCGATGACCTGATGGTCAACTCGGGCCCTTCCATCCTGTCCCAGATGGTCGAGGCCTACACCAAGCAAGGCCGCTCAGTGCTGGCGGTGCAAGAAGTGCCACTTGACCAAGTCAAGCGCTACGGCATCGTGGCTGGTGAGCCCGCTGGCCGCCAATTGATACGCGTCGAACAAATCGTCGAGAAACCCAGCCCAGACAAAGCCCCTTCGCGCATGGGCGTGGCCGGTCGCTACATCCTGACGCCAGGTATTTTTGACGAGATCCGCAACCAGCCCACAGGCGTGGGCGGCGAAATCCAACTCACCGACGCGATTGCTCGACTGATGCAGCGTGAAGCGGTCTACGCCTTCCAGTACCAAGGCAAGCGCTACGATTGCGGCAGCAAGGAAGGCTTCTTGGAAGCCACGGTCGAGCTGGCTTTGCAGCACCCTCAGGTGGGTGCATCGTTCCGCGACTACCTCAAGAGCTTGAGCCTCTGAGATTCATCGGGAAATCTCAGCGGCGTTTGAGTGCAAACACAAATGCCGTTTCGGTCTTTTCCTGCATCAGCAAATCGTTGCCTGTTTGACGGGCAAAGGCCTCGAAATCACGCCAAGCCCCAGGGTCGGTTGCCGTCACTTTGAGCACCTGCCCGCTGATCATCTCGTTCAGGGCCTTTTTGGCCTTCAAAATGGGCAAGGGGCAGTTCAGGCCGCTGGTGTCTATTTCCTTGTCGATGTGCATCATGTGTCCTGATTCGATTCTTGGCTTTGCGCGGCACGCTCTTCCCACGACATGAACTTCGGCTCAATGCCGATGGTGCGTAACCAGTCGCCCAATGCGTAGCCAGTGCCCGCAGGCCAGCAAATCAAGTCTTTGAAATCGAACATCTTGTACTCGGCCAATTCGGGTGACAAACGCACCTCGCCTTCGGCTACCGCATGGTAGGCAATGATCACTTGGTTCATGCGCTGGAAGTCGTAGACGCCAATCAACTTGAGGGCTGACACCTTCAGATTGGTTTCTTCGGCAATCTCGCGCGTGATGCCTTCTTCAGGTGTTTCGCCCGCCTCCATGAAGCCGGTGATCAGCGCAAAACGCCGGCCCGGCCATGCGGCATTGCGGGCCAACAAAATTTGGTCGCCCACTTGCACGATGCCCGCCAGCACGGGCGTGGGGTTGTTCCAATGGGTGAAGTCGCAAGCGGTGCAGCGCAGACGCATGACCTCGCCACCGTCTTCCAATTGAGTCTGCCAAGCCAAAGGCGTGGCGCATTGCGGGCAAAAACGAAATTCAGCCATGGGGCATCCTGGGTTCAGGCGGGGAACACGCCTGTGGACAAGTAGCGATCACCGCGATCGCACACAATGAACACGATGGTGGCGTTTTGCACCGTTTTCGCAATCTCCTGCGCGACCCAACAAGCGCCTGCGGCCGAAATTCCCGCAAAAATGCCCTCGCTGCGGGCCATTTGGCGACAGGTTTCCTCGGCATCGCTTTGGCTCACATAAACCAGCTCGTCGACCAAGCTCGCGTCATAAATTTTGGGCAGGTACTCTTGCGGCCACTTGCGAATGCCCGGAATCCGCGAGCCTTCGCTGGGCTGTGCGCCAATGATGCGGATGGCCGGGTTCTTTTCTTTCAGGTAGCGCGAGACGCCCGTGATGGTACCCGTGGTGCCCATGGCGCTGACAAAGTGGGTGACCTTGCCGCCAGTCTGCTCCCAGATCTCGGGGCCGGTGGTTTCGTAATGGATGCGCGGGTTATCGGCATTGGCAAACTGGTCCAGGATGCGGCCCTTGCCTTGCGCAGCCATGTTGTCGGCGAGATCCCTGGCGTATTCCATGCCGCCACTCTTGGGCGTGAGGATCAGCTCAGCACCAAAAGCCTTCATGGTCTGGGCGCGTTCAATCGACAGGTCCTCGGGCATGATCAAGACCATGCGGTAGCCCTTGATGGCGGCCGCCATGGCCAGCGCAATGCCGGTGTTGCCAGATGTCGCCTCGATCAGGGTGTCACCGGGCTTGATCTCACCCCGCTCCTCGGCCCGGCGAATCATCGACAAAGCCGGCCGGTCCTTGACGGAACCCGCAGGATTGTTGCCCTCCAGCTTGCCCAAAATGACATTGCCACGAGCCGCCGAATCGGCGGCCCCCAAACGTTGCAAAGCCACCAAAGGTGTTTTGCCGATCGCATCTTCAATGGTTGGATAAATCATCCCAATAATGTGCCATAATTCAGGTCTTCACGAATACCTGCCCGGGTGGTGAAATTGGTAGACTCAGGGGACTCAAAATCCCCCGCCGCAAGGCGTGCCGGTTCGAGTCCGGCCCCGGGCACCAAACAAAAAGCCGCAAGTTCCAGTAACTTGCGGCTTTTTCTTTTGGTTTTTCAGATCAATCGATCCCCGCACTCCACCGGTTATCCCAAGTCTTTTCGATTTGCCGGCGGTCGCGCTTGGTGGGGCGGCCTTGCTCAATGCTGAGCGCAGGCTCGCGGGCCAGACGGTGCTGCTCCGCCGCTTTTTGGCGGGCAGCGATGCTTTCCGGGGTTTCTGTGTACAGCAGCTGGGCGACAGGAGCCGGGCCGCGAACGCCACTCAAGCCCTGCACCACCACTGTTCGCTCCACAGCGCCTTGGCGCAGGCACACGGTGTCGCCGGGTTTGACTTCTTTGGACGGCTTGGCGTCTTGCCCGTTGACCTGCACACGGTTTTTGCCGATTTCATCGCTGGCCAGGCTGCGGGTTTTGTAGAAACGGGCCGCCCACAGCCATTTGTCAATGCGCAAGGATGTCATCGCGCCACCGAAAACAAGGCGCCTTGAGGGCTCAGGCCGTCGCGCACATGCGGGTAGTGCAAGCGGACTTTCAATTCTTTTTTCATGCGGGTGTTGTCCAGCCGACGGGATTCGCTCATGAAGCTCAGCAGCATCAAGGGCAAGGCGGTGTTGGCATCGCTGCGCGAAATGCGTGGCGGTTTAGACAAACCATACAAGCCAGCAGCCAAGTCGAAATAGTCGCCCATTTTCAGATCGGTGTCGTCGGTCACGTTGACCACACGCTGGGGCTTGCCGCGCCACAGGGCCGCAGCGCAGGCTCGCGCCAAATCGTTGGCATGAATGTGGTTGGTGTACACGTCCTCCTTGGCCACCAGCACAGGCGTGCCCTTGAGCAAGCGCTCTCGGGGCGTGCCGCCTTCGCGGTCGGGGGCGTATATGCCGGGGATGCGCAACACACTCACCCGCACGCCGCTGCGCCCCAGAAAACGCATCAGGCTTTCGGCATCGACACGCCGCTGTGCACGGGGGGTATGCGGCTTGGTAGGTCGGGTTTCATTCACCCACTGTCCCCCGCAGTCGCCATAAACACCCGTGGTGGAGCCGTACACCAACACTTGGGGCAGAGAGCGCAATCGCAAAGCACGCACCAAAGCCAGGCTGCGCGGATCGCGCTCAGACGCTCCGCGGCGGTCGGTCGGCGGTGGCGCCAGATGGATCACGCGGTGCGCGATGCCTGCCAAGCGCTTGAGGCTGGCTGCATCGTCCAGGTCACCTTGCAAGGGGGTGATGCCGCAAGCTCGCAGCAAACGCACGCGCTCTGGCGATGACGTCAAGGCCATCAAGCGCACGCGTTGGCTCTGTGGAGCGCCCAACTGACCTGCCGTGCGCAAGCCCACATCGCCGCAACCCACGATCAAAACACGCTGGCGGCGAAAACGGGCGGGCAGTGCACCCAAGGGGGTTTGGTTTGAAGGCAAAATCAGGGGTTCCGAGTCATATTCACGCCCTCTAGGATACCCAAAAGATGAGCTTTCAAATTTCTGTGCAGCCCAGTGGCCGCAGCTTCACCGCCGACGATAAAGAAACCCTACTGGCCGCTGGCATTCGCCAAGGCATTGGTCTGCCCTATGGCTGCAAAGACGGCGCTTGCGGTTCGTGCAAATGCAAAAAGATCTCGGGCACAGTGGTGCATGGCCCGCACCAGGACAAAGCCCTGTCTGCAGACGAAGAAGTCCAGGGATTGGTGCTGACTTGCTGCGCCACCGCCCAAAGCGATGTGGTGCTTGAATCCAAACAGGTGACCGCAGAAGGTGGCTTGCCCGTCAAGAAAATGCCGGTGCGTGTGGTCAGCCTGGAGAAAAAGTCTCACGACGTGATCGTGCTGAAACTGCAACTGCCTGCCAACGACGTGATGAAGTTCCACGCGGGCCAGTACATCGAGTTTTTGCTGCGTGACGGCTCGCGCCGCAGCTACAGCATGGCCAATGCGCCGCACACCCTCGAAGTGGCCCCCCCCACGGTGGAGCTGCACATCCGCCACATGCCCGGCGGCAAGTTCACCGACCCGGTGTTCACCACCATGAAGGAAAAAGACATCCTGCGTGCCGAAGGCCCGTACGGCAGCTTCTACTTGCGTGAAGACAGTGACAAGCCCATCGTGCTGCTGGCCTCAGGCACGGGCTTTGCCCCCATCAAGGCGCTGATCGAGCACATGCAACACCGCGGCATCACCCGCCCGGCCACCCTGTACTGGGGCGGTCGCCGCCCAGCCGATTTGTACATGGCCGATTGGGTGGAAGCCCGCTTGGCCGAGATGCCCAACCTGAAATATGTGCCCGTGATCTCGAACGCCGAAGCCGAAGACCACTGGACAGGCCGCGCCGGCTTTGTGCACCAGGCCGTGTTGCAGGACTTCCCTGATTTGTCGGGCCACCAGGTCTATGCCTGCGGTGCGCCCATCGTGGTGGACTCGGCCAAGCGTGACTATGTGGCACAAGGCGGTTTGCCCGAAGAAGAGTTCTACGCAGACTCCTTCACGTCTGAGGCAGACAAAGCCAAGGCCTGAAACGCCTATTTCCGGAGCACACCATGACTTTGATCAACCGCCGCCAGTTTGCCACCGCTTCACTTGCCCTTAGCGCACCTGCATGGGCGCAAGGCAAGCCCATACGCATCATCGTGCCCTATGCCCCTGGCGGCCCGATCGACGTCACGGCGCGGGCTCTGGCCGAACGTGTGAAAGACAGCTTGGGCACCGTCATCATCGAGAACCGCCCCGGCGCAGGCGGCAACCTAGGCGCTGACTTGGTGGCCAAGGCCGCACCCGATGGCCTGACGATCGGCATAGCGGCCACGGCCACGCATGCCATCAACCCTTGGCTGTTTGCCAAGATGCCGTATGACGCGAGCCGTGACTTTGCGCCCATCACCCAAATGCTGCGCGTGCCCAATGTGCTGGTGATGAACGCCGAGACCGCGCAGCGCCTGAAGATCAACACCCTGGCCGATTTGGTGGCCTACGCCAAAGCCAACCCCGCCAAGTTGAACTTTGGCTCCGGTGGCAACGGCAGTGCGGGCCATCTGGCAGGTGAAATGTTCAAGCGGGCTGCCGGCATTTTTGCGGTGCACATTCCCTACAACGGTGGCAACCCAGCGCAGCTGGCTTTGTTGTCGGGCCAAGTGGATTTCAACTTCGACAACCTGGCCACGGCAGCGGCCAACATCAAGGCGGGCAGGCTCAAAGCGCTGGCTGTGACCACTGCCCAGCGCAGCAACTCACTGCCCGACATTCCGAGCATGAGCGAAACCTTGAAAGATTTTTCGATCGACACTTGGTGGGGTCTGGTGGCACCTGCGGCCACACCACGCGATGTGGTGGAGCGGTTGAACAAAGCGTTTGTCGCCGCACTGCAAGCGCCCGAAACCAAAACACGTTTTGGTCAACTGCTGGCCGAACCTGTTGGCAATACACCTGAACAGTTTGCTGCCTTCATGAAGCAGGAGCTGACTCGCTACGAAAGCGTGGTCAAGGCCAGTGGGGCACGGGTGGATTGAGCTCGGTCTGGCCCTGAATGCAAAAAGCCCGGCATGCCGGGCTTTTTGCTGAACGGGTAGAGGCTCACTCGCCCAAGTAGGCTGCTCGCACTTTGGGGTCTTCGAGCATGTCTTTGCCCACCCCGGTCATGGTGATGAGGCCCGAGTCCATCACATAACCCCGGTCGGCAATGGCCAGCGCACGGCTGGCGTTTTGCTCCACCAGCAGCACCGTCACGCCTTGGGCGTAAACGTCGCGCACCACCTCGAAGATCTTGTCGACCATGATGGGCGACAAGCCCATGGACGGCTCGTCCAGCAACAAGACCTTGGGGCGGCTCATCAGGGCGCGGCCCATGGCCAGCATTTGCTGCTCGCCACCGGACATGGTGCCCGCCAGTTGGTCCTTGCGTTCGCGCAGACGCGGGAAGATCGTGAACATTTTCTCGATGTCATCCGCAATGCCCGCAGCATCGGAGCGGATGTAAGCGCCCATTTGCAGGTTCTCGGTGATGGTCATGCGGGTGAACACGCCACGGCCTTCTGGCACCATGGCCAGGCCTTGCTTGACCAAATCCCAAGGGCCTTGGCCCTTGATGCTCTTGCCCAGGTACTCGATGTCGCCTGCTTGCAAAGGCAATGTGCCTGTGATGGCTTTCATGGTGGTGGTTTTGCCCGCACCGTTGGAGCCGATCAATGAGACCAACTCGCCTTCGCGCACTTCGAGGCTCACGCCTTTGACTGCCTGAATGCCGCCGTAGCCCACTTGCAGGTCTTTGACTTTCAAAAGGATGTCGGCCATCTCAGTGTCCTCCCGTGCCCAAATAGGCTTCAATCACTTTTTCATTCTTCTGCACATCAGCGGGCGTGCCTTCGGCAATTTGTTTGCCGTAGTCGAGCACCGTGACGCGGTCGCACAAGCCCATGACCAGCTTCACATCGTGTTCGATCAACAAGATGGTGCGGTTGTCCTTGCGGATCTGGTCGATCAACTCGCGCAGTTGCACTTTTTCAGTGGCGTTCATGCCAGCGGCAGGTTCATCCAGTGCAATCAGCTGCGGGTCGGTTGCCAAAGCGCGGGCAATTTCCAGGCGACGTTGATCGCCATAGGACAAGGTGCGGGCTTTGTAGTCTGCAAACTTGCCAATGCCCACGTAGTCGAGCAGTTCTTGTGCGCGTTGTGCAATCGCGGCCTCTTCGGCTTTGAAACTGGGCGTGCGGAAAATCGCCCCCAGCAAACCAGAGTGGGTGCGCACATGGCGGCCCACCATCACGTTTTCCAGGGCCGTCATTTCGGCAAACAAGCGGATGTTCTGGAATGTGCGGGCAATGCCGGCCTTGGCCACTTCGTGCACGGCCGTGGGCTGGTAGGGCTTGCCTGCCAGTTCAAAAGTGCCGCTGTCGGGTGTGTACAGGCCCGTAATCACGTTGAAAAACGTGGTCTTGCCTGCGCCGTTGGGACCGATCAGGCCATAGACCTGACCGCGCTGAATGGTGATGCCCACGTCCGAGAGGGCCTGCAGACCGCCAAATCGTTTGGAAATGCCGGATACGTTGAGAACGGTGTCTTTGTTGGCTGTTGGATTCATGTTCTGCTCCTTCATTTCGTCTTGAGCGATTTGCCATGCTCAGGCGAGGGCCACAGCCCGCGAGGACGCATCAACATGATCACGATCATGGCCAAAGCCACGAGCAATTGGCGCAGGATGGAGGCGTCCAAACGACCGCCTGTCATCTCTTGCAGTGGGCCGGCGACATAGCGCAGCACCTCGGGCAATGCGGACAACAAAATGGCGCCCAAAATCACACCGGGCAAATAGCCCAAACCACCGAGCACCACCATCGCCACGATCATCACCGACTCCATCAGACTGAAGGACTCTGGCGAGATGAAACCTTGGAAGCCTGCGAACATAGCGCCGGACACACCACCGAAGGTAGCGCCCATGCCAAACGCCAACAGCTTGAGGTTGCGGGTGTTCAGGCCCATGGCCTTGGCGGCGATTTCGTCTTCGCGGATCGCCATCCAGGCGCGTCCAATGCGAGAAACTTCCAAGCGGTAAGAGATCAAGATGGTCACCAGCACCAAGCTCAGGAACAGGTAGTAATAGAGCGAGACCGAAGCTATTTCGAAATCACCAATCATCAGCTTCTTGCCGAGGTTCAGACCAAAAATCGAAATGGGATCGATCTGGTCCAAACCCTTGGGGCCGTTGGTGATGTTGATGGGATGGTCCAGGTTGTTCATGAACACACGGATGATTTCACCAAAGCCCAAGGTCACGATGGCCAGGTAGTCGCCACGCAACTTGAGCGTGGGCGCACCCAGCAACATGCCAAACAGGCCCGCCAGCGCAGCGCCTACAGGCACGATGAGCCAAATCGGCATGTGCATGCCCGTGGGATAAGCCGCGGCGATCCATGCAAAGGTGTTGGTCAGGTGTGGCGACGACAGCAAGCCGTACATGTAGGCCCCCACCGCAAAGAAAGCCACGTAACCCAAGTCGAGCAAACCGGCATAACCCACCACGATGTTCAGGCCAATGGCCAGCAAGATGTACAGCAAGGCCATGTCGGCGATACGCACCCAGGCGTTGCCGAAAACTTGCAGGATCAAGGGCAATGCAATCAGCCCTGCAGCGATCAGGATGTATTGAAGTGTTTTGTTGTTTTTCATATTTGCTCCATCAAGCGCGATCGGCCACACGCTCACCCATGAGGCCCGAGGGACGCAGAGTCAGCACGATGATCAGAACAATGAACGCAAAAATATCGGTGTAATGGCTGCCCAAGACACCGCCCGTGAGGTGACCGATGTAGCCCGAGCCAATGGCTTCGATCAGACCCAGCAAAATGCCGCCAATCACGGCACCAGACAGATTACCAATGCCGCCAAACACCGCTGCGGTGAAGGCTTTGAGCCCCGGCAAGAAGCCCATGGCGTGCTGAGCCGTTCCGTAGTTGGACGCGTACATCACACCTGCGATGGCGGCCAAGATGGCACCAATCACAAACGTGGCAGAAATCACCATGTCGGGCTTGACACCCATCAAAGCCGCTACGCGCGGGTTCTCGGAGGTCGCACGCATGGCACGGCCCAAACGGGTGTAATTCACCAACCACATCAATACCGCCAAGGAAACTGCGGTGACGCCCAAAATCATGATTTGCGTGGGCGTGATGACCACGCCACCCATGTTGATGGGTGTGCTCGACAGCAAAGTGGGGTAGGCCTTGTAGTTCGGCTTCCAAATGATCATGGCCAGCGTCTGCAGCAAGATGCTCATGCCAATGGCGGTGATCAGGGGGGCCAACTTGGGGCTGTTGCGCAGCGGCCGGTAGGCAATCTTCTCAATCGAAAAATTCAAAACGACGGCCACCACGCAGGCGATCAAGGTGGCCAAAATCAAAATGACCCACCCTGGTGCGCCAGGCATGGCGCCCTGCATCATGCCGATGGCCGACCAGCTGGTCAGTGCACCCACCATCAGCACTTCTCCGTGCGCAAAGTTGATCAGGTTGATGATGCCGTAAACCATGGTGTAGCCCAAGGCCACCAAGGCGTACATGCTGCCCATGACGAGGCCGTTGATGACCTGTTGGAGGAAGACGTCCATAAATTTCTCCGTGTGTGACCCGCGCTTAACAGGTCTTCGCTTCGGTTGTTGTTCTCAAGTCAAGCCCACCTTTTGAGCAGGCGCTGACCACTAGCAAAAAACCCGCCAGATCGCTTCAACACCGGGCGGGGTGGCGGGATTGTAGTGAAAGAAAGTATCCCGACCGTATTCAATGTCGTGAGGAATTACCCTGTGGCTGCATTTTTCTTTCGCAGTTCTTCCAATTTGTCAGCAATTTTGATTTCCAGACCCCGGCGAACCGGTTTGTAAAAGCCGGGCTCAGGCATGCCCTCTGGTAAATAGCGCTCGCCTGCAGCAAAGCCGTCTTCCTCGTCGTGGGCATAGCGGTAGCCTTTGCCGTAGTCGAGCTGCTTCATGAGTTGGGTGGGGGCATTGCGCAAATGCATGGGCACTGGGCGCGTGCCATCTTGTTTGACCCACGTTTTGGCGTCTTTGAATGCCTTGTAGGCAGCATTCGATTTGGGGGCGATGGCCAGATAAATCACGCACTGCGCCAGCGTCAACTCGCCTTCAGGGCTGCCCAGGCGCTCGTACACATCGGCGGCATCAAGCGCCATGCGCAGGGCGCGGGGATCCGCCAACCCAATGTCTTCGCTCGCCATGCGGATCAAGCGCCGCGCCATGTAACGTGGGTCTGCCCCACCGTCGAGCATGCGCACAAACCAATACAGGGCGGCATCGGGGTCGGAGCCACGCACCGACTTGTGCAGGGCGCTGATGGTGTCGTAAAACTGCTCTCCGCCTTTGTCGTAGCGGCGCATGCGTTCACCCAACACCCTCATCAGCCACGCGTCCGTCACCGGATCGATGCTTTCCTGCTTGGCAGCCATGGCCAAGGTTTCGAGTGTGTTGAGCAAGCGACGGGCATCGCCGTCGGCATAGGCCAGAAGACGGGTCAACGCCTCGGGCTCGATCGAAGGAATGGCTTGAATGGCCTGCGCCCTCTCCACGATGTGACCCAGATCGTCTTCTGCCAAAGGTTGCAGCACATACACAGCGGCCCGTGAGAGCAAAGCCGAGTTGACCTCGAAGGAAGGGTTTTCCGTGGTCGCACCGATGAAGGTGAACAAGCCACTTTCCACATGCGGCAAAAACGCGTCTTGCTGGCTCTTGTTGAAGCGGTGCACCTCGTCCACAAACATGATGGTGCGCTGTGGGTGCAATCCCGTGCGGGCAGCTTCGGCTTTTTCCACCGCTTCGCGGATGTCTTTGATGCCGCCCAAAACGGCGCTGATGCTCAAAAACTGGGCGTCAAATGCGTCGGCCATCAAACGGGCGATGGTGGTTTTACCCACCCCGGGAGGTCCCCACAGAATGCAGCTGTGCGGCTGTCCCGACTCGAAAGCCAAGCGCAGCGCCATGCCCTCACCGAGCAGATGCTGCTGCCCAATCACCTCACCCAAGTGGCGTGGGCGCAACCGTTCGGCCAAAGGTGCATGAGTGGACAAGTGAGCGGCGGTCATGGCCAAGCTGCCTGTATCAAGGGCGAATGACGTCGGCACCCGCTGGGGCCTTGTACACGAAGGTGTTGGCGGGCAACACAGGGTTGGTTTCGAAAGCCGAGAAGGTCAACAAAGAGCGTTGCCCCAAACTGTCTTGCACGTCGAGCACAGCCAGCTCTGGCCCACTGGCTGCGGCACGCAAACCCACCATCACCGAGCGGATAGGCCCATCGGGCGCTTGGGGCGTGGCCCGCACCCACTGCAAACCGTCACGATCGGGTTCGGGCGTGAACTGAAAGTCTTTTTTCAAAGCTTGCAAATCAGACGCAGAAGTCAGCAAAGCGGCTGGGGTGGCACCCAGCACCTGCGACTGAGGTCGGGCTGTGACCTGGTTTAGGTCTTGATCGTGCAACCAAAGTGTCTGGCCATCGGCCACCAAGGTTTGTACAAAAGGCTTGCGGTAATCGAAGCGAAACTTGCCGGGTCGCTGAAACTCGAAGCTGCCACTGGAGGTTTTGGCACGCGCCAGCTGTCCAGGCCTACTGGGTGATGTGACCACTTGGGTGAACTGGGCTTGGCCACTGCGGGCTTGCTTCATGAACTGGGCCAACAGATCCAGGCCATCGGCGCGGGCCCATGCGCCACCACCCAAGGCCAGCACAAGCAAAGAGGCCTTGACCCAAAGAGCCAAGGCTGCGCGGCAAGGCCAAGAATGGTTTTTCATGGGTGTCACTCTGCCCGTGCGGGCACCAAAATTTCACGTTGCCCGCTGCCGCTCATGCTGCTGACCAAGCCAGCTTTTTCCATGTCCTCGACCAAGCGAGCAGCGCGGTTGTAGCCAATTTTCAGGTGGCGTTGCACCAAAGAGATGCTGGCTTTGCGGTTTTTCAAAACCACCTCGACGGCTTGGTCGTACATCGGATCTTTCTCATCGTTGTCACCTTCGCCCAGCATGCCACCGTCGTCGTCGGTCGTGCCGCCTTCCAGTACGCCTTCGATGTAGTCAGGCTCGCCCTGACTTTTCAGATAGCTCACCACCCGGTGCACCTCTTCGTCGCTCACAAAAGCGCCATGCACCCGGATGGGGAAGCCCGTGCCCGAGGGCATGTAAAGCATGTCGCCCATGCCCAGCAAGGCTTCGGCACCCATCTGGTCAAGGATGGTGCGGCTGTCGATCTTGCTCGACACCTGAAAGGCGATGCGCGTCGGAATGTTGGCCTTGATCAGGCCCGTGATCACGTCCACGCTGGGGCGCTGGGTGGCCAAAATCAAATGGATGCCTGCGGCTCGGGCCTTTTGAGCCAAACGGGCGATCAGCTCTTCGATCTTCTTGCCCACCACCATCATCAGGTCGGCCAACTCGTCGATCACCACCACGATGTGCGGCAGACGCTTGAGCGGCTCAGGGTCGTCCGGGGTGAGGCTGAACGGGTTGTAAATGAACTCTTCGCGGGCGGTGGCTTCGTCGATCTTGACGTTGTAACCGGCCAAGTTGCGCACACCCATTTTGCTCATGAGTTTGTAGCGCTTTTCCATCTCGGCCACGCACCAGTTGAGGCCGTGCGCAGCCTGACGCATGTCGGTCACCACAGGGGCCAGCAAATGTGGAATGCCTTCGTAGACCGACATCTCCAGCATCTTGGGGTCGATCATCAAGAGACGCACATCGCGCGCTTCGGCCTTGTAAAGCAACGACAAAATCATGGCGTTGATACCGACCGACTTACCAGAGCCCGTGGTACCGGCCACCAAAACGTGGGGCATCTTGGCCAAATCGGCCACCACCGGGTTGCCAATGATGTCTTTGCCCAAGCCCATGGTCAGCATGGACTTGGCTTCGTGGTACACCTGCGAGCCCAATATTTCGCTGAGTTTGATCGATTGGCGCTTGGCGTTGGGCAACTCCAAGGCCATGAAGTTTTTGCCGGGAATCGTCTCGATGACCCGGATCGATACAAGGCTGAGCGAGCGCGCCAAATCCTTGGCCAGGTTCACCACTTGAGAGCCCTTGACGCCGGTAGCCGGTTCGATTTCGTAACGCGTGATCACCGGGCCAGGCGCTGCAGCCACCACGCGAACTTCCACGCCAAAATCCTTGAGCTTTTTCTCGATCAGGCGACTGGTCATTTCCAGCGTTTCGGGCGACACGGTTTCCTGGCGAACCGACAGGCTGTCGAGCAGGTCCACTTGCGGCAGTTTGCTGTCGGGGAGTTCGGTGAATAGGGGCTTTTGGCGTTCCTTGACCACCCTGTCGCTGCGCGGCACGTCCACAACGGCGGGTTCAATGACCCGAGGCGCAGGCGGCGGCACAGGCAATGGCACAGGCTCCAGGTCCAATTGGCCCTCAGGTGCGGGGGTCAAATGGTCCATGTCCCATTGCGGCTCAATCGGTTGCGAGGGCAAGGCCTGTTCCCGCTCGCGCAAGGCTTGCTGGCCCATGGCCAAATCTTCTTCCATCTCACGCTTGACGTGGCGTGAGCGGATCAGACCATCAATGCGCGAACCCACAGCCTCGGCCAATTGGCCCCAAGAAAAGCGGAACACCATCGCCACGCCCGCCACCAGCGCGGCCAAACCGGCCAATGCCGCCCCCGTAAAACCCAGCCAATGAACCGCCAACGATCCGATCAAATAACCCAAAACACCACCACTGTGCCCAGGCAAATTGGCCTCTAAACGGTACAAACGCGCCCACTCAATGCTGGTGCTGGCAGACAGCAGCAAGACCAGGCCCAACCAGAATGTCCATGGACCACTGCGGCCCGTCGTTGAGGCATCGATCGTGTCATCGTTTCTGGCGCCACGCATCCAACGCGCCAAGCCCACCAACCAAGCCCGGCCCCCTGCGGCCAAGCACCACCAAGCGGAATAACCCAAGCCGAAATAAGCCAAATCGGCCAACAGGGCGCCTGCGCGACCAATCCAGTTGCGCACCGCTTGCCCCCCCCCCGATGTGGACCACGCCGGATCGCTCGGCTGGTAACTGAGCAATGCCAAAAGGCAAAGCAAAAGGGCTGCGCCGCCGATCAACAGGACGATTTCTTGGGCAAAACGGGCCCAAAACGTCTGAGGTGGCGCCACTTCCTCGGCCCGAGCCGTGGGATGGGTCAATGTGTGCAGTGAATAGGTCATAAATTAAGGGTCAAGCTTACCCGATCAAACCCCTCGTGCGGGCTGCATGGCCCCATCGGTATCCCTCTGGGTTCGACGTCATTGCGTGTTTCTTACAATCACCCCATTCGGTGCTTTGTACCGACTTCGTCTTTTCAACCTTTGCCCTCCCCGATTGCTCACCATGTCCGCCACTTCCAAACATGCCCAAGTTCTGATTCTCGGCTCCGGCCCTGCCGGATACACCGCAGCGGTTTACGCCGCCCGCGCTAACCTGAAACCGCTTTTGATCACCGGCATGGCTCAAGGCGGTCAGCTCATGACAACCACCGAAGTGGACAACTGGCCCGCTGACGTGCACGGCGTCCAAGGTCCGGACCTGATGCAACGTTTCCAGGAACATGCCGAGCGCTTCAACACCGAGATCGTGTTTGACCACATCCACACGGTGAAGCTTGAGCAGCGCCCCTTCACCCTGATCGGCGACAGCGGCACCTACACCTGCGACAGCCTGATCATCGCCACGGGTGCTTCGGCCAAATACCTGGGCTTGCCGTCCGAGACCGCCTTCATGGGCCGCGGCGTGAGCGGCTGCGCCACCTGTGACGGCTTCTTTTACCGCGAACAACTTTGCTGCGTGGTCGGCGGTGGCAACACCGCTGTTGAAGAAGCCCTGTATTTGTCCAACATCGCCAGCAAGGTCTATTTGATCCACCGCCGCGACAAATTCAAGGCCGAACCCATCTTGGTCGACAAGTTGATGGACAAGGTCGCGGCGGGCAAGATCGTGCTGAAAACCTTCCAGACTCTGGAAGAAGTGCTGGGTGACGCCTCGGGCGTGACTGGAGTTCGCCTGAAAAGCACCGTGGACGGCAGCTTGGAGGACGTGGAACTCAAAGGCTGTTTTATTGCCATTGGCCACTCACCCAACACCGACATCTTCCAAGGGCAACTTGAGTTGGAAAACGGTTACATCGTGACCCAAAGCGGCCTCAAGGGCTTTGCGACCCAAACTTCGGTACCCGGCGTGTTCGCAGCAGGCGACGTGCAAGACCACGTTTACCGACAAGCCATCACCAGCGCAGGCACAGGCTGCATGGCGGCGCTCGATGCACAGCGCTTCTTGGAGCAAAACGAGGCCTGATTTCTGGTTATAATCCAAGGCTTTGCTGCTTCTGCCCAGGTCAATCGCCTGGGGCTACAGGCACAGTGATCTGGGATACCGCCACCCATCTTGGCGAGGTGAGGCTGGAGCGCCAGGCCCCATGCAAGTCTGCATGTGACCCATCGGCACCAGCTGTTTTATAAGTATCGGAGTGTCCACATGGCACGCGTTTGCGACGTAACGGGCAAAGGCCCAATGACGGGAAACAACGTTTCCCACGCCAACAACAAAACCAAGCGCCGGTTCCTGCCGAACCTGCAATACCGTCGTTTCTGGGTTGAAACAGAAAACCGTTGGGTGCGTCTGCGCGTTTCCAGCGCTGCTCTGCGCCTGATCGACAAAAAC
>NZ_JAXITC010000008.1:0-154185 GCF_034680285.1 Limnohabitans sp.
ACCCCGATGGCGGTGTGCCCATGAAAGTGCTGGAGCCTCGCCAAGTGCCCGCCATGGAAGGCGGTGGCGGCGGTCTGATGTCCACCGCCATGGACTACGCCCGCTTTTTGCAATGCCTGCGCAACCGGGGCGAGCTGAACGGCGTGCGCCTGCTGGGCCCGCACACGGTGGACTACATGACCGCCGACCACTTAGGAAACATCCCGGCCGATGGCACGCTGCTGCCCCCAGGCCACGGCTTTGGCCTCGGGTTTGCGGTACGCACCCATTTGGGCATGTCGCCAGTGCCCGGCTCGGTGGGCCTGTACTACTGGGGCGGTATCGCGGGCACCACCTTTTTTGTGGACCCGGCGCTCGACATGGTGGCCATGCTCATGATCCAGGCCCCCAACCAAAGGGATTACTATCGCCCCCTGTTCCGCGACCTGGTGTACGCGGCGCTGCTGTGAATTTGACCTGCAAAAAACCATTGATCTTCAGGAGACAAACATGCCACAACCCGGCCTCATGATGAACCGCCCCATGCTCATTTCGGGCATTCTTGAACACGGCGCTGCGCAGTTTGGCGAGCAGGAAGTCGTCTCACGCGAGACGCATGGCCCGCTGCACCGCAGCACCTATGCCCAAGTGGCCCGCCGCTCCCGTCAACTGGCCAACGCCTTGGCGCAGATGGGCCTCAAAGCGGGCAGCGCCATCGGCTCGATCGCCTGGAACAACCACCGCCACTTGGAAGCGTATTACGCGGTGTCTGGCAGCGGCATGGTCATGCACACCTGCAACCCGCGCCTGCACCCGCAGCAGCTCATTTATGTGATCAACCACGCCGAAGACGAAGTGGTGCTGTTCGATGCCACCTTTGCGCCACTGGTCAAAGGCATTGCCGCGCATTGCCCCAAAGTCCGCGCCTGGGTGTGCCTGGCCGATGCGGCCAACACACCCGCCATTGACGGTGTGAGCGTGCTGAACTACGAAGACCTGATCGCGGGTCACCCAGGCACCTTCGACTGGCCCGAACTCGATGAAAGCACGGGAGCCGCGCTGTGCTACACCTCGGGCACCACCGGCAACCCCAAGGGCGTGCTGTATTCACACCGCGCCATCGTCATGAACGCCACCACCGGCTGCATGCCCGATGTGCTGGGCCTGTCTGCACAAGAAACCATCTTGCCTGTAGTGCCCATGTTCCACATCAACGCCTGGTGCATCCCCTACGCCGCACTGATTGCGGGCACCAAACTGGTGTTGCCCGGCCCCAAACTCGACGGCCCCAGCTTGTACGAGCTGATGGACGCCGAGCAGGTCACCATCAGCGCGGGCGTGCCCACCATCTGGATGGGCCTGATCCAGCATGTGGAGCAAAACAACTTGCGCTTTGCCCACATGAAGCGCACCTGCGTAGGCGGCTCGGCCATGCCCATGGCCCTGATCGCCAAGTTCGTTGACGTCTATGGCGTGGAGGTGCGCCACGGCTGGGGCATGACCGAGACCACTGCCGTGGCCACCATGAGTTTGCTGACGCGCACCGACCGCCAAAAACCTGCAGCCGATCAACACGCCATCGTGGCCAAACAGGGCCGCGCGGTATCGGGCATCGAAATCAAAATCGTCGATGAAAACGGCACCACCCTGCCCCGCGACGGCACATCCCAAGGCGAGCTGATGGTGCGCGGCCAGTGGATCGTGGAGCGTTACTTCAAGGCCGAGAAGACCGCATTGGTGGACGGCTGGTTCCCCACGGGCGACATCGCCACCATCGACGCGCAGGGCACCATGCAGATCCGTGACCGCACCAAGGACGTCATCAAGACCGGTGGCGAGTGGATCAGCTCGATAGACCTGGAAAACGCCGCCATCGGGCACCCTGCTGTGGCCATGGCCGCCGTGATTGGCGTCAAGCACCCGAAGTGGGACGAACGCCCGCTGCTGTTCATCGTGCGCAAGCCGGGGCAAACGGTTGAGAAGCAAGAGATCCTGGACTTTTTGGCCACCAAGGTCGCCAAGTGGTGGGTACCCGACGATGTGGTCTTCCTCGAATCCCTGCCCGTGGGCGGCACTGGCAAGGTTCAGAAAAACGAACTGCGCAAAGACTACGGCGGCGTGTTCAGCTGAACCTCTGCCTACCGGCAGCAGCGCCAGCCTCCTCACTTGTCATGCCGGACTTGATCCGGCATCCATCCCTCAAACCTTGGCGCTCGGCCGCTCGTTCATGCGGTCGCGCCAGGCTTGCAGGGCCAGCATGCCCTCGTCGCCGGGCACGAACTTCATCAAGCCCCGCGCAAACTCCAGCGCGCAAAACGCAGTGATGTCGGCAATCGTGAAGCGCTCACCCGCGATCCAGGGCTGGTTTTGCAGCCGCTGGTCAAAACCCCGCGCCACCTCGCGCACCTTCTCGGCCTGCGAACGGCCAAACTCTGGGAACTGGGGCTTCTCCAAAGCCGCCAATCCCGGGTGGCTGTGGCGAATCGCGTTGGCAATGCCGCCCAGCAGATACAGCTCCACCTGACGGTCGGCCATCTCGATGAAGCCGCGCTCGTCGCCCTCACCCATCAGGTTGGGCTCCGGGTAGCGGCCCTCCAGCAAAGTGCAGATTGCCCGCGTCTCGGTGATCACGCGGCCGTCATCCAGCTCCAGCGCAGGCACTTTGGCCAGTGGGCTTTTGGCCAGGTATTCGGGCGTGCGGTGCTCGCCGCCATTCAGGTCCATGTTGACCATCTCGATGCCGGTGATGTTTTTCTCGACCAGGAACATCAGCACCCGGCGAGGGCTGGGGGCACGGTGGGCGGTGTAGAGCTTCATGGCTTGTCCATTTGTTGGCGGGATGCCTTCTATCGTAGACGCTTCTTGCTGTTGGTATCTGTTTTCAAATCTGACCTGTTGGCTCATGGATAGTACTGAGATGCCTGTGACCAGTGTCTGATCAAATATCAGGAGACGACGCTCGCACAATCTTTCGCAAACTTTATTCAGCCATGAAAAAAATCAGCAATTCAGGTCCCGTGGTGGTGGTCACTGGAGGTGCCCGCGGTATTGGTTTGGAGATTTGCAACACATTCTTGAAGCGCAGTTTCCGTGTCGCAGCTCTGGATGTAGACAAGGAAACGCTGGCCAAAACCGAAGCCAATTTCAACAGCCCAGATTTCTTGGCGATCCACTGTGATGTGTCCAACCCCATCCAAGTATCGCGCTCTATCGCTCGAATCGAGAAAAAGTTCGGCCGCATCGATTCACTCGTCAACAATGCAGGCGTCGCCATTTTCAAACCGATATTGGAAGTGACTTGGGAAGATTGGCGTCACATCATGGACACCAATTTGGATGGTGCCTTTTGGTGCACCCAGGCCTGTGCAAAGGTCATGCTCAAAAACGGGGGTGGCAGTGTGGTCAACATTGCCTCAATATCGGGCCTCAGAGCCAGCACACTCAGGGTGGCCTATGGCACCAGCAAAGCCGCCATCATCCATCTCACGAAACAGCAGGCTGCAGAATTGGGAGATGTTGGGATTCGCGTGAACTGCGTTGCACCAGGCCCCGTGGCCACTGAAATGGCCAAGCTGGTTCACAGCAAGGCGATCATCAAGGACTATCACGACACCATTCCCATGAACCGCTATGGCAGCACAGCAGAAATAGCCAACGCAGTAGCCTTTCTTTGCAGCAGTGAGGCCAGCTATATCAATGGCCAAACCATCGCTGTAGACGGTGGTTTTGATGCCTCTGGTGTTGGTTTGCCCACTTTGCGAAAAAGTCGCAAAAGCCCATCACGACAAAAAGTCGATTCAAACTAATTGGGTGTTCAAGCCACGCCATTTCCGGCTTTTCGTCATGACTGAACACTCGCGCTGATGCTTTGCTGAGACCCAGCGTCAGCGAGCGCGCAATCTGGCCATGCTCAGCAAAGCGCCCAGGCCTGCCGTGAGCGCGCCCAGCATCACCGCATGGCCCGCACCCAGCGGTCCGAACAGGTTGAAGCTCAAGGCCACCAAGGCCGCGCCGGTGGCTTGTCCAGTCAAGCGCGCCAACGCGACCATGCCACTGGCTCCGCTGGCGCGGTGGGCTGGCGCACTGGCCATGATGGCGCGCAGATTCGGCGACTGAAACAGCCCAAAACCCACACCGCACAGTGCCATGCACAAGGCCATGGCGCCAAATGGAACCTCCACCCCAGACACCCCCAAACCGAACATGCCCAGGCTCAGAATGCCCAGGCCCACGCCCCCCAAAATGGCGGGCGGATATCGGTCGGACAAGGTCCCCGCCACGGGTGCCATCAAGGCCACCACCAGTGCCCAGACAGACATGAGAACACCGGTTTCTACAGGGGGCCGATCGAGCTGCTGTTGAAAAAAGAAAGGCAATGCCACGAACGCCAGTCCTTGTGTGGTGAAGGCGCTCAACGAAGTGAAGACCGACAGGCTGAACAAGGGCCGACGCATCAGGTCCACGGGCAGCACAGGGGCTGCATGACCTCGCTGGCGCAGCAGCAACCAACCGCCGCTGCCCAACATGAGACCCAATGCGGTCAGCACCACAGCCAAGCCTTTTTGCTGAGCCACGGCACTGAGCGTGAACACCAGCGACGCAAAACAGACGGCCGACAGCAGCGCCAACACATGGTCATAGGGGGCGTCGGTCTTGGCAGGTTCGTTGCGGGGCAAGTAACGCCACGCCAAAAAGAACCCCAGCATGCCCAGCGGAGCCTGCAAGCCAAACAACCAGGGCCAAGGCAAAACCGCCAGCAAGAGCGAAGCCACCGTCGGCCCCAGGCTGTAGCCCAGGCCCACGATCAGGGCGTTGATGCCCGCGCCGCGCCCCAGCTTTTCCGGAGGGAAGATGCCTTGGATCAAGGCCAGGTTGACGCTCATCACCCCCGCCGCACCCACGCCCTGAATGGCGCGGAAAAAGGCCAGCCACTCCAGCTGCGTGGCGCAGGCACTGGCCAGTGCCGCCAGATTGAAGAGCACCATGCCCAGCAAAAACACCTTGCGTGCGCCCCAACGGTCACCCAAAGCGGCCAAGGGCAGCAGCACCGCCACCACCGCCAGCTGGTAGGCATGAACCACCCAAACCGACTCGGCAGGCGTGCTTTGCAAAGCCGCACCGATGGCGGGCAAGGCCATGTTGGCAATCGACTGATCGAGCGATCCGAGGAAAACCGCCATCAGCAGGGACAGCAAGGCCATCCAGGGCATGCCGTTTGGCGCTGGCTGGGTGGCAGCGCTCATCAGGGCATCAGGCCTTGGCCGCTTCGAGCGTGTCCCGCGTCTGCATGGCGACCTGGCGGGCGGCTTGTTCGAAGTCGTCACCGCTCGATGCATACAGCACGGCCCGCGAGGAGTTGACGATGATGGAGCCAGCGCTGCTGCCATCGGCATTCGCCCGCCAACCGGCTTTGACGGTGGCGACCGCATCACCACCTTGCGCGCCCACGCCGGGAATCAGCAGGGGCACGGTGGGGGCCAGTTCGCGCACGCGCTCGAT
The DNA here is from genome assembly GCF_034680285.1 of Limnohabitans sp. Lineage (GTDB taxonomy): Bacteria > Pseudomonadota > Gammaproteobacteria > Burkholderiales > Burkholderiaceae_C > Limnohabitans_A. The sequence goes on from NZ_JAXITC010000008.1 coordinate 5,479, forward strand.
TTCGGCGGGATACGTGGCACCCACCACCAGGCCCAGTTGGCCGTTCAGATTCCAGGGGCCTTGGGCCAGGCGGGCCACATGTTCGTACAGGCGTGGCTGGCCCTCGACCGAGGCCAGGCGCTGGTTTTGCAAATCATCACCACCAGGGTTGGAGGTGCGGCACAGCAGGAATGCGCCTTTGCCTTCGTACTGGAGGTACGGCGCCACAGAGTCCCAACCCATGAAGGGCGAGAGGGTGACGGCGTCAGCGCCGTAGCGCTCAAAGGCTTCTTTGGCGTATTGCTCGGCCGTGCTGCCGATGTCGCCGCGCTTGGCGTCCAGGATGATCGGCACCTGAGGTGCCACGCGGCGCATATGCTCCATCAGGCGTTCGAGCTGGCCTTCGGCGCGGTGCGCGGCAAAGTAAGCGATTTGGGGTTTGAAGCTGCTGACCAAGTCGGCCGTGGCGTCGACGATGCGGGCGCAAAAGTCGTAGATCTTGTTGGCATCGCCCTTGTAGGCGGCAGGGAACTTGGTGGGTTCGGGGTCCAGGCCCACGCAAAGCATAGAGCCGTTTTGGCGCTCGGCGGCGCGCAGCATGTCAAGGAAGGTCATGGCGGGATTTTAAGGGCCGACTAAGATGCACCCCATGCAAAAGCTTTCTTCGCGCCAATGGACCATCCTGGTCTTGCTCACCATCGTCTGGGGAATCAACTGGCCCATCCTCAAAATCGGTGTCACCGGCTTTCCGCCGCTGACCTTTCGGACACTGTGTCTGTGGCTGGGCACCCCTGTTTTAGGTCTGGCACTGGTGGCCATGAAAGTACCGTTCCGGATTCCCCGTGCACATTGGCGCGAGCTGCTGGTGCTGGCGGTGTTCAACATGTTCATCTGGCACGCCTTGATCATCATCGCGGTGCAATCGCTGTCCAGCGGACGCGCTGCCATTCTGGGCTACACCATGCCCATGTTTTCGGCCTTGTTGGGCGCTTGGTTTTTTGGTGACCAATTGGCCAAACGTTCATGGGCAGGTGTCGCGGCAGCCAGTGTGGGTGTGGTGCTCTTGCTGTGGCATGAGCTGTCCAATTTGAGTGGACGCCCAACGGGTGTGTTGTTGGCATTGGGTGCAGCCAGCACCTGGGCGCTGGGTACCCAGATGCTTCGCAGAACACAGATACCGGTGCCCACTTTGGCGATTTCTTTCTGGATGACTTTGATGACCACCGGGGTGATGACAGTGCTGGCCTTGGTGTTTGAAGCCGATCAATGGGTGGCACCCACACCTTCCAACTGGTTTGCGATTGTCTTCAACGCGGTGCTGGTGTTTGGCTTTGCACACGCAGCGTGGTTTTATCTGGCTCGCAGTTTGCCGCCTGTCGCCTCGACCTTGAGTGTGATGCTCATCCCCGTGCTGGGCGTGTTCAGCGGCGCGGTGTGGCTGAACGAAATTTTGCACTGGCAGGATTGGGCCGCTGTGGGCTTGATGGTGGCTTCCATTGCCTGTGTGCTTTGGCCCCAAAAAACACGCTCACCCTAAACAGGGGTGAGCCTCCAGCCCACCTGGCCTGGTCTCACCAGGCAGGTTGCAGGGCCGCCATGCCCTTGGGGGCCTCGTTGGCTCGGTCAAAACTCACCACCTCATAGGCATCAGGTTGGGAGAAAAGTTCGCGAAGCAGCAAGTTGTTCAAGGCATGGCCCGAGCGGAAAGCCGTATAGGCCGCCAGCAAGGGCTTGCCGGCGATGTACAAGTCACCCATGGCGTCGAGGATCTTGTGCTTGACGAACTCGTCGTCATAACGCAGCCCATCGGCGTTCAGCACTTTGTAATCGTCCATGACAATCGCATTGTCCAGACCACCGCCCAAGGCCAGGCCATTGGCACGCATCATTTCCACATCTTTGGTGAAACCGAAGGTGCGTGCACGGGCAATATCGCGTGCATAAACGCCTTCGGACATGTCAAACACCACCTGCTGTCCGGTGGAGTCCACCGCGGGGTGACGGAAATCGATCTCAAAGCTGAGTTTGTAGCCGTGATAAGGCTCCAGCCGGGCCCACTTGATGTTGCTGCCCTCGCCTTCACTGACCTGAACCGGTTTGAGCACGCGCAAAAAGCGCTTGGGGGCGTTTTGCTCGACGATGCCGGCGCTTTGCAGCAAGAAAACAAAAGACGCTGCGGAGCCATCCAGAATGGGCACTTCCTCGGCCGTGATGTCCACATACAGGTTGTCGATGCCCAACCCGGCGCAGGCCGACATCAGGTGCTCCACGGTGAAGACCTTGGCTTGGCCCTTGGAAATGGTGGAGGCCAATCGGGTATCGGTGACCGATTCGGCGCGTACAGGAATATCCACCGGCTCAGGCAGATCCACCCGGCGAAAGACAATGCCGGTATCGGGCGCAGCTGGGCGCAAGGTCAGCTCTACCCGCTGGCCGCTGTGCAAACCCACGCCAACGGCGTGGGTCAAGGTTTTGAGGGTGCGTTGAGCAAGCATGCCTTGATTTTAATGGCCCAGCCAAGACTGGACCTGACGCAGAACCCGACAGGCCAATGCCCATCGGGTGCTTCGTCAGGTCAACCGACCCCAACCATGCGCTCAGTCGGCCTGTTTGCGCAAGAAGGCTGGGATTTCGATGTCGTCCATGCCCGCATTGGCCATGCCATCCACGCGAGCAGCGGCGTGGGTGCGGTTGCTGCGCCAGATGGCTGGCGTGTTCATGCCGCTGGCGCTCAGACTGGCGGCCGTGTTCAGGGGCGCTGAAACCGCGTCCTGGCCACCCATCATGAAGGGCATGTTGTCCGTGCCCGTGCGCAAGACCTTGAGCTCAGGACGTGCAGCGCCGGCTTTGGCCAGGCCTGTGGCCACCACGGTGACGCGAATCTGGTCACCCAGGCTTTCATCGTAAGCCGTGCCGTAGATGACGTGGGCTTCTTCGGAAGCGCAATCACGGATGGTGTTCATCGCTTGCTTGGATTCAGACAGCTTCAAGGAACCCTTGGCTGCGCTGATCAGCACCAACACACCGCGTGCGCCCTTGAGGTCAACGCCCTCGAGCAATGGGCAGGCCACGGCCTGTTCGGCCGCAATGCGCGCACGGTCGGGTCCGCTGGCGGCGGCAGTGCCCATCATGGCTTTGCCGGGCTCGCCCATCACGGTACGCACGTCTTCAAAGTCGACGTTCACATGGCCCGGCACATTGATGATCTCGGCAATACCGCCCACAGCGTTTTTCAACACATCGTTGGCATGCGAGAAGGCCTCGTCTTGCGTCATGTCTTCGCCACCAGGCAATTCCAGCAGTTTTTCGTTCAAAACCACAATCAGGGAATCCACATTGGCTTCCAGCTCTCGCATGCCCTCATCGGCATTCGACATGCGGCGCTTGCCCTCGAAGTCGAAAGGCTTGGTCACCACACCCACCGTCAGGATGCCCATTTCTTTCGCAATTTTGGCGATCACCGGCGCTGCGCCCGTGCCCGTGCCGCCCCCCATGCCTGCCGTGATGAACAACATGTGCGCGCCTTCGATGGCTGCACGGATATCGTCCTCGGCGGCCTCAGCGGCTTCGCGGCCTTTGTCTGGCTTGCTGCCAGCGCCCAGACCGGTCTGACCCAATTGGACAAAACGGTGCGCAGCACTGCGTGCCAGGGCTTGCGCATCGGTGTTGGCGCAAATGAATTCAACACCTTGCACTTCGCGCTCGATCATGTGCTCGACAGCGTTGCCGCCGCCGCCGCCCACGCCGATCACCTTGATCTGGGTGCCTTGGTTGAACTCTTCGGTTTGGATCATTTCAATGGTCATGGTGCTCTCCTAAATATCTGCAGTTGCCTGAATTTGTAAACGTGTTTTTTTAAAAATGAATGTGCGGGTCGGGGCCGGTCAACATCGACAAGGCCTGGACCAGATCGGACTGCCGCGGATTGCAAAAGCAGGGTTCCATTGCATCAGAAGGTCCCCACGATGAAGTCCTTGAAGCGCCCAAAAGCGTTGTTCACCGAACTTTTCTTCTGGGTGACCTTGTAGCCACGCAAACGGGCCAGTCGGGCTTCTTCGAGCAAGCCCATGACGGTGGCTGCACGCGGCTGACTCACCATGTCGGCCAGTCCACCTGCGTATTTGGGCAAGCCCCTTCGAACGGGCTTGAGGAAGATGTCTTCGCCCAATTCAATCATGCCGGGCATCACCGCGCTGCCGCCGGTGAGGACAATGCCCGATGACAACACCTCTTCATAGCCCGACTCACGGATGACCTGGTGGACGAGTGAAAAGATTTCTTCGATGCGCGGCTCAATCACGCCGGCCAGCGCTTGGCGGCTCAGCATGCGGGGCCCACGATCGCCCAGACCCGGGACCTCCACCTGCGCATCGGGATCTGCCAGCAGTTGCTTGGCGAAGCCGCTTTCAACCTTGATGTCTTCGGCGTCCTTGGTCGGCGTGCGCAAAGCCATGGCAATGTCGCTGGTGATCAAATCGCCTGCGATCGGAATGACCGCTGTGTGCCGGATGGACCCATTGGCGAAAATGGCCACATCCGTGGTGCCTGCACCAATGTCCACACAGACCACGCCCAGCTCTCGCTCGTCTTCAGACAACACCGCCAGGCTGGACGATTGGGGGTTGAGCAACAACTGGTCAACTTCAAGGCCGCAGCGGCGCACACATTTGATGATGTTCTCTGCCGCGCTTTGCGCGCCGGTCACGATGTGTACTTTGGCCTCCAGCCGCATGCCACTCATGCCGATGGGCTCCTTCACCTCTTGCCCATCAATCACAAACTCTTGTGGTGCGACCAGTAGCAAACGCTGATCGCTGGAGATGTTGATGGCACGGGCCGTCTCCATCACCCGGGCCAGATCGGCTTGGGTGACTTCCTTGTCCTTGATGGCCACCATGCCGCTGGAGTTGATGCCACGGATGTGGCTGCCCGTGATGCCCACGTTGACGCGGGTGATTTTGCAATCGGCCATCAACTCGGCTTCTTTCAAAGCCTGCTGGATGCTTTGCACTGTGGCATCGATATTGACCACCACCCCACGCTTGAGGCCGTTGCCAGGAGCGATGCCCAGACCGGCGATCTTGAGCTCACCATCGGGCATCACCTCGGCCACCACCGCCATCACTTTGGAGGTGCCAATGTCCAAGCCCACCACCAGATCTTTGTACTCTTTTGCCATTTGAATCACCGTTTCTGTTTCATTCTTTTGCTCTGATCACTCAGAGCTTTTTCTTGCCATCTGTGTCGAGCGTGGTCACACCCCGCAAACGCAGGGCATAGCCGTCTTTGTGACGCAAATCTGCACCTGCCAAAGCGGTAGGCGTGCGGCCATAACGGGCCGTCACTTGCGACAACGTCTTGAAAAACACCTGCAACTGGGCTGTCATCTCTGCTTCTGTTCCTCGGCCCAACTCCAGCAATGCGCCACGATCGGTCAAGACACGCCAACTGCCTCGTGGCGTCAACTCCAACTGATCGATGCCCATGTCCATCGTCTCAAAGATCGGCAAGAGATGGCGGTACATCTGCACCACCGCCGCTGACTGGGCATCGGGGCCCTTCAAGCGTGGAAGCTTGTCAATGTCGACGTCCTCCACATTGGCCTCGAACACGCGGCTTTGCTGGTTCACCATCTTGTTGGCACTCTCATCGCCCCACAAGGCCATGGGCTCATGCTCCACCAACACCGTGCGCAAACGGTTGGGGAAATCACGGTGCACCACAGCACCCCGAACCCAAGGCACGGCTTCAAATGCTTCTTTGGTGCGATTCAAATCCATCGTGAAAAAGTTGCCCTGCAATTGCGGCACCACGTTGGCCCGAAGGGTGATGGCGTTGTTGCGCGTGACTTCACCTTGCACTGTGATCGCCTGGATCGCAAAAAGAGGATGACGCAACAACCACCAAGCGCCACCGCCCAGCAACAGCAACACAAACACGGCCAACAACGAGGCAGCGGCCATGTTCATGAGGCGAACGTCCAGTGGCAATGGCATGGTGGCTTTCACCCTTTAGCCTCCTGCACATGGTCCAGTGAAGCCGAAGCCAGCAAATGACAGCACAAGGCTTCATAGCTCATGCCTGCGGCCTTGGCCGACATGGGCACCAATGAGTGACCAGTCATACCCGGCGAGGTGTTGATTTCCAACAAATAGGGCTGACGGGTGGTGGCATCGATCATCACGTCAATGCGCCCCCAACCACGGCAACCCAACACTTGGTAGGCCTTGACGATCAGTGCCTCAATGGCAGCTTCTTCGGCCGCAGGCAAACCGCAGGGCACCAAATACTGGGTGTCGTCAGTGAAGTACTTGTTTTGGTAGTCGTAATTGCCTTCGGGCGCCACGATCCTGATCACAGGCAATGCGCGGGCCGAAGCGCCTTCCCCCAATACTGGGCAAGTCACTTCATCACCCACGATGCATTGTTCGCACAGGATGTCGGCATCGCATTGCGCGGCAGCATTCAAAGCGGCAAACAGATCTTGGACCTGCGTGACTTTGGTCACGCCAATCGATGAACCTTCACGGGCAGGTTTGACGATCATGGGCAAACCCAGACTCGAAACCAAATCGCTCAAGGAGACCTTATTCAACTCCTCACGGCGCACCAGCACATAACGCGGCGTGGGCAGACCCTCGGCCAGCCAGACCCGCTTGGTCATGGTTTTGTCCATGGCGATGCTGGAAGCCATCACCCCCGAGCCCGTGTAGGGCAAACCCATCAACTCCAAGGCCCCTTGCACGGTGCCATCTTCGCCATAACGACCATGCAACGCAATGAAGCAGCGGGTAAAGCCCTCGCGCTTGAGCTCGCCCAAGTCACGCTCTGCGGGGTCAAAGGCATGCGCATCCACGCCCGATGCGCGCAGAGCCTGCAAAACACCTTGGCCAGACATCAATGACACTTCGCGTTCGGCCGATTGCCCGCCCAGGAGAACGGCAACTTTGCCCAAATTCACAGTGTTCATGCAGCCCCCCCCAACTCGACCACTTGGCCAGGCACCGCCCCAATGGAACCCGCACCCATGCAAATGAGCACATCGCCATCGCGTGCATTGCTCAGCACGGCTTGAGGCATGTCGGCAATTGCATCGACAAAAATGGGCTCGACCTTGCCCGCCACGCGCAATGCACGTGCCAGAGAGCGACCATCGGCGGCCACAATCGGCGCCTCGCCTGCGGCATAAACTTCGGCCAACAAGACGCTGTCGCAGCCTTGGCCAATCACTTTCACAAAGTCTTCGAAGCAATCGCGGGTTCGGCTGAAGCGGTGCGGCTGGAAAGCCAATACCAAACGACGCCCTGGAAATGCACCACGGGCAGCCGCCAAGGTGGCCGCCATCTCCACGGGGTGATGGCCATAATCGTCAATCACCGTGAAGTGACCCGAACCGCCCGGCACAGTCACTTCGCCGTAACGCTGAAAACGGCGCCCCACCCCTTTGAAGTTGGCCAATGCCCGCTGCACCGCAGCGTCTTCCACACCCAACTCCACAGCCACAGCCACGGCGGCCAAGGCGTTGAGCACGTTGTGGAGCCCAGGCAAATTCAGCACCAAAGGCAAATCAGGCAAGGTCACACCATTGCGGCGTTGCACTGTGAAACGCATCTGACCTTGTGCGGCTTGCACATCGACGGCGCGCACTTGTGCACCTTCGTTCAATCCATAAGTGGTCACTGGCCGTGCAATGTCATTCAGAATGGATTGCACGCCCGGATCGTCAGAGCAGAGAATGGCTGTCCCGTAAAAGGGCATGCGGTGCAAAAATTCAACAAATGCACCCTTGAGTTTGCCCAAGTCATGGCCGTAGGTTTCCATGTGGTCAGCGTCGATGTTGGTCACGACAGCCATCACGGGCAACAAGTTCAAGAACGACGCATCGGACTCGTCAGCCTCCACCACGATGTAGTCGCCCGTGCCCAACTTGGCATTGGCCCCGGCGCTGTTCAAGCGACCACCGATCACAAAGGTCGGGTCCAACCCGGCCTCGGCAAGCACACTGGCCACCAAACTGGTCGTGGTGGTCTTGCCATGCGTGCCGGCAATGGCCACGCCTTGTTTCATGCGCATCAACTCTGCCAGCATCACGGCACGGGGCACGATCGGGATATGGCGCTCACGAGCGGCCAGCACCTCTGGATTGTCGGCTTTGACAGCGGTCGAAGTGACCACGGCATCGGCGTCTTTCACATTCGCAGCCGAGTGCCCCACGTGGGTAGCGATACCCAGAGCCGCCAAGCGGCGAAGCGTGGCGCTGTCGGACAAGTCTGAGCCCGAAATTCGATATCCCAAATTGAGCAAGACCTCGGCGATACCGCTCATGCCGGAGCCACCGACACCAATGAAGTGAATTTTCCGGATGGCGTGTTTCATGCAGCCAACTCCTCACAAGCCATCACGACCTCCCGAGTCGCATTTGTTTTTTTCTGAACATGGGCTTTTTCGGCAGCAGCCAGCAAGCGCGGGCGTGTCATGCCTGCCAAAAAGTCAGCCAGCGCTTGGGCGGACAATTCCGCTTGTGGCATGAGCCAACCACCACCCTGCGCCACCAGAAACTGTGCATTGGTGGTTTGGTGGTCATCCACTGCGAAGGGGAAAGGTACATAGACGGCTGCCACGCCGACTGCTGCCAACTCGGTCACAGTGCTGGCGCCCGCGCGGCAAATGACCAAATCAGCTTGCGCAAATGCCGAAGCCGTGTCGTCAATGAAAGGCGTCAACTCGGCCTCCACACCAGCTGCTTGGTAGTTCGCACGCAATGCGTCGATTTGTTTGGCGCCACTTTGGTGAACCACCACGGGACGGACCGCCACAGGCATCAAGGCCAAGGCCTGGGGCACGGTGTCATTCAAAGCCTTGGCACCGAGACTGCCGCCCACCACCAAAACGCGCAAGGGACCTGTGCGTCCAGCGAACCGATCGGCTGGTGCAGCTTGCTCGGTGAAAGCACGACGCAGCGGATTACCCACCCAATGCCCTTGTTTGAATACACCTGGGAACGCTGTGAACACCCGGTCTGCCACTTGGGCCAGCACTTTGTTGGCCATACCCGCCACAGAATTTTGCTCGTGCAAAACCACAGGTTTGCCGCTCAGTGTCGCCATCATGCCGCCAGGGAAAGTGATGTAACCGCCCAAGCCCAGCACCACGTCGGGCTGGACACGGCGGACCACTTGCCAGCTTTGCCAGAAGGCACGCAGCAGCATCAAGGGCAAGACGACCAGCGTTTTCACGCTCTTGCCTCGCACACCACCAAAGCTCACGGGCTCAAAGGCGAAGCCACGCGGCGGCACCAACTGGCTCTCCATGCTGTTCGGTGCACCCAACCAGTGGACGCGCCAACCGGCTTCGCGAAGGGCTTCGGCCACAGCCAAGCCCGGGAAAATGTGCCCACCTGTTCCGCCGGCCATGACCAGTGCGCATTTGGCGCTCATGAACGACCTCCGCGCATCATCTGTTTGTTTTCGGCATCGATGCGCAGCACCACCGCGATGGCAATCAGGTTCATCATGATGGCTGAACCGCCATAACTCATCAATGGCAGCGTCAGACCCTTGGTGGGCAATGCGCCCAGATTCACACCCATGTTGATGAACGCTTGAAAACCAATCCAAATCCCCACGCCCTGGGCAACCAATCCGGAGAACACTTTGTCCAATGCGATGGCTTGCCGACCGATCACCATGATGCGACGGCTCAGCCACAAAAATAGGCAGATCACCAAGGTCACACCGACCAAACCAAACTCTTCGCCAATCACGGCCAACAAAAAGTCGGTGTGTGCCTCAGGCAACCAGTGCAACTTTTCAACACTGCCGCCCAAACCTACGCCCCAGACCTCGCCACGACCAATGGCGATCAAGGAATGCGACAACTGGTAACCCTTGCCCAAAGCATGCTCGGCGCTGAAAGGGTCCAGATAGGCAAAGATGCGGTCACGGCGCCATGGAGAGGCCGCAATCATGGCCACAAAAGCCCCGACCAAGACGGCAAAAATCAGGAAGAACATGCGGGCGTTCACGCCACCCAAAAACAAAATACCCATGGCGATGATCGCGATCACCATGAATGCGCCCATATCGGGTTCGGCCAACAAAAACACACCCGCGAGTGCCACAGCAGCCCCCATGGGTAGGACCGCACGGAAGAAACGTTCTTTGACCTCCATCTTGCGCACCATGTAATCGGCCGCATAAATGATGGTGGCGAATTTGGCCAACTCAGAGGGCTGGAAGTTCATGATGCCAAATGAAATCCAGCGTCGCGCCCCATTGACGCCTTTGCCAATGAACGGCAGCAGCACCATGGCCAACAAAATCAGCGACACCACAAACAATGGCCTGGCCACCTTTTCCCAAGTTTCTGTGGGAACTTGGAAAGCGAGAAGGGCCATGACGCCACCCACCACCATCGAGATCACATGCCGGGTCAAAAAATGTGTTTGTGAGTAACGGGCAAAACGCGGGTTGTCTGGCATGGCAATGGAGGCCGAATAGACCATGACCATGCCCCACATCATCAAAGCCACAACGACCCAGACCAGCGCTTGATCGATGCTTTGCAAGCGTGCACCGGAACCCACGCCTTGTCGGCTGGCGTCATAGCCCCCCAAATTGACCGGCAAACTGGCCGATCCAGCCGCTGTGGGTTGCCAGCCTTGGCCTGATAACAATTGGCCCATGCGAGAGATGCCGGCTTGAAGGCGCTGCGAAAAAGTCAGTGCATCACTCACAGCCCACCCTCCATGACCACGCCTGCAGCTTCGGCCAAATGGGCCACCGCTTGGCAAAACACCTCAGCCCGATGGCCATAGTTTTCAAACATGTCAAAACTGGCGCAAGCGGGCGACATCAACACCGCGTCGCCGCTTTGCGCTAACTGGGCAGCTTGCACAACAGCATCGGTCATATCGGTAGCGTCATGCAGCTTGACGTTGGTGTCCTGCAACACTTCGCGAATCAGGGGAGCATCACGACCGATCAAGACCACAGCACGGGTGTAGCGCGACACGGGGTCTGCCAAGGGCGAGAAATCTTGCCCTTTGCCGTCGCCACCCAAAATAACCACCACACGCCGTTCTGCGCCCAAGCCTTGCAAGGCTGCAACTGTCGCGCCCACGTTGGTGCCCTTGCTGTCGTCAAAAAATTCAACCTCGTTGATGATGGCCACGGGCTCCACGCGATGCGGCTCACCTCGGTATTCACGCAAGCCATAGAGCATGGGGCCCAAGGCGCATCCTGCGCTGCTGGCCAATGCCAAAGCAGCCAGCGCATTGATGGCATTGTGTCGCCCGCGAATGCGCAAGGCATCAGCAGGGATGAGACGCTGAAAGTGCAACTCTTGCACTTCATCTTTGCGGCGACGGCGTGTTTCATCGGCTTCCAGCGCACGCACCAGCCAAGTCATGCCGTTGGTCACTTCGATGCCGAAGTCGCCTGGATGCTGAGGCATGTCGCCACCAAAAGTCAAACAGGCACGTTCCATGGGCTTTTGCAGTTTCACCTTGATGGGTGCAGGCCGCATCGCCATGACTTGTGCGTCATCTCGGTTCAACACCATCAAGGCTTGTGTACCAAAAATACGTGCTTTGGCCTGGCCATAAGCGGCCATGTTGCCGTGCCAATCCAAGTGGTCTTGGGACAGGTTGAGTACCGTAGCGGCTGAAGGCTCGAAGCCTTCGCTGCTGTCCAATTGAAAACTTGACAATTCCAGCACCCAAACCTGTGGCAAGGCTTTTGCCATAGGGTCTACGACCACCGGAAGCACGGGAGCCAGCACCGTCGAAATGGCTTCTTCATCGTCCAGACCTGGCTCGGTTTCTTCTGCGGCATCCATGAGATTCACCGATGCATGTGGCACTTCTGCCGCTTCTGGGGTCTCATCTTGTTGCGCCTGCAGCTCTACGTGGGCTTGCGCTTCCAGCAGGGCTTGGGCCAATGTGTCGAGCAAGGTGGGGCCAATGTTGCCTGCCACTTTCACGGTTTTTCCCGCATGCGCCACCAACTGGCCAGTCAGGGACGTCACCGTGGTCTTGCCATTGGTGCCGGTAATCGCCAAAACCTGCGGCGCGTAGCCAAAACGGGTTTTCAAATCCTGCAAACCTGCGGCGAACAAACTCAATTCGCCGCCTTGCCACAAGCCCATGGCTTGGGCGGCATCGACGACGGGGGCGACAACGTCGGGTGCGAGACCTGGACTGCGGAACAAGGCGCGGACCGATGTGCCCTCGACCAGACTGGCCACGAATGCCCCCGACACAAAACGCACGGCAGGCCACTCGGTCTGCAAAGCAGTCAACTGGGGCGGTGTTTCACGCGTGTCCGCCACAGTCACGTCGGCACCGGCTTGCGCGCACCAACGGGCCATCGCGAGGCCCGAAGCACCCAAGCCGAGAATCAGAACGTGTTGACCTTGGAGCTGCATGGTTTATCTCAGCTTCAGGGTCGACAAGCCGACCAGGCACAGCAGCATGGTGATGATCCAGAAACGCACAACCACCTGCGTTTCCTTCCATCCGCTCTTTTCAAAATGGTGGTGCAAAGGCGCCATTTTCAAGATGCGTCGACCTTCACCGTATTTTTTCTTGGTGTATTTGAAGTAAGTCACCTGCGCCATCACAGACAGCGCCTCGACCACAAAGATGCCACCCATGATGGCCAAAACAATTTCCTGCCGAACAATGACGGCAATGGTGCCCAAGGCTGCGCCCAGCGCCAAAGCGCCCACATCGCCCATGAATACCTGCGCAGGATGGGTGTTGAACCACAAGAAGGCCAGGCCTGCGCCCGCCATCGCGGCACAGAAAATCATCAGTTCGCCCGATCCGGGAATGTGAGGGAAGAACAGGTACTTGGAATACACCGAGCTGCCCGTGACATAGGCAAACACGCCCAACGCTGAACCCACCATGACCACCGGCATGATGGCCAGACCATCCAAACCATCGGTGAGGTTGACCGCGTTGCTGGATCCGACGATGACCAGGTAAGTGAGCAATACAAAGCCCAGAACGCCGAGTGGGTAATTGATTTCCTTGAAGAAAGGCACCTGCAAACCAGCCTTGGGCGGCAGGCTCACGTCAAAACCCGACAGAACCCATTGCGCAAACAAGTCCAAGACGCGCAGATTGGACACTTCGGAAATGCTGAACACCAAATACAGCGCGGCCAACAAGCCGATGACCGATTGCCAGAAATACTTTTCGCGCGAACTCATGCCCTCAGGGTCTTTGTTGACCACTTTGCGCCAGTCATCGACCCAGCCAATCGCCCCAAAGCCCAGCGTCACGATCAGCACGATCCAGACAAAACGGTTGGACAAGTCAAACCACAGCAACGTGGAAATCGCGATCGACAACAAAATGAGCACCCCACCCATGGTCGGTGTGCCACTTTTGGACAAGTGCGACTCCATGCCATAGCCACGGATGGGCTGGCCAATCTTGAGAGAAGTCAAGCGACGAATGACCCAAGGACCCGCGGCCAAGCCGATCAAGAGCGCCGTCATGGCGGCCATCACTGCTCGGAAGGTGATGTATTGGAAAACGCGCAAAAAGCCCCACTCGGGCGACAAACTTTGCAACCATTGGGCCAGGCTAAGCAGCATGGGGCTCCCCTTTTTTATTGTGGTGTTGTGCGTGGTGGGCAGCGCCAGTTGACAAAAGGGCTTCGACGACGCGCTCCATCTTCATGAACCGCGAGCCTTTGACCAGAACACTTTGAAACGTCTCCACGTGGGTTGTGGCCACAGTCAAGAGCTTGTCCGTGTCGGCAAAATGTTGCGCAGCACCAAATGCCTGAGCGGCGTGCACGCACAACTCACCCACGGTGTAGAGCGCCTCGATCCCACGTTGGGCGGCATAAGAACCCACTTCAGTGTGAAACTCAGCACCTTGGTTCCCCACTTCACCCATGTCCCCCAAAACCAGCAAACGCGGCGCAGGCAATTCGGCGAGCACATCGATGGCGGCTCGAACCGAATCGGGGTTGGCGTTGTAGGTGTCATCCACCAAGGTCACGTCATGACCTGAGGTGTGCAATACCAATGCACGCGAACGGCCTTTGACAGGTTCAAATGCGATCAAACCTTGAGCCACAGCGGCCAAAGGCACGCCAGCTGCCAGGGCGCAAGCACTGGCCGCCAAGGCATTTTTCACGTTGTGTCGTCCGGCAATGTGCAAATGCACCGGGGCAGTTCCCTGAGCTGATTTGAGGGTGAACTGCCAAGCCCCCGATTGCCAGACCACAACCGCTGATCGGACATCTGCGGACTCAGAAGCAGCATCTGCTGCCATCGAAAAAGTGCGCTGGTCACGTTGACCCGACAAAGACTGCCAGACAGCGGTGAAGGCGTCATCAGACGGAAACACGGCCACACCTGATGCTGGCAGAGCTTGCAGCACGGCGCCGTTTTCATGCGCCACAGCCTCGACCGTTCCCATGAACTCTTGGTGTTCACGCTGCGCGTTGTTGACCAGCGCTACTGTCGGTTGGGCTAACCGAGAAAGGTAAGCGATTTCGCCAGGGTGGTTCATGCCCAGCTCAACCACAGCCACGCGGTGGTGGGCACGCAAATTGAACAAGGTCAGCGGCACCCCAATGTCGTTGTTCAAATTGCCCTGGGTTGACAAAGCAGCCTCACCCGCATGGGCACGCAGGATGCTGGCGATCATTTGCGTCACGGTGGTTTTGCCGTTGCTACCGGTCACCGCAATCAAGGGGAGTTCGAATTGCGAACGCCAGCTTGCCGCCAACTCGCCCAAAGCGATGCGCGCATCGGGCACCACCAGGGCAGGCAAATCGTGCGCAGCAGCTTGTGCCTCACCAGACGCTTCGCAAACAACCGCCACGGCACCCTGTGCTTTGGCTTGGGCAATGAACTGGTTGCCGTCAAACCGCTCACCGCGCAAAGCGACAAACAAATCACCCGGCTGCAGACTGCGGCTATCGGTGTGCACGCGATCGGCGACCACGGACTGAACATTCACGCCTCGCCCTTGGCTCAGCCAGTTGAGGGCCAGCGCTAACTTCAAATGCATCGAAGTTGTAGCGTTCATGCGAGCACCCCTTGATGCTTTGCGGCGCGTTGTTGCAAAGCCATGCGGACTTGCACCTCATCTGAGAACGGATGCCGCACACCCATGATCTCTTGCTCTGTTTCATGGCCCTTGCCAGCCACCAAGATCACATCTTGATCGGCCGCTTGGGCGAGTGTCTGGGCAATTGCCAAAGCCCGGTCCAGCTGGACGTGGGCCTGCTGGGGGATTCGCAAACCCGCCACCATGGCCGCCAAAATGGCTTCGGGCTTCTCTGAACGGGGGTTGTCACTGGTCAACACCACCTGATCAGCGGCTGCTTCGGCGGCTGCTGCCATCAAGGGTCGCTTGCTGCCATCGCGGTCACCGCCGCAGCCCAATACACACCACAGACGACCACCACGGAGTTTGGCTTGTGAGCGCAATGCGGCCAAGGCGTGAGCGATGGCATCGGGTGTGTGGGCATAGTCCACCACCGCCAACGGCAAATTCCGGTCGCCCTGTGTGTTCATGCTGGCCAAGTCAACGTTCACACGCTGCATGCGTCCCGGCACAGCACTCAGGTGCGCACAAGCACGGACGCAGGAAAGCAAATCAAACCCCAGGGCACGCAAACTGCCGATCACGCCAAGCAGGTTGTCGATGTTGTACTCACCCATCAAGCGTGTGTGCAGTGTTTGCACCTCATCGCCTTCGATCACTTCAAAAGCCAGGCCATCCGCATGGGGCAATACTCTGGCCTGCAAACGCGCCGTTGAATGGTCTGCCGGGTTTTTAGAGCAGCTCCAGACTTGGAGGGAGCCACCTTCGAGTTGCTGGGCCAACGCAGCCCCTTGCGCATCGTCGATGTTGATGACAGCGGCCTGTAAACCCGACCAGTCAAACAGGGCAGCTTTGGCAGACCAATAAGTCGCCATGTCGCCGTGGTAATCGAGGTGGTCTTGGGTGAAATTGGTGAACACCGCCACGCGAATCCGTGTACCGTCCAAGCGGTGCTCAGCCAAGCCGATCGATGAGGCTTCGATGGCGCAATGCAACACGCCAGCATCGGCAAAAGTTCGGAATTGCCGTTGCAACAAAACTGGGTCGGGGGTAGTCATACCCGTGCTCACCAAGTGAGGCAACTGTCCCACACCCAAGGTGCCCACCAAGCCACAAGCTTGTTGCAAAGCAGGCGATGACAAGGCTTGCGCCAACCACCAAGCCGTCGAAGTTTTGCCATTGGTACCGGTGACGGCCAATACGTTCAAAGCCTGGCTGGGTTGCTCGTAATAAGCATCGGCCACCAAGCCGGTCTGAGCCTTAAGACCTGTCATGCATGCCAACTTGCTGTCCACTTGGGGGGCTTGCAACCCTGCCAACCAAGGGCTGTGGCCATCTTCTTCCATCAAGCAAGCCGCGGCCCCTTGCGCCAAAGCTTGGGCCACATAACGACGACCATCGGTGGCGGCGCCTGGCCAAGCAATGAAACCGTCGCCTTCTTTGACCAAACGGCTGTCGGTACGCAACTCACCCTTGACGTGCGTGCGCAGCCAACGGGCGGCTTCAGGGACGTTGTGCAGCATCTGCATCAGAACGACTCCTCAACCGACTTGGCCACAATCTGCGGCTTGACCGCCATGTCGGGCTGAACGCCCATCATGCGCAAAGTTTGCTGCACAGTTTGGCTGAACACGGGCGCTGCCACATCACCGCCGTAATACCGGCCATTGCTGGGTTCGTCGATCATCACCGCCACCACGATGCGCGGCGCTTCGATGGGCGCCATTCCGACAAAAAAGCCGCGGTATTTTTTACCCGCATAACCCTTGCCTTCTTGCTTGTGGGCTGTACCGGTTTTACCGCCCACGGAATAACCCATGGTTTGCGCTTTTTGTGCCGTACCACCCGGGCCTGCTGCCATTTGCAGCATCTTGCGCATGGATTTGGCGTTCTCAGCGCTGAACACCCGCACGCCTTGCACTTGCTGCTCGGCCTTCATGAGGGTGGCAGGAACCACTTCACCGTCGCGTGCAAAAACTGTGTAAGCACGCGCCACTTGGAACAAACTGCCCGAAATGCCATAGCCGTAGCTCATGGTGGCCTGCTCAATCGGACGCCAGGTTTTGTAAGGCCGCAAACGCCCACTCACCACACCCGGGAAAGGCAACTGAGGTTTTTGCCCAAAGCCCACTTGTGCAAACATTTCCCACATTTCGCGGGGCTGCAACTGCATCGCCATTTTCACGGTACCCACGTTGCTGGACTTTTGAATCACTTCATTGACCGTCAACACGCCGTGCGGGTGGGCGTCAGAGATGGTCGAGCCTGTGATGGTGATGCGACCAGGGGCTGTCTGAATGGGCGTTTCGGGTTTGACCAATCCTTTTTCCAAAGCCAGCGCCACGGCAAAGGGCTTCATGGTCGAACCGGGTTCAAAGGTGTCGGTCAAGGCACGGTTACGCAGCTGCTCACCGCTCAGGTTGACACGTTTATCGGGTGAGTAGCTGGGGTAATTGGCCAGCGCCAATACTTCACCCGACTGAGCATCCAGCACCACCACGCTGCCCGCCTTGGCCTTGTGTTCCAAAACCGCTTCACGCAGTTTTTGGTAGGCGAAAAACTGGACTTTGCTGTCAATGCTCAGTTGCAAGTCTTCGCCATCCACTGGCGGCACGGTCTCGCCCACGTCTTCGACCACACGCCCCAAGCGGTCCTTGATGACACGGCGCGAACCCGGCTTGCCAGACAGTTGTTTTTGGAAAACCAGCTCCACGCCTTCTTGGCCTTGGTCTTCCACGTTGGTGAAACCCACAATGTGCGCAGCCGCCTCGCCCTCAGGGTACAAACGCTTGTACTCCTTGATGTCGTACACGCCTTTGATGCCCAGCGCCAAAATTTGCTTGACCACGGGCTCATCCATTTGACGACGCAACCAGACAAAGGTTTTTTCATCGTCCTTGAGTTTCTTGTCCAGATCAGCGGGCGACATGTCAAGCAAGCGGGCCAATTCACGCAGCTTGGCAGGATCGCGCTCGATGTCCTCTGGGTTGGCCCAAATGCTGGGCGCAGGTACGCTGGACGCCAACAACATGCCGTTGCGGTCCAGCACGCGGCCCCGGTTGGCGGGCAAAGTCAGGGTCCGGGCAAAACGCACCTCACCTTGGCGCAGGAAAAAATCGTTGGCAAACACTTGCACATAGGCAGCACGGGCAATCAAACCGGTAAAGCCCAGGGCAATGGCCGCCACAATGAATTTGCTGCGCCAAACGGGCGTCTTACTGGCCAGCAATGGACTGGACGAGAGCTGAACGCTGCGGCTCATGGACGCGCCTCCTGCACCGAGGGAGCAGCACCGGGCTTGCTCACATACTGTGTGATGCCGGGAGAAGCTGGGCGCATTTGCAATTGCTGACGCGCAATTTGTTCAACGCGCAAAGGCGTGGCCTGTGCGCGTCGCTCAACCTGCAGGCGGTCGTGGTCGACTTCCAGGCGCTTGGCTTCTTTGTTGGCCGACTCGAGCGCCATGAACAAACGACGTGTTTCATACTGGCTGTGCACCAAAGCCAAGGCGCTGACCAATACGGCCAGCAACAAAAAGATGCTCAAGCGCGTCATGCCGGCACCTCGGTGCGCTCAGCCATGCGCATGATGGCGCTGCGCGAACGGGGGTTGCCACGCACCTCCGCTTCGCTTGGGCGAATGCGGCCATGGGTCTTCAAGCGCATCTTGACCGGTTCGGCAAAAGGCACACGGCGGTCAACCACTTCTTTGGAGTGCTTGGCCATGAACTGTTTGACGATGCGGTCCTCCAGCGAATGGAAACTGATCACCACCAAACGGCCACCAGGTGTCAAGACCTGCAAACTGGCGTCTAACGCTTGTTCGAGCTCCGCAAGCTCTGCGTTGATGAAAATCCGAAAAGCCTGAAATGTCCGCGTTGCAGGGTTCTGGCCCGGCTCGCGAGTTTTGACCGTGTCAGCCACGAGCTGGGCCAAATCGGTGGTGGTTGAAATTGGGCCCCGCTCTTGTCGGCGAGCCACAAGCGCCTTTGCAATCTGAAAAGCAAACCGTTCTTCGCCATAGTCACGTATCACCTCCGTGATTTGATCCACCTCTGCGGTGGCCAGCCAATCGGCCACACTTTGTCCGCGCGTGGTGTCCATGCGCATGTCCAGTGGGCCGTCAAAACGAAAAGAAAAACCCCTCTCGGGGCTGTCAATTTGGGGAGAGCTGATGCCCAGATCCATCAAGACGCCGTCGACACTGCAGGGAGGCAGTTCACCCAGGTTCGAAAAGCCTTCATGGCGAATCGAAAAACGGCTGTCTGCAATGCGCCCAGCTTCTGCAATCGCCTCGAGGTCTTTGTCGAAAGCTTGCAAGCGCCCTTGGTCCGACAAGCGCGAAAGGATCAGGCGGGAGTGACCACCGCGGCCAAATGTGGCGTCCACGTAAGTCCCATCAACCCCGGCAGATGCTTGCAACAATTCGTCCACAGCCTCATTCAAGAGCACGGTGGTGTGGGTTAATACGCTGTCGGTCATGGCATTCAGAAGGAGAAGTCCTTGAACACATCGGGCATGTCGCCCTGCATGGCCTGCGCTTCTTGCGCGTCGTAAGTGGCTTTGTCCCACAACTCAAAGTGGTTGCCCATGCCCAGCAACATGGTGTCTTTGGCGATGCCTGCAGCCTGACGCAGCTCCGGGGAAATCAAAACACGGCCCGTGCCATCCATTTCGACATCCATGGCATTGCCCAGAAAAATCCGCTTCCACCACTGCGCAGACATGGGCAACTGCGCAATGCGCTCACGGAACTTTTCCCACTCAGGACGGGGGAACACCATCAGGCAGCCGTGGGGGTGCTTGGTGATCGTCAGCTGGCCCTGCGCCGTGGCGCTCAGGACGTCACGATGCCGGGTCGGTACAGACAACCGCCCTTTGGCATCCAGACTCAGCGATGAAGCCCCTTGAAACACAGAAACGACCTTTTTCAGTTGAATTGCACCAGCAGAGACACTTTTCCCCACTTAATTGCACTTTTTTGCACTGTATCAGGAATTCGATCCAACTCAACCGGTGTAGATCGTTTTTTTTCAATGAAATCAATGGCTTAGCGCTGAAATTGAAGCCAACCAGAAGCGGATTTTCTTTGTAAATTAGGCACTTACAGAGGGCAATGAAAGTAACCTGTGAAGGATTAAAAAAAATTAAAAATAACAAATGCAACAAAGCCAATAGCGTTTTTCCGATGTACCAACCAGTCTCCGGACGTAAAAAAACCCCTGAGAAGGGGTTTTTTTACGGATGCTGCAGCCAGTGTGCCGCTCAATCACCAAACATTTTCTGCTTCAACTCTCGACGTTGCTGCGCCTCAAGGGACAAGGTGGCGGTAGGACGCGCCAACAAACGACCGACACCAATGGGTTCACCCGTTTCGTCGCAATAGCCGTATTCGCCGCCGTCAATCAATGCGATGGATTGCTCGATTTTTTTCAGCAGCTTGCGCTCACGGTCACGGGTGCGAAGTTCAAGCGCATGCTCTTCCTCGATCGTGGCGCGGTCGGCCGGGTCGGGCACGACCACCGTGTCTTCTCGCAGATGTTCTGTCGTGGCGCCCGCACTGTTCAAGATGTCCTGCTTCAAAACCGACAGCTTGCGCCGGAAGTAGGCCATTTGAACGTGGTTCATGTACTCGTCGTCCGACATGGCCAAGATTTCGGCATCGGTCAATGCTTCCACGGGCTTGTTCTTCCAATTGTTGGCCAGTTTGGGGTCTTTCTTGATGGGCACGAAAGGCATCGAAACGACGGCCACAGGCGTGGTGGGCATGAAACTGGACTTGGCCGCGGTGGAGGCCACCGCTGGAGGCAAGGAAGGCACCGTGATTTGGGCCAAACGCGCCGAAGGCCGTGTTGCACGGACCAATTGATCGGGCGCTGCGGGAGATGGCGCAGCAGGTGCTGCCACCGTTTCGACCACTGGGGCGGGCGCAGGAGTCGGCGCCGCCACTTTTTTAACTGTCATAGATTTCGCTTCAGGTACGGGGGTCGCCTTTTTGAGAGACGACGCGGGAGCCACCTTGGCCTTGCCGGCAGGGGATGACTTAGAGGCTGCTACGACCGATTTGGGAGCGGGCGCAGCAGCTTTTGTTTTGGCCGCAGGCAACTTGGAAGTGGCCGTGGCTGTCTTTGTTTTGCTTGGGGTCTTGGCGGTAGGAGGCGCTGCTTTGGGTTTGGAAGCCACAGGGGTCGTTGCTTTGGCCTTGCTCACCGTTTTAACGGAGGGTTTGGCTTTGACAGCAACGGTCTTTTTGGCCAGCGGTTCTTTCACAGCCACGGCTTTTTTAGCAGGGGCTGTTTTGGCTGGCACAGACTTCTTGGCTGCAGCCGCTTTGGCCGAGTTGGTTTTCACAGGGGCCGCCACTTTTTTCTTCGGGGTCGTCACGTCTTGTCTCCTAGCCGCGTGAAAAGGCAGGCCCACACCTTTTGCTACCAAGTAGCAAGCGATTGAAAAACCTGTTGATTTGCAATTCAAACCCCTGCTGCAGACCTGTCGGGGTTCAGGCCACCCCTAAAAGGGGGAGGCTTCAGGCGGGCGATTGTAGCGATAAGAACGGTTGAAAAATGCCCTGACCAAGATTAAAGGGCGGGTTCACTGTGCATTGACACACCAGAATGTCCGTGCATGCCTGGGACAGAGCTAGACCTGAGCCACAGTCACACCAAGCATTGCTCCAGGCCCTGGAGCAAGATGTCTTTGGGCAAATCGATGCCGATGAATACCATTTTGCTCGTTTTAACTTCGCCATCGGCCCACATGGGGCCCAAATCGCTGCCCATGAGCTGGTGAACGCCCTGGAAAATCACCTTGCGTTCGGTGCCACGCATGTTCAACACCCCTTTGTAGCGCAGCATGCGGGGGCCGTAAATATTGACGATCGCCCCCAGGAAATCTTCCAACTTGGCCGGGTCAAAGGCTTTGTCCGATCGGAAAACGAAGCTTTTGACATCGTCATCGTGGTGATGGTGGTGGCCTTGCTCGTGGGCATGCGAAGGGTGGTCACAGTGCTCGCCGTGTTCGTGATCATGTTGGTGAGACGGGTGATCGCAATGCTCACCATGCTCATGGTCATGGGCATCTTCTTTGAGGAAGTCCGGGTCGATGTCCAATTTGGCATTCAGGTTGAAGCCCTTGAGGTCGAACACCTCAGACAAGGCTACCTCGCCGAAGTGCACCACTTTTTGCGGCGCACGGGGGTTCATGTGTTTCAGGCGGTGCTGCAGGGCTTCGAGTTCTTCGGGCGAGACCAAATCGGCCTTGCTGATGAAGATCTGGTCGGCAAAGCCCACCTGACGACGCGCTTCCTGGCGATCGTTGAGCTGCTGGGCCGCGTGCTTGGCGTCTACCAGGGTCAAGATGGAGTCGAGCAAAAAGGTCTCGGCGATCTCGTCGTCCATGAAAAAAGTCTGCGCCACCGGGCCGGGGTCGGCCAGACCCGTCGTCTCTATGACGATGCGGTCAAAGCTGAGCAAGCCCTTGCGGCGCTTGGCGGCCAGCAGCTGAAGCGTGACACGCAGGTCTTCGCGGATGGTGCAGCAGATGCAGCCGTTGCTCATCTGGATGATCTGCTCATCGGTGTCCGAGACCAGGATGTCGTTGTCGATGTTTTCTTCGCCAAACTCGTTCTCGATCACGGCGATTTTTTGGCCATGGGCCTCGGTCAGCACGCGCTTGAGCAGTGTGGTTTTGCCCGAGCCCAAAAAGCCGGTCAGGATGGTGGTGGGGATCAGGGACATGGCGCGGTTCCAGTTCAGGACAAGAAAACAAGAGTTGGGGAGTGTAGCGATGAATTCAAGCGCCGCACCTGCCCGCCGGGCATGGCCTTACTCCGCAACCGAGCAGCCCGGGCGGGCCTTTATTTGCGTTTGGCGCGGGGGTGGGCTGCGTCGTAGGTTTTGGCCAGGTGCTGAAAATCCAGCCGCGTGTAGACCTGGGTGGTGCTGATGTTGGCGTGGCCCAGCAACTCTTGCACGGCCCGCAAGTCGCCGCTGGACTGCAGCACATGGCTGGCAAAAGAATGGCGCAGCATGTGCGGGTGCACCGGGGTGGCCAGACCCGCCAACAGGCTGCGGCGCTTCAGGCGCTGCGCCACACTGCGGGGCGTGAGGCGTGTGCCATGCCGCCCAGGAAACAATGCCAAGGCCAAATGGGATACCCCTTTGACGGGCTGCGTCAACATGCCAGTCAACTGAGAGCGCAAGGCCAGCCAATGCGTGAGCGCCTCGATGGCCGAACGCCCCAAAGGCACGGTGCGGCGCTTGCTGCCTTTGCCTTGCACCTGCACTTCGGCATTGGGTAAATCGATCCAGCCGCGCCCGGCACGGGCAGCCTCGGTGCTGGCCACCACGTCCAGCCCGGTCAGCTCGGCAATGCGCAGGCCGCAGCCATACAGCAGCTCGACCATGGCCGCGTCGCGGGCTTCCAGCCAGGGGTCGTCGTTGTCCTCTTCGTGCTCGGCCAATTGCACCGCTTCGTCCACGCCCAGCGCTTTGGGCAGGGGCTTGGCCACCCGCGGGGCCCGCACATCGGCCACCGGGTTGTGCGGGATCAGGCCCTCGCGCCCCAGCCAGGTGTAAAACCCGCGCCAACCCGACAAGATGAGCGCAATGCCGCGCCCGCTGCGCCCGGCGCTGTGCATCTGCGCCACCCAGCGGCGCACATGGCCACTCTGCACCTGCAGCAATGGCACTTGAGAGGCCAAAGCCATCTCGGCCAAGCGCATCAAATCCAGCTGGTACAAGGTGCAGGTGCGTTCGGCCAATCGCTTTTCAAAGCGCACATGGTCCAGATAGCGGGTCACCAGTGGGTCGGTGACCGTCTGATCCGCCATGGCCGCGTCCGGCACCGTTCAAGCCTGCGGGTTTTGCAGGACCGACAAAGCAGCGCCCGCCAGTTCGGCCAAGCGCTCCAGCAGATCGGTGCCCATTTGGCTGTTGAAGCGCTGCGCATCCGGCGAAGCCAGCACGAGCAAACCAAAAGCGGGCTGCCCCGGTGCGGCACGCAAAGCGAGCAAAGCGACTGAAGCCGCCTGCGTCGGTTGGTCCAGCCACTGCACGGCTTCGTAACCCGAGTTCGGTCCCACATAAGGACGGTCAAGTGAGGTGGCCAGCACCTGCACCGCCTCGGTCACGCCCTGTGCATAAGTCGCTTGCGCATGCTCGCTTTGCAGCGACCACAAACGCAAAGCCACCTGAGGCACCTGAAACAGCTCGCGGATGTTGTCCACCGCCGACGCGGCCAGTTGGTCTTGCGGCGTCACCAGCAGCTCGCACGACCAGCGGTGCAGCTTGTCGGTGAGGATCATGTTCTCGTTGCCGTGCCGAATCATGTCCATGATGCGGTGTTCCAGGCCCTTGATCTTGTCCCGCAACATTTGCGCCTGGCGCTCTTGCAGGCCCACCGCGCGGTGACTTTGCGGGTGGGTCAACTGCACCGTGGCCAAGAGCGAGGCGTGACGCTCAAAAAAGTCCGGCGTGTTGACCAAATAGTCGGCGATGTCGTCTTCGGTGATGGGGCTCATGGGTTCAGGCGTGGTCATGGAAAGGCTCCAAAAATTCAAAAAATCAGAGTGAATCAGGCACGTCGATGCTGCCCTCAAAAACAGAAGTGGCCGGGCCGGTCATCAACACCGAGCTGCCGGCCTGGCCCGCCCACTCAATGGTGAGCACACCGCCATGGGTCTGCACATCCACACGCGGCTCCAGCCAGCCCTGACGAATGCCAGCCACGACGGCTGCACAGGCGCCCGTGCCGCAAGCCAAGGTCTCGCCCGCCCCGCGCTCGAAGACCCTCAGCTTGATCTGGCTGCGCGAGACGATCTGCATGAAGCCCGCGTTCACCCGATTCGGAAAGGCGGGATGGTTTTCAATCAAAGGGCCCTGGGCCAGCACTGGGAATGTGTCCACGTTGTCCACGCGCTGCACAGCGTGCGGGTTGCCCATGGAAACCACACCCACACGGGCAATGCCCAACTCGCCCAGGGTCAAATCGAACACAGGCCAGCCATTGACCTGGTCGCTGATGAGGCCGATCGGATGGAACGGCACGCGATCCCAATCAAACACGGGGGGGCCCATGTCCACCGTGACACGGCCATCGGGATTCATGCGCAGCTCAATCTCGCCTTGCTGCACCTTGACGCGCACGTTGTTTTTGTCGGTCAGGTTTTTGTCGCGCACATAGCGCACAAAGCAACGGGCCCCATTGCCGCAGTGCTCCACCTCACCACCATCGGCGTTGTGGATCACATATTCAAAATCCAATCCAGGTGCAGGCGAAGGCCGCACGGTCAGGATCTGGTCAGCCCCCACGCCAAAGTGGCGGTCGGCCAAAAAGCGGTACTGGGCCGTGCTCAGGCCCAGGCGGCCTTGCGTCTCGTCGAGCACGACAAAATCGTTGCCGGCTCCTTGCATCTTGGTAAAGTGGATGTGCATGGTCGCGATTATCGCCCGGGGATGGGGCACCAGCCGCCTGATAATGGGGCATGGCACGCACATCCCAACTCCTACACCCCCAACGTGAACCTGCGCCTCTGCGCCCCGCCGCCACCGTGCTGCTGATGCGCGATGGGCCGCAAGGCATCGAAGTGCTGATGACACGCCGCTCTATGACGGCCAGTTTCGCACCTGGAGCCTATGTCTTCCCGGGCGGCGGCATCGACGCCGCCGATGCCCAAGCCCACGGCATGGCGCAGCGCCGCCCCAAGCAAAGCGACTTGCACCTGACGCAGGCGATTGCCGCCATCCGCGAAAGCTTTGAAGAGCTGGGTGTTTTGTTCGCTCGCCACGCCGATAGCCGCTGGGCCAACAACAGCGACATTGCGCAAATTGACCGCAAAGCCGCTTTTGCCCCACAGTGCCAAGATCGGGGTTTGACACTGGCCGCCGATCAGGTCTTCGTGCTGGCCCACTGGATCACCGACCGCGACCTGCCACGCCGCTTTGACGTGCCCTTTTTGGTGGCCCGCATGCCCGAAGGCCAGACCCCGGTGGCCGACGAGTCCGAGCAATTCGAGCCCGTCTGGGTGCGCCCGGCTGACGCCCTGACCCGCCACGAAGCGGGTGATTTCTTAATGGTCTACCCGACCATCCGCACACTCGAGCGCCTCAAAGCCTTTTCCAGTGTGGACGCGGTGCTGCAGGCCTGCGCCGTGAACGACGAGCCCCTGTGGACCAGCTGCCCCCGGGCCGGTTGGCTGGCAGGCAACGAAGCTCGGTACATGGAGCACGAAGCCCCGTTTGGAGAGCTGGCCCTGGTCACGCCCGATGGGCAAATCCACCACCACCTGGACTGGCGGACCGACCAAGCTGTGCCGCTGCTGCAAAACGTGCAGCGCCTCACCGCCCCCAACCCCGGCGTGATGACCGGCCCCGGCACCAACAGCTATTTGGTGGGCGACCCGAACACCGGCTACATCGTCATCGACCCCGGCCCGGCCGACAACGAGCACCTGCAACGCATCTGGCGTGCCGCAGGCGGGCAGATCAAAGCCATTGTGTGCACCCACTCTCACCCGGACCACTCCCCCGGAGCAGCACCCTTGCAGGCACTGTGCACGCACAAGCCGCCGATTCTGGGCCTGGCCTCCAAGCCCACAGCCCGCGCCAACAGCCACTTTTCGCCTGAACGCGAACTGGCGGATGGCGAAAAACTGGTGCTGCAAGGCATTGGGGTGGACGGGGAAATCACCCACACCCTGCGCGTGGTGCACACCCCCGGCCACGCGGCCAACCATTTGTGTTTGGTGCTGGAAGAAGACGGCCTGCTGTTTTCGGGCGACCATGTGCTCAATGGCAGCACCACCGTGATCGACCCTCCCGATGGCCACATGGGCGATTATTTGGATTCTTTGGACAAACTGGCGGCCGCCTGCGAGGACGGAAACATCGAATTCATCTTGCCCGCGCACGGCCATGTCTTGGGCTTTGCGCACCAGGCTATCACGCACCTGAAAGCGCACCGACTCAAGCGCGAGGCCAAAATTGCTGCCGCCATGCAGGCCCTGCCCCAGGGCAGCTTGCAGGAATGGGTGGAAAAAGCCTATGACGACGTACCCTCCCGCCTTTGGCCCGTAGCGGCCCGGTCGCTCCAAGCGCATGTGGACCACATCCGCGAACAAGCCCTGTCTTGATCCGATTTGAGATTTATTGAAAGCATTGATGATTTCCTCTGAAGAAGGCATCCGCCTGGCCAAACGCGTGGCTGCCGAGCAAAACTGCTCGCGCCGCGAAGCCGAAGCCCTGATCGTGGCTGGTGGCGTGCAGGTGGCGAGCAAAGTCGTGACCGATCCGGCCCGGCGCGTGCGCGAGGAGCAACCGGTGCAGGTGAACCGCTTGGTCTCCATGGCTGCGCTGGCACCCATGACGCTGGTGCTGTTCAAACCCGCCCACCGGGTGGCCAACCTGGCCTGGCTGCAAGACACGGCAGGCCTCAAAGCCTCCCAGCCTGGCATTTGGGGTCCTGAACGCTTGGCCAAGATGCAAATGCCTTTGCCATTGGCCAAACCCGCCAGCGGGCTGTGCATCTTCACGGACGATGTGGGCGTGCTGCGCCACTTGGAAGACCGCCGCAGCCCCATGGAACAAGAATGGATGGCCACGGTGGGTGGTGAAGTGCCGGAGAGCCTGATCAAGGCCCTGAACGGACCGGGTATCCGCGCCAGCATCAACCGCCAGACCGACTCCCTCACGGTGCTGCGCATCGCGGGCAAGGACATTGACGGGCTGGATTTGGGCCGTTGGCTGGACGAACAATGCCCGCTTCAGGACTTGCGCCGCCAACGGGTGGGCCGTTTGAGCTTGGCGCCCTTGGAGTCTGGTCAGTGGCGGCAACTGGAAAGCTACGAGCGCTTTTAGTTGATTTCCGACAAAAACACACAGGATTTACCCTTGAAATCAAACGGGCAATCCCCATTTGTGTCAAGACTCTGAGAAAATTACTGTTCAGTCACACTCTTGCGAACTCCGCAGTCCGTGACCAGGGTCATGCCCCTGAGGGTTTGTCCAAAGAAACAAGGAATACACCATGCGTTTGAGCACCAAAAGCCGATTTGCCGTCACCGCAATGATCGACGTGGCACTGCGCGAAGACCGCGGTCCTGTCTCGCTGGCTGCCATCAGCGTCAGACATCAAATTTCGCTGTCCTATCTGGAGCAGCTGTTCAGCAAGTTGCGCCAGCATGGCTTGGTCGAAAGCACCCGTGGCCCAGGCGGCGGTTATTCGCTGTCGCGCCACGCTGAAAAAATCACCATGGCCGACATCGTGGGCGCTGTCGATGCGCCCTCTGAAGAGGAAGTAGCAGCCGAAGGCGGTTGGATGAACAGTGATCTGTGGGCCAGCCTGAACGAAAAAATGCTGACCCATTTGCAATCCATCAGCCTGCGCCAATTGGTCGCCGAGCAACGCACCAAAGGCGTCACGGTCGAACCGGCTCCGCAGCCGGCCGTCAAACGCGGTGTGTTTGCCAAGCCGAAAAGCACCCTCAAAATCACGGCGCCAAATTCGGTGTTTGCCCTTGGCGCGAGCCTGATGCCGTCTCGCGGCTGAACTGTCCAGACAATCCCCAAAAACCCGCTTCGGCGGGTTTTTTGTGGCCAGAAAACTGAAAAAAGTGTGAAGCTCGCCGATAAGCCGGATTCTGTGCACAGCGGTTACCCGCTGCGTGACCGCCATTACTCTGGGCCGGGGGTCGCCCACCCGGCTCGATGCTACCTACCCGCCAACTCACCCCGCGGAACCACAGGGAGAAGCAATGCGGTGAACCGCACCCCTTCAGGAAGGCCTACTTGGTATTGCTGCGCGTAGAGATTGCCCGTTTCACCCGAACTTAATCGGCTCGTCTCTGTTGCTCTGATCCTCACCTCACGGTGGAGAGGCGTTGCCTCCTACGCTGTCCTGTGCAGTCCGGACGTTCCTCCAGTGCTTCCTTTCGGAAATTGCACCAGCGACGGTCTGGCGAGCTTCACGCTTCGATTATCGCCCACCCCATGCGTTCAAGCTCGGAGGGCGCCGACCTGCCTGAGATAATGGCGGCTTCTTGCTTGATAACCACAAGCCACAGAGGCAGACATGATCCGGATTTCAGAACTCAAACTCCCCTTATCGGCTTTGCCGATTGAAGTGCGCCGCGCCGCCGACGCACCTTCCGAGACCGACGAAGACCGTCTGCCCACGCCGCACCCCATCGCAGCGCTGCGCCAACTGGCGGCTCAGGCCTTGGGCATCATCGCCGCCGACATCGCCACCCTTCACGTCTTTAAACGCAGCTTTGACGCCCGCAAAGCCGATTTGCTCGCGGTCTACATCGTGGACCTGTCGCTGCTTGATGCACCCACCGAAAACCGCATGCTGCAGCAGTTTGAAAAGACCCCCCAAATCCAGCCCACGCCCGACATGGCTTGGCACCCGCCTTGCCAGGCTCCGGCCAGTTTTGGCGCAGAGGAAGGCGAACGCCCCGTGGTGGTGGGCTTTGGGCCGTGCGGCATGTTCGCAGCTCTGGCTTTGGCCCAAATGGGCTTCAAACCCATCGTGCTGGAGCGCGGCAAACCCGTGCGCGAACGCACCAAGGACACCTGGGGCCTGTGGCGCAAAAAAGTGCTCAACCCCGAGAGCAATGTGCAGTTTGGCGAAGGTGGTGCAGGCACCTTCTCTGACGGCAAGCTTTACAGCCAGATCAAAGACCCGCGCCATCTGGGCCGCAAGGTCATGGACGAATTCGTCAAGGCCGGAGCGCCTGCCGACATCTTGTATGCGGCGCACCCGCACATCGGCACCTTCAAGCTGGTCAAGGTGGTCGAGCACATCCGCGAGCAAATCATCGCGCTGGGCGGTGAGATCCGTTTTGAGCAGCGCGTGAGCGATGTGCTGCTCGCACCCAACGCAAGCGGTCAGCAGCTCACCGGGCTGCTGGTGCAAGACTTGCGCACGGGCCAAAGCCAGACCCTGCACACCCGCCAAGCCGTGCTGGCCCTGGGCCACAGTTCGCGCGACACCTTTGTCATGCTGCACCGCCGGGGCGTGGCCATGCAGGCCAAAGCGTTTTCGATTGGCGTGCGCATCGAGCACCCGCAAAGCGTGATCGACCAAGCCCGCTGGGGCCGCCACGCAGGCCACCCGCTGCTGGGCGCAGCCGATTACAAGCTGGTACACCACGCGCAAAACGGCCGTGCGGTTTACAGCTTTTGCATGTGCCCCGGTGGCACGGTGGTGGCGGCTACGAGCGAGCCGGGCCGTGTGGTCACCAACGGCATGAGCCAGTACTCTCGCAACGAACGCAACGCCAACGCGGGCATGGTGGTGGCCATTGACCCGCCCGACTACCCGCTGAACACCGAGGCTTGGCAAGCCGCCTTTGGCGAACAAGACGGCTTAGCCCTGTCGCAAGAAGCCCAAGCATTGGCCGAACTGCAACCACCCCAAGCTCACCCGCTGGCCGGTATTGTTCTGCAGCGCCAACTCGAAACGCGCGCCTTTGAAGTAGGCGGCAGCAACTACGAAGCACCCGGCCAACTGGTGGGCGACTTTCTGGCGCAACGCCCCTCCACCACTTGGGGCAGCGTGCAGCCGTCTTACAAACCCGGTGTGAAGCTCGTCGATTTGGCGGAAGTATTGCCTGACTACGCTGTGGCCGCCATGCGCGAAGCGCTGCCCGTTTTTGGCCGCAAGATCAAAGGCTACGACATGGCCGATGCCGTCATGACTGGGGTAGAAACACGCACCTCATCGCCCTTGCGCATCCCGCGCGGGGAAGACCACCAAAGCACCAACACCCAAGGCCTCTACCCAGCAGGAGAAGGGGCCAGTTACGCAGGCGGCATCTTGTCGGCGGGGGTGGACGGCATCAAGGTGGCCGAGTCTTTGGCCCGCCGCATCACTGCAGTGACCTGAACCGAACCACCCTTTCGCTCGCAAGCCCCCTGCACTTGGGTCTTTGGCTCGGCTTGCTAGACCGCGACCATCTGATTGCGAATGGCGTAACGCGTCAAATCGGCCACCTTGTGCAAACCGATTTTTCTCATGATGTTGCGGCGGTGCACTTCCACCGTGCTGGGTGCGATCAAGAGGCTGCGCGCAATCTCTTTGGACGAATACCCATCGGCGATCAAGCGCAGCACTTGCTCTTCGCGCGTACCCAAAAGGCTTTTTGCAGGGCCATCACCTGAGCGAACTTTCCTGAAACAGTCCATCATTTCAGACGCCGCCGATTGGCACAAATACACGCGGCCCGATGCCGCAGCGCGAACCGCCGACATCAGCTCGTCAATGCTGCTGGTGGTCGACACGTAGGCTTTGGCACCTGTATCCAAAATTTCAATGATGGAGTGCCGATCCGAATCGCTTGAAAACGCGACCACGCTTCTTGCTGGATGTTCGCTTGCCATTTGCTGCATCAACTGCAAACCTTGTCCGTCGTTGGCTTGCGTGCCAATCAACACCACGTCAGGGTCTTCGGTTTGACACAGCGCGTGGGTCTGTTGTCCGTTGTCAGAAACGCCCACCACATTCATGTCTTGGTGGGTCCGCAAAATGGCAGCAATGCCTTCAGAGATAACGGTGTGTTTGGAGGAAAGAAGAACGCGAATACACATGAGACTGGCTCCTTAGCGGTGCAGTACAGTGCCTGTTGTGACATGAAAATAGAGTTTTTCTTAGGGCCTTGGCCAGGGGCATCTCTTTTTCGCCATGCTGTTGGCCCCAGTCTAGGCAGATACCCGGCAGTTCTGTGTGCGCTAAGCCACATATAGAAAAATACAGCCTCTCTTATTTATGCACCTCAGGACACACCTTGCTCTAGCATGCAACGCTGTAAAGACATTCGACCTGGACAACTGAGCTTTTGATAGATGTGATGCAAATGGAGTTTGGCCGTCCCCTCGCTGATGGCCAATTGGCTGGCTATTCTCTTGTTGGGCAAGCCCTCGGTCACCATGCGGGCGACCGTCATTTCTCGGGGCGTCAACAAGTGAGAGGAATGGGCCTTCTTGCGCTTTTGCTCCAGCAAGAGCGTCATGGTCTTGTCGGATAGATCATGGTCCAGCCACTTGCCCCCCTCGTGCACAAACTTGATGCAGCGGGCCAGAAAATCCTTGGTTTTTTCTTTGGACACCAGGCCTTGTACGTCCAAATCCAAGGCCAGCATGACTTCACCGATAGGCGCACCTGTGAACACCACGGGTTTGGTCAGCCATTTTTGCATTCTGATCTCGGCGAGCAACGCTAGGCCTGATCGGTGGGACAGGGACAAATCCATGACCAAAATGTGCGGACGATGCTGCTTTAAAGCGTGCAAAGCGTCCTCGCCATTGGTCACGCACGACTTGACCGAAAATTCAGACGACCCCTCAAACGCTTGTGCCAAGCCTTCGAGCATCATCGGGTAGGGGTCGGCCAGTACAAGGTCGATGCACATGAGTCTCTTCTTTCATTGATCACACGGACCGCAAGCGTTTGTTGGGTTATCAAGCACGGGCCTGTGGTGGATTGAGAATAAGGCGCAAAGTCCCGCATGACGATCCTCTGTATCGGGGATAACGACTACTCAATAACCGTTAAACGGAATCCAATAAGCCCAACCATGCAGCCTGTAATGGAGGGAAGCGGAATTGCCCCAGAAGGTGGACGCCACGGCGCTGCGTAAAATCGAGGCATGTCTTTTCCACCGCCCGACAACACCCAAGCACGCAATCCTCTGCACGGCCTGACATTGGAGGCCATCGTCACCCAACTGGCCGATTTCTATGGTTGGGATGATCTGGGTCAACGCATCCAGATCCGCTGCTTCACCCACGACCCCAGCGTGGGTTCCAGCCTCAAGTTTTTACGCAAAACACCCTGGGCGCGTGACAAGGTCGAAAGCCTTTACCTGTTCATGCTACGTGAGCAAAAAAGACAAGGCTTTTGAAGTGCAGGGCCTGAGCGCCTAACTCAGTCCGACAGCATCGTGCCTCGGCATTTGGACGCACCACAGCGGCAGACATAACGAGCCTTTAAGGCATCCGTCATCGGCTCGTCGCTGAACAGACCATAGTCAAACGTCAGCTCTTCGCCTTTGAAAACAGGTCTGCGCGTTCTGATGAAAATGCGCCCTTTTCGCTCGTCGGGCACACAATTGGGGCGGCACGAATGGTTGATCCATTTCGAGTCGTTGCCACCGTAAAGCGCATCGATCACCCGGCCATCGTCCAGGTGAAAGTAAAAGGTGTGGTCCGGGTTGCTGGCGTCGTGCGGGTGGCGGCGGATCGCCTCGGCCATGCTGATGACCTCGCCCACATATTCGATCACCCGCTCGCCTGCGGCAATGTGGCGGGTCGCGAACACACCTTTGCCGTGCACGTCAGAAGAATGCACATGGATCAGGCTGGGGGCAGGCAGATGGCTCAAAGTGACTTCTTCAAAAAGGCCCATTGGGTATGGCCTGACTATAAAGTCATTACGCAGCATCACGCCAGCGACAGGCCAGCCAACTTGGCTCTGATTTAATTTACCCACATTGAACCAAACACAAAGGCAAACAGCTATGTCACTCGTCATGGGTTGGGATGAATGGGCCAGTCACGATGCGGTCGGCCTGGCCGAGCGGGTCAAGCGCGGCGAGTTGACGCCCACAGAGCTGGCCCGCCAAACAGCGGCTGCCATTGCCTTGGTCAACCCCACGCTCAGCGCCGTGGTCGAAGTGTTTGACGACTTGGTGAACAACCCCACAGGCGACGGCATGAACCCCGACGGTCCATTTGCGGGCGTGCCCTACCTCATGAAAGACCTGGGGCCCACGCTTAAAGGCCGCTTGCAAGAGATGGGCTCTCTCTTGATGCGCGGCAACCGGGCCTGCGCCGACAGCTACCTGGCCGGGCGCATCAAACAAGCTGGACTCAACGTGATCGGCCGCACCACCACGCCCGAGTTTGGTGTGTGCAGCTCGGCCGAGAACCCGGCCGTGTACGTGACCCGCAACCCCTGGGATCTGGAATACACCACCTGCGGCTCGTCGGCGGGCACTGCTGCGGCTTTGGCAGCGGGCGTATTACCCTTGTCCCACGCCACCGACGGCGGTGGCTCGATCCGCATCCCGGCGGGCTTCACCGGCAACATCGGCCTCAAGGCCTCGCGTGGTGTGTTCTCGATCGCGCCTGGCGCTTCCGACATCACCGGCTTTGTGTCGACCCAAGGCTGCCAGAGCCGCACCGTGCGCGACACCGCCGCGTTTGTGGACCACTGCCGTGGCGGCGCACCGGGCGAGTTCATGCCTTATTGGTCTGCGCCTGAGCCTTACAGCACACTCATCCAGCGCGATCCGGGGCGACTGCGCATCGCCTTGTCGCACGAGTGGGGCCACTACCGGGCCGTGCCGCACTTTGTGGCCGAGCTCGAAAAGGCAGGGCGCTTTTTGGAGAGTCTGGGTCACCACGTGGAATGGGCACTGCCCCAAGTGGACCTGGAAGCCGCCTTTGCGGCGCAGACCACCTGCTACATCAGCAACTTTGCGCAGACCATCACCAACCTGATCAAGCCCCTAGGGCTGGAGCGACCACCTGCAGACTTGGTGGAGCCGATCAACATCAAGATCTGGGAGGAAGGCCTCAAAACCAGCTACGCCGAACGCGCCCGCATGCAGGCCGTGTTCAACACCACGTCGCGCGGCTTTGGCGAGTTCTTCGAAAACTGGGACATCATCCTCACGCCCATCACCGCGCTGCCCACGCCCAAGCTGGGCACCACCGAATACCTGACGATCAGCGACAACCCTTCGGTGTACGACTGGTTCGAAAATCTCTGGCAAAACTTTGCCTACACCCCACTGTCCAACCTGTGCGGCATTCCCGGCATCTCACTGCCCATGGCCACGCAAGACAACGGGCTGCCACTAGGCATCCAGGCCCAAGCACGCCAAGCGAATGACGGCTTGCTGCTCCAATTGGCCGCGCAGATCGAGCGGGCGCTGGGAGGCAAGTGGAACGATGGGCGCAGACCTGGGGTTCACGTCAGTCTGTATTGACCCAGTGGAAGTGATGTGAAAATACAATCACCACCGCCCGAATATGGCCTTGGGCGGCATAATCCCAAAGCAGCGACTGGCCATGGCGCCATAGGCGTTCTAATTCTCGCTTCAGTGCAAAACGGGGGGGTACCCGCAGTCCCCGAACTCTAAGGTGGTGACTGTGGTAATTACTTTGTGATTTTTTGTTCTAGGTTGTAGAGGTCGGATTTTGTGGCCATCTTTTCTTCTAGTTTTTGCTCAAGAATTTTTAGCCTTCTCTCAAGATCATCAATTTCACTGCTGTGCCATTTAATATTTTGAAAATTTGATCGCAAGACCAAACCAATAAAAACGACTGCAACAAAGAAGATTATTTCCATTGCGTTGTCCTTTTTCTATTATTTACTTTTCGTGAATCTTGTTCGGGCTAGCTGAGCAATGCACCATTAAAGTCGAATTACACCGAACGAACTTATTACCCCCGTGACCTTAACGATGCTTGCCGAAGAGGCTAGTAGTGCAGTGACCGTAGCTACTTGAGCCATAGTAGTCAGTACCGTCTGAAAGCGGACGCGAAAATAAGACTCCGGAATACCCAAAAACGGAATTACTCCACAGTGACCGACTTCGCCAAATTCCTCGGCTTATCCACATCCGTCCCCCGCGCACATGCCGTGTGATAACTCAGCAGCTGCAAGGGCACCACATGCAAGATGGGTGAGAGCACACCGTAATGCTCAGGCATGCGAATGACGTTTACGCCTTCGCTGCTTTCTATTTTTGTGCCGCCGTCGGCCAGCACATAAAGCACGCCGCCACGGGCGCGCACTTCTTGCATGTTGCTCTTGAGCTTTTCCAGCAGTTGGTCGTTGGGGGCTACGGTGACCACAGGCATGGCGCTGGTCACCAAAGCCAACGGGCCGTGTTTCAGCTCACCTGCGGCGTAGGCCTCGGCATGGATGTAGGTGATCTCTTTGAGTTTGAGCGCGCCTTCGAGGGCGATGGGGTAGTGCGTGCCCCTTCCCAAGAACAGTGCGTTTTCTTTGCTGGCGAATTCTTCGGCCCAGCTGATGATTTGCGGCTCCAGCGCCAGCACGGCTTGCAGCGCGGCGGGCAAGTGGCGCATGGCTTTGATGTGCGCGGCTTCCTCTTCGTCACTCAGGCGCACTTTGGTCTGCGCCAGCGCCAGCGTCAACAAAAACAGTCCGGCCAGTTGGGTGGTGAAGGCCTTGGTGGAGGCTACGCCGATCTCGGCCCCGGCGCGGGTCACATAGGCGTGTTTGCATTCGCGCACCATGGCGCTGGTAGACACGTTGCAAATGGTGAGCGTTTGCGTCATGCCCAGGCTTTGCGCGTGACGCAGCGCGGCCAGTGTGTCGGCGGTCTCGCCGCTTTGGGTGATGGTGACGATCAGCGTGTTGGGGTTAGGCACGGATTCGCGGTAGCGGTATTCGCTGGCGATCTCGACCTGACAAGGCACTTTGGCAATGGCTTCGATCCAGTACTTGGCCACGCAGCCGCTGTAGTAGCTGGTGCCGCAAGCCAGGATCAGCACGTTGTCGATGGCCTTGAAGGTGCTGTAGGCGCCGTCGCCGAACAGCTCGGGCGTGATGCCCTCCACACCTTCGAGCGTGTCGGCAATGGCGCGGGGCTGCTCGAAGATTTCCTTTTGCATGTAGTGGCGGTACGGCCCAAGTTCTGCCGCGCCGCTGTGGGCGCGCACGGTTTTCACGGTGCGGGTCACGGCCTTGTGGTCGCGATCCACCACCCAGTATTTGCCCAGCTGGATGTCGACCACATCGCCCTCTTCCAGGTACACGATTTGGTCGGTCACACCCGCCAGCGCCATCGCGTCGCTCGCTAGGAATGTTTCGCCCTGGCCCACACCCAGAATCAGTGGCGAACCTGCGCGGGCACCGATCACGCGCTGGGGCTCGTCTTTGTGGAACACGGCAATGGCGTAGGCGCCGTGCAGTTGTCGGATGGCAGTTTTGACGGCCTCAAAAATATCGCCGTCGTACACGCTGTCCACCAGGTGGGCGATGACTTCGGTGTCGGTTTGGCTCAAAAACACATAGCCCTTGGCTTGCAGGGCGGCGCGCAGTTCTTCGTGGTTTTCGATGATGCCGTTGTGCACCAGGGCAACCTTGCCCGGCTTGGCGTCTGCCGCGCCTGTGCCGTGGCTGAAGTGCGGGTGTGCGTTGTGCACAGCAGGTGCACCGTGCGTGGCCCAGCGGGTGTGGGCAATACCCGTGCCGCCTTCGATGTGGTCGGCGTTCACCTGGTCCATCAACTCGGCCACCCGCGAGGTGCTGCGGGCGCGTTGCAGGCCGCCCGTGCCGCCGCTCAGGCTGGCCGCGTGCACGGCCACGCCGCAGGAGTCATAGCCCCGGTATTCGAGCCGTTGCAGGCCTTGAACGAGGATGGGAACGATGTTGCGGGAAGAAACTGCGCCGACGATGCCACACATGAAGGGGCTCCTAAAAAAAAAGGGAATGGCAGCGATGGTAAGCACACTAAATTAAAATATCAGATCAATTTTCAGTATATTTCGGTTTTTTATTTCACCAATTACCCTGAATGGAATTTAATTTCATTAAAATTATTTTTATGGAATACAAAGAACTCGACGCCATTGACCTGCAACTGCTCGACAGCCTGCAGCGCGACGCCAGCCTGAGCAATGTGGCGCTGGCCGAAAAGGTCAATGTCTCGCCCCCGACCTGCTTGCGCCGCGTCAAGCGCTTGGTGGAAGGCGGCTGGGTCGAGCGGCAGGTGGCTGTGCTCAGTACCAACCGGCTCGCCGCGACCTTGGGCCATGGCCTCACGGCACTGGTTGAAGTGTCACTCGACAAACAGGGCAGCGAACACCTGGACGCCTTTGAATCCCGCGCCGTGGCGCACGATGCGGTGCAGCAATGCTGGCGCGTGTCGCCCGGGCCCGACTTCATGCTGGTGGTGCAGGCCCGCGACATGCCGCACTACTTGGCCATCAGTCAGACGCTGTTCACGCAAGACGCCAATGTGCGCAATGTCAAAGCCTTCTTTGCGACCAAACGGGCCAAGTTCACGACGACTTGGCCCTTGCTGCGGTAGAAGTTCCGCATGAACAGCCCAAGCGTGAAAGAATCCCTGCATGAGCAGTGACTGCGCATTTTCGGCAAGGCCAACACCAGGAGAACAGACATGGAAGTGATCGTCATCACAGGCGCATCCGAAGGCATTGGGGCTGAACTGACCACGCAGCTAGCCCGCACAAAAGGGGCCGCCGTGGCGCTGGTGCTGGCGGCCCGCCAGGCCAGCAAGCTCGAAGCGGCGGCCAATGCCTGCCGCCAACATGGCGCGCAGGTGCTGTGCGTGCCGACCGACGTGGGCGTGCAAGCCGATTGCCAGGCTTTGATCGACCGCGCTGTGCAACAGTTCGGCCGCATCGACACCCTGATCAACAACGCGGGCGTCTCGGCCCACGCCCTGCTGCAGGAGGTGGATGCCTCGCACCTGGGCTGGTACGAAGACCTGATGCGCGTGAACCTGTGGGGCACCGTTTGGTGCACACATGCGGCGCTGCCGCACCTGAAAGCCTCACGCGGTCGGCTGGTTGGTGTCTCGTCGCTCGCTGGCCTGGCTGGGGTGCCAGGACGCACGGCTTACTGCGCCAGCAAGTTTGCGATGAACGGTTTTCTGGAAGCGCTGCGCACCGAGCTGCTGTCAGACGGGGTGTCGGTCACCATTGCCTACCCGGGCGTGGTGGCCACCGACATCCGCCGCCGTGGCTACAACGCCCAAGGCCAGCCTGCAGGTTCCAGCGGCCTGAGCGAAGACAAAGCAATGCCCGTGGACGTGTGTGCCCGCAAAATCTTGCAGGGCACCGAGCAACGCCAGCGCGATGTGATCATGAGCCCGCTTGGCCATGTGGGCCGCTGGCTCAAGCTGATCGCGCCGTCGCTGGTCGATCGCTTGGCCTTTGCTGCCCTTAAACAGTCCAATCAGCCCCACTGAAGCCAGCGCTGCGGCCTGCAAACCCTGGCTTCAGTCCTTGGGCAGCTTTTGGGGGCGCTTCCAGTTGGCAATGCTGACCTGCTTGCCGCGGGCCACGCTGAGCGAGCCCGGTTCGGTGGTCTTGGTCAAAGTTGATCCACCGCCCACTGTGCCACCTGCGCCAATGGTGATCGGGGCGACCAACACGCAGTTGCTGCCAATGTGCACATCCGCCTCGATCACGGTGCGGTGTTTGTTGGCGCCGTCATAGTTGGCGGTGATGCTGCCCGCACCGTAGTTCACCCGTTCACCCACTGTGGCGTCGCCCAAATAGGCCAGATGGTTGGCTTTGGCGCCTTTGGCCAGGGTGGAGTTTTTGACCTCGACAAAGTTGCCAATGTGCACTTCGGCCCCCAGCTGTGCGCCAGGTCGCAGACGAGCAAATGGGCCGATCAGGGCGCCCTCACCCACCGACACGCCGAGTTTTTCGCCGTCGATGTGGGTGAAGGGGTGAATAACCGCACCCGCCGCGATGGTGCAGTTGGCCAGCACGCAGTTGGCGCCGATCTTCACGTCTTCGCCCAATGACACACGGCCTTCAAAAATGCAGTTCACGTCGATCTCGACGTCTTGCGCGCAATCGAGCTGGCCACGCAGATCAAAGCGTGCAGGGTCTTTCAAGCGCACGCCTTTTTCCATCAGGTGATGCGCCTGGCGCAACTGGTGGGCACGTTCCAACTCGGCCAATTGCACGGGGCTGTTGATGCCCGCGACTTGCAGTGCATCCGTTATTTTGTGTGCCACCACGGACACACCGTCGGCCACGGCCAACTTGACCACATCGGTCAGGTAGTACTCCCCCTGGGCGTTTTGGTTGTCAATGCGGCTCAGCCAGCCTTTGAGCTGATTGGCGGGCA
The DNA here is from genome assembly GCF_034680285.1 of Limnohabitans sp. Taxonomy (GTDB): domain Bacteria; phylum Pseudomonadota; class Gammaproteobacteria; order Burkholderiales; family Burkholderiaceae_C; genus Limnohabitans_A. The sequence continues at coordinate 45,403 of NZ_JAXITC010000008.1, forward strand.
CGGCCATGATGCCGCTGTACACCTCTTGGATTTGGCGCTGCGCCTCGGTCGCGTCTTTGTGCTCGACGATGGCTTGTACCTGTTCGCCTTGGCGCACGATGCGGCCATAACCCATCGGGTCGGCAAAGTCGATGGTCAGCAGCGCCAACTTATGGCCGCCGCACTGCTCGATCAGAGCTTGCAAGGTGCCCGCTTGGGTCAAAGGCACATCACCCGACAAAATCACCACCACGCCATCGTCGGCCAGCGCGGGAACGGCCTGCTGCACGGCGTGCCCTGTGCCCAGCTGCGGCTCTTGGCGCACGCATTGCACGGCCAAAGCCTGGCCGGGGGCCAGCAACAGCGGCTCAACCTGTTCAGCACCGTGTCCGGTGATGACCACGGCCGAGCGTGCGTTCAACTGTGCGGCCGTGTTCAGCACATGTTGCACAAGGGGCACTCCAGCCAGGCGCTGCAACACTTTGGGCAATCGGCTTTTCATGCGGGTGCCTTTGCCAGCGGCCATCACGACGACATCGACAGGAAGCGGGGCTTTCAGACTCATGGTTCTCTTTCTTTGGCTTTCCCAAGTTCGGGCGAGCGTTCAGGGCTGAATTATCTCCAGACTCTGCACCGAAGCACGTCACCGATGGGCGGAATGATCTGACGGTTTTTGCAAACAGTACACAATGACACACCACCGGGCCTCCACTGCCCGCACCTCATCCCTTGACCGGGTATTGGCCAACCCCTTTCTGAGAACCCTTGCATGCGATCAACCCTCTGGACTGGCCTCTTTCTTACCCTGACCGCATTTTTGGCCAGCTGTGGCGGAGGCGGTGGCAGCCCCCCCCCAACGACAACCTCGACTCAACCCAGCGCTACCAGCTGCGACTCCAACATCTTGTGGGCCGCACACCCCGCCACATCCGGCAGGGAGATTGCGGACAATGACGGCACGGGTATATCGGTGCGCTGGGACAACCAAAATTGCAGCTTGCGAAACATCTCTTCCGCTACGGTCGAGATCTGCTTGGACCATCCACGGCCCAGGGACTTGACCTGGACCATCAGCTCACCTGGTTTCAGCGCTCCTCTTACACTCACGCCCCCTGCAGACTGGAACGGCAGCGGTTCAGCCTGCGGTTCAGTACCCGGCAAGCTTCAGCGCATTGATCTTTTGACCTTGGTGACACCGACTGCCACCCGCGGAAATTGGACGCTCAATGTCAAGGATCAGCAATTGGGGGTCATTGGTCATCTGATTCAATGGCGCATCAGCATTTCAGGCACAACATGATGCGCGCCTGGATCCCGCTCCTCGCGCTGTTGCTTTTGCAAGGCTGCAGCGCTATCAAGCTGGGTTATCAGCAACTGCCCACCTTGTCTTATTGGTGGTTGGACAGCACGGTGTCCTTCAACAGAACTCAAACTGCGTCGACCAAACAAGCACTTGATCACCTTCACCAATGGCACCGCAGTGAGGAGTTGCCTGCGTATGCCGATCTGCTGCAACGCGTTCAAGCTTTGTCTGCTGGACCGGTTCAAACCGAACAAGTCTGCCGCGTATGGGCGGATGTTCAAATTCGACTAGACGTCCTCATGCGTGAAGCGGTGGTGCAGGCCGCACCTGTTGCCATGGCGCTGGGTCCTAAGCAGCTGAGCCACATCGCACGCCGTTGGGAGAGTCAAAACGAAGATTGGGAAAAAGAATGGCTGCAGGGCAGCGCCAGCGAACGGCTTGAGCGTCGTCTGGACAAAACCCTCGAGCGCTACCGCTCTTTCTATGGCGAGTTGACGCCCGCCCAATTCAACTTGGTCAAGGCACAGTTGGCTCAGTCACCCTGGACAGCCGAATGGGGCAGGCAAGATCGCCAGCGCAGGCAACAAGATTTGCTGTCCACCCTGCAAGGCATCAGCCAAAACAAACTGTCACAAACCGAAACCGAAGCGCAACTTTGGGGTGTTTGGCAACGTTGGCTGAAGCCGCCTGAAGCTGGACAGCGGGCGGTGGTTCAAAGCTTGTCGCAACGCGCATGCGAGAACTTGGCCCAACTGCACAACTCAGCTTCACACGAGCAGCGTCAACAGGCCATTCGCCGATTGCGGACTTACGAGAGAGACATCAAAGACTTGGTCAAGTCGAGGCCCTGAAGAAGAGTCGTCGACGTGGTTTTTGTTGCATTGCAGCAAAAACCACGTACAATTACGAACAAGCGTGCTTTTTTGCATGCACCCATTGTCTCCTCCACCCTCTGAAAAGGTGGATTTGCCCCAAGTCGCAAGACTTGGGGCATTTTTTTGCCCGAAAACAATTGAGTACTATAAAACTCATAATTGTGTAATACTTTTCGACTAAAAGACCTGTGTCAAACATCGGTCTCAAGGAGAGATTTATGCACACGGCTCCCTACTTATGCTGCCTCAATTTTCAAAAACCAAGAGCTTTAAGGTCTCATTGGTCGGCAATGTTTATGGCTGGAGGGGCTTTGCTTTTCAGCGCTCCTATTTTGGCCCAATACCAAATCACCATCTTAGACAAGGTACCTGAATACCGACAATTCGAACGGGTCGAGATCACCGGCTCTAGCGTGATCAACCCACGCAGCAGAGAAGCTTTGCCCGTGCGCGTCATAGACCGCAAAGAAATCGAGCGTATGGGCGTGCAGTCGGTGCCCGAATTGATTCAGGGACTGTCGTCCATGCACTCATTCACAGAAGCAGGCGGCACCAACATCTCTGGCCAAGGAGGCTACCGCTCCGCCGCCATCCACGGATATGAAGCGGGCACGCTGGTCTTGATCAACGGCCGCAGAGCACCTTCATTTGCCAAACAACGCGCCCAGGTGGACCGCACAGCTGTGGATTTGTCGATGGTGCCTCTGCGCGCCATTGAGCGGGTAGGAATTTTGACCGATGGGGCCTCTTCCATTTACGGCAGCGATGCGATCGCGGGTGTTGTCAACCTGATCACATTGAAGCAAGCGCCTGGACTGAGTTTGAGTGCCGAAAAGCTGAGCACGTCAGGTGCGGGGGATGGCCACAGTGCAGGCATCAGCTGGGGCCAAGGCAAGTTAGATTTAGACGGCTATGCCGTGTCCATGCATTTGGAAAAGTCACACACCGACCCGGTGCGTATGCGTGACCGCGCTTATACCGATCTGCGAACGCAGCTTTACGGACAAGACTCTCAGGGCAATCCGGTGTATTTCGTGCCCCAGAACATGTTTCCTCACAACGCGCCTGCACAGCTGCTGAGCAACAGCACCAACCCTGCGCTATGCCCTGGGGGGTTCGACTACAGCATCACACGCAGGGCTGCGACATGGCCAACACCCTACCAGTGTCAAAAAAGCCAGTTGCGTGAGACCTACCTCTACCCTGCTTACGACAACACAAACTTGTGGATGGCCTTTGAAAAGCAAATCGACGCCTCGCTAGCCGTATTTTCTGAAGTGGGCTACCAGCAGCAACTGAGCGCTTACCGCCGCATCGTCAACGGAAGACCAAGCAACGCCAGCATTCTCTACGATGCGGAATCATTCAACCCCGGGTTTGCCGAAGAGAGACAAAACAACCACCGAGCGGTGGTCGGCTTGCGCGGCGAATGGCACAACTGGCAGTACACCATCAGTCATACCCGCGCAGAAAATCACTTCAAAACGATCAACACAGGTGGCTTCACCAATGGCAGCAATTGGGGGACCATCTTGACCGAAGCTGAGCGTCAACAAGACCCGGCCACATACTCCGACGCGACTTGGGCAAAAATCAGAGCGCGATTTGCCGAGCCCACCATATTTCAAGAGTACCGGACCCGCCTGCAAGACACACAATTGCAGGCCTCTCGGACCATCGGCGAAACCGATTGGGGAGAGATCAAATTGGGTACAGTACTTTTCAGTACTCAATCTCAGCTGATCAATGAGAAGGCTACCAACCCTGAAGACTATCCATTCAAGCGCACCAACAATGGTGCAGCACTGGAACTGCAGTTGCCCCTTTTTGATCGACTTGAACTTGTGTCGAGTTTACGAACAGAACGCTACAGTGACTTTGGCAACGTCTTGACGGGCAAACTTGGGGCCAAGTGGGAAGTTGCAAGCAACACTCATTTGCGCATCAGCAAAGGCACCGGCTTTCGCGCTCCCACACTCGCGCAAACCAACCCCAGCAACTACGCCATTTACAGCAGCACCACTACGACCGATAACTTCTCCTTTGGCAACCCGAACTTAGAACCCGAAAAATCTCGCCAGTGGAGCCTGGGCGTTTTGTGGCAACCCACGCAGCAGCTGAGCGTGAGCGTGGATTACTGGGCACTGGACGTGCGTGACGTCTTTGGAACCTGGACAACCAGACAGATATTCAACGACCCCGCGCTCAAAGCCCTTTATTTCACGACGAATTACAACGGCACTGGAAAAAATCGCAACATCATCACGCCCCTGAATCAGGGCACCATGGCCAAATCAGGCATTGATTACCAGTTGCGTCACCGCTGGCCTGTCAGCTGGGGGCGTGTGTGGCTTGGGCTTGAGGGCACTTACAACCTGGAATCCAGGCGCAGTACATTTCCGGGTCAGGACCCTGTCTCCAATTTGGCGAACTACGACACAGCCACTGGGACGGTCACAGCCCGCAACCTGATTCGTGTCACATCATCTCTCGAATCCAAAAATTTCGGTATCACCGCGCTTGTCAATTACCACTCTGGCAACAACGAGATCATGCAAGCGTTGATCGACAGCCAAGGACTTGACGCTGCGCCGCGATTCGAGCACCGAGTCCCTGGACACTGGACACTGGATCTGTCGGGAACCTACAAGTTCACGCAAGGCATCAGCTTGCGAGTGCACATTGCCAATTTGACCAATAAGACACCGCCAGTTCGCTACAACAGCCCTTACCTTGGCTCTACCTTGGCTGACACTCGGTATGACGACTACTATGGTCGTACCGTCAGGCTGGCCATGGACATCAAGTTCTAAAGAAAGCGCAAGAACAGCGCGATATGATCAAAGCATCGCCTCTTGCCTACTCAGGCCTGCCAAACTGCCGACATGACCACCTCCAAACTCAGCCCCGCCGATTACCTGATCAAAATTCTCAATGCCCGCGTGTATGACGTGGCCACCGAGTCGGCTTTGGAGCTAGCTCCCAACCTGTCGCGCCGCTTGGGCAACCAAGTGTTGTTAAAGCGTGAAGACCAGCAACCCGTTCACAGTTTCAAGCTGCGCGGCGCCTACAACAAGATGGCCCACCTCACAGCCGAACAGCTCAAAAAAGGTGTGATTTGCGCCTCCGCGGGTAACCACGCGCAAGGCGTGGCGCTCAGCGCCAGCCGACTGGGTACGCGCGCCATCATCGTCATGCCCACCACCACCCCTCAGGTCAAAATTGACGCGGTCAAGGGTTTTGGTGGCGATGTGGTTTTATTTGGCGACAGCTATTCAGACGCCTACAACCACGCGCTGACTTTGCAAAAAAAGCAAGGGCTGACTTTTGTTCACCCCTTTGACGACCCTGATGTCATCGCGGGCCAAGGCACCATCGCCATGGAAATGCTGAGCCAACACCAAGGCCCGCTTGATGCGGTGTTCGTGGCCATTGGCGGCGGCGGCCTGATCAGTGGCGTGGCCAACTACATCAAAGCCGTGCGCCCGGACGTGAAGGTGATCGGCGTGCAAATGAACGACTCGAACGCCATGATGCAGTCGGTCGCCGCCAAAAAACGACTGACTCTGACCGATGTGGGCTTGTTTTCGGACGGCACCGCCGTGAAGCTCGTGGGCGAAGAAACCTTCCGCGTGGCCAGCAATTTGGTGGACGAGTACATGACGGTGGACACCGATGCGGTGTGCGCGGCCATCAAAGATGTCTTTGTGGACACGCGCTCCATCGTGGAGCCTGCGGGTGCATTGGCCGTTGCCGCCATCAAACAGTACGTGGCCAAGCACAAGACCAGAGGCCAGACCTATGCGGCGATCTTGTGCGGTGCCAACATGAACTTTGACCGTTTGCGCTTTGTGGCCGAGCGTGCCGATGTGGGCGAAGAAAAAGAAGCCTTGTTTGCCGTGACCATTCCGGAAGAACGCGGCAGCTTCAAGCGCTTTTTGGAGCTGATTGGCAGTTTGCCAGGTGGTCCGCGCAATGTGACAGAGTTCAACTACCGCATGAGCGACTCCGACCGGGCCCATGTTTTTCTGGGCCTGAGCACGCACGGCAAAGGCGAGAGCACCAAAATCACGGACAAATTCAACAAGCAAAAGTTCAAGGCGATTGACCTGACGCACGACGAGCTGGCCAAAGAACACATCCGGCACATGGTGGGCGGGCACTCGGCGCTGTCGCAAGATGAACGCCTGTTGCGCTTTGAGTTCCCCGAGCGCCCCGGTGCTTTGCTCAAGTTTTTGAGCCTCATGCGTCCGGGCTGGAACATCAGCCTCTTCCATTACCGCAACCAGGGCGCGGATTACGGACGCATTCTGGTGGGCTTGCAGGTGCCGCCCAAGGACGACAAAGTCTTTGACAAGTTCTTACAGACCTTGGGTTACCCCTTCGCAGAAGAAACCCACAACCCGGTGTATCGCTTGTTCTTGCGGGCCTGAGACCGGGCCTTAATTAGACGGCAGACCCGCAGCGTTGGCTGGTAACTCAAGCGTCCATTGCGCTTGACCATTGGGCTCAGTCCCCAATTCGGCACGCCGGGCCTGCAAGCGCTGGAGCACCACACCTTCGGTGATGGTCTGGCCAACTTTGAAAGCTTTGGGTGGCAAGCCGCCGACCGAGATCAACGCACTGCCTGAGCCTGAACCACCAGCGATGACACCCAGCAGCTGAAAGCGCAAATCAGCAGCCAGCGGGGCACTGGGAGAAGCCGTCCTATGACCCAGCGACCGAGCGACATCGGCCGACAACTGTGCGCCCGTCTGCACAGCAGGCGCCTGTGCCACGGTGACGGGCATCCCAACCGTCTGCACCGGAAACTTCAGGGTCCAAACCACAGCAGCACCCGCAGCCAAAAACCACACCAGCCCAGTGAGGGATTTGACGGCCCAATGATAAGGTCCAGAAGAAGTTTGAATGCGTAACATGCGCAGATTATGATCTACGACATGCATACCAACAACCACGCCCATACCCGCCGCCAACGCGGTTTTACCTTGATTGAACTGATGGTGGTGCTGGCCATCATTGGCGTATTGGCCGCCATGATCGTGCCCAATGTGCTGGGCCGTGCCGACGACGCGCGCACAACCGCCGCCCGAACCGATGTGGGCAATTTGATGCAAGCGCTCAAGCTCTACAAACTGGACAACCAGCGTTTCCCAAGCGGTGAGCAGGGCCTGAACGCCCTCATTCTGAAACCCACCACCGAGCCGGTACCAGGCAACTGGAAACCTTATCTGGACAAACTGCCCAACGACCCATGGGGACGCGCTTACCAATACATGAACCCAGGCATCAAGGGGGAAGTGGACGTGCTTTCGTTTGGCGCTGACGGACAAGCCGGTGGTGAGGGCAACAATGCGGACGTTGGCAGCTGGCAGTAAGCCACTGTCAGCCACAGGTTTCACGCTGCTGGAGTTGCTGGTGGTGGTGGCCTTGATCGCTGTGGCCACCGCAGGGGTGAGTCTGTCGCTGCGCGACAACGCCCAAAGTGCATTGGCACGCGATGCCCAGCGACTGGCCAGCTTGCTGGAAGCCGCAAGGGCTCAGGCCAGAGCCAGTGGCGTCGCCGCCCAATGGCAGCCCACGCCTTCAGGCTTTGAATTCAGCGGCTTGCCGGGGCAGACATGGCCCTCCGAATGGCTAAGCGACAGGACCCGGGCTTCGGTCAATGCCCCGATCATCTTAGGCCCTGAGCCCATGATCGGCCCCCAAACTGTGGCGTTAATTGGTGCGCCAAACAATGCGCAAAGTTCACCTGCAAGCTTATGGGTGACCACCGACGGCCTGCGTCCTTTTGTGGTTCAAAACCATTTACCCCCTCTGGAGCGGCGGCCTTGAAACGACGCATTGGCTGGGTCGGGACTCGCGGCTTCACCTTGATCGAGGTCTTGGTGGCCCTCAGCATCACGGCTGTGGCTTTGCTCGCTGGCTTGAAAGCCACGGGCTCTTTAAGCCGCAATGCCGAGCGGCAGAGCACGAGCCTCTTGGGTCAAATTTGCGCCGAAAATGAACTGATCCGTTTGCGCCTCTTAAGGCAACTGCCTGACAACGGCAATAGCGTGGTGACATGCGTTCAGGCGGGCCAGCCCCTGCAAGTGGAACTGTCGGTGCGACCCACACCAAACCCCAACTTCAGACGTGTCGACGCGCGGGTCTTGACCCAAGGCGACTACGTGTTGCAGCTGTCCACCGTGATGGGGCGCAACTGATGCAGACATCTCACAACCGCGGCTTCACATTGATCGAAGTGCTGGTGGCCATCGGTGTCATGGCCTTGATGACCCTGATGGCTTGGCGCGGGATCGATGGCATGCTGCGCACCCAATCGGGTTTGCAACAACGCAGTGACCAAATTCGCACCTTGCAAGCGGGTTTGGCCCAATGGCAAGTCGACCTGGACCAGATGACCGAACTGACGGGTACCCCTGCTTGGGACTGGGATGGTCAGGTGTTGCGCCTGACTCGGCGCACTGCCACGGCCAACGATGTGCAAGTGGTGGCCTGGACTTGGCGAAGCAACCCCACCAACGGCAACGGTGGTCAGTGGCAACGCTGGCAATCCCTGCCCCTCCAAAAAGTCAGCGACTGGCAAGCAGCATGGCGTCTGGCCGCCCAATGGGGGCAGACGCCTGACGACAGCACGCAGGCCGGGCAAACCCAAATTCACCCTTTGCAGGGCTGGCAAATCTTTGTCCACCGGGGCGGCAGCTGGGCCAACCCCTTGTCCAGTGACATCGTCACCCCCAATGGCGCGCTGAAACCCAGTCAACCGACTCTTGGGGCCGTGCCAGATGGGGTGCGCTTGGTCTTGAACTTGTCGGCTTCTTCGCCCATCGCTTCTGGGAAAGGCGGGCCCATCACCCTCGACTGGATCAGACCCACGTTTTCAGGGCCGAAGTCATGAGGCGCACAGAACGAGGCGCAGCACTGCTGACGGCCATGCTCACCGTCACTTTGGTGGCCACCATCGCATCGGCTGCCTTGTGGCAACAGTGGCGGCAGGTCGAAATCGAGAGCGCAGAACGTGGCCGCAGCCAAACCGCCTGGATGATGACGGGCGCCCTGGACTGGACCCGCTTGATCTTGCGCGAAGACGCGCTTTCTGCCCAAGGCGCGGGGGTCGACCATTTGGGTGAGCCGTGGGCCTTGCCTGTACAAGAGTCCAAACTGTCCACCTTCTTGTCCCAAGACCAGCAATGGCGTGAGGGCGATGCCGAAGTTTTTTTGTCAGGTCAAATCAGCGATGCGCAGTCGAGACTTAACGTAATGAACCTGCTTGAAAACGGCCAAATTTCCCTGCCGGCCCTTCAGCGTTTTGGGCGTTTGTTTGAGCGGCTGAACTTGCCTTTACAAGAGTTGCAAACCATGGCTCGACAGCTCCAAGCTGCGGCTGCGGCCAGCAAGTCAACAGGCGGTGCACCCACATCGACTGCGTTGATGCCTCAGCAAACCCATCAATTGGTTTGGCTGGGTCTGAGCCCCAGCACTTTGGCAGCGCTGAACAACTTCATCACGTTGTTGCCCGAGGCCACTCCCGTGAATTTAAACACGGCCCCAGCGGAGGTCTTGATGGCCAGTTTGCCAGGGGTTGACTTGGCCACCGCACGCCAATGGGTGTCTCTGCGTGAGCGAGGGCACTGGGCTTCCTTGGATGCGGCCCGGCAAGCCATGGGGCCAGCGGGTCAATATTTGCAAAGCGAACAACACGCCGTCCAAACCCGGTACTTTGAAGTGACAGGCCGCATGCGCATCGACGATGTGGTGCAAGTCGAGCAATTGCTGGTGAAACGTGAAGGCAATCAAGTCCATATGGTCTGGCGTTTGCGCAGCCCGGTGCTTGTCACGCGCGCCCCCTAAAATGAAAGCGCCATGCGTACTTTGATTGTTCAGCTACCCTTGGGTTCGCCCACACACAACACGGTCTATCCTTATGCCGAGGTGCATACCGACACGCCTGAGGCAGTCTGCACTGTGAAGTGGTCAGCGGCCGCTTTGCTCCCCTCGGCAGATCGGCAAACCGATGTGGTGGCGCTGCTGCCTGCTCAAGCCTTGTCGTGGCACCGCGTGACGATGCCTGCTGGTCTTAATAAACCAACGGCCAGACGCCAAGCAGCCTTGCAGGGTCTGTTGGAAGACCGTCTTCTGGACGACCCCACCACCTTGCACATGGCTTTGGCCCCGGATTGGCAACGCACCGCGCAACCCTGGGTAGCGGTGTGTGACCGTGAATGGCTGAGCGCCCACTTGCAGGCCTTGGAAGCCTCGGGTCTGAATGTGCACCGCATCGTGCCCGAATTCGCACCGACATCCGAAATCCTTCATTTGCACGCGCTGGGTGATACCGAACAAGGCTGGCTGTGGAGCAGCCAGGCCGAGCGAGGCGTCTGGGGCATGCCTTTGAGCGCCCTGAGCGCCGATGGTCAGGGTTTGGGGGCCCAAGACGACAAACTGGCCGATTTACAGGCTGAACCCGCCGTGGTGGCCTTGATTTCACAGCGTTTGGGGCGGCAAGCCCGGTTGGTGGCACCGCATCAGCACTGGTTGAGTGCCCTGGCCAGTGGCTGGGATTTGGCGCAATTCGACTTTCAAGCCAACGCCCAAAACCGCAGCTTCAAACACATGCAGCGTGTTGCCAGTCATTTTTGGCACCACAACGCCTGGCGTCCTGTGCGTTGGGGCCTCTGGATGCTGCTGGCCACACAGATCGTGGGCTTGAATGCATGGGCTTGGAAAACACGGACTGATTGGAAAAACCAACAACAAAGTTGGAGCCAAATGCTTCAAGAGACTTTTCCACAAACCCGTGTGGTGGTGGACGCCCCTGTTCAAATGGCCAAAGAAGTGGCTCGTTTACGCCAGGACTCTGGCCAATTGGCACCGCAAGACTTGGAGGCCATGCTGGCCGCATGGGGGCAGGCGCAGCCAGCCCACATGGCCACCCCAAGCGCTTGGCGATACCAAACTGGACAGCTGCACATCCAAGACTTGAAGGTCGGTGCCAGCGAGCAAAACACCATCACCCAAGCCCTGAACAAGCTCGGTTACCAATGGCGTGCCGATGGCACCAGCTGGGTCATGCGACCTCAGGAGGGGAAGCCATGAGCACACCCATGACCGAGGCCAGTGCTTCACTGTTTGCGGGGCTGCGCACTGCATTTCACCAAGCTTGGCAACAACGCTCAGCACGAGAACAGCAGCTGATGCGCATCGCCGTTTGGCTTGTGCTCGCAGCTGCCCTTTGGAGTGGGGCACTGGCGCCGGCTTTGCGCACTTGGCATGAAGCACCTGCGCGCCAAGCATCACTGGACGCCACATCACAACAAATGCAGCAGCTGCAAGCGCAAGCCCAAACCTTGAAAAAACCCATAGCTGTCACGCGCGCCGAAGCCATACGCTGGCTGGAAGAAAACATTCCCACCCAGCTGGGCGCACAAACCCGTTGGCAACTGCAAGGCGAGCGCTTGAGCGTGCAGCTGGCTGACACCTCACCTGAGCGGCTCGCCTCTTGGCTGGGACAAGCGCGTGAACGCGCCCAAGCGCTGCCCGTTCAAGCCCAACTTCAGCGGTCGCCCGCTGAGGCGGCGAAACCCAAAGCGCCAAATTCTGCGTCCAACGCCACTGACAAGCCAGAGCTGGCAAGCCATCCGGTCCTTTGGCAAGGCAGCTTGCTGCTGAGCTTGCCCTGAGCGAAAGACCTCCACAGATGGCCACCACCACCGCAAACCCCGTACGACTGCACCAGACTGCAACTTGGTCCTGGGCAGCTTGGGGGACTTTGATCGGCTTGCTTTCGGCTTTGCTGGTTTGGGCCCCTGCCACTTGGTTAGCTTGGGGCTTGGCGCAAGCCAGCCAACACCGCGTGGTGCTGCAATCGGTCCGAGGTAGCGTCTGGAACGGATCGGGACAGCTGCTGCTCAGCGGTGGAGCGGGCAGTCGAGATGCCCAAGCCCTGCCCGGACGGGTTCAGTGGCGCATTCAGCCTGGTTGGCTGTCGGCCACACTGAGCCTCCATGCCGATTGCTGCATGGCTGAGCCCTCGCATTGGGCAGTCCGAACCGAAGGCACCACCCTGCGCTTGAACACGGCCAACCACCGCTCCCAGTGGCCCGCCGTTTTACTCAGTGGCTTGGGTGCGCCTTGGAACAGTTTGCAAGCAAGCGGTCAACTGACTTTGCAAACCGAAGGACTGGCCCTGCAATGGGCTTCGGGCCGTTTGTTGCTCCAAGGCCAACTTGAACTTCAAGCCCAACAAATGGCGTCTCGCCTCAGCACCATGAAACCCATGGGCAGTTACCGCATCGTTCTGCGCGGAACTCCCGAGGGAAGCCCCACCCCCGAGTTGCAACTCAGCACCACCCAAGGGCCCTTGCAACTGACGGGTCAAGGTCAATGGGTTGGGGCACGTTTGCGTTTCACAGGCGAAGCCAGCGCCGAAGAGGGCAGCGAAAATGCCCTGAACAATTTGCTCAACATCATCGGCCGCCGCCAAGGCGGCAAAAGCCTGCTTTCATTGGGATAAGCCATGCACACGCCTCACTTTTTGACCACTCCACGCCTTTCAGCCATGGTCTTGGCCGTGGCCTGCTGCGCGCCCATGGCCATGGCCCAAAGCAGCAACAGCAAATCCAATACAGGCAAAGAGCCCGTCACGCTGAATTTCGTCAATGCCGAAATTGACGCTGTGGCTCGCACCTTGGCCACCCTGTCAGGCCACAACGTGGTGGTGGACCCCCGAGTCAAAGGCACCATGACCCTGTCCAGCACCGTGGCGGTGCCACCTGCACAAGCGCTGCGCTTGTTTGCTTCCCAGCTCAGGACTCAAGGTTTCGCACTGGTCGAGTCGGCGGGTCTTTACACCGTCATTCCGGAGGCTGAGGCCAAGCTGCAGAGCAGCGCGGTCTCAGCAGGTGCGGTGCCTGCCAGCAGCGGCCAAATCGTGACGCAAATTTTCAAGCTCAACCATGAGAGCGCCAACAACCTGGTGCCTGTGCTGCGCCCCCTCATCAGCCCCAACAACACCATCAACGTGAACCCCGGCACAAACGCACTGGTCATCACAGATTACGGCGATAACCTGCAAAGGCTGGGGCGCATCATCGCTGCACTTGATGTGGCCAACGCCACCGGGGTGGAGGTCATTCGCCTGAAACATGGCATCGCAGGCGAAATGGCGCCCATGTTGCAGCGCCTGATCGATTCGGGCGCCGCAGCGGGTGCGCCTGCGGCCCAAGGTCAAACCGACAACGGCTTCAAAACCACCGTGCTGGCAGAAGTACGTACCAATTCACTGATCGTGCGGGCCGCCAACCCGGCCCGATTGGCCTTGACACGCTCTTTGGCCGATCAGTTGGACCAACCCAATGCCACGGGTGCAGGCGCTGCCAGCGGCAACATCCATGTGGTGTATTTGAAAAACGCCGATGCCACCAAATTGGCCGGGACTTTGCGCGCCGCCATGACTGGCCAAGGGGGCACGACCAACATGCCAACCAGCGCATCACCCACAGGCACACCCAGCGCTGCGAACAATGCAGCCGCGAACGCCTCGGCGCCAGCCACAGGCGGTCAAGTGCAGGCTGACACCGCGACCAATGCGCTCATCATCACCGCGCCTGAGCCGCAGTACCGCCAATTGCGCAGCGTGATCGACATGCTGGACCAACGCCGCGCCCAGGTGTTTGTGGAAAGCCTGATCGCCGAGGTCAGCGCCGACAAAGCCGCCGAGTTTGGCGTCCAATGGATGAGCGGTACGGGCACAGGCAGTAACACCGTCGGTTTGCTGGGGACCAACTTTGCGGTGGGAGGCACCAACTTATTCACCTTGGCTGCGGGCGCTGCTTCAGGTCAAGTCACCCCGTCCACCGGACTGAACCTGGCCATTGGGCAACAGCGCAACGGGGTTTTGGCCTTGGGTGCGTTGGCACGGTTCTTACAGTCCAACGGCGATGCCAACGTGCTGTCCACACCGAATTTACTGACCTTGGACAACGAAGAGGCCAAAATCGTGATCGGTCAAAACGTGCCTTTTGTGACGGGCCAATACACCGCCAACAACAGCAACAGTGGCGCCGTGAACCCATTCCAAACCATTGAACGCAAAGATGTGGGCTTGACATTGCGCGTCAAACCTCAAATCAGTGAAAGTGGCACCGTCAAACTGCAAATCTTTCAAGAAGTCAGCAGCATCGACAGCAAAAGCTCCAGCAGTGCAGGCCTGATCACCAACAAGCGCTCCATCGAATCGAGTGTACTGGTGGAAGACGGCTCCATCGTGGTGCTGGGCGGGTTGCTGCAAGACGACACCACCAACAGCCAAGAAAAAGTACCAGGCTTGGGGGATTTGCCGATTTTTGGCAATTTATTCAAGTCGGAAGCGCGCAGCCGCAAAAAAACCAACCTGATGGTGTTTTTGCGCCCGATGGTCGTGCGCGACGGTGCGGCCACCGAAGCTTTGTCCATGGGCCGTTACGAGCAAATGCGCCTGAACCAGCAAGGTTTCCAGCCCACCGCCACAGGCACCTTGCCTTTGAATGGTTCGGCTGTCATGCCGCCATTGGCTGAACCCGCCAAACGCCAGCCCTGAACCTGATCATGCGATACCCCCTGCCCTACGCTTTCTCCCGCACCAGCCGCCTGCTGCTGGAGGACGATGGTGAGCGCCTGACCCTTTGCTGGTGCGACGAGAGTGACCGCTCTGCCCTGTCCGAAGTGACACGCAAGTTTGTTGTCCAAGGGCTTCAGATGCAGCACAGCGCCTCGGTTGAGTTGGCGCAACGCATCAACCAAGCGTATTCGGGCGGGCAGGCCAACAGCTCGTCGACGGCAGCGGCAGTCGTCAGCGAGGTCGAATCCGAGGCCGACCTGTCGCGCATGATGCAAGAGCTGCCCGCTGTAGAAGACCTGCTGGAAGCCAGCGACGACGCGCCCATCATCCGCATGCTCAACGCTTTGCTCACGCAAGCGGCACGCGACGGCGCCAGCGACATCCACATTGAGCCCTATGAGCGACACAGCAGCGTGCGCTTTCGGGTGGACGGTACGCTGCGCGAGGTGGTGCAACCCAACCGCGCCCTGCACGCCGCGCTGATTTCTCGCCTGAAAATCATGGCTGAACTCGACATTGCCGAAAAACGCTTGCCACAAGACGGGCGCATCAGCTTGCGCTTGGGCACGCGTGCGGTCGATGTGCGCGTCTCCACCCTGCCCAGCGCGCATGGCGAACGTGCGGTGCTGCGTCTGCTGGACAAAAGTGAAGCCCGCTTGACCTTGGAAGCCGTGGGCATGCAAGGGCGCGTTTTGCAGCAGGTGGACCAACTGATTGCCCAGCCGCACGGTATTTTGTTGGTGACCGGCCCCACGGGTTCAGGCAAAACCACCAGCCTGTATGCGGCCCTGCAGCGGCTGGACGCCACCCGCAACAACATCATGACGGTGGAAGACCCGATCGAATACGAGCTATCCGGCGTAGGCCAAACCCAGGTGAACGCCAAAATCGACCTCAGCTTTGCCAAAGCCTTGCGTGCCATCTTGCGGCAAGACCCGGACGTGATCATGATCGGCGAGATCCGGGATTTCGAGACCGCACAAATTGCCATCCAAGCTTCGCTCACGGGCCACTTGGTCCTGGCCACGCTGCACACCAACGACGCGGCCAGCGCCGTGACGCGCTTGACCGACATGGGCGTGGAGCCGTTTTTGCTGAGTTCGTCGCTCTTGGGTGTGCTGGCGCAGCGCTTGGTGCGCAAGCGTTGCACCCACTGCGGTGGCGCAGGGTGCGAACAATGTGGCCACACAGGCTACGCGGGGCGCACGGGTATTTTTGAATTGCTGGTGGCCAGTGACGAGATCCGCGCCCAGATCCACAACCGTGCCGCCGAATCTGAGTTGCGTGCCACAGCATTGGCACAGGGCATGGTGTTGATGCGCGACGACGGGCAGCGCCTGGTGGAAGCTGGCATCACCAGCGCTGAAGAACTCTTGCGTGTGACGCGCGACTGACCCGCATGCCCGCTTACCGCTTTGAAGCCCTGCAAGCCGATGGCGCCCTGCGCAAAGGCGTGGTGGAGGCCGACAGCCTGAAGTCGGCCCGCACCCAACTGCGTTCGCAGTCGCTGGTGCCCTTGATGGTCGAAGTCATCGCAGCAGGCACTTCGGACGGTCAAGACCAATTGCCTTGGTGGCAGCGCCCGGTGGGCCAAAGGCGTGCGTTCAGTTCCAGCCAACGTGCCACATGGACACGCCAACTGGCCGGCTTGGTCAGCAGTGGCTTGCCGATTGAACGTGCGCTCTCAGCCTTGGCCGAAGAATCCGAACACGAGCAGCAGCGGCAACTCATGGCTGCGATCCGCGCCGAAGTCAACTCAGGCAGCAGCTTAGGCCGCGCATTGGGGCTGCATCCCAGCGAGTTTCCAGCGATTGACCGGGCCGTGATCGCCGCAGGCGAAGAAAGCGGGCATTTGGGCGATGTGTTGAACCAATTGGCCAACGACCTGGAAGACCAGCAAATACTGCGCTCCAAATTGTTGTCGGCTTCTTTGTATCCGGCCATCGTCAGCCTGGTGGCCTTGGCCATTGTGATTTTTTTGGTCACCTCGGTGGTGCCACAGGTGGCCGGTGTGTTTGCGGGTACCAAGCGGCAACTGCCAATGCTCACGCTGGCCATGCTGGCCCTCAGCGACTTTGTGCGCGCTTGGGGTTGGTTGGTCTTGCTGGGTTTGGGTCTGGGAGGATTCGGCTTGCGCCTGGCCTTAAAGCAAAGCGCGTTTCGCTTGAAATTTGATGCCGCCTGGCTGCGTTTGCCTCTGATTGGCCGACTGGCCCGCGGCTACAACAGCGCCCGCTTTGCCTCCACATTGGCCATGCTCACCGCTGCTGGCGTGCCCATTCTGAAGGCTTTGCAAGCAGCCGCCGATACGCTGTCGAACCAAGCCTTGCGGGCCGACGCCTTGGAAGCCTTGGTGCGTGTGCGCGAAGGCGCACCGCTGGGGACGGCTCTGGCCCAAAACGCCCGTTTTCCGGGTTTGCTGTCGATGTTTGCCCGGCTGGGCGAACAAACCGGCCAACTGCCTGTGATGCTTCAACGGGCCGCCACACAGCTGTCATCTGAAGTGCAGCGCCGTGCCATGGCCCTCGCTACCGTGCTCGAGCCCTTGCTGATTGTGGGCATGGGCGGTATGGTCATGTTGATCGTGCTGGCGGTGCTGATGCCCATCATGGAACTCAACCAATGGGTGAAGTAAGCCCGAGGAGCAAGCATGCCCGCATCCCTTGAAGGCCAACTCGTGGTCGCCATCTCGTCTCGTGCCCTGTTCGACTTTGAAGAAGAGAACCAAGTGTTCGAGCAAGGCGATGACCGGGCTTACATGAAGTTGCAGCTCGATCGGTTGGAGGCCCCCGCCAAACCCGGTGTGGCTTTTTCGCTGGTGCGCAAGCTGCTGGCGTTCAATGACGCCGAGGCACAAAGGGTCGAGGTCGTCATCCTGTCACGCAACGACCCGGTCTCGGGCATGCGGGTGTTCCGCTCGGCGCAGCATTACGGCCTGCCGATCCAGCGCGGCAGTTTCACACGAGGCCAACCGCCGTGGCGTTACCTCAAACCCCTCAACGCCAACTTGTTTTTGTCGACCCACTTGTCCGATGTGCGTGCGGCATTGGGCGCTGGTGTGCCGGCCGCTCAGGTCTATCCCCACTCGGCCTTGGCCTCAGAGGCTCACCCCACCGAAGTGCGCATTGCTTTTGACGGGGATGCGGTGCTGTTTTCCGACGAGGCTGAGCGGGTTTTTCAAGCCGAAGGGCTGTCAGCGTTTCAAGCACATGAGCGCGACAAGGCAGGGCAACCTCTCCTGGCAGGACCTTTCAAGCCATTGCTGGCGGCCTTGCACCGCCTGCAGCAAGAGGGCACACCCGCCATGCGCGTTCGCACAGCGCTCGTGACAGCCCGCAGTGCCCCAGCCCACGAGCGTGCCATCCGCACGCTGATGGATTGGAACATCGAGGTGGACGAAGCCATGTTCCTGGGTGGCTTGCCCAAAGGCGAATTTCTGCGTGAGTTCGAACCCGACTTTTTCTTTGATGACCAAACGGGTCACATCGAATCGGCGGCACGGCATGTGCCATCGGGGCATGTGGCTTCAGGCGTATCGAACCCAGACTGAGCCCTCATTTTTTATCGACAAATGGCGCCACCAGTTTCGCCTCCATCCTGTAACTGGACATGCCCATGTGCGAGTCGGTTTGGGTGGCGCTCAAAGCGCCTGTGACCCACAAGGTGTCCATCAGGCGAAAGCGCTTGGTGGGTTTGTCCAGCACCACATGCACTATTTGGTTGGCTGGGGGTGGTGGCGAATGCACGCAAGCGCCAAAGTAGGGCACCAACAAAAATTCCTTGGTGCCTTCAGGCAAATCTTCCAGCGGCACCATGTAACCGGGCAAGCGCACGCTCTGCCCCAAGATCAGCGGATTGATGGGCGCGTTGTCCCACATTTTGCGCATTTTCTTGAGTGCCTCATCGGCCTTGGGGTCGTTGTCCTTGAGCTTGTCCAAATTCAGCGCCTTGAGGTCTTTGTAAGGATCCCAGCCTGCGGGAATCAGTTGCTCCCAACCGATGGTGCGCGTCGAACTGGCCACGCTGGCACCTGGCGGTGGCGCTTCACCCGACAAGGCGGGCTGCACTTGCGGCACAGTTTCGCGCACCGTGTCGCGCACGCTTTGGGCCACAGCCTGGCCCGCGAGCCACAGGCCCAAAGCACACACGCCACACTTCAATAGGGCATAGCAGTTCATTCCTGATCCTTGTTGTTCATACGCGTGGCGACAAGCCATCGGCCAAAGACATACGGTAAGCCCGCCAGGCAGGCCCCAAACTGGCCAACAATCCGGCCAGCAAGACAGCGCCGGCCAAAGCCATTTGTGTGGGCAAAGGTACAGCCAGTTGCAAGCGGATGCCCAGCGACTGCTGCAACCACGGCGTGGCCAGCGCCATGCCCGCGTAGGCCAACAGCACACCCAACACGACCCCGGCACAAGTGACCCACACCCCTTCGAGCGTGAGCAGGCCCAGCACATGGCGCGGCGCGGCGCCCACCGCACGCAGCACGGCCAGTTCGCGGCGGCGTTCGTTCAGGCCCGCCAACACCACCGCCACGAGCGAAACCACACTCACCAAAGCCACCAAGGCCGAGACGGCCAACAAAGCGTTTTCACCCAGCCCCAGCACCGACCACAGCTCACCCAGCGCCACACCAGGCATCACACCCATCAGGGCTTCGTCTTCGTAGAAATTCACAAAGCGCTGCACATTGAACACCGCTGCCCGGCTTTTCAGGCCCACCAAGGCAGCCGTGACTTCTTCGGGCTCGAGCTTGAATTTGCGGGCTTGGTCGGCCGGGATCTGCCCGACTGGCATGGGCGTGCCCGCGACCCAGCCCAAGTGGATGGCTTCGAGGGCCTGCAGGCTCACCTGAACCGAACGGTCTACAGGTGTGCCGGTGGGCGCCAGAATGCCGACCACCTTGAAAGGCTTGTCGGCGTGTTCATCGGCCTGGTCGCCTTCTCCTTTGTGGTCGTGATCGTGCATGCCGTGACCCAGCGTAATGCTTTGGCCCAGGCCATAACCCATCTTGCGTGCCACTTCGGCCCCGATCACGGCCTCGTACAAACCATCGAGCGTGTCGGCAAACGCCTGGCCCTGCTGCAAGACCAGCGGCTGTTTGTCGCCATAGGCAAAGTGCTGGAAAAACGCGGGCGTGGTGCCCAGCACCGGAAAGCCCCGGTGCGAATCACCCAGGCTCAAAGGCACCACCCAAGACACCGAGCGGTGCTGCGCCAGTTTGTTCACGCTGTCCATGCTCATGCTTTGCGGCACGCTGCCAATGTGAAAGACCGAAAACAACATGAGCTGCACCGGGCTGCTGCGGGCACCCACAATCAGATCGACGCCGCTGACCGATTGCGAAAAACTGTGGCGGATGTCTTGGCGCAAACGCTCCAGCGTCCACAACAAAGCAGTGGCCAGCGCCAGCGACACCACCACCCAAACCAAGGTGCTGCGGCGGTTCCAGGCGCTGCTGCGGGCCATGCTCAGTAGGCTGTTCATGTGCTCACCCCCGCTTGCTGCAAGGCGGGCAATGACCATTGCACATCAAAGCGCACCGCCTGCTGCTCGTCGTGGCTCACACACACCAAAGTGCTGCCCGCCTCGCGTGCGGCCTGCAGCAACAAGTCCATGAAGTCCTGGCGCAAGGCGGCGTCGAGCGCCGAGGTAGGCTCGTCGGCCAGGATCAATTCGGGCTGACCCATCAGGGCGCGGGCCGCAGCCACGCGCTGCTGCTGGCCCACCGACAAGGCGTCGGCGCGGCGGCTCCACAGCGTTTGGGGCAAAGCCATGCGCTGCAGCCAGCTTTGGGCCGAGGCCTCGGGGCCACCTTCGGCCTGGCAGCGAGAAAGCCGCAGCTTGGAAAAACGGCAAGGCAGGGTCACGTTGTCCAGAACGCTCAGATAAGGTAACAAATTGAACTGCTGGAACATCACACCCACATGGTTGGCCCGAAAGGTGTCACGCTGGCCGGGCTTTAAAGCCGCCCAGTCTTGCCCCAGCAAAGACACACGGCCATGATGGGGCGACAAAACGCCCGACAACAAACCCAGCAAAGTGCTTTTGCCGCAGCCACTGGGGCCATGCAAAAAAACAGTCTGACCCCGGTCAATATGCAAGCGGCCCAGCACCAAGTTGTCAGGGCCACTCCGGGTCCAGGCAAAGCGCAATGGCTCAATGTCGATCACAGCTACTCCCTGTTGAACGGGGCAATATACCCCGTCAATCGGGCACAACGGTCTTTCTCCGGCTTTCCCTGCGGGCAATCCAGACGGTAGAACCGAGGATGACCAAGGCCCCGGCCCAAGTCCATTGGCTGGGCACGTCGCCAAACACCAACCAGCCCAAGACCGAAGCCCAAACCAAGTCGAGAAAGCGCAGGGATTGAGTGGCCGAAATATCGGACAAGGCAAATGCCCGAGTCAGGCAGTAATGCGCCAGTGTCCCCAACACACCCGTGGCTGCAAAACCCAACCACTGCATCAGCGTGGGCATTTGCCAATGGGGTAAAGCCATGGGGAGGCTGAGCACGGACACCGTCAGCGCCTGCCACAACACGATCACGCCAGGTTTTTCATAACGGGTCAGGGCTTTGGTGATGAGAAAAGACGCCGCAAACACCGGTGAAGACGCCAACATGACGAGGTTGAACCAACCGCCCTCACCCGACATCTTGGGCAAGACCACCACCAACACCCCGGCAAAACCGACGATGGCGGCAATCCAGCGGTCTTTGCGCATCGGCTCGCCCAGAAACCAAGCAGCGCCGAGCATGATGAAAATCGGCCCGGTAAAGCCAATGGCGGTCATGTCGGCCAAAGGGATTTTGGGCAAAGCGGTGAACCACAAAATCAGGCCCAGCGTGTGAACACCGCCGCGCCAAAACTGCCCCGCCATGTTGACGGGCATGTAAGCACGCCAGCCATCGCGAAACACCCAGGGCAAGATCACCAACAGGCCAAACACATAACGCAAGAACTGTGACTGGTAAACGTCCAACTGCAAAGTCAGTTCTCGGGCGATGGTGTTGAGCAGGGAAAACAAAAATCCGCCCAAAACCATCCAAACCATGCCTTGCACTGCCAATGGCCAAGACGAAAAAGCACGGCCAGTGCGGTGCTGCACCAGCCGCCAAGAGCGTGGGAGGGCGAAAAAGGCTTTGCGCGGTTTCATGCGCAGCCACTGCGTAAAAGATGAATCACCCGGCCATCTTAGGCCGGGTCAGCGCGCCAATGGGTCGCTTGGGTTACGCCAAGCTCATACCGCGTTGTTCTGCAAAGCCGCGATGCGCTCTTCGATCGGTGGGTGGGTGCTGAACAACTGGCCAATGCCACCGGCAATGCCCATGGCGGCCATGCTCTTGGGCAGCTCGGCGGTGTGCACGCCACCCAAACGGGCCAAAGCGTTGATCATGGGTTGTTTGCGGCCCATCAATTGGGCAGCGCTCGCATCGGCACGGAACTCGCGCTGACGGCTGAACCAAGACACGATGATCGCAGCAAGTACGCCTAACAAAATGTCCATCACGATGGTGGTGATGTAGTAGCCCATGCCGGGGCCCGTGTTTTCTTCGTCGTTTTTGCGCAAAAAGCTGTCCACCGCATAGCCAACGATGCGCGAAATGAACACCACAAAGGTGTTCATGACGCCTTGAATCAGGGCCATGGTGACCATGTCGCCGTTAGCGATGTGCGCCACTTCGTGGGCGAGCACTGCCTCGATTTCTTCGTGCGTCATGTTTTGCAACAGGCCAGTGGACACGGCCACCAAGGCCGAGTCACGGAAAGCGCCAGTGGCAAAGGCGTTGGGGTCGCCTTCAAAAATGCCCACTTCGGGCATGCCGATGCCAGCTTTGTCGGCCAATTTGCGCACCGTGTCCACGATCCAAGCTTCGTCGGCATTGGCCGGTTGCTCAATGAGTTTCACACCCGAGGACATTTTGGCGATCCATTTGCTCATGAGCAAAGAAATGATGGCACCGCCAAAGCCCATGATCAGCGCAAAACCGAGCAAAGCGCCCAAGTTCAGGCCATTGGACGTCAAAAAGCGATTAACGCCCAACAAGTTGGCGACGATACCCAACACCAGCACCACGGCCAGGTTGGTCACGACGAAAAGAAAAATGCGTTTCATGTTCAATTTCAATTTCACCCGAAAGACGCGGGCACGTTGGAGTGGATATTAGGGTGTCGGAGTTCAAAATCAAGCCGGCGGCAAGATTTCCGAATTGGCGTACGGTTTTTCAGCAGGGGCAGTTTGGCGGCGAGGGCGAAATACGCTCGCATCGTCATAAAACGCGGGGTTCTCGTTGTCGGGCCACCAGCCAGGCACACCCAAAAGAGGCAGAGGGCTGAAGGGTTTCACCGCCAGCTTTTCGGGCGTCAGGTCTTGCGCCAACCAGCCATCCAGATCAGCCGCAGCCACTTCTTGCGGAACGCGCCACAGATGAACGGTGATCGATTTGTAGGGCTGAACCGCTTTTTCAAGCGCAGCATGGCCAAAGGCCCACAGGCGGGTGTGCACCCATTCGGCCCGCAAATCGACCAAAGCCTCCGTCCAGCGGTGTTCGGTCAACGCTGACCAAAGCCCGTCTGATGGCTGGATGAGCCAGGCGTTTTCGTCGAACACCGTGGCTGCATCGCGCACCGGACCACGCACTTGACCGACACCCGCACGGGCAATTTCACGGGCTTGCAATTGGTTCAAACGCTTTTTGGCCAGCGGAAAGTGCATCCAGCACAAAGCATTGAAGAAATCGTGCAAGCCTTCGCGCGTGGGCACCTGGCCATGGGCAAAGATGAAGTCTTCGTAGGCCTGCCCTTCGGGCAAATCGGTTTGTGGCACAAAGCGCACGGGCACTGGCGCGTGCGCCAGGCTAGGGGCTTTCATGAGGGTTTGATTCAGGGCTTCAGGCTGAGGGCAACCCGCTGCCACCTGCTGGGCGATGGGTTCGCCCACAGCACGCCAGTCGGCCAACCAAGGGGCTTGCCAATCGATGTCTGGAACGCTCAGTGCAGATGTTGGGACACACCTGCGTCCCGCCCGGTTCGGGTTCAAGCTGAGGCTCAGAGGCTGACCATCCGCCAGGGCAGACTTTCGCCCGAACGCAAAGGCTTGAGCTCGGCCTCGCCGAAAGCAAAACTTTCGGCAGGGGTCCAGCTTTCGCGGCGCAGGGTGATGGTGCCGCTGTTGCGCGGCAGTCCGTAAAAGTCGGCCCCGAAGAAGCTGGCAAACCCTTCGAGTTTGTCGAGTGCGCCGGCTTGGTCAAAAGCTTCGGCATACATTTCGATGGCCGCGTGCGCGGTGTAGCAACCGGCGCAACCGCTGGCGTGCTCTTTGAGGTGCGCCGGATGCGGCGCACTGTCGGTGCCCAGGAAGAACCGGTTGTTGCCGCTGGTGGCCGCTTGCACCAACGCCAAGCGGTGCGTCTCACGCTTGAGCACTGGCAAACAGTAGTAATGCGGGCGCATGCCGCCCAAGAACAGGGCGTTGCGGTTGTACAGCAGGTGATGCGCCGTGATGGTCGCACCCAGGTTCTCGTCACCTGCAGCCACGTACTGTGCGGCCTCTTTGGTGGTGATGTGCTCCATCACAATTTTCAGGCCCGGAAAATCGCGGCGCAGGGGAATGAGTTGCTGCTCAATGAACATGGCTTCACGGTCAAACAGGTCGATGTCAGACGAAGTGACTTCGCCGTGCACTAGGAGCAACACGCCTTCTCGTTGCATGGCTTCGAGCACGGGGTAAATCTTGCGCAGGTCGGTCACACCCGCATCGCTGTTGGTGGTGGCTCCGGCCGGGTAAAGCTTGCACGCCACCACACCTGCCGCCTTGGCCCGGGCAATTTCTGAAGGGGCCAAGTTGTCGGTGAGGTAAAGCGTCATCAAGGGCTCAAAGCTCATGCCTTGGGGCACGGCGGCCTGGATGCGGGCCTTATAAGCCAGCGCCTGCTCAGCGGTGGTCACAGGGGGTTTGAGGTTGGGCATGATGACGGCGCGGCCGAATTGGGCAGCCGTGTGGGGCACCACCACGTTCAGGGCGGCGCCATCGCGCACATGCAGGTGCCAGTCGTCTGGGCGGGTCAGGGTGAGTTCGTAGGTCATGGGCCGTATTGTCTCAAACCTGCGGCAGTGGCAGGATGGGTGGGCAACTCATGGGACAAGAGGCGGGGCAGTGGGCCGGGACTCCTACTCGCTTCGCTCGCCAAGTCGCCCCAACCCACTGCCCCGCCTCTTGTCCGAAGGTTAGAAATGAACTGCCTCAGTGCCCCAGGATCTTGGACAAAAAGTCCTGTGCCCGATCGGTTTGTGGCGAGTCAAAGAACTGCTGGGGTGGAGCTTGCTCAACCACCTGGCCTTGGTCCATGAAGATGACGCGGTCGGCCACGGCTTTGGCAAAGCCCATTTCGTGCGTCACGCACAGCATGGTCATACCCTGGCTGGTCAGCTCGATCATCACGTCCAGCACTTCCTTGATCATCTCGGGGTCGAGCGCTGAGGTGGGCTCATCAAAAAGCATGATTTTGGGGGTCAAACACAGTGCACGGGCAATGGCCACACGCTGTTGCTGACCACCGGACAACTGCAAGGGGTACTTGTGAGCATGCTCTGAAATGCGTACACGCTCCAGTTGCACCATGGCTTTGTCCACGGCTTCTTTGCGTGGCATCTTGGCGACCCAGGTGGGCGACAGAATCAGGTTTTCCAAAACGGTCAGGTGCGGGAACAGGTTGAACTGCTGGAACACCATGCCAACTTCGCGGCGCACTTTGTCGATGCCTTTGAGGTCATCGCCCAACACGGTGCCATCAACGGTGAGGGTGCCTTCTTGGTATTCCTCGAGGGCGTTGATGCAGCGGATCAAGGTGGATTTGCCTGAGCCCGAGGGGCCACAGATGACCACTTTCTCGCCTTTGGCAAATTGCAGGTTCACATCGCGCAACACATGGTAGCCATTGCTGGCATACCACTTGTTCACGCCTTTGAATTCGATGAGAGGGGTAGCGTTGGAGGTCATAAGAGTCTTTCGTTCAACGGACTTTGCTCACGGCCGTGCGTTCTTCGATCCACAGGCTGTATCGCGACATGGCAAAGCAGAACGCGAAATAAATGAAGGTGATGAAAAGGTAGGCTTCGATCTTGAAGGGGCGCCAGTCGGCGTCCGAGTTGAGCGCCAGGCCTAAGGCGCCGGTCAACTCATAGAGCGAGACGATGGTCACCAAAGAGGTGTCTTTGAACAAGCCGATGAAAGTGTTCATGATGGACGGCACCACGGTGGCCAAGGCCTGAGGCAAGACGATCATGCGCTGGGTCTGCCAGTAGCTCAGGCCCAAAGTGGCCGCCGCCTCGGTTTGCCCTTTGGGCAAAGCTTGCAGACCACCCCGAATCACTTCGGCCATGTAAGCCCCTGAAAACAGGGTGATACCCACCACCACACGCACCAGTACGTCGATTTTCACGCCTTCTGGCATGAACAGCGGCAGCATGAACGAGGCCATGAACAACACGGTGATCAGCGGCACGCCGCGCACCAACTCCACGTACAAAGTGCACAAAGTCTTGATGGCCGGCATGTTGGAGCGTCGGCCCAAAGCCACGAAGATGGCCAAAGGAAAGGCCAAGGTCATGGAAATCACGGTGAGCATGACCGTGAGCGGCAAGCCGCCCCACTGGTCGGTATCGACCGGGGTCAGACCGAAAAACCCACCCTTCATGAGCACGAAATACACAGCGAGCATGACCAGCCATACCAAGGGCAGAGCCTTGTTCCAGAAACGCGGCATGCAGCTGAGGACGACCACGCCGAGCATCAGAGCTGTCGCGATCACCGGACGCCAGTGCTCGGTCTCTGGGTAACGCCCCATCACAATCAAGCGGCCTTTCTCGGAAATGACCCCCCAGCAAGCGCCCACACCGCGCATGTCGTTACACGCTTGCAACTGGCTACCAAAGACGGCTTGAAACAGGGCCCAGTCCAGCGAAGACACCAGGGCCAGAAGGCCCACGGCCAGCAACACCAGCGACAAGACGGTGTTGCCCAAACTGGAGAACAGATTGGTGCGCAACCAAGCCAGAGGACCTGAACTGCGGCCAGGCATCGGCCGGGCTTCCAACGATTTGAAAACAATGCTCATGTCAGCGCTCCTGAATAGCGGCACTGGCGTTGAACCAGTTCATAAGAGCCGACGTGATAAGGGACAGCGTCAGGTAAACCAACATCACGATGGACAAGGCCTCAATGGCACGGCCCGTCTGGTTGAGTGTGGTGTTGGCGATTGACACCAACTCGGGGTAGCCGATGGCCACCGCCAAAGAAGAGTTTTTCGTCAAGTTCAAGTACTGGCTGGTGAGCGGCGGAATGATCACCCGCAGGGCCTGGGGCAAGACCACCAAGCGCATGGATTGGCTTTTGCTCAGCCCCAATGAGGCAGAAGCTTCGTGCTGCCCCAATGACACCGAAGCAATGCCCGAGCGAACCACCTCTGCAATGAAAGATGCGGTGTAAAAAACCAAGCCGCAGAGCAGCGCCATGAACTCGGGGCTGAACACCCCCCCATCTTCGATTTGGAAATCACCCACTTTGGGCACATTCCACTCGGCAGGAGCTCCCCCCACCAACCAGCCCAAGAGCATGAACGCGAAGGTGACCGCCAACGACACCGCCCACACCGGACGGGTATGGCCTGTTTGGTCGAAATGCGCCTTGGCCCGACGGCGATAAAAAATAGCAAATACGCAACCCATGGCCAGCCCGATGAGGGCCAGTGTTTGCCCTAGCTCCCAGACAGGCCAGGGGAAAGAAACACCATTTTTGCTCAAATAGAAGTGCCCCAATTTCCAAGCTTTGTCGAAATCGGGCAAGGCTTCGGTGAACACCAAATACCAAATCAGCAACTGCAGGTAAACCGGCACGTTGCGAAAAAATTCCACATAGGCGTAGCAAACCTTGCGAACCAAAAAGTTGGCCGAGAAACGCCCCACGCCGACCAACACACCCAGCAAGGTGGCCAGCACAATGCCAATCACAGCCACTTTGAGCGTGTTGAGCATGCCAATGAAAAAGGCCACCAGATACGTGCTGTTGGACGCGTACTCGATCATTGTTTCGCTGATGTCAATGCCGAACGGCTGCAGCAAAAAGTCGTAGCCACTTTGGATGCCACGCAATCGCATATTGGTCAGCGTGTTGCGCACCAACAAGCCCACCAAGGCCAAGGCGGAGAGAATCGCGACGATCTGGTAGATGACCGAGCGCCCTTCGCGGCTTCGCCACGAAATGGATCGGTTTTTCTTGCCAGGCAATGGCCTGGCCTCGATCATGGAAAAATGGGACATGTACAGGGCCTGAAGAAAACCACGGTTACAAAAGATACGCCCCAAGAAGGGGCGTATCCAGAGTCTTTAAGAAAGACCGAAAATCAACGCAGAGGGGCTGCGTACATCAAGCCGCCTTTGCTCCACTGGTTGTTCAGGCCACGTGGCAAGTTGATGGCCGTCTTAGGACCGACGTTGCGCTCGAACATCTCACCGTAGTTACCAGTGGTCTTGATGGCGCGTGCCAACCACTCTTTGTCCAGACCCAGGTGCTTGCCCAAATCTTCAGTGGCACCCAACAAACGGCCCACTTGGGGGTTATCGCTGGATTTCATTTGGTCCACATTGGCTTGTGTGATGCCGTACTCTTCGGCTTCCACCAAACCACTCAGCACCCATTTGTTGATGGCGAACCACTCGTCATCACCGCGGCGAACCATTGGGCCGAGGGGCTCTTTGGAGATCAAGTCAGGCAGCACCACGTGAGCTGCAGGATCTTTGGCTTCCTTGGCGCGAACCGAGGCGAGGCCCGATGCGTCGGTGGTGTAAGCCTGGCAACGGCCAGAGAAGTAAGCACCCGTAGCGGCTTCCACTTTCTCAAACACCACAGGCTTGAGGTTCAACTTGTTGGCACGCGAGAAATCGGTCAGGTTTTTCTCAGTGGTGGTGCCCGATTGCACGCAGACCGTTGCGCCTTTGAGTTGCTTGGCGCTGGTGATCTTGCCTTTTGGCACCATGAAGCCTTGGCCGTCATAGTAGTTGGCGCCAATGAAGTGCAGACCCAAAGAACCATCGCGGTTCAAAGTGTTGGTGGTGTTGCGAGCCAAAACATCCACTTCACCCGACTGGAGAGCGGTGAAACGCTGTTGTGCGGTCAAAGGCACGTACTTCACTTTGGAAGCGTCGCTCAGCACGGCGGCCGCCAGCGCACGGCAATGGTCCACATCCAAACCCGACCAGTTGCCACTGGAGTCGGCGGCAGAAAAACCAGCCAAACCTGTGTTGACGCCGCAGACAATTTGTCCGCGCTGCTTGATTTGGTCCAACGTTTTGCCGGCCATGGCCGAAGTGCCGGCCATCAAGCCCACAGTGGCCAAAACGGCAGTGATCACGGTATGTGCATGTTTTTTCATCGTTTGTATCCTCTTTTCAATTTTGAGCGGCAAAACGCCACTCGTTGATTAAATGCCAAATTTGCGCCCAAACCGACTAGGAGCTTCCCTAGGTGGCGCCTTGAGCTCAAAACACCGATAGGCCGCACCATCATGATGCATTCGCCAAACCCGTATTTTTTGTAAGCACAAAACACGCCAGAATTGGATCAAGCTTTGCGATTGTGATCCAAAAATACCCCTACTTTGCGGCCCCGGCAATGAATCGACAGCTTAGTGGTGGAATTCTTCCGTTTTAGCCAGCAGGCACGTTGTCGCGCAACAAGGCCCGCGTGTTTTGAAGCGACTGCAAAAGGCCCAAAGCCTGCGCATACAAAATCTGCCCTGCGGGTGTGAGCTGGGTCGGGTAAGAACTGCGGTCCACCAAATCCGTCCCCGCCCAAGCCTCGAGCGACTGGATGCGCCTCGAAAAAGCAGGTTGCGTGACATGTCGCAATTGGGCCGAACGGCTGAAACTGCGGGTCTCAGCCAAACTCACGAAGTCTTCAAGCCACTTGGTTTCCATGGGCGTGCACTCCAGTCAGGGTCCTGTCAATCGCCAGATTGCTGCAAAGCCCACATGCTGGCGTAACGCCCTTGACGGGCCAGCAACTCTGCATGGTTGCCTCGCTCGATGATGTGTCCAGCTTCCATCACCAAAATCTCGTGTGCATCGACCACAGTGGAAAGGCGGTGAGCGATGACCAAGGTGGTTTTGTTTTGCGCAACGCTGGCCAATTCAGCCTGGATGGCGCGCTCATTGGCCGAGTCCAGCGCCGAGGTGGCTTCGTCAAACACCAGAATCGGCGGATTCTTGAGCAAAGTCCGGGCAATGGCCACGCGCTGCTTCTCGCCCCCGGAGAGCTTCAGACCCCGCTCGCCCACCGAAGTTTGGTATCCCTTGGGGGTAGAGGCAATGAAGTCGTGGATGCGGGCCGAACGGGCAGCCCCTTCGATTTCAGCTTGACTGGCACCGGGACGACCATAGGCGATGTTGTAAGCCACACTGTCGTTGAAGAGGACTGTGTCTTGCGGCACGATGCCCAAGGCCTGACGCACGCTGGTTTGCGTGACCAGCCGGATGTCTTGTCCCGCAATGCGTATGAAACCTTGCTGCACATCGTAAAAACGAAACATCAAACGCGCCAGCGTGGACTTGCCCGAGCCAGAAGGCCCCACCACCGCCACCGTCTTGCCCGCAGGAATGGTGAAGCTGATGTCTTGGAGGATCGGGCGGTCGCTTTCATAGGCAAAGGACACACGGTCAAACACCACATCGGGTGCACCTTGCAAAGCCAAGGCTTGGGCATCCGGCGCATCGGCCACTTCGCGCTCGCGGTCCATCAACACAAACATCTTGTCCAGGTCGGTCAAGCTTTGCTTGATCTCGCGGTACAGCACACCCAAAAAGTTGAGCGGAATGTAGAGCTGGATCATGAAGGCGTTGATCATGACCAGGTCGCCCAAAGTCATGCGCCCGGCCACCACACCTTCGGTAGCCCGCCAGAGCATGGTCACCAGCGCCGCCGCGATGATGAGCTGCTGCCCCGTATTGAGCACCGACAAAGTGGTTTGCGCCTTGAGCCGCGCAATGCGCAAGCGCTCCAGGCTTTCGTCGTAACGGCCCGCTTCAAACACCTCGTTGCCAAAGTATTTGACGGTTTCGTAGTTCAAAAGTGAGTCAATGGCGCGGGTGTGCGCGGCCGAATCGAACTCGTTGGCCTGCTTGCGAAACTGCGTACGCCATTCGGTGATCCGCACGGTGAAGACAATGTACAAGGCCAAAGCCAACAGCGTGATGCCCGCAAACCAAGCGTCAAACTTGACGGCCAAAATGGTCAATACCAAAGCCACCTCGATCAGCGTAGGGATGATGCTGTAGAGAGAGTAGGAGATCAAAGACTCAATGCCCCGCACGCCGCGCTCGATATCACGCGTCATGCCCCCGGTTTGCCGCGCCAAGTGAAAGCGCAGGCTCAGCGCATGCAGGTGCTCAAAGGTTTGCAAGGCAATGCTGCGCGAGGCACCCTGCGTGGCTTTGGCAAAAACCAGTTCGCGCAACTCGGTGAATGCCGAGGTCAGCAAGCGCAAAGCGCCATAACCCACCAGCAGTGCCACGGGCACCACCAGCACCGCTTGCGGATCGTTGGGCTTGAGGCTCATGGCGTCCACCAACTCCTTGAGCAGCAGCGGAACGCTCACGTTGGCCAACTTGGCACCGACCATGAGAGCCAACGCAATGACCACACGCCATTTGTATTGCCATAAATAGGGCAATAGGCGGGACAAGGTTTGCCAGTCACCGCCTGCAGCGGGCTGTGGAGCCTGCCCAGAAGTTTTGCCAGGAGCGGCTGCAGTTGGGGCGGTTTCGCCGTGGTGGCGCATAGGGGACAATCCAGTTTTGTTGTTAACCACCGATTGTGCCCATGTCTGACACCCCACACCCCCAAGCTGTGTCTTTGCCCACCGACCAGGAACTGGTGCTCAAGGTCATCCCCATGCCTGCTGACTGCAATGCCAGCGGCGACATTTTTGGTGGCTGGGTCATGGCGCAGGTCGACTTGGCAGGCGCCGTTCTGCCCGCCCGGCGTGTGCGCGGCCGCATGGTGACCGTAGCGGTGAACGAGTTCATCTTCAAACAGGCCGTCAAAGTGGGCGATATCCTGTCTTTTTTCTCGCGCATCGTGCGTGTGGGACGCACCTCGGTCACCGTCAAGGTGGAGGTGTTTGCTGAACGCTTTCAGTTGCAGGGGCAGTACATCAAGGTCACTGAAGCGAACCTGACCTACGTGGCGGTGGACGACCAAGGCAAACCCAGGCCCGTGCCTGCGGAGTGAATGGCCCGACAGGTCAGGACACGATGTAAGCGGCAGCGCCAGTCGACATCAAGGTACCGTCGGGCCCACAAAACTCCATGCGCGACGACCCCACCCTCGAGCCGACGCGCAAGGCGTTGGCGGTGATGATGAAGTGCTCGCCAATGCCGGGGCGCAGGTAGTCCACCCGCAAATCGATGGTGCCCAGCTTGGCAAAGCGCTCCAGGCGCTTGGCAGGCGGTTCATCCATGTGCTTCGCGGCCAGCGCCGCCATCACGGCCGCGCTGCCGATGGCGTCAAGCACCGCACTGATGACGCCGCCATGGATGCGGTTGTAGGCAAAGTGCCCCACCAATTCAGGCCGCATGTCGATGCGGGCCTCCACGCCCTCAGGCGTGACCTTGACGAGCTTCAAGCCCAAGGTTTTGTTGAAGACAATTTTTTCTTCGTAGATCTGGCGAAAACCTTCGATGTACTCAGGTTCCAGAACGATGGGGACAGGTGAACGGTGGGGCATGCCTGAGATTCTAGGGAAGAACCGCGCTTGGCAGCCCCCAGCCTTCAAAGTTTGGAAAAATCGGGTTTGCGTTTTTCCATGAACGCACCAAACGCCTCTTTGGCTGCGGGTTCGCGCAGCATGCGGCCAAAGTCTCGGCCTTCTTCGTCCATCTTTTGCAGCACGGCTTGCTGATCGCCGCCCTTCATCAACCGCTTGGTCGCGATGAGTGAGCTCAAAGGTTTGGACGCCAATTTCCGGGCTTGCGCTTGGGCATAGCCATTGACTTCGGTGGGCGGCACGACACGGTTGACCAGGCCGACTTCTTGCGCAGCTTCGGCAAAAAAGGGCTCACCCATGAGCAGTGCTTCGGCAGCACGGTGGTAACCAAACATGCGCGGTGCGAGATAACTCGAAGCCGCTTCGGGGCACAGGCCCAAGTTGACAAAAGGCATGGAGAACGCCGCGTTGTCACCGGCATAAACCAGGTCGCAATGGAACAGCATGGTGGTGCCAATGCCCACCGCAGGCCCAGCGACGGCAGCCAGAAGCGGCTTTTCGAAAGTGGCAATGCCGCGCAGAAAACGGAACACGGGCGACTCTTGTGTGCTGGGCGGCTGGTTCAAAAAATCACCGATGTCGTTGCCAGCACTGAAGATGCTTTCATGCCCCTGAAACACGACCACACGAACGGCCGGATCGGCCGCAGCCTGCGCCACAGCGTCGGCCATGGCCGCGTACATGGACGAGGTGATGGAGTTTTTCTTGTCCAGGCGGTTGAAGGTGATGGTCATCACCCCTGCGTCGGTGTGGGTCAGGATGTCAGACATGGAGAGAGGTCCTTGTGGTGTGGTCAGTTATTTGGAGCAAGTAAGAGCGCTTTACTGAACCCGAATCCAGGTTTGTGTGCGGCCCAACATAGGAGCACCGATGTAGCCGCGCACTTCCAACTTCTTACCCCCGTCGATCGGGGTCAGACGCAGGCTGTAGTTTTTGCCGTTCTCGGGATCGAGGATTTTCCCACCCTCCCACACCACTTTGCCGTCACTTTGTTGACCGCCCCGGATGATTTCCATGCCGATTTTGGGCTTGTCTTTGCGGTCGTCGGTGCACAGGTTGCAGTTCGGCTCAGTGTTGGGGTTGTTTTGCAGCGATCTTTCGACCACGCCCGACAAGCCACCCGATGCGTTTTGGCTGATGCGGATTTCGGCTTTGGGCTGCTTGGTTTCGTCATCAATGCTGCGCCACAGGCCCACCGGGCTCATTTGGGCATGGGCGGCCAGGCTCAGCAGGCCCAAGCTCAGCGTCATTACGGATTTGATCATCGTGTGATTCCTTGATTGAAGTTATGGACTCAGGCCAAGGCCGCGTCGGTGTCCATCAGCACATCGCTGCCGGCACGGATACGGCGCATCAAAGTGGATGTTTCAGGCATCAGGCGGGTGAAGTAAAAACGAGCGGTCTGCAGCTTGGCCTGATAGAACGGATCGGGGCGCTGCGCTTCTTCTTCGGCCTCGGCCAATTTGGCCAAAGCGATTTGCGCCGAGCGGGCCCAGAAGTAACCCAGCACCAGGTGGCCCACCACGCGCAGATAGTCTACGGCGGCTGCGCCGACTTCGTCGGCATTGCTCATGGCTTTCATGCCCACTTCGCCAGTCAGCTGCGTCAGCTTTTGGCCCAGATCGGCCAGTGGCTTGATGAACTCGCCCATGGCTTCATTGGCCATTTCGGCCTTGACCAGTTGCTCAACCAGTTTGCCGAACTTTTTGAGTGTAGCGCCTTGGTTGCCGAGCACCTTGCGACCCAGCAAATCCAGTGATTGGATGGTGTTGGTGCCTTCGTAAATCATGTTGATGCGGGCATCGCGCACATACTGCTCCATGCCCCACTCCTTGATGTAGCCGTGGCCACCAAACACCTGCATACAGGCCGAGGTGGACTCCCAAGCGTTATCGGTGGTGAAGGCTTTGACGATGGGCGTGAGCAGGGCCACGACTTCTGCAGCCTCAGCACGCACGGCCTCGTCAGGGTGGTTGAATTCTTTGTCGAGCAACAAAGCGCAGTAGCAAGCCAGAGCCCGGCCGCCTTCGGCATAGGCCTTGGCGGTCATGAGCATGCGGCGCACATCGGGGTGAACGATGATCGGGTCAGCAGGTTTACCGGGGGCTTTGACACCGGTGAGCGAACGCATTTGCACGCGGTCTTTGGCATAAGCCAGCGC
This sequence comes from Limnohabitans sp., assembly GCF_034680285.1. GTDB lineage: Bacteria > Pseudomonadota > Gammaproteobacteria > Burkholderiales > Burkholderiaceae_C > Limnohabitans_A. The sequence continues at coordinate 80,146 of NZ_JAXITC010000008.1, forward strand.
GTTTTGGTAAGCCACTTCGGTCAGGCCCAATGACTGGTTGCCGACACCCAAACGGGCGGCGTTCATCATCACAAACATCGCTGCCAAGCCCTTGTTGGGCTGACCCACCATCGTGCCCACGGCTTCGTCCAACACCATCTGGCAAGTGGCATTGCCATGGATGCCCATCTTGTGCTCCAGGCCACCGCAGTAAATGCCATTGCGCTCACCCATGGCGCCATCGGCCGACACATTGAACTTGGGCACCAAAAACAAGCTGATGCCTTTGTTCCCGGGAGGGGCATCGGGCAAACGGGCCAACACCAGGTGAACGATGTTGGGAGCCAAGTCGTGCTCGCCTGCGCTGATGAAAATCTTTTGTCCGGTGATGCGGTAGGTGCCATCGGCTTGGGGCTCGGCCTTGGAACGCAAGAGTCCCAGGTCGGTGCCACAATGCGGCTCGGTCAGACACATGGTGCCGGTCCACTCGCCGCTGGTGAGCTTGGGCAGGTACAAGGCTTTTTGCTCGGGCGTGCCGTGCGCATGCAAGGCTTCGTAAGCGCCGTGCGACAAACCGGGGTACATGGTCCAAGCTTGGTTGGCCGAGTTGAGCATTTCGTAGAAACACTGATTGACCACAAATGGCAAGCCCTGCCCGCCGTATTCGGGGTCGCAGCTCAGGGCGGCCCATCCACCAGCGACGTATTGCTCGTACGCGGCTTTGAAACCGTCTGGTGCTTTCACCGCGTGGGTCTCGCGGTTGAGCTCGCAGCCTTGCGTGTCGCCAGAGACGTTGATGGGGAAAATCACCTCGGAGGCGAACTTGCCCCCTTCTTCCAGCACCGCGTTGATGGTGTCTGCATCGGTGTCGGCGTGCTTGGGCAGCGCCTTGAGCTCGGCGCTGACGTTGAGTAATTCGTGCAACACAAACTGCATGTCACGGAGGGGCGGGTTGTAGACGGGCATGGGAGCTCCTGGTTAATAGGGGTCAGGTGTTGGAAATATTGAACGGTCAAACCTTGGCCGCATAGCGGTCCAAAATGTGCAAAAAGCCCCGGCGTGCACGCTCGGTCGCGTTGGGGTTGCGCAAAAAACGGGCTTCGTAATGCAGCGCCAAAATCAGGCCATGGATTTCAAAGGCGATTTGGTGCGCATCGGCCTCTTTGATGAGCTGACCTTCTGCCTGGGTCAACTCGACGGCTCTGCGCAAGGCGGTTTGCCAAGTGGCCACCGATCGGGCTAAAGCGTCACGCACCGGACCTGTGCGGTCATCGAATTCCACAGCGCCACTGATGTAAATGCAACCTGAATCGATCTCCGCCGAAGTCTGAACCATCCAGTTATCAAACAAAGCTTGCAAACGTTGCAGGCCACGGGGCTTTTGCATCGCCGCATAAAACACCTCGGCCTCAAAACGGTCGTGGTACTCGCGAATCACGGAAATTTGCAATTCCTCTCGCGAACCAAAGTGAGCAAAAACCCCGGACTTGCTCATGCCAGTGACCTCGGCCACAGCACCAATAGACAAGCCTTCCAAGCCAATCTGCGAAGCCAAGCCCAAGGCCGCATCGATGATCACCGCTTTGGTTTGTTGACCTTTGATCAGGACACGCTTGCCTGGCTCGGACGCAGGCGGGCCTTCAACTTTGGAAGATGGGAAACGATCGGTCATAGGGCATCAAAAAAGAACGATCGTTCTATTTTGCACCAAAACCAGACCAAATCCAACAAACCCTGCGCAAGTCAAGGTAAATCGGGGGGTAAGGCGTCGGGGCTGGAATTGAGCCCCGACATGGCCTCGTTCAAAGACTCGGTGTCAAGCCTTGAAAGCGACGACCTTCTGGGTTTGCTCACCCAAACCGTCGATGCCCAAGCGCATCACATCGCCGCGCTTCAAGAACACCGGAGCAGGCTTGCCATCTTTTTTCACACCCATACCCACACCTGGAGGTGTGCCCGTCGTGATGATGTCGCCGGGCTCAAGGGTCATGAACTGGCTCACATAACTGACCAACTTGGCCACACCAAAAATCATGGTCTTGGTGTTGCCGGTCTGGAAACGCACACCATTCACGTCCAACCACATGCCCAGTGCTTGTGGATTGGGCACTTCGTCACGCGTGACCAGCCAAGGGCCTACGGGACCGAAAGTGTCGCAACCTTTGCCCTTGTCCCAAGTGGCGCCGCGCTCAAGTTGAAACTCGCGTTCGCTCACATCGTTGACCACGCAGTAACCGGCCACATGGTTGAGCGCGTCTTTTTGCGACACGTAGCGAGTGCGTGTCCCGATCACAATACCCAGTTCCACCTCCCAGTCAGACTTTTTGGAGCCCTTGGGCAACATGACATCGTCGTTCGCACCTTGAATGCAGGAGATAGCCTTGGTGAACACAATGGGTTCGGCCGGGATGGGCATGTTCGACTCGGCCGCATGGTCGGCATAGTTCAAGCCAATGGCAATGAACTTGCTGGTGTAGGAGATGGGCGTGCCAAAACGCTTTTTGCCGCGCACCAAGGGCAGCTTGTCGGTTTTGACTTTGGCCAATTTGGCCAAGGCCTTGTCGTTCAGCAGATCAGGCGAGATGTCTTTGACCAAGCCACTCAAGTCGCGCAAGCGGCCTTCAGCGTCGATCAGACCGGGTTTTTCTTTGCCGGGTTGGCCATAACGAACGAGTTTCATGGTTGCCTTTCAGTTTTCAAAAAATCAATAAGTGGAGCGGCCGCCGGACAAGTCAAAGACCGCGCCGGTGGAGAAGGAACATTCTTCGGTGCTGAGCCAGGTCACCATGGCGGCGACTTCTTCGGGCTCGCCAAAGCGGGCCATCGGAATTTTGGAGAGCATGAACTGGATGTGCTCGGGCGTCATTTGATCAAAGATCGCCGTCTTCACAGCCGCCGGGGTGACACAGTTGACGCGCACACCCGTATCGGCCAGCTCTTTGCCGAGCGATTTGGTCAGGCCAATCACCGCCGCCTTGCTCGCACTGTAAGCGCTGGCGTTGGGGTTGCCGTCTTTGCCCGCCACCGAGGCGATATTGACGATGCGCCCGTAATTGCGGCTCTTCATGTGGGCGCTCAGTTCGCGGCAGCAATGGAAAAGGCCATGCACGTTCACATCGAACACCTGCTTCCAAGCGTCCACCGGATAGTCCCAAACCTTGACGTTGGGGCCGGTGATGCCCGCGCTGTTGACCAGTACATCGACGCCTGCCAGCGCCGTGGTTTGAGCGGTGGCGTTCACCACCGAGGCGTGGTCGGCCACATCCACCTGCACCGTGTTGACCACCACACCCAGCTGGCCTTGGCGCAGCTGCTCAGCGGCTTTGGCCATGCCTGCGGCGTCGCGGTCCCAAATGGTGACGCGAGCACCCGAGGCCAGCATGCGCTGTGCAATGGCAAAGCCCAGGCCCGTGGCCCCACCGGTGATGACCGCGTGGCGGCCTTTCATGTCGAGCAAGTTCATGTGTGGCTTTCAGTCATTCAATGAGGTGGTTCAGATGGTCATGCCACCGTCGACCATGTAGGCATTGCCCGTGGCAAAGATGGATTCGTCCGATGCGAGGAAAGTGACGATGGGTGCAATCTCATGCGCCTGCGCCAAACGGCCCATGGGCTGGCGGTTGATGAAGTCTTGGCGCGCCTGCACCGGGTCGGCATAGCTGTTGATGCGGTCCTGCAGCGAAGGCGTGTCCACGGTGCCAGGGCAAATGCAGTTGCATCGCACACCCTGACGCACATAGTCAGCCGCCACGCTTTTGGTCAGGCCAATCACCGCCGCCTTGCTGGTGCCGTAGATGAAACGGTTGGGCAGGCCGCGCACGCTGGAGCACACGCTGGCCATGTTGATGATGCTGCCGCCGTGGCCGTCCTGTGCAAACTGCGCAACCATTTTGGGAACGACCGCTTGAATCATCCAGAACTGCGAACGCACGTTCAAGTTGAAGGCGAAATCCCAATCATCGTCAGTGGCCAGTTCGATGTTGCCGTTGTGCACAAAGCCTGCGCAATTGAAGACGATATCAATGCGTGGCAAGCTGGCCACTTGCGCTGCAATGGCTTTCTTGTCGAGCACATTGAGCACGGCAGTGTGCACATTGGCCACGCCTTGATACGACTTGAGCAGATCCGCATTCACATCGGTGGCGTACACCGTTGCACCCTCTGCAGCCATGGCCAATGCGGCGGCTTGGCCAATGCCTTGTCCAGCGGCGGTCACCAGCGCGATTTTTCCTTTGAGTCTCATGGTGTCTTGATCTCCAGATGGGTCATTTGTCTACTTGAAATGGCCGACCAATCCCAGGCAATGCCCAAACCGGGGGCAGCGGGAGGGATGGCAAAGCCGTCTTGAACTTGCATGCGAGAAGTGGTGATGTCGTCGAGCTGCGGAATGTACTCCACCCAAGTGGCGTTGGGCACAGCCGCGCACAAGCTCACATGCAACTCCATCAAAAAGTGCGGGCACACCGCCACATCAAAAGTTTCGGCCAAGTGCGCGGTTTTGATCCAGGGCGTGATGCCGCCAATGCGTGACACATCGGGTTGCACGATGGAACACGCGCCTTGCTCCAGATATTCACGGAACTGCATGGGGTGGTACATCGACTCCCCCACCGCCACGGGGATGGTGCTGTGCTCGCGCAGTTGGCGGTGGCCCGAGACATCTTCGGCGGGCAAAGGCTCTTCCATCCACGCCAGCCCCAGTCCATCGAAAGCCCGCGCACGTCGCACCGCCTCGGCGCGGTTGAAGCCTTGGTTGGCGTCGGTCATCAAATCAAAAGCAGGCCCCACCGCATCGCGCACAGCACTCAAGCGGGCCACGTCTTCGCTCACATGCGGGCGGCCAATTTTGATTTTGGCTCCTTTGAAGCCCTGGGCTTGCGCCTCCAAGGTTTGGTCCACCAAGGCTTCAGGTGACAAATGCAGCCAGCCACCTTCTGTGGTGTACAGAGGGACACGCGCTTGCGCCCCGCCCAGCAACTGCCACAGCGGCAGGCCCTGGCTTTGCGCACGCCAGTCCCACAAAGCGGTGTCGACACAGGCCAGCGCCAAGCTGGTCATCGCCCCAACAGCCGTGGCATGGGTATGAAAGAACAAATCTTTCCAGATCGCTTCGATCAAGACAGGGTTGCGGCCGATGAGTCGGGGCACCAAGTGGTCTTTGAGCAGCGCAACTACTGAAGAACCACCGGTGCCGATGGTGTAGGCATAGCCAGTGGCCTCGACCCCATCGCTGCAATGCAGCGTGAGCAGCACCGTTTCTTGTGTCACGAAAGACTGGATGGCGTCGGTGCGCAAGACCTTGGGCGGCAAATTCACTTGCCGAAGGCTCACGCGGTCTATGGTGACAGGAGACATGGGATTGAAGTCGGTGGACTGAGGGTTTATGCGGGTCTAAAAAGACTTGACCGCTGAAAACTGACCGTGTGATGATTGTGCAACTGGTCTGACCACTTGTCCAATTCACGTTATCCCTGATCACCCCCATGCCTTTGCATTCCGTGGCCCCGCAACGCTTGTACCGACAAATTGCCGATCAACTTCGGCAGTTGATGGTGTCGGGCGAATTCGCGCTGGGCTCACGCTTACCCGCCGAACGCGACTTGGCTTTGCAACTGGGCGTGAGTCGTCCATCGGTGCGCGAAGCACTGATTGCACTCGAAGTGGAAGGCATGATCGAAGTGCGTACGGGCTCAGGAATTTATGTGCAACGCCTTGAGGCGCCCAACCAATTAACCGTTACGCCATCGGCTGAAGCAGACACTCCGGCCGACTGGGGCCCTCTGGAAGTGATGAGTGCCCGTTTGTTGATCGAGGCCGAGGTGGCGGCATTGGCCGCTACGCACGCACAAAAGGCAGACCTCAAAGCCATCAAAACGGGCTTGCAGCAAATGAAACTCGAAGCCGCACGGGACGAAGTGCCTCGCGATGGTGACGAAGCCTTTCATGCCGCCATTGCCAAAGCCTGTGGCAACAGCGTTTTGCTCGATACCGTGCAGCGCTACTGGCAAGCCCGAAATGGCCCATTGTTTGAGAGGCTGGGGGACTATTTTGAGCATCCCGCATCCTGGCAATCTGCCATCAACGAACACCAGCAAGTCTTGCAGGCGATTGAGGCGCACGACGCCACGGCCGCTCGCAAAGCCATGCAAAAGCACCTGAAACAAGCCCACAAAAGATACAGCGCGAGCTGGCGCCGCGCTCCCGCCCGTTAGCTGGCAGCTAACGGGGTATGCAGTTTTTTTCGCGTCAGCATTTTTCAAAACCACTGAGGAGACAACGATGAGCAAACGATTCACCCTGAAAACTCTGGCCGCCGTCGGCGCAATGGGCATGGGCACGCTGCTGGTTAGCACCGGCGCAATGGCCCAGCAAAAGCTCAAATGGGCGCACGTCTACGAGACGTCTGAGCCGTACCACACCTCCTCGGTGTGGGCTGCCGAAGAGATCAAAAAACGCACCGCCGGACGCTATGAAATTCAAGTTTTTCCAGCTTCCACCTTGGGCAAGGAAAGCGACATCAATCAGGGCCTGCAAATGGGCACCGTAGACATCATCATCTCTGGTGCCTCGTTTGCAGCGCGCAGTTTCCCGCGTATCGGCGTGGCTTACTATCCCTACACTTTTCGCGATTCAGACCATTTGCTGAAATACGCTAAGAGCGATGTTTTCAAAGAGCTGTCTGATGGCTACAAAGCCAAGACCGGCATTCAGACCGTGGCCGTGACTTACTACGGCGCGCGCCACTCCACAAGTAACAAAGCTTTCAAGAACTGCGACGAGATGAAGGGGCTGAAGATGCGCGTGCCTGACGTGCCGGCTTATATGGCCTTGCCACGCGCCTGCGGTGCCAACCCTACACCGATCGCCTTTGCCGAGGTCTATCTGGCGCTGCAAAACGGCACAGTTGACGCCCAAGAAAATCCGCTACCCACCATCGAAGCCAAGAAGTTCTATGAAGTTCAGAAGAACATTATTATGACCGGCCACATTCTAGATTCACTGGTCACGCAAGTCGGCCCTCACGTCTGGAACAAGCTGAGCGACACCGACAAAAAAATCTTCACCGACGTGATGCAGGAAGCCGCCGCCAAAGGCACGGCCGAGATCAAAAAGCGTGAAGGCGAGCTGGTAAGCGAATTTAAGAAAAAGGGCATCAACATGATTGAAGTGAATAAAGACGACTTCCGAGCCCGCATCGTCAAAGCAGTGGACATGGCCACCATGGGCTATGACATGAAAGACTGGGACCGCATCCAGGCCATAAAGTAAAGACCCGTGTTAGAGGATCAGGCCGGTGGCCTGATCCCGGCCCGGGTGGATGCAGCAAACGCCACCCCGTTTTTTAATCCACCGTAACGGATTTCCCATGAGTTCCACATCAGATATTGACGCCTTGCCCAAAGTCATGGGCGACGATGGCCAGTTTCACGCCACCGACGACGAAGTCGACCTGTCTGGTACCCCCATTGAAGCTTGGGTGGCACTGGCCTTCTTTTGGACTTTGGGCCTCACGGTTTTTTACCAATTTTTCACACGCTACGTGATGAACAACTCGGCTTCTTGGACCGAGGAAATTGCACGCTATCTGCTCATTGCAACGGTCTTTACGGGCGCCACGATTGGCGTGGCCAAAAACAACCATATTCAAGTGGACTTCTTCTTTCGCTTTATGCCCGATTGGATGGGCCGCGCCATGGGCATGGTGGTCGATGTGATGCGCATTGCCTTCTTTGCAGCTGCCACTGTCCTCACCGGCCAAATGATGGAAAAACTGGGCAGCTACAAGATGACCATCATCGACTTGCCCATGAACCTCGTCTACGGCGTGGTCATGGCCGGGTTTGCTGCCATGTGCCTGCGCGCCGTGTGGGTGGCCAAAGTGCACTGGCAACGCGGCTACACCGTGCTGCAACGCCCTGAATCCGAAATGACCGACCGCTGAAACGACTTTAGAAAGTTCTCCATGTTGAAGATCCTTTTTCTCATTTTGATGAGCGGCGGCATCCCGGTGGCCATTGCCATGGCGGGTGCATCGCTCATTTATCTTTTGTTTGCCGAAAGCTCCCCGCCTTTTGTGGTCATCCACCGCATGGTCTCGGGCATTGACAGCTTTCCGCTGTTGGCTGTTCCCTTCTTCATTCTGGCCGGCAACCTGATGAACAACGCGGGCATCACCAACCGCATTTACAACTACGCGCTGGCCTTGGTGGGCTGGCTCAAGGGGGGACTCGGTCACGTCAACGTGGTGGGTTCGGTGGTGTTTGCGGGCATGAGCGGCACGGCCATTGCCGACGCGGCCGGCCTGGGCACCATCGAGATCAAGGCGATGAAAGACCATGGCTACAGCACCGAGTTTGCGGTGGGCGTCACGGCGGCGTCGGCCACGCTGGGTCCCATCATTCCGCCCAGCCTGCCCTTTGTGATCTACGGCATGATGGCCAACGTCTCCGTGGGTGCATTGTTCCTCGCGGGCATCTTGCCAGGCATCTTGATGGCGCTGCTCATGATGCTGACGGTGGCCTATTTCGCTCACAAAAACGGCTGGGGTGCCGATGTGAAATTTGAGTGGCCCAAGGTCATCAAGGCGCTGGCTGAAACCGCTGTGGTCGTGGGCTGGCCATTGGCCATTTGGTGGTCGGTGAACACCATGGGCACGCCTGCACAAATGACGGTGTTTCTGGCTCTGATCGTTTTGTTCGCAGCTGACAAATTTTTCAACTTTCAGGCCGTTTTACCCATCATGACGCCCGTGATCCTGATTGGCGGCATGACCACCGGGGTCTTCACCCCTACCGAAGGCGCGATTGCCGCTTGCGTCTGGGCCATTGCACTGGGCTTTTTCTGGTACCGCACGCTCAACTTCAAGATGTTCGTGAAGATCTGCTTGGACACGGTAGAGACCACCGCCACCGTGCTGTTCATCGTGGCGGCCGCCAGCATTTTTGGCTGGATGCTCACCGCCACGGGTGTCACCACGGCCATCTCTAGCTGGGTGCTGGCCTTCACGCAAGAGCCTTGGGTGTTTTTGCTGCTGGCGAACGCGCTGATGTTGTTTGTCGGCTGCTTCCTGGAGCCCACCGCAGCGATCACCATCCTGGTGCCCATCCTGGTGCCGATTTGCCAGCAGTTGGGCATTGACCTGGTGCACTTCGGTTTGGTCATGGTGCTGAACCTGATGATCGGCTTGCTGCACCCGCCCATGGGCATGGTGCTGTTTGTATTGGCCCGTGTGGCCAAACTCAGTGTGGAGCGAACCACCATGGCCATCTTGCCTTGGCTGTTCCCTTTGTTGGGCAGCTTAGCCGTCATCACCTATTTCCCCAGCTTGGTGTTGTGGTTGCCCAAGCAGTTTTATTGACCCCTCGGGGCTGATGATCGGCCCCGTATTCCAACGACTCTCAACATGTCCAATCTCTTCATTCGCCTGCACCCGTCTGACGACGTGGTGATTGCCCGCAGCCAGCTCATGAGCGGCAGCGCCGTCGAAGGCATTCCCGTGCGGGGCCTGATCCCGCCGGGCCACAAAGTCGCCACCCGCGCCATCGCGGTGGGTGAGCCGGTGCGGCGCTATAACCAGATCATTGGATTTGCACACCAAGCCATTGCGCCGGGCGAGCATGTGCACACGCACAACCTGAACATGGGTGCAGACAAAGGCAACTTCGAACGCGACTACGCCATCGGGCAAGACGTGAAGCCCGAGCCCGCGCGCCAACAGGCGACATTCATGGGCTACAAGCGCGCGGATGGCCGTGTGGCCACGCGCAACTACATCGGCGTCCTGTCGAGCGTGAACTGCTCGGCCACCGCCGCTCGCGCCATTGCCGACCATTTCTCCAAACGGAACAACCCGCAAGCACTCGCCAACTTCCCGAATGTGGACGGTGTGGTCGCTTTGACGCATGGCACTGGCTGCGGCATGGACACCGAAGGTCTGGGCATCCAGCTTTTGGAGCGCACGCTGGCCGGCTACGCCACGCACGCCAATTTTTGGGGCGTGGTGGTTGTGGGCCTGGGCTGCGAGGCCAACCAGCTCAACACCTGGCTGGCGCACAGCAGCTTGCGCGAAGGCGACACGCTCAAGGTCTTCAACATCCAAGACACGGGCGGCACGCGCCTCACGGTGGAAAAAGGCATTGCCTTGATCGAAGAAATGCTGCCCCGCGCCAATGCCATCACGCGCGAACCTTGTAGCGCCGAACACATCACGGTGGGCTTGCAGTGCGGCGGCTCGGATGGTTATTCGGGCATCAGCGCCAACCCCGCTTTAGGTGCAGCGGTGGACCTGCTGGTGCAACACGGCGGCACCGCGATCCTCAGCGAAACGCCCGAGATTTATGGGGCGGAGCATTTGCTCACCCGCCGCGCGGTCAAGCCCGAAGTGGCGCACAAACTGATCGAGCGCATCCGCTGGTGGGAAAACTACACCGCCATCAACGGCGGCGAGATGAACAACAACCCCTCGCCCGGCAACAAGGCGGGCGGCCTGACCACCATCCTTGAAAAGTCGCTGGGCGCGGTGGCCAAGGGCGGCACCAGCAACCTGCAAGCGGTGTACGAATACGCCGAGCCGGTCACCGCCAAAGGCTTTGTCTACATGGACACGCCCGGCTACGACCCGGTGAGCGCCACAGGCCAGGTGGCGGGCGGCGCTAACCTGATCTGCTTCACGACCGGGCGCGGCAGTGCCTACGGCTGCGCGCCCTCACCCAGCCTGAAGTTTTCGACCAACACGGCATTGTGGAAAAAGCAGGAAGAAGACATGGACCTGAACTGCGGCGAGATCGTGGATGGCGGCGTGAGCATCGCTGACATGGGCCAACGCATCTTTGAAATGATCTTGGCGGCTGCTTCGGGTGAACCCACCAAGAGCGAGCGCCATGGCTATGGCCAAAACGAGTTTGTGCCATGGCAAGTCGGCGCGGTCATGTGAGGACAGTGTCATGAGCCACACCATTTCTGCAAGCGACCTGCGCACCAAAGTCGCCCGCATCATTGAACAAGCAGGCAGCGCCCCGGCTGAAGCCACTCAGGTGACCGATAACCTGGTCATGGCCAACCTGAGCGGTCACGACTCGCACGGCGTGGGCATGGTGCCGCGCTATGTAGACGCTGTGCTCGAAGGGGGTCTGTCACCCAATACTGGCGTCAAAGTCTTGCTCGATACGGGTCCGCTCCTCAACCTCGACGGCCAGCGCGGCTACGGCCAAATCACCGGCGTGCAAGCCATGCAGATGGGCATTGAGCGCGCCAAGCAGCACGGCGTGTGCACCGTGGCGCTCAGTCGCTCCCACCATCTGGGCCGCATCGGCCACTTTGCCGAAATGGCTGTGGCCCAGGGTCTGGTGTCGATTCATTTTGTAAATGTGCTCTCGCGCCCCGTGGTCGCGCCCTTTGGTGGTGGCGATGGCCGCTTTGGCACCAACCCCTGCTGCATCGGCGTGCCCATGGGCAGCCGTGCCCCCTTCGTGCTGGACTTTGCCACCAGCCGCGTGGCGCAAGGCAAGATGCGCGTGGCCCACAACAAGGGTGAGCAAGTGCCGCCCGGTTATTTGATCGACGAACACGGCCACCCCACCACCGACCCCGGCGTGGTGGTGGTGCCGCAGTCGAACGGATTGTTTGGTGCGCTGATGACCTTTGGCGACCACAAAGGCTTTGGCATGGCCATGGCCTGCGAGCTGCTGGGCGGTGCGCTCACAGGCAGCGGCACTTGGCACCGGGAAGCTGACCAGCAACGGGCGGTGTTGAACGGCATGCTGACGATGCTGATTGACCCAGTGCGTTTGGGCACACAAACCATGTTCGAACAAGAAGCCCTGGCCTTCGCCGACTGGCTGCGCCAAAGCCCCGATGCGCCGGGCAGCGATGGCGTCAAGCTGGCGGGCGAACCCGAACGCACAGCCCGCACCGAACGCGAACAATCGGGCATCTGGATCGACGACGCCACTTGGGCTGAGATCGAAGCGTCTGAACAGAAACTCCAACAGCGTTGAACGCAAGGCCGCTGGCCCTGCGTTCAAGGTCTTTACATCCCACACCATGAACCTGTCTGCTGCCACACTCCGCGCCCTGCCCGAGTCCGTGCAAACCCCTGCGTATGACCGCACAAGCCACGCCCCCGGCGTGGTGCACTTGGGGCTGGGGGCCTTTCACCGCGCCCACCAAGCCATGGTGTTTGACCAGCTGCTGACCGGTGGCGACACGCGCTGGGGCATTCACGGTGTGGGCATGACACGGCCCGATTTGGTGAACCAGTTGCGTGCACAAGATGGCTTGTACGCTGTGCGTGTGGCCGATGGTCAAGGCGTGAAGTGGCAAGTGCCTGGCGCTTTGTGGCGAACCAACGTGGCCGCCACCGAGCGCGATGCCGTGGTGCAAGCCATCGCGGCACCATCCACACGCTGGGTCACGCTCACCGTCACCGAAAAAGGCTACGCCCCCGCTTTGGGCCAGCTGCTGCTGGACGGCTTGCGCCTGCGCCAGCAAGCAGGCTTGCCTGGCATCACCGTGGCTTCGTGCGACAACCTGCAAGGCAATGGACACAAGTTGTTGGCTTTGGTCAAAGCCGCAGCCACGGGGCAAGACGCTGATGTGCTGCGTTGGCTGGACGCACAATGCGCTTTCCCTTGCAGCATGGTTGACCGCATCGTACCTGCTGCCACACCCGAAGTCTTGGCCGCAGCGCAAGAAGCACTGGGCTTGCAAGACCATTGCGCCCTGAGCACCGAAGGCTTTTGGGAGTGGGTGATTGAAGACCGATTTGCCGACCCGCTTGACGCCGCCCTGCTGCAAAGCGCAGGCGTTCGCGTCACGAGCGATGTTCACAGCTACGAAGAAGCCAAGCTGCGCATGCTCAACGGCAGCCACACAGCCATGGCGCTGATGGGCGCCATCACAGGCAGGCCTTTCATTGCCAGTTGCATTGGCGTGCCCCACATTCGTGAGTTTGTGTACCGCCTGATGGGCCAAGAAGTCGCGCCACACCTGAGCCGCAGCGATTGGGCCAATTACCGCGAAGCCTTGATCCAACGCTTTGGCAACCCATATCTGAAGCACAGCGTGCACCAGATCGCGACCGACAACTCGCAAAAAATCCCACAGCGCTGGCCACCTTCGGTGCTCGGGCAAATCGCACAAGGGGCGTCGTTTGAACACCATGCGCTGGCCGCAGCCGTGTTCGTGCGCTACACCCTGGGCGTGAACGAGCAAGGCCAGGCCTACCCACTCAACGACCCACAAGCCGAAAGCCTGATGGCGCTGGGCGGGGCTCAGCTCACCGAGCCCGAGGCGTGTGTGCGTGCCCTGCTGGCACGCGAAGACCTGTGGGGCAGCGCCCTGCCTCAGCACGCAGCCTGGATCGCCCGAGTCATTCACTGGCACCAACAGATCCTGCAGCACGGTGTGGACCACGCTGTCCAGCAACTGACCGAGGCCTGAGCCATGAAAATCACCGCCGCCCGCGTCATCGTTTGCAGCCCAGGCCGCAACTTCGTCACCCTCAAAGTCGAGACCGACCAAGGCGTGTACGGCGTGGGTGACGCCACGCTCAATGGCCGCGAACTGGCCGTGGTCAGCTATCTGGAAGACCACCTCATCCCTTGCCTGATCGGGCGCGACCCGCAGCAGATCGAGGACATCTGGCAGTACCTCTACAAAGGCGCTTACTGGCGGCGTGGCCCGGTCACCATGAGCGCGATTGCCGCCGTGGACACCGCGCTGTGGGACATCAAGGCCAAGATGGCGAATATGCCGCTGTACCAGCTGCTGGGCGGGCGCAGCCGCACCGGAGTGATGGTCTACGGCCACGCTAATGGCCGCGACACCGCCGAGACGGTGGAAGAAGTGTTGCGCCACAAAGAAGAAGGCTACCTGGCGATCCGCGCCCAAAGCGGCGTACCGGGCCTGAACAAGGTTTATGGCGTGAGCGGCACGAACAGACTTTACGAGCCCGCCGACGGCAACTTGCCGAGCGAACACGACTGGAGCACCGAAAAATATTTGCGCCACACCCCCGGCCTGTTTGAAGCAGTGCGCGAAGCCGTGGGCCCCGACATCCATTTGCTGCACGACGTGCACCACCGCTTAACGCCCATCGAAGCGGGCCAGCTGGGCAAAGCGCTGGAGCCGATGCGCCTGTTCTGGATGGAAGACCCGACCCCGGCAGAAAACCAGGACGCCTTCCAATGGATACGTCACCACACCACCACGCCGATCGCGGTGGGCGAGATTTTCAACAGCATCTGGGACTGCAAGACTCTGATCGAGAAACAGCTGATCGACTACATCCGCACCACCGTGGTCCACGCGGGCGGCATCACGCACCTTCGGCGCATCGCCGACTTGGCGAGCCTGTACCAGGTGCGCACCGGCTGCCACGGCGCGACCGACCTGTCACCCGTGTGCATGGGCGCGGCACTGCACTTTGACACCTGGGTGCCCAACTTCGGCGTGCAAGAGTTCATGCCGCACAGCGAAGAAATGCTCTCGGTCTTTTCGCACGACTACCGCTTTGAGCGGGGCATGATGCACTGCGGCGAATCCCCAGGACACGGGGTGGACATCGACGAGAAGCTGGCCGCCAAGTACCCCTACCAGAGAGCTTATTTGCCAGTGAACCGGCTGCAGCACGATGGGACGCTTTGGAACTGGTGAGGACAAAAGACCACTGAAGCGGACCAGCGCCCCAACTCGCAGTCGCTGCATCCAGGCCGGCACTCAAAAACTGGACGGCAATCCGCGACAATCGGGGGATTACCGATGAACACCATGCACACCCCCCATTTCTCCCATCTCTCCGTCGCGCTCGCCATCACAGTGGGCGCCTTGCTTCCCAACTCTGGCGCTTTGGCAGCCAAGCCCCACAAAGCCAAAACAAGTGCCGCCAAATCCGCGGCAACCAAGCCGGTAGCCTCCAAAAAGGCGGCATCGGCGGTCAATGCTTTGCCACCACTGCCCGCAGAAGTGGCTTTGGCACCCAACCCGCCGGCTCTGCAGTCCAAAGCCTGGCTGCTGATGGACTTTGACTCTGGCGAAGTGCTGGCCTCGGCCAATGCCAACGAGGCGCTGCCCCCCGCCTCTCTCACCAAGATGATGACCAGCTACATCGTCGAGCAGGCGCTTCGCTCAGGCAAGCTCAAGCCCACCGACCTGGTCACCGTGAGCGAGAACGCTTGGTGCCGGGGCACCAGCGCAGAGTCTTGCATGTATCTGCCCTTGAACAGCCAAGCCACCGTGATCGACCTGCTGCGCGGCATCATCATCCAGTCTGGCAACGACGCATCCAAGGCGATTGCCGAGCACATGGCCAGCTCTGAATCGGGTTTTGCCAAGTTGATGAACGCCGAAGCACAGCGCTTGGGCATGACGCACACCAACTTTGTCAACCCCACAGGTTTGCCTGATCCAGCGCACAAGTCGTCTGCGCGAGACTTGGCCATTTTGGCGCGCGCCATCATCAAAGACGGTGCGGAGTACTACCCCCTCTACGCTGAGCGTGACTTCAAGTACAACGGTATCAAGCAAGGCAACCGCAACGCCCTGCTTTACACCGACCCCACAGTGGACGGCCTCAAAACCGGCCATACCTCAGAAGCGGGTTACTGCCTGGTCACATCTTCCAAACGCAACGACACACGGCTGATCTCGGTCATCCTCAACACCCACAGTGCCCAGGCACGGGCCGACCAAACCCGCACGCTGCTCGGCTGGGGTTTTGGCAGTTTCGAAAAAGTCACCCCGATTGCAGCCAACGCGGTGGTCGGTACGGCCAAGGTCACCTTCGGCAAAGCCGACACCGTGTCTGCAGGATTGGCGACTCCTTGGATGCTGACGGTGCCACGCGGCACAAGCGTGCAAACTGCGGTGGAAATCAAGCCAGGCTTAGAGGCTCCGGTGGCCAAAGGTGCGGTAATTGGCAAAGTGGTGGCCACGTCCAATGGCAAACCGATAGGTGAAGCACCGCTGGTGGCGCAGGCTGAAGTGGCGCGCTCAGGTTGGCTCTTGTTGGCTTGGCAGCATGTGACCCAGTTGTTCAGCAAGTAAACCGCAGCTTCAAGGGTGCCGCTAAAGCACCCGAGCCAAGGCCGCCTGCAAATGCTCTGAGGGCAGGCGCTTGAAACCGGAGCGGGCGAAGCGCTGCAAACGGCCTTGCATGAAAGCAACCAACAAGGAGGCCTGCACCTGAGTGTCCACGGTGGGCGTACTCGACGCGGCGTTCGCATCGCGCAGCGATTGACGCAGCTGCGCCTCGATCTTGTCAAACAACAAGTTGATGCGTTCTTGCAAACGCTCGTGCTCCAGTACCAACGCGTCGCCAATCATCACGCGGCTCATGCCGGGGTTTTTCTCAGCGAATTGCAGCAACAAGGCGACGATGCGGCTGGCCTGCACAGGACCTGCGGGTTCACGGTCGGTGACCTGACGGATCAGACCGATGACCGATTGGTCCACAAAATCGATCAACCCTTCAAACATCTGAGCCTTGCTGGCGAAGTGGCGGTACAAAGCCGCTTCGCTCACACCAATTTTGGCGGCCAAACTGGCCGTGGTGACGCGCTCTGCACCGGGCTGCTCCAGCATGGCGGCCAGGGTTTGCAATATTTGCAAGCGTCTCTCGCCCGGACGCGGGCGTTTGCGGGTGGGGGCCTCATCAACCTCTGAAAATCGCTCGCTTTGTGGCTCTTGTTCCGACATGTTGCCCCCACTGCATTTTTAAATTATTGACGGCTACAACACTCAGCGGCTGCGGATCATGGTGCCAAAGGCTTGCTCGGACAACACTTCGAGCAGCATCGCGTGGGGCACACGCCCATCGATGATGTGCACTGCATTGACACCGCTCTTGGCGGCATCCAAAGCACCCGCGATCTTGGGAATCATGCCGCCGCTGATGGTGCCGTCAGCGCACAGCTCGTCGATGCGGCTGGGCGTCAACTCGGTCAGCAACTGGCCTTCTTTGTCGAGCACGCCACGGATGTTGGTGAGCATGAGCAATTTTTCAGCTTGAAGTACGGTGGCCAGCTTGGCGGCCACCACGTCGGCGTTGATGTTGTAACTCTCGTTGTTCACACCAAACCCAATGGGGCTGACCACTGGAATGAAGGCGTCATCTTGCAGGCAAGTCAAGATCGACGGGTCAATGCTTTCAATTTCCCCGACCTGCCCCACATCGTATTCAATGCTCGCATCTTGGCTATCCACCAGACGCAGCTTTTTGGCGCGGATCAAGCCACCGTCGCGGCCAGTCAAGCCCACGGCCTTGCCACCTGCGCGGTTGATCATGCCCACGATGTCTTGCTGCACTTCGCCACCCAGCACCCACTCCACCACTTCCATGGTTTCGGCATCGGTCACACGCATACCCTGAATGAACTCGCCGGTTTTGCCCAGGCGCTTCAATGCGGTTTCGATCTGCGGTCCGCCGCCATGCACCACCACCGGGTTCATGCCCACCAGCTTGAGCAGCACCACGTCTTCAGCAAAAGCCTGTTGCAACGCTGGATCCGTCATGGCGTTGCCGCCGTATTTGATGACCAATGTTTTGCCATGGTACTTGCGGATATAGGGCATGGCCTGCGCCAAAATCTGGGCTTGGTCATGCGGGGCAACGGCAGCGGCTTTGGTGGTGTCGGTCATGTTCAAAAGCATCCAGCAAAAAATGAAAAACAAGGCTCAAGCATTTGGCAGGCATTGTGCCGCATGCCCAAGGTACATCACAGAATCTCGGCGAGCATGCGGTCCACACCCAGCTGCCAAGGTGGCAACACCAAACCGAAGGTTTGCTGCAGCTTGTGTGTGCTCAATCGAGAATTTAAAGGACGCTGCGCAGCCGTCGGGAAAGCAGCGGTCGATACAGGCGCAATCTCGTTGACTTTCAAAGCCAGATCCGGCTTGAACAAGCGGGCCTTGGCGATCACATGGCTGGCGTAGCCGTGCCATGTCGTCTCGCCTGCAGCCACCAAATGGTAGATGCCAGCCAGATCTTGTTGCTGCAACACCCGTCGGATGGCATGCGCAGTGACATCGGCAATCAAATCGGCACCAGTAGGCGTCCCGTGCTGGTCGTCGATGACGGTCAGGCGTTCGCGCTCACCGGCCAATCGCAACATGGTTTTAGCGAAGTTGCCGCCCCGCGCCGCATAGACCCAGCTGGTCCGAAAAATAAGGTGCTTCGCGCACGCGGCGGCAATGGCTTGCTCACCCTCCAGCTTGGTTTGTCCGTAAACACTCAAAGGTGCAGCCGCCCCGCCCTCTTGCCAAGGCTGGTCGCCCTGACCATTGAACACGTAATCGGTGGAGTAATGCACCAACCAAGCGCCCACCTCCGCAGCGGCTTTCGCCAAGGCTTCGGGGGCCGTGGCATTGAGGCAGCGGGCCAATTCAAGCTCGGATTCGGCTTTGTCCACCGCCGTGTGAGCAGCCGCATTGACAATCACGTCCGGTCGGTAATCGCGCACTGTCTGGGCCAGACGCTCGGGCTGGCTCAGGTCACCACACCAAGGCGCACTGTGCCGATCCAGCGCCAAAACTTCTCCCAGCGGGGCCAAGCTGCGCTGCAATTCCCAACCCACTTGCCCGTTTTTCCCCAGCAGCAGAATCTTCATGTCTGGCGCTCTGAATAGTTCTTACTGACCCATTCGCGGTATGCACCGCTTTGCACATGAGCCACCCAGTCGGGGTTGGACAAATACCACTCGACCGTCTTGCGTATGCCGGTCTCAAACGTTTCGGCCGGCTTCCAGCCCAGCTCGGCTTCGAGCTTGCGTGCGTCGATGGCATACCGGCGGTCGTGTCCTGGGCGGTCGGTTACGTAGGTGATTTGACTCGCGTACGGCGTGCCGTCCGACTTGGGTCGCATCTCGTCAAGCAGTTGGCAAATTGTTTCGACGATTTCGATGTTGGGCTTTTCATTCCAACCGCCTACGTTGTACACCTCACCCAAGCGCCCGGCTTCCAGCACGCGGCGAATGGCACTGCAGTGGTCTTTGACATAGAGCCAATCGCGAATTTGCATGCCGTCGCCGTACACCGGCAAGGGCTTGCCTGCCAGAGCATTGACGATCATGAGGGGGATGAGCTTTTCCGGGAAGTGATAGGGCCCGTAGTTGTTGGAGCAGTTGGTGGTCAGCACCGGCATGCCATAGGTGTGGTGCCAAGCGCGGACCAAATGGTCACTGGCCGCTTTGCTGGCGCTGTAGGGACTGTTGGGCTCATAGCGGTGGGTCTCGCTGAACGCCGCATCGCCTTTGGCCAAAGAGCCATAAACCTCATCGGTTGAAACGTGCAAAAAGCGGAAATCCTTTTTTTCGGCTGAGGGCAAATCAGTCCAATAAGCACGCACCGACTCCAGCAAACGGAAGGTGCCAACGATGTTGGTTTCAATGAACTCGCCAGGACCATGAATGGAGCGGTCTACGTGGCTTTCTGCCGCGAAGTTGACCACCGCACGCGGTTGGTGCTCCGCCAACAAGCGGGTGACCAATGCGACATCGCCAATGTCCCCTTGCACCAGTTGGTGGCGCAAATCGCCTTGCAAGCTCACCAGCGTTTCGGGGTTGCCCGCGTAGGTGAGTTTGTCGAGGTTGATGACGGCCTCGTTGCTGGCGGCCAGCCAATCGAGGACAAAGTTGGCGCCAATGAAGCCGGCGCCGCCGGTGACGAGAATGGTCATGAGGATGCGGTTCTGGTGGGTGCCACGGGACGCGGCACCACTGACTTGCGATTTTAGAAGCATTGCGCCTGAACGCAGGTTAAAGTGGCACCTTGTTCAGGAAGTGCAACATGGCCAAATCAAACAACTCCACGCGCAACACAACAAGCGCCTCCGCGCCACAGGGCAGTACCCCGCCGCCCGCCCAGCATGTTTGGCTGGCCGGTTTGGGCGCCATGGCCAAAGCCCAAGAGCAAGGCAGCAAAGCCATCGAGACCTTGTTGAGCGACGGTTTGGCGTTCCAGCGCAAAAGCCAGGCTGAAGCTCAGCAACGCCTGCACGAAGCCACCGAGCGTCTGAGCCACTTGGCCACTGACTTTGGCCAACAGGCCACAGGCCGCGTCGACAAACTGGAGCATTTGTTTGAAGACCGAGTGGCCAAAGCCTTGCACCGCTTGGGCATGCCGACGCTCTTGGACATCCAGATGTTGACTGACCGTGTGGCGCAACTCGAATCCCAATTGGCTGCAGCGCTGAAAACGTCATCGGCATCAGCCCAAAAAACACCCACCAAGACTGCTGCAAAAACTGGGGCCCATGTGCCTGCTCAAAATTCGGGAAAGACTGCCGCGAAAAAAGCAGTCAAAACTCCCGCCAAGAAAAGCCGGTCGAAGTCAGCCTGAGGACTGGCAGGGCGCACCGACATGGCCAAAAAAGCCCCCCGCCGAACCGCCGAGCGCATTGCCGAGGTCACGCTGGCCTTGTTCAACCGATTCGGCGAACCCAACGTTTCCACAACGCTGATCTCTGCCGAGCTGAACATCAGTCCAGGCAATCTCTACTACCACTTTGCGTCCAAGGATGCCTTGGTCAACCACTTGTTTGACCAATACGAAGTGTCGATGCTGGCCCTGCTGGATGCCGCACCCGATGTGCGCGACATCGAAGACGCCTGGTTCTTTTTGCACTCACTGTTTGAGCAAGTGTGGAATCACCGTTTTTTGTACCGCGACCTGAACAATCTGCTCTCGGGTAACCGTCACTTAGAGACGCATTTCCATGCCGTGTTGGAGCGTCAAACATTGGCATTCAGGCAAATGCTCGAGTCTTTGGCATCGGCAGGCTTGATGGCGATAGACCCAGACAGCATCGAAACCCTCTCAGCCAGCATGTCGGTGATGGTGACCTATTGGCTCAGTTATGAGTATGTGCGCAACCCTCGGCAGGCGCTTGAGCCCGCCAGTGCAGGCTTGGCCCTGACACGGGGTGCGCAGCATGTACTGGCGTTGTTGACGCCCTACATGGCCAACCAGGATTTGCAAACGCATTTGCAATCCTTGAGCTCGGCCTACAGCGCCAACGAAACGCGTTGAATCCGCCGGTCAGGTTCTTCCGCTTGTGGCTCGCGGTCAGGGTGTTTTCGTGAACCGCAAAGCCGCCAAAGCGAGCAAGCCGTCAAATATCAGGTTGTCCACCAGGTCAAATTGAAGTGACATGCTGGGGGCCATTTTCCAACCTGCACCCCCGGTCATGATGCACATGGGCTCCTGCCCTGTGCGTTCACGCAAATGCTGCACCATGCGTTCGCAAGCCCCAGCAATGGCGTAAGTTCCGCCGCTGGTCAGGGCATCGCTGGTGTTGGTCGGGAAAGGGGTCACTTCACCGGTCGGCACATGCAAACCGGCAGTACCGGATTCCAGCGCCCGCAGCATGATGCCGTGGCCGGGCAAGATCAGCCCACCTAAAAACCGGCCACCCGCGTCGATGGCTTCGACCGTCACAGCCGTTCCCACCATGACCACCACCAATGGGCGTGCAGGACCGGAGGCCAGCAAACGGTGACGAGCACCAATCATGGCCACCCAGCGGTCTGAGCCCAATCGCGAGGGGTGATCGTAGCCATTGGTCAGTCCGGCCTCTTGGGCACTCGGTACCACCCAATGTGGGGTGACATCCCAGATGTCCATTTGCTCTTGCACCCGGCGTTTGATCGCATCGCCAGCCACCACGCAACCCAGCATCTGGTCCGGCTTGGGCAACTGAGCCCAAGCGCCTTCTGACAGCCGGTCAATGTTCTCCAGGAATTCGGCGCCATGCGCCAGCAATTGGCCCTGAGGGCTCGGTTGGTCATAAAGCGCCCATTTCAGGCGCGTATTACCCACATCGATGGCTAAAAATGTCATCCGAGGATGATAATGAGTTTCAGCCCCTATGGATGCCGTTCGGCACAGCTCGCTCTACCTCAAGTCAAATTTGAGGGCGAATCACGGGCATCACCGACTCATAAGCCCTGGCAGCACGCAAGACCAGTGCATCGCCAAACATCGGACCCACAATCTGTAAGCCCATGGGCAAGCCATCACGCGTCAAACCACAAGGGACTGTGATGGCCGGTTGTTGGGTCAAGTTGAAGGGGTAACTGAAAGGCGTCCAACCCAACATGGACTGCGGATTCATGGCCACGGTGCCGGCTGCACGCGCCTCGAACGCGGGGATCGATACGGCGGGCGTGACCAGCAGGTCGTAGCGCTGCATGAACTGGCGCATGTGCGAGCCCAGCACGCCACGGCGCTGGTTGAGTTGTTGGATTTGCAAGGCACTCAGTTGCGCACCGAACTCGGCCTCGGCTTTGAAGTCGGGGTCGGCCACGGCCTGCTGCTCGGCGCTCAAGCCTTTCCAAACGGTGTAAGCGCCCAAAAACCAAAGCCCTGTGGTGATCTCCAAAGGGTCTTCGAAACCCGGGTCTACTTGCTCCACATGGGCACCCAGCGCTTGCAGTTGCTGCACAGCGGCATGCACTGCAGCGGCGATTTCGGGGTCCACGTTCTGCGCATAACCCAAGGTGGGCGAGTAGGCGATCTTGAGGCCGCGGATGCCGTCTTCCAGGCCCACGGTGTAGTCACTCGCATCCGGTGGCAGCGATGTCCAGTCGCGGGCATCAGGTTGCTTGAGCACATTGGTCATCAAGGCGGCATCACGCACGCTCATGGTGTGCGGGCCAAGATGCGCCACCGAGCCAAAGGGGGACAAGGGGTAGGCTGGCACGCGGCCGAAGCTGGGTTTGAGGCCCACATTGCCGCAAAAGGCCGCCGGAATGCGTACGCTGCCCGCACCGTCGGTGCCCACGCCAATGGGCCCCAGGCCTGCCGCTACGGCGGCGGCTGTGCCGCCTGAAGAGCCGCCAGGCGTGTGGTTCAAATTCCAGGGATTGCGCGTGATGCCGGTGGCCGGCGAATTGGTCTCACCCTTGCAGCCAAACTCAGGGGTGGTGGTTTTGCCCAGTAAAACGGCACCCGCTTCGCGCAAGCGGGCGGTGGCTGGGGCGTCCACATCCCAAGGTTGGTTCGGGTCAATGGTGCGGCTGCCGCGCAGGGTGGGCCAGCCTTGGGTCAGGATCAGGTCTTTGATGGACGTGGGCACCCCGTCCAAAGCGCCCACGGGCGTGCCTTGCTGACGGTGCGCCTGCCAGCGCGCTTCGCTGGCACGGGCGCTGTCCAAAGCAGCCTTCTCATCCACCAGACAAAAGGCGTTGATTTGCGGGTTGACACGTTCGATGCGCTGCAGCACCGCCTGCGTGACTTCGACAGGTGAGACCTGACCACTGCGGAACAACGCCAGGAGTTCGTGGGCGGGGGCTTGGGTCAAGTCTTGCGGTGTCGCGCTCATGGGTGGTGCCTTTTCAAAAAAGTTCGAAAGCCCGGCCGTCATGTCGCGTCAAGGCCGGGTGCGGGTGTTTGGACTGAGTTTTTTCCAGGGTAAATCCCCAGGATCAGCGGCCATGGGTCCGGCGGCTTTGGCCACCAGCACACGGCTGGCGATGGGGGTGAAATCGGCCCGGAAATGGTTGGAGCTTTTGACCACCAGCAGCTTCATCTGCTCGGGGTGGATGCCCACGGCGCGGAACAGTTCGCGGTCGAGCATTTGGCATTTGCCACTGGACACGGCGATGAGCACGCCGTCGATTTCGAGGCATGCACAAGGGCCGATGTGGGCTTTCATGCCGGTCATCATCGGACCTTTGAGTTCGCAATATTCAGGCCCCAAAGACCGCACCGTGAAGCGCCCCTGCAAGGGCGGGTCACTCGCCTCGCCGGTGAACGTGGGCACCGCTTTGCCCAATGCCAGCTGCATGCTGGCCCCCACCCCAGCAGCATGGGCCATGCGGGCAGCTTCGGGGTCGTACAACAAGCCCAGCGCCACCTGGCCAGGCCAGCGTTGGCCTGCGCCTTGTTGCAACAAGGCATGCAGCATACCGGTGGTGTTGCTGTCGCCGCCTGCGCCCGGGTTGTCTTGGGTGTCGGCCATGACGACGGGGGCGGCTGACACCTCGGCCGTGGCCAGGGCTTGGGTGACCGCCTCGCGTGCAGGCAGCACATCTGGGCGCCATTGGCCGGGCTCGGCCACGCGCTCAAACAAGCGTTGCACCGCCGCTTCCGCCTGCGGGCCGTGGCCCCAGACCACCGGGCCGCATTCGGCAAAGTCGGACGCCGGAAAACCCATGCAAAAACTGAGCATGCAACCGGTTTGAGACTCCAGCGCGATCATCTCGTCATAGAGGTCTTTGGCCGGGGCCATCCAGGTGCTTTGGGCATTCAATGGAATCAAAAACGGCAAGCGACGGGCCTTCAATGGGCGCTTGGCGCCTGCACGCAAATGCTCGCGCAGCAGCAGGGCGGCCCGCTCGCCAGTCTCGGCCATGTCGATGTGCGGGTAGGTGCGGTAGGCCACCAGACCATCGGACAGTTGCAGCATGCGCTCGGTCACGTTGGCGTGCAGGTCCAGACTGGCCACGATGGGCAGCTTGGGGCCGACCACCGCGCGGATGCGGGCGATCAACTCGCCTTCACTGTCGTCGGCGTTTTCAGCCACAGCCGCGCCGTGCAGATCGAGGTACACACCGTCCAGACCCTGCACCAAGGCTGCGCGAACGTCTTCAACAATGGCCGAGCAGATGCGGTCGAACGCATCCCGGGTGACATACGACGAGGGCGTGGCCCCGGCCCAGGCAGAGGGCAGCAGTTGCCAGCCTTCGCGCCGCGCCGCGTCGATGAAGCCACCCACCGGGATGTTCACACCCGTCATCTGGTCGATCATGGCCTGCCCGCGCACATAGGCCGGAAAGGCCTCGCCGCTTTGGAAGGCGGCCCAATCGGCCAGGCTGGGGGCAAAGGTGTTGGTCTCGTGCTGGTAACCAGCGATCAGGATACGGGTCATGGGCGCGTTAGGTGTGACAGCTCAGGCCGCTTCGAGCGGCGGCAAAGCGGCAGGCGCAGCTTGGAGCAGGCGGCGCGTGTAGTCTTGTTGAGGGTTGGTGTAAAGCGCGGTGGTTGGGCCTTCTTCGACAATTTGGCCCTGGTGCATCACGATCACGCGGTCGCACAACTGCGCGGCCACACGCAGGTCATGCGTGATGAAAAGCACCCCCAGGCCCAGACGACCCTGAATCTCGCGCAGCAAGTTCAGGATCTGCGCTTGCACGCTCACATCCAGTGCACTCACCGCCTCGTCGGCCACCAACACTTGGGGCCGACAAGCCAGTGCACGGGCAATGGCCAGGCGTTGGCGTTGTCCGCCGCTGAATTGGCTGGGGTAGCGCTGCAGCGCTTCGACGGGCAGGCGCACCTGCGTCATCAACTCGGCCGCCAAGGCTTCGGCCTCGGCGCGGGACTGGCCAAAGTTCATAGCCCCTTCGACCATGGACTGCCCCACCGTGCGACGCGGGTTGAGCGAGCGATTGGGGTCTTGAAACACCACTTGCACACGGTTGCGCAAAGGCCGCAAACGGCCTTCAGACAAGGTGGCCACCTCGTCCTCGCCCCACAAGATGCGGCCCTCGGTCGGGTCGATCAGGCGAATGAGACAACGTGCAAACGTGGACTTACCCGAACCGGACTCGCCCACAATCCCCACGGTCTCGCCTGCGTGCACCGCCACATGGGCGTTTTGCAGCGCGGCGGTGGCGCGGTTGCGGCCCAGCCAGTCGCGGCTGGAATAGGTTTTGCCAACGCCCTGGCCCGACAGCAGCGCCGGGCCACTGAAGGCGGGTTTGGCCACCGGTGGCGTCATGCCTGGCACAGCGGCCAACAACTGGCGTGTGTAGGCGGCTTGGGGTCGTCGCAAGACCTGCTCACAAGGTCCACCTTCGACCGCTTCGCCTTGGTTCATCACCAGCACATCGTCAGCAATTTCAGCCACCACACCCATGTCGTGTGTAATAAACAGCACAGCACTGCCTTGCTCGCGCTGCAAGTCGGCAATCAAACGCAAAATTTCTTTTTGTGTGGTCACATCGAGCGCGGTAGTGGGCTCATCGCAAATGATCAAGGCAGGCTTGAGCACCACGGCCATGGCGATCACGATGCGTTGGCGCTGCCCGCCGCTGAGTTGGTGCGGGTAGCTGCGCAACATGCGCTCGGGGTCGGGCAGGCGCACCCGTTCGAAAATGCGCAAAATTTCGGCGCGACGCTGGTCGCGGGGCCAATCGGTGTGGGTCGAGAGCAATTCATCGACTTGGTCACCACAGGTCATGACCGGGTTGAGTGCGGTCATGGGTTCTTGGAACACCATGCCCATGCTGCGCCCGCGCAAGGCACGCAAACGTGCAGCGGAGGCGCCCAGCAAAGACTCGCCTTGCAACAAAATTTCACCCTCGCTGGGGCGAAGTTCTTTGGCCAACAAGCCCATCACAGTGGTGGCCATCACGGATTTGCCCGATCCCGACTCGCCCACCACACACAAAGTCTGTCCTGGAAGGATGCTGAGCGACACCTGGTGCACCGCATGCACACGATCCCCCCCAGCAGGCAAAGCCACCGAAAGTTGGCGAATGGACAGAACCGCTTGAGGAGATGCTGTACTCATCACGCGCCCCTTTTTGCAAACTTGGGATCGAGCACGTCGCGCAAACCATCTCCCAGCAAATTCACAGCCAACACCGTGGGCACCAAAAACAAAGCGGGGTACAGCACGTTGCCGGGATACTGGCTGAACTGCACGCGCCCCTCGGCCATGATGTTGCCCCAGGTGGGGATATCAGGCGGCAAGCCCAGACCCAGAAAACTCAAAATCGCCTCGGTCAACACGGCGGAGGCAGCCACAAAAGTACCTTGGACAATCAGCGGTGCCAAAGCATTGGGCAAAATGTGTCGCCACAAAATCACAGGCGTGGGGGTGGCCAACGCACGGGCCGCTTCCACAAAAGGCTCTTCGCGCAAGCTCAGCACCAAAGAGCGCACCAGCCGCGTCACACGCGGCACCTCGGGAATCGCAATGGCCACCACAACGGTGCCCACCTGAGCCCCGAGCGCGGCCACCAGCGCAATGGCCAGCAAGATGGCTGGAATGGCCATCAGGCCATCCATGAAGCGCATCAGCACCGCATCGACTTGCCGAAAATAACCAGCCAGCATACCCAACAATCCGCCCAGCGCCAGTGCCAAAGCGGCCGTAAATCCGCCTACCAGCAAGGAGACACGCGCACCGTACACCACGCGGCTGTACATGTCGCGTCCGAAGCTGTCGGTGCCCAGCCAAAAGGTGTGGGCCACCGTGCTGCCATCCACCAATGTAAAGTCACCCTTGAGGCCCGCTGGCTTGTTGATGAAATTGGAATCCATGGCAGCGGGGTCCACGGTACCAAGCCACGGCGCCAGCAAAGACAGCAGCACCATGAACCCGAGCACCACCGCACCAAACCGGATTGAGCCATTGGCCCACAAACGTTGAGAGGCAGACATCAGTAACGAATCCTCGGATCAAGAAAGAGGTAGCTCAAATCGACCAAGAGGTTGATGAACACATAAGCGCAAGAAAAGAGCAACACCAAGCCCTGAATCACAGGGAAGTCACGGTTGAGCACCGCATCCACCGTGAGCATGCCCAAGCCGGGAATGGCGTAAACGGTCTCGGTCACAACCACACCACCAATCAGCAAGGCCACACCAATGCCGATGACCGTGACTATCGGCACCGCAGCATTGCTCAGTGCATGGCGCAACAACACCACGCTCTCGGTCAGCCCCTTGGCCCGGGCGGTTCGGATGTAGTCCTCGGTCAATGCCTCGGACACACTCGCCCGCGTCACCCTTGCAATCAGCGCCACATAGATCATGGCCAACGTCATCCAAGGCAGGATCAATTGCCGCATCCACTCCCAAAGACTGGCACCCTTGGGACCAAGCAAGGCCTTGTACCCTTGCACTGGTAACCACTCCAGACGAATGGCAAACAAATAAATGAGCAAATAGCCGATCACAAAAACCGGCACCGAAAATCCGGCCACCGAAAATCCAGACAGAATTTTGTCGAGCCAGCCCCCCATTCGCCAAGCGGCAATGGTTCCCAAGGGAATGGCCACAGCAATCGCCAGCACCAAGGTGCCAGCCGCCAAGGACAAGGTGGGCTCTATGCGCTGAGCGATCAACTCGGTGACGGGTTTGCTGAGGTAATAGGAATACCCCAAGTCCCCCTGAAACACTCGTCCGACCCAAATGAAGTACTGGGACAGGATCGAGCGATCCAGGCCCAGTTGTTCACGAATGCGGTCAATTTCTGCGTTGGTGGCACTGTTGCCGGCGATCACCGCCGCCGGGTCACCCGGAGCCAACCTCAGGATGAGGAAGACCACCAGTGACACGACGAGCAGGACCGGCAGCACCGCCAGCAGGCGGCGCAGGACGAATTGAAACATCGCTCAGAACCCGATCAGTTTTTCTTGATGTTCCACATGGCTGGGATGCCGGGGGTTTGCAAAATGCCACTCACATTGCTGCGGATCACAGTGGGTGAGCGGTACTGACCCAAAGGTGCATGGGTGGCGGTTTCGAAGGCCACGGCCTGGATCTGGCTGGCCAGTTTCTTTTTCTCTTCGGTCGAGCTTGCACGGGCAAAGCTGGCTTTCAGAGTTTCAATGCGTGGCTCGTTCTGCCAGCCAAACCAACCCGTGTCACCTTTGGCGTTCAACATGGCCATGGCCAAGGGGTTGGAGATGTCACCTGCGGTCCACGCGGTCAGGAATGCGTTCCAACCACCGGCTGCAGGCGCGTCCTTCTTGGCACGACGGGCCACCAAAGAGGCCCAGTCCATTTGCTGCATGTCGACTTTGAAGCCCGCAGCCTCGAGCTGCTGCTTGGCCACCAACGGAATCTTGGCAATCGAGGCCAGGTCGGTGGGGCGCATCAAGAGCACAGGCGTGTTGTCATAGCCAGCCTCTTTGAGCATTTCGCGGGCTTTGGCTGGGTTGGCCACACCGGTGAAGTAACCGGTGTTTTCATCCGCATACACCGTGCCGCAAGGGAAGATACTGCGGCACAGTTTGCCCAACTCGGGCACACCGATTTGGGTGTTGATGTAAGCCTGCTGACCCATCGCCACCATGGCCGCCTGACGGATTTTGGGGTTGTCAAACGGCTTGTGCAGGTGGTTGAAGCGCATGATGAACTGCAGGCCCGCTGGCGAGAAGTCATCCACTTTCAAACCTTCGGTTTTCTTCAAGGTTTCGTACTGCTCAAAACTGGGCTGTTCGACCATGTCCACTTCACCGGCTTTGATGGCGTTGAACTGGGTTTGCGGGTCGCGAATGATGACCCACTCCACACGGTCAAAGTTGACCGGACGGCCACCGGCCATGCCGCTGGGTGCTTCAGCACGAGACTTGTATTTGGCATTGCGCGTGTACACCGCCAGAGCGCCGGGCTTGAATTCGTCGGCCTTGAAGATAAAGGGGCCCGAGCCAATGTGCTCCTTGATTTGCTCAGCACCAGGCGTGGCCGCAATGCGGGCGGGCATGATGAAAGGCACATTGGACGAAGCCTTGCCCAAAGCGTCGATCACGATACCGCTGGGCTCCTTGAGGATCATGCGGAAGGTGTTGGCGTCGGGGGTCTCATAACGGTCGATGAAGGTGTTCAAGATGCCACCCATGGCGTCGCGGCTGGCCCAACGCTTGAGCGAGGCCACCACGTCTTCGCTGGTCACAGGCTTGCCATCGTGAAACTCCAAGCCGCTGCGCAGCTTGAAAGTCCAAGTCTTGCGATCGGGGGAGTTGGTGTAAGTGTCCACCATCTGAGGCTTGATGTTGCCCTGTGCATCTTCCGAGAACAGCGTGTCGTAGATCATGTACGCGTGGTTGCGCGTCACGTAGGCCGTGGTCCAGATCGGATCGAGCACCGCCAGGTTGGCGTGCGGCACAAAGCGGAACACTTTGTTGTCTTGGGCTTGCGCCACCACAGGGGCCAGCATGCTCAAACCCAACAAACCCGTAGCAGCAAACAGAACACGTCTCTTCATGATCAGATCTCCAAAAAAGGAACAGTTGAAAAATCATGATGACAGCTTTCAAAACGAAACAGCGTCACCTTTGCGCAAATCAGAGTCGGGGTTTTCACCAGTGACTGGCTACCCTTCGACCGCTTTCATAATACAAATAAAACTGAAAGCATCACCCCATGGTCAACCCTGATACCTCCGCCATCGATTTGTCTCGCGCCATTCACCTCAAGCAGGTGTCGTGCCAGGAAGTCATGCAGTCCACACTCGAGCGCATTGCGCGTCTGAATCCGCAGTCCAATGCCATCGTCAGCCTGCAAGAACCCGAACTATTGATGGCGCAAGCACGCGAGCGCGATGCTCAGCTGGCCCGCGGCGAGTCCATGGGCTGGATGCATGGCATGCCCCAAGCCATCAAGGATTTGGCCCATTCAAAAGGCTTGCGCACCACTTTGGGCAGTCCACTCATGAAGGACTTTGTGGCCCCTGAAGATGGCCTCATGGTTCAGCGGATGAAGGCCGCTGGCGCCATTGTCATCGGCAAAACCAACACGCCCGAATTTGGATTGGGTTCGCACACGTTCAATGAAGTGTTTGGCCCCACCCGCAACGCTTGGAACCCCAACAAAACCGCTGGCGGCAGCAGCGGTGGTGCGGCGGTGGCGGTGGCCCAGCGCTTGTTGCCGGTGGCCGATGGTTCCGACTTCATGGGCAGCTTGCGCAACCCCGCCGGCTGGAACCATGTGTTTGGTCTGCGCCCCTCACAAGGCCGCGTGCCCATGTCGCCCGCACAAGATGTGTTCATTGCCCAACTGCCCACCGAAGGCCCCATGGCACGCCATGTGGCGGATTTGGCCATGCTGCTTTCGGTGCAAGCGGGTGCTCACCCATCCAGCCCTTTGAGCCTGACGGAAGACCCCGCCGCATTTACAGGATCTTTGGCCAGCAATCCCCAAGGATTGCGCATGGGTTGGCTGGGCAATTTGCAGGGCTACTTGCCCATGGAAGACGGAATTCTCGATGTCTGCCAATCCGCGCTGAACAGTTTTTCGGGGATGGGCTGCACCGTGGATGAAGCCCGACTGGGTATGCCTGCCGAAGAAATTTGGCGAGCTTGGTTGGTCTGGCGGCAAGCTTTGGTCGGTCCGCGCATCGCCCCATTCTTGATCAACCCTGCCAACCGAGCACACATCAAAGCCGAAGCACTTTGGGAACACGACCAGTCCATGGGTTTGACCGGCTCTCAACTGTTGGCAGCCAGCGCCAGCCGCACGCGCTTTTACCAAAGCATGTTGGCCCTGTTTGAAAAATTCGATGTGCTGGCCACTCCCGTTGCACAGGTATGGCCTTTCGATGTGAGCCTGCGCTGGCCAGAAACTGTTGCCGGGCAAAGCATGGACACTTACCACCGCTGGATGGAAGTGGTGATTTATGCCACCTTTGCAGGTTTGCCGTCGATCAGCGTGCCAGCGGGCTTTGGCGAGAACGGTTTGCCCATGGGCCTGGCCTTGATTGGCAAACCGCAAGGCGACTGGGATTTGCTGAAGCTGGCCCACGCTTATGAAATGGCGAATCAAGACATGATCGCCCGCCGCCCGCCTGGCGTTTAAGCCTAGCGGTTTGTTCCGTTCAGTTTTGCTGCCAAGGCAAGCCCCGCACTCGCCATCCGCCTTGTGTGCCTCGGTGGGCTTGGTCGTCGGGATCGCCTTCAAACCCCTCTAGGATGTTGTAGGCCTGCACGCCCAACTCGGTGGCACGCTGTGCGGCGGCAATGGAGCGCACACCGCTGCGGCACAGCAACACCAGTTTCTTGCCGTTCGCACCCAATGCCTGCACGCCCGCATCGAAACCTGGGTTCATCGCCATGCCGGGCCACTGCTTCCAAGCCAGCGCATGGGCCCCTGGCACAAAGCCAACCCAGGCACGTTCTGCATCGGTGCGCACGTCCACCAGTTCTGCTTCACCTGACTGCACCCAGGCCCAAGCCTGCTCTGGGGAAACATCACCCGCGTAGCCTGTGGCCGATTGAAGTGGGGGGAGTACGGGTGCTGCAGCAGTGGTCATGGCGCGTTCATCCAAAAATGGGAGAGTTCATTGTGAAAGGCTATTGAGAACAAATCATAGCTTTTCACCCACTCGCCAATGTGTCAGTGACAGGACAGGCCGCAACGGCTAAGATGCGGGTTTTGATTGACGTTTACGTCAACGTCAAAGCTGCAAGCCTGCCCTGCTACCGGAGACCCTGATGACCGACCTGTCCGCCGAATTCAAAGCCTTGGCCGAATACCGCCCCACCAACAAGGTGCGTTTTGTCACCGCCGCTTCTCTGTTTGATGGCCACGACGCCGCCATCAACATCATGCGCCGCATCCTGCAAAGCATGGGCGCCGAGGTCATCCACCTGGGCCACAACCGCTCGGTGGACGAGGTGGTGACCGCCGCGCTGCTGGAAGACGCACAGGGCATCGCGATCAGCTCTTACCAGGGCGGTCACAACGAATACTTCAGCTACATGGTCGATTTGCTCAAAGCCCGGGGCGGCGAGCACATCAAGGTGTTTGGCGGCGGCGGCGGCGTGATCGTGCCGTCTGAAATCCGCGCCCTGGCGGACAAAGGCGTGCGCATTTTCAGCCCCGAAGACGGCCAAAAAATGGGCCTGGCCGGGATGATCGGCGAGATGGTCATGCGCTGCGACCAAGACGTGAGCCCCCTGGCCCCTAAATCCGTGGACGCGATTCAGGGCCACGGCGAGATGAACTGGCGTGCTTTGGCACAACTGATCACCGCTTTGGAAAACGACAAGGCCGATGCCAGCGTGGTCAAGGCTGTGCGCGAACAAGCCGCGCAAAAGAAAGTGCCCGTGTTGGGCATCACCGGCACCGGCGGTGCGGGCAAGTCATCCCTGACAGACGAACTGATCCGCCGCCTGCGCCTGGACCAAGGCGACGCGCTGCGTGTGGCCGTGATCTCCATTGACCCCTCGCGCCGCAAGAGCGGTGGTGCGCTGCTGGGCGACCGCATCCGCATGAACGCGATCAGCCCCTGGTCGCAAGGCCCGCGCGTGTTCATGCGTTCGCTGGCCACGCGTGACTTTGGCTCTGAAATTTCTGCCGCTTTGCCCGACGTGGTGGCGGCCTGCAAGGTGGCGGGTTTTGATGTGATCGTGGTGGAAACGTCTGGCATTGGCCAGGGCGACGCCGCCATCGTGCCGCATGTTGACGTGCCCATGTACGTGATGACGCCCGAGTTCGGTGCGGCCAGCCAGCTCGAAAAAATCGACATGCTGGACTTTGCCGAGTTTGTGGCCATCAACAAGTTTGACCGCAAAGGCGCATCGGACGCCCTGCGCGACGTGGCCAAGCAAGTGCAGCGCAACAAAGAAGCCTGGACCGTGCCCACCGAGCAGATGCCGGTGTTTGGCACCATGGCGGCGCGCTTCAACGACGACGGCGTCACTGCCCTTTACCAAGCCCTCAAAGCCCGATTGGCCGAGCTGGGCATGAAGACCACCGAAGGCCGTTTGCCTGTGGTCAGCGTGCGTTACAGCACCCACCAAAACCCGGTCGTGCCGTCTTCCCGCACCCG
Organism: Limnohabitans sp.; assembly: GCF_034680285.1. Classification (GTDB taxonomy): domain Bacteria; phylum Pseudomonadota; class Gammaproteobacteria; order Burkholderiales; family Burkholderiaceae_C; genus Limnohabitans_A. The sequence goes on from NZ_JAXITC010000008.1 coordinate 113,627, forward strand.
TTACCTGGCCGAGATCAGCGACACGGTGCGCGGCTACAAAAAGCGCGCCATCGACCAATCCCGCCTGGCCCGCGAGATTCAGCAACTGCGTGCTGCGGCCCGGATGCTCGAAGTGGGCAAAGCTGGTCGCGCCAAAGCGGCTGAAGCCGCCATTGACCTGGCTGTGAGCCGCGAGCAAACGCAAGACCCCACCGCCCGCAAGTTGCTGGCCCAGTGGCCCGACATGCAAAAAGCCTACGCGGGCGACGAATACGTGGTCAAAATCCGCGACAAGGAAATCCGCACGGCACTGACCACCAAATCGCTGAGCGGCACCACCATCCGCAAAGTGGCGCTGCCCCAATACGAAGACGACGGCGAAGTGCTCAAGTGGTTGATGCTGGACAACGTGCCCGGCAGCTACCCCTACACCGCAGGCACCTTTGCTTTCAAGCGCGAGGGTGAAGACCCGACCCGCATGTTCGCCGGTGAGGGCGACCCTTTCCGCACCAACCGCCGCTTCAAGCTGGTGTCTGAGGGCCTGCCAGCCAAGCGCCTGTCCACCGCGTTTGACTCGGTCACGCTGTACGGCAACGACCCCGACCTGCGTCCGGACATCTACGGCAAGATCGGCAACTCGGGTGTGAACGTGGCCACGCTCGACGACATGAAGGTGCTGTACTCGGGCTTTGACCTGTGCAACCCGACCACCAGCGTGTCCATGACCATCAACGGACCTGCACCCTCTATCTTGGCCATGTTCATGAACACGGCCATCGACCAGAACCTCGACAAGTTCAAGGCCGAGAACGGCCACGAGCCGACCGAGACCGAAGCCGCCAAGATCCGCGAGTGGGTGCTGGCCAATGTGCGCGGCACGGTGCAGGCCGACATCCTGAAAGAAGACCAAGGCCAGAACACCTGCATCTTCTCGACCGAGTTTTCATTGAAAGTGATGGGCGACATCGCGCAGTACTTTGTGCACCACGACGTGCGCAACTTCTACTCGGTGTCCATCAGCGGTTACCACATCGCCGAAGCCGGGGCTAACCCGATTTCCCAGCTGGCCTTCACGCTGTCCAACGGCTTCACCTTTGTGGAAGCGTATCTCGCGCGTGGCATGCACATCGACGACTTCGCGCCCAACCTGAGCTTCTTCTTCAGCAACGGCATGGACCCCGAGTACACCGTCATGGGCCGTGTGGCACGCCGCATCTGGGCGGTGGCGATGAAAGAGAAATACGGCGCGAACGAGCGCAGCCAAAAGCTCAAGTACCACATCCAAACCAGTGGCCGTTCCTTGCACGCCCAAGAGATTCAGTTCAACGACATCCGCACCACGCTGCAAGCGCTGATCGCGATCTACGACAACTGCAACAGCCTGCACACCAACGCGTTTGACGAGGCCATCACCACGCCCACCGCAGACTCGGTGCGCCGTGCTATGGCGATCCAGCTCATCATCAACCGCGAATGGGGCTTGGCCAAGAACGAGAACCCGGGCCAAGGCGCCTTCATCATCGAAGAGCTGACCGAGTTGCTGGAAGAAGCCGTGCTGGCTGAGTTTGAAAAAATCGCCGAGCGCGGTGGTGTGTTGGGCGCGATGGAAACCGGCTACCAGCGCGGCAAGATCCAAGACGAGTCCATGCACTACGAGATGCTCAAGCACACCGGCGAGCTGCCCATCATCGGCGTCAACACCTTCCGCAACCCCAAGGGCGACGAAGTCATGGAAACGCTGGAACTGGCCCGCTCGACCGAAGAAGAAAAGCAGTCGCAACTCCAGCGCCTGAACGACTTCCACGCCCAACACGCTGCCGAATCACCCGCCATGCTCAAACGCCTGCAACAAGCCGTGATCGACAACGGCAACGTGTTCGAGGTGTTGATGGACGCGGTGCGGGTCTGCTCACTCGGTCAGATCACCAATGCGCTGTTCGAGGTGGGTGGTCAGTACCGACGCAATATGTGAACCTCAAAAATTCACTTTATCCCCGCCCTTGAGCGCCAGCATGCTGCGGGCCTCATCGGGTGTGGCGATCTCCAGGTTCAGGGCTTCGAGCACGGTGCGGATGCGCTGGACCTGCTGAGCGCTGGACTCGGCCAATTTTCCAGGGCCAATCCACAACGAGTCCTCCAGCCCCACGCGCACATTGGAGCCCATGGCCGCACCAATGCTGGCCAGCGCAATCTGGCCTTTGCCTGCGCCCAGAATCGACCACTGGTAATCGTTGCCAAACAAGCGGTCGGCCGTGCGGCGCATGTGCATCAGGTCTTCGGGGTGCGGGCCAATACCGCCCAAAATGCCGAACACCGACTGCACAAACAAAGGCCCCGTGACCAAGCCCCGATCGCGGAAGTGCGCCAGGTTGTACAGGTGGCTGATGTCGTAGCACTCGAATTCGAAGCGGGTGCCGTTTTCGGTGCCCAGACGCAAAATGGTTTCGATGTCCTTGTAGGTGTTCTTGAACACCAGATCACGGCTTTTTTCCAGGTGCTCACGCTCCCACTCGTGCTTAAAGGTCTTGAAGCGGTCCAGCATGGGGAACAAGCCGAAATTCATCGATCCCATGTTGAGCGACGCCACTTCGGGCTTGAAGGTCAAAGCCGGTTGCATGCGCTCATGCACCGTCATGTGCGGGCTGCCGCCTGTGGTCAGGTTGATAACCGCGTTGGTGTTGGCTTTGATCTTTTGCAAAAACGGCACAAAAAACGCTGGGTCTTGTGTGGGGCGGCCGTCGACCGGGTCGCGGGCGTGCAGGTGCAAAATGGCCGCACCCGCCTCGGCGGCGGCAATGGCTGCATCGGCAATCTCGTCGGCAGTCACCGGCAAATGCGGTGACATGCTGGGGGTGTGGATGGCCCCGGTGGGGGCGCAGGTGATGATGACTTTGCGGGTTTGACTCATGAACCGTCTCCAGAAAAATTGTGGCCCAGTACCTGTGGGCTGGGTCTGGGCCACAGCATGCCCGTCCAACAAGATGGACGGGGTCACCAAGGCAACAAGCGTGCAGCCCTGTCACACCCAAGCCGCGCGATTGCAGCAAAATGGCCAGACACACTGTCCAGGAATCCCATGCAGCACCTGCCGCCCTTCATCGCCCCTTCCGAGCACCACGATGCCGACAGTGCCTTGGCGCAAATTCAGCACATCTACCAGCACAGCGTGAACCACCTGCGCCAGGCCATGCGCGAGTTTGTGGCGGGCGCCGACATGACAGACACCCGGGTGCGGGCTTTTTACCCGTTTGTTCGGGTGCAGGTCAGCAGCGCCAGCCGCAAAAGCGCGGGGCTGGACAGCCGCCTGAGCTACGGCTTTGTGGCCGAACCCGGCCGGTTTGAAACCACATTGACACGGCCCGACCTGTTTGCTTTTTACATTCGCCAGCAACTGGCGTTGCTGCTTAAAAACCACGGTGTAAGCCTGCAGGTGGGCACCAGCAACCAACCGATTCCGATTCACTTTTCATTTGCCGACGACGAACACATGGAAGGCAGCCTGAGCACCGAGCGCCAGGCCCTGATGCGCGAGGTATTTGACCTGCCCGACCTGGCCGCCATGGACGACGGCATTGCCAATGGCACACACGAGCCTGCAGCCTCCGAGGCGCGGCCGCTGTCGCTCTTCACCGCGCCCCGCATCGACTATTCGCTGCAACGCCTGCGCCACTACACCGGCACCTCACCGCGCTGGTTTCAGAACTATGTGCTGTTCACCAATTACCAGTTCTACATCGACGAATTCATCGCCCTGGGCCACGCCGAAATGCAAAACCCGGACAGCGAGTACATCGCCTTTGTTGAGCCCGGCAACTTGGTCACGCGCCGTGTGGGCCTGGCTCCTGAGGATGTGGACGCTCAGGGCCAAACACCACCTCGCTTGCCGCAAATGCCTGGCTACCACCTGGTGCGCAAGGGCCACAGCGGCATCACCATGGTCAACATCGGCGTGGGCCCGGCCAATGCCAAAACCATCACCGACCACATCGCCGTGCTGCGCCCGCACGCTTGGCTGATGCTGGGCCACTGCGCGGGCCTGCGCACCACGCAGCTGCTGGGCGACTACGTATTGGCCCACGCCTATGTGCGCGAAGACCATGTGCTGGACGAAGAACTTCCGCTGTGGGTGCCGATTCCGGCGCTGGCCGAGATTCAAGTGGCGCTTGAGCGTGCGGTGTCCGAGGTCACCGGCTGTCATGGTGCAGACCTCAAACGCCTCATGCGCACCGGCACGGTGGCCAGCACCGACAACCGCAACTGGGAGCTGCTGCCAGACAACAAACCGCAGCGGCGCTTCAGCCAAAGCCGTGCGGTGGCCCTGGACATGGAAAGCGCCACCATTGCGGCCAACGGATTTCGCTTTCGGGTGCCCTACGGCACCTTGCTTTGTGTGAGCGACAAACCGCTGCACGGCGAGATCAAGCTGCCCGGCATGGCCAACCACTTTTACCGCGAGCGGGTGAACCAGCACCTGCAAATCGGCATCCGCGCCGTGACCTTGCTGCGCGACGCTGGCCCCGAGCAACTGCACAGCCGCAAACTGCGCAGCTTTGCCGAAGTGGCTTTCCAGTAAGCCTGCCCCGCCATGGCCTTGGTCCTGCTCAACCCCCATGCGCAAGGCGGCCGCGCTGCGCGGCGCATTCCGACGCTGCGGGCGTGGCTGGCAGCGCATGCGCCGAATGCACAACTTGCTGCCCCCGAAGCCTTGAGCGACAGTGTGGCCCTGCTGGAGTCGCTGGCCGAAGGCAGCCGCGTGGTGGTGGTCGGCGGGGACGGCACACTGAACTGCTGGTTGCCCATGCTGCTGGCGAGGCGGCTCACCATCGGACTGGTGCCCATGGGCAGTGGCAACGACAGTGCCCGCGCCTGGGGTGTGGATGGTCTGCCTTGGGCACAAGCCTTGACGTTGGCATTGCAAGGCCCTGCGCAAGCCATCGACACCGGCCTGGCCCACTGGTGCGATATGCAAGGCCAAACGCACGACACCCCTTTTCTGTCGAGCCTGACGGCCGGTTTTGACTCGGCCGTTGGGCTGCGTGCACTGAACGGCCCGAGCTGGCTGCGCGGCTTGCCCCGCTACCTGTGGGCCACCTTGAACGAGCTGATCCACCTGCGCCACTGGGACCTGACGCTGCACAGCGATGGGCACCTGAAACAACAAGGCGCTTGCCTCTTTGCCTCCAGCCTGAACACCCCGACCTTCGGTTCGGGCATGCCGGCTGTGCCCCACGCGCAATTGGCCGATGGCCAGCTCAACGCCCTGTTGGCGGGCACCTTTGGTCGACCGGGCGCCCTGCTCATGCTTCCCCGTCTGCTGATCGGCCGACACCTTGGTCATCCGCGCATCGGCTGTTGGGCCTATCGCCAACTGGACATCGCCTGCACACAGGGCGTTCCTCTGGCCGCCGATGGAGAATACTTGGGTGAAGCCCAGCATGTGCGCATCCACTGCCAGGCGGCCAGCTTGCTGGTGGTGCGGCGGTGATCCCGGCCGCCTTCCATCTTGGTTCACATCCGTTTTAGCGTTCTGTGTCACAGTTCGCGCATTGACTTAGAAATCTGACTGCTCATGAAAATACTCTTTGTTGCCGACCCGCTCGAATCCTTCAAAATTTACAAAGACACCACCTTCGCCATGATGCGCGAGGCACAAAAGCGCGGCCACCAGGTCGTGGCGTGCCAGATGACCGATGTGCGCTGGCAGCAAGGCGAGGCCGTGTCGGCTCAAGTTCGCCACATCACGCTCACCGGGCAGCCAGACACTTGGTTCACCGAAACCTCTTCGAGCCGTGCCAACCTCAAAGATTTTGATGCGGTCATCATGCGAACCGACCCGCCTTTTGACAGCGAATACTTCTATGCCACCCACTTGCTGACGCAAGCCGAGCGCGAAGGCGCCAAAGTCTTCAACAGCCCGGCGGCATTGCGCAACCACCCCGAAAAGCTGGCGATTCTGGAGTTTCCGCAGTTCATTGCACCGACCTTGGTCACGCGCAGCGAGTCTGACATCCGCGCCTTTCATGCCGAGCACGGCACCATCATCTTGAAACCCCTGGACGGGATGGGCGGCACGGGCATCTTCAAGGTGGGTGTCGACGGCCTGAACCTGGGCGCGATCATTGAAACGCTGAACCAAAGCGGCGCCCAGACGGTGATGGTGCAAAAGTTTTTGCCCGGCATCGCGAAAGGCGACAAACGCGTGCTGTTGATCGGCGGCAAGCCCGTGCCGTTTTGTCTGGCGCGCATTCCGCAAGGCGGCGAAGTGCGCGGCAACCTGGCAGCCGGCGGCAAGGGCGTGGCCCAACCGATTTCGGAGCGTGACTGCGAAATCGCCGAAGCCTTGGGTCCGATCCTGTTCGCACGCGGATTGATGCTGGTGGGCCTGGACATCATTGGCGACAGCCTCACCGAGATCAACGTGACCAGCCCGACCTGCTTTCAGGAAATCACCGACCAGATGGGCTGCGACGTGGCGGCGCTGTTTTGGGACGCGGTGGAAGCGGCGCTGTAAAGCATCAATCCACAGCTTCCCCCCGCTAAGCGTTCAGACTCCCATCCTCAAACGCATACAAGCGGCCAGGCTCAAAAGCGACCCAGTCCTCGTCGGTCGTCAAAGGTTGCGTGACCACCACCGCCACGCGGTCACTCTCACGGGTGTGGTCCGCAAAATTGACACTCAGATCTTCATCACTGAGCGTGGCCCGGTTGAACGGGTGCCTGCGCAGCACATAGTGCAGATGCGTGCTGGCGTGCGACCAGAGGGCTTGCCCGTTGGACAACAAAAAATTAAACGTGCCGTGCTGTGCGATTTGCGGCACCAGCTCGCGCAAGGTGCAACTGAGTTCTGCCACGCTGGGCACGCTGGCGTGTGATTTGGCCAGCTCTTGCATGAGCCAGCAAAACGCCCGCTCGCTGTCGGTCTGGCCCACGGGCTTGAAGCTGCCGTGCAGGCGCGGCGCGTAGTCCACCAAATTGCCGTTGTGCGCGAACACCCAGTAGCGCCCCCACAGTTCACGCACAAAGGGGTGACAGTTTTCCAGGCTCACCTCGCCCTGCGTGGCTTTGCGGATGTGAGCGATGACGTTCTGACTTTTGATCGGGTAGCGCCGAATCAGGTCGGCAATGGGTGAGGTGCTGGCGCTTTGGTGGTCCACAAAGTGGCGCACGCCCTGCCCTTCAAAAAAGGCAATGCCCCAACCATCACTGTGGTGGTCAGTGATGCCACCACGCTGCGCAAAGCCGCTGAAGCTGAAAGTCACATCGGTGGGGGTGTTGCAGTTCATGCCGAGCAGTTGGCACATGGTTCAGTCTTTCTTGGGGGGCTCTTCGGCCTCACCCATTTTCCAGGCAGCCAACAAGGCCAAGGCGGTCATAGTGGCCAGAAACACAAAGGTCTCGTTGAAGGCCCGCAAATCGGCGCGACCTGGGATGCCGGATGCATGGGCATACACCGCCAAACGCCACTCCAGCACGATGGCGCAAATGCTCACGCCCGCCGCGCCGCCCAGCATGCGCACAAAACCAATCACGCTCGACGCCTGCGGGATCAGGTCTTTGGGCAAGCCCCTCATCGCCCCCAGGTTGAGTGAAGGCAAGATGAACCCCAGGCCAATACGGCCCAGGATCACCAAAATCCAAAGCAGCGCCAAGCCCGCTGCCGGGTGGACCAAGGGCATGAGCGCAAACGACAGCGCCAGCAAAGCCAAGCCCCAGCTCACCCAATGGGCAGGCGGCATGCGGTGCGACAAACGCCCCACAGCCGCGATGGTCACGGCCAGCAAAATGCCCGCCGGCAACAAGGCCGCGCCAATGTAGGACGGTGACAGACCCAAGCCCATCTGCATGTAGACCGGCAGCAAATAGGTCGAGCCAAACAGCGCGATGCCGTAGGTGAACGATACCAGCGCCCCCATGGCGAAATGGCGGTGGCCAAACACACGCAGGTTCATGAGCGGGCCTCGCCTAGCTTGGCGGACTTGGCCTTTTCGGCCTGAAGATGCGCGTCGCATGCGATGCAAACGGCGATCCGGCTGCAGCAAATGCCGCTGCCAGGCCACAAACAAGGCCATGCCCACGCCCGCCAGCACCAAAAGGGTCACGGCAACCGTGTGGTCATCGCCGCGCAGCTGCACGAGGCCATTGAGCAGCATCAAGGTGGAGACGCTGGCCAGCACCAGCCCAATCCAGTCCAGGCCCGGGCTGCCCGCATCGGCCTGCACACCGCCCGGAGCCGACGTGGGCACATAGCGGCGCGACAGCCACAGCGCCACCATGGCCAGCGGCACCACCATGAAAAAGATCGAGCGCCAGCCAAACACATCGACCAGCACCCCGCCAATGCTGGGGCCAATGGCGGGGGCCAGCACCACGCCCATGCCAAACATCCCGCTGGCGCGGCCCTGCTCTTCGGACGCAAAAGCCCGCAAGATGATGATGGCCGGTATGGGCTGCACCACACCCGCAGCCAGGCCCTCGGCCACGCGTGCGGCCATGACCAGCGGAAAATCATTGGCCAAGCCACCCACCACACCGCCACCCAGCAGCAGCCACATGCACACCTCGTACACCCGGCGGTAGCCGTAGCGCGACAGAAGCCAAGGCGTGGTGAGCATGGACACCGTCATCGCCACCATGAAGCCAGAGGTGACCCACTGCACACGGCTTTGCCCCAAGGTGAAGTGCTGGCTCATGTCGGGAATGGCCACGTTCATGATGGTGGACGACATCACCGCCGCCATGGAGCCCAGCATCACCGACAGCAGCAGCAACCAGCGATGACGCTCGCCATAACGCGCTTGCAGGGCCTGCAGGCTGTGGGGGCCTTGGGCAAGGCTCATGCGCCTGCGCCTTGGTTTGGGTTGTGGGCCGTGTTGTCCACAGACGCCGCACCACAAGCCGCGCAAATGCAGGCCTTGTTGCGCGCCGCTTCGGGCACTTGCTTCAGCAAATCGGCGCTGAACTGAACTCGCGTGCACCAGCACGGCCCGGACGCGGCATCACAGGCTTGCGGCATGGCCATGGCACAGGCATTGGGCTGCCCGCACAAGGGGCAGCGGCAAGGGTCAAGGGCAGGCTGCGACATGGCGGCAGGTCTCAGTCCTTACCCTGGCGGCGGCGCTGCGCGTCACGCCACAGGCGAATGCCCAGTACCACCAAAGGGGTGGTGTGCAAGAAAAAATCAAAGATGTCGATAGGTTTGCTCAAGCTGCCTTGCATGAGCATGCGCCACTTCTCCACCAAATGCGGCTCAGGCACAAACGGGGCCCCGGCCAAATAAACGGCAATAGCCACCAGCCACCACATCGGAATCCGGTCAATCCAGCGCATTGCGCCCTCCTCAAAGCACCATTTTCAACCATGCACAGCAAAACGGCTCCCGAAGGAGCCGTTTTTAAGCATCGGCCCGTGTCCGAGCCCTGCGCTTTCAGGCCGCTTTGACCTTCAAGCGCCAAGCGTGCAGCAGCGGCTCGGTGTAGCCGCTGGGTTGCGCCTTGCCTTTGAAGACCAAGTCACAAGCCGCTTTGTAGGCCGCTGACTTGGCAAAGTTACCGGCCATGGGCTGGTAAGCCGCGTCGCCCGCGTTTTGCGCATCCACCACGGCGGCCATGCGTTCCATGGTTTGCTTGACTTGCTTTTCGGTCACCACGCCGTGCTGCATCCAGTTGGCCATGTGCTGGCTGCTGATGCGCAAGGTGGCGCGGTCTTCCATCAGGCCCACGCCGTTGATGTCGGGCACTTTGGAGCAGCCCACGCCTTGGTCCACCCAGCGGACCACATAACCCAAGATGCCTTGGGCGTTGTTGTCGAGCTCTTTTTGCTTGTCTTCAGCCGACCAGTTGGCGGCGTCTTTGGCCACCACGGGGAACTGCAGCAAAGCGTTGAGCGTGTCTTCGCGCAATTGTTTCGGGTCTTGCTTGGCAACCGCTTTTTCCATCTGCTTTTGCAGGGCAGGCACGTCCACTTGGTGGTAGTGCATGGCGTGCAGCGTGGCGGCGGTGGGGCTGGGCACCCAAGCGGTGTTGGCACCGGCCATGGGGTGGCCGATTTTGGCCTTGAGCATGTCGGCCATCAGGTCGGGCATGGCCCACATGCCTTTACCGATCTGAGCGCGACCGCGCAGGCCGCAGGCCAGGCCCACGTTGACGTTGTTCTTCTCGTACGCACCCAGCCAAGTGCTGTTCTTGATGTCGCCCTTGCGCATGACGGGGCCGGCCAGCATGCAGGTGTGCATCTCGTCGCCTGTACGGTCCAGGAAGCCGGTGTTGATGAAGGCCACGCGGCTCTTGGCGGCAGCGATACAGGCTTTCAAGTTGGTGCTGGTGCGGCGCTCTTCGTCCATGATGCCCAGCTTGACGGTGGAAGGCTTCATGCCGATCACTTTTTCGACGCGGCCAAACAGCTCGTCGGCAAACGCGACTTCAGCCGGGCCGTGCATTTTGGGCTTGACGATATAGACGCTGCCGGTGCGGCTGTTGCGCAGGGGGTGCGAAGACTTTTTCTGCAAGTCCACTAAGGCGCAGGTCACGGTGATCATCGCGTCCAGGATGCCTTCAGGGATCTCGTGGTTTTTGCCGTCAGCGCCTTTGTAAAGAATGGCGGGGTTGGTCATCAGGTGACCGACGTTGCGCACAAACATGAGCGAGCGGCCGTGCAGTTTGACGGTGCCCTTGCCTGCGGGTTTGGTGTACTCACGGTCACCGTTCATGGTGCGGGTGAAAGTCTTGCCACCCTTTTGCACTTCTTCGCTCAGGGTACCTTGCAAAATGCCCAGCCAGTTGGCATAGGCCAACACTTTGTCGTCGGCGTCCACCGCGGCGACCGAGTCTTCCAAGTCGAGGATGGTGGACAACGCGCTTTCAGCGATCAGGTCGGACACGCCAGCGGGGTCGGTCTTGCCGATGGGTGTCGACTTGTTGATTTGCAGGTCGAGGTGGATGCCGTTGTGCACAAACAGCACGGATGCCGGGGCCTTGGCATCACCGGTGTAACCCACGAACTGCTTGGCATCGGCCAAGGTGGAGTTTTTGCCGTTGGCCAGGGTCACGACCAGCTTGCCTGCTTTCACGGCATAGCCCTTGCTGCCCACGTGCGAGCCGGTCTTCAGGGGTGCTGTGCGGTCGAGCACGTTGCGGCAGTAGTCGATGACTTTGGCGCCGCGCTTGGGGTTGTAGCCCGAGCCTTTTTCACAGCCATCGGCTTCGCTGATCGCGTCTGTGCCATACAGCGCGTCGTACAAAGAACCCCAACGGGCGTTGGCGGCGTTCAGGGCGTAACGGGCATTCAAAATCGGCACGACCAACTGAGGGCCAGCCAGCTTGGCCAGCTCGGCGTCCACGTTGGCGGTGGTGGCTTGGGCATTGCGCGGCTCCTGGACCAGATAGCCGATTTGGGCGAGGTATTTACGGTAGGCCTTCATGGCCTTGCCTTCGGCCACTGGGCCAGGGTTGGCGGTGTGCCACGCGTCCATGGCGGTCTGGATGCGGTCACGCTCGGCCAACAGGGCGATGTTTTTCGGGGCCAAGTCGGCCACGATGTCGTTGAAGCCTTTCCAGAACTTGTCTTGGTCCACGCCTGTGGCGGGCAGCATCTGGTCGTTGATGAAACTCAGCAGTGGGTTGGCCACTTGCAGGTTGTGAATCGCGGTGCGTGCAGTCATGAAAACCTCTCGGGTCAAGTCAAAAAATCAGATCGGGCCGAGGCGTGCAAAGTGACATCTGCAGGGCGGCCAAAGATACGAAGCACTCTATTCTAAATTTAGACACCGATAAAGACGCCGAAACTGCATAGACCCATGACTTTTAATCACAAGTGCAGCGCTTCAAGCGATGTCCACAACTTTTGGCACTCTGCGGTTTAATTCAGACATGACACGATCACCAAGCCCTGAAGTCCTGATCAGCGAAGTTGGCCCGCGCGATGGCCTGCAATCGGTCAAAGCCACCATGCCCACAGCCGACAAGTTGCGCTGGATCGATGCACTCGCGGCGTCGGGCCTGCGAGAAATTGAAGTCGCCTCGTTCGTGCCCGCCCAGCTGCTGCCGCAAATGGCCGATGCAGCGCAGGTGGTGCAGCATGCGCTGCGCCACTCCGGCGTGCGCATCATGGCCTTGGTGCCCAACCTGCGTGGCGCGCAAGCTGCGCTGCAGGCTGGGGCACAAAAGCTCACTCTGCCGGTATCGGCCAGCCCGGCGCACTCGATGGCCAATGTGCGCAAAACACCCGAAGCCATGGTCGAAGAGGTCAAGGCGGTCTTGCGCCAGCGCGACGAGATCGCGCCCGGCGTACCCGTCGAAGTTGGCATGTCCACCGCATTCGGATGCACGCTGCAAGGGGCCGTGCCCGAGGACGATGTGCTGCGCCTGGCACACCGCTTGGCCGAGGCGGGTGTGGACGAAATCGGCCTGTCCGACACGACCGGCATGGCCAACCCCGCACAGGTCAGCCGACTGTTCAAGCGCATGTTTCAGGAAATCGGTCCCCTCACGGGCTCGGCCCACCTGCACAACACCCGGGGCCTGGGTCTGGCCAATGCGCTGGCGGCTTACGAGGTGGGTGTTCGCACCTTTGACAGCTCTCTGGGTGGATTGGGTGGCTGCCCTTACGCCCCGGGAGCATCGGGCAATGTGGTGACCGAAGACCTGGTATTCATGCTGGAAGCCATGGGCGTGTCCACAGGCATTGACCTGAACAAACTCATGGCCGCACGAGCCCCTCTGAAAGCCGGTCTGCCCGGCGAGCCGCTCTACGGCATGACACCCGAGGCGGGCTTGCCCAAAGGCTGGCGCGACTGACTTAAACAAGTCAATTCACCCCCATGCGGCCAGCATTCCAAACTTAAAGCCGCATAATCGGTCCGCATGGACAAGCTCAAAGCCTTCGAAACCTTTGTCTCGGTTGCCACCAAAGGCAGTCTGACCGCTGCAGCTCGGGCCGAGGGCGTGGCCCCTGCCATCATCGGCCGCAGGCTGGATGCGCTGGAAGAAAGCCTGGGTGTGAAGCTGCTGGTACGCACCACCCGGCGCATCACCCTCACCCACGAAGGCAGCGCCTTCTTGGAAGATTGTCAGCGCTTGCTCTCCGATGTGGCCAATGCCGAGGCCAGTGTCTCGGCAGGTGGCGTCAAGGCCAGTGGGCATTTGCGCATCACGGCTCCAGCCGGGTTTGGCCGCCGCCATGTGGCCCCACTTGTGCCGCGCTTTCGCGAACTGCACCCCGATGTGTCGATTTCCTTGAATTTGAGCGACCGGGTCGTGGACCTGGCTGCCGAGGGTTTTGACTGTGCCGTGCGCGTGGGCGACCTGCCCGACAGCTCGCTGGTCAGCGTGCGCATGGCCGACAACCGCCGCCTGTGCGTGGCTACGCCCGCCTATCTGGCACGGCGCGGCACGCCGACTCAGCCCTCCGACTTGCTGCAGCACGACTGCCTGACCCTGTCGAGCGATGCCTCGCAAACCCGAGGTTGGGCCTTTCGAAACCCCGAAGATGGTGGCCAAGGCGTGGTTCACTTGCGCCCGGGGGGGCCACTCGACTGTTCGGATGGCCAAGTGCTGCACGACTGGTGCTTGGCCGGTTACGGCATCGCCTGGCGCAGCACCTGGGAAGTGGAGAGCGAAATCCGCTCAGGTCAGTTGGTGGCGGTACTGGAAGACTTTGCTGCACCACCCAACGGCATTTTTGTGGTCTTCCCTCAGCGCAAGCACTTGCCGCTGCGCGTACGGCTCTGGATTGACCACCTGAAACACCATTACGCCCAACCCGGTTACTGGCAAACGTCAGCCCCGTAAAATCCCCCCATGCTTTCTGCCAAACACCAATTGCTCACGGCCCTGGCCGCTGAACTCGACAAACTTCAACCCGGTGCTGGTGCACGCGCGGCCTTCGAATCGCCCAAAGTAGCTGCCCATGGCGACTTGGCCTGCACGGCGGCCATGCAACTGGCCAAAGCCCTCAAGCAAAACCCACGGCAACTGGGCGAAGCCCTGCGCGAAGCCCTGCTGGCCACCCCGGCTTTCCAGCAATGGGTGGACGCCATTGAGCTGGCGGGCCCAGGCTTCATCAACATCCGCCTCAAAGACGCGGCCAAGCAGGCCGTGGTGCACGAAGTTCTGCAAGCCGCTGAATGCTTTGGTGACCAACCGGCCCAAGCCAACAAAGTACTGGTCGAGTTCGTGTCGGCCAACCCCACAGGTCCTTTGCATGTAGGACACGGCCGCCAAGCGGCTTTGGGCGACGCGATTTGCAACTTGCTGGCCACGCAAGGCCAACAGGTCTACCGCGAGTTCTATTACAACGACGCGGGCGTGCAGATCGGCACCTTGGCCAAGAGCACGCACATGCGGGCGAAAGGTATTCAGCCCGGCGATGCGACTTGGCCCACCGACCCCGATAACCCCGAAAGCAAGGCTTTCTACAACGGCGACTACATCCAAGACATCGCCAACGATTTTCTGGCGGGCAAAACCGTTCAGTCTGACGACCGCAGCTGCACGGCCAGCGGCGATGTGAACGACGTGGACGGCATGCGCGAGTTCGCCGTGGCCTATTTGCGCCGCGAACAAGACTTGGACTTGAAGGCCTTTGACGTTCGCTTTGACAACTATTACCTGGAGTCGAGCCTCTACACCAGTGGCAAGGTCGATGCAGCGGTGCAAAAGCTCAAGGACGCGGGCAAGACCTACGAGCAAGACGGCGCCTTGTGGCTCAAGTCCACCGACTACGGCGACGACAAAGACCGTGTCATGCGCAAAGGCGACGGCACTTACACCTACTTTGTGCCGGATGTGGCATACCACATCGCCAAGTGGGAACGAGGCTTCACCCGCGTGGTCAACATCCAAGGCACCGACCACCACGGCACGATTGCCCGCGTGCGTGCGGGCCTGCAAGCGGCCAATGTCGGCATCCCCGAGGGTTACCCCGACTACGTGCTGCACACCATGGTGCGCGTCATGCGCGGCGGCGAAGAGGTCAAAATCTCCAAGCGTGCGGGCAGTTATGTGACCTTGCGCGACCTGATCGAGTGGACCAGCAAGGACGCGGTGCGCTTCTTCTTGCTCTCACGCAAGCCCGACACCGAATACATCTTCGACATCGACCTGGCCTTGGCCCAGAACAACGACAACCCGGTCTATTACGTTCAATACGCCCATGCCCGCATCTGCTCGGTGCTGGCGGCCTGGAAGGAAAAAGACGGGGGTGATGCGGCCAAGCTGGCCCAGGTCGACCTGTCACCATTGCAAAGTCCCCAAGCCCACGCACTCATGTTGGCACTGGCTAAATACCCCGAGATGCTCACATCGGCAGCCACCGACTTCGCGCCGCACGACGTGACGTTTTACCTGCGCGACCTGGCCTCGCTGTACCACAGCTACTACGACGCCGAGCGCATTTTGGTGGACGACGAAGCGGTCAAACAAGCCCGCCTGGCCTTGGTGGCAGCCACCGCACAGGTGCTGCGAAACGGTCTCAAAGTGCTGGGCGTGTCAGCCCCGCAAAAAATGTAAAGGGACAGGTCATGCAACTCCACAGCCAACGCGGCGGTACTTTTCTGGGCTTCATCATCGGTTTGGTGCTGGGCCTAGGCGTGGCCCTGGCCGTGGCCGTTTACGTGACCAAGGTGCCCACGCCGTTTTCCAATAAGAACCAGCCCCGCACCACCGACCAAGACGTGCAGGAAACAGAAAAGAATAAAGACTGGAACCCCAACAGCGTGTTCCAACCCAAGCCTCCAGCAGAGGCGCCAGCCGCGCCAGCAGCCTCCGCACCTGGAACAAAAGAGGCAGGCGCTGAAAAACCCACCTCGGGTGATGCCGGCAAAACAGCTTCAGACACGTCTAAACCCGAACCCCGTCCAGCCGTCACCGCAGACCCCTTGGGTGACTTGGCCAAGTCCAAGTCAGGCCTGTCCACACCCGCTGCCGCTGGCAATGCAGCAGACCCGTTTGACTACGTGATCCAAGTGGGCGCCTACCGAACCCTGGCCGACGCCGACGCCCAGAAAGCCAAGCTCGCCTTAATGGGCTTGGACGCCAAGGTTTCTGAACGAGACCAAGCTGGCCGCACCGTGTATCGCGTACGCTTGGGGCCTTTCTCGGACAAAACCGCCGCCGAACGCATCCGCACCCGCTTGGAAGGCAGTGGCCTCGAAAACACCTTGGTGCGCGTTCAACGCTAAACCCGTCGCCCTTATTTTTGGAGTACCGAAATGAAACGCCGTTTGTTTTCCACCTTGGCCGTGACCGCCAGCGCTTGGCTGAGTGCCCCGTTGGCATGGGCCCAGGCTGCGCTTTTCCGGTCTGGCAAGGACTACCTCACCTTGGAACGCCCCGTGGCCACCGAGTCTGGTACCGGCAAAATCGAGCTGATCGAGTTCTTCTGGTACAGCTGCCCCCATTGCAATATGTTTGAGCCCAGCTTTGCCCAGTGGGTCAAAAATGCGCCCAAAGATGTGGTGGTTCGCCGCATTCCGGTGTCTTTCCGCGATGACTTTGCCCCACAGCAGCGTTTGTTTTTCACCATCGAGGCCATGAACCTGATGGAAACGCTGCACCCCAAGGTGTTTGCCGCCATCCACGTGGAAAAGTTGATGCTCAACACCGACGCCAGCGTGCTGGCTTGGGCTGAAAAGCAAGGCGTCGACAAAACCAAGTTCAACGAGGTGTACAAGTCCTTTGGCGTGGCCAGCAAACTCAAGCGTGCTGTGCAACTGCAAAACGACTTCAAGGTCGAAGGTGTGCCCTCTCTGGGCGTGGCGGGCCGTTACTACATCGATGGCACCTTGGCGGGCAGCATGGAGCGGGCCCTGAAAGTGGCCGAATCCCTGATCGCTCAATCGCGCACGGCAGCCGCCCCTGCCACACCGACCAAAAAACAAAGCTGATTTGCTTGTCCACGCGGACACCCGCGCAGTCCCAGCCCGCCCAAGCGCATGTTTGGCCGGGCTTTTTTTATGGTTCCACCGCGGGCACGGGGGCAGATCTGACTGCGCTTGCCCCTACAATCCGAACACATCCATCAGCAAGATTCATGCCCTCAATGAAAACACGCCACGCCATCGGCCTCTTTGCCTTAGGGATGAGTTTGCTCGGCATGCCTGCTTGGGCCGAAAAAGCCGACCGCGACAAGCCCTTGCTGATCGAAGCGGACGCCATGCGCCACGACGAAAACAAACTGCTGACCCACTTCACGGGTCAGGTGGTGGCCTTCAAAGGCACCATGGTGTTGCGCGGCGCTCGGATGGAAGTGCAACAAGACAAAAATGGCCAGCAAATCGCGCAAATTTGGGCGGCCCCCAATGAGCGCGTGTTCTTTCGGCAGAAGCGCGAAGGCGTGGACGAATTCACCGAAGGTGAAGGCGAAATGGTGATTTACGACAGTCAAGCCGATGTGGTGACTTTGGTACAGCGGGCCGAGCTGCGCATTTTGCGCGGCACCGTGTTGGCCGATCAGATCACAGGGCAAAAAATTGTCTTCAACAACACCACCGAAGTGATGACGGTGGACCGCCCTGCGCCAGGCACGAAACCCACAGACCCGCGTGATCAACGCGTGCGGGCCGTGCTGACTCCCCGTAAAACCACCCCGGTCACTGCACCACCAGCGCCCAACTCGGCGCTTCCGGCTTTGCGGGTCAGCCCAGTCGCGACCGAAGGCAAAAAGCCATGAGTGCACCCGTCATCAACAGCAGCTTGGTGGCGCACCACCTGAAGAAAGCCTACGGCAGCCGCAAGGTGGTGCACGATGTGTCGGTGCAAGTTGAAAAAGGCGCGGTGGTGGGTCTGCTGGGCCCCAATGGCGCAGGCAAAACCACTTCTTTCTACATGATCGTCGGCTTGGTGCGCGGCGATGGTGGACAAATCTTGATCGACGGCGCAGACGTCACGCGCATGCCCATCCACAAGCGATCACGCATGGGCTTGTCCTACTTGCCGCAAGAGGCCTCGATTTTTCGCAAACTCACAGTGGCTCAAAACGTGCGCGCCATTTTGGAGCTGCAAACCGATGCGCAAGGCCAAGCCTTGTCGTCGGCAGAAATCGAAAAGCGCCTGACCGATTTGTTGACCGATTTACGCGTAGAACACTTGCGCGACTCGCCTGCTGTGGCGCTGTCGGGCGGTGAACGCCGCCGGGTCGAGATTGCCCGCGCCTTGGCCACCGACCCCCGTTTTATTTTGCTCGACGAGCCTTTTGCCGGCATCGACCCGATCGCGGTGATCGAGATCCAGCGCATCATCGCCTTCCTCAAGCAGCGCGGCATTGGTGTGCTCATCACCGACCACAACGTGCGCGAGACGCTGGGCATTTGTGACCACGCCTACATCATCAGTGAAGGGCGTGTGCTGGCCGAAGGCACGCCGGAAGAAATTGTGTCCAACGCCGAGGTACGCAGGGTGTACTTGGGCGAACACTTCCGAATGTGATGAACCGCATACCGTCTGCTCACCACAAGAAAGCACAGCCATGAAACCCGGTCTGTCGCTTCGCATGTCCCAGCACCTGGCGCTCACGCCCCAGTTGCAACAATCGATCCGCTTGCTTCAACTGTCCACGCTGGAGTTGTCGCAAGAGGTCGACCAAATGCTGGACGACAACCCATTCTTGGAGCGCAGCGAAGAAGAAGCGCCCATAGAGGCCTTTGGCCTGGACCAGACCGACACCCGCGTGAGTCTGGGCGACCGCGTCAGTGAAACCGCCAGCACGGCCAGCAGCAGCGATGACGGCCCCAGCGAAACCCGCGACGAAGCCGTCACCGATGTCGCCGAAAGCTGGGACGGCGACGGCAGTGTGGACATGCGCCCCGATGACAGCGAATGGGGCGGCGATGCCGGCCCACGCCAGAACAACGGCGAAGAAACCGCCGACGCCATCGACCTGGCCCGCAGCAGCGGCTCACTGACCGACTTCTTGCACCGCCAAGCGCTGTCGCTGCGCCTGTCCGAAGTGGACAGTGCCGCGCTGCGCTTTTTGATTGAATCGCTCAACGACGACGGCTACCTGACCGACACATTGCCCGAGCTGGCCGCCAGCTTGGCGGGCAGCGACGATTACGAACAGCTCGACGAGCTGGTGCACCGCTTCACCGTGGCGCTGGGCTTGCTGCAATCGCTCGAACCCGTGGGCGTGGGCGCCCGCGATTTGGCCGAATGCCTGCGCATCCAAATCAAGGCTTGGCTCAAAGACGACCCTGAAGATGAAGTGGCCCAAGCCGCGTTGGCCGTTTGCGCTCAGCCGCTCGAGATGTTGGCCAAACGCGACTTCAAACGCCTGGCCGTGTCGTGCGGCCTGGACGAAGCCGTGGTCAAAGCCGCCATCCCCTTCATTGCCCGGCTCGAACCCAAGCCCGGCCGCCCCTTTGTGCAGGCCGAGCAAAACATCATCATCCCCGACGTGCTGGTGGTGAACACCAGCAAGACCGCCACGCCCAAGTTCCGCATCCAGCTCAACCCGGACGTGATGCCCAAACTGCGCGTGCACGACATCTATGCCAACGCCCTGCGCGGCAGTAAAGGCTCGTCGCACGCGGGTTTGCAGCAGCGCTTGCAAGAAGCCCGCTGGTTCATCAAGAACATCCAGCAGCGCTTTGACACCATCTTGCGCGTGTCCACCGCCATCGTGGAGCGGCAGAAGAACTTCTTGACGCACGGTGAGCTGGCCATGCGCCCGCTGGTGTTGCGCGAGATCGCCGACGAGCTGGGCATGCACGAGTCGACCATCAGCCGCGTGACCACGGCCAAATACATGTCCACGCCGCAAGGTACGTTTGAGCTGAAGTATTTCTTTGGCTCGGGCCTGGGCACCGACAGCGGCAGCGCCGCGTCGAGCACCGCCGTGCGGGCGCTCATCAAGCAGTTTGTCGCCGCTGAAAAACCTGCCAAACCCCTGTCTGACAACCAGATTTCCGAGATGCTGAAAGAGCAAGGCATCGACTGCGCCCGCCGCACCGTGGCCAAGTACCGCGAAGCCCTGAAGATCGCGCCTGCGAACCTGCGCAAAACCCTTTGAGAGTATTTGAGTGAATTCATTGAACCTGTTCATGCCTTGCGCCGCTGGCGTTGAGGGCTTCTTGGCCGACGAGGTCCACGCCATCACCGGCCTCACGGGCCACGACCTGATGACCGGACGTGGCGGCGTGATGGCCCGAGCCTCCTGGCGCGATGCGATGCGCATCAACCTGCACAGCCGCTTGACGCAGCGCGTGCTGGTGCAGCTGTCGGTCACCGACTACCGCAACGAAAACGACCTGTACAACGCCGCCAGCGAAGTGGCTTGGGAAATTTGGTTCACGCCCAAACAGACCTTCAAGATCGACATCACCGCGCAGCACAGCCCGCTGACCAGCCTGAACTTTGCGGCCCTCAAAATCAAAGACGCGGTGGCCGACCGTTTCCGCCACAAGCGCGGTGAGCGCCCCAGCGTCGACACCAGCTGGCCCGACGTGCGCATCTACGCGCACCTGACGCCCGAAACCCTCACGCTCTACATCGACACCTCGGGCGAGCCGCTGTTCAAACGCGGCTGGCGCACCGACAAGGGCGACGCACCCCTGAAAGAAACCTTGGCCGCCGCCATGATCGCGGCCAGCGGCTGGGACGGCACCACACCGCTGTACGACCCCTGCTGCGGCAGCGGCACCATCCCGATCGAAGCAGCGCAAATCGCCTGCGGCATTGCCCCCGGTTTGCAACGTCGCTTTGGTTTCGAGAAATTGCTGCCCTTCCAGAACCACGTCTGGCAAGGCCTGATCGAAGAAGCCCGTGACCTGGAACACGAACCCACCGCGCCCGTCTTTGGCAGCGATGTGGCCTTCCGCATGGTGGACTTCTCGGAGCGCAACGCCGAACGCGCAGGCGTGTCCGGCGTGATCGAGTTCCGGGGCGGCGATGCGCTGCAACGCATGCCCCCCAGCGAGACACCTGGCGTGATGCTGCTCAACCCACCCTATGGCGAGCGCATTGCCGCAGCGGGTGTGGCCGGGCGCGGGCGCGATAACTTCCAGCCGGGGGCCTTGGCAAACGCACGGGCCTCCGAGCAGAGCCACCACCGCGAGACTGCCCAGACCGATGACGGCGGCGACTTCTTCGCCCAACTGGCCAGCCACTGGAAGAAAAACTACAGCGGCTGGAGCGCCTGGATGCTCACGCCCGACCTGAAGCTGCCCAGCAAAATGCGCCTGAAAGAATCGCGCCGCGTGCCCATGTGGAATGGCCCCATCGAATGCCGCTTGTTCCGATTTGACATGATCAAGGGCAGCTTGAAGCGCAATGCCAACCCCACTACCGACACACCGGGGGCTGATGAAACACCTGCGCCATGAGCGCAGCCGCAGATGCGCAAGCTCCGGTGCGCCGCGTGCTGGACACCAACATCGTGCTCGACCTGTGGGTGTTTGACGAACCCAAGGCCGAAGCGCTGCGCACCAGCGTCGAGACCGGCAGCACACAGTGGCTGGCCACCGCTGCCATGCGCGAAGAACTGGCCCGCGTGCTGGCCTACCCGCAAATCGTCAAGCGCTTGACACACCGCGAGCTACCCGCCAGCGCCGTGCTCGGCCACTTTGATCAATACGCACAGCTGCAGCCCGACGCGCCCAAAGCGCCCTACGCCTGCAAAGACGCAGACGACCAAAAATTCATCGACCTGGCAGTAGCCCACACCGCAGTCTTGCACAGCAAAGACGCGCAAGTGCTCTGCATGAGAAAGCGCCTGGAGCGCTGCGGCGTGGCGCTAAACCCGGTCACTACAATCCCCGCCTGAACACAGGAACACACCATGAACACGACCGCTGGCTTGGAAGCCGAAGACTTTGACACCCTAGATAACATCCTGGACGACCTGCGCGAACGCTTTGAAGAGACGCCTCAGTGGGAGTTTTGCGAGGGCTTCATGGCGGCGCTGGTGTGCTGCCGTCGCGCCATTCCCGACAGCGAGTGGTTGCCCATGCTGCTGGGCATTGACCCGGACGAGGCCGAAGGTGGCAGCTTTGCCGACGACGCCCAGCGCCAGCAGTTCATGGCCTTGTGGCAGCGCCGTTTTGACGAGATCAAACTTGCACTCGACACGCCCGTGGAAGCGCTGGACGACGACAAGGCTTATGCGCCTGAAGTGATGGATGTGCGCGGTGCGATTGCATCATTGCCGCCCGAAGAGCGTGAAGAGATCGACGACAGCGAAATCCCTTCGTTTGCCCAGGTGTGGGCACTGGGCTTCATGTTCGCCGTTGAAAACTGGCCCGACGAGTGGGCCACGCCCAAGGACAAAGACGCGGCCAAGTGGTACGACCTGTCGCTTGAAGCCGTTGTGGCGCTGACCGAGGACGACACCGATGTGCCCACTTTGTCGGCACTGTCGGAAGACGGCCCACCCAGCGTGAGCGAAAACCGCCTGAACGCCTATGGCGAGGCACTGTGGGCGGTGTATGACCTGCGCGAGATCTGGCGCAACATCGGGCCCCGCGTAGCTCAAGTCATCAAGGAAGCCACGCCAGGGCGCAACGATGCTTGCAGTTGCGGCAGTGGGAAGAAATACAAGAAGTGCTGCGGGGCTTGAGCGCTTAGCTCTTCACCCCTGTCCGCTTTTCGCGACGGGGGCGTCGCTCCTACAAAGTCAAACCATCCACTTGGCCAGCGCGTCGCTGGTGGCTTCGGGCAGTTCTTCGGGAATGAAGTGGCCAGAAGCCATGACCTGACCTGACACATTGCCTGCGCATTGCGCTTGCCACAGCTCCACGGGCTTGAACATGCGGTTGACCACACCACGGTTGCCCCACAAGACCAGCGTGTCGCAGGCGATTTGGTCGCCCCGCTCCCGGCCCTCAAGGTCGTGCTGCAGATCGATGCCTGCACTGGCGCGGTAATCTTCGGCCGCGCTGTGGATGGCGGCGGACCAGCCCTTGTCATTGAGTGCCGGATTGCAAAAAGCGCGTTCGTATTCGGCCAAGGCTTCAGGCTCGATGTACCCCATGTTTTGGCTGCCCCAGCCGCCGAGCTTGGCGTGCAGATAGGCCTTGGGGTTACCGCCGATCATGAATTCGGGCAAAGGCGCGGGCTGCGTCAGGTGGAACCAGTGGTAGTAAGCCTGTGCAAACGCAAAGTACGGGTCGGCCACCGGGCCGGAGACCTCCGGGGTTTTGCCCGGCAATGCCCCCCAGTGACCGCTGTACATGTCAAACGTAGGCGCGATGTCGATGACGCACAACTTCTTGACGCGTTGGGCATGGTCCAGCGCCAGCCGATGCGCCACACGGCCACCTCGGTCGTGACCGCACAGGAAAAAATCACCTACGCCCAGCGCGTCGAGCAGGCCCACCACTTCTTGCGCCATGGCGCGTTTGCTGTAGTGCGTGTGCTCGGCGTCGCCCACGGCGTGCGACGAATCGCCGTAACCCCGCAAATCGGGCATGACCAAGCGGTATCG
This sequence comes from Limnohabitans sp., assembly GCF_034680285.1. GTDB lineage: Bacteria > Pseudomonadota > Gammaproteobacteria > Burkholderiales > Burkholderiaceae_C > Limnohabitans_A. The sequence continues at coordinate 137,018 of NZ_JAXITC010000008.1, forward strand.
GCCGCGCAAGTTTTGCGCGACTCGGTGCCACATGACATGGGTTTGCGGAAAGCCGTGGAGCAGCACCATCACAGGCAGGTGCGCTTGCGCAGCCCAATCGGCCGATTGCCGAAAGCAAACTGGCAAGCCCGCCACCGTGAGCGTTTGCCGCTCGAAGCCTTCAAACCAAGCCATCAGTCGACCTTGGCGCCCGAGGCCTTGACGACTTCGGCCCACTTCTTGTGCTCAGCGTCGATCAGCGCAGCAAACTGTGCAGGCGTGTTGCCGCTTGGGATCGCGCCCAAGGTGGCCAGGCGCTCTTTCATGGCCGGGGTGGCCAGCGATTTGGCCACTTCTTGCTGGATGCGGCTGACCACATCGGCGGGCGTGCCGGCGGGTGCCAGCAAACCGAACCAGCTGCTGGCTTCAAAGCCTTTGAGTCCTGCTGCTTCTTCGACCGTGGGCAACTCGGGCATGGCAGCAGAGCGTTGCCCGCTGGTCACCGCCAAGGCCTTGAGCTTGCCCGACTTGATGAGCTGCATGGCCGATGGCAGGTTGTCGAACATCACGTCCATGCTGCCACCCGCCAAATCGAGCAAGGCCGGGCCGGAGCCGCGGTATGGGATGTGGGCCATGAAGGTGCCGGTTTGCGACTTGAACAACTCGCCTGCCAAGTGGATGGAAGTGCCGTTGCCGCTGGAGGCCATGTTCAGTTTGCCGGGGTTGGCTTTGGCGTACTGGATGAAGTCTTTGACGTTGTTGATCTTGTTGGCCGCTGCTTTTTCGGCGTTGACCACCATCACGTTGGGCACACCCGCCACGAGGGTGATGGGGGCGAAGTCCTTGAAGGGGTCGTAGGGCAGCTTGGCGTACAGGGCGCGGTTGATGCCGTGTGTGCCCACGGTGCCCATGAGCAGGGTGTAGCCGTCGCCTGCCGACTTAGCGACTTGTTCGGCCCCGAGATTGCCGCCTGCGCCGCCTTTGTTTTCGATCACGAACTGCTGACCAAAGGCCTTGGCCAAATCAGGTGCGATGGCGCGGGCCAGGATGTCGGTGGTGCCGCCGGGTGCAAAGGGCACCACGATCTTGACCGGCTTGTTGGGCCAGGCGGTTTGCGCCCAGGCTGCTGAAGTGGTCGACAAAAGAATCGCCGCGGCCATGCCCAAGACAGGACGGCGAGTGAAATGGCGTGAGAGTTGAACCATGCGTATCTCCTTGTTTTGATGCATCAGATGATGATGCCATGCAGGTATGACAACGCTGTCACGCAGGCGAAGAAAGAGGTGGTTTTTAAGGGTTTGTCCCGGTCAAAAGGGCCTGCAAAGCGGGCTTTTGCACCTTGCCCAAGGCACTCTTGGGCAAGCTGTCCATGAACACCACGCGGCGCGGCAGCTTGAAGCGGGCGATGCGGCTTTGCAGGTGTTGCAGCACGGCTTCGGCCGTCAGGGTCTGCCCTGCGGCGTCGGGGCTGCGCACCAGCACCGCCACGGGCACTTCGCCCCAGCGGGCATCGGCCACGCCGACCACCGCGTTGTCGGCCACGCCGGGCAAGGTGACGAGCTGGTTTTCGATTTCGGCCGGGTAGATGTTTTCACCGCCCGAGATGATCATGTCTTTGCTGCGGCCGACGATGGTGATGCAGCCGTCTTCGGCACGCTGGCCCAAGTCGCCCGAATGGAACCAGCCGTCCTGCAGACCTGTGTTGGGCTCTCCGTCGGCACGCCAATAGCCGCGCATCAGGTTGGCGGCGCGGATGCAGACTTCGCCCGTTTCACCGGGGCCGACTTCCTGGCCTTGCGCGTCGATGAGTTTGACCTGCGCTTCGGGGTGCGGCCAGCCCGATGCGCCCACGCGGGCCATGGCGTCTGGCAGACGCAGCACGATGGACACAGGCCCCGTCTCGGTGGTGCCATAGACCTGCCCCACGGGCACGCCGCGTGCCTGCAGCATTTCGAGGTAAGCCACAGGCACGGTGGACGAGCCGGTCATGATGCCGCGCAGGCAAGCCAGCGAGGTGTCTGCCCATCGCGGGTGTTCAAACACGGCGCGCATGGTGGCGGGCACCAAGAGCGACAGTGTGGGGCGGCTCGTTTGCATTTCGTCCAACCAAGCGGTCGGGTCAAAGCGCGGATGCAAGACCACCTCCACCCCAGCCAGCAGCGCGGGCAGGGTCTGGATGCACAGGCCGCCCACATGGAACATGGGCAAGGTGGACAGCACCTTGTCGCCCGGTGTGTTGTTGTGCGCCCCTGCACGGCTGAAGTCGTGCGCCCATGCACTGGCACGGGCATTGGCCAGCAGCGCCGCTTGTGTGTGCACAGCGCCCTTGGGCACGCCCGTGGTGCCCGAGGTGTAGACCAGCAGCAGCGGCAGCTCGCCATGAACGGCAGGCATTGGCAATGCGCGAGGCGAGGCGGTGGCGATCAGGCTGTCGTGGTGCGTATGCTGCAGGCCTGCGCCTTGCAACGCATAGGCTGTATCGGCGTGGTGGGTGTCGTGTACCAGCAGGCGCGGCTGGGCGTCTCCCATGACCTGCTGCAGCTCTGGCACCGCCAGGCGAAAGTTGAGCGGCAAAAACACTGCGCCCAAGCGGGCGCAGGCCACCAACGTGACCAACTGCAACTCGTGGTTAAACCCGAGCCAAGCCACTCGGTCGCCCGGCTGCACGCCCCAGTTGGATTGCAGGTGCGCGGTGACGCGTGCCACGCGCCGCCAAAATTTGGCAAAGTCGTAGGCGAAGGTGCTGTCACCCGTCTGGGTGGCCTTGCGCTCATCGCCCCGGAAGGTCATGGCGGGCTGCGTGCCGCAGTCCTGCGCCAGCTGCGCAAAGCGGGCAGCAAGGGGGCTGGTTTCGTCGCCCAACATCACTCGTCTTTTTCGCCGGGTTCGTACAGGGCTTCGCGGCCAATGCGGTCCATGCACAGCTCGGCTGTCCAGGGCAGCATGAGCGAGCCGCAACGCGCATCGCGGTACAGGCGCTCGAGCGGCAGGCTTTTGAGCATGGACTGACCGCCGCAGGTGCGGATCGCAAGGCGGGCGATGTCTTGCGCGTTCTCCATGATGGTGTACTGCGCGGCATAGGCGCGCAGGCGGGTGGATTTGCTCGGGTCCACCTTGGCGTCTTCGATGGCGCGCAAGAACAGGTTGCGCGTCTGTTCGAGCTTGATGAACATCTCGGCCACGGCGATCTGCTTGGTCGCGAACTGGCGGCGCTTGACGGGGCCCGTGCCCGCAATCTCGCCACGCAAATAGGCCACGGTGAAGTCGTACGCCGCTTGCGCGATGCCCATGTAGGTGGGCGAGAGCGTCATGAACATGTGCGGCCAGCGGCTGGCCGCCTGGAAGTACAGGCCTTGCGGCATGAGCGCCGCGTCGTCGGGCACGAACACGTCTTTGAAAATCAAATTGCGCGACACGGTGGCGCGCATGCCCAAAGGGTCCCAATCGCCTTCGATCGTCAGGCCCGGCGCGGTGCGGGGGATGGCCAGGTACAAGGTGTCCCGGCGCGAAAGGTCAGCGCCCTCTTTTTTCTCGGTACAGAGCACGCCAAAGTAATCGGCCGCATCTGACAGGGAAGCGAAGATTTTTTTACCGTTGATCTTCCAGCCGCCTTCGACCTTGACGGCGAGGGTGCCGAAGGGTTGAGCGCCTGACGCCGCTGCACCGCCTTCTGAAAACGGCTGCGCGTAAATCGCGCCGTCTTTCACCACCCGTGCAAAGTGCGTGGCCTGGTGCTGGCGGTGTGAAGCGCGCTGCTCGGGCGTCATCTCCAAGTCTTCAGACAACAAGCCGCTCCAGAGCATGGTGCAGACGTGCATGTTGAAAGTGAGCGCGGTGGCGCCGCAGTAGCGGCCAATCTCGGCCGACACCATCGCATAGGTGGCGTAATCAGCACCCTGACCGCCATGCGCTTCGGGCACGCACAGCGCCAGCAGGCCCGAGTCACGCATGTCGTCGTAGTTGGCAAACGGGAACTGCGCGTCGCGGTCGAGTTGCGCGGCACGGGGGGCGAACTTCTCGCGGCCCAGCTGGCGGGCCAGCGCCATCAGCTTTTGCTGTTTTTCGGTCAGGGGGTAATCGTCGCCACAGATGGGCATGACGTCTGGTTGAGAGAGGGCTGTCACGTCGGTCATGGTTTCACGTCCTTTAGGAATTTTTCGAGTTCGGCGTTGAACGCCTCGGGCTGTTCGTAATGCAGCAAATGCCCTGCACCGGCCAGGCAGGAGTAGCGCGCACCGGGGATCTTTTGCGCCATGCGTTCCATCACGGTAGGCGGTGCGGTGCGGTCATGTTCTGCGGCCAGGCAAAGCACAGGCACGGTGATGGTGGGCAGAGCGGCGCGTTGCTCAAACTGCACCAGCGCATGCAGCGCGGCGCGGTAGGTGGCGGGCTGCACTGCGGCCATACTTTGGTGCGCATGGATCAACTGGCTTGCATCGCCACCGGGTGCGGCCATGGTGGGGATCAGCTTGTCGGCAATGTCACCCATGTTTTTGCCCGCTTCCAACGGGGCCAGGCGCTGCGCCAAAAACTGTTTTTGAAAATCGCCGTCGCTGTTGCCAAAAGCCGGGCTGCTGGCGGCCAGCAGCAGGCCACGGATGCGCTCTGGCTTTTGCGTCCAGGCTTGCAGGGCGACCATGGCCCCCATGCTGTGGCCCACCAACACGGCTTGGTCGATGTGCGCCGCGTCCAGCATCTGCCACAGGGCTTGCGCCAGGTGCGCGAAGTCGTAGGGGGTGACCATGGGGCTGTCGCCATAACCGGGCATGTCCCAGGCCAGGCTGCGCCAGCCCAGAGCAGCCACATGCGCTTGTTGCACTGTCCAGCCGTGTCGGCCGCCGCCCACGCCGTGCAAAAACACCACAGCAGGCTGTGTGGGCAAGCCTACGTCGGTGAAGGCTGGCGAGTTCATGCCAGCGCCGCGCTCACGACTTGGCCCGCATCAACCACCACCGTGTCGTCGAGCCGGATGGTGCAGCCGCGCATAGGCAGGTCAAAGTGGCCCAGCGTGTGGCGGCCCGCGACTTCGTTGGCCCCGGTCGAATACAAAAAGTTGCCCGCAAAGGCCCGCAGCTCGGTGCCGTTGCAGTCGCGCTTGTCATAGAACGCCATGGCGTCCCAACGCGCCGCGGGGTTCAGGCCAAAGCCCACATGCGAGACGGCATAGGCGGCGCGGTGGCCTTCGGCGTCTTCCCAAGCTTTCCAGTAGCCGCGCATCATGTCCACATCGACGCCCTGCCCCTCGATGGCGACCACGCTGTCGTTCTCGATGGCCAGGCGGATCGTGTCACGCAAATAGCTTTTGAAGGTCAGGTTCACATCACCCGGGGCCATGACCAGCGTGCCGTTGACACTGCCCGCTGCGGGGAAAGCCAGCGCCAGCCCGGCAGGCCAGTGCGACACCATGCCCGGCTTGGGGCAAAAGCCCCACACACCGCCGACCACCGCTTGTTTGTCGCCATGTTTCAGGTTCACGCGCAGGTCGGTGCCTGCGGCTGACGTCACATGCATCTGCTGCGCGGCGCGGAGCTTTTTCATGGCCGAACGCACCACGCCTTCAAGCGCCGGATCGGGTACGGTGCGCTCCAAAATTTCAGGGTGCTCGTTCGACACCATCAACAAGCGCGGCATATGCCCGTCCACGCCTTTCATGATGGTGGGCAACTCGGGCGCGTGCAGAAGGCCTTCGACGGTGCAGTCCACCACCATGTCGGCGCGGGCCAATGCAGCCACCACGGGGCCGAGTTGCCCGATAGCGTCGCTGGCGCCTGTGGATCGCACCGGCGCGGGGGCGGTGAGTGCAGGCGTGGTCAAAGTCACTTCGAACACGCGGGCGCCCATGGCTTCCAGAGCGAGGCGGGCCAAGTCCACGTTGACCCGGCGTGATTGGGTTTCGGCCAAAATAGCGACCACTTCGCCAGGCTGCACCTTGCACAGCGTGAAGGTGCGGGTAAAGGCCGCGAGCCACCTGTTTTCGATTCGTTCCACCAGCATGCTTGTCTCCTTGGCCTGCAGCTCTGAACGGTTCTCCTGCAGACATGAATGGTCAGTTTATATGAAAATTCATGCAATTCAACTATCATCCACCCATGCACCAAGCCCCCCCATCTCACATCAAAGCGCTCAGTCCAGACTTTGAAACGCCGCATTTCAAGCAAGCACTATCACGCTTTGCCACGGGGGTGACCGTCATCACCACGTTCGCGCCGGGCGCACACAAGGGCGATTCGGCCAGCAGCAGCTTTGTGGGCATCACCGCCAGTTCATTCAACTCGGTGTCGCTCACGCCCCCGCTGGTGTTGTGGAGCCTGGGGCAAGGCGCCAGCAGCGCACCGCTGTTCCATGCGGGCACGCATTACGTGGTGAACGTGCTGGCCGCCGATCAGCTGGATGTCTGCAACCGTTTTGCCTTCGGCAAAGGCGACCGCTTTGCCGATACCGCTTACAAGCTGGGCGAGTCGGGTTTGCCCATTTTGGATGGCGCTCTGGCTTGGTTTGAATGCCACAACCGCAGCCGACACGAAGAAGGCGACCATGTGATTTTTGTAGGTGAGGTGGAACGCTGCGGCTTCAGTGATGGCTCGGCCCCACTCGTTTACCAGGGCGGTCAGTTCAGCACCACTACGCCATTAGCATGAGCAACCCGGCAGGCTTTGTCGACGACTACCTGGCCTACTTGCTGGCCCGCGCCAGCCATTTGATTTCGAGCGAGTTCCACGCCGTGGTCGAAGCCAGCGGCCTGAGCCTGATGGAGTGGCGCGTCATGGCGAGCCTGTCGGGCAAAGACAGTTTGAGCATCAACGAACTCGCCAGCATCGTGCTGGCCAAACAACCCACCGTGACGAAGCTGGTGGGCCGCATGCAAGACGCCGGTTGGGTCAAACGTTGCGACGCCGCACACGACAAACGCCAAAGCCTGGTCAGCCTAACAGCCGCAGGTCGGCGTAAAGTGCAGCCCCTGCTGAAACAAGCCAAAGCGCACGAAGCCCAGGTGGTGTCTGCTTTGGGTGCGGACCCGGCCCATCAACTCAAGCTCATGTTGGAGAGCTTGATTGATGCGCATACCGGTGCTGGGGAGCGCTGAGTCGCTTTCGGGGTTTTGATATTGCTGTTTGGATGCGGCTCTTTGCTACGGGACGCAGATGTGAGTTGATTAGCTGTCGCTGAGTTCAAATCCCGTGTTGCAAGCTTAATATCAATATCTGCAGTATCGATGGCACTCTTGCAGAAGGGCAACGCGGTGAAAATACTTTCCCCGAATAAGTATTTTATTTTGCAACTGCAAATTACTATATTTAAAGCATGCAACTACCAACTGCGACCTAATTTCCAATGTGGCGTACTCGAAGGATGGCATCTTTTGAAATAGCTGTTTTTAAATAGATTTAGAGATACCACAGACTCATCTACTTGCCCAGATAGATTTAAGGCATGCCCTCGTTTTTTCGTACCTTTGGTGCAGGCATTTATGATTATTGTTTTTTCATTTGTATATCGCATCAATCTTTCAATGAAATCCTCTTTTGCATAATTCCAGGAATTTAAAAATACAGAATCTCTATCCTTCGAATTTTGACCCTTTAGCTTTTTTCCAAGAGAGCACTGATAAGGTACAGCATTCATCAAAAGCAAGTTAAATTTTTCTGGAGTCTTGAAATTTATTTGCCTTGCAATTTCCACGGTTGCCGTATCTAAATAGGCTCGTATACTCCGACCTGTTTATCCATTAGCTGGGCCAATAGCTGAAATACTTCCATCTAAATTCATCTCATACTCATCCACGTGAGGACTTTCAAGAATAATCAGCAAGCTAGATTTATTTTTAAAACAGGATGATGCTTGAGGTAAATTTTTTCTCCAAGTAAAATCATTACGGGAATTTCCAAGGTAAATAAATCCATCAGGCGAATACATTACATCACCAACCCATTGATCGGGGCAGCGACTTACATTACCAGCCTGCAAACCAATTTTAGACACCACACTAGAAAAATCCAATTCAGTAAACATAAAATTTAAGTTATGGTGTTTTTGGTCTTTTTATCTCAAGTTTTTGAATTTCATTTAATATAGATTCGCGCTCCTCTACAAGCTTGGATGAAATAAATTTAACATTACACTTAGAATAACAGCTCATTTTTATAGATAATTTACTCTTCCTCCATTCATACATTCTCCCCTCCCCTAATGAGTATTTTTCACTTGGATAACCGAATTTTAAACTTATTGAATTTGCAATAACCTCTTCTTGGTTGCCTTCTATTTCATTAGCCTCTAACACATCAACCTCCCCAACCTCATTAAGCGAAATCCAGAACTTTGCAGAAATCGCCCAAGCGGGTAAATTAAAGAAGTCTTGGTATTTAACAGACCCGCTCAAATCTCCATCTTTTTTTCGAGGACTATTAATCCAACAAATTCTTTTTGATTGATCACTGGTTGCTGCACAAGATTGAATCTTATAAGCAAGAAGCCCACCAATGGGGATTCCAAATGCTGTTTCAAATGTTGTAGCTGATATGAAATTTGGAAAAATCAAAAAAGGCAACAAAAGTAAAATTTTCATATTTAATTTGGTATGACTGATAGAAAAATGTGATTTGAAGTTTTTACAAATTCTTTACGAATGCACCGACACAGTAGCACCCCCCTCATTTATACTAGGAATTTACATACTATTCAATAATGCTTTTGAAAATTTATTTATCCAATAAAAATGCGCGTCTGTGATCGTCAGCATCCTAGAGGAAAAATTTCGAACATAGGATCGTTAATATTTACATCTTGCGCCCGATTAATTCATTCAAACACAGACATGGGAGAGCGCACGCAACAAGATAATTCGGCCATTTAGCTCATAAACCTATGATGACCAGAATCAAGCGTGAACGTAAGCAGCCCATCGATCAGCATCGCCATTGACACCGCGCAAGGCGCGTATCCCCTCAGTCTGGCACCACCGCCGTCACTTCGATTTCAACTTGGGCTCGATCTTCGACCAGGTCGGCCACTTGCACCAGCGTCATGGCCGGGTAGTTCTTGCCAATGACTTTCTGATAGACCTTGCCCAGCTCCCTGCCGCGTGCGAGGTATTCCTTCTTGTCTTTGACGTACCAGGTCATGCGGGCCATGTGCTGTGGGCCTGCGCCTGCGCACGCGAGCGTGTCGACGATGTTTTGCAGGGCCTGGCGGCACTGGGCCACAAAGTCGTCGGTCTCGAACTGGGCTTGGCCGTTCCAGCCGATCATGCCCGCGACGAACACCATGCGGCCACGCGCTTCGATGCCGTTGGCATAGCCTTTGGCGGGTGCCCAGCCTTCGGGTTGCAAGACGTTGAACATGGTGGGCTCCTTAAGAAATTTGACGCAGCTTGAAGCGCTGCAGTTTGCCGGTTTCGGTGCGGGGCAAGGCGTCCAGAAAGACCACCTTGCGCGGGTACTTGAACGGGGCGATGGTTTGTTTGACGTGCTCTTGCAGGGCTTTTTCCATGGCCGCATCGCCCGTGTGGCCGGGCTTGAGCACCACATAAGCCTGCACGATGTGGCCGCGGTCTTCGTCGGGCATGCCGACCACGCCGCATTCGGCCACGGCCGGGTGTTGCAGCAAAGCGCCTTCCACCTCGGGGCCTGCGATGTTGTAGCCCGCCGAGATGATCATGTCGTCGTTGCGCGCCTGGTAGCTGAAGTAGCCATCGGCGTCCATGACGAAGGTGTCGCCGGGCAGGTTCCAGCCGTCTTTCACATAGTCTTGCTGGCGCGGGTCGGCCAGGTATTTGCAGCCTGTGGGGCCGCGCACCGCGAGCCGCCCCACGGTGCCGGGCGGCACGGGTTGCATGTCGTCACCCACGATCTGCGCCACATAGCCGGGCACCACTTGGCCAATGCTGCCGGGCCGCACTTGCGCGCCCGCGCTCGAGATGTAGATGTGGATCACTTCGGTGCCGCCAATGCCGTCCGTCATCTCGATGCCTGTGGCCTGCTTCCACAGCTGGCGGGTGGCGTCGGGCAAGGCCTCGCCTGCCGAGACGGGGTGCTTGAGGCTCGACAGGTCAATGCCTTTGGCCAGCGTTGCCATTTGGCGGTACATGGTGGGCGCGGTGTAGCACTGCGTGGCGTGGTACTTGGCAATGGTCTGCATCAAGGTCTCGGGCGTGTGCTTTTCGAGCAGCACGGTGCTGGCACCATAGCGCAGCGGGAACGCCAACAGACCACCCAGCCCGAAGGTGAAGGCGATGGGCGGCGTGCCACACACCACATCGGTTTCGTTCATCTTCAAGATGTGGCGCGGGAACAAATCGCACATGGCCAGCACATCGCGGTGAAAGTGCATGGTGCCCTTGGGCTTGCCCGTGGTGCCGCTGGTGAACGCAATCAGGCACACGTCGTCGCGGCTGGTGGCGTGAGGCATGTACGCGCCAGTTTGCTGCGCCATGCGCTGCTCCAGACCATCAGGGGCATCGCTGCGGAACTGCACCAGCTGCTGCAAGCTGGCCATGTGGCTGGCGTGACCGGGCGTCATGCAGTGCTGCAGTTCGTCGGCCAGCAGGCTGTCGCACAGGGCGGCGCTGACCTGCGCTTTGTCGATGATCTGGGCCAACTCGCCCGCACGCAGCAGCGGCATGGTGGGCACCGCCACCAGGCCCGCCTTGAGCGTGCCCAGCAAGCAAGCCGCCATCATGGGGCTGTTACCGCCTCGCAGCAAGATGCGATTACCGGGCACGAGGCCCATGTCATGGGCCAGCACCTGGGCGATGCGGTTACTCTTGTCTTGCAACTGCGCATACGTCCAGCTGAAGTCGCCACCGCCCTTGTTGAAGTCGCTCACGCCATGCAGCGCGATGCGATCGCCTCGGCCTTCGCTCACATGACGGTCCACCAATTCCACAGCGCAGTTGATCTGGTCCGGGTAGTCAAGCTCGTGCCGGTCGGCGATGAACTCGGGCAGCTGGTCTTTGGGCGGCAGCCGGTCACGCGCAAAGGTGTCGGTGTGGCTGCTGGGCAGCAGTTGGTTCCAGTCGCTCATGTCAACCTTTCAGCATGTCTTTGCCGATGATCAGCTGCTGCACTTCGGTCGCACCTTCGTAAATGCGCAGCGCCCGAATCTCGCGGTACAGGGACTCGACCATCACGCCTTTTTTGACGCCCATGCCGCCGTGCATCTGCACCGCCATGTCGATGATCTGCTGGGCGTTTTCGGTGGCGGTCATCTTGGCCATGGCCGCTTCGCGGGTGATGCGCCCGCCTTGGTCGCGCAGCCAAGCGGCGCGATACGTCAAGAGGGTGGCCGCGTCTAGCATGGTGGCCATCTGCGCTATTTTGGTCTGGGTGATCTGAAAGTCGCCCAAGGTTTGGCCAAACATTTTGCGAGAACGCGCCCAACTGATGGACTCGTGCAGCGCACGTCGCCCAAAGCCCAAAGCGGCTGCGGCCACCGAGGTGCGGAACACATCGAGCGTGGCCATGGCGACCTTGAAGCCTTGGCCCGCTTCGCCAATGCGTTGGTTAGCTGCCACCTTGCAGTTGTCAAACTTGAGCGTGGCCAGCGGGTGCGGCGCGACCACGTCGATGCGCTCTTCAATCGACAGACCGGGCGTATCCGCATCGACAATGAAAGCCGTGATGCCGCGTGCGCCAGGCGCTTCGCCTGTGCGGGCGAACACCACATAAAAGTCGGCGATGCCGCCGTTACTGATCCAGGTCTTGCGGCCGTTGAGCACATAGCCGTCTGCCGTGGCCGTGGCGCTGCACTGCATGGCGGCCACGTCCGAGCCTGCATCGGGTTCGCTCAAGGCAAAGGCGCTCAAGGCCTGACCTGAGGCCACACGCGCCAGGTAGCGCTGCTTTTGATCGTCGCTGCCCATGAGGCTGATGGCGCCTGTGCCCAAGCCCTGCATGGCAAACGCGAAGTCAGACAAGCCGTTATGGAAAGCCAGCGTCTCGCGCAGCAGACAGAGCTGACGGGTGTCGATCACGTCTGACGCTGCGCCATAGGCCGTGCCTGACACTGCATGCTTGAGCCAGCCGCCTGCGCCCAGCAGGCGCACCAGACGGATGCATTCGGCATCCACCGCATCGCGGCTTTCGTCGTGGTGTGCGTGTGCAAGGTGCTCTTGGCACCAAGTGTCCAAGCGCACTTTGAAGTCGCGGTGGCTGTCGTCAAAGAAGGGCCAGTCGAGTTCTGGCGGGTGATTGGCTGGGTGGTCTGACATGACTCAGTCCCCTTCAAAAACAGGTGTTTGCTTGGCCACAAAGGCGTGGTACGCCCGGTGGAAGTCGTTGGTGGCCATGCAGATGGCTTGGGCCTGGGCTTCGGCCTCGATGGCTTCGTCCACGCCCATGTTCCATTCTTGTTGCAGCATTTTTTTGGTGATGCCGTTGGCAAAGGTGGGGCCTGCCACCAGCTGGGCGGCGATGGCCTGTGCATCGGCCAGCACGGTGCCTGCCTCGCACACGCGGTTGTAAAAACCCCAGCGCTCAGCCTCCAGCGCGCCCAGGCCGCGCCCGGTGAACAGCAACTCGCTCGCACGCCCCTGGCCGATGATGCGCGGCAAGAGCGCGCACGCGCCCATGTCGCAACCGGCCAGGCCGACCTTGTTGAACAGGAAATAGGTCTTGCTGCGCTCGGTGCCGTAGCGCAGGTCAGACGCCATGGCCAGGATCGCGCCTGCGCCCGCGCACACGCCGTCTATCGCCGCGATGATGGGTTGTGGGCAGGCACGCATGGCCTTGACCAAATCGCCGGTCATGCGGGTGAAAGCCAAGAGGCCGGGCATGTCGAGCTGGGTGAGCGGGCCGATGATCTCGTGCACATCGCCGCCCGAGCAGAAGTTGCCACCCGTACCCGTGATGACCACGGCGTGGATGTCAGGTGCGTAGGACAAGGCGCGGAAAAAGTCGCGCAGCTCGGCATACGAATCAAACGACAACGGGTTCTTGCGCTCGGGACGGTTCAGGCTCACCGTGGCCACACCGTCTTTGAAGGACAGCAAAAAATGCTCGGGCTGGTAACCCGCCATGGGCTGGTTGTGGCGGGGCAGCTGGTGCGGCTGGCCGGGCAGGTAGCGTTGGGTCATTTTGTCTCCTCAGAATTTTTAGGGTTGCCGGACTTCAAGGTGCCCAGCAATTGATGCAGTTGAGTTTGTTCTCGCTCAGCCAGCGGCGACAGCAGCTCGACGACCCAGCCCTCGTGGGCCAGGGCCATGGCCGAGAAAGCGCTGCGCCCGGCATCGGTCAGGCTGACGGTATAGGAGCGGCGGTCGCTGGCTTGCATTTGCCGCTGCACCAGTTGTTCTTTTTCAAGCTGGTCCACGATGCTGGTGACGTTGCCACCTGTGACCATCATGCGGCGCGACAACTCGCTCATCGACAGGCCTTGCGGCTCGCGCTCGAGTTGCGCCATCAGGTCAAAGCGCGGCAGCGTGATGTCAAACTGCTCGCGCAGCCGCTGGCGGATCGTGTCTTCGATGCGGGTGGTGGCCGAGAGCAGACGCAACCACAAGCGCAACGAGGCGTGGTGGTCGGCGTGCGCGCGCACTTCCATATCAGTGTCTTGTCGTGCGCTCATGACACCAGCTCCCCACCATCAATGGCAATCGATTGGCCGTTGATCGCATCGCTGCCCGCTGCGCACAGCCACAACACGCTTTGCGCCACTTCGTGCGGCTGCACCAGACGCTGCTGCGGGTTGCTGGCGGCCAGCGCTTGGCGCGCCTCGGCTTCGCTCTTGCCGGTTTTGCTCACGATGTTTTGCACCGCTTCGCGCACGATGTCGGTCTCGGTGTAGCCGGGGCAAATCGCGTTCACGGTCACGCCTTTGCGGGCCAATTCGAGCGCGAGTGCTTTGGTCAAACCCACCACACCGTGCTTGGCGGCCACATAAGCGCTCACGTAGGCATAGCCTTTGAGGCCTGCTGTGCTGGCGATGTTGACGATGCGCCCGGGCGTGCCTGCTTTGGCCGCTTCGAGCATGCCCGGCAGCACCGCCTGAATGCAGTGGTAGGTGCCTGTGAGGTTGACGTTCAGCATCTGTTGCCACAGCGCGGCACCTGTCTTGGCAAAGGGCGCGCTGTGCGCCTGGCCCGCGTTGTTGACCAGGATGTTCACCGAACCAAAGCGGGCCTGCGCCTGCAGCACCGCCGCTTGCACGGCGTGTTCATCGGCCACATCCATGGGCGCGATCAGCATCGCCACGTCGGGCACTTGCGTGCGCAGTGCCTCGGCTTGCGCCTGCAGCGTGTCTTGCGAGCGGCCACACAAGGTCAAGCGGCAACCCGCTTGCGCGAGCTGCAATGCGATGGCCGCGCCAATGCCAGCGCCCGCGCCTGTGATGAGGGCGTGGCGGTTGCTCAGCATGCTTTGATCCCTGTAGGAGCGGCGCCCTCGCCGCGATGGGAATTTGTAGGAGTCACCTCGCCTTGATTGGTTTCTGTGGGAGCGGCGCCCTCGCCGCGATGGACGCCCATTCGCGACGAGGGCGTCGCTCCCACAAATTCAAATTGCAAGGAAGTTGAAGTCCCCCCATGAGCATTCAACATCTCAATCCCCCTTTGTCGCAGCCTGCTGGGCACGCTCGCGGGCAAAACCGGCTTCGAGCTGCGGCTTGCCCGACACGTAAGCACGTGGCCAAGGGATGTCTTTGAAGCCGATGCGCGCGGCTTCGGTCAGCGTCCAGGCCGGGTTAGCCAAATGCGGGCGGGCCACAGCGCACAGGTCGGCGCGGCCTGCGGCCAGGATGCTGTTGACGTGGTCGGCCTCTGAGATGGCACCGACCGCGATGGTGGCGATGCCGGCTTCTTGGCGGATGCGGTCGGCAAAGGGGGTTTGGTACATGCGGCCGTAAGTGGGCTTTTGCTGCGCACTGACCTGGCCCGACGAGCAGTCGATCATGTCGGCGCCAGCGGCCTTGAAGGCGCGGGCGATCTCGACCGCATCGGTCGGTGTGATGCCGCCTTCCACCCAGTCGTGCGCCGAGATGCGCACCGACATGGGCAGGTCTTTCGGCCAAGCGGCGCGCACAGTGGCAAACACTTCGAGCGGGTAACGCAGGCGGTTTTCGAGCGAGCCGCCGTATTCGTCTTTGCGATGGTTGGTGAGCGGGCTGATGAAGCTCGACAACAAATAGCCGTGAGCGCAGTGCAACTCCAGCCAATCAAAACCAGCTTGCGTTGCGCGTTGGGTGCAGGCCACGAAGTCGGCCGTGACGCGGTCCATGTCGTCGCGGGTCATGGCGCGGGGCACATCGCCATGGGCCAAATAGGGCATGGGCGACGCGGCGATCAGCGGCCAGTTGCCTTCCGCATCGTCAGCGGGTACAGGCTGGTCCATGCCCGCGCCTTGCCAAGGTCGGCAGGTCGAGCCTTTGGGCCCGGCGTGGCCGATCTGCAGGCCGATCTTCGCGTCAGATTTGGCATGCACCCAGTCCACGATCTTTGCAAAGTCGGTGATCTGCTGGTCATTCCACAAACCCGGGCAGCCGTGCGTGATGCGGCCATCCATGCTGGGCGCGGTCATCTCGACCATCACCAGCCCTGCACCGCCCATGGCGCGTGCGCCCAGGTGCACGAGGTGGTCGTCGCCCACGCGGCCGTCCACGGCCATGTATTGCGCCATGGGCGATACCACCACGCGGTTCTTGAGCGTGACCGAGCGCTGGGTATAGGGCGTGAACATGGGAGGACGAATGCCCGGCTTCGCTGTGCGGCCCGCAAACCAGGCCTCGTAGCCTTCCAGCCAGGCTTTGTCACGCAGCCGCAAATTCTCGTGGCTGATGCGCTGGCTACGGGTGAGCATGGAGTACATGAACTGCTCGGGTTCGAGCTGATCGCAATAACGCTCGCCACACACCTCGAACCATTCCATCGCGTTCCAAGCGGCGTTTTGCAGGCGAATCACGTCGATCTCGCGCACGGCTTGGTAATCTTTCAGCACTTCAGGAATCCGGTCTGCGGTGTCGCCCAGCGCCTTGAACTGGCGCACCAACTCAATGGCGTCTTCGAGCGCGAGCTTGGTGCCCGAGCCGATGGCAAAGTGCGCGGTGTGCACCGCGTCGCCCATCAGCACCACATGGCTGTTGCCGTTGAAGGTGGACCAGTTGGCGCATTTGACGCGCTGGAAGTTGAGCCATGCCGAGCCACGCAGGTGGCGGGCGTTGGTCATCAGCTTCTCGCCTTGCAGATTCTTGGCAAATAGCTTTTCACAGAAGGCGATCGACGCGTCTTGGTCGGCTTTGTCCAGGCCGTGCGCCAGCCAGACATGCTCGGGGCACTCAACAATGAAAGTCGAAG
Source organism: Limnohabitans sp. (assembly GCF_034680285.1). Lineage (GTDB taxonomy): Bacteria > Pseudomonadota > Gammaproteobacteria > Burkholderiales > Burkholderiaceae_C > Limnohabitans_A. Next base: position 153,279 of record NZ_JAXITC010000008.1, read on the forward strand.
TTTGGTTGTCGAATTTGTAGACGTGCGCTTGAAACCAGCCGTGCTCGGTCTTTTCGAACAAAAAGGTGAAGGCGTCGTATTGACGGTTGGTGCCCAGCCAGATGAAGCGGTTGGGACGGGTGACGATGTCGGGCTTGAACACTTCAGGCATGCGGCTGCGCACACGTGAGTTGACGCCATCACTGGCGATGATGAGATCAGCATCAGGAAAGTCCAAATCCGAGTTCACGTCCTGCTCGAACAGGAGTTTGACACCGACTTGTTCGCATCGGTCTTGCAAAATGTTGAGTAATTTTTTACGGCCAATGCCCACAAAGCCGTGACCGCCTGATCGAATCACACGGTCCTTGAAATGCAGCTCTATGTCATCCCAATGGTTGAAGGCCTGCTCAACCTCGGCAGCGGTCTCGATGTCCCACTGGCGCATGTTCTCCAGCGTTTGATCTGAAAACACCACGCCCCAACCAAATGTGTCGTAGGGCTTGTTGCGCTCCACCACGGTGATGTCGTGGTGTGAGCCGAGCTTTTTCATCAGCAACGCAAAGTACAAACCCGAAGGACCACCACCAATACACACGATTTTCATGTTCGTTCTCTTTGCTATAAACCGCACAGGCCATTGATTAAGGCCTATATATTTCAAACCTCAAGTATTGAGGTGAATGAATAGTCGGTCAATCAGGGAGTAACCCGTAGAAAACGAAAGAAAGAGAGGAAATGGTGCTGATGCAGAAATGGTCCGCACAAAGCAAAACGCCCCACCGATCGGTGAGGCGTTTTGGGCTGTTAGAAGCCTGACGATGTCCTACTTTCACACGGGAATCCGCACTATCATCGGCGCTAAGTCGTTTCACTGTCCTGTTCGAGATGGGAAGGAGTGGGACCAACTTGCTATGGTCATCAGGCA
>NZ_JAXITC010000009.1:0-144391 GCF_034680285.1 Limnohabitans sp.
CGAGTTTGCGGCCTTCGAAAACGGCACCAAGGTGATTGCCCAGGCGATTGCCGAGTCCAGCGCCTTCAGCATTGCAGGCGGTGGTGACACACTGGCCGCGATTGCCAAATACGGCATCGAAAAGCAGGTGGGCTACATCTCGACAGGCGGTGGTGCATTCCTCGAGATCCTGGAAGGCAAAACTCTGCCCGCGTTCGAAATTCTGACCAAACGCGCTGCAGGCTGAACGCATTCCCCTCCCTTGTGGGAGCGAGCCCCTGCTCGCGAAACTTTGCCTGATCATGCAGACTCTTCGGCCGCAGGGGCAGCCTCCCACAAACGATCGCCCAACAAAAAACCCCGCATCGCGGGGTTTTTTGTTGTTGGAGGCGAAGGCCTGATCAGGCTTGGGCCGAAGTGGGCAAATTGCCGCGCACCGGGCTGGTCATATTGCCTTTGAAGTCGGTCCAGCATTCGCGGCTGAAGTCGTACATCTTGCAGTTTTTGGCGGTTTCAAAGTACCACTTCCAAGAGAAGGCTTGCACGATGATGCGCCCGGGAAGCATTTCTTCAAGCTTGGTTTGTGCCTGCTTCAAACGGTACAGCGGGATGCTCATGTCCACATGGTGAGCGGTGTGCTCCATGATGTGATGCATCATGCCGCCGATGTTGAAGGGGAAGGTCAGGTGCACGGTGGTGGACACGAAGGGCGCGGCCTTGGTCCAAGCGGCTTTGTTGTCGTGCCAAGACACTTTGACATGGGTGTGGTGAACATAGACCACGAAGCCGATCATGCTGTTCCAGAAGAAGAAGGGCACGGCGAAACCCAGCAGCAGTGACAGCCAGACCGACTGACCGGTGTAGACAGCCGCAGCGGCGATGGTGGCGATCCAGAACGCGCCAAACAGGGTGACCAGCATGCTGTCCTTGAAAAAGATCGGACGGCGCGTGGGCATGTGGGTTTTGTTGGGGAAGAACTCGCGCTTCCACCAGATTTCGATCATGTAGTACAGGCCCGGCGCCCAGCCACTGCGGTACGCACGCTCCAGCAGCTTTTGCATGGGGCTCAAGGCTTCAAATTCGGCCGCTGTCAACGGCGTCCAGACGAAGTCCACGCCTTTGAGGTTGGTGTAGCCGTGGTGCACCACGTTGTGGCCTGTGTCCCACAAGCTGTAGGGCGTGAGCGATGGCAAAAAGGCGATGCGGCCCAGCACCTTGTTCAGTTCGCGGTGGGGCGTCAGGCTTTGGTGGCAAGCGTCATGGCCAATGATGAAAAGGCGGCCGATCACAAAGCCAGCGGCCAAGGCGCAAAGCAGTTTGGCCCAAATCGCGTCCAAGGCGATCGTGCCGGAGATCAAGGCGAAAAACAAAGCGTAATCCAACACCAAGAGAGCGAAAGCCCTGACCGTGCTGCGCCCGGAAAGCGGAACCAGCCACTCGCGCAAAGTTTTGCGGTGCGGCAGGGGTTGGTCTAAACCAATGGGTTGTTCGGTGGTCGTGGTGGGTATGGCAGTCATGGCACTTCAGTTTTGACAAACTAGGCTCAAGTTTAGTCGTCCTGCCCTTCTGGTGGGCTGACAAGGATCAATTGAGGGTCTGCTTCACAGGGGATTCGGAGATCTCCCGGATCTTTGGGGGCATGGGGCCCGGCCCATTGGGGTTTCCCATCAGGGGAAGGGATCGGAAAGAACCGGCTATGTAACCGATTCCGTGTGAGAATTGAAATCAAATTACATGGAGAGCATTGAATGTCCCGTCGCGCTACCAAGATTGTTGCCACCTTAGGCCCTGCTTCCAGCGATCCCGCACTGCTTGAGGCCATGATTCGGGCTGGCGTGAACGTGGTTCGGCTCAATTTCAGCCACGGCAAGGCGCAGGACCATGTGGACCGTGCCCTTTTGGTGCGTGAAGCTTCTCACCGCGCGGGCCGCGAAGTGGCCATCATGGCCGACCTGCAAGGCCCGAAAATCCGCGTGGGCAAGTTCGCAGAGGGCAAGGTCATGCTGGAGCCGGGTCAGCCTTTTGTGCTGGATGCCTCTCGCACTGAGCCGGGTGATTTGCAAGGCGTGGGCCTGGATTACAAGGAATTGCCCCGCGACGTCAAGGCGGGCGATGTGCTCTTGCTCAACGACGGTTTGATCGTGCTCACCATCAATGCCGTCAAGGGCGAGCAGGTGCACACCACGGTCAAGTTGGGTGGCGAGTTGTCCAACAACAAGGGCATCAACAAACAAGGCGGCGGCCTCACGGCCCCAGCCTTGACCGCCAAGGACATGGACGACATCAAAACCGCCATGAGCCTGCGTGCCGATTACGTGGCCGTGAGCTTCCCTAAAAACGCCACCGACATGGAAATGGCCCGCCAACTGTGCAATGTGGCGGGTGCCGAATACGGCCACAAGCCGGGCTTGATTGCCAAGATCGAACGCGCTGAAGCCATCCCACACCTCGAAAGCATCTTGTTGGCCAGCGACGGCATCATGGTCGCCCGGGGTGACTTGGCGGTGGAAGTTGGTAACGCCGCTGTGCCTGCGCTGCAAAAACGCATGATCAAGCTGGCCAAGGTGCACGACAAAGTGGTCATCACGGCCACCCAAATGATGGAAAGCATGATCACCAACCCGGTGCCTACCCGCGCCGAGGTGTCCGATGTGGCCAACGCGGTGTTGGATGGCACCGACGCCGTGATGCTGAGCGCCGAAACCGCAGCAGGCAAATTCCCGCTCGAGACGGTGGAAGAGATGGCCAAAATCTGTTTGGCCGCAGAAGGCGCCGAAGACGTGGAAATCGATGCCGATTTCAAAGGCCAGACCTTCAGCCGCATTGACCAGTCCATCGCCATGGGAGCTTTGTTCACCGCCAGCCATTTGGGCGCCAAGGCCATTGTGGCCATGACCGAGTCGGGTTCCACCGCCTTGTGGATGAGCCGTCGCCGGGTACACATTCCGATTTATGCCCTGACCACGAAACTGTCGTCACAGCGCAAGATGGCCCTGTTCCGCAACGTCAGCCCTCTCCTCATGGACACCAGCGCCGACCGCGACACGGCTTTGGCCGAGGCTGAAAATCATCTGAAAAACCGCGGCATTGTGAGTTCGGGCGACGTGTATGCCATCACTTGCGGCGAGCCCATGGGTTCGCCCGGCGGCACCAACATGTTGAAAATCTGCAAGGTTGATTGAGGGTGATTCGCCCTGCCGGGAGGGGGCGGTTCAGACTTGTGTCAGGCCGAACCCTATAAAATCTGTTTCAGTTACGGGCCGGGTACACCTCGGCGCCTCTGAATTTTCAACTTTCCCGGGAAATCACCACCATGGCACTCGTTTCAATGCGCGAGCTGCTGGACCATGCCGCCGTCAACGGCTACGGCATTCCAGCTTTCAACGTCAACAATCTGGAGCAAGTCCAGGCCGTCATGACCGCCGCCGACGAAGTCGGTGCCCCGGTCATCTTGCAGGCCAGCGCGGGCGCACGCAAGTACGCTGGTGAGCCCTTCATCAAGCATCTGATCCAGGCTGCTACCGAGCAGTGGCCCCATATTCCTTTGGTCATGCATCAGGATCACGGCCAAAGCCCGGCGGTTTGCCAAGGTGCGATCGATCTGGGGTTTTCTTCGGTGATGATGGACGGCTCTTTGTTGGAAGATGGCAAGACCCCGGCCGACTTTGGCTACAACGTTGATGTGACCCGCCGTGTGGTGGACATGGCCCACAAAATGGGTGTGTCGGTTGAAGGTGAGCTGGGCTGCTTGGGCAACCTGGAAACCGGCGAAGCCGGCGAGGAAGACGGCATCGGCGCTGAAGGCAAGCTCGATCACAGCCAAATGCTGACTGACCCCGAAGAGGCAGCCCAATTTGTGAAAGCCACAGGCCTGGATGCCTTGGCCATCGCCATCGGTACAAGCCACGGCGCCTACAAGTTCAGCCGCAAGCCCACGGGCGACATTTTGGCGATCTACCGTGTCAAGGAAATCCACCAGCGCATTCCCAATACCCATTTGGTGATGCATGGGTCTTCCAGCGTGCCTCAAGAGTTGTTGGCCATGATCAACCAATATGGCGGCAACATGAAGGAGACTTACGGCGTTCCCGTCGAGGAAATCCAGGAAGCCATCAAGCACGGCGTTCGCAAGATCAACATTGACACCGACATCCGTTTGGCCATGACGGCCGCTTGCCGCAAGTTCCTGGCAGAAAACCCCGACAAGTTCGACGCGCGTGAATGGCTCAAGCCCGCCCGCGAAGCGGCCAAGCAGCTGTGCAAACAGCGTTACCTGCAGTTCGGCTGCGAAGGCCAGGCGGCAAAAATCAAGGGCGAGACCTTGCAAGTGTTTGCTGGTCGATATGCCAAGGGTGAGCTGGCGCAAGTGGTGAACTGAGCCTGCGATAATCGACCCGAATGGCCCGTTGACTGTTCAACGGGCCTTTTTCTTTTTTGCTGGACTGTTTTTTGCCATGACTTCTGCGCTTCACACCTCGGCCCTGACTTCCTTGCCCCTTCTGGCTCGAGGCAAAGTGCGTGACAACTATGCAGTGGGCGACGACCGCATCTTGATGGTGGCGTCGGACCGCATCAGCGCGTTCGACGTGATCATGGGTGAGCCGATTCCAGGCAAAGGCGTGCTGCTCACGCAAATGGCGCTGTTTTGGTTTGACCAGCTCGGACCCAAGGGCCTGAACATCTGCCCGATCCACCTGACAGGTGAAGCGCCCGAGAGCGTGGTGAGCGCCGACGAGGTGCCGCAGGTTGTGGGCCGCTCCATGCTGGTCAAGCGCCTCAAACCCATCCCGGTCGAGGCGGTGGTGCGCGGTTATCTGGCCGGCAGTGGCTGGAAGGAATACCAAGACAACCAAGCCGTGTGCGGCGTGAACCTGCCTGCAGGCCTGAAAAACGCGAGCCGCTTGCCCGAGCCCATCTACACGCCAGCGGCCAAAGCCGCAGTGGGTGAGCACGACGAAAACATCACCTTCGAACAAACCGTGGCCATGATCGGCGCCGACCTGGCCACCCGCATCCGCGACATCAGCATCCAGCTCTACAAAGCCGCGCGTGACATCGCGGCCACCAAGGGCATCATCATTGCCGACACCAAGTTCGAGTTCGGCCTAGACGCTGACGGCACGCTGGTGCTGATGGACGAGGTGTTGACGCCAGATTCTTCGCGCTACTGGCCCGCCGAAAGCTATGCAGAGGGCGCCAACCCGCCCAGTTATGACAAGCAGTTTTTGCGTGATTGGCTGGAAACTGCCCTAATCAACGGCAAGCCTTGGGACAAAACCCCGCCTGCGCCGCGTTTGCCCCGCGAAGTGATCGAGAAAACGGCTGCCAAATACGAAGAGGCGATGAACAAATTAATGACTTGAAGTTTGCGGTATGTCGGGCAGATTTAAGTAATGTGTATAAATCAGGAACTTAAAATTTGGAAATAAATTTTAAATATTTTCTATGAATGTGCCAAAGCCTGATTTGAGTAATGCTGTAATAATAATCTTTTCCGATCTGTATTCTAATCCATCACGGAAAGTGCTATCTAATAAGCTGGAACCAAAGGATGAAAATTCTTTTTCGAGACCTTTTTCGCAAATATCATTGTAAAAATCTTTAAAATTTCTATCGTTACTTTTGAATTTTTCAAACAAATCTATTCCGAAATTTCTTCTTTCATCATCGTTTGGGAAATTCATCTTACTTAGCGTAAATATTGTTGCTTGGTATTGTGGAGTCAAAACAAATATGTAATCTTTTTTGACAATATCTTTTGAGGTGAACTCTATGTAGCCTTTTTCGATATTATCTAAAATACTAGTCATGTATGTTTTTGGCGGAGTCTTTTTTACTGATTTGTAAATATCAAGCATGAATTTATTTTTGCGCATTTCCTCAATTGCTTTATTTAAATAATCTTTATTATTTAGCTTTTCAAACTCTACAAAAAATTGCTCTCCAATTTTTTCTTCAAGAAATTTTCGATCGATACCCATTTTAAAGTTGGGTTCTTTGAAGATGGTTGAATCAATTGGCGTTGAGGATAATGTTAATGCTAATGCGGCTTTGTTTGATAAAACTGCTTTATATGTGAGAATATTATTCGTGGTCATTTTTTTAAACAACGAGAGAGTATGGTTTCTGCCTTTTTCAATTCTTATATTAGTCGACACTGTTGCTGATCGCATCGATAAGAATTGCAGGGAAATCAGCCCGCGAAAGCCAGCAGTGTCATGCCATCCAGCAGCAAAGTGGTGCTGGCCACCAGCAAGCTGGCGTTGGCGGCCGTCCGGCCGCGTGGGTGTAAGGACGCACCCCAGAATACCGCCAGGCAAACCAATTCCAGGCTGCCGCGCATCCACAGGTAGCGACTGCTCCCCAACAAATTGGCGGCATCGGGGCTCATGAGCACGGCATACAGGAAAACACCCTTGACCAGCCAGAGTGCAGCGCCAAAATGCAGGGAGTGCAGTTGTGCCAGCTGGCTGCGCAAAGACATGTTCGAGCGCACAGTCGCACCGCCGAGCAGGCATTGCAGCTCTTCCGGTGTGATCAGGGGATCGGTGCGTGACATGGTTTGAAAATGTAGCCAAAAGTGATGGTTAAATTCTAGGGTGCAACCCGCCCAAAATTGCTGTCAGTGGCCATGTTCGCAGCTGAAACCGGTAAACATCTGTAACGACAAGTATTACATTTGGCGCTTTGGGTGCCAGAACGAGAGGATTGAATGACGCTTTTCCGCCCCGCTACCGCCTTGATGGTGCAGTACGCGCATTACCACCGCGATCGCCGCAACATCGCCACACACCTGGTGGGCATCCCGCTGATTTTCATGGCCGTCGGTGTCTTGATGCTGGGCCCGGCCTGGCCTGTGGCGGGTCAGACGCTGACGCTGGCTTGGGCCATGTGGGCGCTGACCAGCCTTTGGTACCTGAGCCGGGGCGATGTGTTGCTGGGCTTGGCTACATCGGTTGTCAATGGCCTGCTGATCGCGGCCGCCCATGAGGTGCCGCCTTTGGCGCAAACCCTGGGCTTGGCGGTTTGGCAGGCGGGCTTGGGCTTGTTCTTCATCGGCTGGGTCATCCAGTTCATTGGCCACTATTTCGAAGGTAAAAAACCTGCTTTTGTGGACGACGTCGTCGGCTTGTTGGTGGGGCCGATGTTTGTGGTGGGTGAGGTGCTCATGTGGGCTGGGTTGCTGCAGCGGATGCACATGGACATCGAACGCCAGGCAGGGGCCACCCGTTGAGTGTGTGGGCTGCGCTAGCGTCAAAAAGCCCGGCTCGTCTGCATCGCGGCAGCTGAACCGGGCTTGGGATGGTGGCCTCGCTTGTGCTCAGTTGAGCATCATGCTCAGCTTGCGCCGGTAGCTGGAAATCATGGCCATGTGCGGGTCTTCTTGCATGGCGGCTTTGCCCATGAGCTCGATACCCCCGGCTGACTTGCCGGTAGCGTCTTGCGTTTTGGGTTTGGGAGGTGTCATCAGCTCCAGCAGCGCCACAAAGGTTTTGCGCGGTGCCTCGTCGCTCCACTTTTTGTCGCGCATGATGATTTCCAGCAACTCGTCCAGGGCCGCTTCCCACTGGCCAATGGCGATCAACAAGCGGCTTTTGGCAAAACGGGCATCGAAATCACGCTTGTTCTGGGCGATCAAAGCGTCAAACTGGTCCAAGTCCCATTCGCCGCGTGGGTCGGTGGTCACAAATTCCAGAGCCTTGAGCCATTGGGTTTGTGCCTCAAAACGCAAGGGCACCGGGATACGTCCCATGGCCGGCGCCAGCAAGGCCGAGGCTTCGGCCAATTCACCCAGTCCGATCAACAGTTTCACCAGGTCAAAACGCGCATCGTCGTTGCCGGGGTCGGTGGCCAAGGCTTGTTCCAATGCGGCGCGAGCACTGTCGGCGTCACCCGCCTGCATGTGCTCTTGCGCTTCTTGAGCGGCGGCTTGGGCTTGCAGCTCGCCTTCGGCGGGCAGGTGTTTGTCCAAGAACTGCTTGACTTGGCCTTCGGGCAACGCACCCATGAAGCCGTCGACCGGCTGGCCATTTTTGAGCAAAACGCAAGTGGGCAGGCTTTTGATGCCAAAGGCCCCGGCCAGTTGTTGTTCTTCGTCCGCGTTGATCTTGACCAGCTTGAAGCGACCTTCGTAGGCGAGCTCAACTTTTTCGAGCACCGGGCCCAGCGATTTGCAAGGGCCGCACCAAGCGGCCCAAAAGTCCACCAGCACGGGCGTGGTCATGGAGGCTGCGATCACCTCGGCTTCAAAGTTTTGTATCGTGACGTCCATCATGGCGGGCAGTGTTCCGGGTTGTGTTCCAGACCCCAAGCGGGTGAAACCTTAAAATTCAACATTGATCACGAAAAGCACCCAATGACTCAAGCGCTCATCGGCGTCGTTATGGGTTCCAGCTCCGACTGGGACACCATGCAGCACGCAGTCCAGATTCTCCAACAGTTTGGCATCCCTCACGATGCCCGCGTGGTTTCTGCCCACAGAATGCCGGACGATATGTTCACTTATGCCGAAACCGCCGCAGCGCGTGGTTTGCAAGCCATCATTGCGGGCGCGGGTGGGGCGGCCCATTTGCCCGGCATGCTGGCGGCCAAAACGGTGGTGCCGGTGCTGGGTGTGCCCGTGCAGACCAAGGCCCTGTCGGGCGTGGATTCGCTGCACAGCATCGTGCAAATGCCCAAAGGCGTGCCCGTGGCCACCTTTGCCATTGGCGCAGCCGGTGCTGCCAATGCGGCTTTGTTTGCTGTGGCCATGTTGGCCAACAACGACCCGGCCCTGCGCCAAAAATTGGAAGCTTTCCGCGCTGAACAAACCGCCATGGCCCGTGCCATGACCCTCCCAGCGGTAGGTGCCGCATGAGCCGCGCCATCTTGCCGGGGTCTATGGTTAATGGCCAGATGGCCACGCTGGGCGTGATGGGCGGCGGCCAGCTGGGCCGCATGTTCGTGCACGCCGCGCAGGCCATGGGTTATTTCACCGCCGTGCTCGACCCAGATGCGGCCAGTCCGGCTGGACTGGTCAGCCACCACCACATCCAGGCCGATTACCTGGACGAACAAGGTTTGGCGCAGTTGATGCAGCGCTGCGCTGCCATCACCACCGAATTTGAAAACGTGCCCGCACCCGCGCTGGTGACCCTGGGCGCCCACCGCCCTGTGGCCCCAGCGTCCGAGTCGGTTGCCATTGCGCAAGACCGTGCGGCCGAGAAGGCCCATTTTGTGGGCTGTGGCGTGCCGGTCGCGCCGCATGCTGTGATCGTGACCCCAGAGCAGTTGAACGCTGTCACGGTGGATTTGCTGCCCGGCATTTTGAAGACCGCCCGCATGGGTTACGACGGCAAGGGTCAAATCCGCGTCAAGACCCGCGAGGAACTGGCTGCCGCTTGGGCAGAGTTGAAGGGCGTGCCCTGCGTACTCGAAAAAATGCTGCCCCTGCAAGCCGAGTGCTCGGTCATCTTGGCGCGTGGCGCCGACGGGCAGATGGTGAATTTTCCGGTGCAACTCAACCTGCACCGCGACGGTATCTTGGCCGTGACCAGCGTCTACGAAGGTGCCGTGCCGGCCGATGTGGCCGCCCAAGCCGTGGCTTCGACCCGCGCCATTGCCGAAGGCCTGAACTACGTGGGCGTGCTGTGCGTGGAATTTTTCCTGCTCGAAGGCGGCCAACTGGTCGTCAATGAGATGGCCCCACGTCCTCACAACAGCGGCCACTACACCATGAACGCCTGTGACCAGTCGCAGTTTGAGCTGCAAGTGCGCACCCTGGCAGGGCTACCTCTCACGCAGCCGCGCCAGCATTCGAGCGCCATCATGCTTAACCTGCTGGGCGATCTGTGGCCCGAAGTCACACCCACAGGCAAAGGCCCCACCAGCCCCGCTTGGGGCCAAGTGCTGGCGCTGCCCGGCACGCATTTGCATTTGTATGGCAAGTTGTCGGCACGCCCCGGCCGCAAGATGGGCCACCTGAACATCACTGGGGCCACGCCCGAGGCTGTGCGGGCCACCGCCTTGCAGGCGGCCGCTTTGCTCGGCATTGAAGCGTTTTAAAGACCACCATGATCCTGAGCACCTCCCAGGCTGCCATCGCGCAGGCTGCACAAGCTTTGTGTGACGGCCAGTTGGTCGGACTGCCGACCGAGACCGTGTACGGTCTGGCGGCCAATGCCACCGATGAAGCGGCCGTCGCGAAAATCTTTGTGGCCAAGGGCCGCCCGGCCGACCACCCGCTCATCGTGCATGTGGCCAGCTGGGACCAAGTGCCGATGTTTGCGGCGAAAGTGCCCGACTTTGCGCAAGCCTTGATGGCCGCTTTTTGGCCCGGCCCACTCACCTTGATACTGCCGCGCCAAAGCGGTGTGGCCACGGCTTCGGCAGGCGGGCAAGACTCCATCGGTCTGCGCTGCCCCTCGCACCCGGTGGCCCAAGCTTTGTTGCAAGCCTGTCTGCCGCTGGGCGTGCTGGGTGTCTCGGCCCCCAGCGCCAACCGCTTTGGCCGCGTGAGCCCCACCAGTGCCGCGCATGTGCAGTCAGAACTGGGGCCTGATTTGTTGATTCTGGATGGCGGCGACTGCGCAGTTGGCATCGAGTCCACCATCATCGACTGCACCCGTGGCGAACCCGTTTTGCTGCGCCCAGGACACATTACACGGTCGCAGATTGAAGCCGTTTGCGGCCGCACCGTGCTGGACAAGGACGCACCGCAAGCGGTGTTGGGCCAGCCTGCACCCCGAGCCTCTGGCACCCTCGAATCGCATTACGCGCCGCGTGCCAAGGTGCGTTTGATGACGGCGGCTGACATTGCCCATAAATTGCAAGCCCTCGGCCCACACGCCAACAACCTCGGACTCTGGTCGGCAGAGCGACCTGCCAGCGAACAGGCCATGGGTTCAGGGGTGGGCGCTGGGGTGTTGTGGCGCCAACAAGCCAACACGGCCGAGCAAGCCGCGCACGACTTGTTCAGCGTGCTGCGCGACTTGGACGCTCGGGGGGTGAGCCAAATTTGGGTCCAGCTGCCGCCCGACACGCCCGAATGGGAAGGCGTACGGGACAGGTTGCAGCGGGCTGCGGCTTAAGGCGCTGTAATTTATCTGTCCAAGAACAAGGCCCGCGCGAAGCGGGCCTTGTTCATAAAGTTTTCGGGATTACTTCACCTTATCAAACTCTTTTTTGGCTTCCGCGTGGCAAAGTGGAGGTTCATATGTGCCATGGTAATTGCCGTAATAAGTCATAGGGTCAGTTGCCAACTCAGTTCCGTGTAAGTATTGAATAGTCGCATCTACATCAACCGATCGAACATTCGTAAGACCTTTTGCATCGAAGGCGGCTTTCATGACAGCCTGATGCACAGCAGGCGGCACTGTGGGGTCGCCAGAGCCACCGCATAGCATCAGTGGTGATTTGGGACTCCAGTCCAGTAGGTCGTTTTTCTTGGCTGCAGCGACTACAGCATTGTTCGCATTTGCGGTGATGTCTGTGATGAAAGCAGGTTGAAACAGTGCATCGCGGGCCTGGTTTGGGGTTCCGCCACCTGGCAACTTGCCGCTGGTGACCAGAGTGATGTAGTCCAAGGTAGGATTAGGCAACAAAGACTCGATCCCATCCGCATAAGGTGCTTTGAATGCCGTTTTGACATCGCTGTACAAATTGCCGTAGATCTTCTGCCATGCGGTGACGAGGTAAGGCACAAAGAACTGGTAGCCGGCAATTGCGTTTGGCAGTTGCATGGATCCCGACAGGTTGTACGGTCCAGCCAAGTGTGCGCCGGCCACAACGTTGATCTCCGAAGACAGGCTCTTTTCAATGGCGCGGTGTGCCGCCATCGAGGCATGGCCACCTTGAGAGTAGCCCGTCAGCATGACCTTGCCGTTGAGGCTGGCTCCTTGCGAAGACACAGCATTGCGCGCAGCGCGAATCGAGTCGATCACCGATGAGGCCTCAGTGTCTGCATGCAGATAAGGGTGATAGCTGTGACTGGATTTGGCGAATCCCAAATAGTCGGTGGCTACCACGGCATAACCTTGGCTTGCGTACATGGCAGCGAGTAAGAAGGTTTCGCCGTCGGCAGGGTTGGCCAGTGTGCGGGGTTTTTGCACATCTGTGCCTTTGGCATAAGCCACCAAGGGTGCAGCGGCCGTGCAATCGGCGCCCGATGGGAGCAACAAAACGCCCGAAGCATTTGAGCTTTCGCCCTTGACACCGGGTGTCAGGTAGTTAATGGAAACGACCTTAACGTCACATTTGGCTTTGCCGCTCAAACCCACAAGTGGCCCACCGTCGAACTGTGCTTTGGTCAGTGTCGCCAGCAATACGGGGCTCTCAATCAATGTGCCATGAGGTGAATCGCCTCCCCCGCAAGCCGCAAGCAGGGCTGCACCCAAAATCGAGATGCCGTATTTCAATGTCTTCATGGTTTGTCTCCATTGGATTAAAAAGAACAATCGTTCTTTTTTCACTGTAGTCGACTCATGGGTATCTAACCATGGGGTTATCACTGACTTTTGATCGGCAGTCAGGGGCTATCAGCTCACCGATAACGCAACTTCATCACCAAAATCATCAGCGCCAGGCTGGTGGTGATGGTGTTGGCGATGATGATGGGCCAGGCCACCAGCAAAACGCCATAGACCAGCCACAGTGCCACGCCCACGGTAAAGAGGCTGTACATGCTCAGAGAAATACCGCTCACGTCTCGGGTTCGGAAGGTTTGCCAAGCTTGAGGTACAAAGCTGGCCGTGGTCAGGATGGCGGCCAAAGAGCCGACCCAGTCGATCAAGTTCATGGTGTGTTGGCCTTGGGCGATCGGGTGTCGCGCACGGTCCATTCAAGGAGTTGGTCAAGAGCCGCTCGGGCTTGTTGGGCGTTGGGGTGATTCAAAACGGCCACCAGTGTGTAGCGTTGCCCGCTTTGCCCTTGCACATAGCCCGCGACCGAGGCCACGTCGCGCAGCGAACCGGTTTTGAGCCAGGCGTTCCCAATGACTGGGGATTGTGGGTTGCGGTCTTTGAGTCGGGCGGTGGTGCCGTCCATGCCGGCCACCGACAGAGAACTGACAAAGGGTTTGGCGTGGGTCCCAGAATGGGCTGCTTGCAGGAGCGCGGTCAAAGCCTGAGCCGTGCTGCGTTCGTGGCGGGAGAGACCTGATCCGTTGTCCATCACGGGCTCATCCTGTCCTGCAAATCCGCTTCGCCACCACTGCGACAAGCGCACTCGCGAGGCTTCGAATCGGCCGGGTGCCCCCAACTCGCTCGACAGCGTCAGGTAAAGCTGTTGGGCCATCACGTTGTTGGAGAACTTGTTGATGTTTTGGATGATGTCGGACAGCGGCAAGGACGGCGCTTCCAGCAGCAGCCTGGCCGATGCTGAGCGCGTGCCGTAACGCACTTGCCCGGTGAGTTGTCCGCCCGCACCCAGCCACAGGGCGCGAATGACACGCGGCGCATAGGCTTCTGGTTCGGGGTAGGCCACGGGCCATTCGCGCTCTCCGCAGCGTGAGGGGTAGCTGCCTGCAAAGCGCACTTGCAAGGGTTGGCTGAAGTCGGCTTGCAGCTGACGCCTCCAGTCGGTGCAAGGGGCACTCGTCAAGGGCAATTGGGAGGGGACTGTCAAGCCCGCCAAGGGCGGTTCAAAACGCACTTGCACTTGCCCACTCGCACCATCGGGGGTGAATTTGTAAACCACAGCCTTGAAGTTCAGCAGCAAGCCGTCGGGCGACACGTTGTAGGGTCGAAGGGGCTCGTCGTCAAAGGGTTCGCTGCGTTCGCGCACGTCAAACACACTGCGGTCGAGCACGATATCGCCGCGCACCTCGCGCACGCCCGCAGCCTGCACTTGGGTCATGAGGTCTTGCAAGCGTTCAACGACCAGCTTAGGGTCGCCACTGCCTCGCACGATCAGGTTGCCCTGCAGCATGCCTTCACGCAAAGGGCCGTCGGTGTAGATGCGGTTACGCCAGACATGGTCAGGGCCCAGCAGGCTGAGCCCAGCATAAGTGGTGAACAGCTTCATGACCGAAGCGGGGTTCACGCTGGCATGGGCTTGGTGCGACAAATGGCGGGGCTCGGTGTTCGAGATCAGGCTATTGGGCAAGGGCGTGATGAGGACACTCAAGCCCGACGGTGGGACTTGGGCTTGTTGCAAGGTTTGCAGCACTTGCCGCGGCAGTTTGCCCTGCGCCAAGTTGTGGGTCGGCTTTTTGTTCTGGGTCTCTTGGGCGATGGCCGGCCCACCCAGCGCCATGCCCACTGCCAGGGCCAGCCACAGCCACCTGCGCAGCGCGATTCTTGGCAGGGTGCGACCCGACACAAGCAGCCGCAATAAGGCCGGGGCAATGGACCCAGAGCGTGGGCGCGAAGAGCTGGAGAACAACATCGGTCAAGTCTAACGGGGTGGATGGCGTTTGTTCTTGGGCGCTCGAAAGAGAGGCATCGGCCCCGTATGATTCAGCCCATGCGATTTTCTTCAAAAACCGTGGGCCTGGCTTCTGCGGTCATCACGGTGTTCATCTGGACCGGTTTCATTGTCATTGCGCGTGCTTCGGCTTCTCGGGGCTTGCTGCCTTTGGACATTGCTCTGGCCCGCATTTTGGGGGCCAGCGCCGTCTTGCTGCCCTGGGCTTGGTGGTTGATGCGTCCGGCCCGTCTTGCGGGCCAAGCCGTGGGTTCATTGGGGGGGCTGTCGCCCTTGCCCTTGGGGCCTACATTGCAGGCGGGTGTGTTGGGCGGTTTGCTCTACGCCGTCTTGGCCTACAACGGTTTCTTTTTTGCCCCCGCTTCCCATGCGTCGGTCTTGTTGCCAGGCAGTCTGCCCCTTTGGACCACCCTGCTGGCTTGGCTGGTCTTGCGCGAAAAAGTTTCATCGGCCCGTGCGGTGGGGCTGGGCTTCATTGTGCTGGGTGATGTGTTGGTGGGCGGTGCCAGTTTGCTCTTGGCCTTTGACGGCGGAGAGGTCTGGAAAGGTGATTTGATGTTCATGACGGCCGCTTGCTGCTGGGCGGGCTACAGCGTCACCGTGCGTCGCCATGGGTTGGATGCGGTACGCGCCACCATGGCCATCACCGCGTTTGCTTTCGTGACTTTTGTCCCGGTTTATTTGGTTCTGGTGGGGTTGGGCGTAGTGCCCAGCCATTTGATGCAGGTGCCTTGGACCGAAATCGTTTTCCAAGCGGTGTTCCAAGGTGTGGGCTCTGTGGTCATTTCGGGCATCACTTTCACGCAGATGGTGCGCCATTACGGCCCGGTGCGTTCGACCATGATCACGGCACTGGTGCCGGGCTTATCGGCCTTGGGCGCGGTGTGGTTCTTGGGCGAGCCCCTGCACTGGAATTTGTTGGCTGGTCTGGCATTGGTGACCAGCGGTATTTTGTTTGGCGTGCGTCAGGCCAAAAAACCAGCACCCGATGCGGAGGTCAAATCATGACCGCAGTCACTCAGCCGCGTTGGCTGGCTTTTGACACCAGCACCGATGTGCTGTCTTTGGCTGTGGCTCGCGGCGACCAAGTCTGGACGCAGACCTTGCCAGGGGGGGCACAAGCCTCCAGCGGTTTGATTCCGGCGGTGCTGGCCATGCTCGCCGAGGCCGACATGCCTCTGGCCTCGCTAGACGCCATCGTTTTTGGCCGGGGTCCGGGCTCTTTCACGGGCTTGCGCACCGCGTGTGCCGTGGCGCAGGGCTTGGCCTTTGGTTCGGATTTGCCGGTCTTGCCTGTGGATACTTTGCTGGCTGTGGCTGAAGAGGCCCGCTGGGCGCAACTTCAAGCCGGGGCCATCGCACACGATGCCGAGATCACCGTGCTGGCGCTGTTGGACGCCCGCATGGACGAGGTCTACAGCGCCGCTTACCGTTGGGAGCCCGTGCCGGGCGCAAACCACGGCCGTTGGCAAGAAGCCGCGCCCTTGCAGGTGGGTGCCCCCGAAAAACTCCAGTGGCCCAATGACTTCCCGGTGCTGCAGGCTGGCAACGCCTTTGCCGCATATGGCGAGCGACTGCCCCAGGTGGTGCCGGGAGGCTTGCGCTGCGAGGCTTTGCCCACTGCCGCCGCATTGCTGCGCTTGGCGCCCGCCTTGTGGGCCCAAGGCCTGGCTGTGCCGGCTGAACAGGCCATGCCGCTGTACATCCGCGACAAGGTGGCCAACACCACCGCCGAGCGCGAGGCCATGAAGGCCAAGACAGCCCTGGACAAGGCCGCAGCGCAGCCATGAGTCTGTCCAGCAAGCCAGCTTCAATTGACGAAGGCACTCAGCCGTCGGAAGCCACGCGCAACCGCGTCACGCTGGCCCCCATGACGCAGGACGACTTGGACGCGGTGATCGCCATCGAGCAAACCGCCTACAGCCACCCCTGGACGCGGGGCAATTTTCGTGACTCGCTCAACCCGCTGTTTGATGCCCAATGTCTGTGGCTGGATGGCGAATTGTTGGGTTACTTTTTGGCCATGCGCGGCTTTGAAGAGATGCATTTGCTCAACATCACCGTGGCGCCAGCGCACCAAGGACAAGGCTGGGGCCACATGATGCTGGACGCCTTGTCGTTGATGTCGCGCCATGAAGGCGCGCAGTGGTTGTGGCTGGAGGTACGCCAAAGCAATCTGCGGGCACTGAAGGTCTACGAGCGCTATGGCTTCAAGCAGATCAGTGTCCGCAAGGATTACTATCCTGCAGGCCGCCAGCAGCGAGAGCATGCGGTGGTGATGAGTTTGAAACTGTGAGCCTGAACATGAGCGACCCCACCCGATTCGACCTGGACGACCGCCAACGCGCCATGCTGGCCGAAATGGGCGTGCGCGTGTGGTGGCCGCAACGCCCCGCCGACGAACAGCCTCATGCTCAAGCTCAGACCCCAGCCCCGGTGCTTGCCGCTTCGTCTGATGTGGCCCTGCCCGCGTCTGCTCCCGCGGGGTTGGCCCCTGCGGCATCGCCGGTTTCACGGCCTGCGGCCCCAGCCCCCACGCCTGCCGTTGCGCCCATGCCGGTGCCCGAAGTGCTGGTGGGCAAGCCCTTGGCCGAGGGCGTGGATCAGATGGATTGGACGGCCTTGGAAGCCACCGTGGCCGCTTGCCGGGCCTGTGATTTGTGCACGAACCGTCAACAGGCCGTGTTCGGCGTGGGTGATGTGCAAGCCGATTGGCTGGTCGTGGGTGACCCGCAGGTCGAAGCCGAAGGCCAGCTTGGCGAACCGTTTGTCGGTCAAGCCAAGCAGTTGCTCGACAACATGCTCAAAGCGGTCGGTTTGAGCCGCGAGGCAAAAGGCGAAGGGGGTGTCTACATCACCAGCAGCCTCAAGTGCCGCCTTCCCGGCAGCCGCAACCCCAGCCCGCAAGAGTTAGCCACATGCGAGCCGTATTTGGCGCGGCAGGTGGCTCTCGTCAAACCCAAAGTCATTGTGGTGATGGGGCGGTTTTCGATTCAGTCTGTGCTGCAATCGACCGAGCCGCTGGGCAAATTGCGTGGTCAAGTCCACAGCTACCAAGGCGTTCCTGTGGTGGTGACCTACCACCCCGATTCGTTGCTGCGCAATCTGCCCGACAAGGCCAAGGCCTGGGCCGATTTGGTGCTGGCGCTCAAAACGGTACAGGGATAAACGGCCATTCAAGCCGCCTGGCTCTTGGGCCACAGCACGGCCGCGATTGACAGCATCATCAAGCCCACCGCTGCCCAGTCTTGCCAGTGCAGCACCTCGCCCAACCAGGCCGCTCCGCTGAATACGCCCAGCACAGGGATCAGCATCACGCTCAATGTGGATGCCACGGGCGGCAAGCTGCGTGCCAGGTAAAACCAAGCGGCGTGCGCAAAGCCAAAAACCAATACGGCATTGAAACCGATGGCAAACCAGTTGGAGGGTGACGGGGCCACCCAGCGATCGCTCTCCAGCACCACGGCCAGCACGCTGATCACCCCGGTGGTCATGAGGGTCATCCAAAACGAGATGGCCAAAGTGGGGATCGGCATCTGGGTGCGGCGCAACATTTGCGTGCCCAGCGCCCAAGTGCTGGCCGCCACCAAGGCCAGCAAGACCCCGGTGGGCCTGCCGCTCAAATTGGACAACTCATGCCAGAGCAAAAGCACCACGCCCAGGCTGGCGGCGGCCACCCCAGCCCACGAGCGCTTGGCCAACTGGTCACCAAACACCCAAGCACCCAGCAAGGCTGAAAACATGGGCATGGTGTAGCCCAAAATCGCCGCCCGCCCGCTGGACAGGGATTGCACCGCGATGATGATCAGCGCGTGCCAAATGAACATGTTGAACACTGCCAACACCAGCAACTCGCGCCAATGCGCACGCGGAATCCGAAACGGGACTTTCATCGCCAGCAATGCCAGCCCCAATACCGGTGTGCCCAGCCAAAGGCACATGGCCCGAAAGGTCAAAGGCGGAAAGCCCGTGACCCCCATTTTCATGACCGGCCAGTTGATGCCCCAGACCAAGGTGAGCAAAACCAAGAGGGTCCATTGGCGGGGAGAGAGTTTGTGCATGGGGTGCATCTTATCGGGCCGTAAAATCACAACCCATGACCTTCCTCGACATGCTGCGCGCCGCCGAGCGCCAAAACGGCTCCATGCTTTGCGTGGGCCTGGACCCCGAACCCACCAAGTTCCCTGACGCCTACAAGGGCGACGCCAACAAGATCTACGACTTTTGCGCTCGCATCGTCGACGCCACGGCCGACCTGGTTAGCAGCTTCAAACCTCAAATTGCCTACTTTGCCGCACACCGCGCCGAGGGCCAGCTCGAACGCCTGATGGAGCACATGCGCCGCGTGGCCCCGCATGTGCCCATCATTTTGGACGCCAAGCGTGGCGACATTGGCAGCACCGCTGAGCAATACGCCAAAGAGGCTTTTGAGCGTTACGGTGCAGATGCCGTGACCCTGTCGCCCTTCATGGGCTGGGACTCGGTGGCCCCGTACCTCAAGTACCACGGCAAAGGCGCCTTCTTGTTGTGCCGCACCTCCAACCCCGGTGGCGACGATTTGCAAAACCAGCGCTTGGCTTCGGTCGAAGGCCAGCCGCTCTTGTACGAGCATGTGGCCCGTCTGGCCCAAGGTCCCTGGAACCTGAATGGCCAACTGGGTCTGGTGGTGGGCGCAACCTATCCCGCAGAAATAGAGCGCGTGCGCGAATTGGCCCCCACCGTCCCCCTGCTTATCCCCGGTGTGGGCGCACAAGGCGGCGACGCAGTCGCCACCGTCAAGGCTGGCTGGCGTGCTAACGCCGACGGCAGCAGCGCAGGATCGATCATCGTCAACTCATCGCGTGCCGTGCTGTACGCATCGAGCGGTGACGACTTCGAGCAAGCCGCCCGCCAAGTGGCCCTGCAGACACGCGACACGCTGGAAGCGGCCAAGGCCTGATGCCTGGATGAACGCTGCCACTCAGCCAGCGCCGAGCGGCATACCCTGGATGGCTCTGCTGTCCTTGTTGATGGCGGTCTTTCTCGGTTCGCTCGACCAATCGGTGGCCAACACGGCCTTGCCTGCCATCGGTGAGGCCTTGCAAAGCACACCGGCCGAGTCGGTCTGGGTAGTGCATGCCTACCAGTTGGCGGAGGTGGCGGTGCTGCTGCCCTTGGCTGCTTTGGGTGACCGTTGGGGCCCACGCAAAGTGTTTTTGCTGGGCATCGTGCTCTTCAACCTGGCGGCACTGGCCAGTGCCAGCGCCACGCAGCTGGAGTGGCTGGCCTTTTTCCGCGCCATTCAAGGTGTGGGGGCGGCCGGGGTGATGAGCGTCAACCTCGCCTTGATCCAGAGCATCTACCCTCCAGAAAAGCTGGGCCGCGGTGCCGGTATGAACGCCCTGATCGTGGGCTTGGGCTACAGCCTGGGCCCCACGGTGGCTTCGCTCTTGCTGGCCGTGTTGCCCTGGCCCTGGTTGTTTGGCTTGCAGGCGCCACTGGGAATGGTCGGGCTCTTGTTGGCGTGGCGTTACTTGCCCCGCACCGTACCTGCCAAAACCAACGTGCCCTATGACCGTGTACTGGCGCTGCTGGCGGCCGTTTGTTTTGCATCCTTGGTGTTCACGCTCAGTGCCGTGGCTCAGCAAAAAGGCTGGGTTGTTCTGACTGCGCTGGGGCTCATGCTGGGCAGCGGTGGTTGGCTGTTGTTGCGCCAGCGCGGCCAGGCCGCGCCTGTGCTGCCGGTCGATCTGATGCGGCGGCCCTTGTTCAGCCTGTCGGTGTTCACCTCGTTCAGCGCCTTCACGACACAGGGCCTTGCGTTTGTGGCTTTGCCCTTCTTTTTTCAACAGCAACTGAATCGCCCGTTTGTGGAAACCGGGGTGCTCATGTCGGTCTGGGCTCTGGTGGTGGCTTTGATGGCGCCTGTGGCGGGCACCTTGTCCGACCGTTATCCGGCTGCGATTTTGGGCGGTGTGGGGCTGGGCATTTTGAGCCTGGGCATGGCCGGGTTGAGCATGTCTGGAGCTGAGGTTTCGTTTGCCGTCATGGCCTTGAGCATGGCGCTGTGTGGTGTAGGCTTTGGGCTGTTTCAGTCGCCCAATCTGCGTGCCATCATGGCCAGCGCACCCGCCCATCGCACCAGCGGCGCCAGTGGTATGGTGGCTTTGGCGCGATTGATCGGGCAGGCCAGCGGTGCGGCTTTGGTGGCCTTGTGCTTCAACCTGTTCGGTCCGCAGGGCGCAGGCCATGCGGTGATGCTGGGCGCGTTCACGGCAGGCCTGGGCGCTGTGCTGAGCGTGGCCCGCTTGCGTGCTCGTTGAGGCGATTGACTCCAAGGCAGCGGAAGCCGTCGTCGGGTCTGACTTGGAACCCTAAGGGAAATCCAACCCCATGTGTCGATTTTGAGCAGGCACTCCTAGGTTTAGATGGTCAGTTTTCGGACGGCGACAACACTTGGTCGTCACAGACTGCAAATCGAGCGTTTAGATTGGCTTTCGTGATAACGCGATCAGGATCGAAAAAGCGTCATCAGCTGACGACAAATTCCGACAGATGAAGCCACGAGCCACAAGGCGGCACCTCGAATGGCATATTCAATTTAAAGTTAATACGGGTTTGCATTTAAAGGTTTTTTTGATGTTTGCCAATTGCAAAAAATCAAACTTTATTTACCAAAATCTCGTCTCAAGAAAAATCAATCATGTCCACTATTTCAGCCCCTTTTGGTTTTTTGCAAGGGTTTAAAGAATCTCATTCGACCCTTGAAAGGTCATGGCTGAAAACCGCGGTAGCAGTCATCATATTGACTGGCAACTTCCTACTTTTGGGTTGTGGCGGCCCCCCAAGCCCTCATCCTCACATCCAACATGTCGCGGTTATCGATGCGGGAAGCAGCGGTTCGCGGGTTGTACTTTATGAACGCATGTTCCAAGGTGATGCGCTACAGGTTGAACCGCGTTTTGCGGACAGTGGCGGCTTGGCGTTATCTGGTTTCGAAAGCACCCCTGGTGATGCAGGCCCATTGGGCGTAAAGCCTCTGCTAGACAAACTGGTTGCCAACTTGCAGGCAAGTGGGGTGTCGCCCGCGTTGGTCGAAGTTCATTTCTTGGCCACTGCCGGTATGCGTTTGGTGGAGGGCCGAAACCCCGCCGCAGCGAACGCAATTTATGACAGCGTTCGTTCGACGCTGGCTCGCTCAGGATTGAAACTCGGCCGTATCGGGACTCTCAGTGGAATCGAAGAAGGCCTTTTTGCCTGGATCGATCTGAACGAAATCGCTGGCAATTTCAAGACCGGTCAAGAAACCACTTTGGGTCTGCTTGAAGTCGGCGGCGCATCTGCTCAAATAGCCTTTGCCACCACCGCACAAGACAATCGGGCGGTATCCGTGTCAGTCAAAGGGAAAAGCCACAAAGTCTTCAGCCAAAGCTGGCTTGGACTTGGTCAGGACCAGGCGAGGCTGTCGATGATCCGCCTAAACCAGGCAGGATCTGGCCTGACAAACAACGTTTGCTACCCGGACAACACAGGCCAAGCCGGCGGCCTCCAGGCCTTTGACGTGGGCATCGAAGGTTTGTTCATCGACTCTGGTCGCTATGATTTCTGGGCCTGTAGCGAACTGTATGACGAACAGCTGCGCGGCATGCGGGTCAGGGAGGTCACAACAGTTCCTGGCTTTTCCGCATCAACCCTGGTGGGCGCCTCGTCCGTGAGCTTTGCACTAACGGACTGGCGCGCGACCGACGATGTGGGCAAGCTGGGCTCACATCTTCAGGCCAATTGCACGGGCCCTGACGCTTACGGGAATCAGGTTCTTCCCTTTCTCGGACGCACGGCACCGGGTAACCGCTTTGCTCAAAACGCCTGCGCCAATGGAACCTTTATGCAGGCCCTGGTGTTTGGAGCACAAGGTTTAGGCCTTCTACCTTGGCAATTTGGAGTTCAGATCGACAAAGGCCAAAGCATCAATTGGACACGAGGCGTGGTACTGATCGACCCATAAAGCCGAGATGAACCAGCGGCTTGCGTCGATACCTGTGCGAGTACGCCTAAATGTGATGCATGCACCTCTGATACCCCCGCTCTCTTTCTCGTCAGGATCCCAAATATGAGCTCATTGTTTCGACGCAAATCCTTCACACAAACAAACATCCCATTGGGACTCAAACGGTCCATGGGCCGCTGGACCCTGCTGTGCTTCAGCACAGGCTCAATCATTGGGTCAGGCATCTTTGTCATATTGGGTGCTGCAATCGAGAAAGCTGGGCCTGCCGTATTGATATCTTTTGCGGTAGCAGCTCTTGCAGCGCTCTTGTCGGCCCTGTCATACGCGGAACTGGCCAGCAAAATACCATCTAGTGGCTCCTCTTATTCTTATGCCTACGTCACATTAGGTGAAATCGTGGCCTGGAGCGTCGGGTGGATGCTGATGTTGGAATACGGTGTTGCCGTTGCTGCGGTGGCGGTAGGCTGGGGTGAGTATCTGAACGTACTGCTGGCTTCGGTGAACATGGCCATACCGCCCGACTTTGCGAATCCGCCTGGCCAGGGGGGTGTCTTCAATGTCCCAGCTTTCATAGTCGTAGTGGCCTGTGGACTGTTGCTGATCAGAGGAGCCTCTGAGTCAGCCATGATCAACACCCTCATGGTGTTTCTCAAAATCGTCGTCCTGATTTTTTTCTGCTGCGTTGCCGCTACGGCTTTTGATGCAAACAAGCTCACGCCTTTTGCACCGTTGGGGGTGGCCGGAATTGTCGCTGCCGCCGGACAAGTTTTTTTCTCATACATTGGCTTTGATGCCGCATCGACTGCGGCTGAAGAAGCCCATGACCCCCAGCGTGATCTACCGTTTGCAATTGTGGGCAGCGTATTGCTAGTCACAATTCTCTATCTGTTGGTGGCACTCGCAGCGGTGGGAACATACGGCTGGGAAGGCTTTGCATCAAAGGGCGCTGAGGCGGCGCTGGCCAGTGTGGCCAATAGCGCCGTCGGCGGAACTTGGGCCGGAAATATCATTGCCCTAGGGGCTGTTGTCTCAATCTTCAGTGTTGTTCTGGTCGTGATGTACGGACAGACTCGCATACTCATGGCGATGGCACGCGATGGCTTGTTGCCGAAGATATTTGCCAAGGTACACGCACGAACACAAACACCGGTGACCAACACCCTCATCGTGACACTGCTGATTGCTCTTCCGGCTGCTCTGGTACCGATGGGGCAACTGGCCGAAGCAACGAGCATAGGCACACTGGGGGCCTTTGCAGTAGTCAACGTAGGCGTGATGGTGCTACGACGTCAACGCTCGGGAACGCAGGCTGGGTTTCGTATGCCACTGTATCCCCTCATACCGCTGCTGGCACTTGTGCTGATTGCAGTGATTCTTGCCGGCCTAGACACAGCGACCTGGCTTGCGTTCCTTGTATGGATGACATTGGGAATGGTTTTCTATTTTGCCTACTCTCGCCGACACTCAGAACTTAACAACCATCATGATTGAATTGGGATAAATACATTCAGCTTTGTCTACGCGTGCCTTTAGGGCAACCACTTTAAGTCCTTTACGAAGCCTGGCGAAATCGTATTCTCGAGCTAATCACGGCAACTGAAGTTCAGGACACGCAAGGGAGCCAGATAATGAAGGTGGCGCCAGCGCCAAGTGTGCTGACAAGTTCAACATGGCCCTCATGCGCTTGGACAATACGCTGAACTATCGAAAGGCCCAACCCCATCCCTCGAACTTGGCTATCGACGGAGCCTCTGAAAAATTCTCGGAATATCTTGTCCTGATCCATTAAAGAAATGCCAGGCCCTTGATCTGTAACAGACACACCGACTAAGCCCGATCTTTCTTGTAGACCAACCGTGATGGTGGACCCGACAGGAGAATATTTGGCGGCATTGTCGAGCAAGTTGCTCAGAACCAGTTCCAGCTGATATTTATCAGCCAGGACTTTTGGCGCTTGAAGTGGCATATTGACATGCACGTTATGCCGGGTCAATAAATGTTGCTGAACCTGAAGCTGCTGTTGCACCCAGGCTTCCAGATCGAGAGGCCCAAGTACAAGTCTGGCTAGCGTTTCATTCAGGGCATCACTGTGAAGCCACTTGTCGAACATGCTCTTAAGCCGCAATGAGGCCCCTTCAATGGCACTCAACCGCTTAACCACCTCGTCAAGACCATTGGCGTACTCCTTGCGCATGAGCATGGCTTGGCTGTAGATGATGCTGAGCGGTGTGCGAAATTCATGCGAGATCATGGAGCCAATCCTCACATACTGCTCACGCAGATTTCTTTCTTCAAGCCAGGACAACTCAAGTTGTTTAGTTCGCTCTTGGACCATCCGGGTGAGTTTTTCTTCAGACGCCTTAGACTGATCCAGTAAGGCCTGGTTGGCCTCCAGCGCCAGTGCTTGTGTAGCAACATGGGTGAGATGCTTCTGGCGCAATATTTCACCGAGTGCAAGCGCCACCAACAGCATTTCCACTGCCGTTGTGATCTGCACCAAATAAGAAGTCAATCCGTTTGTAGGGATCAGGCCAAAAGCACGCAAGGCAGCACCACAGACACCCAGCCACAAAACCACCCACCCCAGCAGAAAATACCGTATGCCGCTTCGGTCCAGTCGATAGGCTTTATAGCCTACCAGTGTGACCAGTAAACCCATCAGCATTGAGTTAAGCATGAGCATCTGATTGGTCAAGAACAGCAGGTGTGGATAGACCAAATGCCCCAGAGACAACAAGAAGGCTAGAGCAAACATCCACTGGCTCAGCGATAAAGAACGATCCAACCAGCTGCGCGAATCCAGACGGACTAACCTGCGCGCAAACATGACTGCAAAAAAAGCCGTCAGACTCAAAAAGAGGCTTTGCGATATTTCGTCAAATTTTATGAAGTCGTTCCAGACAAAAAGACGGCCATAACCATTGCTGGCAAACATCCCCAGTGCAGCCGAAATGATGTAAGCGCTGTAGATTGCAAAGAGGCCATCTCCAATCGACAGGAAAATGACCAAGCCATAAATGGCCAGTACCGCCAGTACACCGTAATACATGAACTGCAACGCATGAAACCGTTGCTGGGACGCCTGGTAGGCATTGGGGGACCAAACCGTCAAGGGGACGGTCAACGCATAGCTCGAGGTCACCCGCAAGTAATATGGTTGGGTCTGCGGTGTCAGCTTTAATGGAAAGATGAAAAAACGGTCAAAGACAGGCCTGCTTAAGAAAGCACGAGCACTACCTGTCTGCACCACAGTTCCATCTGGCGCATAAAAGTCCAGGTCCTGCAGCTTGGTGTAGTCGATCTCGAGCAGCCAGTCCTGCGGCGCGTCCGCCTCTCGTGCAAGAGGCAACTTGATCCAGTAGGCCGACGTGGTAAATCCGAAATTTAATAATTTCCCGGGCCCAGCCCAATGTTTAAATTGTGCGTCTGCTGCTCTGACCTGCTCGAAGGTAAGTTGACCAGCCGGGTCTTCCAGAAAGGTGGTATCTGCAAGTGGATTGAACTTCAAAACTGTCGTAGTCAAGGTAGCCGCCGATGTTGACAAGCCGCTCAACAGCAGCGCGTACACCATTAGCAATTTGATAAAAACAGACATAGTCAATCGTAAAAAATCATAGGTTACGGCAGACCTTAATCTGGCTCAGACTGCACGGTCGCCGACCCTGTGAAGGCAAAGCCAAAGCCATAAACCGTCTGCAACGGCAACGCTTCGCTACCAATCTGATCAATTTTCTTTCGCAATCGGCGGACCATGATTTCCATTCGGCGAGCATCGTAATAGTCAGGCTTATGGCCCAAACTTGTTACCAACTCATGCCTGTCGACTGGAACACCAGCAGCATGCATGAGAGGCTTAAGAAATCTAATTTCGGATTGGGTGAGTTTGACCGCCAGCCCCATAGGGGTGACCAATGACCAATGCACTTCATCAAGTCGCCAGTAACCCGATTGTTGTCGTCGCACACGGCGAGTGAGGTTTCGCACCTGCAGAGAAAGCTCTTCGAGATCAAAGGGCTTAACAAAGTAGGCATCGGCGCCACATCGGATGCCTTTGAGCCGGTGTTCCTTGGAAATGCGAGCGCTCGTAATAATGAGGCCAGTTTCCTTCAAATCTTTACGCTGTTGGAGTAATTCCAAGCCATCGCCATCGGGTAGGCCAAGATCAAGAAGAATGACGTCGAATTGTTGCTGCTCAAGGGAAGAAAGTGCTTCCCCCAAGCTGCCTACACCTACCACCTTGATTCCGTCGAGGCGTAAGAAATTAACCACAGCGTCGCGCAGGTCCGGCTCGTCTTCCACCAACAGCACACTTGGCACGTCTTCTGTTTGCGTTTTCATTTATTTCCGGCCCTAGGCGGGCTAAGCGTCAATACCGCTGGAAAACTTCTGGACGTTTATAGGTTCCATCCTTGTCGTCGCGAACAAAGGCATAAAGCAGGTCATTTTCCCGATAAAAGGCCATTTGGTCGTCGCCCTCAATCAAAGTTTCGTCGTCTTCCTGGAAACAGTATTCCGATCCACCCACCCCTCTTACACACCAAATTCCAGGTGCATTATTGAGTCGGGAGTAGTCAACTGTCATGCCGCTGGAGAGCACACGCAGGGTGCCAGCTTTAGTGGTTGTGTTGAACGCGCCTGCTTGTAAGGTGCGCGCGATATCGGACAACATAATCGTCGCGATAACCTGCCCGGTTTTCTCAGCCACGATGCTGGATTGAGAGTGGGTCAGATAGGCGCCGGGACTCCCAGAGCAATCGGTTTTTGTATGAAAAGTAGTTTCAACCTCTAGCAGCATCTGCTCTTGAGCCGCCCCTGGTCTGATCTGCAGCCAATCCATTCGACCCTTGCCATCGCAGGTGCCCCATTTACCTATGTACGGTGATATCGGAGTTACTGGCTCAGGCTGAGTGTTGCCGCCACAAGCTACGAGTAAAGCTGCAGTGGCCAGTAGCCCCGTCATTTTTTTCATCAATTTGCTATTCATACGATTGCTCCTGCACCAAGAGGAATGAAGTTCCAACTAATGGCAAACAAATCCTAGCTCAAGGTCTACACGACTCGGAAAAACAAATTCGACAAATACCGACATCGAATTTTTTTAGTCACTTAAATAATTAATATTGAGCAATACTGGCTGGTGCAGCTTAATCATGGGGCTCACAATTCACCTCAGTTTTACTCTTGCCCTTGAACGTAGATTGATCAGTTACTGCGTGGATCCATGATGCCTTCACTTGATGATCGGTCACTTTCAGCGATTCTGGGTGCTCCACAAGAGTCGATGGAGAGAGTTTGATAACACATTTTTCTGGCGGCCGCGTGGTCTTGGTGCAGTAGTGCTGCGATTGAGTTACCCCGCGTATGGGTCATATTAATGTTTAAAGCGTTTAAGAATACCAATGCATCAATTTGAATCACAAATCTTACTGGGCTACAAAACACGTATCGAGATATATTTAAAAATCGTTGTGCTGTCCATGCTGTCAGCTTTGTTTTTCACAGGATGCGGCCACAATACTGAAGCTCCGGTGAGTGTAAAAATACTGGCTGTGAACGACTTTCACGGCTATCTGCTCCCAGAAAAGCAACTGGTCATGAGCCTACCTGATCCCGACGGCGGTGCAGATGTGCGTGTCAATGTCGGAGGCGCCGCTTACCTTGCCAGCCTTGTCCGACAAACACGTGCGCAATCGCCGAACACTCTTTTTGTCGGGGTTGGCGATTTTGTCGGAGGCTCACCGGCACTGTCCACTTGGACAACAGGCGAGGCCACCATTGAAGCCATGAACCTGATCGGACTGGAGGTCAGTGCAGTTGGTAATCACGAATTCGACCGGGGCAAGGCCGAGCTCAAAAGACTGCAGAACGGCGGCTGCGCCAAAGGGGAACCGACAAGCAGTGCGCAGGAGTTCAGTTGCGCCCGCACAGGTGCTTTTGAAGGAGCGCGGTTTCCCTACCTGGCAGCTAATGTGATCGACCATGACACAGGAAAGAGCCTGTTCCCAGCAACATTCGTGCGTCGGGTAGGGTCGGTATCCGTCGGCTTTATTGGCCTGACCCTGCGCGACACACCACAGTCCACACGGGGGGCGCAAGGCCTGACCTTTCTCGATGAAGTCAGTACGATACGAGAACATGCTGCACGGCTCAAACAAGAGGGGGTAGAAGCAGTGGTGGTGCTACTCCACGAAGGAGGCTCCACCAGCACCTCATCTCTAAGAGATCAGACTTGTGCTGGTCTTGCTGGACCGATCAAATCCATTGTCTCTTCATTACCACCAACAGTGGATGTGGTGCTCAGTGCGCACACCCACTACGATTACTTGTGCGAGATCAACGGTATTTTGCTGAGTCAGGCTGGCTCCTATGGTCGCATGGCAACCGAGATCAACTTAAGCATCAGACCAGGTCGCGGCGTGACGTCCAGATCAGGCAAAACAGTGCCCATCATCAACGACCTTACTGCGACCACTCCGAAGGGCTACTCCATCCTCTCACCGGATCCGCAAGTTTCTCGCTTGGTGGAGTTCTACGACCAACTCACCCGGCCGCTACGAACCCGTGCTTTGGGCTTCATCAACAGCAATATTTTGCGTACCGACATCGACGGCGCTGGGCAGGTGGTGAGCAGCGGAACCAGGATAGATGTAGCCGACCACCCCATTGGCCGGGTCTTTGCCGACGCTCTCCTTGCCATGCCCGTACCCGATGGTCAAACAGCGGATGTGGCTTTCATCAACCCCGGGGGGCTGCGAAACTACCTGCCCATGCTAGAAGGTGGCAAGGTCGACTATGAAACCCTTTTCGGTGTCGCGCCCTTCGGGGATGCCCTTTACAGGGTCGAGATGACTGGCGAATCCCTGATCCGATTGCTCGAACAGCAATGGGAGGCGCCCAACTGCACTGGCAAGCGATACAAAGGCATCTGCGGGCGGGTACTGCAACCCAGCCACAGCCTGACCTACACGTGGACTTTTAGCCCAGAAGGCCAAGGTAAAGCGAGCGGTACAGGCAAGATGATCGACCTTGATTCGGTTCGAATTCATGGCAAACCGTTGGTACTCGATGCCATTTACAAAGTCGTAACAGTGGAATTTTTGGCCGTCTATGGCGGCGACTTCTTCACTGCTTTTACTAACCAGCGCCTTTCCCTGCAGAATATTGCAGCCACTGATATGGATGCCTTACAGGCCTATCTCTCCCGGTACACCGCCAACTCACCTCTGACGCCTCCCCCATCGCGGATTCGCTGTGTCGAAAAATTCAGCGGTAAAGCTTGCGAAATCCCAGTCTTATGACCACTGGTTTTCAAGGATACAGTTGTCCTGCAGCCCGTGCCGCCTCAAGGTATATTTCTGGCGGCTTAAAGCCACGTCTTACCCAAGCGGAGCGGCGTATCGATATGTCATATGAAGAGTTAACCTGACTTGATGCAGAGGGCCGCTGTTCGGGATTGGCGAGTTGCCTGAGGGCCATTTCCATGGCCTTCGCTCCCAGTTCAGTTGGCGATGATGAAACGGCCAATCCGCCACCGAAGCGCACGTACGAAGCACGCACACCCATAGGCAAGGGCACTGCGTGCTGTTCCGTCCAAGCGTTCACATCAGCCTCTGGTGCCATTCGCCGACTCCCTGGTACAGCTGGTATTTTGTCTGTCGTCAGCACCAATAGAATGTCCGCGCCGCGTGCAGGTCCCGACACAAAGGCTCTCCAGGCCTCAAAGTTACCAACCAGCGCCTGTGCCTTGATGCGGTGGTGTCCCCAGTCGTAACGTAACACCTGCTCCATTTCTGCGCGGCCAGTCAGATCATCCACACCAACCACCGCAATATTGAGGGATTTTGTGGGATGCATCTGTTCAAGCAGCCTGTTCATAGCCTGCAAGGGTAATTGTTCGCGAATGCCCCAAACGCCGCTGCTGGCTGTATAACCGTAGCTTTCGGGCTCATCCATCAGACCGGTGTAAAGGATTTTCATATCCCTGCGGCCCACGTAATGCCGCGCCACAAGTTCACTGGTTTCATCATCCACCGCAATCAGCACATGTGGATCAAACTGTTCGATTTTTCGACCAACTGCAGCAGTCAGGACCTGGGTGTCCACCCCGTCGGCAAGGATATCTAGGTTCAGGTAATCACGCGTAACGGACACTGGCATGCGGTTGGATGCCAAAACCTTGTTGAAGCCTGCGTCCATGGCTGAAGTCCATGATGATGCCTGGCTGAGAGAGTGAAGCACAAGGATACGGGGCTTAGTGGCGTTGAAAATGGTCAGAAGCAGCAAACTCGTGACCAAGAAAACAGCGACCAGGATTTGACGAAGCAATCGGCTTGAGTGAGGGGTCATACCAACCCCATCCAGCTCCACATGGGAAGAGAGCCCAACACTGCAAGCAAACGAGCTCCGTTCATCAGTAAGTTATGGCGCAAAAAGGCTCGCTCGTCCATCACAGCAGTCACACCAGCGTTGACGGCGATCATGTAGGGAGTTATCTGGTATCGGAAAAACCAGATATCTGAGAAGACTGTAATGACGAATATGCACAACCACAGGTGTATTCCTTGGCTCTGCGCAATAGGCAACAAGATGACTGCGGACAAAAGCATACCTGCAGGGATCGGAAAGAAAAGACGAAGGAGCAGGACCACACATAGGGCCAATCCAATGAAGCGGTAAGTGTCGCCATGAATGAATGCTGACATTCCCCGAAGCGACTGAGCCAATTCAGCCGTCAGGCCCAGATAATCCATGACCTTGATCAAGCAGTCGGTGCTGATGAGAAAAACAATCATCGGCCAGTCCACATTTTTTTGCAGATCGTTCTTGGTCATGGCACCCGTGACCAGCAGATAGATCAACACCGCACCAACAACTGCTGCGGGACTGACATGATGGACACTGGTGGTCATCGCACCTAAGAGAAAAAGGACAAAGCCCGAAGCGGTGACCTTCTCTGCCATGCTAGGTGCACCAAGTAATTTGAGACGGTCGGCCAGCATTGCCCGCGAGACTTCGGCAACCTCGACATCACGAAATACCCAACGGCTGGCTAAAAAATGGCACCCTAGCAAGACGAGGGTGGAAAAAGCTGCCGCCGACAGCCAAAATAGCCCACCGAAGTCGTCCTGCAGATGAGCCGGCAAAAAACCAAAGACCGAAATCGTGGCTGACTTGCTGGTTGCCAGTGAAGATGAAAACAGGAAAGCACCGGCAAAAGTTGCGGTGAAAAGAGCAGTCACGTTCGCACTGCGAGGTGCTAGTCGCAAACCAAGTCGCATGTCGTCGAATGCGGGCATCATCAATGCAATGCGGTTGTTTGCCGAGGGAGTCCCCATGGACAACACCAAACCGTAAAGTATCAAGCTGACCTGATGCCACAGCGGGCGGTTGGGCAATTTCAAGAGTAGCCAAAGAAAAATTCGATTACTGAGCCCTGAGCTTGTCATCATTGCCGCTAGGGCAAACACCCCCAACAAGGTCATCATGCTCGAAGATGCAAAGCTGGACAACACCACTGCAGGTGGTGCCAAGCCCACAAACAACATGAAGACCAACGCAAGAAAGGGCGGTACGAATTCATCCACCAGGCTGAACACCCACATTGTGATCACGGCGGTGAAGATAGCGATAAAGATACTGGCTTGCAAACTTAGCCCCGAAACCTTGCTCGCGGCAAAAAGAATCGGTGGCAAAGCCAGCGTCAAGCTCCAACCAAACAGCGTCCGCGCTGGGACAACTGGGGAATGAACGGTTGGCAGCAGCACGACTGCCTTAGATAACCCAACATCCCCAGAGAGTGAGTGAATCAACGTGGCTTCAAGCCGTGGAACCGCCGAGCACAATTGAGCCAATGCGGTTCTCGGAATTCGCCAAGCGCGAACATCACTGACAGCGCGCACCGTGTGCGCAAACTGCGCTAATCCCGCCGTCTCCTGTCCAGCCAGGGCATTAGGACCCAGTATCGCCAGTTGCTCGGTGCCGCGCAATCGCTCTGCCTTGCCCGTGGTGATCAAGTACATCGCATCTGGTGTGTCACCCTCGCGCGTTAGGCATTCACCATCCACGAAAGTGACTTCATCCATTTGACCTATTAACCGCGAAAGTATGGGCGGAGGTAAGCGGCCAAGCAAGGGATGCTCTCGTAAATCAGGCCACGGCGTCACGTTAGCAGCTGTCATTTTTTGCCATGTAACCCTACTTGTTTAGCGTTGTCTAACTAGAGCTGTAATCACAGCTTAGGAGGGGCGGCAAGCATTGCTCAGCCCTGTCTTGATCTGGTCGAAGAAACACTTCGCCACGGCCGCGCAGATGGGTGGGGCCAGAGTGCCGTGGTACCGTCCAAAGTACCGTGCCGCTTCAACAGGGTCCTGCGGCGGTGAGCCAAACATCGTCCGAATCTGTGGATCCACATCGACGGACTTGACGGTCGTCACACCACGCGACTGAAAATCGGCCATCAAGGTTTTTTGATGTAAGGAGGGCAGCACCGTGGGATCTCCAGAGCCACTGCACAGCAGGGTTGGTGAGACCGGGTTCCAACCCAGCAGGTCATTGCGGCGAGCAGACTGCATAAGGGGGTTCTGGGCATTGGTTTGCACGTCGCGAATGAATGCGGGCAAAAACAGCGCATCGCGTACCTGGTTAGGTGATTCTCCACGAAGGCCAGGTAAACGTCCTTCGGTTAGCAAAGTGTCTTTAGTCAGCGTCGGGTTGGGTAACAGGTCTTCGATGCTGCCAGCGTAAGGTGGTTGAAAGACCGACGCCACATTCGAGTACAGATCACCATAGATTTTTTGCCATGAAGTGACCAGTAAAGGGACAAAAAATTGGTACCCGACAAATGCGTCCGGGGGGCTCAGGGCCGCTGAAAGGTTATATGGACCTGAAAGGTGGGCACCACCCGCCACTTTAATTTCGCCTGCATGTTGAAGCTCGATGACCCTGTGCGCCGACATTGAGGCATGCCCCCCTTGCGAATAGCCGCTGAGCATCACCTGGCTAGACAGAGACACACCAAGTTTCGCCGCAGCATGTCTCGCTGCACGGATCGCGTC
The DNA here is from genome assembly GCF_034680285.1 of Limnohabitans sp. Classification (GTDB taxonomy): domain Bacteria; phylum Pseudomonadota; class Gammaproteobacteria; order Burkholderiales; family Burkholderiaceae_C; genus Limnohabitans_A. The sequence goes on from NZ_JAXITC010000009.1 coordinate 33,424, forward strand.
GACCAAGGTGGTCGCTTCCGAGTCCGCGTGCAGGTAGGGATGAAAACCGTAAGACGAACCTGCATATCCGAGGTAATCGGGGGCCACCACCGCATAACCGTGGGCCGCATAGACGGCGGTTAGCAAGGCAGTTTCGCTATCTTTCGGATCAGCCAGAGTGCGGGACTTGTTCATCTCGGTGCCCCGCGCATAGGTCAGCAACGGGAAAGGTCCCTGGCAGGCTGGTGCATCGCCCTGGGGGACCAGCATCACGCCCGTACTGTTGCTCATCTCGTTGCGCACTCCAACCGTGTGATAGTCCAGTGCAATCACACGTACATCACACTGGGCCGGACCAGTCAGCTTGATCAAGCCATTGGCCTGCGCGCCTTCTGTGATGGTGGTCACTGGCAAGGTGACCACGGTGGCCGGGTCCTTCTTCAAATCACCTCGACCCGGGGATGCCCCACCGCAACCGGTCAATATGGCGGCTGTTACGGCAACAGTCCAGGTTGAAAAATATTTCATAGCAAGTGATTCTTTAGGTTTGAAAATTTTGACCAGGATATAAAGATCGCTCATGGTTTTGGGAAGCAGACCAAGGCGCCCCGCTCCCGCCAAGTTGCCGGGGCCGCAGGCTACCCATAACGGCAGACATAGAACATGGGCAACTTTGGCGATTGCCAGATTAAAAACTGGCCTTTTTTGCCTGATGAGCTCAATAGTTGGCTGCATGGTCTTCAGAGTGCCAGCGCGTAACGCGCGCCCTGCAGTGAATTGGTGTTTTTGAAGAATAACGGCTGTGTAACTATAAAAATCGATCCATATTCGACAAATTCCGACAATTGCATCAGCCAGGCTGACTTGCCAGTCCAGCTTCTGTAGGCTTACTGTTTTGCTCTCAATTGGGCACTTTCAGCAATCTAAGAACGATCATGAACTCAACCTACACGGCGACAACCAGCTGGTTTCAAACCCTCCATGATCTTGCCAAATCGGGTGAGCTTGAGCAGGCATTGATATCTGTATTTGGCCAGCCTGCCATGACGGACAACTTGCGGACTCTGGTCAAAGAACTTGCGCGCGGTAACAGTTCTTTTCTTCCCCAAATTGTCTCTATGGACCCTGAGGTCCTGCAAGGTCATCCTGGTGCATACGACGCGCTTACAAACACGATTTACGTGGACGCACGGGTTTTGGAGATACCGTCCTTGGCTCTTGAGGTCTTGACCCACGAATGGGCGCATGCGCTGGCTAACAGCCATGTGGCCGGTCATGAGAACCCGAGCGATGCCTATGCACTGACGAAGGAACTGCTCGGCCGAGACCATGCCTTGCTGATGTCCTCGCATGAAACCCACGCTCAAACAGATGCTGGCTTCGGCAGTGGACAACTGACCCTGCCTGGCTCGAAAAACGGAGTGGCAGTGAGATGGTTCGACACCGCCTTGCACATTGACTGGGCGCGAGCGCAGCTGCCCATGCTCAACGCCAAAGCTTTTGACTTGTTCAAACTCGGACAAAACGATTCAGACGCCTTCGCCGTTCAGCCCGCAAATTTTCGTGTAGGCATTACTTCGCCCTATGGTTTGCAGACTTCGAGTGCAACACACTTTGACAACAACAATGTTCGCGGCAGCATTGAGACCATGCGCAAGCGCTGGTCTGATGGGCTTGAAAATTTCGAGGCCAACAAAACCTATGCAAAAGTTTTTACAATTTTTCTGGACTCGTCTCTCGTCGGACCAAGTTTCAAAGGAACTAACGCTGGATTAGAAAATCTGATTTACCGGTTCGGCCAGATTGAGCATGCTTTCCAAGATTTTTACTCGCATTCCAATTGGGTAGAAATGGTGAATGCTGGCTGGATCAAATCCGGAACACTGCTGGACGAGGGACTCGACCTACCAAAACAGCTAAACCCCGGAGACTACCTCGGATCCACAAGTGCGGTCATGGTTGCGATGGGTGGCCCAGACTATGACCATAGTTTGGTGCGTGCCGGCATAGGTGCATATGCAGGCGGACCCAAGGTCGTGCATTGGTGGGTCCAAGACCGCCAGACCAATTGGGGCGAGGTGTTCGCCTTGCCGAAGTCAGGAACGACCGCGCCTGCAGATCGGGTCGGTGGCCTGATGACCGGGGCGGTCAACGGTGCGATTTACTACGACACCGATTTCAGCTTGCCCCTACGAGCAGTCAACCGTACCGGGTTTTTTGAGGCCGAATACTTCCGCGGGTTTTCCCATGGTGGCCTTGCCGGCACGGTGGCAGGCCAGTGGATAGAGCCGCTGTCCAAGGATAAACCTGACAATAGTCGATTTAGCGATAAAAATGCCAATCGGGTGCTGTTTGAACAAGCCCAAGACTATGCCGCGCAACAGGTCCGTCATGACTTTGACCGTATGGGCAACCTCATCTTCAAGCAATATGGTGAGGCAGGTTTGCGCGCATTTGCCGAATTCGCTCTGACCGAATTTGACCGTGATACCTACGTTTCAACCTACAGCAGCCCAGGTGGCCGATGGGACTGGGACAATGCCTTGCAAACCCCGCAATTGGCGAAAATGTTTGCGGTCACCGCCAGTGAAGAGGCACCGTCGTCGGATGACTTCCATTTTGATGAATCGAATATGCGCTTCATCGAGGTTTACTACGCTGAGGGGCATGAAAATTTTTCCGACAATGCCCACCCCGCCTACCTGACCCAGGTTTTTGTCGATGGTCGGTGGCAGGATGCTGCCGCCGGGCTCATCAATACCCACCACGGAGAACTAGAGGAATATGGGCCAGAGGCATTTGTGCCTGCGCCTGTTCAGCACACCCAAATGGGCGGCCGGGCAGTCTGGTCTTCACCTTATGTCCAGGAGGGCCATTATCTGGGGACTGTTTATTTTGTCTCCAATGAGAACAGCGACGCACTGGTGAAAATCCCCAACTTTGACGTCGGACGGGACCTTCTGCAGTTAGTCGATGCACAGGGGCAGTTGATCCACAGCTTCGACCTTGACCATGCTGACTATCCCGTACAGCGCCAACGATTGCTTGAACAACACAACATCGACATCAATGCCCGCCCTGAAACAGAGGGTCTGACCATGACCCGAGTAATCGGCCCTGGGATGACACAAGGGTCAATGCTGTTAAGTGCAAGTGATTTTTTTGCGGATATGGATGCGTTTGAATCTAAGGACCCAAAGTCTAAAGCTCTCGGTCAAGACACCCTCATATTTGCTGGCCATGATGAGACGCGCCCTTGGCTGGACCTAAGGGCAGATGGGCAATTGGAGATTCTCGATATTGCTCAGGTCCCAAGAGGGTTGCATGAAATTTATGTCAGCGTCACTGACGGTGAAGGTCTTTTAGAAAATGCACTGATCGTATTGGCGGTAGACCCCCAGATTCGGATTGGCGATCGCACTTACGATCCCAGCAGCGCCATCACAATAAGCCTGCGTTCGAAGACGGAGGCCGCAACAGGCCTTTGGGGTCAGGTGGTGGACGATGCCGGTCGGCCCGAAGGACTGCCAGAACAGTGGGGCACCAGCCTAGGCCTGGCTTCAGGCCTGCCTACAGGTGTGCACGCGGGTATTGTGAAGTCATCTCTAGCGAGTGAAGTCGACCATGGCACGATGCATTTTTTTGCTGACCTGTACGACCGAAAAGAAACTGTACCCTTGGAGGTAAGAGCAAATGGAGAAGGCAGGTTCGAACTCTGGCTGGATGGGCAGGTCTTTGCCGACCTTGACTTGCAATCACCAGATCCTGAGGCATTTGTAGATACTATCTACGTGCCTGGGCAGGGCGATGTCTTTATCGGCGTCCCGCTGCCAGCGTCCTTGGACACTGTCACTTTTGATGCGCCTGGCCTTGCTCACCAAGTCAGGCTGCAGATGCGGGTGGTGCAAGACAGTCCACGCGCTGGCCAGTTCGGCTTCATTTTGATGGACCTGCAGTCCGGCGATGTGATTGATCCTCGCTCTGGCGTACACCTCGAAAACTTGCGACTCGATTCCGACAATATTCTTGATTACGCGGTTTACAAAGCACAAACCTCACCGGACAAGGTAGTGGAGAGTTCAAACCACTTTCTGATCGATACAGATTTGCTTCTCAACAATTTGGCCCTTCAGCCCTTCTTCATTTTCGAGACGCAGCTTGGAAAGCAACTCTTGCTCAGCGGGGTTGGCGGAACGGTCGATGGCATAAGTCCCATCGTCCGAGTAGACCAAAACAGCTTTGGCGTCGAGGATTTGGTTGACGGAGACTACGACTTTGACGATGTGGTCGTGACGATAACGGGCCTGAATGTCGCCGCTTTTGATACCGACCGCGTTGCAGTTTGGGACGTGCTTTAGGACTTGTTTTAAACCTGAGCATTGTCGGGATCGGTCGAAGTCTTTTCGTCCAATCCCGCCTTGCGCTGGCGGACGCAGGCACGCTTATCGTTGGTCTCTGCCAACGTGATCTTGAGGCTCAACGCTGCGTGGCCAGTGAGTCGCGCTGTCGTCGAGTTTGATTTCGGCGCTCAGGTTTTGACTTATTGGTCAGCGAGCTTGTCGGAGTTTGTCGGAATATCGGCTTGAGAAGTCACTTTCGACAAGCTAGGCTGTATGGGTGATACACGCAGGTTCACAAGAACGGCCACTGCCTTTCCTGCTCGTGCACTTTCAAAAATGGAGATGTCATGCGAACGCCAAAAAAAAAATCCGTCAGCCAAAGCCGTCGTGGCTTCATGAAGATGGGCGCAGCAGCCGCCATCGCAGGCGGTGTCAGTGCCTGCGGTGGCTCGGCAGGTCGAGAGCGGACTGTCACGATAGAGTTGCCCGAAATGCCGGTAATGGCCGGTCCCGACAGCGCGCTTCGATTGCGGATGCCCGGTTTGCGTTACATCCCAGTCGAGCTTGCCTCGCAAGCGGGTGGAGGCGGGCCTGTGATTGCAAGGGCCCGATGGACAGAAAATCCCGAAGAGGAACAGTGGGGGATGATGACCCTGGTGCAAGCCGGAAAGGTCACCCAAAAAGGCAAAGCGCTTCAACGCGAAACAGTGCTCAGCAGCGGTATCTACCTGCCCAAAGGCAACCCCGAAAACCACCACTCGCGTCTGGCCGCCTTGCGCACGGGCATGGGGCTTGCCGTTGAAGCGGCGCCAGTACAGGCTGTCTCCGATCAGGGTCCGACGTTGACACCGAAGTCGATAGCTGAACAGATCGTGTTTCATCACCCAGAGATCATGGCGCTTGAAGAGAGCCTGGTCTCCGTGGTCCTGCAGCACATTCGCATGACCTCAGGATTCATGAATCTGGTCAATACGATCCGTGCCCGCCCATACACAAACGGCAGCGATCAAGCCTGGTGCGAAAACATCACCTTGCGCGATGACGACACAGGTGAGGTGCTGACCGACAACTCCGGCCAGATCGCCATAGACTGCCGCGTCACCGATGTGGTCATGAACGCGGCTGCCCCGGTGATTGCTGAGGCCCTACAAACCATACAGGCTGATACGGAGTTGCGTGGAAAGCTATGGAGCGTGGATCCGGCCGACGACGGCGTGACAGCCAATACCGGGGGCCTCTTGCGCGCCGTGGGCGGCTCGTCTCCGGGCTACAACATCATCAGCACGATCCGCGAGCGGGTAGGAGGGTTCCGTTTCGCGGTTGAACAAGTTGACAGCGATCCCCGCAAGCTCAAGGTCAAGATCACCAATTCATTTGTGCGTTTCGGCACGGCGTATGTCGAGTTTTTTGACGAGAAACGTGACACCTTGCCTCTTTCGCAGGACTCTGATCTGTTTGGCCCCAAGGTTTCCTCCAGAAGTGACCGCGCTTGGGAAAACGCCATTCCCAACCGGCAGTTACCTTGGACGGTCAAGGACGATCAGATTGGTCTTGTGGATTGGAGAAATAATCAGCACAGCCGACTGATCAGCCTGATCGCGCCAACATCAGTCTTCATGGGCGTGCCCACTTTTGCGTCTACCACGGAGTTTCTGGTGAATGTGCCAGCCGACGCTGCAGGGCTGCGTATCAAGGTGGGAACTTTAGGTAATTCGTATGACGACTACAGCCGGAGCGACCTCAAGATCAGGGTGTTCGGGTCCGAGAAGAATTGGGGCATCGCCTCTACTGCCGTCATCAATCTAGCTTTCCCGACACTGTCACTGATCCTGCTGGGGGGACCTGGCGTCAAAAACGCTTTGGACAGCTTTGCCAAGTCCCTCTACACAGATCCCGAAGTCCTGATCCAGTCCTTGACCACATTGATGGCGGACGTAAATTGGTTGATCGCTGCCGGTGGTGCAGGCGACCGGTACGATGTCACGGAAGCAGCTGTCATGCGCGCCAATCGGGGCCTGCTGCAGCTGCTAGCAGACCGCTTGCTCAAATGGCTGCTGAAAGGCACGGGCGGTGTGATGCTCCTGGCCGCTGCTTTAGCCGACAACGTAGCAGCGGCCATCCCCTTTGTTGGCTGGGCGCTGCGGGCTGTATCGGTAGTCAGCACGACAGCCCTACTGGCACAGACCACCGCAGCGGCAGCCGGCAGCACGGGCTATGTCGTCAACGAACTGGTGCTGGCAACGGATCTGCGGATTCGTCTTAACCATGATCTCGAAAATTTCGCGCTGCCCTCAGACGCCAAGGCCTATCGTGTCTACCTGCAGAAAAAAGGCCGCGCCGAGCCTTTCTACAAGACCGAATGGTTGCCAGTGACACCGGGTAAATCGTTGGACATCACGCTGGCCAAGATTGCTTCTGGCGGCAAGGCGCAGATCATCATCGAGTTCCAGGACAGCCTGGACGGCCGGGGTGCGCTGGTGGCCAAAGGCTATGTAGCTACTTACGCGATTACCCATGCCGATGTCGACGGGCTGGCCAATGCGACTGCCGATCATCCTGCCCTGCCAGCAGACGTGATCGTGAAGGTTCGGGCACTGGCTGGTCAACAGTATCCGGATACGCCTGCACTTCTGGCTGCCCTGGAACCAAGGCTCGGGAGTGATTTTCACAAATTCAAGCGCAGTATTGTGGGACATCTGCGAGACACTGAGGTCTCGATGCAGCTGCCCAAAGGCAGCACGGCCTTGTCTTTCGAGTGCACCATCGAAGAGCTGCTGGTGCCGCTGTCTGCTTCAACGCAGTACCAGCACGAACGCATCCTTGACTTTGACCAGACTACCCGCAAGTACCGGTGGCTCAGCACCCAGGAGCCGCCCCAGGCGCAAGCTCTGTCCTGCAGTACGAATGCCAATGCCGTCTGCGAACTTGGCAACATCACGCTGTCACAGCTCAACGGTTCGCTTGGCTATTCGTGGCGGTCATCTTCCTCGGCGCTGATTTCCTGTACGGCAGACGTTTCGAGCAGCCAGCTCTACACGGTGCAGAACATCTATGCCGGTGAGGACCCGAATCAGTCGCTGCGATCGCTGACACGCAACAGCCAGTTCTGCGGCGTGGCCGGCGGTGCCAGCCTGGTTTACGAGCTGATGGGTCCACCTGATGGCAGCGGGCAAAACTACCTCCTCGACGGGCGCAGCGGCACAGTACACGTGCGTCGTATCAATAATGTGCGCAGCGATAGCCTGCAGGTTGAAAAGCTCGGCAGCTCCTATGGCCGACTGCTGCGGCAACCCACTTCGGCCGTGCTGCACCCGGCTGGTTACCTGGTGGCTGTGCACTCGGAGGTGCATAAGTTAGAGGTGCTGCGGCTGCCCAACACCCCCTATGACGATGCCGATGCGCCCGATGCGGAGCTTTTTGCAGGGCGTGGCCTGCGCGAGGGACTTGTGTACCTGCCCCGGTGCGTGGCGGTGACCACAACGGGCTCCATCCTGGTGCTGGAGGCCGGATCGAACCGCGTGCAGGCCTTCGATCTGCTGGGGAATCCGGTGGACATGTTCCGCGATGCCCAGGAGCGGGTCAGCACCAGCTTCTCACTGCGCGACCGGGGTGCCGGCGTGACTTACCTCGACATGGGTGCCGAGGTGACGGGCTATGTCTATGTGCTCTCGCATGTTGGCGAGGGGTTGCGGCGCGAAGATTATTTCTTGGACATCTTTGATCCTGCGGGCCGTTACCTTTCCACCACCCAGCGCTTCAGCGCAGGCCGCATGATGGTAGACCGCTGGCGCAAAGTGTATTCGCTCAACCGCCAGACGCTCACCGGTCCCAGAGGCCGTATCGAGCCTACCGTGAGCAGCTGGCTGGCGCCACGCGCCAAGGCCTGAGTTGCGGACGACACAGGACTGAATATGCAGGGCAACAAGGTCGGCGAAATACACTTTAAAGGTGCAGGGCAGTGGACCAAAATGCTGGCCGCCAGCATAGGCTTGTTAGGTCTGATCGCCTGCGGTGGCAGCAGACCTGATACCCCTGACCCTGAACTGGGCTCGTTGTCGGGCAAGCTTGCCTTGCTGGGCACGCCAGGAAAAGGCATCGATTCGGCCCAGATGCTGGTTCGCGGCGATTCGGGCACAAACACCCAGTCGTTTCGAATCACGCTGAGCGAGCCGACTGTGGTGCGCTATTGCGTTGACGATGCTGATCCGAACGTCTTGCGGGTTGCGGTGAGAGATTCGGGCGATCAGCTGGTTTGGGAGCACCAGCGCTCCACGCTGGATGGACGGCCCGATTGCACCCAAGCCCGCGGCGCAAGCCTGCAGGCGGGCGAATACAAAGTGACGGTCGAGGGCCGGAAAGTGCCCGGCCCTGACAACCCTGTGTTCGTGTATTCACCCGCAGATGCAGACCGGGCCATGGTGCGAGCGCCACTTGCACCAGAGAACGAACGCTGGCCTATCCGGTTTGCTACCGGACAAGTGCTGCAGATGGCTCGAGCTGGTGCATCCGGTGCCGAGCTCACCCTCGTTGAGAAGCAAGCGCTCGAGTCTCTGGACGAGCGCCACTTTTTTTCGGTCTCACGCAAGCAGATTGGGGGGTACGAGCAAGTCAGGATGTATTCCCACAACAAGGACCAGAAACCCACAGCCATGCTGAACTGGCAAAGTGCCGACTTGCTACTCAGGATGACAAGCGCATTTGACGAGACGACCTTGCCCCTGGCACCGGTATCCGCTAGCGGCACCAAGGCGGTCGATGCCTATTTGCGTCCGCTGGGGGGCGCACGCTACGCCTATTGCTTTTTGGTCAACGCCTTTACCGAACACCGCTGTCTAGGTGCGCGCAAGGACGGCATGGCGGGCGTTTACAGGACCGATGACGGCATGTTTGCGGTGGGTTCGCGCCTTGCGAGCGCTGATCCAGACTACTTGGATGGTTCGGGGGAACTGATTGCCAATCCCCGCTACATCGTCAACACCAATCACCACGGCGGTCTACTGTCTGGTGAAGTGTTACTGTCCTTCGCACTGCCATCTACAGCGTCCTCAGGCATTCCTTCAGGCCTTCTGTACGGACAGCACTCCAGTTTCGTCCCGCAAAACTGGCGACCGGCTTGGGCGGATCTGGGGCCCGACACCGAGCTCAGTGTGGATGGTGGTCAATCATGGATCGGGGCCTCGGGCGCACTGCCACTCAAAGACGGCGAGACGGTGAAGGAGATCAAGATTCGGCGCACCCGCTGGGATCTGCTGGTGACAACACGCTCCTGCCGGGGCTGCGACCTGCGTGCTTTTGTTGGCACCTCGGGACCCTTGAATCTGAAAGATACCGATCTTAGGGGATCTTATCTGACCAATCCCAAGGATTCGACCACGGTGCGTGGTGCAGATTTTTCCAGGGCCAATTTGGCCAATGCCGATCTGACGGGCGCACTCTTGTGGGTTGGCCAGTTTGCCAATACCGATCTGACTGGAACCAACTTGCGCAGCGTCATGTTGCTCAATGTCAATTTCACGGGTGCCCAAATGCGTGGCACCGACCTGACCGCTGCGAAATTCAACAAAGTCAGCTTGGACCAGCGGAAAAGCGTGGGTGAGCGTACCGTCCTTGTCGGTGCGCGGTTTGATGGTGCAGTGTTCGAGCAGGCCACCGAGTTCGGCAGCGCGGCCATCGGCTGCACGCGCATGCGCTGGATCACAGGCGTAGCAGGTCTAGACGGTGCACGGATGCAATGCGTGGACATGTCTGATAGCGATCTTCGAAAGTTCAGGTTTGGCCGGGCCAGTAACTTTTTAGGAGCGGACGCGTTGTCGTTTCCCAGGGATGCGGGGGAGCAATGCCCCGCAGCAATACTGAGCGCACAGCCACAGACCGACGGTAGCTTTGCAGCCATTTCCTGCAGAGGTGCGTCAATGCGCGGCAGCAAGCTGACGATACAAAGCCTGCCGCTCGATTCCTGGCGCAAGGTGGACCTCTCCAGTGTACAAGTTGAGCGCAACAGCGATGGCTCATGGCCGGTATCCTTTGCAGGGCAGGACTTCAGCAAGGGGCGGTTTGACGGTTTCGACTGGAGCGGTACCGATCTGTCAGAGGTCAATTTCAGCGCGGCGTCCTTGCGCGGCGTCAACCTGGCGCAGACCACTCTGCACGGCGCTCAGTTTTTCAAGGCTGATCTTTCAACCCTTGGCAACAGTGCAGTGGCGACACAGCGTACCAGCTTTAAGGGCGCTTCCTTGCGTGGTGCCAACCTGGCTTATGCCAACGCGACCGGGGCCGATTTTTCGCAATCGGTGATGAACGCTGACCCTAAAGCATCGCCTTCAGCCAGAGAGTCTCTGCCCGCCAATTTGAGCTACCTCTATGCGCCGGGCAGCCTTTTCGAAGAAGCCGATATGGCAGGAGTCAACCTGTCGAACGCACATATCTATGGCAATTCACTGCTGAGCTTCAGGAAAGCCAATCTGTCGCAAACCAATCTGAGCAACGGGGTTTTTTCAGGGGTAAATTTCGCCGAATCAATATTGCAAGGCACCCAGTTCACTAACGCGAATCTGGTCAATGCCACCTTCACTGGCGCGACCTTGAGCAGCCTGGGTGGACAGGTGACCTCTTTCAGCGGGGCCTTCCTGCAGGGTGCCGACTTCAGCAAGGTCAACGCCTTAGGAGTCAATTTCAGCGGTGCCAACATTTCGTTCAGTCGGGGGAGCCTCTCCATCAGGCGACTCAAAGGGCCTGGGCAACTGGAGGATGTGTTCATCAGCATCGAGGCTACCCAACTGCCAGCAGTGACCGACCAGAAGACCATCTGCCCCAATGGCGCTAGTGGGCCATGCAGCGTCAACCCACTGGCCAACTGGACTGCGCTGGAATACAAGTTGCCCACCTGTGTACCGGATCCTACTGGCGAGAGCTGGTGTCCGAGCGATTGAAAATTCAATATGCACGTGTCTGTACGATTTTGGCGAGGCGGGATTGGGCGAAAAGACTTCGATCAATACCAACTCAAAAAAATTTTGCCAATGGTGATGAGTACGCTTGACGGAGATGCACCATGCAGGAAAACGCTCTGAAAAACACAGGCCATGACAAAGTCATTTCGTTAGATGTGACTAGCTCGCAGTGCTACCAGCAAGCCCTGGCAGACTTGAGGCCTATTGTTCATCGCGCATCAGACAAAAATGATGCTCACGTCCGTGAACGACATCAACCAATCACGCAGCCTGAGTTGTCACGTCGTGAGGTCTTGCGCAGGCTGCTCGGCTTACCGACCGCTGGGCTTTTGGGCGTTGGTTCTCTCGGCCTGAGCATGGGTCTTGGCGGCTGCAGCAGTACCCCCTTAGCAATCACACCGAAACTGTCCGCTGAAAATGCGGCACTACGAGCACTGGACATGGCTAAGCTGGCTGCTCAAGCTGGCACCTTCGGTGTTGGAGGTGTTCTGATTGACAACGCCAGCGGCAGGGTCGCGCACGCTCTCTCCAACCAAGTGATGGGTTCGCTGACAGGTGACGAGTTGCGTGGTGGGCAAATTCAAGCCTTCACCCAAGATCCGACGGCCCACGGTGAAACAGGCCTTGTACGCTGGTATTTTGCCAACGCTGCGGCCCTTCAACTGCCGCCTCCCGAGCAAATGACTATCGTGACGACTCTGGATCCCTGCGCCATGTGTACGGGGGCGTTGGTGGCAACAGGGTTCAATGTGGCGGTCATCGCTGAAGACGCCTATGCTGGGATTAACTGGGGTGGCCAGCAAAATTTCTCAGCCTTTCCAGAGCACATTCGCCAAAGCCTCGAACGCCAGTTTAGCTACCTTGCTATTGAGTCAGTCCGTGCCTTTGCTGGTCGTGCTCAAGGGCTGTACGCGAGGGATTCTGTTTCAGCAAAGACAGCGCGCGCCTGCAGCAATTTATTCACCGAGAGCGTTCAGAAGGTGCGGCTCTCCAGCTCCGGCGCTGGTTTAAACCCTACGCAGCTCATCGACCCCATCAGCCTGCCCATCGACAACCCGGCCCGCAAGGGGTGGCATCGAGCCTTCCCTGATGCGTTCTCAATTCGCTTAAACCACTACCGCCAACCCGACAACGCACTGCGAAATTACCTAGAGAAGTTGGTGCAGGACATGCCGGGCAGTCGCAACGCCGTCGCATTTATCGATAGTTTTGGCAACCTCTTGATGGCATCGCCCGACCGCTTTGACAGCAGTCCAATCGCCACCGCTTTTATGAACCTGACTCAGGCATATGCAAAGCTGCGCTTTGACCTGATGAACGATCCACTGAGTCGATCTCCTGCCGAAAGCTCATTCACAGCCCCTCGATATGGCACGTTCGTTTTTCTTCATGCGCCGGACCCCGAGGACCCATTGACTCTCAAGGATCTTGGTGCGTATGGATCGACTTTAGAAGGTGCAATCCCAATTTCAAGTCCCAGTCACTTCCAGTTTTACTCCCCCCCACAGAAGGGCACAGTACGACAACTCAAAGCCTTGATAGCTGCAATGCCACCCTTTTACAACCAACTGGTGAATATCGACCCGCAGCCAGTGACATGAGGCCATCTATTCTTGCTGGGCGACGCAGACAATGAAACTTCCGCCTCAGATTGCGAGCGTTAGTTGTTCCCATCAAGGCCGCAGGTAAACGTGTACAGCTTCACACACACCCGAATGAAACACACTGCTGGGACTGCAAAAGCCAATCAACACTCAGGTTTTATCATAATATTTTGTGATTATTTTCAACATAAAATTAATTAAAAACCACCTCGAACTTTTTTAAAAGAAAGACGCCAATGCGCACATTTTTGATCATTTCCTTCACACTGCTGATGCACAGTGCACATGCCGCAAACGCGAAGTTCGAGTTCCTGAAAACCGTGACGGCTCAGGAACTCAACACCATCCTGAATCAAGAACGTGAGGGCTTTCTGAAGGCCTCACCGCCAGATGCGTCCTACGCCCTGCCCCCCGTCTCTCAGGCCCGCAACGATGTGGACCTGTACACGGTCGCCTACGACTCCGTGGTGCCCGAACAAGGCCGCAAAGTTGTCCGAACCACAGGATTACTGGCATTGCCCAAGACAGATAAAAAGGGATCGCTGCCCCTGATGTCTTACCAGCACGGCACGGTGTTTGGCAAATACGAGGTCCCCTCTTTCGCCTTCAAAGCTTCGAATCCCAGCGGACACCCCCATTACGAAGGCGCTTATGAAACTCGCTACATGGTGGCACTGTATGCAGGCAATGGCATGGCCATGATGGCAGCTGACTACTTCGGCATGGGCGGTAACGCGCAGAACAACGAAGCCTACTTTGTCAAAGACAGCACACAGCAAGCCAATTTCGATCTTTACCTTGATGTGCAAAAGTTCCTACAGGATAAGGGCATGGCTCCCTCACGGCTATTTCTTGGAGGCTGGTCGCTGGGTGGTTTAAACACCACAGGTTTTGTGAACAAGCTTGAGTCAGAGGGTGTGAAGGTCGATGCTGCATTCACTGCCTCAGCACCCAATGATCCCTATGCTGCTTTGCATGGTCTGATGTATTACCCACGTGAAGGCCTCGATGCGATCTGGCTCAACACCATCGTGGCTCTGTCTGTGTTTTCTTATGAGTACTATTACAACAAACCGGGTCTGGCTCGATCGGTCATACACCCTGACCATTTCGCCAACATGCAAAGTGTCTACACACGCAGCTATGGTGCACCGACCAATTTGCTGGCCATGTTTCAGAAACTGGGGCGTCAACCGCTGCTCAATTATTTCCGGCCTGAATACAAAGATCCATCCTTCTTTGCCAAGTCTGAGTACGGAGCGTTGTTGCGCCAGAACGAAACTTATCGGCACTTGTTCAAGGCACCTGTACGGATGTATTTTGGCTCACGCGACGAAGCCATCAAAGAATCGATCGGCACCTTGGCCAGTGCATATCAGAGCATATTGATCGGCAATTCCGAAGAGCAGAACAAAAACAATGTTCAGACACAACGTGTGAGCGGTGCCAACCACCGAGCCACATTCATCACTGCGGCACCCGATGCCTTGGCCTGGCTGAATCAGCTCAAGTGATCAACACCTGCGCCTGCGCCGCCTCTGCTCTTCTTGAACGGATGCCTCGCAAGCACAGGGTCAACAGTCCAGAGTCAGGTCGGGAATACCGGTCAAGGATCGCAGTTCAATGAGGATTTCTTGGAGTGTCATTGACAAGTCCGACGTTAAGTTGGGATTGGTGAATTCAAGAACAAACAGAAACAGTGCTCCACGAAGAGTGAAACACATCGACCTACGTCTCGAATCCGGGGATTAATTCGCTGTGTTATTGAAGATCTGATGGATAAATCTGAGAAATTCATCAGGCCCCATAGATTTGCTGACTTTAACTGTAATCGGCTCAGAAGTTCTACACAATCATCCCTGTCCAACTCTTGGGGGTCAGTTCAAACCCGGGGCGATTCAGTTTTGAGGCTATAGTGGAGATAACTAACCCGCTTGAGCACCGGACTATGCAAGAGGTTGGACTGCAAGGAAGGGGCACCGAGTTTAATGGCAAATTTATACCTGTACAAAATCACAGAAGATGAGCCCTTCAAAACAAGGCGCAAGCGGATTGCAACTATTTAATTTAAAAGATGTATCGACTGTCCCCGGATGTATTTACTGGGTTATGCGGTCTACATTACGTAAGGTGGCACACAGAAAGTTCTGCACATGGTTAAGGCTCCGCAAGTTCAGCCCATCGTCCCAGAGCGGGAGACAGACACTCTCCAACGCTTGCCCTATTTCCTTGGCATTTCAGGTCAAACGGTAGGAGCTACCGGTCTGTCCATGCACTTGGTGGTTATCCCGCCAAGTGCCAAGGCTGAGCCTCACGTGCACTTGGGGTACGAAACAGGCATTTACGTATTGGAGGGCATGGTCCGCACGCGGTGGGGTGAGAACCTCGAGCACGAAGTGATCAGCACCGCTGGCCAGTTCCTATTCATCCCAGCAGGCGTGCCGCATGACGCCACAAATCTCAGTGCGAGCGAACCGGCCAGAGCAGTGGTAGCTCGAAACGACCCAGCGGAACAAGACAGAGTTGTCCCTTACGTGGTCGCTGGCGAGCCTGGCAAATCTGGCAGCAGTGCCGCCTAGCCCAGTCGGTAGAGACGTCACGCAACGGCATGGTCATACAAACACGCCCAACGTCAAACTGCGCTATGAAAAGTGTCTAGGAATTTGGGGGAATGCCAATTGGGTCGAAAGCGGCCCTTGGTTTGCTTGATGGAGAGTGACAGCAACCAGCGGCGGATTCAACCGGTCGATGCAACGCATTCGCTGAACATCTCAGCGGGCGTATGGAAGCCGAGCGTTTTGCGTGGCCTCTCGTTTAATTGTCGCGCAATCGCGTTGAGCTGAACCTGCGAATAGCCCGAGATGTTCACGCCCTTAGGCAGGTACTGTCTGAGTAGTCCATTCGTGTTCTCGTTGCTGCCGCGTTGCCAAGGGCTTTGCGGATCGCAGAAGTAAACCTGGATGTCTGTGGCCATTGTGAATTTCTTGTGTGCGTGCATCTCTGTGCCTCGGTCCCAGGTCAGCGATTTGTAGAGCTCTTGGGGCAGTCTGCGGGCGCTCTTGATGAGTGCGTTGACGACCGTCTGCGAGTCCTTGCCATCAAGCTTCACCAGCATCACATATCGCGTTTGACGCTCAACCAGTGTTGCAATCTGGCTGCTGCCACTGCCAAAGACCAAGTCTCCCTCCCAGTGTCCAGGAACGGCTCGGTCTTCCACGCAGGCAGGCCGCTCACTGATCGAAACAGCATCAACGATCTGCCCATGAATTGCTGTCTTCTGGGTGTAGTGGCGAGATCGCCGCATTCCGCGGGTGCGCCTGAGGTGCGCCAACAACTCTTTCTTCAAAGCGCCACGTGCTTGAATGAATAGGCTGCGGTAGATGGTCTCATGTGACACGTGATAGCTTTCGTCGCACGGATAAGTATGCTTTAGCCAGCCTGAGATTTGTTCCGGAGACCAGAACATCCGCATTTTTTTCGCCACGATGTGGGCTAATCTGCGGTTCTCACGCAGCTTGCAGCGCTTTGGTCGTCGCGCACGCTCCCAAGTAGCTTGGTCGGCTTGGTTTGCACGATAGCTTTCTTTGCCTCCATTGCGCTTGATTTCTCGACTGATCGTTGATGGAGCTCGTCCAAGCCTGGTGGCTATGGATCGAATCGATTCGCCAGAGACCAAAGCCCTTGAGATTTCTTCACGCTCGGCAAGCGTTAAAGCTGTCGATGAGCGTGATCGTTGAGCCGGTCTGAACCCGCCTGTTTCTGCAAGTATTCGGTGAATCGACGTGTGTGGCCTATCGAAGATCTTGCCAATCTCATGCAAAGTAAAGCCTTGTTTCCAGCGCTCCCACATCAGCGCTTTCTGGCTATCGGAATAGTAAATCCTTGGTCGTCGCTTCATCTGCAACACTCCTTCCGTTTTCGCGGTGGTTAGTATGTTGCATCGACCGGTTGAATCCGCCGCCTTAAACAGTCATTACCTTAGCCTGCCAACGCCACAAAAACTGTTTTTTCGTCCTCGCGTAACTCGTTCATTTTTATAGAGGTGACAGGCGGACCAGCCGGACTCCGGCCTGCGCTGGCTGGGTCAGTTCAGAGGGGTCGTTTTTCCTTTATTGACGGGGTCTGCACGATGCGCTGCACAACGCGCTGCAAATGGGCTCGCCTCTCAGAAAACCTTCAGCCTGACCGAGTCAAGCTGCATCACCCGTGCGATGCAATCATTGGTTTTATCAGCGTCAATCCACCGCATGATGCACACCAACTCCAGCTCGGGGTCCACCCAGGTGATGGAAGAACCCGCGCCAATGGCAAACCAGGAGCTTCGGGGTGCATCTTTGAACAGCGCGCCGTCTTTGTTCAACCAAATCAGGTAGCCGTAATAGGGCGCGATGTCGCAGGGCTGCTGCATCATCTCGAGCCACTTTTTGGACAAAATTTGTTGGCCTTGGTATTGGCCTTGCCCCATGAGCATCAGGCCAATCCGCGCTTGGTCCATGGCTGAGATCGACACCCCGCCACCCCAGTGGCTGCCCCCGGGGACAGACATCATGCGTTGGCCGTTGACTTGGGTCCAGCCTTGTTCGTAACCCACCCATTGAAAGTCATCTGAACAGCCCAGCGGTTTTCGGAAAAATTCTTCAAACACCTCGGGCAGCGGGCGCTTGAACAAGTGCAGCAAGGCCAATGACAGTTGGTTGATGCGCACGTCGTTGTACTCAAACCGGGAGCCCGGCTCGCCCAGTGGCCGGGCATCGCCCTTTTGGCCATCGGCCTGACCCGTTTGGTAAGCCAGCCAGCGGTAGCGGTCCACTTGTTCGGGAATGCCCAAACAAGTGCCTTCCCATTCGCTGGTTTGCTGCAGCAAATGGTGCCAAGTGATGCGCGACAGCCTCTCGCCTTCGAAGCCAATGCCGGGGCATTGCTCGGCCACAGGCGTGTGGACGTTGGGGATCAGGCCCTGGTCGAACGCCAAGCCTGCCAGCAAGGCCAAATAAGTCTTGGCCACACTGAAGGTCAGATCGGCCTTGTGGGGCTCGCCCCACTGGGCCAACAACTGGTGTTGATGAAACAAAACCCCAGACACGGGCCCTCTGCCGTGCACCGGGCCATACAAGCGGTTGTAGGGCGGTGGGTCTGCTTCATGGATGCCCCAAGGCGGCGAGGTATCACGCGACCAGGGTGTTTCACACGATTGGATGAATTCAACGGTGGATGCCAGGGAGGGGGTCATGTGCAAGCTCGCTTCGGTCAAGGGGGGAACTGGGCGACTGTTAGCCCAGGGCCGCTTTGGCGGCCTGCTGGGATTTGTACACCAGCTTTCGGGCCATGCTCCAGCGGTGGACTTCGCTCGGGCCGTCATAAATCCGGAAGGCACGCATGTCCATAAAAATGCGCATCACCGGTGTTTCGGCCGTCACGCCCTGGCCGCCGAGGATTTGTACACAGCGGTCCACCACGCGCCATTCGGCTTCAGAGCAAGCCACTTTGGCGCGGCTCGATTCAAAACCGCCTTTGTGGCCTTGGTCGAGCAACCAAGCGGTGTGCCAGATGTGCAGGCGGGCGGTGTGCAGGTCGATGTCGTTGTCGGCCAGCATGAAGCCCACGCCTTCGTGTTCGGCCAGCGGTTTGCCAAAAGCATTGCGGCGGCTGGCGTAGGCCAGTGCAATGTCGTGCGCACGGCGGGCCTGCCCCAACCAGCGCATGCAGTGCGTCAGGCGGGCAGGTGCGAGCCGAATCTGCGCGTAGCGAAAACCCTGACCCACTTCGCCCAGCACGTCTGTAGCGGGCACGCGCAGATTCTCAAATCGCAGCACGCCGTGGCCACCCGTGAAGCAGTTGTCCATCGCGTCCATGCTGCGCTCAAGCGTGATGCCCGCTTTGTCCATGTCGGTCAAAAACATGGTGGCCGTGCCGTCTTCCATTCGCGCCATGACGATGATGTAATCCGCGCCGTCGGCCCCGGTGATGAACCACTTGAGGCCGTTGATCACGTAGTCGTCGCCATCGCGTACTGCGGTAGTTTGGAGCATCGACGGGTCAGCGCCCGCGCCGGGGGCGGGCTCGGTCATGGCAAAGCACGAGCGCGTGAGGCCCGCCACCTGCGGGCGCAGCCAGCGCTCTTTTTGCGCCGGGGTGGCCACTTCTTCCATGAGGTGGATATTGCCTTCGTCGGGGGCGTGGATGTTGAGCGCGGTGGGCCCCAAGTTGGAATAACCGGCTTCTTCAAACACCACCGCTTTGGCGATGTGGTTCAGGCCCAGACCCCCCATGGCCTTGGAGGCGTGTGGCGTGAGCAAGCCCGCAGCGCGTGCGCGGGCCACCAATTCCTGCCGCAAATCTTCGGACGAACCATGATGGCCGTGGCGCGGGTCACCCTCCAGCGGGATCACCTGATCGGCGATGAACTGCCTTGTGCGGTCACGCAGGGCCGCTATGTCCGGTGGGATGTCGAAGTTCATGGTCAGGGTATTTCAAATCGTTGAACAGGGTGTCTGGTCACGATTGGAAAGGCTGTGCGGGGCTTGTCCTGTCCGGCCTGCGACTTGCTGTCGCCCGGGCGTCTTTTCTCGGAGCTTGAAGTGGCCTGTCATCTGGGCGGCATGCCCTAGAACAGGCGGGTGCTAGTCTGCACGCCACGGGCCCAGACTTGAATAGGCCCTTGCCCTCAAAAGGAAAACCATGAAGCTCTACACCGCCCACCGCGCCCCGAGCCCTCGCCGGGTGTTGATGTTTTTGGTAGAGAAAAACATCACCGGTATCGAGATGGTCAGCATGGACCTGAACGGCGGCGAGCACCGCCAGCCCGAGTACCTGGCCAAGAGCCCGTTGGCCAAAGTGCCTGCGTTGGAGCTGGACGACGGCCGTGTGATCACCGAGACAAGGGCGATCTGCACTTTGCTGGAGGGCCGCTACCCGGAGCCCAACCTGATGGGCGAGGGCGATGAGCGCGGTTTCATTGAGATGGCCGACCGGCAGGTGGAGCTGTATTTGCTGGGTGGCATCGCCAACGCGATCCGCCACAGCCACCCGGGCTTGGCGGCTTTAGAGAAACCCCAGTTTCCGGAGTTTGGGCGCTCGCAAGCCGAGAAAGTGCGCGATGTAGCGCGGGGCTTTGACCAGCGCCTGCAAAAGCAGCCCTTCATCGCGGGCGAGCGCTTCACCATCGCCGACATCACCGCGTTTTGCGCCTTGGAGTTTGCACGCGGCCTGATGAAATTCGTGCCCGGCGACGAGGGCATGAGCGCCTTGCAGGCTTGGCGCGACCGCATGAACGAGCGGCCAAGCGCCAAAGTTTGAGCCGCAGGCTGAGGTTAAGCCGATGGTTGTTTCAGGAGCGCCTCTGTAGGAGCGGTGCCCTCGCCGCCATCAAGCCCCTGAGACCACCACCGATCGCCCCGAGGGCGGGGCTCCAACAGGGCCAAATCTTGCTCAGCAAGGCGTGATCAGCTGAACACGCCGCCGTATTCCTTGCGCAGGTCGTTCTTCTGAACCTTGCCGGTGCCGCCCACGGGCAGCGATTCGAGGAACACCACATCGTCGGGCACCCACCACTTGGCGACCTTGGTGGTGAGGAAGTCGAGGATCTCTTGCTTCTCCAGCGCCTGGCCGGGCTTGCGCACGATGAACAGCAGCGGGCGCTCGTCCCACTTGGGGTGCTTGACGCCAATCACGGCGGCCATGGCCACGGCCGGGTGACCGATGGCGGCGTTTTCCAGGTCGATCGAGCTGATCCATTCGCCACCGGTTTTGATCACATCCTTGGTCCGGTCGCGGATCTGCATGGTGCCGTGGGCGTCAATCGTGGCGATGTCGCCCGTGGGGAACCAGCCGTCCACCAGCGCGGTTTTCTCGGCCTTGAAGTAACGCTCCACGATCCACTGACCGCGCACCATCAACTCGCCTTGCGATGTGCCGTCGCGGGGCAGGGTCGCGCCGTTTTCATCGACGATTTTGATTTCGATGCCTGATACGGTTTTGCCTTGTTTGGCCACGATGGCGTGCTGCTCGGCGGCGGGCTTGAGGCGGTCGGCCCGGCTCAGGTTGCTCATGGTGGCGACAGCCGTGGTCTCGGTCATGCCCCAGCCGTGGCGCACTTCCACACCGTAGTTGTCCATGAACTTGGCGATCAGCGCCATGGGCATGGCTGAGCCGCCAACCGCGGTGCGTTTCATGTGGGCAAAGCGCAAGTTGTTTTGCTCCACATGCTGGATCAGGCCCATCCAGATGGTGGGCACGCCTGCGCTGATGGTGACCTGCTCGCTGTCCATCAGTTCGTACAAGCTGGGGCCGTCGAGCTTGGGGCCAGGCAAGACCAGCTTGGTGCCTGCCACCAGCGCGGCATAGGGGATGCACCAGGCGTTGATGTGGAACATGGGCACCACGGGCAAGATGGTCTCTTGTGTGGACAGGCTCAGCACATCGGGCAGACAGGCCATGGTGGCGTTCAGCACGATGGCGCGGTGCGTGTACAGCACGCCCTTGGGGTTGCCGGTGGTGCCCGAGGTGTAGCACAGCGCAGCGCCGGTTTGATCGTCCAATTCGGGCCAGTCGAAGCTGTCGCTGTGGCCGGTGAGCAGGCCTTCGTAATTCATCACATTGGCCACGCCCTCGATAACGGGTGTGTTGACCGCATCGGCCAGGCACACCCAGGCGCGGACTTTGGGGCAATGCGCGGCAATGCCTTTGACCAGCGGCGCGAAGGTGGCGTCAAACAGCACCACCTCGTCTTCGGCGTGGTTGATCACATAGATCAGCTGCTGGGGGTGCAGGCGCGGGTTGCAGGTGTGCATGACCATGCCGCTGCCCGAGACGGCGTAATACGCCTCCAGGTGGCGGTGGTTGTTCCAGGCGATTGAGCCGACCGCGCTGCCGGCCTTCAAACCCATTTGGGCCAGCGCGTTGGCGAGCTGACGTGCGCGTTTCGCGGTGTCGGCATAGGTGGTGCGGTGCAGTGGGCCATGCGTTTCGCGCGAGACGATTTCTTGGTCGCCGAATTGCGCAGCGCCGTGTTCAAGAATGCCCGAAATGAGCAGCGGGCGATTCATCATGAGGCCGGATGTGGACATGGTTTTTGTCTTTAATGGTTTCGAATTTTTTACAGCAAGGCCGCGTACACCAGGTCGCGGAACAGGGGCCGATAGTAATCTCTTTGGTTGGGTGCTTGAATCATCAACATGGCATACATGTCGAGCGCCGGGTCCACAAAAAAGGTGGTGCCCGCGATCCCGCCCCAGTAATACAAGCCCACCGAGCCGGGCACCGGCGACAAGCCCAAGTGGGTGCGCACCGCAAACCCGAGACCAAAGCCGTGGCCCGGCGGCAGCAGCGTGCCATCGGCCGGGATGCCGCCCAGATGGTCGGATGTCATGTAGTCCACCGTGTGCGGGCCCAGCAGGCGCACCCCGTTCAGCTCGCCCCGGTTGCGCAAGAACTGCAAAAAGCGGGCGTAGTCCAGGGTGGTGGACATGAGTCCACCGCCGCCACTTTCCATGGCGGGCACTTCGCGGGGTTCGATCACCTTCATGGGTACACCACCATCAGGGTCGTACGCAAAAGGTTCGGCAATGCGGTGGTGCTGCGCGGGT
This sequence comes from Limnohabitans sp., assembly GCF_034680285.1. Classification (GTDB taxonomy): domain Bacteria; phylum Pseudomonadota; class Gammaproteobacteria; order Burkholderiales; family Burkholderiaceae_C; genus Limnohabitans_A. Next base: position 55,881 of record NZ_JAXITC010000009.1, read on the forward strand.
GGTACGGAAAAGCCTGTGTCCACCATGCCCAGTGGGCCAAAAATTTCAGTTTGTAGGAACGACCCCAGGCTTTGCCCGCTCACCACCTCGACCAATCGCCCCAGCACATCGGTGGCGCGGCTGTAGGCCCACACGGTGCCAGGTTGGAACTGCAACGGCACGCCCGCCAGCGTTTGAGAAAACTCAGCGTTGGTCCGCTCGCGTGAGGCGATCTTGACTTGGCCGTACTGCTGCTGCACGGGCGATGTACCCAAAAATTCATAGGTCAGCCCGGCCGTGTGGCGCAGCAGGTCTTGCACCGTGGCCTCTTGCTTGACCGGCTCCAACCCCTGGGCGGTGGCCACTTTCTGGTTTTTGTACTCGGGCATCCAGCGGCTGACCGGGTCGGAGAGCAGCAATTGCCCGCGTTCAACCAGCATCATCACCGCCACCGACACGACCGGCTTGGTCATCGAATAGATGCGAAAGATGCTGTTGATCTGCATGGGCTGGCCTGTGCCGGGGTCTTGCTGGCCCACGGCCTCCAGAAGGGCGATCTGCCCGCGCCGGGCGACCATGGCCACAGCGCCTGGCAACCTGCCGCTGGCCACTTCGCGTCGCAGTACGTCCATCAGTCGCTGCGCTCGCTCGGGGCACACGCCCACGTCAGCAGGGTGTGCGTGGGTCAAAGCGGGGTGAGTGGTCATCGGGTGCTCCTGAAGAAGGATGTTTTGTACACCAGCACGGCGCAGCGGGGTATCACCTGCGGCGCAGACGCCCGCCGGGCTTGTCGCCCATGTGTCAAAAGAGATAACCCTCGCACTGCGCGAGCGTTGCTAGACTGGATTCATGCGCATTTCAGAACTCTCTGCCAAGACCCAGGTGTCGGTGCACCGCTTGCGGCGGTACGAGGCCGATGGCCTCATTGACAGCCAGCGACTGCCCAACGGCTACCGCGACTACGAGGAAAAAACCGTCCAACACGTCATCTTCATCGCCATGTCGCGAGAGATGGGCTTTTCGCTGCCCTTCATTGCCGAGTATTTGCCGCGCTTCAAAACGGGCAAATTGTCGGCACAAGACATGATCGACGCGATTTTGGCGCGTGTGGCCGAGATCGACCAGGTCATCGCCGAACACCAAGCATTGCGCAAGAAGCTGATTGACCACATCGGCTGGTTTGAAAACAAGCAAAGGAAATCGCAATGAGTCCACTCGACATGTTGAAAAAAATCAATGCCATGGCCGAATTCAACCGCTGGTGCGGCATTGAGGTGACCGTGGCCGAACCCGGCTTTGTGGAAATCCAGATGCCTTGGCGTCCAGAGGTGGGTCAGTATTCAGGCTTCTTGCACGCAGGCCTGATCGGCACATTGATCGACACCGCGTGCGGCTTTGCAGCCGGTACGGTGGCGGGGCCGAATTTGCTGGCTGCCAACTTTTCAGTCAATTGCCTGCGACCTGCGGTGGGGCAAAAGTTCATCGCTCGGGCTCGGGTGGTCAAACCCGGCAAAGCACAGGTGTTCACCAGCTGTGATTTGTTTGCGGTGGATGCAGAAGGCGAAAAGCTGGTGGCGAACGGTCAGACTTTGCTCACGGTGGTTCAAGCCGCGTGACCGATTCAGAACGGCCAATGGCCCTCAAGCCGCAGTTGCCGCAAATCGCCCGCGCAGATAGGTCACGATTTCGGTCGAGTCCTGCAGCCAACGGGTTTGACCATCCGCTTCGGTGATCTTGAGACACGGCACCTTGGTCGCGCCACTGCCTTGCAGCAATTCATTGCGGTGATCGGCATGGTGCTGCGCATCGCGCTTTTCAATCGGCAGCGACAAGCGACGCATTTCTTGGCGCACCTTGATGCAAAACGGGCAGGTGCTGAACTGGTAGAGCGCCAGGCTTTGGCAGGCTTGGTCGACCGCGGCTTGCTCGGCGGGTGCGCGTTGCACGCCAGCGGGTTGGGTCAGGCGCTCTTTGAGCAGCATGACGGGGCCGAGCACGATGCGCAGAGTTCTGAAGAATGCTCGGATGACGGTTTTCATAAGGGTCTCAACAATTCAAAAATGGATGAAAAAATAGGGGGAAGCCGCACCATCACAGCAAACGTGCCAAATAGTGGCCCGTGAAGCTCGCCTTGTTTTTGGCCAGTTGCTCTGGCGTGCCTTCGCCCAGCACCGTGCCACCGCCCGCACCGCCCTCTGGCCCCATGTCAATCAACCAGTCGGCGGTTTTGATCACGTCAAGGTTGTGCTCGATGATGACGATGGTGTTGCCCGCGTCGCGCAGCTGGTGCAAGACTTTCAGCAGCAGGTCGATGTCTGCAAAGTGCAGGCCGGTGGTGGGTTCGTCCAGGATGTAGAGCGTGCGGCCGGTGTCGCGTTTGGACAGTTCCAGCGCGAGCTTCACGCGCTGGGCCTCGCCGCCAGACAAGGTGGTGGCGCTTTGCCCGAGGCGAATGTAGGTCAGACCCACGTCGAGCAGGGTTTGCAGCTTGCGGGCGATGTTGGGCACGGCGCTGAAGAACTGGTGCGCGGCTTCGACCGTCATATTCAAAATCTGCGCGATGTTCTGGCCTTTGTATTGCACTTCCAGCGTTTCGCGGTTGTAACGCATGCCATGGCACACGTCGCAGGGCACATACACATCGGGCAAAAAGTGCATCTCCACTTTCACCATGCCGTCGCCTTGGCAGGCTTCACAGCGGCCCCCACCCGACGATGCACTCACGTTGAAGCTGAAACGCCCCGGGCCATAGCCGCGTTCGCGTGCGGCAGGCACTTCGGCCATCAGCTCGCGGATGTGGGTGAACAGGCCCGTGTAGGTGGCGGGGTTGCTGCGCGGGGTGCGGCCAATAGGCGACTGGTCGACGTTGATGACCTTGTCGAAGTGTTCAAGGCCTCTGATCTCTTCGTGGGCAGCAGCTTCATCGTGGGCACGGTGGATCTGGTGTGCGGCGGCGGTGTAAAGCGTGTCGTTGACCAGCGTCGATTTGCCCGAGCCTGAGACACCCGTCACGCAAGTGAGCAGCCCCACGGGGAACTTCACGTTCACGCTTTTCAGGTTGTTGCCACTGGCCCCGACGATTTCGATGAAGTCCTTGCCCGCTTTGTGGCGCTTGGGGATCTCGATCTTTTTGCGGCCCGACATGTATTGGCCGGTGACCGAATCGGGTGCGGCCAAGATGTCGGCGCAGGTGCCCTGCGCCATCACGCGGCCGCCGTGCACGCCCGCGCCGGGTCCCATGTCGATCACATGGTCCGCCACGCGGATCATGTCTTCGTCGTGCTCGACCACCAGCACGCTGTTGCCGATGTCGCGCAGGTGCTGCAGCGTGCCGATCAGGCGGTCGTTGTCGCGCTGGTGCAGGCCGATGCTGGGCTCGTCCAGCACGTACATCACGCCCGTGAGGCCCGAGCCTATCTGGCTGGCCAGTCGGATGCGCTGCGATTCACCGCCACTCAGGGTGTCGGCGCTGCGGTCTAGGCTCAAATAATTCAGGCCCACGTCGTTCAAGAACTTCAGGCGCAGCGCGATCTCGCGCACCACCTTGTCGGCGATCTCGGCCTTGGCTCCGTGCATTGTCAGGCCCTGAAAATACTGCTGCGATTCGCCCAGGGTGATGTGGCTGATCTCGTAAATGGCGCGGGCCTGATCGCCGTCGCCAATGCGCACATGGCGCGCCTCGCGCCGCAAGCGGGTGCCGTGGCAATCGGTGCAGGCCTGCATGTTGCGGTAGCGGGCCAGGTCCTCGCGCACCACGGCCGAGTCGGTCTCGCGGTAGCGGCGCGTCATGTTGGGAATGATTCCCTCAAACGGGTGCTTCTTGCTGACCTTTTTGCCTTGCGATGCGCCAGATTCCATCACGTAACTGAACTTGATTTCTTCCTCGCCCGAGCCGTGCAGCAGCACCTGTTGGTGAATCGGTTCGAGTTTTTCAAATGGCGTTTCGATGTCGAATTGGTAATGCTTGGCCAGGCTTTCGAGCATGCTGAAATAAAAACCGTTGCGCCGGTCCCAACCCTTGATGGCGCCACTGGCCAAGCTGAGCGACGGGAAGGCGACGACCCGCTCCGGATCAAAAAACGCCATGTTGCCAATGCCGTCGCAGGTGGGGCAAGCGCCCATGGGCGAGTTGAAGGAGAACAGACGCGGTTCGAGCTCGCTGATCGAATAAGTGCACACGGGGCAGGAAAACTTGGCGTTGAACAGGTGTTCTTTGCCCGTGTCCATTTCCAGTGCCATTGCGCGGTGCTCGGCCAGGTGCAGCGCAGCTTCAAAGCTCTCGGCCAGGCGCTGGCGCAGGGCGTCGCGTGCTTTCGCATCCTCCTCAGATCGGACTTTGATGCGGTCTACCACCACGTCGATGTTGTGCTTCTCGGTTTTCTTGAGGGTGGGCAGGTCTTCCACTTCCACCGTCTGGCCATTGATGCGAAAGCGCACATAGCCCAGGGCCTGCATTTGCTCAAAAACTTTTTCAAACTCGCCTTTTTTCTCACGCGCAATGGGCGCGAGGATCATCAGCTTGGTGTCTTCGGGCAGGGCCAGCACCGTGTCCACCATCTGGCTCACGGTTTGCGCCTGCAGCGGCAGCTTGTGGTCGGGGCAATACGGCGTGCCAGCGCGGGCATACAGCAAGCGCAGGTAGTCGTGGATCTCGGTGACCGTGCCCACGGTGGAGCGGGGGTTGTGGCTGGTGGCTTTTTGCTCGATGGAAATCGCGGGCGACAGGCCTTCAATCAGGTCCACATCGGGCTTGTCCATCAATTGCAAAAACTGCCGCGCATAGGCTGACAGGCTTTCCACATAGCGGCGCTGGCCCTCGGCATACAGCGTGTCAAAAGCCAGGCTCGACTTGCCCGAGCCGGACAAGCCGGTGATCACCACCAGCTGGTTGCGGGGGATGTCGAGGTCGATGTTTTTCAGGTTGTGGGTACGCGCCCCGCGCACGCTGATATGGGTCTGCCGCAGTGCTGTCGCCAGATACCGCGCGGGTTCGGGTTCTTCGGGCAAGAGAGGAGAGTCAGCTAGTTTCACGTTGGGGCCAGATCAGCAAAACCTTTGATTATCCCCGCCGGGGCTTTTTTTGGCAGTGCAGGCCATCCATCAGGGACAATCCGCGCTTGGCTTTTCGCCTTTTTCAGAAATTTTGGTGGCAGATCTCGTGCATTCCCCTTCGCCCTCTCCTCACTCCTTGGACATGACGCCCATTGAGCGTCGCGCCAGTGCCTCGCTGGCGGGCATTTTTGCGCTGCGCATGCTCGGTTTGTTTCTGGTGTTACCGGTGTTTGCCATAGAGGCCCGGCGCTATCCAGGCGGCGAAGACCCGGTGATGTTGGGTTTGGCCATGGGCATTTATGGCCTGACGCAAGGTTTGTTGCAGCTGCCTTTTGGGATGGCGTCTGACCGTTTTGGGCGCAAGCGCGTCATTGTGTTGGGTTTGGTGGTCTTTGCACTGGGCAGCTTCTGGGCGGCAGCGGCGACCGACCTGAGCAGTTTGCTGGTGGGTCGAAGCCTTCAAGGTGCGGGGGCCGTGTCGGCTGCTGTGACCGCTTTGCTGGCTGACCTGACCCGGGACGAAGTGCGCACCAAGGCCATGGCTCTGGTCGGGGGCAGCATCGGCTTGATGTTTGCATTGTCTTTGGTGGTGTCGCCCTTGCTCACTGCTTGGATAGGTTTGTCCGGCTTGTTCTGGTTGACAGGCTTGCTGGCTTTGCTAGGTGTGGGTGTTGTGATTTGGGGCGCCCCTGCTGCACCCATGCCGGAAGTGGGGCAGCACCGGGGGCGTTTGCGTGACGTGCTGGTGAACGCCGACCTGATGCGATTGAATGTGGGGGTGTTTGTGTTGCATGCGGTGCAATTGGCCATGTGGGTGGCGGTGCCCGCCTTGTTGGTGCAAGCGGGTTTGCAGACAGCGCAGCATTGGCAGGTTTATTTGCCCGCTGTGCTGGTGTCGTTTTTGTTTCTGGGGGTGGTTTTCACCTTGGAGCGGCGAGGCCACCTGAAAAAAGCGTTTTTGCTTTCGATTGTGCTGATTGTGGTGGTGGAGGGGGGCTTGTTTTGGCAGTCGATGGGCACCACCCATTTGAGCGCGATGGCGGTACTGCTCTTGCTGTTCTTTTGCGGCTTTAACGCGCTGGAAGCGACGCAACCGAGCTTGGCTTCGCGCATGGCGCCCCGGGCTTTGCGTGGCACGGCCATGGGGGTCTACAACACACTGCAGTCTTTTGGCTTCTTTGTGGGGGGATTGATGGGAGGGTGGTTGGTCAAGTCCTGGGGTACTCCCGCACTGTTTCTGTGCTGCGGTGGGGCCTTGTTGAGCTGGTTGCTGGTGGCTTGGCCCATGCAAACGCCGGCTCGGGTGGCCACGGCTGCGCCGTCGGCCTGAGGCTGCGGCCCTGCTCGCGACGGGGGGCTGTCAGGGTGCCGGATTGGCCCCATAATTCGAACATCATCGAGGAGTTTTCATGGCATCCGTCAACAAAGTCATCATCGTCGGCAATCTGGGCGCCGACCCCGAAACCCGCTATTTGCCTTCGGGCGATGCCGTCACCAGCATCCGTGTGGCCACCACCGACCGTTACAAAGACAAGCAGTCCGGCGAGATGAAAGAGGCCACCGAATGGCACAGCATCAGCTTTTTTGCCAAACTGGCCGAAATCGCTGGTCAATACCTCCGCAAAGGCAGTCAGGTCTATGTCGAGGGTAGCCTGCGCACCCGCAAGTACACCGACAAGAACGGTGTTGAGAAATACGCCACCGACATCCGCGCCGACAGCATGCAGATGCTGGGTAGCCGTCAAGGCATGGGCGGCCCTTCCGAAGACGGCGGTGGTGGCGGTGGTTATGCGCCTCGCCAAGCCCCTTCACGTCTGGCTGCAGCACCTGCGCAACGCCCTGCAGCCGCGCCAGCGCCCAGACCTGCTGCCAGCAACTTTGACGACATGGACGACGACATTCCGTTCTGATCCACAAGCATGAGCTTTTCAAGCCCCTGATATCGTCACTCAACCCGTGGCCTTCGTCACGGGTTTTTTATTGAAAAATTGGCCATGAACGAAATCACCTCCCGGTTTTTGCCAACAGAGGACGCCCAGCGTCGTGAACTGCACAACGAAGTCCACGCTCGGCCCTCAGCCCGGGTGCGCTTGCCAGCTTTGATTGTTTATGTGGCGGTGCTCAATGAGGGCGTGTCGCGAGAGCAAGAATTGGCCCATTTGCAGCTTTTGCCGGGGCATGCCGATTTGACCTTGGATCGCATGCAGGGCAACTTTTTGCGCCTGCGCTGTGACCACTACACCGTCAAGTGGGAGCGTCACACCGAATTCACGCGTTACTCCATTGTGCAAACGCTGCCAGCACATGCGGGTTGGGGAGAGACCTTGCCCGAGCTGGCTGCGCATGTGGCGCCCGGTACCGACTGGGTGCGGGGCTTGCCTGGCCAAACCATGGCTGCCATCCACATGGGCATGCTGCAAGTGGACATCGACCAAGGTGACTTGATCCCGACAGCGCAAACTTGGTTGGGCGAGGGAGCGGTTTTGGCTTCGCGCATGGGCAACACCACCGAAGGCATGCCCCACTCGTGTATCTTGACGAATTTCCGCATTGGTGCCGATGGGTTTGAGCGCATGTTGGTGCTGGCCCCGGAAGGCACGTCCGAGGCGCGTGCGGGCCGCATTTCGCAGCGTGTGCTCGAAGTTGAAACCTATCGCCTGATGGCTTTGCGCGGCTTGCCCGTGACCAAAAACCTGTCGGCCATGTTGTCGGCTGCCGAATCTCAGCTGGCCGATCTCACAGGATCGCTGGAGCGCAAGGGGCAGACCGATCAGGCGCTGCTCGATTCGCTGGTCGCCTTGGCGGCCAGCATCGAACGGGCCACCGCTGAGCACGGTTTCCGCTTTTCGGCCACGCGGGCTTACGACACACTCGTCAGCCAGCGTTTGGTGGAATTGCGTGAGCGCCCTATTTCGGGCACACAAACTTTGGGTGAGTTCATGCAGCGGCGTTTGTCACCCGCGATGGCCACGGTGCAAGCTACCGAGATGCGACTGGCCTCTTTGGCCGAGCGTGTCTCGCGCACCAGCGCATTGCTGCGCACGCGGGTAGACATCGCGACCGAAGCTCAAAACCAAATGTTGCTAGAAAAACTGACCAAAGGCCAAGCTTTGCAATTGCGCTTGCAAAGCACCGTGGAAGGGCTGTCGATCGCGGCGATCTCTTACTATGTGGTGAGTTTGGTTTTTTACAGCGCTAAAGCCCTGAATAAATTGGGCTTGCCGTTCAGCCCAGAAGTGATCGCTGGCCTGTCTATTCCTTTTGTACTTTTAGGAACGTGGAAAACCGTGCAAAAAATCCACGCACGAATACACCGCGACTAGTTTTTTGAGCTGAAAATCAAACAGACTCAATTTTTTCGGCTGTGCAAGCTGGTTTTGTAAGTCCGCTACAGAGGGTGGCGGTTGATCAAAGAGGATGAAAAATGAACCTTCAACTCAGTGGGAAGACAGCGCTGGTGACGGGCGCCAGTGTAGGGATCGGACGTGGTATTGCCAAGGCTCTGGCGGCTGAAGGCGTGCGGGTTGCCGTATCGGCCCGACGTGTGGACAAACTCAAAGAGCTGGCCGACGAAATAGTCGCAGCGGGTGGCCATGCGCCCGTGATCATCGAATCAGATTTGTATGTCGAAGATGCTGCCAAGCGCCTGGCCGATGCGGCCCTGGCTGGTTTGGGCAGCGTGGACATTTTGGTGAACAACGCCGGGGGCTCGCGCAGCTTCAAAGAGCTGCATGTGAGTGAAGAGGCTTGGCAAGAGGCCATTACCCTGAACTTCCACCGTCCACGTCAAGTGGCCGACGCCTTGATCGACCAGATGATTGAGCGCAATTGGGGGCGCATCATCAACATCACGGGTAAGAGCGAGCCCGAGCACACCAACGGCGCGTTTTGCGCTAAGGCCGGCATGCACAGCTGGGCCAAAGGCCTGTCTCGCATGGTCGGAAAACACGGTGTTACCGTCAACTGCGTGCCACCCGGACGGATCCATTCAGAGCAGATCTTTCGCAACTACACCCCGGAATACCGTCAGTGGCAGTGCGAGAACGAGATCCCGATGGGTCGCTACGGTGAGCCCGAGGACATGGCCAATCTGGTGACCTTTTTGGCATCGCCTTTGGCCAGTTACATCACGGGTGCGGTCATTCCGGTCGATGGCGGCTTGCGTAAATACCAGTTCTAGTCCGCGTTAGGGAAGCATTTCAGAGGCCACTGATTTTGCGCTTTTGGAGTGCTTCAAACAAATGGTCATGAAACATGGCCGCTGCAGGCCTGAGAGTGGACCCTTGTTTTCTCAGCAATCCCAAGCTGCGCGCAATGGATGGATTTTTCAAAGGCAAACCAATCACCACCGGGTGATTGGTCGGTAATGCCGTTCGAGGGACTGCCGCTATGCCCAGACCCGCCTCCACCATGCCCAGCAAAGTTCCGATGTGACTGACCTCAAAGGCGAAGTTGGGTAACAAGCCCATTTTGCTCATGACATCGTCGAGTAATTGACGGTTGCCACTGCTGCGTGCCACTGAAATAAGCCGCTCGTTTTCAATGTGGGCCCAATTCACACTTTTGCGAGTGCTCAAGGCGTGGTCACGCCGCATGGCCACGACAAACGGATCGTTGTGAATGCCTTCGAACGTGATCTCCGGCATCAGGGTATTCATGAATCCGATTCCAAAGTCCGACTCTCCCGTCAACACACTTTGCAAAGTCTGGTTCATGGATTCATCAATCACCCGAATCCGTATGGACGGATATTTGACGGAAAAACTGCTGATGACATGAGGCAAAAAGTACAGCGCAGCGGATGGAACGCACGCCACCGTGACGCGACCACTGCGTGTTGCTGCAATGTCTGAGATGCCCAGTATGGCGGACTCCAAATCGTCAATGGCCGCACGTGCCCTGTCGAGAAAAATCCGACCAATGCTGGTCAGTTCAACCTCTCGTGTTGTTCGATTGAAAAGCCGGGTCCCAATGATGGACTCCAGTTTTTCGATGCGCCGACTCAGTGCAGGGGGAGAAAGATGGATGTGATCAGCGGCGGCTCGAAAGCTACCGCGCTCTGCCACTGCGATAAAAGCCTGGAGTTGTTGCAAATCAAAATTGATGTGTCTCATGCATCAATCATATTAAAAATTGCAATTCAATAAAAGCTGAATTTCCTGCACCATTCGCCGACTTTGAAATCAAGTACGACACGTTGAAAGGTTCGGTATGAAATTGAATTTGGCATGGGTGGCAGGATTAGCCTTGGCAGCAACTTGCAATTTGGGTGTGGCGCAGTCAGAAAAACCGCTGACCATTGTTGTCCCGACAGCGGCAGGCGGAGGCAACGACGCCATGGCCAGGACCATTGGTCAAAAATTGGGGGTGTTGCTCAATCGGTCTGTGATTGTGGATAACAAGGCCGGTGCCAATGGCGCTTTGGCCGCTGAGTTTGTTGCCAAGGCAGCACCGGATGGCAATACCCTCATGTTCGGTTACATCGCGACACACGCCATGAATCCGGCCTTGCAGAAGTTGCGTTACGACCCCGTCAAGGATTTTGAGGCTGTCGGTTTGGTCGGCTATTCACCCACCCTCATGGTGGTCAACCCCTCGCTCAAAGTCAAAGATGTGAAGGACTTGGTGCGGGTCTTGAAGGAAAAACCGGACCAGTACAGTGTGGCATCGGCAGGCAACGGCACCGCGCCCCATTTTGCCGCTGAACTTTTCAAAATGTCGACACAAACGTCCTTGCTCCATGTGCCTTACAAAGGTTCTGCACCGGCAGTCAATGACACCATTGGCGGACAAACACACGTCATGTTTCCCAGTTTGTTCACGGGTGTGCCTTTTGTGAAGTCGGGCCGCTTGCAAGCCTTGGCCATTGCGGGCAACAAACGCTCGGCCGTGTTGCCGGACGTGCCGACCTTGAAGGAGCTGGGCATTGACGGCGTTGAGGTGGATCAGTGGTACGCGATTTTTGCGCCTGCCAAAACACCAAAAGATGTCGTGAGCAAACTCAATCAGGCTTTGAACAAGGTCCTCAATGACCCAGAGATCATCAAAAAAATTGAAGGGCATGGGGCAGATGTTGATACCAGTACGCCAGAACAACTGAGTGAGATGGTTCGCAAGGATTTGGTGAAGTGGCGTCAGGTTGTGCAGCGTGCCAAATTGCAGGCTGACTGAAATGTCCAAAGTAAATCGTCAAATTCCTTGTGTCTTGATGCGTGCCGGCACATCTCGTGGCCCTTTTTTCCTCAAGGATTGGTTGCCATCGGATCCGGCCGCGCGTGATCAGGCTCTGATTGGTGCGATTGGCGCATCGGACCCATTGCAGCTTGACGGATTGGGTGGCAACAGCACGCTCAACAGCAAGGTGGCGATTGTTTCACTGTCCACCTTGCCGGATTGTGATTTGGATTATTTGTTTGCCCAAGTGGGTGTGGGCCACCAATCTGTCGATACACGTCCGAACTGCGGCAACATGCTCTCCGGTGTGGCCCCCTTTGCCATCGAGCAAGGTTTGATTGAGGCACAGGACGGGACCACCACAGTGCGCATTCACAATGTCAACACCGGTGCCAAGATTGAGGCGACGGTGCAGACCCCGGGCGGGCGTGTGACCTATGAAGGTTCGGCGCGAATTGATGGTGTGGCGGGGACGGCAGCTCCGGTTTTGTTGAATTTTCTGGACGCATGGGGCGCTGTCACTGGGCACTTGTTTCCCACAGGCCAGCGCACAGAAAGCATTGAAGGCGTCACGGTCACTTGCATTGATGCCGCCATGCCACTGATGATCCTGCGGGCGAGCGAGTTGGGGCTCACGGGCCGTGAACGTCCTGCTGAACTCGACGCCAACGCCGCTTTGTTGGAAAAGATCGAGGTCATGCGTCTGGAGGCGGGTCGCCGCATGGGGCTGGGTGATGTGTCGGGCAGTGTGGTGCCCAAGCCAGTCATCGTCAGCCCGGGTGACAGCCCGGCCAGTATTGTGTCGCGCTATTTCACGCCGCATCGTTGCCATTCTTCGCACGCGGTGACGGGTGCCATTGGCGTGAGCACCGCATTTGCGTTGCCTGGAACCGTGGCCTCAGGCCTGTTGCGTGCCAGTGGACGTCACTTGTTGTCGGTGGTGCACCCTCAAGGGCAAATCGACATTGATGTGGAAGTGGCGGGTGAGGGCCATGATGCGGTGGTGCAAAAAGCCGCCTTGGTGCGCACTGCACGCAAGATCATGCAAGGCCAGTTGCACTTGCCTGATTATGTTTTCCCGCCAGAGCAGGCAGATTCGCCCGTAGCCCTGGAAACTTACCCCAGCGAGCCCATCACCATCATCGTGCCCACCAGTGCCGGTGGTGGCAATGACACCATGGCGCGGGTCCTCTCGCGCAAGCTCGGGCCTCAACTTGGTCAGTCGATCGAGGTGGACAACCGTGCGGGTGCCAATGGCAGTGTGGCGGCGGAATACGTGGCGGCTGCGAGGCCGGATGGTTACACCTTGATGTTTGGCTACATCGCGACCCACGGTATCAATCCGGTCATGCAAGACGTGCGTTATGACCCGCAAGCGGACTTTGTGCCTGTCGGTTTGATTGGCCACTCGCCCAGTGTGCTGGTGGTGCGTGCTGGGCAGGGGCTGCGAACAGCCAAAGACTTGCTGGAACAGTTGCGCAGTCGACCCGAGTTGATGAACTATGCCTCGGCTGGCGAAGGCACGGTGCCGCATTTGGCGGCCGAAATCTTGCTCAAACGCCATGGTGTGGCCGCAGAAGGTGTCACACATTCGGGTGCAGCGCCCGCTTTGAACGCGTTGATGCGGGGTCAGGCGCAGTGGATGGTGCCCAGCTTGTTCAGTGCTTTGCCCTACCTCAAGTCAGGCAAGCTGGTGGCTCTCGCTGTGGCGGGGCAGGAGCGCTTGCCCTCATGGCCAGAATTGCCCACCTTCAGCGAGCTGGGTCTGAACGAGTTGGACTTGACCCAGTGGTACGGGCTGTTTGCACCCGCCGGTACGCCGTCTGCGGTGGTGGGCAGTTTGAACGGCGCCTTGAACAAAGTATTGGTCGACCCTGAAACCGTGGCACGCTTGCTGGACGATGGTGTACAGGTTCAACCCAGCTCGCCACAACAACTGGGATGGCACGTCAAATCTCAATTGCAGCACTGGGCCAAAGTGACACAAGAGTTTAGATTGACTGAGCCAGCTGAATTGGTGTGAGGGCCTCGGTATCCTCATAGGGGGGATGCCTGCAGGCTCACAAGCGTTTCGGACCACAATACAGGCCATTTGATCCGTCACGCTTATGAAAATCGATTTCGATGGCTTGCAGGCATTTGTTACTGTTGCGGAGTTGGGGGCCTTCAACAAGGCCGCCGACAAACTCGGCCTGACTCAGGCTGCTTTGACCCGTCGAATCCAGAAGCTGGAGAACTACCTCGACCTCAAGCTGATGGACCGCACCACGCGCCACATGGCTTTGACACCCGTGGGCCGAGACCTGCTGCCCAAGGCCCGGTCCTTGGTCATGGACATGGCCAGCACCTTCACGCAACTGAAGGACGCATCACAAACAGGAAAAGGCCATTTCACCTTGGCGTGTGTGCCCACCTTGGCGACCTCGGTGCTGCCGCTCTGGATTCGCCAGTACCGAGATCGGTTTCCAGCCAATCGCGTCAAACTGGTCGATGCCAGTGCTTACGAAATACGCGAGGCCGTTTTGGGTCAGCAGGCTGAGTTGGGGGTGACAGTGCAAGGCAACAAGCATCCTGATCTGGAGGAGACCATGCTCTTCGATGATCCCCTGATGTTTTATTGCCGCAGCGAACATCCTTTGAGCAACAGGTCATCACTGACCTGGGCCGACATGAATGTGGATGACCTGATTGTGGTCAGCAGCTTCACAGGCACCCGCATCGTCATGAATTACCAACTGGCCAAGAAAGGTATCGAGCTTCAGGGGCATTACGAAGTTCAGCACCACGCCACCGCACTCAACTTGGTGACGGCGGGTGTGGGTTGCGCCATCATGCCGGCAACCACGTGTGCGGACGGTGACCGTCCAGGGGTGCTGCGCATTGCGCTCAAATCGCCTGTGGTGCGCCGGAAAATTGTGTTGGTGCGCAAGAAGGGCGTGACGCTTTCGCCAGGTGCTCAGGCCTTCAGTGACATCGTGCTGTCGATGGCCCATGCGGGTTTCCGCCCTTGATGGGGTGGTCCGGGCGTTGGTGTGGTGATTGTTTCGATTCTCGCAATAATCGGCTTTATTTTTTCATTTGTCGTTCAATCGATCTTCGACCATACTGAATGCATTGACCTGAGGACTTTCCACGTGAGCTTAGATGTTTTGGTGATTGGCGGTGGCAACGCGGCCCTGTGCGCGGCCTTGATGGCCCGCGAAGCGGGGTGCAGCGTGACGCTGCTGGAGTCGGCCCCGCGCGAGTGGCGCGGCGGCAATTCGGGCCACACCCGCAATTTGCGCTGCATGCACGATGCGCCGCAGGATGTGCTGGTCGACGCCTACCCGGAAGAAGAGTTTTGGCAAGACCTGCTCAAGGTCACAGGTGGCTTGACCAACGAGCATCTGGCCCGCTTGGCCATTCGGCATTCGGCCACTTGCCGCCCCTGGATGGTCAAGCACGGCGTGCGCTTTCAGCCTTCGCTGTCGGGCGCTTTGCACACGGCCCGCACGAACGCGTTTTTCATGGGCGGGGGCAAGGCACTGGTGAATGCCTATTACCGCAGCGCCGAGAAAATGGGCGTGCAGATCCACTACAACGCCGAGGTGGACGCGGTCGAATTGGATGAAGGCCGTTTTGTGGCCGCGTCCGTCATGCACAAGCAGGCTGATGGCAGCGTGCGTCGTGAGCGCATCACCGCCCGCACTTGCGTGTTGGCGGCGGGAGGCTTCGAGTCCAACCGCGAGTGGCTGCGCGAGGCTTGGGGACAAAACGAGCGCGGTGAATACCCGGCGGATCAGTTTTTGATTCGCGGCACGCGCTTCAATCAAGGTGTGTTGCTCAAGCACATGCTCGAGCAAGGCGCCGACCGCATTGGCGACCCCACCCAAGCGCACATGGTGGCGATTGACGCCCGTGCGCCTTTGTACGACGGCGGTATTTGCACCCGCATCGACTGTGTGTCTTTGGGTGTGGTGGTCAACCGCGAGGCGCGACGCTTTTACGACGAAGGCGAAGATTTTTGGCCCAAGCGGTACGCGATTTGGGGTCGCTTGGTGGCGCAGCAGCCGGGGCAGGTGGCGTATTCCATCATCGACGCCAAAGCTGTGGGCCGCTTCATGCCGCCCGTGTTTGAAGGCACGCAGGCGGACAGCCTGCCCGAGTTGGCCCGCAAACTGGGCCTGGATGAAGCGACCTTCATGCAAACCCTGAATGACTACAACGCAGCCTGCCGTGAAGGTACCTTTGACCACACGGCCCTGGACGATTGCCACACCGAGGGCGTGAGCCCGGCCAAAACCCATTGGGCGCGGCCGCTGGACACCGCGCCCTATTACGCCTATGCCGTGCGGCCTGGCGTGACCTTTACTTATCTGGGCCTGAAAACCGATGACACGACCGCTGTGCGATTCAACGAACAACCCAGCCCCAACTTGTTCGTGGCGGGCGAAATGATGGCGGGCAATGTGCTGGGCAAGGGTTACACCGCTGGCGTGGGCATGACCATTGGCACGGCCTTTGGGCGCATAGCGGGCGAGCAGGCGGCCAAGGCCGTTAAAGCTCAGAAAGAAGGAGCTTCCCATGCAAACGCTTGAAGCCCTGACCCAAGATGCCCGAGCATTGGCGCGTGGCGAGATGACCGCGCCCGAGGCCGAAGTGGCGCGGCAGATGCAAATTTGCAATGGCTGCCGCTATTGCGAGGGTTTTTGTGCGGTTTTCCCGGCCATGACCCGTCGGCTGGAGTTTGGCAAGGCAGACATCCATTACATGGCCAACCTGTGCCACAACTGCGGGGCGTGTTTGCACGCTTGCCAATATGCGCCGCCGCACGACTTTGCCATCAACGTGCCCAAGGCCATGGCCCAGGTGCGCGGCCAGACCTACGCCGATTACGCCTGGCCGCCCGCTTTGGGCAGCCTGTACCAACGCAACGGCCTGACCTTGTCGGTTGCGCTCGCTTTGGGCTTGGCGCTGTTTTTGGCATTGGCCATGTTGCGCCAGGGCACCTTGTGGTCAACCCCTGTGGCAGGTGGCTTTTACGCGGTGTTCCCGCACAACCTGATGGTGAGCCTGTTCGCCCCCATCTTCTTGTTTGCCGTCTTGGCGCTGGCGCTGGGTGTTCGCCGCTTTTGGCGCGATGTGACGCCCGCCACCAGTGGGGCCGATTTGACGTCTCCTGCTGCAGCCGAGGCCGCACACGCTGCGCTGAAATTGAAGTATCTGGACGGTGGCCACGGAGAAGGTTGCCACAACGAAGACGATGCGTGGACACATGCCCGCAGGCGGTTTCACCACCTGACGTTTTACGGCTTCATGTTGTGTTTTGCCGCCACCAGCGTGGCCACGCTGTACCACTACGTGCTGGGCTGGCCTGCACCTTACGATTTGACGACCTTGCCCAAGTTGTTGGGCGTCATTGGCGGGGTGAGCCTGGCGGTGGGCACGGCTGGTTTGTGGCGCTTGAACCTGCGCCGCCATCCAGACCACGGCGACGCAGCGCAAAAGCCCATGGACCGGGGCTTCATTGCCTTGTTGTTCTTGGTCAGCGTGACGGGTTTGCTCTTGTGGCTGGTGGGCCAAACGGCGGCCATGCCTTTGATGTTGGCGCTGCATTTGGGCGCGGTGATGGCCTTGTTCCTGACGCTGCCCTACGGCAAGTTTGCGCACGGTATTTTCCGCACAGCGGCCTTGCTGCGCTTTGCCATCGAAAAGCGCCAACCCAACCGCTTGGGGCTGGGCGGCGAATAAGTCAGTCCGTTTTGGGGGGGCAGGCGCTGGCCGAATGGATCATGCCGCCGCCCAAACACACTTCGCCGTCGTAGAGCACCGCGCTTTGGCCGGGGGTGACAGCCCATTGAGGGTCGTTGAAGGACAGCTCAAAGCCTGTTGACCCATCGGGCATTCCGAGCCCTTGTAAGCTGCATGGTGCATCGGTCTGTCGGTAGCGCGTCTTGGCCGCATAGGTACCGGGGGCTGGGGCCTGGCCCGCGCACCAGCTCACATCGGTGGCTTGCAGCTGGGGTGACAGCAGCCAAGGGTGGTCATGGCCTTGCACCACCCACAAGGTGTTGTTCGGAATGTCTTTGCGGGCCACAAACCAAGGCGTGTGTTCACCCGCGCCCCGCAAGCCTTGGGCTTGTAGCGCCTTCATTTCTGCCCCTTTGGCTTTGATGCCACCAATGCCCAATCCTTGGCGTTGCCCCAAGGTGTAGAAGCTCAGGCCCACATGTTGGCCAATGGAGCGGCCTGTTGGGTCTTTGATCGGGCCGGGTTCTTTGCTGATGTAGCGGTTCAAGAACTCGCGGAAAGGCCGCTCGCCGATGAAGCAGATGCCGGTCGAGTCTTTCTTTTTGGCGTTGGGCAGACCGATTTCTTCGGCAATGCGGCGCACCTCGGTTTTGTGCAACTCGCCCACCGGGAACAGGGTTTTGGACAACTGTGCCTGGTTCAGACGGTGCAAAAAGTAGCTTTGGTCTTTGCTGGCGTCCAGACCCTTGAGCAGCTCGTGTCGGCCCGTTGCGCCATTCAACCGAACCCGTGCGTAATGCCCGGTGGCAATCTTCTCTGCTCCCAGGCGCATGGCGTGGTCCAGAAACGATTTGAACTTGATTTCAGCATTGCACAAGATGTCCGGATTGGGCGTACGCCCGGCCTGGTACTCGCGCACAAACTCGGAAAAAACGCGGTCTTTGTAATCGGCCGCAAAATTGACGTGTTCGATCTCGATGCCCAGCACATCGGCCACAGCGGCGGCATCCACAAAGTCAATGTTGGATGAGCAGTATTCACTGTCGTCGTCATCTTCCCAATTTTTCATGAAGATGCCGATCACCTCATAGCCTTGTTGCTTGAGCAGGTGAGCGGTGACAGCGGAATCGACGCCGCCGGACAAACCGACGACCACACGGGTGGGATGGGACATGCCCCAATTATCCCGTGACCCTTGGGTGTGCCCGCTTGAGCCCCCAAATTTATAATGCGCTACAGGGCAATATCCATGAATCAAACCTGCACTTGGTGCCAATACGGCAGAATTTTCCTGCGCGACGTCGCGCAGGGCATGTTCATCATCACCCACAGTGGTTTGGCCATGGTGGGCATGACCTCGCTCGCTTTGGTGCTGGCCCTGTGGCTGAACCCGCAATGGCTGCATTCGGCGGAAGGGACGGTTTTTAACTGGTTGCGCGATCGTCAAGTGTTGTTGTCGTGGCTGCCCCAAGACACGACCGAGCGAGCGACTGCCCTGCGTGTGCAAGATTTGCCCAAGCCCCAAGCGGCCGTGGCCGAATGGTTGGCCCGTAAATACAAAGTCGCGCCAGAGCCCTTGGCCGCTTTGGTGGCCGAGTCTTACGCTTTGTCTAAGAAAACCAAATTGGCACCACATTTCATTTTGGCGGTGATGGCCATTGAGTCGAACTTTCACCCTTATGTGCAAAGTCAGGCTGGGGCGCAAGGTTTGATGCAAGTGGTGACCGAGATCCATGCCAAGCGCTACGAAGCCTATGGCGGTCGCCTCGCCGCTTTCGATCCCATTGCCAATGTGCGCGTGGGGGTGGCTGTGCTTGCCGACGCCATCAAAATGCGAGACGGTTCAATGGAAGAGGGTCTCAAGTTCTATCTGGGTGGTTATGCACTGACAGAAGACGGCGGGTATGTGGCCAAAGTGTTGGCCGAACAAGCGCAATTGGATGCAGTGGCCGCAGGGCAAAAACCGGCTTTGCCATGACCCCTGCGGGTCGATTCAAGCGCGGTAGAAAAACACGCTGCTCATGACGAGGCCAGTACCGATGACCAAGCCGCGGACCCAACGGGCCGGGAGCCGCTTGGCCCAACGTGCTCCAACCCAACCGCCTACGGTGGCCAGTGCCATCATCCAGAGTGCTTGGGGCCATACGATGGCACCTGCCACGGCGAAGGCGGCGACCGACAGCAAGGACAGCACAAACGAGTTGAGGTTTTTCAGTGCATTGACCGTGTTCAGCCGGCTCTCGCCTGTCAAGGTGTACAGGGCCATCAGCAAAATGCCCAAACCGCCGTTGAAATAACCACCATAAATGGACACAGCCATCAGGCCGGGTAGGCGCCAGGCAGCTTGGCCTTGGCCACCATGGCGTTTGGCTAGCCAAGGGCCTGCGGCAAACAATGCGGTGGCCAAGAGCAAAAGCCACGGCACCAGGCCTGCAAACACGCGGTCTGGGGTTATCAACAGCAAGCCTGCACCAATCAGCCCACCGACGGCCGCGATGAGCACCTCCCGCTGCAGCAAGGCGCGGGGCAAGGTGCGAAGCTCAGACCGGAAGCCGAGAACGCTGCCCAAATAGCCTGGGCTGACGGCCATGGCGCTGGTGGCATTGGCCGCCAAGGGCGGAACGCCAGCAAACACCAAGGCTGGAAACGTCAGAAAGCTGCCGCCACCGGCAATGGCGTTGAGTACCCCTGCGGCAAAAGCGGCGGCACCCGTCAGTAGCCAAAGGGCTTCGTTGGGCCAAGCGCCGATCATGGGCGCAATGGCGGCAAATTGGCCACAGCCGGATCGGTGTGGATCACGGCCAGGGGAAAGCGTTGACCAGACAGGTGGTCTTCCATGCAACGTAAAACCAAAGGACTGCGATGTCGATCGGTACTGGCACGCACTTCGTCAGGAGTCATCCAAAGGGTGCGCACAATGCCCTCATCCAGTTTCAGGTGGGGCTGCAACGCTCCTATGTCGCCGCAAAAAGCCATGCGAACATAGGTGATGTCCTCACCCGTTGCGGGGCGTTGGAAGCGCGACAAGTAAATGCCCACTAACGATGTGGGTGTGAAAGGATGTGCCGTTTCTTCCAAGGCTTCACGGGCACAGCCTTCGGCCGGTGATTCGCCCGGGTCGAGGTGACCGGCCGGGTTGTTCAGGCGCAAACCTTCTTGGGTGTGCTCTTCGATCAACAGGTAGCGGCCCTCTTTTTCAATGATGGCGGCAACCGTGACATTGGGTTTCCAGCGTGTATCCATGGATTGATTATCGATGCTTGCTAAGGCATCGCACCGTTTTGGGGACTCTGTCCAAGGAATTGATGGGAGTTTTTGGTTAATATCAGGAATGACTGATATTTGCCGTGTGCGCAATGATGTGCAGTTGAACAAAGCATGCTCACCCCTGAAAAAGCTTGACATCGGTTAAGCTGGAGCATTGCTTATTTTTTGTAGATTGAGCGAGGAGACAAACATGCAAACAGGCGATACCGCCGCCACGCCTCAGCGCATTGGCGTGCCCAAAGAGATTTTTCCCGGTGAAAAACGGGTAGCCACGGTCCCCGATGCGGTGACCAAACTGGTCAAGCTCGGCTTTGCCGTTGTGGTGGAGCAAGGCGCTGGCGAGCTGGCCGACCTGTCGGACGCGGCTTTTGTGGAAGCAGGCGCGACCATTGCCCCCAACGCTGCGGCACTTTGGAGCGGCAGCGACATCGTTTTTAAAGTGCGTGCCCCCACGCCCGACGAAGTGGCCCTGACGCACGAAGGCCAGACGCTGATCGGCTTCTTGTGGCCCGCCCAAAACCCCGATTTGATGCAGCAGCTGGCGGCCAAAAAGGTCACCGCGCTGTCGATTGATGCTTTGCCCCGTACCCTCAGCCGCGCCCAGAAAATGGACGCCTTGACCTCGATGGCGGGTGTGAGCGGCTACCGCGCTGTGGTCGAGTCGGCCAACGCCTTCGGCCGTTTCTTCAACGGCCAGATCACGGCCGCGGGCAAAGTGCCCCCTGCCAAAGTGTTCATTGCCGGTGCCGGTGTGGCCGGTTTGGCCGCCATTGGCGCGGCCGCCAGCCTGGGCGCCATCGTGCGTGCCAACGACACCCGTGCTGAAGTGGCCGACCAGGTCGTGTCGCTCGGCGGTGAGTTCGTCAAGGTGGATTACGAAGAAGAAGGCTCGGGCGGTGGCGGTTACGCCAAGGTCATGAGCGAAGGCTTTCAGGCCGCGCAGCGTGAGATGTACGCCAAGCAAGCGAAAGAGTGCGACATCATCATCACCACCGCGCTGATCCCCGGCAAACCCGCACCCAAGCTGATCACGGCCGAGATGGTGCAAAGCATGAAGCCCGGCAGCGTGATCGTGGACATGGCCGCTGAGCAAGGCGGCAACTGCGAGTTGACCGAACCCGGCAAGGCTGTGGTCAAGCACGGCGTGACCATCGTCGGTTACACCGATCTGGCTTCGCGCATGGCGCGCCAGTCGTCCACGCTGTACGGCACCAACCTGTTCCGCTTGACCGAAGAGTTGTGCAAGACCAAAGATGGCGTGATCAACGTCAACATGGAAGACGACGCGATTCGGGGCCTGACGGTCATCAAGAACGGCGAAATCACCTGGCCTGCGCCGCCTTTGGTGGTGGCCCCCAAGCCCGCCCCCAAGCCCGCTGCCGCGCCTGCCGCCAAAAAAGGCCACGGCCATGGCGAGCCATCTGGCCCCATGCCGCTGGGCCAGTTGCTGATCGTTTCGGCGGTCGCTGCTGTGCTGCTGGTGCTGGTGGGTGCTTATGCGCCAGCGGCCTTCCTGTCGCACTTCACGGTGTTTGTGTTGGCCTGCTTTGTGGGCTACATGGTGGTTTGGAACGTCAAGCCCGCTTTGCACACACCGCTCATGAGCGTGACCAACGCGATCAGCTCCATCATCGCCATCGGTGCGCTGGTGCAGATTTCGCCCATGGCCGCTGCTGGACGCCCCAACACGCTGATCGCCATCTTGGCCGCTTTGGCGCTGGTGCTGACGGCCATCAACATGTTTGGCGGCTTTGCCGTCACCCAGCGCATGCTGGCGATGTTCCGAAAGTAAAAAACTTTGGGGACAGATCTTCAGCTCTGCCCCCGACCGATTAAGACTTTGAGGACAGCTCTTTAGTGCTGTTCCCAACCGATTAAGAAAAGAGACGTTTATGAACTCAAGTCTGGCCACGGTCGCCTACATCGGCGCGACCATTCTTTTCATCCTCAGCCTGGGCGGTTTGTCCAACCAGGTAACCGCACGGCGCGGCAACCTCTACGGCATGATCGGCATGAGCTTGGCCGTGCTGGCCACCATCTTTGGCCCGCAAGTCACAGCCGAAGGCATTCCCATGATCGTGGGCTCCGTGCTGGTGGGCGCCATCATTGGTTTGTACGCTGCGCGCAAAGTGCAGATGACGCAAATGCCTGAACTCGTGGCGCTCATGCACAGCATGGTCGGAATGGCCGCGGCGCTGGTGGGTTACGCGACGTATGTGGACCCGGAAGCTTCCAAGAATTTGGACAGCGCAGCGCACGCCATCCACGCGGGTGAAATCTACATCGGCATCTTCATCGGCGCGGTGACCTTCTCGGGTTCGGTGGCGGCGTTTGGCAAGTTGTCGGGCCGTATCGGCGGGAGCCCTTTGCTCTTGCCGGCTCGCCACTGGCTCAACCTGGTGGGGTTGATCGCGGTGGTTTACTTTGGCCGCGAATTCATGAACGCCCACACCGTGCAAGACGGCATGGTGCCCTTGATCATCATGACCGCCATCGCCTTGCTGTTTGGCATCCACATGGTCATGGCCATTGGTGGCGCCGACATGCCGGTGGTGGTGTCCATGCTCAACAGCTACTCTGGCTGGGCCGCAGCGGCTACCGGCTTCATGCTGAGCAACGACTTGCTGATCGTGATCGGTGCCTTGGTGGGTTCGAGTGGCGCGATTTTGTCGTACATCATGTGCAATGCCATGAACCGCAGCTTCATCAGCGTGATCGCCGGGGGCTTTGGCACCACAGCCGCAGCGCCCAAGCCAACAGGCGAAGCGGCCGAGCCGCAAGGTGAAGTCAGCCCCATCCTGGCAGCCGAAACCGCCGAGTTGCTGCGCGACGCGAAAAACGTGATCGTGGTGCCCGGCTACGGCATGGCCGTGGCCCAAGCCCAGCACACGGTGTTTGAAATCACCAAGACACTGCGTGACAAAGGCGTGAACGTGCGCTTTGGCATCCACCCCGTGGCGGGACGCATGCCTGGCCACATGAACGTGTTGCTGGCCGAGGCCAAAGTGCCTTACGACATCGTGTTCGAGATGGACGAACTCAACGACGATTTCCCAGAGACCGACGTAGCCATCGTGATTGGTGCTAACGACATCGTGAACCCCGCTGCGCAAGACGACCCGACCAGCCCGATCGCCGGCATGCCGGTGCTCGAAGTCTGGAAAGCCCGCACCAGTATTGTCATGAAGCGCTCCATGGCCAGCGGTTACGCGGGTGTGGACAACCCACTGTTTTACAAAGAGAACAACCGCATGTTGTTTGGCGATGCCAAAAAGATGCTGGACGAGGTGCTGCTGGCTTTGAAATCCTAAGAACTCAGTGCATTGGTAGAAACGAGGGGGTGAACGGTGTTCACCCCCTTTTTTTCGCGTAAACCCCGAGGCTTTTGGTGTCAGTTATCAGTCAGATCTACGGTAGACTGGCCCGCAGGAGAACCCCACATGAATGCAAATCCCATTTGGCTCAAGAGTTACCCGGAAGGCGTCCCCGCCGACATTGACCCGACCCAATACACCTCCTTGGTCGGTTTGCTCGAAGAGAGTTTTTCCAAGTTTTCAGAACGTGCTGCTTACAGCTTCATGGGCAAGGAGTTCAGCTTTGCTCAAACCGACCAGGACAGTCTGGCCATGGCGGCTTACTTGCAATCCTTGGGCTTGAGCAAAGGCGATCGCGTCGCGATCATGATGCCCAATGTGCCCCAGTATCCTGTGGCAGTGGCAGCTATTTTGCGTGCGGGTTTTGTGGTGGTTAACGTCAATCCTTTGTACACCGCGCGCGAACTGGAACACCAGCTGAAGGACTCGGGTGCCAAGGCCATTGTGATCATCGAGAACTTTGCCGCCACACTTGAAAAATGCATCGCCCAAACCCCTGTGCAGCATGTGGTGCTGGCGTCTATGGGTGACCGCTTGGGCCTGCTCAAAGGCAGCTTGGTCAATTACGTGGTGCGCAACGTCAAGAAGATGGTGCCCGCCTTCAATTTGCCACAAGGGGTTCGCTTCAATGATGCCCTGAGCAAGGGCCGCCAGCAAGCGTTTCGCAAACCCGAGCTCTCCGCCGATGACATTGCCGTGCTGCAGTACACAGGCGGCACCACGGGTGTGTCCAAAGGCGCAGTGCTTTTGCACCGCAACGTGATTGCGAACGTTTTGCAGTCCGAGGCTTGGAACCAGCCTGCCATGAAGCGCATGCCAGCAGGGCAGCAGCCCACTTCGGTGTGCGCTTTGCCGCTGTACCACATCTTCGCTTTCACGGTGAACATGATGCTGGGCTTGCGAATGGGCGGCAAAACCATTCTGATCCCCAATCCGCGTGATTTGCCTGCGGTCCTGAAAGAACTGTCCAAGCACACGTTCCACAGTTTTCCAGCCGTGAACACTTTGTTCAACGGTCTGGCCAACCACCCTGATTTCGGCACGGTGAATTGGTCGAATCTGCTGGTGTCTTTGGGGGGCGGCACGGCCGTCACACCCAACGTCGCCAAGTTGTGGCTAGAGAAAACCGGTTGCCCTATTTGTGAAGGCTATGGTCTGTCAGAAACCAGTCCCTCGGCCAGTTGTAACCTGACCATCAGCAAGGCATTTACCGGCACGATTGGTGTGCCGATCCCTGGCACCTTCATGAAGCTGTTGGACGATGATGGCCATGAAGTGACGACCCCGGGCATGCCTGGCGAAATCGCCATCAAGGGCCCACAGGTCATGGCCGGTTACTGGCAGCGTCCTGACGAAACAGCCAAGGTCATGACAGCCGATGGTTATTTCAAGTCGGGTGATGTGGGCACCATTGACGAGCAAGGCTTCTTCAAAATTGTGGATCGCAAAAAAGACATGATCTTGGTCAGCGGTTTCAACGTCTACCCCAACGAGGTGGAAGAAGTGGCCTCGGCTTGCCCTGGCGTGCTCGAATGCGCTGCCATCGGAGTGCCAGACGACAAAACCGGTGAGACGGTGAAGCTGGTGGTGGTCAAAAAGGACCCTGCCTTGACCGCCGAGCAAATCATGGCTTACTGCCGCGAGAACATGACTGCTTACAAGCAGCCTCGTATCATCGAGTTTCGCGATGAATTGCCCAAGACCCCTGTTGGCAAAATTTTGCGGCGTGAGCTGCGCAACAAGGCTTGACCTTGAGCTGGCGCAGATGCGCCGGGACGCAGACCAACGGCCACAAGTTCTCTTGTGGCCGTTTTCAATTCATACCAATTCTTAACCAAAAAGCAGGGGGCTGGCCATGGCTGTGATTGGCATCATGAGTGCCCTGCACGAAGAGCTCGCGGCTGTTCTGGCTGACATGCCGGATGAGCAACGGGTGACGGTGGCGGGCCGCGACTTTTGGGTGGGGCACTGGCAAGGCCATGCGGTCGTGGCGGTGCTCTCACGGATTGGCAAAGTGGCTGCAGCCACCACCGCTACGGTGATGCTGGAGCGTTTTGGGGTGGACGCTTTGGTGTTCACAGGGGCAGCGGGCGGCTTGGGGCAGGGGGTGCGCGTGGGTGATGTGGTGGTGGCCAGTGGTTTGGTGCAGCATGACATGGATGCTTCACCGCTTTTCCTTCGCCACGAGGTGCCCTTGTATGGGCGGGCGATTTTTGAGACGGATGCAGCGTTGTCGGTGCAATTGGCCGATGCTGCGCAACAAGTGCTGCAAGAAGCAGATCGGTTTTTGGGCCCAGACACCTTGACCCAATTTGAATTGGCCTTACCCCAAATGCACCGGGGCTTGATCGTCAGTGGCGACCGCTTTGTCTCGACCACTGCCGAAAGTCAGGCATTGCGAGAAGCATTGCCTGATGCGTTGGCGGTAGAGATGGAAGGCGCAGCCGTGGCGCAAGTGTGCTTTGACTATGGTGTGCCCTTTACAGCTGTGCGCACGATTTCGGATCGTGCCGACGACGCTGCACACACCGATTTCAATCGCTTTATCAGCGAGGTGGCCAGCCGTTACAGCCGAGCCATCTTGTCTGAGTGGTTGGCCAAGCGTTCCAGCGCTTGAGTGCGCTTTATTTGAGCCAACCGCGGCGGCGGAAATACCACATGGGCACCACCGCACTGGCCACCATCAGGGCCAAAGCGTAAGGGTAGCCCCAGGTTTGAGACAACTCGGGCATGTACTGGAAGTTCATACCGTAGAGGCTAGCGATCAAGGTGGGCGGCAGCAAGGCCACACTGGCCACCGAGAAAATCTTGATGATTTTGTTCTGGTTGATGTTGATGAAACCGACCGTGGCGTCCATCAAGAAGTTGATTTTGTCGAACAAGAAAGCAGTGTGCGAGTCGAGCGAATCGATGTCACGCATGATCTGGCGGGCGTCTTCAAACTGCTCTGCATTGAGCATTTTGGAGCGCATCATGAAGCTCAGAGCGCGGCGGGTGTCCATCACGTTGCGGCGAATCCGCCCGTTCATGTCTTCTTGCCGGGCAATCGCGCCCAGTACTTCGCTGGCCATGGCGTCGGTCACGTCACCCGACAGCACGGTGTTGCCTACTTTTTCAAGTTGGTCGTAAATGCCTTCGAGCGTGTCCGCTGAGTATTCGGCGTCGGCATCGAACAGTTTGAGCAGTACTTCCTTGGCGTCTTCGATCAGCCCTGGAGCCCGGCGTGCCCGCATGCGCAGCAGGCGGAACACGGGCACGTCCTCGTCGTGGATGGAGAACAGCACCCCTTGGCTGCGCAAGTTGGTGTTGTGCTGGTTCAAGATGAACGCACAACGGACCGTTCGGGGCTCATCATCGTCAGCGATCAAAAAGTCGGACCGAATGTGCAGCTCGCCGTTGTCTTCTTCATAAAAGCGAGCGGACTCCTCAATGTCCTCGTCCATCGCGTCTTCCGGGATGGAGAGTCCGAAGTATTGTTTGATCCAGCGCTTTTCTTCAACGGTGGGCGACTCCAGGTCGACCCAGATGGGCTGGAAACGGGAGAGTTCTTCCAACGACTCAATCTCTTCTTGAAAGAGTCGGCCGTTGACAAGGGTAAAGATGTTGAGCATGGCGAATCCGAAAAATGGCCAATTGCCAAAAGTCCAAAGGGGCGGCGTAGTGTGTTTTGCAGCTTTCGAACGTTGGGCGAGGTGCTCAGCGCGTTCGAAAGCTACCGACTCGGGGTAGTTTCCACGGCAGTGTGTCTCCAGAAAAATATTTGGCGGATTATCGCACCGGATAGTCTGCCAGGGGGGCTTTGCAGGCCGCTATTTCATGGCCTTGGGCGGCGGGTGTTAGATTCAGTCAATTCCCCTGCATCGACCCATGACACCACATTTGACCCCGCGGCGTGAGCGCTGGCTGCTCTTGATGCTGGCCGGCATCCAGTTCACCCATATTCTCGATTTCATGATCATGATGCCGCTGGGGCCGCAATTCACGGCCTTGTTTGGCATCAGCAACGCCCAGTTTGGGTTGTTGGTCTCGGCATACACCTTGTCGGCGGGCTTCTCGGGTTTGATGGCAGCCACCTACATTGACCGTTTTAGCCGCAAACAGTTGCTGCTGGTCATGTACAGCTTGTTTGGGCTGGCGACTCTCGCTTGCGCCTTGGCGCCGGATTATGTGAGGTTGATGGTGGCGCGTGTGGCTGCAGGGTTGTTTGGCGGGGTCTTGTCTGCCCTTTCC
This sequence comes from Limnohabitans sp., assembly GCF_034680285.1. Lineage (GTDB taxonomy): Bacteria > Pseudomonadota > Gammaproteobacteria > Burkholderiales > Burkholderiaceae_C > Limnohabitans_A. Next base: position 83,687 of record NZ_JAXITC010000009.1, read on the forward strand.
CAAACCATCGTGGCCGATGTGATTCCCTTCGAGCGCCGTGGTCGCGCCATGAGCGTGGTGATGACCTCGTTTTCCGTCTCCACTGTGGCGGGCGTGCCGCTCGGCCTTTTTTTGGCGGCGCATTTCAATTGGCATGCGCCCTTCGTGGGCATCGCAATGTTGGTGGGTCTGCTGGCGCTGGGGGCTTGGCAAACCTTGCCACGGCTGGATGCGCACCTGCACCACCCCGAAAGAGTGAGCGTCTGGCGCGGGATTGGTCAGGTACTGGCCGATCCCAACCACCTCAAGGCTTTTGCTGTCTCGGGCTTGATGATGTTTGCGGCATTCACTGTCATTCCTTACATCACCATTTATCTGCAGTCCAACGCGGGCATGCAGACGGCTGAGGTGCCCTGGATTTACCTTTGCGGCGGTGTGGCCACATTGCTGAGCGCACGCTATTTTGGCCGTCTGACGGATCGGGTGGGCAAGGTCCAGATGTTCCAGCGCCTGGCTTTGGCCGTGACCGTGCCCTTGATGGCCACAACACTCTCTCAAGGCCTGCCCCTTTGGGGCTTGTTGGTCATTTCGACGCTGTTCTTCACGGTCATGAGCGGGCGGATGATCCCTGGCATGGCGATGATTTCCTCTGCTGTCGAGCCTCGTTTGCGTGGTACGTTCATGACTTTGAATTCGGCCGTGCAGTCCGCTTCTATGGGTCTGGCCGCTTTGGTGGCGGGGCTCATCATCGGCCGAGATGCGCAGGGGCAACTGACCGGGTATTGGGTGGCGGGTTTGTTGGGGGTTGCCAGCAGCTGCCTCAGTGCTTGGCTGGCCGGTTGCTTGCGCTTGCATGGCACACCTGCGGCTCATGAAAACGCTTGAACCGGAGTGGATTTCGTTTCGCTTCAAGCAGCACGATAGCATTAAAAACAGCCTTTGACGCTAATCGCAGCGGTCTTATCAGGTTTAAATCAGGACGTCTTGCTTTTCCATCCTATGCGGCGCATAGTGGGGTTGAACCACCCCAACGGTGGTTTTGGAGCCCTGCTTCGGCAGGGCTTTTTCACCCTGAATCCATGGAGGCGACGACTATGAATTTGATCATCAGTGGGCATCATCTCGAAGTGACCCCAGCATTGCGTCAGTACGTCACGGGGAAACTCGACCGAATCACCCGGCATTTCGACCAGGTGGTGGATGTCAAAGTGCTTTTGACCGTCGAAAAGCAAAAAGAAAAAGAAAAGCGCCAACGCGCAGAATGCAACATCCATGTCAAAGGCAGCGACCTGTTCGCTGAAAGCGCTCACGAGGATCTGTATGCAGCCGTGGACGAGTTGGTGGATAAACTGGACCGTCAGGTCGTGAAGCACAAAGACCGCATCACCGATCACCACCACAGCGCCCCCAAACGCATGATGTGACGCGTTGGCTGTCCAGTTCCAACCAGGGCCACACTTTGTGGCCCTTTTTCTTGGGCGAGATGCACAGGCATATGCCTCCTCTGCACTGATGGCGAGGGGCGCACGAAAATATGTTTTAGAAGGCAAAAGTGGCGCCTCCCGCGCAAGGTGCATAATCCGGCCTCGACCATGAATCGTCTCTCATCCATATTGCCAGTTGCACAAGTTCTTGTCGGGGTGGAAGCCACCAGCAAGAAACGTGCATTCGAAGAAGCCGGACTTCTCTTTGAGAACCTGCACGGTTTGTCTCGTGCTTTGGTGACGGATAGCCTGTTTGCCCGTGAGCGATTGGGTTCGACAGGTTTGGGTCACGGCGTGGCCATCCCCCATGGTCGGATCAAGGGCCTCAAGGCGCCTATGGCCGCGGTCTTCCAATTGGCTAAGCCGATTGGTTTTGATGCGCCTGACGAGCAGCCGGTCAATTTGTTGATCTTTCTGTTAGTCCCTGAGGCCGCCACACAAAAACACTTGGAAATCCTTTCTGAGATCGCCGAATTGCTCAGCGACACTGTTTTGCGGGACAACATCAAGAACAGTACCGTTCAAGCCAATCTGCACCAACTGATTGCCCAGTGGCAGTCTGCCCAAACCGCCTGATGAACTGAATGGGGTGATTTGGCGATGAAACCAACCGTCATCAGCGCAGACCTCTTGTTTGAGGACCACCGTCAAAATCTCAAATGGCAATGGGTGGCAGGTTTAGGGGCTTCAGAGCGCCGTTTTGACGAGGTGGCTGTCCGCGAGGCACGTTCCGGTGCCGATTTGGTTGGTTATCTCAATTACATCCATCCGTACAGGGTGCAAATTTTGGGGCCACGCGAAGTGGCTTACCTGAGCAATGCCACCGCCGAAGACTGTGCTCGGCGCATTGCCCGCATTGTCACTTTAGAGCCGCCAGTGCTGGTCTTGGCCGACGGTCAAACCGCGCCAGACGCCCTGCTCTCCATGTGTGAGCGTGCCCAAATTCCGATGTTTGCGACCGAACAGTCGTCGGCTTTTGTCATCGATGTGCTGCGGGCCTACTTGTCCAAACACTTTGCCGACCGGTCCACCATGCACGGTGTGTTCATGGACATTTTAGGCATGGGTGTGTTGATCACGGGCGAGTCGGGCTTGGGCAAGAGCGAGCTGGGTCTTGAGCTGATCTCGCGCGGCAATGGGTTGGTGGCAGATGATGCGGTGGACTTGTACCGCATCAACCAAACCACCATCGAGGCACGCTGCCCCGATTTGCTGCAAAACCTGCTGGAAGTGCGTGGCATTGGTTTGTTGGACATCCGGGCTATTTTTGGGGAAACAGCAGTCCGTCGCAAGATGCGCCTGAAGCTGATCGTCCATTTGGTGCGAAAAGAGACTTTGGAGCGCGATTACGAACGCCTGCCTTCGGAGCCGCTGGTCCAGGACATTTTGGGCATTCCTGTTCGTAAAGTGGTGATCCAGGTGGTCGCGGGCCGGAACATCGCTGTGTTGGTCGAGGCCGCTGTGCGCAATACGATTTTGCAAATGCGCGGCATTGACACGTACCAAGACTTCATCGATCGCCAACGACGCGCCATGGAGTGAGCGCGGGAGCCCTCAACGCTGGCGGTGGGGGCAGGGGTTTTGTGTGCAGTGCGCGTAAAGACTCAACGCGTGGTCGGCGATCACAAAACCTTTGGCCTGCGCAACGGCTTGTTGGCGTGACTCGATTTCAGGGTCATAAAACTCTTCCACCCTGCCGCAATCGAGGCACACCATGTGGTCGTGGTGTTGGCCTTCGTTGAGTTCATAGACCGCTTTGCCACTTTCAAAGTGGTTGCGGCTCAAGATGCCCGCTTGTTCAAATTGCAACAGCACCCGGTACACCGTGGCCAAGCCCACGTCGGTGTTGTCCTGTAACAGGTGTCGGTAGACGTCTTCCGCCGTCATGTGTCGTTGTGCACCACTTTGGAAGACTTCCAGGATTTTCAGGCGTGGCAGCGTGGCTTTCAGACCATTGTTTTTCAATTCGTCGATTTGGCGCATGGTCTCGGGCATTTGGGTGGTTGCGAACGGTGCAGTCTTGAAGCTGCCGCTACAATGAGCTGATCATATCGGCCAGCCCTCAACCATGACAGCATCCCTGACTTTCTCTGCGACAGGCGCCCGCTTGGCCATGCTCTTCTTGTGTGCCGGTTTGGCCGCTTGTGGCAGCCTCTCCAACTTCACCCAAGACACGTTCAAGCCCTACATTCCTGAGGTGGTGCAGGGCAACTTTGTTTCAAAAGAACAGCGCCAGGCCATCACTCCCGGCATGGCGCGTGCACAGGTCAAGGACATCTTGGGTACGCCTTTGGTGACCAGTTTGTTCCATGCCGACCGCTGGGATTACGCCTTCAGCATCCGCCGCCAAGGTATCCCCCCACAGAGCTTTCAGCTCACTGTCTTTTTCAAAAACGATGTTGTTTCTTCGGTAGACAGCGGCGACTTGCCCAGTGAATCGGAGTTCGTTGATCGCTTGCAGGTTCAACGCAAAGCGGCCAAAGTTACCAATTTGCAGGCCAGTGAAGAAGACCTGAAGAAGTTTCCGGCCCCTCAAGTTGCAGCCCCAGTGCAGTCTGCACCTGCTTTGCCTGCCAGTTACCCCCCCTTGGAGCCTACACCCCGGTAAGGGCTGACTCACCGGGCTTGGTGCCCGTGGGCGTGCGAACTTTTCACAGAAACGACATGACTCAATTGACCCACTTGCCCATCACCGTGGCTGGCGCCTCTGGCCGCATGGGGCACATGCTGATCGAAGCCATTTTGTCCTCGGACGACTGCCGATTGGCCGGCGCACTCGACATTGCTGCAAGCCCTGCCTTGGGGCAAGACGCAGCAACCCCGCTGGGGCAATCCAGTGGTGTCTTGGTCACGTCAGATTTGCGGGCGGGCCTCAAAAACGCGTCTTGCTTGATTGACTTCACCCGCCCCGAAGGCACCTTGGCCCACCTGAAGGTGTGCCGCGAGTTGGGTGTGAAGGCCGTGATCGGCACCACCGGTTTCACCGAGGTGCAAAAAGCCGAAATCGCTGAAATTGCCACTGACATCGCCATCGTCATGGCCCCCAACATGAGCGTGGGTGTCAACGTCACGCTCAAGTTGCTGCAAATGGCTGCACAAGCCATGTCCACAGGCTACGACATCGAGATCATTGAGGCCCACCACCGCCACAAGGTGGACGCCCCATCGGGCACGGCCCTCAAGATGGGTGAGGTCATCGCGGAGGCCATTGGCCGCGACCTGAAAGAGTGCGCCGTGTACGAACGCTATGGCCACACGGGCGAGCGAGACCCGTCCACCATTGGTTTCTCCACCATTCGGGGCGGCGACATTGTGGGTGATCACACGGTGTTGTTTGCGGGTATTGGTGAGCGCATCGAAGTGACCCACAAATCCTCCAGCCGCTCCACCTACGCCCAAGGTAGCCTGCGTGCTGTCCGCTACTTGGCGACTCAGCAGCGCGGCTTGTTTGACATGTTTGATGTGTTGAGTTTGCGCTGAGTCTTCGGACATGTCACTCAACGATTTTTTGCTGCACAGTGACGCGATCAGTCGGTCGTTGGCTTTGCTGCTGTTGGTGCTGTCGGTGGGCAGTTGGGTGATCATGTTCTGGAAATGGCGTTTGCTGGCGCGTGTAGGACTCGACCTGCCCCGCAGCATTGCTGCTTTTTGGCAAGCTCCGGCGTTCGATGATGCGCAGCAGCGCGTGGCCCAGTTTGATCGCGATGCCTGCATCACCCCATTGTTGGCGGCGACTTTGCTGCCTGTGGGCGGTACTTTGGCCTCGGCGGGAGACCGCCATCCACAACTGACCCGTGTGTTGCGTGACGCCTTGCAGTCGGTGGTAATGCGCTTGCAGTGGGGGCAGGTTTGGTTGGCCACGGCAGGTGCCATCTCTCCTTTTGTCGGCCTGTTGGGCACCGTTTGGGGGATCTTCAATGCCCTCACCGGCATGGTCGATGGTGGGCCATTGACCATTGACAAGGTGGCGGGTCCCGTGGGGGAGGCGCTCATCATGACTGCGGCGGGTTTGGCGGTGGCGATCCCGGCGGTCTTGGGTTACAACGTTTTGGGACGTCAAATCAACCAAATAGAAGCGCAGCTGGAGGGCTTTGCCCATGACTTGCGCGCTTTGCTCGCCGAACCTCAAGCTTGATCCATGACCTTTGGTCGCCTCGAATCCCGTCAACCTGCTGCGCCGATGAGCGAGATCAACGTCACCCCTATGGTCGACGTGATGCTGGTGCTTTTGGTCATTTTTATCCTCACTGCGCCCTTGATGACCAGCGCCATTCGCCTGGATTTGCCACAAAGTGAAGGTGTTGAGCCGGGCGAGGTCTCACCATCGCTGTCGTTGGCGGTTGATGCGCAAGGGGCCTTGTTTTTGAACGACAAACCCATCACCCCCGAAGTCTTGCGCCTGCGCCTGGCGGAAGCTGCCCGCCGCAATCCCAATACCGAGCTGGAGCTTCGTGCCGACCAGTCGGTGCCCTACGGCCGAGTGGTCGAGGCCATGGGCTTGGCCCAAAAAGCCGGGCTGTCGCGCATTGGTTTTGTGGCGCAAACCCCGTCCACCCCCAAGCGCTGACTGGTAAAGCCCTCTCGCCAAGATGCACGATGCCCGGAGGGCGGGTGACTCGGGCAACGATGTTGAGCTTGCGTCTGAGGCGCCCGGGTCACCCATCCTGCGGGTCACCAGCGCCGGTCAATCCACCCAGAACAACGCCCGCGCCAGCCTACAATTGCAGACTATGCAAGACAAGTACAACCACCTCGAAGTCGAACCCGCAGCGCAGACCCGCTGGACGGCCCGCGATACCTACCGCGTCACCGAAGACGCCAGCAAAAAGAAGTTCTATGCCTGCTCCATGCTGCCTTACCCCAGCGGCAAGTTGCACATGGGCCATGTGCGCAACTACACCATCAATGACATGCTCACGCGCAGCCTGCGCATGAAGGGCCATAACGTCCTCATGCCCATGGGCTGGGACGCCTTTGGCCTGCCAGCTGAAAACGCCGCTTTGAAGAATGGCGTACCCCCGGCCAAATGGACGTACGAGAACATCGCGTACATGAAAAAGCAGATGCAGGCCATGGGCCTGGCCATCGACTGGTCGCGCGAAGTCGCCACCTGCGACCCGACGTATTACAAATGGAACCAGTGGCTGTTTTTGAAGATGCTTGAAAAAGGCATCGCCTACCGCAAGACCCAAGTCGTCAACTGGGATCCTGTGGACCAGACCGTGCTAGCCAACGAGCAGGTGATCGACGGCAAAGGCTGGCGCACAGGTGCCCCGGTTGAAAAGCGCGAGATCCCGGGTTATTACCTGAACATCACCGCTTACGCCCAAGAGCTTTTGGACCATGTGCAGATTGGCAACGACAAGGCCACGCTGAACGGCTGGCCTGACAAAGTCCGCCTGATGCAGGAAAACTGGATCGGCAAATCGGAGGGCGTGCGCTTTGCGTTCCCGCACGACATCAAGGATGCCTCTGGCGCTTTGATCGGCGAAGGCAAGATGTACGTCTTCACCACCCGCGCCGACACCATCATGGGTGTGACGTTTTGCGCGGTGGCTGCCGAGCACCCGCTGGCGCTGCATGCTGCGGCCAGCAACCCTGCTTTGGCAGCGTTTTTGGAAGAGTGCAAAACCGGTGGTACGACCGAGGCCGAAATGGCCACCCAAGAAAAGAAGGGCATGCCCACAGGCTTGTTCGTCACGCACCCTTTGACTGGCGAACAGGTTGAGGTTTGGGTGGGTAACTACGTGCTCATGAGCTACGGCGACGGCGCGGTGATGGGTGTGCCTGCGCATGACGAGCGCGATTTTGCGTTTGCCTTGAAATACGCGTTGCCCATCAAGCAGGTTGTTGCTGCACGAGCTCCGGCCTTGTCGTCGCCTGCGTCGGGCGCCTCAGACGCAAGCTCAACATCGTTGCCCAACGCTGGCAACGCCAAGGCCTCTGTGGTCTTCGATACGACCGCATGGTCCGAGTGGTACGCCACCAAAGACGGCGTTTGTGTCAATTCTGGCGAGCTCGACGGTTTGACGCAAAAAGCCGCCGTCACCAAAGTGGCCGAGTTGCTCGCCGCCAAAGGCCTGGGCGAGAAAAAAACCACTTGGCGTCTGCGTGACTGGGGCGTGAGCCGTCAGCGTTATTGGGGCACACCGATCCCGATCATCCATTGTGACGAGCACGGCGCAGTGCCGGTTCCTGAAAAAGACCTTCCCGTGGTGCTGCCGCAAGACTGCATCCCCGACGGCTCAGGCAACCCGTTGCACAAGCACGAAGGTTTCCACGCCGGTGTGACTTGCCCCGTGTGTGGCAAAGCGGCCCGCCGCGAAACCGACACCATGGACACCTTTGTGGATTCGTCCTGGTACTTCATGCGCTATTGCGACCCGACCAAAGCCGACGGCATGGTGGGCGAGGGCGCAGATTATTGGATGCGTGACCAACAACTGGCCACGGGCGGCAGCGGCATGGACCAGTACATCGGCGGCATCGAGCACGCGATCCTGCACCTGCTGTACGCCCGCTTCTGGACCAAGGTCATGCGCGATCTGGGCCTGGTGAAGGTGGACGAGCCCTTCAGCAAATTGCTCACGCAGGGCATGGTGCTCAACCACATTTACTCGCGCCGCACCGCCAAGGGCGGCAAAGACTATTTCTGGCCGCACGACGTGGAGCACGTGCTCGATGAGACGGGCAAAGTCATCGGTGCCAAGCTCAAGAACGAAGCCGACAGCGGCGACGGTCGCCTGCCCGTGGGCACGCCAATAGACTACGAAGGCGTGGGCACCATGTCCAAGTCGAAAAACAACGGTGTGGACCCGCAAGACCTGATCGAGCGTTACGGCGCCGACACCGCACGCCTGTACACCATGTTCACCGCACCGCCTGAGGTGACGTTGGAGTGGAACGACTCGGCCGTGGAAGGCAGCTACCGGTTCTTGCGACGGGTCTGGAACTTCGCGTTCAAGCACCACGAACTGTTGCGCTCGGCGACCAGCCAAGACCTGAGCCAAGCCGGTTTGGGCGACGCGGCCAAAGCGCTGCGCCGCGAGATGCACCTGGTGCTCAAGCAAGTGGGTTACGACTACGTGCGCATGCAATACAACACCGTGGTGTCTGGTTGCATGAAGCTGCTGAACGCGCTCGAAGACTTCAAGCCCGATGGCAGCGCAGGGGACACCGCCGCCTTGTGCGAAGGGGTGTCGATCTTGACGCGCATGCTCTACCCTGCCTGCCCGCACATCACCGACGAAATTTGGCAGCAACTGGGCTATGCCAAGGCTGTGGGTGAGTTGCTTGATGCACCTTGGCCTGTGGTGGACGAGTCGGCCCTGGAGCGTGACCAGATCGAGCTGATGCTGCAGATCAACGGCAAGTTGCGCGGGTCTATCCTCGTGCCCGCCAGCGCGGACAAGGCCCAGATCGAAGCCGCTGCCTTGGCCAACGAAGCCTTCGTCAAGCAAGCGGCAGGCGCCGCGCCCAAAAAGGTCATCGTGGTGCCGGGCCGTTTGGTCAACATCGTGGTGTAACCCAGCATGCAACCCACGCGCCGATTTTTTGCGACCGCTTTGAGCCTGAGTCTGGCGACGGCAGGATTGGTCGGTTGTGGGTTTCAGTTGAGGCAATCCAACGACTTTGCGTTCAAGAACCTGTACGCCAATTTCTCGACGACTTCGCCATTGGGGGTAGAGTTGCGGCGCAATTTGTTGGGCACAGGGCGACTTGATCTGTTGACCGAACCTCAACAAATGTCCAAGGCCGATGCCATCCTCGACATCTTGAGCGAGGAACGCCAACAGGTGCCCGTGGGTGTGAGTGCGACTGGACAGGTGCGAGAGCTCCAATTGCGATTGCGCGTGCGTTTTCGCCTGCGTACGCCCCAAGGCGCGGAGCTGATTGAGCCCGTCGAGATTTACCAGCAGCGCGATTTGAGCTTCTCAGAGTCTGCGGCGCTCTCTAAAGAAATTGAGCAGGGCATTTTGTACCGTGACATGCAAACCGACATCGTGCAGCAAATCATGCGCCGCTTGTCCTCGGTGAAGTTGCGCAGCTCGGCGCCGGTTGCCAAACCTTGATGCAAGCGCCCTGAGCCGCACCATGCAATTGCCTCTTCCCCAATTGGCGGCGCACCTGCAAAAGGGTTTGCGCAGCCTGTATGTGTTGCAGGGTGACGAACCCTTGCTGATCCAAGAGGCTGCCGACGCCATCCGGGCGACTGCCCGTGCTCAGGGTTACACGGAGCGCAGCGTGCACACCGTGTCGGGCGCGCACTTTGACTGGAGTGAAGTGCTGGCAGCTGGTGGCTCTATGAGCCTTTTTGCCGACAAACAAATTGTGGAAGTCCGTGTGCCCTCTGGCAAGCCCGGCAAAGAAGGCAGCACGGCCATTCAGCAGTTGGCCGCCTCAGCCCAAGGCAACGACACCACCTTGACCCTGTTCTTATTGCCCCGTCTTGATGCCGCCACCCGCAAAGGGGCCTGGTTTGGTGCTTTGGAAAATTCGGGCGTGTCGATCCAGGTCGATCCGGTGGACCGCAACGCGCTGCCCCAGTGGATTGCACAGCGCTTGCAGCTGCAAGGCCAGCGCGTGGTGGCGGGGGAAGAAGGTCAACGCACCCTGCAGTTTTTTGCCGACCGCGTGGAAGGCAACTTGCTTGCGGCGCACCAGGAAATTCAAAAACTCGGCTTGCTGCACCCGCCGGGTGAACTCAGCCAAGAACAAGTCGAGTCTGCTGTGGTCAATGTGGCCCGTTACGACGTTTTCAAATTGTCCGAGGCGGTGCTCTCGGGGCAGGTGGCCCGGGTTCAGCGCATGCTGGACGGCCTGCAGGCCGAGGGAGAGGCTGCCGTGCTGGTGCATTACACCTTGGCCGAAGACATTCGCGCCCTCAAGCGCGTGAAAGATGCCATCGCCAGCGGCAAACCCATGCCCATGGCCTTGCGTGAGCAGCGTGTGTGGGGCCCGCGTGAGCGTTTGTTTGAACGAGTGCTGCCCCGCATGACCGAGGCCCGCCTGAATGGCCTGCTGCAGGCGGCCCACCAGGTGGATGGCATCGTCAAAGGCCTGAAAGTGCCCGAATGGCCCACCGATGGCTGGCAGGCTTTGCAACGGCTGGCGGTGCGCTTTTCGCGCTTTTGCATCGTCCGCTGACCCAAGCGCATTCCTTGTGGGAGCGAGTCCCGCAAAAACGCGGTCCGCATCTGCGAAAATGGGCGGATGACTGAATTGAACACTGCCGCACATGTCCAGGCCCTGGGCCAGCAGGCCAAAAAGGCCTCGGCGCTGATGGCCAAGGCATCGGCTGCCACCAAGAACAAAGCTTTGCGCCATTTGGCTGCTTTGTTGCGTGCCAACACCGATGCCTTGCAGTTGGACAACGCCAAAGACCTGGAGCGCGCTCGTGCTGCTGGTTTGGCTGAGCCCATGGTGGACCGCCTCAAACTTACCCCCCAAGTGCTGGAGACCTGCGCCCAAGGCTGCGAACAGTTGGCGGCCATGCCCGATGTGATCGGCGAGATCTTGAGTATGAAGCAAGTGCCCAGCGGCATCCGCGTGGGTCAGATGCGTGTGCCCATTGGCGTGTTTGGCATGATCTTCGAAAGCCGACCCAATGTGACCATCGAGGCGGCCAGCTTGTCCATCAAGAGTGGCAATGCCTGTATCTTGCGCGGTGGCTCCGAGGCGATTGAATCGAACAAGGCCTTGGCCAAACTGGTGCAGCAGGCCTTGACCGAGAGCGGTTTGTCAGTCGATGCTGTGCAGCTGGTGCAAACCACCGACCGCGCTGCCGTGGGCCAACTCATCACCATGCCTCAGTTTGTGGATGTGGTCATCCCGCGAGGTGGCAAGGGCTTGATCGAGCGCATCAGCGCCGAAGCCAAAGTCCCGGTCATCAAGCATTTGGATGGCAATTGCCACACCTATGTGGACGAGCCTTGCGACATCGACATGGCCGTCAAAGTGGCCGACAACGCCAAGACGCAAAAGTACAGTCCCTGCAACGCCAGTGAAAGCTTGTTGGTGGCGCGAGCTGTGGCGGCTGAGTTCTTGCCCAAAATTGGCGCTATTTATGCGTCCAAAGGCGTGGAAATGCGCTGCTGCGCCAAGTCAAAGGCCATCTTGAGCCAAATTTCAGGCGCGGTGCTGAAGGATGCCATCGAGCAAGATTGGTTCGAGGAATACCTCGCACCCATCATCAGCATCAAAGTGGTTGAAGGGTTGGACGAAGCGATTGCCCACATCAACCACTACAGCAGCCACCACACCGACGCCATCCTGACCCGAGATCACATGCACGCCCAGCGCTTTTTGCGCGAGGTGGACTCGGCCAGCGTGATGGTGAACGCCAGCACCCGCTTTGCGGATGGTTTTGAGTATGGTTTGGGTGCTGAGATCGGCATCAGCACAGACAAGTTCCACGCCCGTGGCCCTGTTGGCATTGAAGGCCTGACTTCTCTCAAGTACGTGGTGCTGGGCGAAGGAGAGGTCAGAGGCTGATGACCTGGACCTGTGTGCTGCGGCACACATGCCCTTTGTTGTTGGCCGGGCAGTGCTTGCATAAGCTTCTGCCGTCCCCCTATGATCTGTATGTTTTGACAGCCCTTTAAAGGTCGCCCATGGTTCCCCATCTTGTCACCGCCCTGACCGGCCCCATCAATGAGCTGGAGCAGCGCATCCTCGACTCCATGCCCGCGATCGAACGCTGGTTCCGTCTGGAGTGGATGGAGCACACACCACCCATTTACACGTCGGTCGACATCCGCAATGCGGGCTTCAAGTTGGCGCCTGTGGACACCAACCTCTACCCGGGTGGCTGGAACAACCTCACGCCTGAAATGCTGCCATTGGCCGTACAGGCTGCGCAAGCCGCCATTGAGAAAATCTGTCCTGAGGCCAAAAACCTCTTGATCATTCCTGAGAACCACACGCGCAACACCTTCTATTTGTCGAACGTGGTGCAGCTGCAGCGCGTCTTCCACATGGCGGGTTTGAATGTGCGTTTGGGATCGATCAATCCCGAAGTCAAAGAGGCCACCACCATCGAGCTGCCCAATGGCGAAAGCGTGACCTTGGAGCCTGTAGTGCGCACCCAACACCGCTTGGGTCTGAAAGACTTTGACCCCTGCACCATTTTGCTCAACAACGACTTGTCGGCGGGTGCCCCTGGCATTTTGGAAGAGCTGCACGAGCAGTTCCTACTGCCGCCCCTGCACGCCGGTTGGAGCGTGCGCCGTAAAACCAAGCATTTTGAGTGCTATGAAGAGGTGACCAAACGTTTTGGCAAGCTGCTGGGCATCGATCCCTGGCTCATCAACCCCATGTACAGCCAGTGTGGCGATGTCAATTTTGCCGAAGGCACTGGCATGGACTGTTTGCGCAGCAATGTGGATGCCTTGCTCACCAAGATCAAGCGCAAATACAAGGAATACGGGATCAACGAGAAGCCATTTGTGGTGGTCAAGGCCGACAACGGTACTTACGGCATGGGCATCATGACCGTGCGGGATGTGTCGGACCTGGACCAACTCAACCGCAAGACCCGCAACAAGATGAACGTCATCAAGGATGGCCAGACCGTCAACGATGTGATCATCCAGGAAGGCGTGTTGACCAACGAGCGCATCAACGACGCCGTGGCCGAGCCCGTGGTTTACATGATGGACCGCTATGTGGTGGGTGGTTTTTACCGTGTGCACGCTGAGCGCGGCGTGGACGAGAACCTGAATGCCCCGGGCGCCAGCTTTGTGCCTTTGGCCTTTGCAGACACGCCGCACCTGCCTCAGCCAGGCGTCAAGCCCGGCGCCAGTGTGCCCAATCGCTTTTACATGTATGGCGTGATTGGCCGTTTGGCCATGCTGGCGGCCAGCTACGAACTGGAAGCCACCGACCCCGAAGCCGAGGTCTACGATTAAAGTTGCTGCACTGCAACAAAATCACGGAGCGAACGGTGACACGAGGCGGTCATCGGGCGCAAAATAGCGAACTTCAAGATTAAAAGCCTGATCAGTGGTCAGGCCAATTTTTGTGTCATCTACAAAATCCTCTCTCGCTGCGCTGACCTTGGGCGCCATCGGCGTGGTTTACGGCGACATCGGCACCAGCGTGCTGTATGCAATGAAAGAGGTGTTTGGCTCAGGCCATGTGCCTTTCACGCCCACCAACGTCTACGGCATCCTCTCGATTTTCTTTTGGACCCTGACCACCATTGTGTCGGTCAAGTACGTGGTCTTGGTGCTCCGCGCCGATAACCATGGTGAAGGCGGCCTGGTGGCCATGTTGGCGCTCGCTTCGCAATCGGTCAAAGACCGCCCGAGAACGCGCAAGGTTTTGCTGATCGTCGGTATTTTTGGGACTTGCTTGTTTTATGGCGATGGGGTCATCACCCCCGCCATTTCAGTGTTGTCGGCTGTAGAGGGCTTGGAGATCATCTCGCCCACCTTCAAAAAGTCGGTCATCCCAATCACCTTGGTGATTCTGTTCCTGCTGTTTTGGGTGCAAAAGCGCGGCACAGCAGGCATTGGCAAATTCTTTGGGCCCATTACCCTGGTTTGGTTTCTTTCCATCGCGGTTTTGGGTGTTTCGCACATCGTGCAGCGCCCCGAAATCCTGTTTGCCATCAGTCCGCATTACGCCTTGAGCTTCATGTGGAATGAGCCAGGCACCACCTTCATCATTTTGGGTGCGGTGGTTTTGTGTGTCACGGGTGGCGAAGCGCTGTATGCCGACATGGGTCACTTTGGCAAAAAACCCATTCGCCTGGCCTGGTTCAGTGTGGTCATGCCCTGCCTGACCCTGAACTACTTTGGGCAAGGTGCCTTGCTGCTGGCCGAGCCCGAAGCGGTCAAAAACCCTTTCTACATGATGGCGCCCGAGTGGGCCTTGCTGCCTTTGGTGGGTTTGGCCACCATGGCCACCGTCATCGCGTCGCAAGCTTTGATTTCGGGTGCCTTCAGTGTGACCAAGCAGGTCATTCAGCTCGGTTATCTGCCGCGTCTGGAAGTCCAACACACCAGTGAGACCGATACCGGGCAAATCTACATGCCCTTCGTCAACTGGGGCTTGTTTGTGGCCATTGTTTTGGCCGTGGTCATGTTCAAGTCGTCGAGCAACCTCGCCGCGGCCTACGGCATTGCAGTGTGCACCGACATGCTGATCACCACTGTGCTGACCTTTTATGTGATCCGGTATGCATGGAAATTGCCTTTGGCCTTGTGCATTGGCGCGACGGGCTTTTTCTTTGTGGTCGATCTGGCGTTTTGGGCCTCCAACATGCTCAAGCTGTTGGACGGTGGTTGGTTCCCGCTGTTCATTGGTGCAGTCGTGTTCACGCTGATGCTGACTTGGCACGATGGCCGACGCTTGCTCAACGAATCTTTGCGCTCAGACGCTTTGCGTTTGCCTGATTTCTTAGATGCCGTCTTCGTTTCGCCGCCCACCCGCGTCGAAGGTACGGCCGTGTTTCTGACGGCCGAGACCGGTACCGTTCCCAACGCTTTGCTGCACAACCTCAAGCACAACAAGGTGTTGCATGAGCGCAATTTGTTTGTCACGGTGCGCAGCCACGAGGTGCCGCGTGTGGACGTCGGGCAGCGATTGGATGTGACGCCCCTGGGGCACGACTGCTGGCAAGTCATCGTCAACTATGGCTTCAAGGACAACCCCGACTTGCCCAGCGCCTTGGCCACCATTGAAGGCGAAGGCTACAAGCTCGACCCGATGACGACCAGTTATTTCTTGTCACGAGATATCGTCATTCCCACCATTGGTGGCGGTATGGCCACTTGGCGAGAAAAACTGTTTGCCCAAATGCACCACAACGCCAGCGGCGCTGCGGCCTTTTTGAACCTGCCCACCAACGGCGTGGTGGAGTTGGGTTCGAAGATCGAAATTTAAACTTTGGTATTTTTATCTGCGGAGTGCAGACCGCTGCCTTACCGCTGAGCTGAAAAAATGAAGGGAATTTCATGCAGCGTTCCATGCATTTAGCCCATCAATTCACGCGTCGTGTGGCATTTGGCTTGCCGCATGATTCGCCCTTGCCTGATGACCCACTGGCTTGGGCAAAAGCTCAGTTGCAGCGTGTGCCACCTATCGACATCTTGGAACGCGACGGTAAACGCCGCAGCGACTTGCCGGAGTGGGTCACCCTGCTCTGGCGCATGGACGATGTGATGCATGCGTTTGAAAGGCACCGGCGACTTGAGGTGGAATCTTTTGACAAAGCCAAACGCATGTCTAAAGAGCAGTACCAGGCTGAACGTAAGCGTGATATCGCGATCCCATATTGGCAGATGGAGCATTGGAAAGAGGTCCAAGCCCGAGCGACCACCGCTTTGTACGGAGAAGCACCTGTTTTCGAAAGGTTTTGGCATTTTTGGTGCAACCACTTCATGGTTGCCCCCGGCAACCAGAACAACGACACCTTGGTGGGACCTTTTCAACGCAGTTTGCGAGAAAAAATGACGGGAGACTTCCAGTCGATACTTTGGCATGCCACGACCCATCCTGGCATGTTGGTCTATCTGGATAACAACACCAATACGGGTCCAAGTTCACGCGCTGCAAGAGAAAAATGGACCAAAAACAGCATCAACGAAAACCTGGGCCGTGAGCTCTTGGAATTGTTCACATTGAGCCCAGATTCGGGCTATAGCCAGAAAGATGTTGAGGCGGTCACCCTGATATTGACGGGATGGCGAGACATGCGCCCCGATAAACACCACAAGGCAGGGGTTCCTCTGGGGACTTTCTTTGACTTCAATCACCATGAACCTGGCTCTCAGGTGGTCATGGGTAAAACGTACTCTGCCCTTTTCCGCCCCTCGGGCAAACTGGAAGACTTGATCGCGGACTTGGCTGTCCATCCAGCAACAGCAAAGCATTTGGCCCGCAAGCTTTGTGTGCATTTCATTGACGACGATCCGCCCCCAGCGGCGGTTCGCCACATTGAGCAAGTATTTGTGCAAACCAAAGGCCATTTGCCCGCCGTACACGCGGCTGTGCTAGAGATGTGCTGGGCGCATTTGGAGACCACCCGAAAGTTTTTGTCGCCCGAGACATGGTTGCTGCAGACCTGGAATTTGATGGGTGTTGCCCCGCCGAGAACGGCACCTTTAGATGATCGAGGAGGCCTCAAAACCCTGTATGTTTTGGGTGACTTGGGTCAACCATTACCACGTTGCCCTCAACCCAATGGTTGGCCCATTCGTTCGGTCGACTGGATCTCCAAGGAAATGCTGGACCGCCGAGTGCGCTTCATGTTGGTGGTCACCAGAGATTGGTTGCAACAAGCGTCTCAACCTCGCCAAGTCCTGAATCAATTGTGCGAAAAACATTTTGCCTCAGGAAGTTCAGAATTGGCATTGATTCGAGACGTGATGGCTAAGGGTGATTTGCGTTCTGCCCACACCCTGTTCCACGCCAGCCCGACCCTGCTTTGGAGTTGATCGCCATGCAAAGAAGACAATGGTTAAAAGGTGCAGCTGCGCTGAGTTTTGCAGGATTTCAGCCAGCTTGGGCCAATGGCGATGCAAACACGCCACGGCTTTTGGTCGTATTGTTGCGCGGCGGCATGGACGGATTGGCCGCTGTACCACCGATTGGTGACGCCACTTACGCTGCCATTCGACCTACCATCGCCGTTCAGAATAGTTTGCGGTTGGATGGCTCGTTTGGCTTGCACCCAGCGTTCAAGCACTTGCACCAGTTGTGGGGGCAGCAGCAACTGGCGGTGGTTCATAGCACTGGTTTTGCATATGCCGGTCGGTCTCATTTCGAGGGTCAAGACGTGATGCAGTCGGGCATGTCAAAGCCCTACACCTCCTCGTCGGGTTGGTTGGGGCGGGCCATGCAGGTGGCGCGGGTTGCTGGGGGTGTTTCCATCTCGATCCCTATGCCTTTGATTCTTCGTGGCAATCCCGAATCGTCGACAAAGTTTCCAAACTGGATGCCTCATTTGCCGCCTGGCGTTGCGAACTCTTTGGAAGCCTTGTGGTCAAAAGACGGACTGATTTCACCTTATGCGTCAATCATACGGGCCGAGGCAGCAACGCAGCTGCAAAGTTCTGTGGGTCGGCAGGACTTTGCCAATGCCCGTTCTTTGCCTGAGCTGGGCCGATTGGCGGGTCAAGAAATGAGCCAAGCGCTGGGGCCACGCGTTGGCCTCATTGACTTCACGCATGGTTTTGACACGCACGCCAGCCAAGGCGGCGATCAAGGGGGACATGCGGAGCAATTGGTCAAAATCGATCAATTGGTCCAGAATTTCCAAGCCGCAATGGGGGCCATGTGGTCAAACGCCCTGGTGGTGACAGTGACAGAGTTTGGAAGAACTGTGGCTGAAAACGGTACCACAGGCACCGACCACGGGGTGGGTTCTTGTTGTTTGCTGGCTGGCGGCTTGATCGGCCGGTCACAGGTTTTCTCGGATTGGCGTGGCTTGCACAAAGACCAATTGTTCGAGGGCCGCGACTTGCCGCCAACGATCGACGTGTCAGCTGTTTATGCGAGAGTGATCGAGCGTGTCTTTGAAGTCACACCTGCGGTTATTCAGCAGCAAATCATTGCACACAAGCCCAGCGCTGCACTGAAGGGTTTGCTCCTTTGAACGTGTGAGCGTGTCCTTCATGAAAAAATTCAATCCAGGTCGGCCAATCTGCGCCGGACACGGTTAAGTTAAAGCCCCCATCGCCTCGCCCATCACGATCGGGCGGGTGGGTGTCCAGTCTGTGTTGAACTGCATCACTCCTTTGGGGAAAAGCATCACCACGGTGGAGCCGAGCAAAAAGCGTCCCATCTCTTCGCCTTGGGCCAGGGCGATGTTGCCCATCTCGTAGGTCCACTCGCGCACTGTACCTGGGCGAGGCGGGTTGACCACGCCGTGCCACACGGTGGCCATGCTGCCCACGATGGTGGCGCCTACCAGCACCATCACAAACGGACAGTGATCACCGTCGAACACGCACACCACACGCTCGTTGCGAGCAAACAGGCCGGGCACACCGCGGGCTGTGGTCGGATTCACCGAGAACAAATCACCCGGCACGTAAATCATGCGCGTCAAGCGCCCAGCGCATGGCATGTGGATGCGGTGGTAGTCGCGTGGGCTCAGGTACAGGGTGGCAAATTCGCCGTCTTGAAACAGCGCGGCCAGTGCTGCATCGCCGCCCACCAGAGCGCGAGTGCTGTAGCTGTGGCCCTTGGCCTGGAAGACTTGGTCGCCTGCAATCGGACCGCACTGGCTGATGGCGCCATCCACCGGGCTGACCCAATCGGCTTGGGCCAGCGGTCTGGCATCGCCGCGCAAGGGCCGGGTAAAAAACTCGTTGAAGCTCTTGTAGCTGGATGTGTCCGGGTTGGCCGCCTCCATCATGTTCACGTTGTAGCGGCGCACAAAGCGGTCGATGATGCCGGTGGTCACGCTCCCCCATTGGCTGCCCGCTACCCAGCCCGCAAAGGCGGTCAGGGCTTGTTTGGGAATCAGGTACTGCGGCAAAACCGCCAGGCGGTCAGAAAAGGAGCTGGACATGAGGGGGCCGCCGGGGCGGTTCAGAAGAATGCCTTGATTTTATCGGGCCGCCCGCAGGCACAATCTCGTCCATGAACACCCCTTTGCTTTCGGTCAAACACCTGGTCAAACGCTACGGCGACACCACAGTGGTCAATGACCTGTCTTTCCACATCGAGCCCGGTGAATGCCTGGGCGTGATCGGTCCCAACGGTGCGGGCAAAACCACCACACTGCGCATGTGCCTGGGTCTGTCGCAGCCCGATGGCGGCTCCATCCGTTATTTCGACGGTCTGCAAATGCCGCGTGATGCGCTGGGCATCAAAGCCCGTTTGGGCGTGGTCGCACAGATGGACACGCTGGACCCGGACTTCACCGCCGAAGAAAACCTGCTCGTCTTTGGCCGTTACTTTGGCCTGCCCGACGCCACCATCCGCGAACGCATTCCCCAACTGTTGGAGTTTGGTGCGCTGAGCCACAAAGCCAAAGCCAAGCCCGGCGAGTTGTCGGGTGGTATGAAGCGTCGCCTGAGCTTGTCTCGCGCCCTCATCAACCACCCGCAACTGCTCATGCTGGACGAGCCCACCACGGGCTTGGACCCGCAGGCGCGGCACCTCATGTGGGAGCGCCTGCAGGTGTTGCTGCAAGAAGGCAAATCCATTTTGCTGACCACCCACTTCATGGACGAGGCCGAGCGTCTGTGCAGTCGCCTCTTGGTGTTGGACCAAGGCCGCAAGATTGCCGAAGGCAAACCCCGCGACCTGATCGCCGAGCACCTGGAGCCCGAAGTGGTGGAGGTGTTTGGCCAAGGCGCGGTGGCACTGGCGCAAGAGGCCAGCTTGAAGGCACTGGCTGGCCGGGTGGAGGTCAGCGGCGAGACCGTTTTCTTCTACACCGAAGACAGCCGCGCCCTGCTGCAGGCCCTGCAAGCCTGGCCCGCCATGCGAACCTTGCACCGACCTTCTAATTTGGAAGACCTGTTCTTGAAATTGACCGGACGCCAGATCCGAGAGGAAGGCTGATCATGAGTCAAATTCAAAACAACATCTGGGCTGCACCTCGCCTGTCCATGCGCTGGTGGCCCGTGTTCCAGCGCAACTGGCTGGTCTGGAAAAAGCTCGCCATCCCCAGCCTGGTGGGCAACATCGCCGAGCCGCTGATGTGGCTGGTGGCCTTTGGCTACGGGCTCGGCTCGCTGGTCGGGCAGATCGAACTCGGCGGTGAGAAAGTGCCCTATATCCTCTTCTTGGCCAGCGGCAGCATCTGCATGAGCGCCATGAACGCAGCAACGTTTGAGGCGCTGTACTCGGCGTTCTCGCGCATGCATGTGCAAAAAACCTGGGACGGTATCATGAACGCCCCGGTGCGCCTGGACGATGTGGTGCTGGCCGAAATGCTGTGGGCGGCGTTCAAGGCGCTGTTCACTGTCACGGCCATTTTGGGTGTGATGATGGCCCTGGGCATCAGCCACAGCTGGAAGCTGCTGGTGGCCTGGCCCGTGCTGCTGGGTGTGGGCATCACCTTCAGCTGCATGGCGCTGATCTTCAACGCGCTGGCCAAGGGCTACGACTTCTTCACCTATTACTTCACCCTGTTCCTCACGCCCATGATGTTCCTTTCGGGCATCTTTTTCCCGCGTGAGCAGTTGCCCAGTTTTGTGCGTGTGATCGCCGACTGGCTACCGCTGTCGGTGGCGGTGGACTTGGTGCGACCCCTTTTCATGGACCGTTGGCCGGACCAACCGATGCGCCATGTGTTGGTGCTGGCGGGGTTCGCGGTGGTGTCGTTCTGGATTGCGCTGGCGCTGACGAGGAAGCGGTTCAGAAGTTGATTTTTGTGCACGAATCTCAGAAGTGATGTAGCGGTCGAAAATCTGGATTGGGCTAGGAGATTTCATTGTTTTCGCAAATTGCAGCCATCACCTTGCCAATCTTTGTTCTGGCTTTGGTCGGGTTTTTGTATGGCCGACGCGTCAGTCCGGATTTGTCAGGGGCCAACAAATTGGTCGTCGACATGGCGTTGCCCGCACTCATCTTTGTTTCTTTGTCGGCCAAGTCATTTGACCCTGTAACCGCTTTGTCCTTCACTGGGGCGTCCATTGCTTTGATTCTTCTCAGTGGCCTGATCGCTTGGGCATTGGCAGCTGCCTCAGGCGCTTCTCGAAGCGCCTTTCTTCCGTGCGCCATGTTCACCAATGTCGGTCCCGTGGGCATTCCACTGATTGCGCTAGCGTATGGCCCTGAAGGTGTTGCACCTGCAGTTGTCTTGTTGGTGATTTCCAATGTGTTGCATTTCACACTGGGTGCAGGCGTGATGAGTGGCAAAGTAGATTGGCGCATGGTGTATGCCAATCCCTTGGTTTGGGCCACTGTGCTGGGCTTGTGCAGCGCTCAACTCCAGCTGGTATTCCCCGTTTGGCTTCAAACATCTTTGACCATGCTGGGCAGCGTGTTGGTTCCCATGATGTTGCTGTCTTTGGGCGTGCGATTGGCCAGCAGCAAAATTGAGGATGCAAAAATTGGGGCCCAGTCATCGGCGCTGATTTTGCTCATCCGACTGGCTGCTGTGTATGGAATTTTGTGGCTCATCCCGCTGCAAGGTGTTGAGCGCGGCGCCTTGATTCTTTTTGCTTGCTTGCCCCCCGCTGTGTTTAACTTCATGCTCGCGGACAAATTTCAAGTGGAACCCCACAAAGTGGCTTCCACGGTCATTGTTGGGCATCTCTGCAGTTTGCTGTTCTTGCCATTGGGCCTTTGGCTGGCACTCATTTAACTTTATCCACGCAACGCGCCATAAGGCATCACACATGATTGATTTTTATTACTGGACCACACCGAACGGTCACAAGGTGACGATGTTTCTGGAGGAAACAGGGCTGGACTACAACATCAAGCCAATCAACATCAGCAAAGGTGAACAGTTTGCCCCTGAGTTCTTGAAGATTGCACCCAATAACCGCATTCCTGCCATCGTAGACCACCATCCAGAAGGCGGTGGAGATCCCATCGGCATTTTCGAGTCCGGGGCCATTCTTTTGTACTTGGCCGATAAGACGAAAACCATGATTCCACAAGATTTGCGGGGCAGAAATGAATGCCTGCAATGGTTGTTTTGGCAAATGGGCGGTTTGGGGCCGATGGCGGGGCAAAACCACCACTTTGTGCAATATGCGCCCGAGCAGTTGCCGTACGCCATCGACCGTTATGTCAAAGAAACTTCGCGCTTGTATGGTGTCTTGAACAAGCACTTGTCCGATGGACGTGCGTATATATGTGGCGACTATTCAATTGCAGACATGGCCGCTTATCCTTGGGTTTTTCCGCATGAGAAGCAGCGTCAAAATTTGAGCCACTTCCCCGCGCTGTCCTCTTGGTTTGAACGTGTGAAAAATCGTCCAGCCACACAAAAAGCCTACGAAATCGCCAAATCAATCAATGTGGCACCTACGGTGGATCAAAACGCTAAATCCATTTTGTTCGGCCAAGATGCCAAAACAGTGATTTGAGGCGCACTCGGGAAACCAGCATGAAGATCAAAGCGGTTGTATTCGATGCCTACGGCACTTTGTTTGACGTGTATTCCATTCAAGCCTTGGCCGATCATCTTTACCCTGGAATGGGTGCGGAGATTGCCGTCAAGTGGCGCGACAAACAAATTGAATACACGCGTCTGATCACCCAATCAGATCCTCACAACCCATCGGGCAGTCAATATTTCAGATCGTTTTGGGAGTTGACCCAGTTGTCACTGGTGTACACATTGGATCGACTCCAATTGAACCGCGATTCTGGGCAGGTCGAAGAGTTGTTGGCGCAATACGCGCACCTCAAGGCGTTTCCTGAGAACTTGACCGTTCTGCAAAAAATCAAAGCCATGGGGATCACGACGGCCATTCTCTCGAACGGCAGCATGGACATGCTGACATCCGCAGTCAAGAGTGCGCGAATGGACGATGTTGTAGGCCATCTTATTTCTGTGGACGCGGTACGTCTTTTTAAGACTTCGCCCGAAAGTTACGGACTGGTTCAGCAGACCATTCCAGTCCAAAAAGACGAAATACTGTTCGTCTCCAGCAATGCTTGGGATGCCTTGGGTGCCACTTGGTTTGGCTTTACAACCCATTGGGTCAATCGACAAGGTTTGCCGTTTGAAACCCTTGCGCCGACGCCCCATTTCTCGGGTCCTGACCTGAATTCGGTTTTGATTTCCCTGGGAGCCATTCAGGCAGGTGAAACATGAAGCGCATGCCGGGCGGCCTGCGGGCGCGGTGTCAGGGTGGCGTGTTTCGCCCCCGTTAAGATGGCTGTTGAACCCCCTTATTCCAATCTTTATCCCGTTTTGAAGGAAAGAACATGAGCATCCAGACCGTAGGCATCATTGGCGCAGGCACCATGGGCAATGGCATTGCACAGGCGTGCGCCGTTTCGGGCATCCAAGTGGTGATGGTCGACATTTCGGACGCGGCCGTGGCCAAAGGCGTGGCCACCGTGGCCAGCAGCTTGGACCGTCTGGTCAAAAAAGAAAAGATCAGCGAAGCCGACAAGGCGGCAGCGCTGGCCCGCATCCAAGGCTCAAGCAACTACGACGACCTCAAAAGCGCCCAGTTGGTGATCGAAGCCGCCACCGAAAACCACGAACTCAAAGTCAAGATCTTGAAGCAGCTCGACGGCATGCTGGCCCCCAACGTGCTGATCGCGTCCAACACCTCGTCGATTTCGATCACGCAACTGGCCGCTGCCACCCAGCGCGCAGACCGTTTCATTGGCATGCACTTCTTCAACCCCGTGCCCATGATGGCGCTGGTCGAAATCATCCGTGGCCTGCAGACCAGCGATGCCACCCACGACGCGGTGCACGAGCTGGCGCTGGCACTGGGCAAGACGCCCATCACCGTCAAGAACGCTCCGGGCTTTGTGGTCAACCGTATCTTGGTGCCCATGATTAACGAAGCCTTCTTCGTGCTGGGCGAAGGCTTGGCAGAAGCCGAAGCCATTGACGCAGGCATGAAGCTCGGCTGCAACCAGCCCATTGGCCCACTGGCGCTGGCCGACATGATCGGCCTCGATGTGTGTCTGGCCGTGATGGAGGTCTACCTCAAGGAGTACGGCGACAGCAAATACCGCCCCAGCCCCTTGCTCAAAGAAATGGTGGCGGCAGGCCGTTTGGGTCGCAAGACCGGGCAAGGTGTTTACAAGTATTGAGCTTGTCACTTCGGTGAATCTCGGGCTTTGGCTCTGGGCCTAACATGGGCCCATGAACACCACCCCCCACCCCGAAGGCCAGATCGACTGCACCGTGCACGGTGCAATCCTTCAAATTTGCATCAACCGCCCGGCCAAGCGCAACGGTTTCACACCCAAGATGTACCGTGAGCTGGGCGAGGCGTACACCCGGCTAGACGATGACCCCGCACTGCGCGTGGGGGTGCTGTGCGCGGCGGGCGACCACTTCACCGCCGGACTCGATTTGCCCACCATCGCACCGCTGATGCAGCGTGGCGAAAAGGCCGTGCCACTGGGCCTGGTGGACCCGCTGAACCTGGGTATGGAGGGCTACCGCCGCCGCACCAAACCCATGGTGGTGGCGGTGCAGGGCATCACCTACACGCTGGGCATCGAACTGATGCTCGCCGCCGACATCGTGGTTGCGGCCGACGACTGCCGGTTTTCTCAGTTGGAGGTGCAGCGCGGCATCATGGCCACGGGCGGCGCTACGCTGCGCATGACCGAGCGTGCGGGCATGGGCAATGCGTTGTTGCATTTGCTGACGGCCGATGTGTTCGACAGCGCTGAGGCTCTGCGCCTGAACTTTGTGCAAAAGGTGGTGCCTGCAGTGGGTTTGCTGGCCGAGGCCATGCGCATTGCCGAGATGATCGCAGCGCAAGCGCCTCTGGCCGTGGTGGCCACGCGTCAGAACGTGCTCAAGGGCGTGGAGGAAGGGCCCTTGGTGGCGATGCACGACTTCATTTCAGTGCAGAAAACACTGTCCAACAGCGAGGACGCCGCCGAGGGGGTGCGTTCGTTTGTGGAAAAGCGCGCAGCCCGTTTCACAGGACACTGAATCGGCGTAAGCGCTCGGTCACAATCGGCGCATGACCGAACCGAACGCTTTGCACCCCTACGCTGAACTCACTCCTGACCGGGTGATGGATGCTTTGACCGACCTGGGCTTGTGGCCCGATGGCCGCTTGTTGGCGCTCAGCTCTTACGAAAACCGCGTTTACCGTGCCCATCTGGACGAACCCGTGCAGGGCGCGTCGGCGGTGGTGCTCAAGTTTTACCGGCCTGGGCGCTGGAGCCGTGCGCAGATTCAGGAGGAACACGACTTCGCCGCCGAACTGCTGGCGGCCGAAGTGCCTGTGGTGCCACCCATGATGCTGAACGGCCAGACCCTGCACCAAAGTGCGGGCTTTGATTTTTCGGTCAGCCCTTTACGCGGCGGTCGCACGCCCGAGCTGGACGATTTTGAAGTGCTCGAATGGATCGGCCGTTTCTTGGCCCGAATTCATACAGTGGGCGCGGCCAAACCTTTTGCGCACAGACCCACGCTCGATGTGCAGACCTTTGCGCTGGAGCCTGCCGAGTGGCTTGAAAAAAACCAGATGATTCCTCTGGAGGTGGAACGCGAATGGCGCGAGGCATTGTTGCCTGCGCTGGCCTTGATTGAAGAAGCCTTTGCCCAGGGCGCAGCAGATCGCCGCCTCATTCGTCTGCATGGCGACTGCCACCCCGGCAACATTTTGTGGACGCCCGCTGAGCTGCCGGGTGGCGGCCCGCACTTTGTGGACTTGGACGACGCCCGCATGGGCCCGGCAGTGCAGGACCTGTGGATGCTGCTGTCGGGCGACCGGGGGCAGCGCACACAGCAGCTGTCGGCCTTGCTGGACGGGTATGAGCAGGTGCGCGACTTTGACCGCGCAGAGTTGCGCCTGATCGAGCCCCTGCGCACCTTGCGTTTGATCCACTACAGCGCTTGGCTGGCGCGGCGTTGGGAAGACCCGATTTTTCCGATCAACTTTCCGTGGTTTGGCACGCCCGACTATTGGCGCGGTCAGGTGCTCATGCTGCAAGAGCAGGTCGAGCAAATGCAGGAAACGCCTCTCAGCGTGTGAGCTCAGCGCCGCGCAGGCTGCACGCCCAGCGCCATGGCGCAGCCAATCAAAGCCGGTTGTTCGGCGCGGATGACGTAGGTCGGGATGCGCTTCATGTAGTTCTCGAAGCGGCCTTTGGCTTCAAACGCGGCCCTGAAACCCGACTGCGCAAAGTAGTCGCCTAAGCGCCCGATCACGCCGCCGCCAATGTAGATGCCGCCGCGTGCGCCCAGCGTCACGGCCAAGTTGGCTGCCGCGTTGCCCAGCAGGCGGCACATGCGGTCCAGTGCTTCTTCGCAAGCCACATCTCGGGTGGCCAGCGCCCGTTCGGTCACTTGCGCAGCCACCAGGTTTTCGGCCTCGGTGCCATTGAGTTCACAAATGGCGCGGTACAAATTTTCGAGGCCCATGCCCGAGACCACGCGCTCGACAGACACATGGGGGTGGGTGCGCCACAAAATGCGCAGGATGTCGGCTTCGCGCTCACAAGTGGGGGACATGCTGACATGCCCGCCTTCGCCTGCAATGGGCACCCAGTCGCCCCGACGCGAACGCACCAACGAGGACACACCCAGCCCGGTGCCCGGACCAATCAGGCCTTTGGGCGCATTGGGTACGGGCTCGCCCGAGCCGATCTGTCCCAGATCGCTGCCCAGCAGTGCCGGTGCCGCCATGGCCATGGCTTCCCAGTCGTTGAGCATCAAGAGGCTGTCCAGCCCCAGCGTCTGGCGCGTGGCCTCGATGGAGAACTGCCAGTGGTTGTTGGTCATCTTCAGCGCATCGCCATCGATGGGGTTGGCAATCGCGATGCAGGCTTGACGCACCCCGCTCTGGCCGACTTGCTGCAGATAGCTGCTTGCTGCAGCCGCCAGATCTGGGAACTGCCCGGTGGGCAAGGTGACTTCTTGCGTGATGGGTGAGCCGTCGCCATGGACCAAGGCAAAGCGGGCATTGGTGCCGCCGATGTCGCCCAAGAGGCGAGGAGTTTGTGCGTGGAGTGCGTTCATATGGGAGGGGTTTATGCAGCGGGGGTTGGCGACAGTGGCAATCGGATCGACACGCACAGGCCGTGGGGCAGCACTTCATCCAGCTGGACCTTGCCCTGATGGCGCTCCACGATTTCCTTGACGATGGCCAGGCCCAAGCCGCAGCCTTGGCCCACATCGCTGGCGCGGACAAAACGCTCAAACACCCGCTCGCGCTCGGCAGGTGTCAGGCCCGGCCCGTTGTCGGAGACTTGCAGCAAGGCGAGTGGTGTGGCGCTGGAGTGATCAGTCATCACCCGTACCGTGACCTGGCTGCCAGTGCCCGCATAGTGCAGTGCGTTGTCGATGAGGTTGGTCAGGGCCTCGCGCACCAGCAGCTCGTTGGCTTCTATCCAGACCGGGGCTGTCGCGCTGTCGTCCAGACCCAAGTCAATGTGGGCGCGCAGTGCGCGTGGCACCCATTCGGCAGTGAGTGTTTGCGCCATGCGCTGCAGGTCAAAGCGTTTGCGGTCGTGGGCCATGACCGATTCGGGCTCGGCCCGCGCCAGTGTCAGCAGTTGGTTGACCAAATGGGCGCTGCGCGTGGCGCTGTCGTGCACGCGCTGCAAACGGGCTCGCAACTCGGGGTCAGTGGCCAATTGAAGGGCAATTTCGGTTTGACTTTTCAAGCCAGCCAAAGGGGTGCGCAATTGGTGAGCGGCGTCGCCAATGAACCTCTTTTGCGTAGCCACGGTGTTTTGCACGGCCGACAACAAGGTGTTGATGGCGGTCGCCAGTGACCATAACTCGCGCGGCGCTGAGGCCAGTTGCAATGGGGCCAGATCGGTTGGGGCGCGACCTTCAACTTGCAGGCGCAGGCGTGCCAATGGCGACAAGCCCGCGCGAATGCCTAGCCAAACGATCAGCGTCATCAACAGCACCAAACTCGACATGGGCAGCAACATGTCCACCAAAATTCGGCGTGCCAGCTCTTCGCGGTTGGCACTGCTGCGGGCCACCTGTACCAGCATGGTTTGCGGTTTGGCTGCATCTTCGCCAAAGCGCAGGTAAATGCCCACCAGCCGCAAAGCCTGCCCCTTTGGTACGTGCAATGCGGCGCGGCCATTCACAGGCATGGTGCCGTCGTAAAAATAAGGGGTGTTCAGCAGAATGTCTTCTTGTTTGTCCTGGACGGGAGGCAGAGGCAGTGACTGGTTACCTAAAATGAACTGGCCTGGAGGAGAGCTGACCATGTACAACTGGCGGTCTGTCGGATCGGCTTCCAGCACATCCTGTGCCGCACGAGGAAAGTCAATCAGCAAGCCATTGCCAATGGGCTTGAGCTGTCTGGCCAAAGACCGACCCGCTTGGAGCAGGCTGGCATCGATGGCTTGGTTGGCATAACCGGCGGCGAACCGGTAGGTGGCAAAGCCGCCTGCCATCCACAGCACCAACTGGGGCAGAAGCAGCCAAAGCAATAACTGACGCATCAAGGATGCGCCCACTTGCCCCGTGGGTAGTGTGGCTGAAGCAGGCGTTGTCATGCCCGGATCCTCAAGTTGGGTCCCGACGGGTCACGCTTGGGCCTCCATCAAATACCCCAAGCCTCGCACCGTGCGGATAACCAGACCCGCGTCTTCCAGTTTGCGGCGCAGCCGGTGGATGTAGACCTCGATCGAATTACCACCGCTGGTTTCGCCCCCTTCGGCACTCCATGCCTGGGTGATTTGTTCTTTGGTCACCACTTGGTCACGATGGTTAGCCAAAAGTGCCAGCAGGGTCCACTCGCGACCACTCAGTTCCAGTGCAAGACCTGACACCATGGCGCGGCGTGAGGTATGGTCCAGCGTGAGCTGACCCAGCAGGGCCGGGGGGGTATTGGGTTGGCTGCGCCTGAGTAAGGCCTGCAAACGAGCGACCAACTCCGGAAAGTCAAAGGGCTTGGTCACGTAATCGTCAGCGCCTGCTTGCAGTCCCGCCACCCGGTCATCCAGTGCATCACGAGCAGACAGCAAAAGTACAGGCAAGGCGGGTTGTGTCTGCCGCACGTGTTGCAAGACGGCCAGGCCATCCATCATGGGCAAGCCAATGTCGAGCACAGCAATGTCGAAACTTTGTTTTTGCAGTAAATAGTCGGCCACGGCCCCATTCGGTGCGTGTTCCACCTCAAAGCCAGCTCCGCGCAATTGGGTCTGGAGCGCGTCAGCCAGCATGGCATCGTCTTCGGCAAGCAACAGTTTCATGCCCGGAAGCTTAATGGATTGCTCGCGCTTTTGCCCTTATTCAGGCTGTTTTGACATTGGGGTTTAACCTAATGTTAATTTATTAACAAAAAATTAACATTGGCTTCGTCGAGGTCAATACAGGCCATTCCGCCACCTCGCACATCCACACAGGCCCTATGCGGCCGCAACCGGGAGACCCTCTTGAAAGCTATGAAATTGTTCCAGCGTTCGATCTTGGCCACAGCCGCTGTTTTGGCCCTGGCAGCCCATGCAGGTGAAGTCGAAGTCCTGCACTATTGGACCAGCGGTGGCGAAGCCAAATCGGCCGCCGCTCTGAAAGCCACCTTGCAAGCCAAAGGGCATGTCTGGAAAGACTTCGCTGTCGCCGGCGGCGGCGGTGACAACGCCATGACCGTGCTCAAGTCGCGCGTGGTGTCGGGCAATGCCCCAGCTGCCGCCCAGATCAAGGGACCCGCTTTGCAAGAGTGGGCTGGCGAAGGCGTTTTGGCCAACATCGACGATGTGGCCAAGGCTGAAAAGTGGGACAGCTTGCTGCCTCCAGTGGTCGCCAACGTGATGAAGTACAAAGGCAACTACATTGCCGCTCCCGTGAACGTGCACCGTGTGAACTGGCTGTGGGCCAGCAACGCTGCGTTCAAGAAGGCCGGCGCCAAAGTGCCGACCAATTGGGACGAGTTCTTTGTTGCCGCTGAAGCCCTGAAAAAAGCCGGCATCATTCCCGTGGCGCACGGTGGCCAAAACTGGCAAGACTTCACCACCTTTGAGAGTGTGGCTCTGGGCGTCGGCGGTGCAGACTTCTACAAAAAGGCTTTGGTGCAGTTGGATCAAGCCGCATTGACCGGTGCCACCATGACCAAAGTGCTCGACACCTTCAAGAAGGTCAAGACCTACACCGACAAGAACGCTCCCGGCCGTGACTGGAACCTGGCCACTGCCATGGTCATCAAAGGTGAAGCGGGCATGCAGTTGATGGGCGACTGGGCTAAGGGTGAATTCGTAGCCGCTGGCAAGAAGCCCGGTGCTGACTTCACTTGTGCAGCAGCGCCTGGTACTGCCAAGTCCTTCACGTTCAACGTGGACTCCTTTGCGATGTTCAAGTTGAAGAACGACGACAACACCAAGGCTCAAAAAGACTTGGCCTCGGCCATCATGTCCACTGACTTCCAAGAAGTGTTCAACCTCAACAAAGGCTCCATCCCTGTGCGCCTGAACATGAACCTGGCCAAGTTTGACGACTGCGCCAAGCTCAGCTCCAACGACTTCGTGTCGACCGCCAAGAGCGGAGGCTTGGTGCCTTCTGTGGCCCACGGGATGGCCATTGGTTCGGCTACCTCTGGCGCGATCCAAGATGCTGTCAGCCAGTTCTGGAACGATGACAAGATGAGCACAAAAGATGCTCAAACCAAGATCGCTTCGGCCGCCAAGGTCAAGTGAGTCTTTGAGCCGACCCAAGGGTCGGCTCACGCAGGCCACCAGAGTTTGCTGTTCATTTAGCCGTCGGGCTGCAGGTCACGAGCTTGCAGCCCGCACGGGCTCCCGATCGGATCACCCATGTCTTCATCCTCCCCACAGCAAGCCGCTTGGCTGCCCAAACTGGTCATTGCGCCCAGCTTTGTCTTGTCTCTGTTGTTCATATACGGTCTGATGGCCTGGAACGGTTACCTGTCCGTGTCCGCTTCACGCCTGTTGCCCAACTATGAGTTTGTAGGCTTGCAGCACTACAGTGCTTTGTTGGACAGCGACCGCTTTCGCGTGGCCATGACGAACATGGCGGTTTTTGGTTTTTGCTTTATCGGTGGTGCGATGGCTTTGGGTGTTTTGCTCGCCATCTTGCTTGACCAGAAGGTGCGTGGCGAAGGCGTCTTGCGCACCATTTACCTGTACCCCATGGCGATCTCGTTCATCGTGACCGGCACGGCCTGGAAGTGGATTTTGAACCCCGGCCTGGGACTGCAGCATCTGATGCACAGCTGGGGCTTTACGGATTTTCAGTTCGAGTGGCTTGTCGATCAGGACATGGCCATTTACTGTGTGGTCATTGCCGGTGTGTGGCAAAGCGCGGGCTTTGTCATGGCGTTGTTTTTGGCGGCACTGCGCGGCATCGACGACTCCATCATCAAGGCCGCCCAGGTGGATGGCGCGAGCTTACCTACGATTTACTGGCGCATCATTTTGCCCAGCCTGGGACCGGTGTTTTTCAGTACCCTGCTGGTTGTCGCGCACCTGGCCATCAAGAGCTTTGACTTGGTCATGGCGCTCACGGCTGGCGGCCCAGGCTATGCCACCGATTTACCCGCCACTTTCATGTATGCCACCGCCTTCACGCGAGGGCAGATCGGTGTGGGTGCGGCCAGTGCCACTGTCATGTTGGCCACTGTGGCGGCCATTGTGGTGCCTTACCTTTATTCTGAATTGCGGAGCAAACGATGAGCCGCTTGAACTTTCATCGCCTCGTTCTGTGGACCATGTTGCTGCTGTTTGCGGCTTGGTTTTTGGTGCCGCTGTATGTGATGCTGACCACTTCACTCAAAGACGCCGAACAGTTGCGCACAGGCAACTTGTTGAGCCTGCCAACTGCGCCTACTCTGGATGCATGGTTCAAGGCGTGGGGTAGCGCTTGTACTGGCGTGCAATGCGAGGGCCTCAAGCCCTTCTTTTGGAATTCGATCGTCATGGTGGTGCCCGCGGTGCTGCTGTCCACCCTGATCGGTTCCCTCAACGGCTATGTGCTCTCTAAGTGGAAGTTTCGCGGCAGCGAAACCCTGTTTGCCTTCATGCTGTTTGGCGTTTTCATGCCCATGCAAGTGGTGCTGCTGCCCATGAGTCAGGTGTTGGGGTGGCTGGGCGTGGCCAGCTCGGTGTGGGGTCTGATGCTGGTACACGTTGTGGCAGGCATTCCATCGACCACGCTGTTTTTCCGGAATTACTACATTGGCCTGCCGGACGAGTTGATCAAGGCTGCGCAGTTGGATGGCGCAGGTTTTTGGATGATTTTTCGCCGCATCGTGCTGCCCCTGTCGCTGCCCATTTTGGTGGTCACGTTGATCTGGCAGTTCACCAACATCTGGAACGACTTTTTGTACGGTGTGGTGTTCTCTGGCGCGGACAGCAAACCGATCACCGTGGGCCTGAACAACCTGGCCAACACATCGAGCGCTGTCAAGGAATACAACGTCGATATGGCCGCAGCCTTGATTGCGGCATTGCCCACCCTTTTTGTGTATGTGGTGGCAGGTAAATATTTTGTGCGTGGCCTGACGGCTGGCGCCGTCAAAGGCTAAAGGGAATACACCATGGGCGCACTCGCCATTCGCAATATCCACAAGACCTATAACGAGACGGTCCACATCCTCAAAGGCATCGATCTGGAAATCGAGGCCGGTGAATTCTTGATCTTGGTTGGCCCATCCGGTTGCGGCAAATCGACCTTGCTGTCGATGATCGCGGGCCTGGACCATCCCACCAGCGGCAGCATCCACATCGGCGAGCGGGATGTGACGAATTTGCCCAGCAAGGACCGCGACATCGCCATGGTGTTTCAGAGCTACGCGCTCTACCCCAACATGACGGTGGCGCAAAACATCGCCTTTGGTCTGGAGATCCGCAAGGTGCCCAAGGCCGAGCGCAAGGCGGCGGTGGAACGCGTGTCGGCCATGCTGCAAATCGGCCACCTGCTGGACCGAAAGCCCGGTCAGCTCTCGGGCGGGCAGCGTCAACGCGTGGCCATGGGCCGGGCCTTGGCACGAGACCCCAAACTGTTTTTGTTTGACGAGCCGCTGTCCAACTTGGATGCCAAGCTGCGCGTGGAAATGCGCGCCGAGATCAAACTGCTGCACCAGCGCACCAAAACCACCACCGTGTATGTGACGCACGATCAGGTCGAAGCCATGACCCTGGGTGACCGCATCGCCGTGATGAAAGACGGCTTGGTGCAACAGTTTGGTACGCCCGCCGAAATCTACAACCACCCGGCCAACCGATTTGTGGCCGAGTTCATTGGCTCACCCGCCATGAACATGGTGGATGCGCAACGCTTGGGCACCACATTGACAGCGCATGGCGTGGAACTGCCCATCACCGATGCGCAAAGCGCCGCTGTGCAAGCACACGGCAGTGCCGAGCTGGTTTACGGCCTGCGCCCTGAAAGCGTCAGCTTTGCCACCACTGGCCTGCCTGGCACGCTCAGCATGATCGAGCCCACTGGTCCTGAAACCTATGCCACGGTGGAGACTGCAGCAGGCAAGCTGACGGCCCGCGTGCCGGGCGTGTTGCAAGCCGCAGTAGGTGACGCGGTGCACCTGCAATGGTCGGCCGAGCAGTCGCATTTGTTTGACCGCGCCAGCGGCGTGCGTGTAGGCTGAAGGCTTGATGGGCCAGCCAGTGCGGCTTGAAACCGCTCCAGTCTGATCAGAGGGCGTTGAAGCGTTCAGCTTTGCGCACCCGCCAAAACAGCCAGCTGGCGATGCACAGGTTGAGCAGGTTCCACGCGATGCCGTTCAAAAAGGCAGCGTGGTAACTGCCCGTCACATCAAACACCCAGCCTGACATCCAGCCGCCCAAGGCCATGCCCAGCAAAGTGGCCATGATCACCGAGCCCACACGCGCCCCGGCTTCTTTGGGGTCAAAGTGTTCACGAATGATGATGGCGTAAGCCGGCACTATGCCGCCCTGAAACAGCCCGAACATGGCTGAGACGATGTACAGCGGCACCATGCCGTCAAAAGGCAAAAACATCAGCAGCGCCACGCCCTGCAAAAACGAACCCAACAACAAAGTGCGGATGCCCCCAATGCGGTCGCTGATCACACCAAACACCAGTCGACTGACAATGCCGCTGGCCAGCATGAGTGAAAGCATTTCTGCGCCACGTGCTGCGCCAAATCCCAAGTCTGAGCAATAGGCCACGATGTGGACCTGTGGCATGGACATGGCTACGCAACAAGCCACGCCCGCGACAAACAGCAGGCCTTGTGCGTGAGCGGGCCGCAGACCAAATGGGCGGCTGCGGTCCACGGGTGCGGTGCTGGCGTTGGTGGGTGTCAGCGTCACCAGAGGCGGGCGCTGACGCATGCGCGTGGCCAACAGCAGCATGCCGACTCCGCAAAAAACGCCCAACAATATATAAGTCTGTCGCCAGCCCAAAGTCTCCACGCCGTGCTGAACAATCGGTGGCCAAATCGTGCCCGCGATGTAATTACCGCTGGCACAAATGGCCACGGCAATGCCCCGACGGCGGTTCCACCACAAGGCGGTATCGGCCATCAGGGGCGCAAAGGTCGACGAGCTGCCAATCAAACCCATCAAGCCATGGGCCAGCCCAAAAGCCCAAATGCTGCCTGACATGCCCGCCCACACAAAGCCTCCACACACTGCCAAAGCGCCGACCCACAGCACCGGCATCAGGCCGTGGCGGTCAGCCAATCGGCCGGTGATCAGACCGCCCAGCCCCAGGCAAATCATCATCAAGGTGTAAGGCAGCGAAGCGTCGGCCCGGCCCACGCCAAACTCGGTTTGCACGGCCGGCAGCACCACAGAGACGATGTACATGCTGCTGTTGCCCAGCACCACGAGGCCCAAGGTGGCCAGCAAGCGCCAAGCAGCCTGTCGGGAATCGATGAGGGAAGGGTCGGCAGGTAGGGTGTGCATGGCCGCAATCTAGCCGATGCGTGAGGGCACGGTTGTCTTGTGGGTTACTGCGTCCTTGGCGGCCTTGAGGACTGCAGTCATCTACCCGACAGTTCGCACGCATCAGACCCTGTACGCTGACGCTTTCAGTTGCAGGAGCGCCCATGAACGACCGAGCCCAATTCATCCGCATGCAGGACAGCACCCAGGAAGACTGGAAGCTGATCGCTGGCGAGTTCATGCAGTTCACGCAGACGCTGCCCGACCGTGTGATGGCGCACCTGAAGCTTTTGGACGGGGACTACGGCGGCTTCCCGGTGGACCGCTACACCCACTGCCTGCAAACCGCCACGCGGGCTCTGCGCGATGGGCGTGATGACGAGTACGTGGTCTGCGCTTTGTTGCACGACATCGGCGACACGCTGGGCACCTTCAACCACCCGGACATCGCCGCCGCCATCCTCAAGCCCTTTGTGTCAGATGCCAATTTTTGGATGGTGCAAAACCACGGGATTTTTCAGGGCTACAACTTTTTTCACCACATCGGCATGGACCGGAATATGCGCGACATGTTCAAAGATCACCCGCATTACGCCCGAACCGAAGAGTTCATCGCGCTCTACGACGACCCGGCGTTTGATGCGAGTTACGACACGCTGCCCATCGAAGCCTTTGAGCCGATGCTGCGCAAGGTGATGGCCCAGCCGGTGAACTCGGTTTACAAGGACGCCTTGAAGGCCTGATTCTCAGAGTAGCAAACAAAAAAGGGGCGGCACCCACAGGTGCCGCCCCTTTTATTTGAGGAGTGCGCGGTTCAGCTCAGCAGCGCATTCACCCGCTTCACATAAGCCGCCGGGTCTGCGGGCAAGCCGCCTTCGGCCAGCAGGGCTTGGTCAAACAGGATGTGAGCCAGGTCGTGGAAGTGGACCGAGCCGTCGAGCTTTTTGACCAGCGCATGCTCGGGGTTGACCTCGAGCACGGGCTTGACTTCTGGGGCTTGTTGACCGGCTTGCTTGAGCATGCGGGCGAGCTGCATGCTCATGCCGTCGTCTGTCACCACCAAGCAGGCGGGGCTGTCCACCAGGCGGCTGGTCACACGCACGTCTTCGGCTTTGTCTTTCAGCGCTTCTTTGAGCTTGGCCAGCACGGGCTTGAAGGTTTCGGCCGCGTCTTCGGCGGCTTTCTTTTCTTCTTCGTCTTGCAGCTTGCCCAGGTCAAACGCGCCCTTGGCCACGCTTTGCAGCGGGGTGCCGTCGAACTCGTGCACAAAGTTGAGCGCCCACTCGTCCACGCGGTCGGTCATCAGCAAAACTTCGATGCCTTTTTTCTTGAAAACTTCGAGCTGTGGGCTGTTCTTGGCGGCGGCCAGGGTGTCGGCGGTGATGTAGTAAATCGCGTCTTGGCCTTCTTTCATGCGGGCTTTGTAGTCGGCAAAGCTCACACTCACGGTGTCACTGGTGGTGGACGCGAAACGCAGCAGCTTGGACAGGCGGTCTTTGTTGGCAAAGTCTTCGCCCAGGCCTTCTTTGAGCACCGCACCGAACTCGGCGTAGAACTTGGAATACTGGCCGATCTTGGCTTTGTCCTCTTCACTTAAAACATCAGAGACCCCTTCGGTAGTCGCATCCGTGGCATCGGCAGAAGCCTCGGGGGCCTTGTCGTGCTTGGCCAGATCTTCGAGCATCGACAACACGCGTTTGGTGCAGCCTTCGCGGATGGCTTTGACGTCTCGGCTTTCTTGCAGCAGCTCGCGGCTCACGTTCAGCGGCAGGTCGGCGGAGTCCACCACGCCTTTCACAAAGCGCAGGTAGCTGGGCATCAGCGCCTCGGCTTCGTCCATGATGAACACGCGCTTCACATACAGCTTGATGCCGGCTTTCTTGTCGCGGTTCCACAGGTCTTGCGGGGCTTTGCCGGGGATGTAGAGCAGCTGGGTGTATTCGGTGCTGCCTTCCACGCGGTTGTGGGTCCAGGTCAGCGGCGCTTCAAAGTCGCGGCTGATTTGTTTGTAAAAGTCGGCGTATTGCTCGTCCGTGATGTCTTTCTTGGGGCGGGTCCACAAGGCGCTGGCTTTGTTGATGGTTTCCCACTCGCCG
Source organism: Limnohabitans sp. (assembly GCF_034680285.1). Lineage (GTDB taxonomy): Bacteria > Pseudomonadota > Gammaproteobacteria > Burkholderiales > Burkholderiaceae_C > Limnohabitans_A. The sequence continues at coordinate 120,675 of NZ_JAXITC010000009.1, forward strand.
GTCTTGACCATGCCGCCGGGTTTGCGGCCAGCTTCTTCGTTGCTCGGGTCGATCAGCTCGCCGTCTTGCCACTCTTCCTTTTCCATCAAGATGGGCAGGCTGATGTGGTCGGAGTATTTGCCGACGATTTCCTTGAGCTTCCAGCTGTTGGCGTAGTCCAGCGCTTCTTCGCGCAGGTGCAGTATCACGCTGGTGCCGCGTTCGGCGCGGTTGATGGTCTCGACCTCAAAGTCGCCCGTGCCGCCGCTGATCCAGCGCACGCCTTCGGCCGCTGCTGCGCCTGCACGGCGGGTTTCAACCGTGATCTTCTCTGCCACGATGAAGCCCGAATAAAAGCCCACACCGAACTGGCCAATCAGCTGTGCGTCAGACTTTTGGTCGCCGCTCAGCTTGCTCATGAAGTCCTTGGTGCCGCTCTTGGCGATCGTGCCCAGGTGGTCAATGGCTTCTTGCGCCGTCATGCCGATGCCGTTGTCAGTGATGTGGAGCGTCTTGGCGGCTTTGTCGAACGACAGGCGCACTTGCAACTCAGGCGCGTCTTCGTAAAGCGCAGTGTTGTTGAGCGCTTCAAAGCGCAGCTTGTCGCAAGCGTCCGAGGCGTTGGAGATCAGCTCGCGCAGAAAGATCTCTTGGTTGGAGTACAGCGAGTGGGTGACCAGGTGCAGAAGTTGTGCGACTTCGGCCTGGAAGGCATGGGTTTGTTTGCTCATATCAATTCAACAGGTAAAAACAAAGATCAAGAAACCAAAACGCCCCACAGTTGGGGGCGTCTGGCAGTGTTTCAAGAGGTGTCAGAACGATTCATTGGGCCCCAAATACCGCCAAGTGCCTGCAGGCATCTGGCCCAGCTGCACATTGCCCATGCGGATGCGCTTGAGGCCTACCACTTTCAGGCCGACTTGCTCACACATGCGGCGGATCTGCCGTTTTTTGCCTTCGGTCAGCACAAAACGCAGTTGCTCGGGGTTTTGCCATTCCACCTTGGCGGGTTTGAGGGGTTTGCCGTCCAAGCTCAGGCCATGGCGCAGGCGCTCGAGTTGGGCTTTGGGGAAGATGGCTTGCACGTTGGCGCTCACGCGGTCGAAGTCGCCAATGGTGGTGAGCTGGTTAGCCTTGCCGCCGTAGGTGGCCGAGGCGGCAGCGGCGGCTGCGGTGTTCTCGTGGCCGGTGTAGGCCACGCGCACCAGGTACTCTTTTTCCATCTCGGAGTCTTCGCCGATCAACTGACGCGCCACACGTCCGTCTTGTGTCAGCACCAACAGACCGGTGGAGTCGATGTCCAGGCGCCCGGCGGGGGCCAGGTTGCGCAGGTGGGGTGGGGTGAAGCGGAGTTTGGACGGGTCACCGCCCCAGTGGCTGCGCGGGTTGATTAGGGTGATGGCGGGCTCGTGCCCGTCTTCGGCTTGGCCGCTCACATAGCCCATGGGCTTGTGCAAAAGAATAGTCACTTGCCGCTCTTGTTGCTGTTCAGCCGCTTTGTCGATGGTGATGCGGTCCGACAGGGTGACTTGTTGGCCCATGGTGGCGGGCAGGCCGTTCACCATCACCCAGCCTTGCTCGATCCAGGCATCGGCTTCGCGGCGCGAGCACATGCGCAACTCGGCCATGCGTTTGTTCAGGCGCGAGGTGCCACTGGGAGCGGCAGCTTCGCCTTTGCCTTCGGGACGGGGAGCGCGTTTGAAAACCGGGGGCTGAGTCATTGAGAGGTTCAAGAAGGGGCTGAAATTGGCCGGATCCCAATTGTCCCTTCTTTTGGGAATCAAAATTGCGCCGTGCGCAGTCCTTGCAAATCCAAAATCCGCAACCCACCGTATTCCACCCGTATCAATTGTCTTGATTCAAGTTCCTTGAGTGCTTCGTTCACCCGCTGGCGGGACAAGCCCACCAGATAGGCCAATTCTTGCTGCGTGATGCGCAGTACTTCGCCTACGCCGGAGAACAAAACCGGATTGAACAAGGCCGCCAAGTGGCGTGCCAGGCGCAGCTCTGGGTTGGTCATGCGGTCCATTTCGCGGGCTGCGATGAACTGCCCCAGCCGTTCATTGAGCTGCTGCATGATGAAGCGGTTGAAACCGAGTGAATGGTCAATCAGCCAGTGGAAGGTGTCGACCGGCAAACCCGCCACCACGCTGGCACGCAGGGGCTGGATGTTGTAGCGGTAGATCTCGCGTTTGAGGGCCGTGCCTTCGCCAAACCAGCCCCCAGGCGGCACCCCGGTGAAAGTCATGGTCTGGCCGCTCTCGTTGTCGCTGCTCATTTTGAGCAGGCCCGAAATCACCCCAAACCAATAGGTGACCGGACGCCCCACACGGCAGACATAGTCGCCGGGCTGCGGGTCACTGACGACCAGTTCGGATTCGATTTGCTGGCGCTCGCTGGGTGTCAGCAAAGACAGCCACGGAATGCTGGCCAATTCCTCGGGTGTCGGGCTACGGCGGCGCTGGTAAACGCTCTGTGTGGTGGCCATGGCGGTGTCAGACTCAGGTCAGTTGTGGTAGGGGTCTTCCCTGAATTGTCGTCCAAACGACAACATGGCGTCAAATGAGTGCCTACGATCCGCCCAAGTTCAGTTGTACGCCATGTCGTGCAACCCATTTGGAGACCCGTCAGATCATGCAAACAACGTTTCCCCGTTTGATGCTCAAGCACGCTGCCGAGCGCCCCTCCGCGCCCGCACTGCGCGAGAAGGAATATGGCATTTGGCAAACCACCAGCTGGTCGGATTTGTCCAGCTTGGTCCAGTCAGTGGCCTGTGGCTTGCATCAGGCGGGCTTGCAGCGCGGCGAGCACCTGATCGTGGTGGGCTCCAACCGCCCTCGTCTTTACGCCACGATGCTGGCCGCCCAGTCTCTGGGGGCGATTCCGGTGCCGCTTTACCAAGATGCTGCCGCCGCCGAGTGCGTGTTTCCCATCACCAACGCCGAAGTGCGCTTTGCGGTGGTGGAAGACCAAGAGCAGGTCGATAAGATGCTGGAAGTGCGAGAGCAGTGCCCGCAGTTGACGCATATTTTTTACGACGACCCACGCGGCCTGCGCAAGTACACCGAAGACGGTTTGGGCTCGCTCGAAGAGCTGATCTCCGCAGGAGGGGTGTTTGCACAGCAGCATCCGCAGTTCTTCAACGAGGAAGTTGAAAAAGCCGCCTACACCGATGTCGCCGCCATGTTCTTCACGTCCGGCACCACGGGCAACCCCAAAGGTGTGGTGCACACGCACGGCTCCCTGATTGACCGCGCCGACGCGGGCGCTGAATTCGACAAGCTGACCAACGCAGAAGATGTGCTGGCTTACATGCCGCCCGCCTGGATTGGCCAAAACATTTTCAGTTATGCGCAATGGCTGGTGTGCGGTTACGTGGTCAACTGCCCCGAGTCATCGGCGACCGTGACCATCGACCTAAAAGAGATTGGGCCGACTTACTACTTCGCGCCGCCGCGTGTGTTTGAAGGCATGCTCACCAGCGTGATGATCCGCATGGAAGACGCGGGCAGCTTCAAGCGCAAGCTGTTTCACTATTTCATGGGCGTGGCCAAAAAAGTGGGCCCTGCCTTGATGGATGGCCAATCTGTTGGCTTGGTCGATCGCTTGGTGTATGGCCTGGGCAACCTCATGGTGTACGGTCCTTTGCGCAACAACATGGGTTTCAGCCGCGTGCGCGTGGCCTACACCGCGGGCGAGGCGATTGGCCCCGATTTGTTCACCTTCTTCCGCTCGATCGGCGTGAACATCAAGCAGCTCTATGGCTCGACCGAAACCGCTGTGTTCGTCTGCCTTCAACCCGACAACGAAGCCCGTGCCGACACCGTGGGTGTGCCGTGCAAAGGGGTGGAGATCAAGGTCGCCGACAACGGCGAGATCATGGTCAAGTCGCCAGGTCTGCTCAAGGGCTATTACAAAAACCAGAAGGCCACCGACGAAGTGCTGACGCCCGACGGCTGGTACCACACCAGCGACGCGGGTTTCATCGACAACCACGGCCACTTGAAGATCATCGACCGCGTGAAAGACGTTGGTCGCATTCAGGGCGGTGCCAACGATGGCGCCATGTTTGCGCCCAAGTACGTCGAGAACAAACTCAAGTTCTTCCCGCACATCAAAGAAGTGGTGGCTTATGGCGACCAGCGCGAAAAAGTGTGTGTGATGCTCAACATCGACTTTGACGCCGTGGGCAACTGGGCAGAGCGCCGCAACCTGCCCTATGCCGGGTACACCGACTTGGCGCAAAAGCCCGAGGTGTACCAATTGATCCAAGAGTGTGTGGAAAAGGTCAACGCCGATTTGGCCGAAGACGCCTTGTTGGCGGGCAGCCAGGTTTCGCGTTTCTTGATCTTGCACAAAGAGTTGGACGCGGACGATGGCGAGTTGACGCGCACCAACAAGGTCCGTCGTGGCTTTATTGCGGAAAAATATAAACCGCTGGTGGATGGCCTGTATGAAGGCAAAACCGAGCAGTTCATCGAGACCGTGGTGAAGTTTGAAGACGGCCGCACCGGCAGCGTCAGCGCCACGCTCAAGATTTCAGACGCCAAAACATTCACACCCGTGAAGGCAGCAGCATGACCAAGAAAATTGGCGACGTCATCCTGGACGTCAGCAACATCAGTTTGCGATTCGGCGGCGTGAAGGCGCTGACCGACATCTCTTTCAATGTGCGCGAGCACGAAGTGCGGGCCATCATTGGCCCCAACGGCGCGGGCAAAAGCTCGATGCTCAACTGCATCAACGGCGTGTACCAACCGCAAGAGGGCAGCATCACCTTCCGTGGCCAAAAGTTTGGCCACATGAACAGCCGCCAAGTGGCCGAGATGGGCATTGCCCGTACCTTCCAGAACTTGGCCTTGTTCAAAGGCATGAGCGTGATCGACAACATCATGACCGGCCGCAACCTGCGCATCAAGAGCAACCTGTTCATGCAGGCCTTGCGCATTGGCCCTGCGCAGCGTGAGGAAGAAGAGCACCGCGAGTTTGTCGAGCACATCATCGACTTTCTGGAAATCCAGGCTTTCCGCAAAACCCCGGTGGGGCAGTTGCCATACGGTTTGCAAAAGCGTGTGGACTTGGGCCGCGCCCTGGCCATGGAGCCGCAAGTGTTGCTGCTCGATGAGCCCATGGCCGGCATGAACATGGAAGAGAAGCAGGACATGTGCCGCTTCATTTTGGATGTGAACGACGAGTTCGGTTCGACCATCGTGCTGATCGAGCACGACATGGGTGTGGTGATGGACATTTCGGACCGCGTGGTGGTGCTGGACTATGGCAAAAAAATTGGCGACGGAACCCCCGAAGAAGTGCGCAACAACGAAGAAGTGATTAGTGCCTATCTGGGCACCAGCCACTAAGGAGAACTAGACATGGCATTTTTTCTGGAAGCTCTGCTGGGTGGCCTGATGGCCGGCATGCTCTATGCGCTGGTGGCGCTTGGCTTTGTATTGATCTTCAAAGCATCGGGCGTGTTCAACTTCGCGCAAGGTGCGATGGTGTTGTTCGCCGCTTTGGCCATGGCCCGGTTTTCCGAATGGATTCCCGGCTGGCTGGGCATTGAAGACAAGTTCTTGGGCAATTTGATCGCCTTTGCGCTGTCCGCGATCATCATGTTTGTACTGGCTTGGCTGATTGAGCGCTTGGTCTTACGCCATCTGGTCAACCAAGAAGGCGTGACCTTGCTCATGGCGACCTTGGGCATCACCTATTTCCTGGACGGTCTGGGTCAAACCATCTTTGGCAGCGACATTTACAAGATCGACGTGGGCATGCCCAAAGATCCGGTGTTCCTGTTGGACTCGGTCTTCCCCGGTGGCGTGCTGGTTAACCTCGAAGACGTGTATGCCGCTTGCATCGCAGCTTTGCTGGTGGTGGTCTTGTCGCTGTTCTTTCAAAAGACCAGCACCGGTCGTGCTTTACGTGCAGTGGCCGATGACCACCAAGCGGCGCAATCGATTGGTATTCCGCTCAACCGCATTTGGGTGATTGTGTGGTTTGTGGCCGGACTGACGGCTTTGGTGGCTGGCATCATTTGGGGTTCCAAAATGGGCGTGCAGTTCTCGCTGACCACGGTGGCTTTGCGGGCGTTGCCCGTCATCATTTTGGGTGGCCTGACCTCGGTGCCCGGCGCCATCATTGGCGGCCTGATCATCGGTGTGGGCGAAAAATTGTCCGAGGTGTACCTCGGCCCCATGGTGGGTGGCGGCATTGAAATCTGGTTCGCTTACGTGCTCGCCTTGGTGTTCTTGCTTTTCCGTCCGCAAGGTCTGTTTGGCGAAAAAATCATCGACCGCGTGTAAGGAGACAACACATGTTTTACAGAGAAAACGGTCAATTCAAGACCTCTTACCGCAGCGACCAGCAAATTTTCGCCATCGCGCAAGACCGTTGGGCCATCCTGGCGCTGATTGCCTTTGCTTTCGTCGGCGTCCCTTTTTTGGTCGACGAGTACATGTTCCGCGCCATCTTGATCCCCTTCCTCATCTTGTCGTTGGCGGCGCTGGGGGTGAACATCCTGGTCGGTTATTGCGGCCAGATTTCACTGGGTTCAGGGGCCTTCATGGCGGTGGGGGCCTACATGGCCTACAACACCTACATCCGCATTGAGGGCATGCCCCTGATCGTGGCGTTGCTGGCCGGGGGCTTTTTTGCGACCTTGGTGGGGATGTTCTTTGGCATTCCCAGCTTGCGCGTCAAGGGTCTGTATTTGGCAGTGGCCACCTTGGCTGCGCAATTCTTTTGCGATTGGGCTTTCCTGCGCATTGGCTGGTTCACCAACAACAACGCCTCGGGCTCGGTGTCTGTGTCCAACTTGAATGTGTTGGGCTGGTCCATCGACACCCCTTTGCAGAAATACTTGTTTTGCTTGGCCTTTTTGGTAGTGTTTGGTTTGTTGGCCAAAAACTTGGTGCGCTCGGCCATTGGCCGTGAGTGGATGGCCATTCGCGACATGGACGTGGCCGCTGCCGTGATTGGTATCCGCCCCGTTTATGCCAAGCTCAGCGCCTTCGCAGTGAGCTCTTTCATCGTCGGTGTGGCCGGCGGCTTGTGGGGCTTTGTGCACCTGGGTTCTTGGGAACCCGCCGCTTTCTCGATTGACCGTTCTTTCCAGCTCTTGTTCATGGTCATCATCGGCGGCATGGGCTCGATCATGGGCAGCTTCTTTGGCGCTGCATTCATTGTGATCTTGCCGATTTTTCTGAACCAGTTCCTCCCAGCTGTGGGCGATCTGATCGGCGTGAGCATCTCGACAGCAACCGTCTCGCACGCCGAATTCATGATCTTTGGCGCCTTGATTGTGTGGTTCCTGATCGTGGAGCCGCATGGCCTGGCCAAACTGTGGTCGGTGGCCAAGCAAAAGCTGCGTCTGTGGCCTTTCCCGCACTGATGTGCCGCAATTTTTCAGAGTTTTTTACCCCAAGTGCTTCCCTTTTTTTAACAGGAGACAAACCATGAAGCTTCGTCAACTCGTCCTTGCCACCACAGTGGCGGCTGCCGGTCTTGCCAGTGCGCTGGTCAGCACCGTGGCCACGGCCCAAACCAAAGAGCAGTTTTTCCCTGTGCTGGTGTACCGCACCGGCGCTTACGCCCCGAACGGCGTGCCCTTTGCCAACGGCTATGTCGACTACCTCAAGCTGGTCAATGCCCGCGGCGGCATCAATGGTGTCAAAGTCAGCTTTGAAGAGTGCGAAACCGGCTACGCTACCGACCGCGGTGTGGAGTGCTATGAACGCCTGAAAGGCAAGAACGGCGGCGCGACCGTGTTCCAGCCTTTGTCGACTGGCATCACCTTCGCGTTGACCGAAAAAGCCCCTGGCGACAAGATCCCTTTGATCACGGCAGGCTACGGCCGCAGCGAATCGGCTGACGGCGGCGTGTTCAAGTGGAACTTCCCCTTGGCCGGCACTTACTGGGTGGCTGGTGACGTCATCGTTCAAGACATTGCCAAAAAACTTGGCGGTGCCGACAAGCTCAAGGGCAAGCACATCGCTTTGGTCTACCACGACAGCCCATTTGGCAAAGAAGCCATCCCGATCTTGCAAGAGCGTGCGGCCATGCATGGCTTCAAGCTGAGCCTCTTGCCAGTGACCCACCCTGGTGTGGAGCAAAAGTCCACTTGGCTGCAAATTCGCCAAAGCCGCCCTGACTACGTGGTCAACTGGGGCTGGGGCGTGATGAACTCCACATTGCTCAAGGAGGCTCAAGCCACCGGCTACCCACGCGAGAAGATCTATGGCGTGTGGTGGGCGGGTGCCGAGCCTGACGTCAAGGACGTGGGCATGGGCGCCAAGGGCTACAACGCCATCACCATGCAGCACGGCACCGAAAAGGGCTCTGCGATCGTGAAAGAAGTGCTGGAAAAGTTGCACGCCAAAAACCAAGGCACAGGCCCCAAAGACGAAGTGGGTGAAGTGCTTTACATGCGCGGTTTGTTCAGTGCCATGTTCGCCGTGGAAGGCGTACGTCAAGCTCAGCAAAAGTATGGCAAAGGCAAAGTCATGACCGGTGAGCAAGCTCGCTGGGGTTATGAAAACCTGGATTTGACTCAGGCCAAGCTGGATGCACTGGGCTTCAAAGGGGTTTTGCGCCCTGTGTCTACCTCTTGTGCTGATCACATGGGTGCCAACTGGGCCCGTATCCACACATGGAACGGCAGCAAGTGGGAGTTCTCCAGTGACTGGTACCAGGCCGATGAGCAGATCATCAAGCCCATGGTCAAAGCCGCTGCTGACAAGTACGCCGCCGAGAAGAAGTTGACACGCCGCACCCCTGCGGACTGCCAGTCCTGATTGGTGAACAGCCCGCTGCGCAAGCGGTGGGCTGCAGCTGCACGGTGGTTCACGCCACCTGCAGCTGCCAAATGAAACCCTTGCGTGCAGCGGTTTCATTTGGCTTGAACCCCCAGAGTTATGAAAAGGCACAGCCCATGAGCGACAAAAACATTGTTCTGAACGTCAACGGCATCGAAGTCATTTACAACCACGTCATCTTGGTGCTCAAGGGCGTGTCCCTGCAGGTGCCCGAGCAAGGCATCGTGGCCTTGCTTGGCGGCAATGGCGCGGGCAAGACCACCACGCTGCGGGCGATTTCCAATTTGCTGCAAGGTGAGCGTGGCGCAGTGACCAAGGGCTCGATCGAGCTGCGCGGCGAGCGCATCGAAAACCTATCCCCCGCGGACTTGGTGAACAAGGGTGTGGTGCAGGTGATGGAAGGCCGCCACTGCTTTGCCCACCTGACCATCGAAGAAAACCTGATGACCGGCAGCTACACCCGCACCGACAAGGGCGAGATCGCTGCCAACCTGGACAAGGTCTACACCTATTTCCCCCGCCTGAAGACCCGCCGCACCTCGCAGGCGGCCTACACCTCGGGTGGTGAGCAGCAAATGTGCGCCATTGGCCGCGCCCTGATGACCAACCCCAACATGGTGTTGCTCGATGAGCCCTCTATGGGTCTGGCCCCGCAGATCGTGGAAGAGGTGTTCAACATCGTCAAGGATTTGAACGAGAAGGAAAAAGTCACCTTCCTGATCGCTGAGCAGAACACCAACATGGCCCTGAAATATGCCGACTACGGCTACATCATGGAGTCGGGTCGAATCGTGATGGACGGCGCGGCCGAAGACTTGCGCACCAACGAAGACGTGAAAGAGTTTTACTTGGGCATGGGCGGCGGTGAGCGCAAGAGCTTCAAGGACGTCAAGAGCTACAAGCGCCGCAAGCGTTGGTTGGCTTGATGCCAGCACCGTCCGTTCCCTCCGCAGTTCCCCCGAAAGAAAAACATGTCTCAGCACTTTGATGCGTTGGAAACGCGTGCCCCTGAAGTCCGTGAAGCCGCTTTGATGGCCGCTTTGCCTGCGCAGGTCGCGCACGCTAAGTCGCATGCCCCGGCCTTCGCCGAATTGCTCAAGGACGTGGATGCCGCCAGCGTGAAAAGCCGCGCTGCGCTGGCTCAATTGCCGGTCATCCGAAAATACGAATTGATGGAGCGTCAAAAAGCATCTCGTGCCGCTGGCGGCAATGTGTTTGGCGGTTTCAGCACCCTGGGTTTTGGCCAAGGCATGACCCGCGTATTCGCAAGCCCGGGCACGATTTACGAGCCCGAAGGCACCCGCCCCGATTACTGGCGCATGGCCCGCACCATGTTTGCGGCCGGATTTCGCCCGGGCGAGCTGATCCACAACTGTTTCAGCTACCACTTCACCCCGGCAGGTTCCATGATGGAAACCGGTGCCCATGCCTTAGGCTGCACCGTGTTCCCAGGTGGCATTGGCCAGACCGAACAGCAAGTGGCAGCCATGGCCGAGTTGCAGCCTGCGGGCTACATCGGCACCCCCAGTTTCCTGAAAATCATCCTCGAAAAAGCCGCCGAGATGGGTGTGGCTTTGCCCAGTGTGCGCAAGGCGCTGGTGTCAGGCGAGGCTTTCCCGCCCAGCCTGCGCGACTGGATGACGGCGCATGGCGTTGATGCCTACCAGTGCTACGCCACAGCGGATGTGGGTTTGATTGCCTACGAAACCGCCGCGCGTGAAGGCTTGGTGCTGGACGAAGGCGTGATCGTCGAGATCGTGCGCCCCGGCACGGGCGACCCGGTGCCTGAGGGCGAAGTGGGCGAGTTGGTCATCACCACACTCAACCCCGATTACCCCTTGATCCGTTTTGGCACAGGCGACTTGTCGGCCATCTTGCCGGGCACTTGCCCCACAGGCCGTACCGGTCAGCGCATCAAGGGCTGGATGGGCCGCGCCGACCAGACCACCAAGATCCGCGGCATGTTTGTGCACCCCAGTCAGGTGGCAGAGATCGTCAAGCGCTTCCCCGAGGTGAGCAAAGCCCGTTTGGTGGTGACCGGCGAGATGGCCAATGACCAAATGGCGCTGCATGTTGAAACAGGCGCCTTGTCTGACGATGCATTGAAGGCCCGAGTGTCTGAAGCCGTGCGCGATGTGACCAAACTGCGTGGCGAAGTGCATTTGGTGGCCGCAGGCAGTTTGGCCAATGACGGCAAGGTGATCGAGGACGCCAGAAGTTACCAGTGAGCTGGCCAGGGCCTCCAAGTGGCCTCATGGCCTTGTTTCACGGGGGAAATTAGGGAAAGCGACTAAGTACTTTCCGCCATGTCAAACCCCAACTTTGGTTCTAGACTATCAAAATAACTTTTGAGGTTTAGAAATGAAAAAACTGTTTGTTTTGGCTGCCATGGCAGCTGTTTCGGCGGGGGCTTTGGCCCAATCTTATCCCGGCACCAAGCCTATTTCCATTGTGGTGCCCTTCACTGCGGGTGGCCCGACAGACCGCGTCGCACGCGATTTGGCCGAAGCGATGCGCAAGCAGATTCCTGGCAGCAACTTCGTCGTTGAAAACGCTGCTGGCGCTGGCGGCACGATCGGTGCCACCAAGGTGGCCAAAGCCGCTCCTGATGGTCACTCACTCTTGTTGTTCCATATCGGTATGGCCGCTACTCCTGCCCTGTACCGCAAAATTGCTTACAAACCGCTGGAAGACTTCGAGTTCTTGGGTATGGTCAATGACGTGCCCATGACCCTCATCGGCAAGCCCCAGTTGCCCGCCAACACCTACCGTGACTTTGAAAACTACATCCGTGCGAACGCAGGCAAGCTGAACATCGCGCATGCGGGTTTGGGTTCTGCCTCCCACATTTGTGGCTTGCTGTGGCAGTCGAACCTGCAGACCAAAGACGCCATGACGACCATCCCCTTTGGTGGCACCGCGCCCGCCATGACCGCTCTGATCGGCGGCCAGGTTGATGTGATGTGTGACCAGACCACCAACACGGTGGGACAAATTGAAGGCGGACGTGTCAAGGCGTTTGCTGTCACAACGGCCAAGCCCTTGGCGGGACACCCTGTGCTCAAGTATTACCCCAGCCTGCAAGAAATGGGTCTGAAGAACTTTGACCTCACCATTTGGCACGGTTTGTATGCCCCTAAAGGGACCCCGCCAGCCATCACCAAGATGCTTAATGATGCATTGAAGAAGGTCTTGAAAGACCCCGAGTTCATCAAGAAAAACGAGGCCTTGGGTGCACTGGTGGTGACCGACAAGCGAACCGACCCTGCAGAACACAAGAAGTTTGTGGCCGCGGAGATGGTGAAGATCAAGGCCGCTGTGGATGCGGCTGGCAAATACGCCGACTGATCTGGAGTATGACCCCGCCAAAAGCCGCTCTTTGGAGCGGCTTTTTCTTTGGATGCGCCACTACGCCAGCAACGTGCCGGCCATCTCTGACTTTGGTTCTAGGTCGCATTGCCAATGACAAGCACTGAAGCCGAGGGCGTGTCAATGTCCCAAAATTCTCTGACCTTGGGTCAAATGTGGGCCGCTATGAATTTTTCGATGGCGTGGATGTCAATGGGTTTGTACATGACTTCGATGTTGTGCTGACTGAACAAATCCAAATGCTGGGGTGATGTGTCAGCAGTCACGATGCACGCTGGGATGTCTTGGTTGAATTCTTCTCGTAATTGCTGGATGAAGTAAAGCCCATCTTTGGGCCCCAGCCTGAAGTCGCTCACGATGAAATCCAACGGGGGGAGTGACTCTAAGCATTCGTGGAATGCGGTCTCTTCGTAGGGCACGATGTGGACGGTGTATCCAGCTTGCGTGAAGTAATGCAAGTAGGCCTGCGAGAGTGCTTCGTCATTTTCCAAGATGCCCAAATGACCCTTGGAATTATGGCCGTCTCGTGGGTGTGGCCCGTGCCCAACGGCTTCGCCAGAGGCCAGTGTCGGCTGCAGAGGCTTTGTGGGCTGAGCGGGAATGACGGCAAACCGGGTATGAACGGTGAACAAAGAGCCTTTGCCGACTTCGGATTGAACGTGGCAGTGGCCATCGATTTTTTTCACGATCCGGTTCACGATGGCCAAGCCCAAGCCCAGCCCATCGTAGTGAGAGCGTGAATGGTCTGAGCGGAAGAATTCGGTGAAGATCAATGGCAAATCCGCTTCAGGAATGCCACAACCGGTGTCTTTGACGGAAAAGCTCAGCGCATCAGAGCTGGCATCAAAAGCCACCTCGATGTGCCCTTGGTCGGTGTATTGGATGGCATTGGCCAGCAAGTTCCTCAATATTTGCTCCATCAAATGGAAGTCACCCTGCACCTGGTGTTTCACGCCCTTGAAGGACAACTTGATTTTTTTTTCGGCGCACAGGTCGCTGAAGCTGTCCTCCAAACTGTGAACGATCTCAATCAGATGGAACGCACGTTCTCGAATCGCCACATTTGAATCCAGCTTACTGATGTCCAGCAGCGTATTGAACATGCGGTTCAACACCGTGATGCTTTTGCGCATCCTGTTGAAAATGGAGCCATCACTTTCACTCAGCTGGCGGGTGTCGATCATGTCAACGAAGATATTGATGGATTGCATGGGCTGCCGCAGATCATGGCTGGCAGTGGCAATGAACTCGGACTTGGCCAAGTTGGCGGCCAAGGAAGCATTTTTTTCTTCGGTCAATTGCTCGATGAGGGCATCGTTTTTCAAGCGCAACGCAAATGACTTTTCCCATGATTTGGAAAATATGAATGCCATCTTGAAAGCCAAATAAACAGCCACCATGGAGCCCAGCGCAATGGGCCATACAACTTCACTGAAATTGACAGTGATGAAAATGAGCTCAGGTACTTTCAGAGGCAAGACAAAAGCGAAAAAAGTCTTCCAATTGACGCAATAACCCACCATCCCGACAAACAACACCGTGAGGCTGATGATTTGATAGAGCAAATAGCTCACCATGTCAGTGGGTTGTACAAAAACAAACCAACCCAGCCCCCACATCAGAGTCCCCATGCCAATCGCCAAGTTCAAGACTCGACCGTCTTGGAGTGGATTGGATAAAGCCCTTATGGATCGGAGTAAGGCATACCGCGTGATGACCGCCAAGGTCATGGCGGCAAGCCACGCCCCAAATCGAAGTGGTTCTGTGTCTTCCCAATACAAAGGAACACACAACAGCGGTGCCAATACGGTGGCGATGGTGCTCGATTTGGAGTAATCGAGCATGTATTGCAATTTTTCAATCGCAACCAGTGCCTGATCTCGAAGCCCTTCCACATGTGGTTCTTGTTGATGCGCAGATGGGGTCATACCATCATGAGGAGATCGGAGTCACGGATGGGAGCAGGAGCTTTTGAGCTTTCAATACAGCTTGGGTTCGGTTGAAGACCCTTAGCTCTTTGAAAATTTGATTGATGTGAATCTTGACGGTTTGTTCTTTGATCTCCAGCAGATCGGCAATGATCTTGTTGGGGTGCCCCATCGAAATCAAGGTCAAAACCTCCAATTGCCGCTGTGTGAGTCGGTATTCATGGGCGTCACTTGATGCACCTTGAGGATGGTGCCATTGCGTGCCGTTGTAGAGGGCTCTGAGCCTTTTAAAGATGATCGCGGAGGTGTTGTTCTTCGATAAAAAGAGGGCTGCGCCAGCGGAGACGGCGCGTGGCTCCCAGATGTCCGCATCCAAACCCGAAATGGACACGACGTGCGCCACATTCGGTTTGCTTCTGAACACCTTGATGCCGGCCAATCCGCTCAAGCCCGGCATCAACATGTCCAACAAAACAATCCAAGACTGCTTGGACTCGTCCACCAAGGTCATGCCCTCGCTGGCGTTGCTGGCGGTTTTGACGTCCACGCCCAAGGGGGCAAACTCTTTGGTTAAGGCTTCGCCCAGAGCTTCGCGGTAAACGGGGTGATCATCAATGATGAGCAGGGCAGGCTGGCGAGTGGCTGAATCGTTCATACGTTCGTCGATGCTACCCCTGTGATGGCCAAAATCAATGGAACTAAGGTTTTAGAGCGGGTCGCTTAATTGGCAAATTGCTCGGTGCCCACAATGCCCAATTTTGTCAGGCCTGCACGTTGGGCCCCGGCCAGCAAAGACGCAATCACTTCATATTTGGCTTTGGCATGCGAGCGGATGTGCAGTTCAGGCTGGGGCTGAAAGGCAGATACCTCGGCCAGCTTGGACTCCAGTGCAAGTCGATCTGCCAAAGGCTGACCGTTCCAACGCACGGTGGCGTTGGCATCGATGTCGATGTTGATCACGACAGGCTTGGTTGTTTGCGGAACGGTCGTGGCCACAGGCATATCCAGATTCACCGAATGCAATTGCGCAGGGATGGTGATGATCAGCATGATGATCAGCACCAACATCACGTCGATCAGCGGCGTGGTGTTGATGTCCATCATCACCTCGGATTCGTCGTCGCTGCCGGTGCCCAAGTTCATGGCCATGTGTGTCTCCTGGTGCCGCTGCGGTGTGTCACGGTGTCGGGTCGGTGATGAAGCCAACTTGGGTGATGCCCGCGCGTTGCACGGCGTACATGACACGCCCCACCGACTCGAAGGCACTTTTCGCATCACCGCGTATCTGCACATCGGGTTGGGGCTTCATGGCGGCGAACTTTTGAAGCCGCGCATTCAGGTCTTTGTTTGACTGCATGGGGGTGTCGTACAGGAAGATCTGACCAGCCTGATTGACCGAAATGACCACGGTCTCAGGCTTGGCCACGCGTACCACGTTCTGTTCTTGGGGCAGGTCCACCTTGATGGACGTGGTGACCACGGGGATGGTGATCAAAAAAATGATGAGCAGCACCAGCATCACATCCACCAGTGGCGTGGTGTTGATGCTGCCGATGACTTCGTCATCGTCTGACGTGCCCAGCGTGGGGCCGAGGTTCATGCCCATTATTTGGGGGCCGATGCCAACAGCACCGCGTGCAGGTCAGCTCCAAAGGCGTTGACTTCTTCCATGGCTGCTTTGTTACGTCGAACCAACCAGTTGTAGCCCAGTACCGCAGGCACAGCCACGGCCAAGCCTATGGCCGTCATGATGAGCGCTTCCCCCACGGGGCCTGCCACTTTGTCAATGCTGGCCTGGCCAGACATGCCGATCTTGACCAGCGCATGGTAGATGCCCCACACCGTGCCAAACAAGCCAACAAAGGGGGCGGTGGAGCCTACCGTTGCCAACACCGCCAAGCCATCTTGCTGGCGGCTTTGCACGGTGCCCATGGCCCGTTGAATGCTCATGGTTACCCAGGTGTTGAAGTCCACGCTGCCCAGCAGGCCCTCATGTTTGGCGGCACCTTCCAGGCCTTTTTCAGCAATAAACCGGAAAGGGCTGTCCGCTTCCAAGGCGTCAGCCGCTTGGCGCACAGAGCCTGCAGACCAAAAATTGGCCCGTGCTGTCTCGGCAAATCGGTGCAGTTTGGATTGGGCAGTGAATTTGGTGAAGATCACATACCAGCTGCCCATGCTCATCAGCACCAAAATCAACAGTGTGCCTTTGGCCACGGCATCGCCTTGAGCCCAAAGAGCGCCCAGGCCGTAGGGGTTGGCTTCAGGTTGGGTGGCCTCTGCAGCGGCCAAGCTGGCGCTGGCCACAGGGCTTGAGGCCACGGGCGCATCTGGCGCGGCCATGCTGTGCCCTGCGAACAAAAAACTGGCGCAGATCAGGATGCCCAGCAGGCCGTGTTTCAGAGTGGTGAACATGAAGGCGTTTCCTTGGAACTTCTGTAAATCAAGGGTGAATCGGAGTGTAATTTGGGAATGGGCGATGGGTCATTCCAAGCGCCAAACGTATTGGATGGTGGTCCAAGCCTCTTCTGGTTTGCCATCGACCGTGGCGGGCTTGAACTGGCATTTCGCCAAACCCGCCCGTGCGGCTTCATCCAAGCGTTTGTAGCCGGAGCTCTTCGCCACTTCAGACTGAATGACTTTGCCATCGGTTCCCACCAAGAAGCGCAAACCGACGGTACCTTCCTCTTCCATGCGCCGTGATGCCGTGGGGTAGTCGGGTTTGTCGCATTGGGCAATGTTGACGCCCGCTGTGGTGCGCACAGGGGCTTTGGCCGGTGCCGCAGGGGCCGCTGCAGGGGTAACAGGGGCTGGCGCAGGCGCTGCAGGTGCTGCCAGTGGTGGGGTAGGGCTGACCGCTACGATGGCATTGGCCGATGCCACCACCATCGGTATGACAGCTGGCGGCACATAAGCTGGCGGTGTGGGCGTGGGTGGTGGGGCAGGTTTTGGCGCAGGAGGCGGTGGCGGTGGCGGCAACTCGGCCCGTTTCTCCTCCAGCAACAGCGCCTGCACGACCACCGGCATCTTTTGCATGACGGTTCGCGTCAATCCGGTTTGAATGGCCCAAAACAGCAAACCATGCAACACCACCACCGCAGCCAAGCCCAGCCATTTGCGCTTGGAGGGTGCTTGGAGGTAAGTGCTGTGGGACATGGCGAACGATGGTTGGATGCTGGGCGCTGTCAAAGGGTTGATCGGTTGACTGAGCCCTGTATTTTGCGTGAGAAGGCCCCGCGTTCCGACTTAAAACACCGCTCCAGCGGTGGTTTTTAAGCGTTCAGGGTTGTCTTTGCAGTCGAAAATCTTGCCCGGTTTGATTTTTCTCAAACCTTT
This sequence comes from Limnohabitans sp., assembly GCF_034680285.1. Taxonomy (GTDB): domain Bacteria; phylum Pseudomonadota; class Gammaproteobacteria; order Burkholderiales; family Burkholderiaceae_C; genus Limnohabitans_A. The sequence continues at coordinate 138,097 of NZ_JAXITC010000009.1, forward strand.
GCCCTTGGATCAAGCGGCCGCAATGCCCTTGAACGGGGCGGCCCAGCCAAGTGGCCGCAATTCGCACACCGTCGTGGGACTCTTCCAGGGTGAATTCGCCCTCGTCCAAATCGGCCACCACGGCATAGCGGTGTTGTCCTTGCAACAGTTCCCCCTTCAGGCTGCCTGCATGCTCAGGGTGCGGGCCCAAGCGCATACTGAAGGGGTTTGTCGCACCTGCCAGTTGAACCTGCCATTCGCCAAACAGCATGTCTGAACGCAGGCCTGCGCCTGAAGGGCAGTAGGGCGGCATGGGTGAGTTGGCGCAAGCGCAGACGGCGAGTGCGAGCCACACGGTGAGGGTGATGCGCCAAAAGCGAACGGCTTGCAAGGACGGTTTCATGTGGGGGCTTGTGCCGCCGCATCGGCTGCGCGTTTGGCAAATTCGGCGCGCAAGGCCTTGAGCTTCTCGCGCGGGTCTTCTTTGATGGTGTTTTCGTCCAGGCGCATTTCGGCGATGAAGCGGCTGGGCAGGGCGGCCACGGTTTCGCGGCCTTTTTTGCGGCGTTGGGTCCAGCTCACCGCCAAGCTGCGCTGGGCGCGGGTGATGCCCACATACATCAAGCGCCGCTCTTCTTGCAGGCGCAGCAAAATGCCCTCTTGGCTGGCCCCAGCAGTGGTGTCGTCGTCACCCAGTTTGAAGGGCAGCAAGCCCTCGTTCACGCCCACCAGGGTCACATGCGGCCACTCCAGCCCCTTAGAGGCGTGCAAGGTCGACAGTGTGACCACGTTTTGGTCTTTCTCACGCTCGCTCAGCGTGGAAATCAGCGAGATGGTCTGTGCCACCTCCAGCAGGTTTTTGGTGTCGGTGGCGTCCGTCCCCGTGGCGTCTTCGATCTCGCCGCCGCAACGCCCGGCCATCCAGTCGCAAAACTCCAGCACATTGGTCCAGCGGGCCGAGGCCACTTTCTCGTTGTCCTCGCCGTCGTACAGGTGCGACTCATAACCAATCTCTTTGAGCCATTCGAGCAAAAACGCCAGCGCGTCCGTTTTGCCCAAGGTGTGGCGGGCGCGGTGCTCCAGGTCGTTGATGTAGCGGCCAAACTCGTGCAGACCGTCCAAGGCGCGGGTGTTCACTGCGCTGGGCAGGCTGCCCGCAAACAAGGCCTCGAACAGGCTCAGTTTGTACTGCGTGGCAAAAGTGCCCAACTGGCCCAGTGTCTGGTGGCCAATGCCGCGTTTGGGGCTGGTGATGGCGCGCAAAAACGCCGGGTCGTCGTCGTTGTTGATCCACAGCCGAAACCAAGCGCACAGGTCCTTGATCTCGGCCTTGTCAAAAAAGCTCTGCCCGCCCGACACCTTGTAGGGAATGTTGGCGCGGCGCAGCGCCTGCTCAAAGGGGCGGGCCATGTGGTTGGCCCTGTACAGGATGGCGAAGTCCTTGAATTCGCGGTGCTTGGACGGGTTGAGTTGACCACCACGGATCGACTGGATGCGCGCAATGGCGCGGTCTGCTTCGTGCTCTTCGTTCACGGCGTCGACCACGCGCACGGGTTCGCCCTCACCCAATTCCGAAAACAGGGTTTTGGGATAGAGCTTGGGGTTGGGTTCGATGACGTTGTTGGCCGCACGCAGAATAGCGCTGGTGGAGCGGTAGTTCTGCTCCAGCTTGATGACTTTCAGATTGGGAAAGTCCACGGGCAAGCGCTTCAAGTTGTCGAGCGTCGCGCCACGCCAGCCGTAGATCGACTGGTCGTCGTCGCCCACCGCGGTGAAGCGGGCCCGCTCGCCCACCAGGTGTTTCAGCACCTCGTATTGCGTGGCGTTGGTGTCTTGGTATTCGTCCACCAGCACATGGCCCATCTTGGCCTGCCAGCGCTCGCGCACTTCGGGGTAGTCGGCCAGCAGTTTCAAAGGCATGCCGATCAGGTCGTCAAAGTCCACGCTTTGGTAAGCTGTCAGCCGCTCTTGGTACAGCGCCATGATGCGGGCGATCACGCGGGCGTTGTCGTCAGGCGCTTGGGCCGAGGCCTGCTCGGCGTTCAGGCCCATGTTTTTCCACAGGCTGATGGTCCACTGCCATTGGCGGGCCGTGGCCGCATCGGTGGTGCCGCCGCAGTCTTTCAGGATGCTGGTCACATCGTCCGCGTCCATGATGCTGAACTGAGGTTTCAGGCCCAGCACCGCGCCGTCTTCTCGCATGATGCGCACGCCCAGGGCGTGGAAGGTGCAGACCGTCACATCCTTGGCGGCCTTGCCGATCAGCTGCTTGGCCCGCTCGCGCATCTCGGCAGCGGCCTTGTTGGTGAAGGTGATGGCCGCGATGCGCTTGGGCTCCAGACCAGCTTCGATCAGGCGTCCGATTTTGTGCGTGATCACCCTCGTTTTGCCCGAACCCGCCCCGGCCAACACCAGGCAGGGGCCGGAGACAAAGTTCACGGCTTCGAGTTGGGCGTTGTTGAGTCCGGCTGACATGGGGAGGTGGGCGTTCGGGGCAAAGCGGGCCATCATAGCGGGCTTGAGTCTGGCGACTGCCTGAAAGATGCGGATCGACTGTGCAAGCGTCCTCCATGGAGGCCGTAGGCGTTCGCCCAGCTTGTCCACACCGTGACTGCCCTTGCCCAGGGGATCTACTGGTTTACCCCGACAATCGGTGCATGTTTGAAATTTTGCGTGTCACATTTCCCTTCTTTGCACTGGTTTTGTGCGGTTACGTGGCCGCCCGGTGGCGGTTTTTGCCTTTGGCGGCCATTCCCGGCTTGAATGGCTTTGTGCTGTTTTTTGCACTGCCGTGCATGTTGTTCCGGTTCGGGGCCGACACGCCGATTGCGCAGTTGCTCGACGCCGGGGTGTTTTTCTCTTATTTGTTTTGTGCTTTGGTGATGGTGGCGTTCAGCATCGCCATCAGCTTGAACGAGCGCATCCGATGGAACGATGCGTCTTTGGGGGCTTTGGTCGCGGCTTTTCCCAACACAGGTTTCATGGGCGTGCCCTTGCTGGTGGCCTTGCTGGGGGCGCAGGCGGTGGGCCCGGCCATTGTGACCATCGTGGTGGATTTGGTCATCACTTCTTCGCTGTGCGTGGCTTTGTCGCGCATGGATGCTGCGGGTGAGCACGGCGCGGCTGTGGCGGCCCGCAAGGCGCTGGCCGGGGTGTTGCGCAATCCCATGCCTTGGGCCATCAGTCTGGGCGCGGCGTTTTCATTTTGGAACCTGGCCTTGCTGGGGCCGGTGAACAAAACCGTGGGCTTGCTGGCCGATTCGGCTTCTCCCGTGGCCTTGTTCACCATTGGTGCGGTCTTGGCCCGCTCGCAAATGTTGGCCCATGAGCGCACGGACGGCCCCTTGCAAATGGGTGATTACCTGCCAATTGCCTTGGCCAAGTTGGTGCTGCACCCGGTGTTGGTCTTGTTGGTGGGTCTGACGGCCATCCAATGGGGCGTGCCGATCGAGCCTTTGGCGCTGCAGGTGATGGTGTTGGTGGCCGCACTGCCCAGTGCCAGCAATGTGTCGCTGTTGGCTGAGCGCTTGGGGGCTGACAACGGGCGCATTGCCCGCATCATTTTGGTCACCACCGCGGCCGCTTTTTTGACTTTCTCCGGGGCGGTGGCCTTTTTCAAAGCCTGATCCCTACAGGGTTTGAGGCCCCGATCAAATCGCCTGAGGGTCCACGTCCACCAGCCAGCGGATGACGCCTTTGTGTTCGGGTTGGCTGCGCACTTGATGCAGCACGGCGTGCAGGTGCCACAGCATTTTTTGCAGGGCCATGCGGTTGGGGCTCTCCAGCAGCATTTGGGCGCGCTCCACATCGGCCACGCGCTGCATGCTCATGGGCACGGCGGGGTATACGCTCACTTGCAACACCAAATCCTGGGTGGTCGGGTCGGCGCTCAGTTGCGCTTCCAGCGTTTGGCGTGCGGCATTCAGCAAGGCTTGGGCGGCTTCTTGCGTGCGGGCGTCAGCCCGCAGCAGTGCCTGGTGGCTGATCGGCGGCAATTCAGCGGCGGTGCGCTCGGCCAGTTCGCTTGCCGCAAAGGCCGGATAGTCGTGTTTTTTGAGCGCCTCGAACAGCGCATGCGTGGGGTGAAAGGTCTGCACCCACATCTCGCTGGTGGCACTTTGGGCGGCATCGCGCCCAGCACGGCCAGCAGCCTGCATGAGCAGGGCAAACAAGCGCTCGGGTGCGCGAAAGTCGCTTGAAAACAGTGCGGTGTCCGGGTTGACGGCGGCCACCAAGGTGATGCGCCGGAAGTCATGCCCTTTCGCAATCATTTGCGTGCCAATCAAGACATCCACTTCGCCGGAGTGGACTTGGGCCAATTGGCTCTCGAGTGCGCCTTTGAGGCGGGTGGTGTCGGCGTCGATGCGCGCAATGCGCACCGGGGTGCCGTCGGGGCGCAAGACATGCGCCAGCAATTCGCCCAAGTGCTCTTCAAGTTGTTCGGTGCCTCGGCCAATGGGCGCGATGTCGGCGTTGCCGCACTCGGGGCAGGCGCGAGGCACGCGCTCGGTCAATCCGCAGTGGTGGCAGCGCAGGGTGCGGTCAATTTTGTGGAACACCCGGAATGCGCTGCAGTGCTTGCATTCGCTTTTCCAGCCGCAGTCGGCGCAGTGCAGCACGGGGGCGTAACCCCGGCGGTTGAGCAGCAGCATGCACTGCTCGCCCCGCTGGACCCGCTCTTGAATGGCCGCCACCAGCGGGGCCGACAGCACGGTGCGTCTTGGCTGTTTGTTCATGTCCACGCGGCGCACTTTGGGCAGCAGGCCAGTGCCCATGCGCGAGGGCATCAGCAGCCGTTGGTAGCGCCCGCCCGAATCGTCGGCATCGGCCGGGCGGCTGTGGTGCCAGCTTTCGAGAGACGGCGTGGCCGAAGCCAGCAACACGGGGGCGTTGTGCAGGCGACCGCGGTAAACCGCCAAGTCGCGGGCCGAGTAGCGGGCCCCTTCTTGCTGTTTGTAGCTGGGGTCGTGTTCTTCGTCGACCACAATGAGTTGCAGGTGCGGCATGGACGCAAAAATGGCCATGCGCGTGCCCAGCACGATGCGGGCATGGCCCGCGTGCGCGGCCAGCCAGCCCTTGAGGCGCTGGGCGGGCGTCATGCCGCTGTGCATGGACACCACGGCCTCACTGCCAAAGCGGGCTTGCACCCGCTCTTCCAGCTGCGGCGTGAGGTTGATCTCGGGTACCATGAGCAGGGCCTGGGCCTGTGGGTCGGCTTGCAGCATGCGCTCCACGGCCTGCAAATACACTTCGGTCTTGCCGCTGCCGGTGCTGCCAAACAGCAAAAATGGGCCTGAGCCTTCGGCCATCTGCGCCAGCACAGTACTTTGTTCTGATGAAAGGGTGGGACCCGCCGAGGTCTGCACCTTCCGCATGGTGTTTTGCTTTTTCAGGCGGCGCGCCAGTTGATCGGATGTCAGATCCCGCAACTGCGGGGGCAAGGCCGACAAAGCCACCTCGCCCAAAGAGCGTTGGTAATACTGGGCGGAAAACTGCACCAGTTGCCGCCAGTGCATGTCCAGTGGTGGCAATCCTTCCAGCACCCCCAGCACATCGCGCACGTTGGCCTCGGGCATGTCCTCCGGGGCTCGGTCACGGATGGCCCAAACCACACCCAGCACTTCGCGCGGGCCAAAAGGCACGCGGACCAACACTCCCGGCTGCACCAAAAAGGGGCTGCGGTAAGTCAATAACCCCCCCACCTGGGTGTGGGCGGGGGTCTGGACGGCAACGTCGATCCAGCAGTGTGTGCTCACATGGTTTCCGGTGAATTGAGGTGGATTTGACGGAATTGAAGGTTAGCCGATTTCTTGAAACAAGATGTAAGTCGTTGATTTTTCAGCGCTTTGGGCTTGATTCATGAAATCTGTGGATAACTTTGTTGAAAACTCCGTCTGGATGCGCTGGAAGCCTTGAAAATCAAGCCTTCCAACAAATTGCCCATCCAATGTGCAAGATAAAAAAGTCAATTAAATCAATAACTTACGGTTTTGGCTTGAGGCCTATTTTGCTGCTGTGCAGCAAGCCCGCATCGGCGAAGTGGCTTTTCACTTTTGTGCATAAGTCAAGCGCCGAATGCCAAATATTTTGCAAATAAAGGCTTTAAATGGTCTTTTTTCTATGCTAGTGCTTGCGACACGCAGAGTGCCATGCTCACTTTTGGCGCATCGCTCGCGAATGGCTGTGCACCGCCTCGACCAGCGCCGTCACATGCTCGGGCGGGGTGTACTGGCTGATGCCGTGGCCCAGGTTGAAGATGTGAGTGGGGCCGGTGGTGTTGCGGTCGGTGTGGGGCGTGCCAAAGCTGTCGAGCACA
>NZ_JAXITC010000010.1:0-142995 GCF_034680285.1 Limnohabitans sp.
CCGAAAGCGATCGGCATCCAGATGGCAAGGCTTAACAATCCCATTTTTATCTTGTCCTCAAAACCGTTAAGCGAGCCAGACGAAATACGTCATCAGCACGAACACACCCAAAATCATGACCAGGGCATAGTGGTACAGGAAGCCCGACTGGAACCAACGCACCACACCAGACACCAAGCCCACGACTTTCCAAGAACCGTTGACCAAGAGACCGTCGATGATGGCGCGGTCGCCCACCTTCCACAGGCCCAAGCCCAAACCACGAGCGCCCTTGGCGAGAATGTTTTCGTTGATCCAGTCCATGAAGTATTTCTGCTCCAAGACCACGATCAGTGGGCGCAAAGCACGGGCGAAAAACGCAGGCACTTTGGGGTTGATGAGGTACATGTACCAAGCAGTGACCACACCCGCCAAAGCCAACCAAAACGGTGCGGTGCTCAAGCCGTGCATCGCCATGGCCACAGGGCCATGGAACATCTCACCGAGTTGCTTCATGGCGGGGTGCTTGACGGCATCGATGAAGATGACATCTTTGAAGAACTCACCGTACAGCATGGGCTGGGTGGTCATGAAACCAATCACCACCGAAGGAATGGCCAACAAGACCAAGGGCACCGTGACCACCCAAGGCGACTCGTGGGGCTTGTCGTGACCGTGGTCGTCATGACCATGGTGATCATCATGGCCATGGTGCGCATCCGGGTTCTGGTCGTAGCGTTCTTTGCCGTGGAAAACCAGGAAATACATGCGGAATGAATAGAAGGCAGTGACGAACACGCCAGCCAAAACTGCGAAGTTGGCAAAGCCAGCGGCAGGCAGCGTGCTCAGGTGCACGGCTTCGATGATGCTGTCCTTCGAGTAAAAACCCGAGAACAAAGGCGTTCCAATCAAGGCCAGCGAACCCAGCAAAGAGGTGATCCAAGTGATGGGCATGTACTTGCGCACGCCACCCATCCAGCGGATGTCTTGGTTGTGGTGCATGCCCATGATGACCGAGCCCGCGCCCAAAAACAGCAGCGCTTTGAAGAAAGCGTGTGTCATGAGGTGGAACACCGCCACCGAGTAGGCCGATGCGCCCAGAGCCACCGTCATGTAACCGAGCTGCGACAAAGTGGAGTAAGCCACCACGCGCTTGATGTCGTTTTGGATGATGCCCAAAAAGCCCATGAACAAGGCTGTGATCGAGCCAATCACCATGATGAAGTTGAGGGCCGCATCAGACAACTCAAACAAGGGCGACATGCGTGCGACCATGAAGATACCTGCCGTGACCATGGTCGCAGCGTGGATCAGCGCAGAGATCGGTGTGGGGCCTTCCATCGAGTCAGGCAGCCACACATGAAGCGGGAACTGCGCAGACTTGCCCATGGCACCGATGAAGAGGCAAATACAGATCACGGTGATCAGCATGGCGTCCATGCCGAAGACATACCAAGGGAAGTTGATGGCAGCCAGTTCATTGGCTTTGGCAAACAACTCGGTGTAGTTGAGCGTACCGGTGTAGGCCACGATCAGGCCAATGCCCAAAATGAAGCCGAAGTCACCCACACGGTTGACCAAAAAAGCCTTCATGTTGGCAAAGATGGCGGTCGGTTTGTTGTACCAAAAACCAATCAACAAATACGACACCAAACCCACTGCTTCCCAACCGAAAAACAGTTGCAGCAGGTTGTTGCTCATCACGAGCATCAGCATGGAGAAGGTGAACAGGGAGATGTAGGCGAAGAAACGGTTGTAGCCTTCGTCTTCTTCCATGTAACCGATGGTGTAGATGTGCACCATCAGCGACACAAAGGTCACCACGCACATCATCATGGCGGTGATGCCATCGACCAAGAAGCCGATCTCCATCTTCAAACCACCCACCACCATCCAGGTGTAGAGGGTTTCATTGAAGCGGGCACCATCGATGACATTTTTGAGTGTCATGGCCGACAAGATGAAGGCCACCAGCACGCCCAAGATGGTCAGCGTATGGGTCAGCCGGCGGCCGATCCAGTTACCACCGAATTGGGTGCCGAGCACACCCGCCAGTACCGAGCCCACCAGGGGCGCGAGGGGCACAGCCAGCAGCGTACTGGCATTGAGGGTTTGACTCATATTCTTATTAACCCTTGAGCGAATTGAGTTCGTCCACGTTGATGTTGTTCTTGTTGCGGAACAACAGCACCAGGATGGCCAAGCCAATGGCCGATTCGGCCGCAGCCACCGTGAGGATGAAGAACACAAACACTTGGCCGTGCATGTCACCCAGGTAGTGAGAGAAGGCCACAAAGTTCATGTTCACGGCCAACAACATCAACTCGATGGCCATGAGCAAAACGATCAGGTTTTTGCGGTTCAAAAAGATGCCGATCACGGCCAATGCAAACAGCATGGCGCCGAGCGACAAAAAGTGTCCAAGGGTCAAAGTCATCATTTCTTCACCTCTTCTGAGGCTGCTTCGCTTGCCAACACCGGGTCAGGCGCGACTTGTGTCGCCGTCATCTTGACCAACTGCATGCGGTCAGCAGCACGAACCCGAACTTGAACCGACGGGTCAATGGCCTTGCTGTCTTTGCGCTCACGCAAGGTCAAGGCAATCGCAGCGATCATGGCCACCAACAAAATGGCTGCCGCAATCTGAATGGGCATCAAATATTCGGTGTACAACAAGATACCCAGCGCCTTGACGTTGTCCACCTGCACAGCGCCTGCAGCCATCGCCGGCGCTTCCGCCAATCGGAAACCCGACAACAAGACCGCAGCCATCTCAAGGGCGACAACCGCACCCAGAGTCGCTGCGAGCGGGAAGTTTCTCCAAAACCCCTTGCGCACCGTGTCAATGCCAATGTCCAGCATCATCACCACGAACAAGAAGAGCACCATGACAGCGCCCAAATACACCAGCACCAACAAGATGGCTAAGAATTCGGCGTTGAGGAGGAACCAGACCGCAGAGGCTTGCGAAAACGCCAGCATGAGGTACAGCACTGCGTGCACGGGGTTGCGTGCGGTCACCACCCGGAATGCTGCAAACAGCAGCACCACCGAGAAAAGGTAAAAGAAACCGGTCTTGACGTCCATAGGTCTGTCTTTTTAAGTGTTCAGGACTGGCGGCGTTCAACGGTAAGGAGCATCTGCGGCTTTGGCAGCCGCGATCTCTTTTTCGTAACGGTCGCCCACGGCCAGCAACATGTCCTTGGTGAAGTACAAGTCACCGCGTTTTTCACCGTGGTATTCAAAAATGTGGGTTTCGACGATCGAATCCACTGGGCAGCTCTCTTCGCAAAAACCGCAAAAGATGCACTTGGTCAGATCAATGTCGTAACGCGTGGTACGGCGTGAGCCGTCTTCTCGCTGACCTGCCTCGATGGTGATGGCCATCGCAGGGCACACGGCCTCGCAGAGTTTGCAAGCAATGCAGCGCTCTTCACCGTTGTCGTAACGGCGCAGTGCATGCAGGCCACGGAAACGTGGTGACAGCGGTGTTTTTTCTTCCGGGAACTGCACTGTCACCTTGCGGGCGAAAGCGTAGCGTCCGGTCAGGGCCATGCCCTTGATCAACTCCACGAGCATGAAGCTCTTGAAGAAATCTTTGATCGAAAAGGAGGAAGCAGTCATTGTGGTCATGTCGTGCACCGCTTATTTCCAGATGTTCCATGGTGAGTGGAGCCAAACGCCCACCACCAGCAGCCACACCAATGTGACTGGGATGAAAATCTTCCAACCCAAACGCATGATCTGGTCATAACGGAAGCGCGGGAAAGTGGCACGAATCCAGATGAACATGGACACGACCAAGAAGGTCTTGAGGCCCAGCCAGATCCAGCCAGGAATCGCATTGAACAAGGCGCTGTCGATGGGCGACAACCAGCCACCCAAGAACATGATCACAGCCAAGATGGACACGAGCCACATGCTGGCGTATTCAGCCAAGAAGAAAATGGCGAAGCCCATGCCGGAATACTCGACCATGTGGCCGGCCACGATTTCGGCTTCACCTTCGACCACGTCAAAGGGGTGACGGTTGGTTTCTGCTACGCCTGAAATCAGGTAAACGATGAAGATGGGCAACAGAGGCAGCCAGTTCCAAGAGAAGATGCCCAGGCCCATGTGCGCAGCTGTACCCTTACCTTGCGCCAAAACGATCTCGGTCAAGTTCATGCTGCCCGAGACCATCAAGACCACCAAGAAGCAAAAGCCCATGGCAATTTCGTAGCTCACCATCTGTGCCGAAGCACGCAGTGCACCCAAGAAGGCATATTTGGAGTTAGAAGCCCAACCCGCGATGATCACGCCGTACACCTCGATCGAGGTGATGGCCATCACCAGCATCAAACCCGTGTTGATGTTGGTGAGTGCCACTTCGGGCCCGAATGGAATCGCCACCCATGCGGCCAAAGCCGGCATGATGGCCATGATCGGACCCAATCGGAACAAGCCCAGACTGGCAGCTGATGGGTTGATCAATTCCTTGGTCAGGAGCTTGAGCGCATCGGCAATTGGTTGCAGCAAGCCCATCGGGCCCACGCGGTTGGGACCGTGCCGCACTTGCATGAAGCCCAAAAGTTTGCGCTCCCACAGCGTCAGGTAAGCCACAGCACCCATCAGCGGCGCAAGGATGGCGACGATCTTGAGCAAGATCCAAAGCACTGGCCAAACCAAAGTGGCCCACCAGCTGGCAGCCACCAAGTTCAGGCCGCCGTTGTACAGAGCGTCAATCATGGCGCCACCTCCTGGCGTGCGTCTGCGGTCAATTGCAAGGACGGCGCGCGGCGAACGATGCCATCGAGTTGGTAAATCGAAGCGCTCACAGGTGCAGTTGTCGTGGCGTTCAAAGTGATCGCGGCACGTGTGGCGTTCGATGCGGACAAGGGCTGTGCAGTCGCGCGGGCCAAAACCTCTTGTGAGGTTTCAAATGCCACACCCGGGATGTCAAGCAAGTTGGCCAATACACGCAACACTTTCCATGCGGGACGGGTTTCAGCCAGGGGCTTGACCACGGCATGGAAGCTTTGCAGACGGCCTTCTGCGTTGACAAAGCTGCCCGATGTTTCGGTGAAAGGAGCGATCGGCAGCAACACATCGCTGAAAGCCATGTTGGCTTTGAACGGACTGAGTGTCACGACCATTTCGGCCTGCCCCAAAGTCTGGGCTGCGGCGGCACCTGCTGCGCTGTCGAACTCAGGTTCGGTGTTCAGCAAGATCGCGGCTTTGAGACCACCGGCCAACATCTGGCCTGCGTGCTTGCCACCGGTTTGGGGCTGGGCACCGACCCACTGTGCGCCCACGGTGTTGGCCGCTTCAGTCAGGTAACCGACACTCGCACCGGTTTGCTCAGCAATCCAGTTGGCCAGAGCAAGCAAGCTCGATGCATTGACTGCATGCGCTGCGGCGTTGCCCAGCAACACAGCTTTGCGTTCGCCGCCCATCAAGGACTTGGCGATGGCTTGCGCTTGGGCCGTGGCAGTGCCAGCTGCGGGAGCGCTCACACCCTTCTCGGATGCGATGGCAGCCGCCACATCGGCCAGAGCTTGCGCCCAGCCGGAAGCGTCGGACAAAACGGCCTGCGCCACGGGCATGGCCCAAGCATCTGCATGGCTGAAAGCCGCAGGTGTTGTGATGACATGGAGCTGAGCGCCATGGCGCACGGCGTGCCGCACGCGCAATGCAAACAGCGGATGGTCTTTGCGCAGGTTGGAACCCACAACCAGAACGCGCTGCAAAGTGGACAGCGATGCAACTGATGTGCCCAAGGTGCGCACGCCTTCGCTAGCGCCAAACTCGGCGTTGCGCAGGCGGTAATCGATGTTGTCTGAACCCAGCCCGCGCACCAGAGCGCCAGCGAGATACAACTCTTCCACCGTGCTGTGCGGGCTCACCAGTGCGCCGATGCTGCCCGCACCGTGGTCACGCTGGATGTTGCGCAAGCCATTGGCCACGTATTCGAGGGCTGTTTGCCAGTCGACTTCTTTCCACTCGCCGCCCTGCTTGAGCATGGGGCGTGTCAGGCGGTCAGAGCCGGTCAGAGCTTCGTAAGAGAAACGCTCACGGTCGGCGATCCAGCACTCATTCACGTCTTCGTTTTCCAGGGGCACCACGCGCATGACCTGGTTGTTCTTGACCTGCACAATCAGGTTGGCACCGGACGAATCGTGCGCCGCCACCGACTTGCGGCGCGACAGCTCCCAAGTGCGGGCGTGGTAGCGGAAAGGCTTGCTGGTCAAAGCGCCCACGGGACAGATGTCGATCATGTTGCCCGACAACTCGGAGTCGATCGTCTGACCCAGGAAGGTTTCGATCTCTGCATGCTCACCACGGTGCGACATGCCCAACTCCATCGCGCCAGCCACTTCTTGGCCAAAGCGCACGCAGCGTGTGCAGTGGATGCAGCGGCTCATCTCTTCCATGGAGATCAGCGGGCCGACTTCCTTGTGGAACACCACACGCTTTTCTTCTTCGTAACGCGAGGTGCTGCCGCCATAACCCACGGCCAAGTCTTGCAACTGGCACTCACCGCCTTGGTCGCAGATGGGGCAGTCCAGCGGGTGGTTGATCAGCAAAAACTCCATGACCGACTTTTGCGCCGCAATGGCTCGGTCGCTCTTGGTGCGCACGATCATGCCTTGCGTCACGGGCGTGGCGCATGCGGGCATGGGCTTGGGGGCTTTTTCGACCTCGACCAGGCACATGCGGCAGTTGGCCGCGATGGAGAGTTTCTTGTGGTAGCAGAAATGGGGGATGTAGGTGCCGGCTTTTTCGGCCGCATGCATCACCATGCTGCCTTCGGCAACTTCCACTTTCTGACCGTCGAGTTCTATTTCAACCATGGGTCTTCACCGCTGTTGCATCGGCTTCGACCATAGAGGTCTTGTGCTCGATGAGGTGTACAAATTCGTGACGGAAATGCTTGAGCATGCCGCGCACTGGCATGGCCGCTGCGTCGCCCAAGGCGCAAATCGTGCGGCCCATGATGTTGCCGGCCACGCTGTCGAGCATGTCGATGTCGCTGGCACGACCGTGGCCGTTTTCAATGCGGTCCACCATGCGCCAAAGCCAGCCTGTACCTTCACGGCAAGGCGTGCATTGGCCACAAGACTCGTGCGAATAAAAGTAAGACAAACGCGCCAAGGCCTTGACCATGCAGCGGGTCTCGTCCATGACGATCACCGCGCCCGAACCCAACATCGAACCGCCCTCTTTGGCGATGCTGTCGTAGTCCATGGTGAGTTTCATCATCAAATCGGCCGGAATCACAGGCGATGAAGAACCGCCAGGAATCACGGCTTTGAGTTTGCGACCGCCGCGCACACCACCCGCCAATTCGAGCAGCTTGGCAAACGGTGTGCCCATGGGCACTTCGTAGTTGCCAGGGCGCTCCACATCACCGCTGACCGAGAAGATCTTGGTGCCGCCGTTGTTGGGCTTGCCGCATTCCAGATAAGCCTGACCACCATTGCGGATGATCCACGGCACCGCTGCGAAGGTCTCGGTGTTATTGATCGTGGTGGGCTTGCCGTACAGACCAAAACTGGCGGGGAACGGTGGCTTGAAGCGAGGTTGGCCTTTTTTGCCTTCGAGCGATTCGAGCAAAGCGGTTTCTTCGCCGCAGATGTAGGCGCCAAAACCGTGCGACGCGTGCAACTGGAAGCTGAAGGTGCTGCCCAGAATGTTGTTGCCCAAGTAGCCTGCAGCGCGGGCTTCTTCGAGGGCCGCTTCAAAGCGTTCGTAGGTGTGGAAAATTTCGCCGTGGATGTAGTTGTAACCCACGCTGATGCCCATGGCATACGCCGCGATGATCATGCCTTCGATCACCGTGTGCGGGTTGTACTCCATGATGTCGCGGTCTTTGCATGTGCCCGGCTCGCCTTCGTCCGAATTGCACACCAAATACTTTTGACCAGGGAACTGGCGGGGCATGAAGCTCCACTTCAGGCCCGTGGGGAAACCCGCACCACCGCGACCACGCAGGCCGGACTCTTTGACTGTGGCGATCACCTGGTCTTGGGTCATGCCCGCCACGCCGGTTTCGGCGTTTGGCGCAGAGCCATCTTTGCCCAGGATCTTGCGCAAGGCCGCGTAGCCGCCACGCGCTTCGTAGTCTTTGATGCCCCAATTGCGGCCATTCAAGCCCGCATAAATTTGCGGGTTGATGTGGCGGTCATGGAAGCAGCTTTCCACGCCGGTGGCTTGGAATTGGCTCAGAATTTGTTCGACGTTCATCAGGCGGCCTCGGCTTTCTTCAGGCTGTCGACCAGTTGGTCAAGCTTTTCGTGGCTCATGAAACTGCACATATGGCGGTCATTCACCAGCAACACGGGAGCATCCGCGCAAGCACCTTGGCATTCGCTGGGTTGCAACGTGAATAAGCCATCGGAGGTGGTTTCACCGGCGTGCACCCCCAATTTGTGCTCCAGATGGGCCAACGCTTGCGCACCACCACGCAACTGGCAAGGCAGGTTGGTGCAAACGTTCAGTTTGAACTTGCCCACCGGCTTTTGGTTGTACATGTTGTAGAAGGTGGTGACTTCGTGCACGGCCATCACGGGCATGCCCAACACCTCGGCCACGACTTGCTCACTGTCGGGGCTGACCCAGCCTTGTTCTTGCTGCACGATCGACAGGCAGGCCATGACGGCCGACTGCTTTTGATCCGCAGGGAACTTGGCAACTTCACGCGCAAAGCGTGCTCTGGTGGAATCAGAGATCATCGGTCAATCTCTCCAAAAACGATGTCCATGGTCCCGATGATCGCGACCGCATCGGCCAGCATGTGGCCACGGGCCATTTCATCGAGGGTGGCCAAATGGGCAAAGCCCGGGGCGCGAATTTTGAGGCGGTAGGGCTTGTTGGCCCCATCGCTCACCATGTAAATGCCGAACTCGCCTTTCGGGTGCTCGACCGCTGCGTAGGCCTCGCCTTCGGGTACATGAAAGCCTTCTGTGAAGAGCTTGAAATGGTGGATCAAGTCTTCCATGTTGGACTTCATGCCCTCGCGCGAAGGCGGTGCAATTTTGTGGTTGTCGGTGATGACCGGACCAGGGTTGGCGCGCAACCAAGCCACGCACTGCTGGATGATGCGGTTGGATTCGCGCATCTCAGCCATGCGAACCAAATACCGGTCATAACTGTCACCGGTTTTGCCCACAGGCACGTCGAATTCGACTTTGTCATAGGCATCGTAGGGCTGCTTCTTGCGCAAGTCCCAGGCAAAGCCGGAGCCGCGCAGCATGGGGCCGGTCATGCCCAGATTCAGGGCACGCTCGGGGGCCACCACGCCGATGCCCACCGTGCGCTGTTTCCAGATGCGGTTGTCGGTCAGCAGGGTTTCGTACTCGTCCACGCACTTGGGGAAGCGCTGCGTGAAGTCGTCAATGAAGTCCAGCAAGGAGCCACGGCGGTTGGTGTTGAGCTGCTCGATGGCTTTGGCATTTTTGACCTTGCTCACTTTGTACTGCGGCATGCTGTCAGGCAGGTCACGGTACACGCCACCAGGACGGAAGTAAGCGGCATGCATGCGCGCACCAGACACGGCTTCATACATGTCAAACAGGTCTTCACGCTCGCGGAAGGTGTAGATCAAGATGGTGGAGCTGCCGCAATCGTTGCCGTGCGAGCCGAGCCACATGAGGTGGTTCAGGATACGGGTGATTTCCGAGAACATCACGCGGATGTACTGGGCGCGCATGGGCACTTCGAGGCCCAGCATCTTCTCGATGGCCAAACAGTAAGCGTGCTCGTTGCACATCATCGACACGTAATCCAAGCGGTCCATATAGGGCAGCGATTGGATATAGGTTTTGCTTTCCGCCAGCTTTTCGGTGGCACGGTGCAGCAAACCGATGTGCGGGTCAGCGCGTTGCACGACCTCGCCGTCCAGCTCGAGCACCAAACGCAGCACGCCGTGGGCGGCCGGGTGCTGTGGACCGAAGTTCAGCGTGTAATTCTTGATTTCGGCCATGTCAGTTCAGGCCTCCATAGTTTTCTTCGCGGATGATGCGGGGCGTGATTTCGCGTGGCTCAATGCTCACGGGCTCATAAATCACGCGCTTGCGCTCGGCGTCGTAACGCATTTCAACGTGACCCGACAGTGGGAAGTCCTTGCGGAATGGATGACCGATGAAACCGTAATCGGTCAAGATGCGGCGCAGGTCGTTGTGGCCTTCAAACACGATGCCGTACAAGTCAAAAGCTTCACGCTCGTACCAGTTGGCCGAATTCCAGAGTTCATTGACCGAAGCCACCAAAGGCAAATCGTCCTCGGGGCACAGCACCTTGACGCGCACGCGCTGGTTCAGACTGACCGACAGCAAGTGCACCGTCACGCCGAACCGGGGACCATCGGTGCCCACGTCGCGGTAAGTGGAATAGTCCACACCAGCCAGATCGATCAGTTGCTCGAATTGGCAGCCCGCGACATCGCGCAGGGTCTGCATCACACTCAGGTAGTGGGCTGCGCTCACATGAACAGCAACCTCACCCAGAGCGATGGAAATACTTTGAACCCGATCACCCAAAGCCGCAGCCAAGGTGTCTTGCAGGTCTTCGGGGCGAATGGCGAAATGGGTCATCGTCATTCCCTTCAAGCGCGCGCGATGGTCTGCGTGCGGCGGATTTTTTGCTGCAACTGAATGATGCCGTAGATCAACGCTTCTGCTGTGGGCGGGCAGCCCGGCACATACACATCCACCGGCACAATGCGGTCGCAACCACGTACCACGGAGTAACTGTAGTGGTAATAACCACCGCCATTGGCACAAGAACCCATGGAGATTACCCAGCGCGGTTCAGACATTTGGTCATAGACCTTGCGCAAGGCCGGGGCCATCTTGTTGCACAGGGTTCCGGCCACGATCATCAAATCGGCTTGGCGTGGGCTGGCGCGGAAAACTTCAGCACCAAAGCGGGCCAAGTCGTAACGGGCAGTCGCTGAATGCATCATTTCGACCGCGCAGCACGCCAGACCAAAGGTCATGGGCCAAAGAGAACCCGTTTTGGCCCAATTCACCACCGAGTCGTAACTCGTGGTGATGAAACCTTCTTTCATCACGCCTTCAATCATTTTGAGTCCTTAAGCAGGCCGAATGGTGTTGTGTTTGACAAAATCATTCCCAGTCCAGGGCGCCTTTTTTCCATTCGTAGACGAAGCCTACGACCAGAATGGCCAAGAAAATCACCACGGCCACAAAGCCTGCAAGACCCACCTCCTTGAGCGCCACAGCCCAAGGGAACAGGAAAGCGATTTCCAAATCGAACAAGATGAACAAGATGGCGACCAGGTAATAGCGCACATCGAACTTCATGCGGGCGTCTTCGAAAGCTTCGAAGCCGCATTCATAGGGGGAATTTTTTTCTGCATCAGGCTTGTTGGGGCCAAGGATGTAGCCCAAAACCTGGGGAATGATGCCGACAGCAATGCCGACCAAAATGAACAAGAGAATGGGGAGGTACTGATCGAGGTTCATTTTGGAACTTGCGGTATCACCGAATGAATTGCCCAAGCCTTTCGGATTGGGTTTTTCTGTTTATCTGGTGCCGTCGGCGAGACTCGAACTCGCACAGCTTTCGCCACTACCCCCTCAAGATAGCGTGTCTACCAATTTCACCACGACGGCTGGATACGTTTAACCCGATTGCAAGAGGTGCACCACATGGCGCAATTGGCTCTCAGGTCAGACTCCGAGTTTACTCTGAAAACTCCGCTATTTCCTTTTACAAACAGGGAAAATTGTGCAGAGCAACAAAGCTGAATGCCAACTTACTTGGCGGGTGCCGGTGGCACGCTGTTGTCAGGCTTGGCTGCAGGCGCGTTACCGGGAATTTGTGCAGCCGTACTGCTGTCCACGGGCGCTGCGGGAGCGGTGACGGCGGCACCTTCCAAAACGCTGCCCGATGGGGCTGTGGGACGGACATTGCTGAAATACGCCAACAACAAGGTGCATACAAAAAACACCGCGGCTAAAACAGCGGTGGTCCTCGACAGAAAATTGGCACCACCGGTAGCGCCAAACAGGCTGCCCGAACCGCCACTGCCAAAGGCCGCGCCCATGTCAGCACCTTTACCGTGCTGGATCAGGATCAAACCGATCATGGCCAAAGCCGACAACATCTGCACCACCAAAATCAAAGTCAACACCATGCTCATCTCTATCTCCAAAAATCAATCAAAACTTAGCCAAAGAATCAGCGCGAAGCCGTCTTCAGCATGGATAAAAAATCAGGCGCTTTCAACGCGGCACCACCAATCAGGCCACCATCCACATCGGTCTGGGCCAACAAGTCGGCAGCGTTGGCAGCATTCATACTGCCCCCATACAAAATCGATACGCGGTCAGCGTGAGCAGTCGCGACTTGCAACTGGGCCCGCAACACAGCATGCACCTTTTGTGCTTGCTCCGGCGTGGCCGTCAATCCCGTGCCAATGGCCCAGACTGGCTCATAAGCCACCACGATTTCACTGATGCAATGGCCATTCGCATGAATCACCGCCGCCAACTGTCTTTTGACCACCACTTCGGTCTGACCCGCTTCGCGCTCGGCCAGACTCTCGCCCACACAAACAATCGGGGTGATGCCGGCCGCCAATGCACGTTGGGCCTTGCTGGCGACCAACATATCCGACTCAGCGTGGTATTGCCGCCGCTCCGAATGACCTACGATGCAATAGCGCACGGCAAAGTCTCTCAACATGGTTGCTGAAACCTCACCTGTATAAGCCCCGTCTTCGTGGGCAGACACATCTTGCGCCCCCAAGGCTATGGAGGTCCCAGTGAGCAAGCTTTGCATTTGCGCCAGATACAGCGAAGGCACACACACCGCAGAGCGGCAATACACATCGACCGAGTCAGCCAACAAATCGGTCAACAAAGACGCATTGGCAGCCAAGCTGCCATTCATCTTCCAATTGCCGATCATCAACTTGCCGCGCATGGCTGTCACCAAGTCACCACCAATTTGCCTACATGCTGATTGGTTTCCATCAAGGCATGGGCTTGCGCCGCACCCGATGGCAAACCACCACCCGCCTCTGCCGCAGCAAACACGCTGTGGATGACCGGCTTGATGCGGCCCGACTCGATCCAGGGCCAAACAGTTTTAAGCAAAGACTGGGCAATCGCGGCTTTGAAGGCCACAGGACGTGGACGCAAGGTCGAACCCGTGATGGTCAAACGGCGGCGCAGCACCATCCCAGCGTTGAATTCGCTCTTGATGCCGCCTTGCACAGCGATGATGACCAAGCGGCCATCTTCGGCCAGGGCCTCGACTTCACGCGCCACGTAGTCACCGGCGACCATGTCCAAAATGACATTCACACCCGCACCGCCGGTCAGGCGCTTGGCCTCGGCGACGAAGTCGGTGGTTTTGTAATTGATGGCGTGGTCCGCACCCAAGGCCAGGCAAGCCTGGCACTTGGCGTCAGAACCCGCCGTGGCGATCACGGTCGCACCGGCCGCCTTGGCCATTTGGATGGCTGTAACGCCGATGCCGCTGGTGCCGCCTTGAATCAACAAGGTCTCACCCGCTTGCAATCGCCCCCGGTCAAACACATTGCTCCAGACTGTGAAGAAGGTCTCGGGCAGCG
This sequence comes from Limnohabitans sp., assembly GCF_034680285.1. Classification (GTDB taxonomy): domain Bacteria; phylum Pseudomonadota; class Gammaproteobacteria; order Burkholderiales; family Burkholderiaceae_C; genus Limnohabitans_A. The sequence goes on from NZ_JAXITC010000010.1 coordinate 13,565, forward strand.
AAGCGGCTTCAATGTTCGTCAGGCCCTTAGGCACTGGCAAGCATTGGGCCACGGGTGCCACACACAGCTGCGCATAACCACCGCCAGCGACCAAGGCGCACACACGGTCGCCCACCGCCAAACCCGCTTCGGCCATGGCCGTTGCATCACCCGATACCACCACACCCGCGACTTCCAGGCCCGGAATATCCGAGGCACCGGGGGGTACGGGGTAATTGCCCAGGCGTTGCAGCACGTCGGGGCGGTTGATGCCGCTGGCCGAAACGCGAATGAGCAACTCACCTACCCCAGCAACGGGGTCAGGGCGGGAGCCAGGGACCAGCACCTCGGGGGCGCCGTAGCTTTGGATTTCAATGACGTTCATGGTGAATCTACGCGATGCCGGGTGATCGCTGATCACCCGAAGCAACGCTGTTTAGCCTTGGGCAGGACGGTCCAACAAAGCCTTCATCGACAGCTTGATGCGGCCTTTTTCGTCGGTTTCCATGACCTTGACTTTGACAATCTGGCCTTCGCTCAGGTAGTCGGTCACTTTTTCAACGCGCTCGTGGGCGATCTGGCTGATGTGCAGCAGTCCGTCTTTACCGGGCAACAAGTTGATCAAGGCGCCGAAGTCCAAGATCTTGGTCACTGGGCCTTCGTAGACCTTGCCGATTTCGACTTCGGCGGTGATCTGCTCGATGCGCTTCTTGGCGATCTCGGCCTTCTCGCCGTCGGTGGCCGCGATGGTGATCGTGCCGTCTTCGGAGATGTTGATCTGGCAACCGGTTTCTTCGGTCAGGGCGCGGATGGTGGCGCCGCCTTTGCCGATCACGTCACGGATCTTCTCGGGGTTGATCTTCATGGTGAAGAGCTTGGGTGCGAAATCAGACACTTCGGTGTTGGCTTCGCTCATCGCTTCTTGCATCTTGCCCAGAATGTGCATACGGGCTTCTTTGGCCTGAGCCAAAGCAACTTGCATGATTTCTTTGGTGATGCCCTGGATCTTGATGTCCATCTGCAACGCAGTGATACCGTTGGTGGTACCAGCGACCTTGAAGTCCATGTCGCCCAAGTGGTCTTCGTCACCCAAGATGTCGGTCAACACCGCAAAGCGGTTGTCTTCCTTGATCAGGCCCATGGCGATACCGGCCACGTGGGCCTTCATCGGCACACCGGCGTCCATCATCGACAAGCAGCCGCCGCAGACCGAAGCCATGGACGAAGAACCGTTCGACTCGGTGATCTCAGACACCACACGCACGGTGTAGGGGAACTCTTCTTTGGTCGGCAACACAGCGGCCAAAGCACGCTTGGCCAAACGGCCGTGGCCGATTTCGCGGCGCTTGGTCGAGCCCATGCGGCCCACTTCGCCGGTGGCAAAGGGAGGCATGTTGTAGTGGAACATGAAGCGGTCTTCGAACTCACCAGCCAGCGCGTCAATGCGCTGCGCATCGCGCTCGGTGCCCAAGGTGGTGATGACCAAAGCCTGGGTTTCGCCACGTGTGAACAAGGCTGAGCCGTGGGTGCGGGGCAACACGCTGTTGCGGATTTCGATAGGGCGCACAGTGCGTGTGTCGCGGCCGTCAATGCGGGGCTCACCCGCCAAAATCTGGCTGCGCACGATGCGGGCTTCGATTTCGAACATCAGGCCGTCGAGCTTGACGCTGTCGAAGGCCACGCCCTCTTCAGCCAAAGCGACTTTGACCGAAGCGTAGGCTTCGCGGCAAGCGTGTGTGCGGGCTTGCTTGTTGCGGATTTGGTATGCAGCACGCAGCTTCTCTTCAGCCAATGTGGCCAACTTGGCTTCGAAAGCGGTGTCGCGGGCAGGCGCTTGCCAGTCCCAGACAGGCTTGCCAGCTTCGCGGACCAGTTCGTGGATCGCGTTGATGGCAATCGCCGACTGCTCGTGACCATACACCACGCCGCCCAACATGATTTCTTCGGACAGTTGCAGGGCTTCGGATTCGACCATCAGCACAGCGGCTTCGGTACCGGCCACCACCAGGTCCATCACGCTGTCTTTGCGCTGGGTTTGGCCGGGGTTCAGGACGTATTCACCGTTGATGTAACCCACGCGAGCGGCACCAATGGGGCCATTGAACGGGATGCCCGAGATGGACAAGGCGGCAGACACGGCGATCATCGCAGCGATGTCGGCATCGACTTCAGGGTTCAAAGACACGGTGTGGATGACCACGTGCACGTCGTTGTAGAAGCCTTCGGGGAACAGAGGACGGATTGGGCGGTCGATCAGACGGCTGGTCAGGGTTTCGTGCTCGCTGGGCTTGGCTTCACGCTTGAAGAAGCTGCCAGGGATCTTGCCTGCGGCGTAAGTCTTCTCGATGTAGTCCACCGTGAGGGGGAAGAAGTCTTGACCGGCTTTGGCGATCTTGGAACCCACCACAGTGGCCAGCACCACGGTGCCTTCCATATCGAGCAGCACAGCGCCGCCAGCTTGGCGAGCCACTTCGCCAGTTTCCATCTTGACCGTGTGCTGGCCCCACTGGAACGTTTTGGTAACTTTATTGAAAATGGACATGTTCAGAACTCCTGAAAACAAAAGCGCATGAGGCTGCACTGTGGGCCCGGAAGTTGACGCTCTGAACTCGATGCCATTCCACAAAACCTTGGGTTGAAAGTCTTGTGGAATGACACAGCGCGGGTTCTTTGTGACAAATTCCGAAGAAAAAAAGAATAAAGCGCCTGAGCTAGTGAACTAACTCAGGCGCTTTTCATCTGGAGAGACGATTACTTACGCAGGCCAAGCTTGGCGATCAGCGCAACGTAACGGTCAGCATCACGGGACTTGAGGTAGTCCAACAGTTTGCGGCGACGGCTCACCATGCGCAGCAGACCGCGGCGACCGTGATGGTCTTTGGCGTGTGTTTTGAAGTGAGGTGTCAGCTCGTTGATACGAGCTGTCAGCAAAGCCACTTGGACTTCTGGGGAGCCAGTGTCATTGGCAGCACGTGCGTTGGCCTTGACGACCTCGGCCTTGATTGAAGATGCAATCATGGTATTTCCTTGTTTTCGCCGAATTCTTGAGGAATATCAGCGGGTTAATGACTTGCGCCAACTGCCGGAAAAGCGGATGGCGTGCGCTTTGCAAATCGCAAAACAGGCGGATTATAGCCCGAAAGCCCGCCCTTTTCACCCGAAGTCGGCATTTGCTCGCTTCAAGGCTCGGCATGAAGACACCAACAATTGGGATCTGACCCCTATTAATTAATTGGGGTCAGATCCCAATTAATTCTTGGCCAACCAGCCTTTGAGCCGTTCCACGCCCTGACTCAGCCTGTCCAGGTCTTTCGAAGCGAAGCACCAACGCAGCCAACCCGCTGCTTCGGGGGCAAAAGCCTCGCCAGGGGCCAGCCCCAGGCCCGCTTCGGCCACCAAGCGTTTGGCCGTCTGCACCGCATCCGGGTGACCATCGAGCCTGAAAAACGCATACATGCCGCCCCGAGCTGGAGCCAATTGAACACCCGGCACAGCCTGCAACAGCGGCACCAAGGTGTCGCGGCAGGCTTTGAGGTGCGCGACCACGCGGGGTGTGATGTCGGCGGTATTTTGCAAAGCCACCACCCCAGCCTTTTGGGTGAAGACCGAAGCGCACGAGGTGTTGAACTCGATCAGTTTGCCCATGTGGGGCGTCATGGTGGCGGGCATGACCAACCAACCCAGACGCCAACCGGTCATCAAAAAACTCTTGGAAAAGCTGTGCACCACGACCAGGCGGTCGTCGGGCTCAGCCACATCCAGAAAAGACGGGGCGCAGCCATTGGCCGTGTCGGTTTCGTAATACAAGCGCTCGTACACCTCGTCGGCCAGCACCCAGGTGCCGGTGCTGCGGCAGTGCTCCAATATTTCGGCCTGTTCGGCACGATTGAGCGTCCAGCCCGTGGGGTTGTTGGGCGAATTGACGATCAACATGCGCGTGGCGGGCGTGATGGCGGCTTTGAGGGCAGCCATGTCGAGCTGCCACTGACCAGCAACCGGGCGCAGAGACACACATTTCAAATTCGCGCCCATCACCAAAGCCTGCGCCGTCAAATTTGGCCAGACGGGCGTGACGGCGACCACCTCGTCGCCCGTGTCGATCAGGGCTTGCGCGGCCAGCATCAAGGCGTTCACGCCGCCCGAAGTGATGGCCAGCCTGTCAACCCCAACGGGACCGTGCAAGGCAGACATGTAGTCGGACACGGCCTGGCGCAACTCGGGCAAACCCAAATTGTGCGAATAAAAGGTCTCGCCTTTTTGCATGGACTCGATGGCCGCCTGGCGCACGATGTCGGGCGTGACCTCGTCGGATTCGCCAAACCAGAAGGCCAGCACATCGGGGCGGCCCATGCCCGCGTTGGCCACTTCGCGGATGCGGGACTCTTCCAGGTCCATGACGGTCTGGCGCATGAAAGGAGCGGTGTTTTTGTTCATGCACCCATCGTAACGGCAGGTCTACCCTGCTGGTGTCACCCTTTGCACAAGCGCTGCACTTGCCTATGATGAACGGCACAACAACAGACAGGGAGACCGCCATGAACACAGGGCATTGGATGCGCGCGCTCGCCAGCGTGGGTTGTGGGCTTTGCTTGATGGCCATATCGCCAGCCAGCCATGCGGTAGACAACTTCACAGCCGTCACGGCCTCCGACAAGCCCGCGAAGACCAAAAAACCGAAACAAAGTAAAGCATCCAAACCGCCCGTCAGCCCCAACACGGGCGAGAGCAAGACTGAGCGGGACAAGCGTCTTTTGCGCGAATGCAGGGGCAAGGCCAATGCTGGAGCTTGCGAGGGGTTTGCCAGTTAAACGTCATCGCGGCGGGGGCGCCGCTCCTACAAGGAATGTGGGAGCCCCGCCCCCGGGGCGATTTCAGGCAGTCAAAGCCACCACTGAGCCAAGCCACTGGCCCGCACGCTCGGGCGGTCAATGGCCGCTTCAAGCATTCCGGACTCAGCCTCGATCAGGGTGAACTGCTCCCGCGCCCGGGTGATGCCTGTGTAGGCCAGCTCACGGCTCAGCACTTCAGCACCGCCAGGTGGCAAGACCAGCGCGGTGTGCTCGAACTCCGAGCCCTGGCTCTTGTGCACCGTCATGACAAAAGCCGTTTCGACCTGCGCCAAGCGCATCACACTCACCGAGCGCAAGGCATCGCCGTCGAGGAACCAGACCTTGAGCTTGCCTTCGCTGTTGGGCAACACCACCCCCACATCGCCGTTGAACACGCCCAGCTGCGCATCGTTGCGGGTGACCATGACTGGGCGACCGGCAAACCATTCGCCCGTGACTTTGAGCAGCCCCTCATCGGCCAAGGCTTTTTGCACGGCGGCGTTGAGTCCTTGGGTGCCCCATTCGCCTTGGTGCACGGCGCACAGGATTCGGAAACGCTCAAAAGCTTTGAGCACGCTGCGCACCCAATTGGCATGGGTTTCGGCGTCTTGCCCGCTCGGCACCTGCTGCATGAGGTGCAGGTAGTCGGCATACGACGGTTTGCCGGATGTGCCAAGCGCCAAAGCGCAAACGGCTTGGGGGGTGGTGGGTTGCAGGGCGATCAAAGCCGAGGGAGATCGCGACGAGGGCGTCGCTCCAACAGGTGGCTGCGGCGTTTCTTGTAGGAGCCCCACCCCCGGGGCGATGGCCTGCGCTTGGCGAAGCTCTTGTTGCATCAAGGATGCAGAAAAACCCTCAGCCAGCACGGCTCGGGCAGCAGCGGCATCGCCCCGGTTCACCGCCAAGGCCAATTGGCCAATGGCGCCTTTGAAGCGGCGGCTTTGGCGCAGCATCACCGTCTGCTGCGCAAGCACAGGAGAAACGCCCGCAGACCGGTACTCGGCAGGCAAGGTCTGCCCGGCCACGGTCTGCACAAACTGTGCAGTTTCCGCGCTGTAGCGGCCTGCGGCGGCGTTGCGGCACAGGTCGCCCAGCACCGCGCCCGCTTCCACCGAGGCCAGCTGGTCCTTGTCGCCCAGCAGAACCAGCCGCGCCGTGGCGGGCAGCGCCTGCAGCAGCGCGTCCATCATTTCCAAGTGCACCATCGAGGCTTCGTCCACGATCAGCACATCCACATCGAGCGGGTTGGCCGCGTGGTGTCTGAACTGGCGCGTGTCGGGCCGCGCACCCAGCAGCGAATGCAAGGTGCGTGCTGGGCCCATGCGGGCGATCAGCGTGTTCAGGTCCAGACCGCAGCCCTCTGGCACCTGATCTTGCAGGCTGGTCAGTGCGTTGTCGATGGACTGCTTGAGCCGCGCCGCCGCCTTGCCCGTGGGCGCGGCCAGCGCCACACGCAATGGGTTTTCTCCGTCATGCAGGGCCAGAAGCAAAGCCAGCAGGCGGGCTGCGGTGTAAGTCTTGCCCGTGCCCGGCCCGCCCGTGATGACCGACAGACGCGCACGCAGCGCCACGGCGCAGGCCACCTTTTGCCAATCGGTGTCGTAAGTGGTCTCGGAAAGGGCATCGGCACTGGGCACAAAGAAACGGTCCAGCCAGCGGCGTGCAGCTGTCTCTTCCACAGGCAACGGTTCGCTGGCCCGTTGCAACAGACCCTGGCCCACGCGCTGCTCGTAGCCTGCATAACGGCGCAGGTACAAGAGCGGAGCATGGGCCGTGCCGCCCAGCACCAGCGGCTGCCCTTGGTCGGGTGCATCGCTCAGACGCGAACAGGCTCGTGATGTGTTGCTTTGCAAAGCGGCTTGCCAGTCGGCCAGCGTGGCGGGCAGGTGCGCCCAAAGCGCACGCAAGCCTTGCGGCCCGTCCACAGCCACGGTGGGCCAAGCCAGCAACGCCACAGGCGGTGCACACAGGTCGACCAAGGGCAGGCAGGTGTGGCCACGCCCTTCCATTTGAGCGAGCATGGCCGCCGCCACCAGCAGCGCGGGGCTGGCTTGGCCATCGAGCCGCAGCAGCTGGGCCGCAAGGGCGCTGTCGATGTGGCGCAGCAGGCCTTGCTCGGTCCACAGCTGCAGCCATTGCAGCGTTTGCGTGGCGCTCAGGCCTTGGGCGGGCAAGTCGTTCAACCAATCCATTTGCAGGGTGGGAACAGACATTGTGCGCGAGGGCTTTTTGAAACTCATGCTTTCACCTCGGCATGGAGCATGGCGTCCAAGCCATCGAGCAATTCGAGCGGCGCAGGCAAGGTGCAGCAACCGCCCGCAGGTCCTTCGATGCCACGCAAGAACAGGTACACCGCGCCGCCCAGTTGCTGCGCCGGGTTGTAGGCCTCACCCAGACGGGCACGCAGCAGGCGGTGCAGCGCCAGCATGTAGAGCGCGGCTTGCACCTCGTAGCGGTGGTGGGCCATGGCGGCATCGAGCGCCTGTGCGGTGTAGGCCGTGTCATCGGCACCCAGGTGGTTGGATTTGTAATCGAGCACCCAGTAGCGCCCTTCGTGCTCGAACACCAAGTCAGCAAAGCCCATCAGCATGCCGTGCAGCTGCGCGTCGGGCAGTTGCTGGCGGCTCACGCCGGGCAGCAGGTGCTGCTGGCACAGGGCGTCCACCTCGCGGGCGTGCAGCCGCTCGGCAGGCAACCAAAACTCCATCTCGGGCAGCAAGGTGCCCAGCGCGTTCAGCGGGCTACCTGGCCCACGCAGGGGTTGCGCCACCACACGGGTGAGCCACTGCACCACCACATCGGCTTGGGCTTTGTAGCCTGCGTTTTCGCAGCGCTTTTTGAGGCGCTCGACCTTGGGTGCGTCGAGCGCAAAACCATCGGCCGCCAACCACTCGAGCTGGTCGTGCAAGAAGTTGCCTGCCGTCGGGCCTTTGGCAAAGCCGTGCCACGGGGCCAAAGAACCCGCAGGGGCTGCAGGCATTGGCAGGGTCTGTGCGTCTTCAGGCGGTTCGTCGTCGGCCGGGCGCGGCGTGGCCATGTGCAGGCTCATGTGCGCCAAAGGTTGCGAAGACAGGTCACGCGTCAGGCGCGAGAAGCTCGCAATGGTCCACGACTTGTCGATGCGGGCGGTGCAGACCAAGGCGTTGCTCAGTTCGCGGGTGTCGGCGGGCCGCTGCCAGACGGTGAGCGGCACGTCTTCGCTTGCGCTCACCAGTTGCACCGACAAGCGCTGCGCTTGCGCATCGGTTTCCAGCGCTTGTAACTTGGGCCACCAGCCAGCTTCATCGATGGCGTCACCGCCACCCAACAAATGGCCTGCAGCACTGTTGTGGTTGACGCAGCTTTTGCCCGGTGCCCGCGTGACAGGGCTCCAGCCCACCCACAGTGCATGCCGCGCACGCGTGAGCGCCACGTACCACAGGCGCAGGTCCTCACGCAGGCGGTCGTGATCCGCCAGCTTCGTGTCGTCCTTGTCAAAGTCCAAAGTCCAATGCCGATCGCCCTCGCCATCATCGCGCTGCAACACCGGGGTTTTGTGGGCTTCCATCATGCGGTGGCTGTGCGCAAAGGGAAGGCACACCACCGGGTACTCCAAGCCTTTGCTGGCGTGGATGGTGATGACCTTGACTAAGTCTTCGTCGCTCTCCAGCCGCACGGTCTGTTCGTCGCTGTCGCCTGCGCCCCCCGATTTGACCTCCTCGATCTGCTGGGCCAGCCAGCGGATCAGGGCCTGCTCGCCATCGAGCTGGCTGCTGGCGGTTTGCAGCAGTTCGGCCAGGTGCAGCACATTGGTCAGGCGGCGCTCGCCATCGCTCTGGCCACGCCAGCGCCCGGCCAGTTGCAGCACATGCAGCGACTGGCGCAGCATGGCCAACACGCCCTGGCCTTGCCAAACCAAACGCAGATCGCGCATCTGCTCAGCGCGTTGGTCCAGCAACTCATCTTGCGTGGCCAAGTTGTACAACTCGGCCAGCGACAATCCCACCGTGCGCGTGCCCAAAGCAGCACGCACGCGGCGCATGTCTTGCGGCTCGGCCACGCCGCGCAGCCACAGACACAGGTCCTGCGCTTCGTCGCTGGCAAACACCGAGTCGCGGTCCGACAGGTAAACCGAAGCCACTCCCCGCACACGCAAGGCATCGCGCACGGCAGCGGCCTCTTTGCCTGTGCGCACCAGCACGGCAATGTCTTTGGGTTGCAGCGGTTTATCGCTCTTCTCTGGGTCCACAAAGCGGGCCTGCGGGTCACTCAGCCAAGCCACGATCTTCTCGGCACACAGGGCCGACAGGTGCGTCAGCGCATCGCGCTGGCTGCGCAGTGTGGCGTCGTGCACCAAGGTCATGGCTTTCACGACACCATCACGGGTCGTGAACACTTCACTGCGGCCCTTCGCGCCTACCGGCTGGAAAGGCAGCGGATCTTCATCGCCGTGTTGGTAGCCAAAGGCATCTTTGGAGATTTCAAACCAGCGGTTCACCACATTGACCACCGCTTGGGTGGATCGGAAGTTGGTGCCCAGCACATGGTGACGGCCATCGGTGGCGCGGCGTGCGGCCAAGTAGCCGTGGATGTCGGCACCGCGAAAACCATAGATCGATTGCTTGGGGTCCCCGATCAGCAGCAGCGCAGCGTCTTGCCGGTTCTCGGCTGTGCGGTAAATGCGGTCAAAAATGCGGAACTGCAGCGGTGAGGTGTCCTGGAACTCGTCGATCATCGCTACCGGAAACTGTTCGCGCAGGCGCTGCGCCAGGCGCTCACCCGACTCGGGGTCGGCCAGCGCCACATCGAGGCGTTGCAGCATGTCGGCAAAACCGAACAGGCCACTGCGTTTTTTCAGCTCGGCCATGCGCTGCATCACATGCGTGCGGGCGTTCAGGCGGGCGGCCTGCGCGGGGTTGGGCAAGGCCAACAAAGCGGCTTGCAGATCAGCGAAGGCCTGAGACTCCGGCGGCAGCTCAACGACATCGCCTTCTTTGCGACACTCCAGCAGGCCATAGGGTGTCAGATGATCCCAGCCTGTACCCATTGCATCTTTCAATGCCTTCGTATCCCCGCTGCTTTGCGACCAGCATTTGAGTGCATCCATCCACTTCTTGGAGCGCCCCACCTGCAGAATTGAACCATTCCATCCATGCTTCTTGACGGCCAGCTGTCCCTCGATCCAGCCCAACAAGCTGTCGGCCTTTTCCACCCAGCCCTGCTTGAGCGCCGCCAGTTGCGCATCGCGCTCGGCCAGCACCGTGCCGAAGACCTCCGTCAGCCTGCCGGGGGCGGGGTCGGCCAGCGGCACCGCCATCAGGGCACGCATGTCTTTGTCGAGCGCAGGCACGTCGCGCCAAACGCGCTGCACCTGCGCCACCAGCGGTGTGGTCATGGGGTAGAGCTGCTGACGCCAGAAGTCCTGCACGGCTTCGAGGCGCAGCGCGGCTTCGTCGCCGACCAGGTTTTCTTCAAACAGGCTGCCGCTGTCAAAGGCGTGCTCGCGCAGCATGCGCTGGCACCAGGCGTCGATGGTGTAGACGGCCGCGTCGTCCATGGCCTGTGCGGCCAGCGCGAGCCGATACGCCGCTTGTTCGCGGGGCTCACCTTCGGGGTATTCGCTTTTGAGTTGATTCAGGAAGGCGTCGTCCGTTGGGGCGATGCCGCGGAACACCTGCGCCGCCTCGGTCAGGCGGGCGCGGATGCGGTCTGACAGCTCACGCGTGGCGGCGCGGGTGAAGGTCATCACCAACACGTCTTGCGGCAGCATGGGGCGCACGGGTGCGGTGCCCACATCGCCATGGCCCAGTACCAAGCGCACATACAGCGCGGCAATCGTCCAGGTCTTGCCCGTGCCCGCGCTCGCCTCGATCAGGTGGCTGCCGCGCAGCGGGAAGCTGTGGGCGTTGAGGGCGTGTGCGGTGCTCATGCCTCGTCTCCCTCATCGTCTGCAGGCGCATCGGGCAAGACCTCGACCTGCGCCTGCGCCGCCCAATCCTGGAGCGGCGCGTACACCGCCTGCGCCAGCCGATCGAGTGCGCCCGTGGCCAGCAAGTCCTGCACCGTGGGGTAGGTTCGGGCCAGCGCCGGGTCTTTGTCTTTTTCTGCGCTCTTGAAGTCACTGCCTTCATAGGCATCGGCCAGCGCGTTGGTGTTTTCTTTGTCCTTGAGCCACTGCAAGGCCACACCCGGCGGCAGGGGCAGCGGCCAGCGCATGCCTTCGGCCCAGGTGGCCAGCAGGGTCTGCAATTGGGTGCGGGCGGCCTCAGGGTCTAGCGGTTCTGCACGCACCACGGCGTTGCGGCCCACCACCACACAACGCAATGGATGCCCCATGGCGGCAGCGGCCAGCGACTGCAGCCAAATGTCGATGAGTTTTTCAGGCAATGCTGTGGCCTTGCCCGCTTTGGAAATGCTGACCAGCTTGTTGGCACGCAAACTCAAAAGCATTTGCCCACCCTCACCCACCAACAGGCCGCCCAAAGCGTCTTGCAAACTCACTTGGGGGTGTGCCTGGTCGACCAACACGCGCTCGGCCGCTTCGGGGTAATCCCCGCGCTCGCGCAGCGCAGCGGCCAGCTGGGTTTGCAGGATGTGGGTGAGCTTTTGGGCTTCGAGCGTGCCCACCCCCGCCAGCGGCAAGGCCCCTGCCTCACGCAAGTGCTGCACCACACGCGCTGCATGGCTGGGCAATTCGTCTGCGCTCAAATCCGCAGGCACATGCTGCAGTTCGTGGTCGAGCAACTGGTACAAGTCCAGCCCGCCCAAGCCAAACAGTTCTTCGTCATGCAGCTCGCTGCGCTCGTCTTCCAAATGCACCTGCAGCCGCTCACGAAAAAACGCACCCACAGGTTTGCGCAGGAAGCGGGCCAGTTGGGCGAGCGAGATGATCGGGGCCTGCTCGTTGGCGGCCATGAGCGGCGGCAACAAAGCAGGCCATCGCGGCGAGGGCGCCGCTCCCAACAATGCCCCTATAGGAGCGGCGCCCTCGCCGCGATCCCCTGCAGCGCCAATGATTGACCCACCACCGTCGCCGCGATGGTCTTGTTGCGCCGCCCGCCACTCTTTGGCATAGGTCAACAAACCACTGCCCGCTTCAAAGTAAGCGCGGCTGAACGGTTGCAGCGGGTGCACGGTGGTCAGGTCTTTGGCCGTGTCTTTGCCCCAGAGCAGGTCGATCTCGACGCGCAGCTGCGAGACCAGCACCGAAGGCGGTTGTTCGCTGTTGTCGCGCACGCTGCGGCCACTCCAGCTCACGTACAGCACCTGACGTGCCGACAAGAGCGCTTCGAGCATGAGCTGGCGGTCATCGTCGCGGCGTGAGCGGTCGCCGGGGCGCGTCATGCCGGGCAGGCCCATCAGGTCAAAGTCGGCACGCGGGCCGCGGCGTGGGTAGTCGCCGTCGTTCATGCCCAGCAGGCACACCGCCTTGAACGGGATCGCCCGCATCGGCATGAGCGTGCAAAACGTCACGCCGCCAGCGCGAAAGCGCTGTTCCAATCGTGGTGCCTTCAAGGCCTCGAGCCAAGCCGATCGGGCCACGGCCAGCGGCACAGCCTCTTCAAAACCCGCATCGCCACAAGCCCGCACCCAATCGTTCAGCGCTTGGTCGAGCGCCGCCAGCGCATTGCGGTCGTTGTCGTCTCGCGGCTTGAACAGCGCCGCGAGCATGGCGCGACAGCGCTCGGCCCACTGTGCGGGCGTGGCGCTTTGCGAGCAGGTTTGCCACCAGTCGATCAGGGCCTGCAACAGGTGCGCCAGCGACCCGGCCAACTCGGCGTCCAGCCCTCCCACTTCTGCATAAGGCGACACGCCCAATGACACGTCATCGTCCACCGGGTCGGCACCACAGGCATAACCCATGAGCATGCGCTGCACGCCAAACAGCGCCGAGTTGTCGTCGCCGCACACGCCCAGCCCCAGGCCCGCGCGGTGCTCGGCCGACAGGCCCCAGCGGATGCCTGAGCCCGCCATCCAGCGCGTGAGCGTGGGCAGGTGTTCGTCCTTCAGGCCAAAGCGGGCCGCGAGCGCGGGCACTTCAAGCAGCTCGACCAGCTCGCTCATGCGGCTGCGCTGCTGCGGCAGGGCCAGCAACCATTCGACCGCATGGATCAACGGGCTGATGGCCTGCGCACCCAGGTCGGCAATGTCATACGGAATGAACCGCGCATCGCTGCGCTTGTATTGACCAAACACGGCGCGGATCGCCGGGGCCATGACTTCGATGTCGGGCACCATGACCACCACATCGCGTGGCGACAAAGGCTCGGGCGAGGTGTGGAACCACTGCAGCAACTGGTCGTGCAGCACCTCGAGTTCGCGCACCGGGCTGTGCGCCACGCTGAACGCGACCGAGCGGTCGCCCTGGCGCAAAGGCTGGGCTGGGGTGCCACCGCTAGACGGCTCCAGGTCGCGGATGCGGCGCTGCAACTGCGCGAGCAAACGCGTGCCGTCTTCGCCGGGCACATCGTCAAAAAAGTCCAGGCGCGGCCACTGCGTGACTTGCTGGGCCGCTTGCAGGTCGTCAAAAGCGTCGAGCTGGCGAATGAAGTCGCGCCCCTGCCGCCCCCAAGCGGCCAAGAGCGTGGGCGCGTGCAGGTGCATCTGGGCCAGCGGCAAGCCAGCCAATGCCTCGCCTCGGTAGGCGTGACGTCGCCGCTCGGCCTGCAACCATTCGCGCCCGTCGATGATGTCACCCCAGTGGTACTGACAAGGGTTGGGCACGGCCAGCAGCACCTGGCTGTGCGCGGCCAGTGCCGCCAGCATCTCCAGCAGCTGCCCAGGCATGTGGCTCATGCCAAACACCGACACGCGCCGCGCCACAGGGCTGGCCAGCGGCTGGCCCGACTGCAGGTGCGCCAGCGCCCGCGCATGCAGCGCCGGGCGGGTGGCTTGGCGCTGACTGTCATCCAAAGTGGCGAGCACGCGCCGCCAGAGTTCCGCCTGCCAAAGCTGGTCTTCGCCCAGCTCATCATGGCCAGCGGCCTTGCGCAACACGTTGCGCCCGGCGGCCCAGTCTTGCAGCCAGTCGGGCCGGTAGATTTGGTACTGGTCAAACAGGTCGGCCAGGCGGCTGGCCAGTTGCAGCAGGCGGTCGGGCTCGTCGCCTCTCAAAAAACCTGCCACGGGTTGGAACACCGGGTCTTGCAGACACCCCGGCAGCAAGGCCATCAGCCGCCAGGTCATAGGCAGTTTGTCAAGCGGTGAGTCGGGCGGCACGTTGGCCGCGCCCAGCACCTGCCGATAGGTGCGCCACAAAAAGCGCGAGGGCAGCTCGACCCGCGTAGCCGCGCACACCCCACCTTGGCGGGCCAGTTCGATCTTGATCCACTCGGCCATGCCGTTGCTCTGCACCAGCACCACTTCGCTCTCAAGCGGCTGCAAAGGGTGCGCACGTAGCCAAGCCGTGAGGGTGTCGGCCAGCACCTCGGAGCGGTGGCTGTGCAGGGCAATGAAGCCGGGCGAAATGGAGGATGCAGGCATGCGGTGAACAAGTGCGGACATGGAAGCGAAGGGACAAGAATAGCCGCAATCGTGACCGCCACCAGGCTCATGGCAAGAGCCCTGCACTGCCCAATTTTTAAGCACCAGCCGCCACGCCAGTCAGGATGCGGCTTGGCGCAGTTGTTCAAGGACTTATCCACACCTTTGGGCACGCTGTTTGGGGGCAACTGTGTGCGCTCCTGACCCATGTGACTCCAACCTTGGGTTTTCCCTAGCCTGCAAGGGAACATTAGGGCCGCATGATTTGGGCAGACAAGTTCAACCCACGCTCTTCATGACCACACCTTCTTCTGCATCCCCCGCCGAGTCCCCCATCTGCAGCACCATGATGCAGATGCCCTTGTCGCTGAACCACTTGCTCGAACGCGCGGGCACTTTGTTTGCCAGCAACGAGATAGTCTCGCGCCTGCCCGACAAGTCGCTGGTACGGCACAGCTACGGCGCGTTTTACCAACGCACCCGCCAGTTGGCGCAAGCCCTGCAAAACATGGGCCTGCAAAAAGGCGAGCGTGTGGCCACGCTGTGCTGGAACCACCATGCGCACCTGGAGTGCTATTTCGGCATCCCGGCCGCAGGCGGGGTCATGCACACCCTCAACCTGCGCCTGTCACCCGAAGAGATCGCATGGATCGCCAACGACGCACAAGACAAGGTGCTGATTATCGACGACGTTTTGTTGCCGCTGTACCAGCAGTTTGCGCACCTCTACCGCTTCGAGCGCGTGATCGTGTTCCCGTTTTCCGGGGCAGCGGTGCCCGCTGAATTCACCGACTACGAGCAGCTGCTGGCGGGCACCGACACACAGGGTTTTCAGTACGCCCCGCATGCCGAAGACGATGCGGTGTCGATGTGCTACACCTCGGGCACCACGGGTCGGCCCAAGGGCGTGGTGTACTCGCACCGCTCCACCATCTTGCACACGCTGGTGGGTTGCCTGGGCGACTTCTGGGGCCTCAAGGGCAGCGACGTCATCTTGCCCGTCACCCCCATGTTCCACGCCAACAGCTGGGGCATTCCTTATGGCGCGGTGATGATGGGCGTGAAGCTCGTGTTTCCCGGCCCGCACCTGCACCCGGAAGATTTGCTGGACCTGATGACGGCTGAGCCCCCCACACTCTCGCTGGGCGTGCCCACCATCTGGATGGGCCTGATCCAGGCTTTCGAAGCCGCACAAACTACCCAGCCGGGCCGCTGGAAACTGCCCGCTGGCATGCGCTCTTTGGTGGGCGGTGCGGCCGTGCCTGAGGCGCTGATTCGTGCCTTTGACCGGCACGGCATCTGGATTCTGCAAGGCTGGGGCATGACCGAAACCTCGCCCTTGTGCACCGTGTCTTACCCCAAGTCGGAGCTGAAAGACGCTTCGCTAAATGAGCGCTACCGCCGCGCCGCAATGGCGGGTGTGCCCGTGCCGCTGACGGAGTTGCGCATTCGGGGTGAAGACGGACTCGATGCCCCTTGGGACGGCCAGCATGTGGGCGAAATCCAGGTGCGCGGACCCTTCATCACCGGCAGCTACCACCAAGTGCCAGTGAGCGAAGACAAGTTCAGCGCCGACGGCTGGCTGCGTACGGGCGATGTGGCCAGCGTAGACGCCTTGGGTTTTGTGCGCATCACCGACCGCACCAAAGACCTGATCAAGTCCGGCGGTGAATGGATCAGCTCGGTCGATCTGGAAAACGCGCTCATGGCCCACCCCGACGTGGCCGAAGCGGCCGTGATCGCCATCCCCGACCCCAAGTGGAGCGAGCGGCCCCTAGCCTGCATCGTGCTCAAACCAGGTAGAGTACCTCAACCCGAAGCCTTTGCTGCACACTTGTTGCAGCACGGCTTTGCCAAGTGGCAGGTGCCCGACCGCTACGAGTTCATTGACGCCGTGCCCCGCACCTCGACAGGCAAGTTCTACAAACTCAAACTGCGCGAGCGTTTTCCGGCCTGAGGCGACTGACCACTGTCTGCACAGCCCTGACGCCAGTAGGCTCTGTGGGCATGGGGTTAAGAGGCACGGTCCACAATGGTTTTCGCTTTTTGAGCGCACCTTTTTTCAAGGGGATGACCATGCGCCACCCATTTGCCACGGCTTTGTTGGCCAGCCTGTTGTCTTGCAGCTGGGCCTGGGCACAGGCTGCCGGGCAGTCCGACAAGACAAAAGACAGTCCGCAAGTCACCACACAAGAGGTGGCTCAAGCCTTGCCGCCCGAGCCGCTGCAGCGGGTACTGCAATCGGTGGTGACGGTGCAAAGCCGCAGCGATGCGCAGGCCAGCACCAGCCGCACCCTGGGCCAGCGCCGCGAAGGCTCGGGCGTGGTCATTGGCCCCGATCTTGTGCTGACCATTGGCTACCTGCTTCTGGAAGCCGAAAGCGTGGACCTGATCGACCACCAAGGCCGCAGAATTCCAGGCCAAGTGCGGGCCGTGGACAACCTCACTGGCTTGGGTCTGATCCGAACCCTGATCCCCTTGCGCTTGGATGCCGTGCCGCTCGGCGACTCGGACAACCTGCCCACCCCCGGCAAGCTCTGGACCCTGGGCCAAAACGAGACCGCGCCCACCGCGCTGGAGCTGGTCTCCAGAAAGGTCTTTGCGGGCAGCTGGGAATACCTGCTGGAAGCGCCCTTGATGACGCTGCCTGCCGTGAACAACTGGAGCGGCTCGGGGCTGTTTGACGCCCAAGGCCAGCTGGTGGGCATCGGCTCCTTGCTGGTGCAAGACGTGTACGGCGACCAAGTGCCGCTGCCTGGCAATTTGTTTGTGCCGGTGAACCTGCTCAAAGACCCCCTGCCCGACTTGGTTCGCACAGGCAAACGCACTGGCCCGGCCACACCCTGGCTGGGCATCACCAGCCAGCGCCTGCCTAGCGGTGGCTTGGCCGTATTGCGTGTATCGCCGGGCAGCCCTGCAGCGCAGGCAGGCATCGCCGTGGGCGACACCTTGCTGGCCCTGCAAGGCCAAACGCTGCAAGACCTGCCCGACTTTTACCGCCGCCTGCGAGCACTGGGGCCTGCTGGCAGTCGCTTGACCCTCACGATTCGCAGCGGGGGCCAAAGCCACGAGGTGGAACTTCTCAGCACCGACCGATCAGGCTCACTCAAACGGCCCAGCGGGATTTGATGCTTGGATGGAATGGGCCCCGCCTTGGCAGGCTCGTACCCGGACTTATCCACACCTTTGGGCACGGGGTTTGGGGATACACTGACCCGCCCTTTTCCTGCCCGCCATGAATACAGTCCCAAGTTAGCATTGACCCCATGGTCTCAGAAAATCGAGCCCCGGTGTGATCCATGTCACTTTTGACAAAGTGCTTTCAAGGCCCTCAGATGCCCCACTTAAAGCTTGACCTGTTCGGTGCCCGGTTGTTCGTGACGCTCGCCTGGCTGTTTTTGGCAGGCTGCAGCGCCCCTGCGACACCGCTGAACACCCCCATTGCACCCGACAAAATCACCCCAGCCCAAGTGCTTCCGGCTCAGCCCATGCGTTTTGATCTGCCCGGCGGCGACAGCCTGGCCGCACGTGTATGGGCCACGCCTGCGCCCCGGCACATTGTGCTGGGTGTGCACGGCTTCAACGACTACAGCAAGGCCTTCGAGCCCATGGCACAGCACTTGGCGGGTGAACTCGGTGCCACGGTTTACGCCTATGACCAACGTGGCTTTGGGGCCAATCCTGAACCCGGCATTTGGTCAGGCTCGGATGCACTTTTGGCCGACTTACGCCACATTGCGATGCAACTGCGCCAGCAGCACCCTGGCTTACCGCTCACGGTGATGGGCGAAAGCATGGGCGGCGCTTTGGTGTGGGTCGCGGCAGGTGAATCACCCGGCTTGGCTGCGGACCACATTGTGCTGAAAGCGCCCGCCGTATGGGGCGCTCAAAGCATGCCCTGGTACCAAAGGCTCAGCCTGCAATTCATGAACGCCGTGGCGCCCAACATGACCTTCACAGGTCGGGGCGTGCAGTCGCTGGGCATCACCCCCACCAACGACATCGAAGTCTCTCGCGAACTTGGGCGCGACCCGCTCTTCATCAAAGCCACCCGCGTCAGCAGCTTGGCCGGGGTGACAGCGCTCATGGGACGCGCCCAAAGCCTAAAAACCCAGCCTCCACAGCGCAGCCTAGTGCTTTATGGTCTGCGCGACCGCATCATTCCTCCCCTGCCTGTCTGCGACTGGCTCACCCAACTGAACGCGGCAAGCGCCCCGGGCACAGCGCTTGACTTTGTGATTTACCCCGAAGGCTGGCACCTGTTGACGCGCCAGCTGCAAACCCGCGAAGTCATGCAAGACCTGCACCAGTGGTTGCAGCGAAGTGCGCTGACGCGGAGACAAAGCCAGCAACAGGCAAAGGAAGCGGTTTGCGCCAAACGCCTGTGAAAACCCTCGCAGCCGATCGGCCATCGAATTATTTTTTCAGTCACAACGAACCACCTCCACGACCGCCATGACACTGCGCCCTGTCACTGCTTTGCTTGTTCTGAGCCTGCTGATGCCTGCCGCTTGGGCCCAGCGCATGTACGACAGCAGCGGGCGTGCTTTGGGGCGGGTGGATGCCGAGCGGTTTTACAGCGCTTCGGGCCAGCAGATCGGGCGGGTCGATGGTGAGCGCGTTTACGACGGCTCGGGGCGGCAACTAGGGCGCATCGACGGAGACCGGGTCTACAACGCATCGGGCAGCCAGATCGGCCGTATCGATGGCGACCGGCTGTACAGCGCTTCGGGCTCGCAAATGGGTCGCATCGACGGCGAGCGCCTGTACGACGGGTCTGGCCGCCAAATTGGGCGCGCTGACGGTCTGCGCAGGATGCAGATGATCGTGTTCTTTTATTTCTTCATGTGAGTTGGTGGCGGCTGCGCGTTCTGCACAAGGGGTACTTTCCCTCGCAGGTTTTCTCATTCACTGACACACAGTTTGGGCAAAACGACCGCTAACCCAACCATCCCACGCGCTCAAGCGTCCAGAACACCCCCAGCACTACGATGGCAGAAGAACCACCCGCCACCAACGCCCAGCGGTACAGGCGGGTATGGCGCAGCAACCAGGCCACAGGTAAAAACGCACCTACGATGGCCAGTTGCCCCAACTCCACGCCAATATTGAAGCCGCCCAACGCGGCCAGCAACGCACTGGCGGGCAACCCCAAATCGAGCAGCACGCTGGCAAAACCAAAGCCATGCACCAAACCGAAGACAAAGGCCAGGCGCCAGCGCTTGAGAGCGCTGAAACCCAGCAGGTTGTTCAGCGCGGCCAGCACCACCGAAATGGCAATGGCCGGCTCTACCAAATCCGCAGGTGGCGTGAGCCAACCTGTGATGGTCAAGCCCAGCGTGATGGAGTGCGCCACCGTGAAGGCCGTGACGACCGCCAGCACATCCAGCACCACGGGCCGGGCCTGCTTGGCTGCTTGCCAATGCACAACCCGTTGACGCGAAGGTTGCAAGGGGGCCAGCACCAAGAGGCTGAGCAGGAAGACGATGTGATCGATGCCAATCCAGATGTGCCACACGCCCTCGAGGATGTAGCGACCGAACACTTTCAACGGGCTGTTATCGGCGCGACTGATGAGGGCCTCGGGCCTTTCCGGGCTGAGCAAGGCGCTGATGGTGTCATCGCCAAAATCCACCTTGAGCAAGCCGCGGTGCAAATTATCTTGCGGAAAAATCAAGCCATAACGCAGCGCCAAACGGGCATCGGCCGCGTCCACCGCAGAAGAAAGCCCCGGGCAATTCACGGCCCACTGAGCGCTCAGGTAATTGCCATCGGCGTGCTCGCTGGCTTGCAGGTCTGCGGGCCCCAAGGCACATTTTTGGCCCGCTGCCGTGAGCGAAATGCCCTGACCCAGCCAATCCTTCAACTCGGGGCTTCGCGCCTGTGTCTCGCCCCAAGTGACTTGGCCATCGCGGTTGGCATCCAGGTCAAAAATCAAGTCAAGGTCTCGCAGGTGAAGATCGGCCCGCAGGGTCAGCGCTGGGCCTGATGTGCTGAGCGTGAGGTAGCTGTTGCTGCTCGAGTGCGCATGGGCCACAGGAGCCATCAGCAAGCTCAAGCCTGCCAAGACAGCTGCAAACAGCCATCGCTGAACTGTCCGGTTTCGGGGAGAAGACATCATGGGCGCCCCCCTTTCCAACTCGGGTGAGCTTTAAGCTGCGCCAGCAGCGGCGTCAATTGCGGATCTGTGTAACCGGTTTTTTCGGCCCAGCTGACCACGGGTTCGGCAGCACGGGCTTGGCCCAAAGCCAGCGCAGCCTGGACAAACAAGAGCGCGTCAGGCGGTTCTTTTTGCAGCTGCCAGTTGTCAATGGACAAAGCCAAGCCCGCTTTCAGGTCGCGCCCATAAGCAATTTGGTAAATGAGTTTGGGCCGCTCGATCAAGGCCTCTTGCCGCAACGCTTGCGACTGAAGCCGCGCTTCCAACTGGCTGGCCAAGCGGGCTTCATCGGGGTCTTTCAATCCGCGACTGGCCAAGACCGCCTGCATCAAAAGCGCATCGGTCAGGGTGGCTGAGTTGTTTTGGGCATTGCCACTGCTTGCATCGGCCATGGCGATGGTTTGGGCTTGGCGGTATTGGCCTTGCTGGTTGAGCAAGTCGGCCAAAGACAAGCGGATCAGGTGCGACTGCGGGCTGGCTTTGAGGCGCTGCCCCCAAACGGCCAAAGCTTTCGCAGGCTGTCCGGACACGCGGTGCGCCTCGCCCAAATGGAACCCAAGCCAGTCTTGCGAAGAGGCGTCTTGGTAATTGGGTGAGCGAAGGGCCTGACTCAGCATGTCCACCGCGGGCAATGACTGGCCTGTGCGGTAGAGCAACACCGCGCGGTAGACCTGGGCTTCTTCTGCGCCCAGCAATCGGCCCATTTCCTCAATGTCCTTCTGGGCCGCCGACATGTTGGCCAAGAGCAGATGCAAGGCAAACCGCCAAGACCAAAACTCGGCGCGTGCAGGCTCCAAGGCGATGGCACGGTTGATGTCTTGTAAGCCATCTGGGAAATCGTGAAAACCTTGCTTGACCAAGCCCCGTAGAAAATAGGCCTCTGCAGGCAAATCGGCTACCGTCCACCAAGGCGTCAAAGCCGCTTTGGCTGAGCCGTACCAACGCAAATCACCCTCAGTCAGGCCCAGCGTAAAGACAGCCCTGGCATAGGCCAGTGCGGAAGGCAAGTTTTGAGGTTGAGCCCGCCAGGATTTGTCCAAAGAGCGCAAAGAATTAAGACGTCCACTGGCGGCGTGCACCGACACGGACAAGACCACCGCAGACTCTGCGGGCTTAAAACGCTCTTGGGCTGTAACAGGTGAGACGGCCACAAAAAGCCCAAAAAGCACAGTCACGGTGGCGCTTGAAATCGGTGTGGAAGCCTCACAGCGGTGGCGATGGGTTTTGTCCATTGTTTTCATGTGCCTTTGATGCTTGATAGTATGCGTCTCTGCGTTGACTCACATCAGTGCACGATTTTTGCCCTTTTTATCAACCTCTCTCCTCCAAGGTGTTTTTATGAAATTCGTGATGACCGCTCTCGTTTCCGCTTTCATGTTGGTGTCCATGCCCGCCTTCGCAGGTGCGCACGGCGGCGGCAAAATGGACGACAAAAAAGTCGACTGCTCCAAGAAAGAAAACGAATCCAACCCTGCTTGCGTCAAGAAGTAAACTTTCTTGCCCTCAGGTTTGAACCCCTCTTGAGGGGTTTTTTTACGAGTTGATCACTATGCACTTTTACGAACCCCACCTGGGCCACGGCCTCAAGCACGACCCGTTCAACTCGATCGTGGGTCCGCGCCCCATTGGCTGGGTGTCCAGCCGCAGCACAGAGGGTGTGCTTAATTTGGCACCGTACAGTTTTTTCAGCGCCTTCAACTATGTGCCACCCCTGATTGGGTTTTCGAGCATTGGTCGCAAGGATTCGCTCAACAACATCGAGGCCACGGGTGAATTTGTTTGGAACTTGGTCACGCGTGACTTGGCCGAAGTGATGAACCAGACCTGCGAAGCGGTGCCGCCCGAGGTGGACGAATTTGCACTGGCGGGCCTGACGCCCGAGCCTTCGCGAATCGTGAGCGTGCCGCGTGTGGCCCAAAGCCAAGTGAGTTTTGAGTGCCGCTGCACACAAATCTTGCAAATGGAAAACCTGGAGGGTCAAAAACTACAGACCTGGATGGTTTTTGGCCAAGTGGTGGGCGTGCACATCGACAAGCGGTTGGTGCCAGAGGGTATTTACGACACCGCCCGTGCGGGGCATATATTGCGTGGCGGCGGCCCTGCTGATTACTTCAGCATCGGCCCAGAGCAGTTGTTCAAGATGTACCGCCCCGAAAGCGGTGCCCGCGACCTGCCGAAATGAGGCCTTGCACCCTTCCAGAGCATGGGCAACACCAGCGGGTGTCACCTGAGGGGCAGGCCGGGCAGCAACGGCTGCGTTAATCTGAGCATCAGCCTCCTGTCTACCATCAGGCGGCTGTTGGCCCTTCACCCCAAGTTCAGGACAAAGACATGACCGCATCACTTTCAGGACAAGTTGCATGGATCACGGGCGGGGGCAGCGGCATCGGGCTGGCAGGCGCGATGGCACTGGCCAAGGCTGGTGCCCATGTGGTGATTTCGGGCCGCAACGCTGCCACCAATGCCAGTGCATTAGCGGCGCTGCAGTCCATGGGCAGTGCCGAGGCCCTGCTGCTCGACGTGGCCGACAAGCACGCCGTCAAGTCGGCCGTGCAACAGATTTTGGACCAACATGGGCGCATCGACATTTTGGTGACCAGCGCGGGCACCAATGCCACGCAACGCAATTTCGATGTGGTCACGCCCGAGGCTTGGGACGATATGGTGGCCATCAACCTGTCTGGGCTGTTTTATTGCGTGCATGCCGTCCTGCCTGCCATGCGCCAGCAACAAAGCGGCTTGATCATCAATGTGTCCTCGTGGGCAGGTCTGTACGCGTCCAAGCTGACTGGCCCCGCCTACAACGCCACGAAACGCGCTGTGCTGGCCCTGACCGAATCCATCAACATGGAGGAATGCACGCACGGCATCCGCGCCACCTCGCTTTTGCCTGGCGAAGTGGCCACGCCCATACTGGACAAGCGGCCCGTGCCACCCTCTGCCGAGCAACGAGAGCGCATGGTGCAGGCTGAGGACATGGGTCAGGCCATCCTGTTTGTGGCGCAGATGCCTGAGCGCACCTGCATCAACGAGTTGATCATCTCGCCCACCTTCAACCGTTTTTACACAGGTGGGCTGGAAACGCCGCCCAAGCGCTGAGCCCGGCACCGTCTCACCCTGTCCATGAGTCAACTTTTCAGCGACAGCGCCCGGCACCGCCGCATCGGCATTGCGCTGGTGACGGTCACCACCTTGATGTTTGCGGTGCTCGACGCGTCGGCCAAGTGGCTGGTGCTCACCCTGCCCGTGATGCAGGTGGTGTGGATGCGCTTTCTCACGCACTCGCTGTTTTCCATCGCGGTGTTTGCGCCCTCGGTCAAAGGCGATTTGCTGCGCTGGCGGCACCCGAGATTGCAGTTGCTGCGCGGCTTGATGCTGGCATCCATGACCGCGCTCAATTTTTGGGCCTTGCAGTATTTGCAGCTGGCCGAGACCGGGGCCATGCAGTTTTCCGTCCCGATTTTGATCGCCCTGCTGTCGGCCTGGTGGTTGGGGGAGCGGCTGGACGCCAAGCGCTGGCTGGCGATTGCGGTGGGCTTTGCGGGCGTGTTGGTTATCATCCGCCCGGGCAGCCAAGGCTTTCATCCGGCGATCTTGCTGTCGGCGCTCAATGCCATTTTGTACGCACTCTTCAACATGATGACGCGCTACCTGGCCAGCAGCGAAAACCCGGCGACCACGCAAATGACATCGGCGATGGTGGCCACTTTGGCGCTCACGCCCGTGGCGCTTTGGCAGTGGCAGCAACCGACCACGCCGCTGGAGTGGTTTGTGATGGCGCTGGCCGGTTTGTGCGGCGGCATTGGCCACTACTTTGTGGCCGAGGCGCACCGCTACGCTTCGGCAGCGGTGCTAGGGCCGTTTTTGTACCAGCAGATCCTCTACATGACGGTGCTCGGTTGGTTGGTGTTTGGCCAGGTGCCCGACCTGGCCGTGGTGCTGGGCGCCTTGGTGGTGGTGGGCAGCGGGCTTTATTTGCTTTGGCGTGAGTTTCAAGGTCAAAGCGAGGCGTGATCGCCCCCAGCCTGCGCCAGATGGGGCCAAGCAGCTCGCAGTCAGATCGGTGACACAAAGCCAGCTGCCCTGCGCACAAGATGCGAAGCCAACGCGTTGTGCTTTAGCCGTCTTCACAGGAGTCTGACATGTCTAATTCTCCCCGGTGGAAACACCGTCCACCCGGCTCAAACTGGGGCGACTTCGGGCCTGACGACCAGTACGGTCGCATGAACCTTTTGACGCCAGACAAAGTGCTGCAGGGCATGCAAGAGGTGCGCACGGGGCAAACCTTCAACCTGAGCCTGCCGCTGGATTTCCCGGGTGGCAACGTGCTCAACCCCAGACGCCTGCCGCCTGTGTTGCGCCCCACTTTGCGCGAGGGCAAAGCCAATATGAACTACCAGCTGCTGTGCGACGACCCGGCCTGCACCGACGTGGTGTGCGACGACTTGGTGATCCTGCATTTACAGTACAGCACCCAGTGGGACAGCTTGGCGCATGTGGGCTCGATGTTTGATGCCAACGGCGATGGCGTGCCCGAGCCGGTGTACTACAACGGCTTTCGCGCAGGCACCGATGTGGTGGGGCCCAGCAATGGATCGGGGGCTGGCATTTTTGGTTTTCCCGAGATCGCCCGCGAATCGACCTCTTCTGCCAAAGCCTTGGGCATCGAAAAAATGTCCGAGCGCTGCGTGCAGGGCCGCGCGGTGATGATCGACCTGCATGCCCACCTGGGCCGCGAGCGGGTGCGGGTGGGTTACGACCTGCTGATGGACATCCTGAAAAAAGACAAGGTGGTCGTGGAGCCCGGCGACATGGTGTGCCTGCACACCGGCTTTGCGCAGATGCTGCTGGAAATGAACAAACAGCCCGACCCGCATGCGGTCGAAAATTCGTGCGCCGTGCTGGAGGGACGCGACGAGCGGCTGCTGCAATGGATCACCGATTCAGGCCTGGTGGCCCTGATCGCCGACAACTACGCGGTCGAAGGCTTGCCCGCCACACCCCGGCCCGGCAGCTGCGCAGCTTTGCCTTTGCACGAGCATTGCCTGTTCAAGCTGGGCGTGCACCTGGGCGAGATCTGGCACCTGACCCCATTGGCCAACTGGCTGCGCGAGCACGGCCGCCACCGTTTTTTGCTGACTGCTCCACCCCTGCGCCTGCCTGGGGCCATCGGCTCACCTGCCACGCCCATTGCCACCGTGTGACATCCACTGTGGCGAGCTTACAACCGCTCGCCTTAATCGATTTGGGTTTGCGCCAGCGTGCCCGATTCAACCAGCCGCCGGATCGCCCCAGCCACCTGCTCTTCGCGCCCCGCAAAACCGTGCTGGGTAAACGCCTGGCAAGCCTCGCCACGGAAACCCGATCCGCCCGACACCGACGCCAAGCCCACGCCCCATTTTTCAGCGATGGCCACAGCGTCCCGGTGGTACGTCATTGGGCAAGGGTCCTGGCGGTGGTGAAAGATGAATTGCGGGGTTTTGAAAGGCCCAAACTCCAGCCCTTGGTCTCTGGCCTTGCTGTAGGTACCCGCGGTGTGGACGATGCCGGCATAAAGGTTTTGTCCATGTTTGAGCAAGCCAGCGGTGGTGATCACGCCTCGGCTGGTGGACACGGCCCAGATGTGCGCCAGGCTGGGGATTTTTCTTTGAACCTCTTGAACCAAAAGTGCAATGTCTTGCGTCCGCTCGGCTGAGGCCTGGTAGTTGTCGGCGCACAGGGTTTCAAAATCGGACCGGCAGTCGAGCAGCAAGGTGACGACCTGGGGGGACAGCAGGTGCTGCCGCGCTCGCACCAAAAAATTGCCGTTTTGCCGGGTGGTGATCTGCCCCGCCTCGTTCAGGCGTGGCCGGGTGACCCCGGGGTGCCCTGACACCACCACCAACAATTTTTGAGGGGCCACAGCCGAATCCAGTTTGGACAACACGCCTTGCTGGGTGAACCCTTGCGGGGTCTTGACGGTGACGATCTCTTCGATGATCCGTGCGGGAACACCCGGCGCATCACTGGCCCCGGCGACGCGCAACCCCAAAGCCCCATAAAAAACCACGGCCCATACCCCAATTTTGGACACCATGACCCACTCCTTCAAATGCGAACGCGCAGAAAATGTCCTCCATTGTGACTAGGCTGGCGACACGACGAATCCTGAATGTGACTGCCCAAATGGACAATGCATGGTGGAATAGCCCCTGCCCTTCAGCCCATCTAGAGACAGACCATGGTCCATTACTTTGACGAAGCCCGCGTGCAACAACTGCTTCACGTGCCCGACCTGCTGCAAGGCGTGCGCGAGGCCTTGGTGGCTTTGACGCATGGCCAGGTGGTGCAGCCGCTGCGCATGGTCATGCCGATTGGCGAGGCCTCTCACGACGGCCTGCTGTTTTTAAAGCCCGCTCAGCTGGGCGATGCCTTGAGCACCAAGCTCATCACCTTGGTGCCGGGCAATGCGCAAAAGGGCTTGCCCACGCTGCTGAGCACCATCGTGCTGATGGACCCGACGACAGGCCAGACGCTGGCCGTGATGGAGGGCAACACCATCACCGCGATGCGCACCGCAGCCGCCTCTGCCGTGGCGGCCGATGCGCTGGTGCCGCGCACACCGCAGGTGGTGGCCATGCTGGGCAGTGGCGTGCTGGCCCGCAGCCACGCGCAAATGCTGCGTGCCGTGCGCGAGGTGTCCGAAATCCGCGTGTGGAGCCCGAACTCCGCCAACGCGCGACAGTGCGCACAAGACATTGGCGGTGTGGCCTGTGCCAGCGCCGAACAAGCAGTGCGCGGCGCCGACATCGTCTGCACCGTGACCAACGCCAGCGCACCGGTGCTGCACGGCGCTTGGCTCAAGCCCGGTGCTTTTGTGGCGGCCGTGGGTGCGCCCCGCCCCACTTGGCGCGAGCTGGACGACGCGGCCATGCAGTATTGGGTGGTGGCCGACCAGCGTGAAGCTGCCGAAAAAGAATCGGGCGACGTGATGCTGTCAGGCGCGACCGTCGCTGCGGAAATTGGCGAGATTTTGTGCGGCCGTGTGGCACCCCCACCATCGGGCACCACGGTCATCTTCAAATCGCTGGGGCAGGCGGTGGAAGACACCGTGGCAGCAAGGCTCGTGTACCGCGCGGCATTGGCGGAAGGTACTCGCCCATGAGCCACGACGATGTGGTGATCGTGGGCAGTGGCGTGATGGGCGCGGCCACAGCCTATTGGTTGACCCGTTTGCAACCGGGCCTGCGCGTCACGCTGGTGGAGTCGGACACGCGTTACGAAAAAGCCTCCTCGTCACTGTCGGCCAGCTCGATCCGCCAACAGTTCACCTGCCCGGTGAACATCCGGCTGAGCCAATACGGCATCGCTTTTTTGCGCGAGGCCGAGCAGCACCTGGGCCTGCCCGATCACCCCGTGGCGTTGGGCTTGCAAGAACCCGGCTATTTGTACTTGGCCCAGCCAGAGCAAACGGCCGCCCTGCACACCGCGCACCAGATCCAAAAACAAGCCGGGGCCGATGTCGCACTGCTGGGCCCAGAGGCCCTGCGCCAGCGCTACCCCTGGCTGAACGTGGACGATGTGGCGCTGGGCAGCCTTGGGCTGAGCGGCGAAGGTTGGTTTGACGGCCCGGCCTTGCACCAAGCATTTTTGAAAAAAGCCATGGCGCAAGGCGTGCAGCGCCTGCACGACCGGGTGGTGGGCCTGGACCACAGCGCCACGCACATCAGTGCGGTGCGGCTGGCCAGTGGCGGCAGCTTGCTCTGCGGTCAAGTGGTCAATGCCGCAGGACCTTGGGCCGGTGAGGTGGCAGCCATGGCGGGGGTACAGCTGCCCATCGAGGCGGCGCGGCGCACGGTGTTTGTACTGTCTTGCCCTGAGACGCTGCCGCAATGCCCCTTGCTGATCGACCCGAGCGGCTGGTGGCTGCGGCCGGAGGGCCGGTTTTTGATCAGTGGTTCAGAGCCCACACAAACCGAACATGGACTGCCGCTAGAGCCCGACTGGGCTGAGTGGAACGACGAGCAATGGGCGTCGCTCGCCCATCGCATACCGGCGCTCGCAGCACTGCGGGTCGAACGGGCCTGGGCGGGCTACTACGAGATGAACACCTTCGACCACAACGCCGTGATCGGTCCGCACCCTGAGCTTAAAAACCTGTATTTCATCAACGGGTTTTCAGGGCACGGCATGCAACATGCGGCCGGAGCCGGTTTGGCCTTGGCCGAGTGGATGCTGCAGGGAAAGTCGACCACCATTGCCGTCAATGAACTGGGCTTTGAGCGCCTGCTAAACAACAGGCCGCTGCTTGAACTGCAAGTGATTGGCTAGCCTTGCAGGTGATCGCTCAGTCCTGCAAGTCTTCACGCGCTTCAATCTGCAAGCGCTGCACCACCGCACCCCGGGTGCCCGCTACTGCGCGAATGCGCAAGGCCGGACCGGCTTCGAGCACCACGCGGCAGTGGTAATCGAGTCCATCGGTCTGGCCCGGGCAGTTGCTGGCGATGCGGCGGTGCCATTGCTGCTTGCCGTCGATCTCCAACGTCAAGGCGTGCCAAGCCTCGGCATGGTCTTCGGGCACACGCACCAGCAAGCTCACATCGATGTCGAACGTGCGAGAACGCTTGAGCGCGCCGGGAATGTTGAGCACAGCCACCGCATCGCCCACCTCGGTTCGCCACAACTCAGGTTTTGCAAGTAGCGCCATATCGCTCAGGATTTGAGCAAGGTCTGGAGTTCGCCGCTGTCGATGAGGCGGCGCAGGTCATCGGCTCCACCCACCAGCGTACCGCGCACAAAGACCATTGGGAAAGTGGGCCAGCCGGTCCACATTTTCAAAGCATTGCGCAAGCGCCATTGCGAAAAATAGCTGCCAAATTCGATGTACTCGTGCACCACGCCTGCAGCGTCCAAGGCTTTGCGGGCCTTGCCCACAAACGGGTTACCCGACAAGCCCACCACCACAACAGGGTGCTGGGCCATGGCGCTTTGCACCTGCTGGATCACGGGCAGGTGGTGTTCGGCAATGCGTTGGCGGATGGCCGGATGGATGGCCGAATCAGCAAGAAGAGGTCTGGTCATGGAATTCCTTGAAGCGCCAAAAATAGGGGTAGAAAAATGTGCCAGTTTTCAGGCTTGGAGGGCATTGGCCCCATCGTGCATGAGTTGCGCGATGTTGGCCGACCCCAGCAATTGCATGGGGCTGACGTTGGCCAAATCAATGGCGGCTTGGCTGAAGACGCCTAAGCTCATGCAGGTGCACGAAAAAGCGTCGCGGCTTTCACGCACCGCCAGCAATTCGCGCAAATGTTCGGCGCCCACGGTGGCCGCTTTCCAGCGCTTGGCACTGACCAAGGTGACTCGGCCATTTTTTTCAATTTGGAAATCGGCCGGGCCGTCGTTCAATCGGGTCACCACAAAGCCCTGCTGCCTGAGCGCTTCTTCGACCAGCACTGAAAAATCACGCCAGCCCATGCCTCGTGCCTGTTCTACCAATTCCTGGATGCGGTTGGGCGAGATGGCGTTTCTTTGTCGCCACGCCGCCATGACACCGATCACAAAGAATGGAAAGGCGCCCAGCATGCCCGCTATTTTGTAGGCCTCGGGCAGCAAAGCCCCGGCCACCAAGGCCACAGCCAACATCACCAAAAAGCTTACCCACCACGGGGCGCGTAACAAAGTCGCAAACAGCGACTTTTCGGACATTTTGAATTTCATGGGGATTCAGAAGTAGAAACAAACAAACGGCGTGTCTCAGAAAGAAAATTTGCGTTTCGAAGCCAGCTGTCAGAGTTTAGTTGAGCCAAGCGCAGGCGCTGAACAATATCTGGCATTCCCTCATGCTAAAGTGAAAATCTCTGTTTCAGTCAGGACACCCGCCATGCCGCAGACCCACAACGACCACAACGACCACAGCAATCCATCAGACCATGATCACCCGCCAACGGACTGGAAACACGATGGTGTGCGTGTGGTGCCAGGCAACCAGTTGGATGGCAATGTGCCCTCTACACCCGGCATGGACCGCAAGGCCGCCATCAATTTTGCGAGGGTAGGCGCCCAAAAACTTTGGGCAGGTACCGTTCACATCCACCCCAATGCCAAAACAGGCGCACACCACCACGGACCCTTGGAGAGCGTCATTTATGTGGTCAAAGGCCGAGCCCGTATGCGCTGGGGCAATGCGCTCGAATTCACAGCAGAGGCGGGTCCGGGTGATTTCATTTATGTGCCGCCTTACGTGCCGCACCAAGAAATCAATGCCAGCGCAGACGAAACCTTGGAGTGTGTCTTGTGCCGAAGCGATGGCCAGGCCGTTGCCGTCAACATGGACATTGAGCCCGCAGAAAAACCAGAAACCGTACTCTGGATTGACCCCACACACCCACAAGGTGGGGTTTAAGAAGACTATTTGAAGCAATCTTCAAAGCTTGAATGGAAAAAATGGCCCTCAACTCCGAAATTCTCGCCAGCTTGTCCGAGACCGACGTATCCAGCATCATCGGTATGGCTTGGTCTGACGACACGCCCTTTGAAGCCATTGAATTGCAATTCGGCTTGAACGAAGGCGAGGTCATCGCTTTGATGCGTGAGCAACTGAAAACACGTTCATTCAGAGTTTGGCGCATGCGAATGAGAGGTCGGTCTGCCAAGCATGGTGATCGTCAAAAACTGGGTCTGCAGTCTCAAACCCATGCCCCACACCTCCATATTCAATCGATCACACTGGATACGCTTCAAGAGGCCAATTTAACGGAATCCAACATACCTCTGACACTCGCATCACTTCGCTGAAATTGGCAGCAAGTGCACACTGAATATCAGAGTGCCGCTTTGCTACCACTTGGGTTCATGACTGCAGGCACCCTCTAATCAAGAACCCAAGTAAGTTCCACCATTGACATGCAGAACTTGCCCCGTCACAAAGCGAGCTTGTGAACCTGCCAACCATGCCACCGAATCGGCCACCTCTTCTGCAGTACCGCGTCTGCCTAACAAAGGCGTGTGTTTTTTATGGTGCTGTGGCTGAGCAGACACGCTACTGCCATGTCGCACGGTATCGATCATGCCGGGCGAGACACAGTTCACCGTCACATGATGGGATGCCAAGTCGTGTGCCAATGCACGGGTCAGACCAACAAGACCCGCTTTGGCCGTTACCACATGAACGCGATTTTCAGCACCCGTGTGGGCCGTCAATCCTCCGATGTTGACCACAGCACCCTCTGTCGCTTTTTGCAAATAGGGCAATGCCGCTTGGCTACAGTGAAACGCGCCGTCCAAAACCACGGCCAAGGTGCTGCGCCAATCGGCACTGCTCATGTCGGCGAGTGTCGCTTCTTTGCGAATGGCGGCATTGTTCACCAACACATCCAACCGTCCAAAACGCGCGGCCACTTTTGCCACCATGGCTTGCACGGCTTGGGCATCGGTGACATCGGCCACACACAAAAGCGCAGGCGTACCCATAGCGGTCAGTTCATCCACCACGGCTTGACCTTCGGCCACTGAGCTGCGCACGTTAACGGCAATGGCCATGCCATCCCGGGCCAAGGCTAAGGCAATGGCGCGACCAATGTTCCGTCCCGCCCCTGTGATCAAGGCCACACGACGTGTTTCTTTTGAGGTGGCTGTGCTCATTTAGCCTCCAATGTGGCCGTAGCCGCCAACGCAGAGAAAGACAATGAACCACCTAACAAGGCAGAATTGACCGTGTCCAAAAGTGCCTGTGTTTGCGCAGCGTCCAAACCACCGTGGCTGCAGTTGGCGTGGAATTTTTGCTCCAAATCGGCATCGCTCAAAGGGTGTGCCGCACCGCCCTTGAAAAACGCCTGGCGCTCTTCCAAAACACGGCCATCGGTCAAGTGCACACGTACATGCCCAGTGAATTGACGTGGGTAAGGGTTGGCCGCGTCCACGACGTAACGGACTTTGGCAGCGAGTGCGCGCAAATCATCGCGTTGTACGGTGGCCTCGGTGTAGGCGGACAAGCCCGCATCGTCCAACAACAACCCCGCAGCGATGGCGTAGGGAATGCTGAACTTGGCAGCGTAAGCGTTGGGCGGAGAAGCCTTGAGCGCCAAAGGCTCCCATAAACGGTGCACGATGCCCTCTGCGGTTTCGCATTCAATGGTTTGGACCTGGTCGGCCGTCACACCTTGCTTGCGCAAAGCGCGTGCGCAATCGATGTACGGATGGGCCATCGTGCCGCAGGCGTAGGGCTTGAAGGCAATCGTGGTCCAGACCCACCGCTCGCCAAAACCAGCGAGCATGGCTTCAAAGTCACCGTCCAGCGTGTTCGCGAAACCATGGAACAAACCATGTGTTCCTTCAAACACCGTGGAAGGCCCCACAAACCCCGCTTGTGCCAAACGGACAGCGCGGTAAGCGGACTGCGCGGCCCAACCGGGGTGCATCCGCTTCGTCCAAGAGCCGTCGGCCAAATATTCAATGATGCCCGCAGCCATGCTGCCAGCCAAACCCAATGCGTTGACCATTTGCACTTCGGTCAACTTCAAGGCAGTGCCGATGCCCGCAACAGCGCCGATGACACCAAAAATGGCCGTTGGGTGGAAGCCCGCTTTGTGAACGCGGGTAGGCGCCACGGCACACAAACGACAGGTGACTTCAACACCCAAGGCGATACCGCGCAACAAGGCATCGCCCTCGAGCGTGTGGCGCTGAGCGACTGCCAACAACGCAGGCACGATGACCGCACCTGCGTGCACGGGGCCGCCTTCGTAAGTGTCGTCAAAATCTTCGCCATGGGCAGCGATGCCATTGACAAAAGCAGCCGCTTCGACACCGTAGCCCTCTGGAAAACCTAACACGGCGCAGGGACCCGGTTGCTCCACAGCGGCCAGTGCCGCCAGCACATAGTTTTCATGGCGCGCGGCCATGCAAATGCCAGCCACATCCATCAACAAACGCCGCGCCACGGGCCTGGCCAAAGGGTCCAATTCGGGTTTGGACGAAGCCATGACCGAGGCCAGTCGAACTGCAACAGATGGGCCTGAGGGGCTTGCGTGACTCATTTCTTAGACTTTCTTTCAGAGAATTCTTTGATGCCGGTATAGAGCGCCAGAGCCAATGACAAGACCAACAAGCCTGCAGAGACCCCGTCTGTCATGAAAATACTGTGGTCCCCACCTGAAATCAACAAACTTCGGCGGTAATTCGACTCCACCATGTAACCCAGCACCAAACCCAAAACCATGGGCAACACAGGGATGCGCAACAATCGCATGGCGTAGCCCAATACACCGACCGCCAAAGTCATGGCAATGTCAAAAACACTTTGGTGCAGCGCGTAAACACCCGTCATGATCAAGGCCAAAATGCCGGCAATCAGATACGGCTTGGGACGGTTCACCAGCCAGATACACGGGTTGAGAATGACCAAACCAATCAAGAGCATGGCGATGTTGGCCGCCAACAAACCCACGTACAGGCCATAGACCACATCGGGTGCTTTGGTGAACAACATTGGGCCTGGCTGCAAGCCATGGATGAGAAAACCACCCATCAAAATCGCAGCAGAGTTAGATCCAGGGATTCCAAGACTGAGCAAAGGCACCAGCGCCGTGGCCGTCACCACGTTGTTGGCCGCCTCTGGCGCCGCCACGCCTTCAGGCGAACCATGGCCATATTCTTCAGGGTGCTTGGACCAGCGCTTGCTTTCAGAATAAGCCATGAAGGCGGCCACAGTTCCGCCTGCTCCGGGGGTCACACCCTCAAAAGTGCCCACAGCCGCACCAATGGCCTGGGGCCTGAACAGCCGCTTGGACATGGCCCAATCGGGCAACTTCAAACGAGACGAAATTTTGTCTGCCTTGGCCCATGCAGGCTCACCAATCTGCACCAACATTTCAGTGACGGCGAACAAGCCCACCATGATGATGATGGGCTTCACCCCATCCAGAAGATCTGCAGAACCAAACGTGAAGCGTGCCACCCCAGAAACAGGGTCGCTGCCAATGAACGCGATCATGAGACCTATGCAGGCGGCGATCAAACCTTTGAGCAAGTTGCCACCGGACAAACTGGCAATCACAGAAAGCCCCAAAACGCCCAATGAAAAATAAGCCGCCGGCGTGAACGCCAAAGCCACTTGGGCCAAACTTTCGGTGGCCAGCACCAAGACCACCAAACCAAACAAACCGCCCACCAATCCCGAGATGAGCGAGATACCCAGCGCCTCACCAGCCTTGCCTTGCCTTGCCATTTCAAAACCATCGATGACGGTGGCCGATGCCGAGTTGGTACCCGGTGTTCGAATCAAAATCGCGGGGATAGAGCCCCCATATTCAGCGCCCACATAAACGCTGGCCAAAAGAACGATGGCGATGGTGGGTGGCAAACCCACCGTGAAGGGCAGCAACAAAGCCATTGCAATCGAGGGCGAAATGCCTGGCAAAGCCCCACCCAGAATGCCCCACAAAACACCACCAAAGGCAGCAACAATGACCCACATCCAAGCAAAACCGCTCAGAGATTGCAACAACGCGTCCATAGATTAACCTGCGAAAAGTGTGGGCCAGATACCCGTTGGCATTTTGACTTTGAGCGCAAAGTCAAACAAAAACCACAGCAACGGACCTGTGACCAACACAAAACCCCAAAGCACTTTGGCTTCGCGTCCACCCGCAAACCAAGCCACTGCCGCAGACAGCAGACCAACGGCCAACACGTAACCGAGCCACGGCAACAAGACCAAATAAGTGGCCAAGATCAGCAGCAAACCCAAGGCAAGTCGGTGCGGGTTCTGGGGTGCATCAGGGTCTGAGGCCTCATCTGTGGCCGCATGCAAAGCGGGTGACGGCTTTTGCATGAACGCTTTGACCAAGAGCATGGCTGAAGCCATGGCCATCAACAAACCGATGGATACCGGAACGCCAGCGGCTCCGACCGCGTCGGCCAACAAGCTGTCCTCAATGACACTGGCAAATCGCATGTAGACCAG
Organism: Limnohabitans sp.; assembly: GCF_034680285.1. GTDB lineage: Bacteria > Pseudomonadota > Gammaproteobacteria > Burkholderiales > Burkholderiaceae_C > Limnohabitans_A. Next base: position 48,936 of record NZ_JAXITC010000010.1, read on the forward strand.
CGAAAAAACCAACCCCACAGAACCCGTGATGAGGTTGGAATGGCGATCACTGACGCTCATTTCAACAGGCCCAGCTCTTTGAACGAGGTCACTGTTTCAGCTGCGAATTCGGTGGTGAATTTGCGTGCAGCTTCGCGGCCCAACACCATGGGCGTGAGGTTCTCGCGGGTGTACTCGGCTTTGTAAGCTGGCAACTCCAAGACTTTGCGGGCAGCATCTTCCCAAGCCTTGGCAATATTGTCTGGCACGCCTTTAGGGCTGGCCAGTCCACGGAATTTGCGCACCACCACGTTGAAGCCTTGCTCTTTGGCCGTGGGCAACTGCGGCAAACCTTGCAAACGGGTTTCGGACAAGGTGGCCAACAAACGGATTTTTCCGGCTTCGAGTTGGCCTTGTAACTCTTGCATTTCACCGATGCCCAAGTCGTAGGTGCCGTTGAGCACACCAATCATTTGATCTGCACCGCCATCATGGCTGACGATGGGCACCTTCACACCCGCAGCACGCGACAGGCGCTCCATAGCGATGCGTTCCAAAGAGGCTGGATTGGAGGCACCCCAACGAGATTTTCCGGGATTGGCTTTGGCGAAAGCGATCACATCAGCGAGCGTTTTATGGGGCGAATCTGCGCGGGTGTAAATCAACTCAGGATCTAAAAAGACAATCAGCATAGGATCTAGACCGTCATAACCAACAGGTGGCTTAGACAACAAGGTCGTCTGAATGTAGGTGGGGGTCGTTCCATAAAAAATAGAGCCATCGGGCGCACCTTTGGCCACAGCAGCCACAGCAGTTGCACCACTGCCACCGCGAATATTTTCCACGGCGAAACTGGTTTTCATCACGGTGCTCAATTGCTTAGAAAAGTCACGCAGGAATACATCAGTTCCCCCTCCGGGGCTCGAATGAGTCACCAGCGAAACGCGCGAAACAGGGTAATTGATCGCTTGCGCGAAGGTCACACTGCAGACGGCCAAAGAAAGGCCCAGCGCAGCAAAAAGACGTGAGATTTGCATGTTTTGTCTCCAAAAATTCGGGTGCGGATTAAGATTTTTTGATGGTCATCAGTGATGCGTCAAAATTTATCGTATACGAAAACACCTCCCTGTCAATACTGCTAAAAACCCTCATATACCCAGTACATTCTTTAAACAAAGCCTAGGAAAATCGCATTCAAGCCCTCACGATAGGGAATTCCCGATAGAAACATCAAGGTGATTTCGTATACGATAATCGCATTGACATACACCGACCATTTGACGCCTCTCACCAACCAATGCTTCCTTGGCTTTCTGATCATCCGGCCCAGCAGCCCAATGCCTCGCACACCACTTCGTTGGCCAAACTGGTCCGTGACGAGGTGCTGGCGGGCATCCTCAATGGGAGTTTGACGCCAGGACAGCGCATCAACGAACCTGATGTTGCAGCACGTCTGAATGTTTCACGCGTACCTGTGCGTGAAGCCCTCAGAGAGCTGGAGAGTTCGGGCGTGGTGATTTCACGCAAACATTCCGGTGTATTCGTTCGACAGTTGGGCAGGATCGAAGTGCGCGATCTTTACCAATTAAGGGCGTTGCTGGATGGTTTTGCTGGACGCACCGCTGCGCAGCTGCCCAAAAAAGAACGCGACAACTTGGTCAAATTTTTGGTCAACAGCACCAGCAGCATGAAGGAGGCGCTCAAAAGTGCCGATGCCAACCGCTATTACGCGGAGAACCTGCGCTTTCACTGGGCCATCGTTGAGGCCTCGGGCAATGTCCAGATGGCCGAAATTTACCGAGGCATTGTGCAAAAGCTTCACATTTCTCGCTTGAAAAACCTGTCCGGCAGCAGCGGCCGAAAAGCGTCGATTGCCGAGCACCAAACGATTGTTCGTGCCCTGCGCCAAGGCGACTGCTCGCAAACCGAGTCGTTGATGGCGCGTCACGTCAACGACGCCTTGGTTCGTCTGGAAGAAACATCACAACTGGAGACTGCAACATGAAACGTCGCGAACTGCTACAGGCTGCCTCAGCCTTGGGCCTGCTGCCCACCTTGGGACACGCACAAGCTGCATACCCCAATAAACCCATTCGCTACATCGTGCCCGTGGTGGCCGGTGGGGGCAGTGACATGGTAGGTCGCACCGTGACCGAGCGTTGGGGGGCTTTGCTCAAGCAATCGTTTGTTGTAGATAACCAAGCGGGTGGCGGTGGTGTCATTGCCTGCCAAGCGGCAGCCCGCGCTGCCCCCGATGGGTACACCCTGCTTCAAGGCTATGTGGCCACCCATGGCACCAGCCCAGCCACACGCAAAGTACCTTACGACCCGATCAAGGACCACACGCCCATTGGCATGATCGGCGCCACGCCCAATGTGTTGGTCGTCAACGCCTCACTGCCCGTGCGCAACATCAAAGAATTCGTGGAGTACACCAAAGCCAATCCCGGACGGCTGAGCTACGGCTCCGCAGGTCAAGGCTCTTTGACCCACCTGACCATGGAGTTGTTCAAGCAACAGATCAACTCCTTCATGGTCCACATCCCTTATCGGGGTGTCGCCCTGGCCTTCACTGACCTGATCGGTGGCCAGACCCAAGCCATGTTCCCAGGTTTAGCGGCAGCTGTCCCTCACATGAAATCGGGTCGAGTGCGTGCCTTGGCAGTCACAGGTCCCAAGCGCCACCCGCAATACAAAGACATCCCAACACTCGACGAATCTGGCTTTAAGGGCTTTGATGCCCAGCAGTGGTACGGCGTGGTCGGGCCTGCAGGCATGCCTGCACCCATCGTCAAACAACTGAACGACACTTTGGCCACCGTGCTCAAAAGCCCAGACCTGCGCGAGAAACTCTCGATCGAGGCCATCGAACCCATCACCATGACGCCCGACGAATTTGGCGCCTTCATCAAAGCTGAAATCGTCCGGTGGACCGCCATCGCCAAAGCCCGCAACATCCAACTTGACAACTGAACACCATGGCACGCAATACCCAAGTCACCGCTGACCACAACGCCCCTGCAGTCACCCAAATTTTGGCCAAGTTCGTGGCCACCCACCCTTCCAAAGGTTGGAGCGACGAGGTCGACCTGGAGGCACACCGCACTTTCATGAACTGGCTAGGCTGTGCCGTGGGCGCCACAGGCCACGAAGCCGCCGATGCCGCATTGGCTGCGGTGCAGGTACTGCAACCCGCAGCGCAAGCCAGTGTGCTGGGTCGCACAACCAAGGTGGACATGGCCAGTGCCGCCTTGATCAACGGCATCACCTCGCACACTTTTGACTTTGACGACACACACCTCAAAACCATCATCCACCCGGCAGGCCCGGTAGCCTCGGCCATTTTGGCTTTGGCCGAACACCAGCAGTGCACTGGCCGAGAAGTGATCGACGCTTTGGTCATCGGCATCGACGTGGCTTGCCGCGTGGGCAACGCCATGTACCCAGACCACTATGACCGTGGCTGGCACATCACCGGCTCCACAGGTACTTTGGGTGCGGCTGCGGCTTGCGCACGCTTGCTCAAACTCAACGAGCAACAAACTGCCATGGCTTTGGGAATTGCCGCTTCGCAGCCCATTGGTGTGCGTGAGCAGTTCGGCACCATGACCAAGCCTTTCCACCCCGGTGCTGCCGCTCGTGCGGGTTTGATGTCGGCGCTTTTGGCCCAGCAAGGCTTCACGGCAAGCCCCAAAGCGCTGGAAGCACCTCGCGGCATGATGCAGACGGTGTCTATCAAGAACGACTGGAGCGAAATCACCCACGAGCTGGGCGAGCGCTTTGAGATTTCATTCAACAGCTACAAGCCCTTTGCCTGCGGCATCGTGATTCACCCCAGCATCGACGCTTGCGCCCAATTGCGCGCCAAAGGCGTGCGCCCAGAACAAGTGCAGCGCATTGACCTGCGCGTCCACTCCTTGGTGCTCGAACTGACCGGTAAAAAAGAACCGGTCGATGGCCTGCAGGCCAAGTTCAGCGTTTACCACGGCTGCGCTGCGGGCCTGACCTTTGGCTTCGCTGCCGAAGAAGAGTTTTCTGACCACATCGTGACCCGCGATGACATGGTGGCCTTGCGCCGCAAAGTGGTGGCCACAGTGGACGACTCCATCGACGAAGCCAGCGCCGACGTGACCGCCACCTTGACCGATGGCAGCACGGTGCATGTTTTTGTAGAGCATGCCATCGGCTCTTTGCAAAACCCCATGACACAAGCGTTGCTTGAAGGCAAATTCCACGGCCTGAGCGACCCTGTTTTGGGTCAAGCCCAGACCACCGCATTGATCAACGCCTGCTGGGCCATTGGCCATGCTGCCAATGTGCAGTCCATCATCCAGTTGGCAACGCCCAAAGCCGCCTAAGGCGACAACCCCGAAGGCTCACGCCCTTTTTTTCGAGACAAACACTTGGCCTGCGTTCAGCGCATGGTCAAGTGTTGAAGCCTCCCCCCAGCGCGTTTGCCGCGCGGCAGAAGAATCCGTGACCGGGTCGTTTTCAAACGCCGAAGGGTTGGGCAAGATGCTTTGCAATACGCTCAGCACGTTTTGCAGCCTCGGGTCTTGGGTCTGTGCGTCGTCGGTGGTGTCGTTGATGCAGAAGAACTCGAGCGCCCCGAACTCAGCCTGTAAGGACTGCAACTGCGTTTTTTGATCGGCTTCACCTGTCGAGACATAGCGATGACGGTAAGACCGGACGCTGGCCAAACCATGCGCCAAGGCCCAGCGCAACACAAAGTCTGACACGATGGTGGGTTTGTCCCAACTGCGAAACACCGTCGACCGCACGGCCGCAAATAACTCGGGGGCCGTGCCCTCTAATTCCAGCAAGATCGACTTGAGCATGGGCCGAGGCGAATGCGCAAATGTGCGGAAAGTGCTTTGGTACAGCGGGTCTTGCTCGCGCAGCGCGGGTGTGCCCGAGCGGGCTTTTTCTGCCAGCCACTGGATTGACAAGCGGCATGCATTCTCGAGCGAAGTGGCGTCCATACGCATGGCTTCGTCGGTCACCCACGGCTCATCCGACCAAGTGACATGGAATCCCGCATCACTGAACCAATCGCTCACTTGCACCGGAGCACCAAAAAACACATCGTCGTTGAAATAGAAGTAGCGCTCGGACAAGCCAGGAATGTGGTGAATCCAAGACTCGATGTGCCCCGAATCAAAAGTGGGCAATGACGCCTCGGGCATCAGGTCGCGGTGATCCACCAAGGTCAATCGATCCGAAGGTCGCAGCCAGTCGGGAGCTTGCGCATCGGTGACGATGTAGACGTGGCCGTGCTCGGGGAAAAACTTCTCCAGCGCACGCAGGCTGTAACGCAACTCGTGGTTGTCACGAAAGCGGCCCTCTACGTTGCTGTAGCGGGCCATCGCGGCGCTGGAATCGCTGGGGAGTTTTTGCAAGGCAGCCTGCCGCTTGGCTCGCCAAGTCGAGTCGTTCCCGTCCACCCACAGATAAACAATATCGATGGGCAAGTCGTGCGGTGTGTCTACTTTGGAATTTTTCAAGGCCACGAGTCTAGCAGTGGGCACCTGTGGGCATTTTCAATAACCGCCCCAAGCTCAGGGCCACTGTTTGGAAGCACCGCCAACGTCCATCTGTACCGAGAGCAAATGGGCCCAATCGGTGGTGTAAGCCGGCGTTTTGAAATCTTGCTTCATGTGCCAAATTTGTGCAGTATGGCCCATGCCGGCACTGGCCAATTTCAGGCTACCCCGACCATGGCGCTGGTTGATCTGGTCGATGGCCTGCATCAACCGCGTTCGGTTGGCCGGCTGGGCATCGCCCGGGTAGCGCGACAAATCCAGCGTCATCTGTTGGCGCGTGGCCGGTTGCAAACCCATCAGCATCACACCCGCTTTGGCATACAAAAAACCCGGCTGGTAAATGTTGTCTAACAAAGCCATCACCGCCTGCGTGATGTGCGCACTGTCGCTGGTGGGCACGGGTAAGGGCAGGCAGGCGCTGCGGCTGTACTGCGCGTCTTGCTGCCGGAACGGGCTGGTGCGGATGAACACCAGCACCTGCGCCGCATGGCCTTTTTGCTTGCGCAATTTTTCTGCGGCACGGCAAGCGAACTCGGTCACAGCCTGCTGCAAATCAGCCAGCTCGGTGACCGGGCGACCAAAGCTGCGGGTGCAGGCAATTTGTTGTTTGGCTGGCGGCTCGTCTTCGAACTCCATGCAGGGTGTGCCACCCAGCTCGCGCACCGTTTTTTCAAGGACGACCGAGCGCATGGCCCGCGCAGCCGCTGGGCTCATCACGGCCAGGTCTTGCGCGGTCGTGATGCCCTGCGCCCGCAGTTGCGCTGCGATGCGCGGACCTACGCCCCACACATCGCCCACTTCGGTGGCCTGCAGCAGCTCGGCCAGCTCTTGCGGGCTGCAAGCACCCAGGTGGCAGATTTGCGCGTGGTGCGCGGGGTAGCTGCCAGGTTTGCGTTCAGCGCTTTTGGCAATGGCGTTGGCCAATTTAGCGAGGGTCTTGGTGGGACCGATACCGATGCAGGTCGGAATGCCGATCCATTGGTGGATGCGCCTGCGGATGGTGCGGGCGCGGCGCACCAGGTCACCAGGGATGCCGCTCAGATCCACAAAGCTTTCGTCGATGGAGTAAACCTCTTGCTTGTGGCCCAAGCCTGCGGCCAAGCTCATCATGCGGTCGCTCATGTCGCCATACAGGGCGAAGTTGGCCGACAGCGCAATCAGGCCAGCATCACGCTCGAGCTCGCGAAGCTTGAAGTAAGGTGCGCCCATCTTGATGCCCAGCGCTTTGGCTTCGTCGCTGCGGGCAATGGCGCAGCCGTCGTTGTTGGACAGCACCACCACGGGGCGACCTTGCAGCCAGGGCTGAAACACTCGTTCGCAAGAGACGTAGAAGTTGTTGCCGTCAATGAGGGCGAGCATGGGATTTGCCAGAAAATACTGTTTAAATAAACAGTATAAGGGGCTTACTGTTCGAACAAACCCAAGGCTTGCTGTATTTGTTCGCTTGCAGGCGGCTTGCGTGCGGTAAGAGACTGATGCTGCTAGGATGGATTTGCTCCAATGCACTCACCCCCACCCCCACACCGACTGGTCTCATGATGCGCTGGTTTTTTTCTCGTCTGACGCCCCGTTTATTACCCGTCTTGTTCCTTTTTTGTGGAGCCGCCATGGCCGTTGAAGAACCGCGTTACACCGTGCTGGTCTCAGACCCACCATTTGAAGTGCGCCGCTACGCCGCCTTCACGGTGGCACAAACCCAAATCAATGGCGACTTTGACGCCGCCAGTCGCAGCGGTTTTCGGCGCATTGCGTCATATATCTTTGGCGACAACCTGCAAGCTGGCCTCGGGGCGCAGCGCAAAATTTCCATGACTGCACCCGTCACCGTGGTGCCTGAAGACCAAGGTTGGCGCGTGCACTTTGTGATGCCGTCCGCCGAAAGCGTGCAGACCCTGCCCCAGCCGCTCAACCCGCAAATTCAGCTGCGCCCTGTGCCGGAGCATGAGACGGTGGCAGTGCGTTTCAGCGGCTTCACCACGCAAGCGAGCATCCAAGAACAAACCGAGCGGCTGCGGGCTTGGGCGCAGGCTCGCCAACTCAAGCTCAGTCCCACAGCCCAAATCGCCCGCTACGACGACCCCTTCACCCTGCCGTGGAACCGGCGCAATGAGATCTTGATTGACTTGATGCCCTGAAAGCGACCGGGATCAATCACACAGTGGGGCCTGCGGCACGGGCCACCTGTTGTAGCCTTGGGTCATGGTCAACACAGTCTTGCAGCCGTGACGGGGCGCATTCGCCAAAAGCTCATTCAAGCCCAGCTTGAAGCCTTGCCCGCACCGTGCAGTGGCGACGTGCTGTGCCCACTTTGTGAGCGCCCCATTCCGCCCAGCCAACAAGATGCGCACCACTTGGTGCCCAAGTCACATGGGGGCGCGCACACCGTGGTGCTGCACCGCATTTGCCACCGCCAAATCCATGCGCTGTTCACCGAGGCCGAATTGGCCCGAACCTACGCCACGATAGAGGCTCTGAAGCAGCCCGAAGAGATGGCTCGCTTCATCCGCTGGGTGCAAACCAAGCCCAACGCATTTTTTGAAAAAAGCCGCAAAAGCCAACGGCTCAAAAGCAGGCGCTGAGCCCCAGAACCACCTCCCTCAAAACTTGCACTCCCACACCCATGACCCTGCCCACCTCGACCGCCAGCCGCATTGAGCTGAAAGACTTTCACCTGGCCACCCGCATCGGCACCTACGCGCCCGGCGACACCGTGCCCGAGTACCACGCGCTGGATTTGACGCTGTGGATCGACCCCGATCTGGTGCTGATCGCCCAAGACGGCATGGCGCATGTGTTCGATTACGACCCTTTGGTGGTCGAGATCGAGCGACTGGCGGCCGATGGGCTGTATGAAACCCAAGAGCGGCTGATGACGCGCATCGTGCAGGCCTGCGCGGCTTACCCCACGATCGAGGCGCTCGACATCGGTTTGCGCAAATTCCCGGTGCGCGCAGGCAGTGGCTCTTTGGGTGTGCGTTTGGCAGTCGATGGCGCAAAACTACAAGGCATGCGCGACGACCAGCGCTGAAAGCACTCAGGGCGTGAGCCATTCCCAAGTGGTGGCGCTCAGCTGCGCCCGGCGATGCCCTTCACGCGACAACTCCAGCCAGTCCATTTGAAGCACCTGCGCATGCAGCACAGCAAAATGGTGCGCAGGCGTAAGGCCATCGGCCGTTTCTGCCTCGGGGGTCGAGCTGTCTTGCAGCAGCACAGCACCTGGTGGCAAGAGTGACAAATAATCGCCCGCAGAGGCCGACTGCTTGATCCCTTGCCAAAGTGTCTCAACCTCTGGGCCAGCGGTGATGACCGTACAGACCACCCGCACACGCAGTTGCCAGCCCAAACGCGCACTCCAAAACACCAACATCGCTTGGGCTTGGGCCTGCAGCTGGGGCACTTTGGGGCTGCGGCTGTCGGTATAAAAAGTCAGCTGCCCGGCCAACGCATCCACCTGCCGCAGCACCACGGTGCGTGCATCAGGCCAGCCGTCTGCATCGATCGAAGCCAACACGGGCGTACGCCACTCGTGGTGCCGATCTTGGCTGGCGCGGCCCAACTCTTTCCAGATTTGGGGACGCATTTCTTGGGGCGTTTGCAGGTGAATTTTCATGGTCTGGTTCACAACAACACCATCTCGACACTCTGCGTGAGTACCGGGCGGCACAAAATCTTATAGCTGTCGGCATCAAAATGGGTGACCGCTTGGCTGGCAGTTTGGCTCAGTTCCTGAGCCGCCTCAGCGCTGGATGCGCTGCCCAAATAGCACCAGTGCTTGACCACGTGAGTTTGCGTGAACTCGGTGTCGCGTTCGATCAGGCCCACTGCGCCCGGGTAGGGCCAACATTCCACGCGCATCGCCAACAGGCTGCTGAACAAACGCTCACGATGTGCCTCAGGGGTTTCATCTCCACGGCATACACCCGCACATTGGCGAATGGCCGCCCGAAAGCAGGCTTTGCCAGGAGGCAACTTTTCCAGACCCAAGGGGCCGTAACAAAGTTTGTGCTGGTCGGCCACGGCCCGCAGTGCATTGAGCGCGGCGTGGCGGCTGGCGTACAGGCCATACAGGTCGGGCTGGGTGGCAAAGTCGATGTCTTTGGAATAAACCACTTGGGGCACACCGCCCGTCATTTGCAAGCTGCACAGTTGTTTGTTGCGGCGCAGTTTCTGGTTGAAGAGCGGGTGCTGGGCCTTGATCATTTGGGCCTCTAAAAGCAAAGCGCCGATCTCACCCGCCGTGCGAATGTGGCTGATGCGCTGGGTCTGGCGCAGCATGCGGGCTTCGTCTTCGGTGCGCAAATGCGAGAGCAAGCGTGCGCGGATGTTGATGCTTTTTCCGATGTACAGCGGCAAGTCCCCTTCTTCGCCATGGAAGGTGTACACACCTGCTCCGGTGGGTGCGTCTTCAATGGCTTCACGCAAGTGCTGCGGGTATTCGTAGATCCGGCTGGCGTCAAAGTCATCGCGACGGTGGCGTGGAGAAATGGAGGCCATGTCAAATGGGTGGGAGGCAGATCGCGTCAAGTTTGGTGCTGGTGAATGGTAGCGACCACCACGCCCCAAATTTCCACACTTTGGCCATCTTTGGGAACAATGTCGGGGTAGTCAGGGTGGGCCGCTTGCAAGCGGATGCCCTCGCCTTGCAGGCGAAGCGTTTTGCAGGTGAAGTCACCATCGATCACAGCCAACACGATTTGTCCGTCGGCCGGGGTGATGGCGCGGTCCACCAGCACCACCGAGCCGTCCAGGATGCCCGCGTCGCGCATGCTCTCGCCGCGCACGCGAATGTAAAACGTGGCCTGAGGGTGTTTGACCAATTGCTGCATGAGGTCGATGCGCTCGACCTGGTGGTCTTCGGCGGGCGACGGAAAGCCTGCGGCAATGCTGGCGGGCAAGGCTTGCAACCACCAAGGTCCGGGGGGCAAGGCTTGTGGGGTATCAGGGGCGAACATGATCAGGGTTGAACTCGGGCTGCGGCTTTTTCCACCGAATACTGTTTATATTTACAGTATACTGAGCTTGTCATGCTTCCTGCAGTTGCCTGATAATTTTGTTGATTCACGCCCCGGTCTTTGCGGCCCGGGGCATTTTTTGGGGTCTGCCCCCTGCGCCAATTCAAACCGCCACATACCGGCCATCGCCTTGCCTGGCAATTTGCCCCTGCGCCAGCAGTTCATCGAGGTGCATGGCGATGGTGTTGCGCTCGGCGCAAGGCACAAAGGGCACGTCGTAGCCCTGCGGGTACAGCAAGCGGCGGTCCACCAATTCTTGCAGGCCGTGCGGGGTCTGCAAATAGCCCAGCAGCTGCGCGCTGCGCTCGTCGATCTTGCTGGCAAAGCGGGCCAGGTCGGCCATGAATTGCGCCCGGTCGGTGATGACGGCTTTGTGGTGCGAGGTGGCCCAGATGCGGGCGTCCAGCTCGGCGACCTTCTTCAACGTCTGACGAAAATCGCTCAAGCTGGAGGTGGCGTCACCGTAGTACGGACCAAAGCCGCTCAGGTCGATGTCGCCAATAAAGGCCAGACCGTCGCTCTCCACCACCAGGGCGCAGTGGCCTGCGGTGTGGCCCGGCAGGTGGTGCGCCCGCACGCGCACGCCGCCGCCCAGGTCCCACACCGCGCCGTCGCTGTAGCCGGTGGCGTCGGGCCGGGGCTGGTAATGAAAATCTTTTTGCACAATGGCCAACATCGCATCCAGCACGTCCTGGGGATAGCCATAGTGCTGGCACATGCCGTCCCACGATTGGGTAGCGGCCAGGTCGGCCTCGTGCACCTGAACCGGGGCGTGCATCAGGCGGTGCAGCCCGGCCATGTGGTCTTCGTGCACATGGCCCAAGATGACCAGGTCCACCGTGTCCAGCTCGGGGCCGATGCGGTTGGCCACCTCGGGCGTGTCAAAAGCCACCCGGGTGTCGGCCCCCTGCACGATGAGCTGGTTGCCGTCGGGGTACTTGCCCGACTTTTCACCCAAATACACGCTCACCGCGCCAAAACGCAAAACAGAGGACATGACAGCCTTTCCAAGATCCTGGTGTGTAGGCAGCAATATAGCCAGCGTGACACATCCAGGCTGGCGCACACGCTACAGTCAAATGCATGAACACCCTGCCCTCACCCGCCACCTTGGCCCCCACCGCGCTCATCGACAGCGACCACCCGGATGTGATCGCATTGGCACGCGAGCATGCGCAAGGCGCGACCGACCGCGAACGCGCCGTGGCGCTGTACCTGGCGGTGCGCGACCAATTTCGCTACGACCCTTACCGCATCGACTTGTCGCCCCAAGGCATGCGGGCCAGCTCGGTCATTGCCCAAGGCTCGGGCTGGTGTGTGCCCAAAGCGGCGCTGATGGCCGCGGCTTGCCGCGCTGCAGGCCTGCACGCCCGGCTGGGCTACGCCGATGTGCGCAACCACCTGAGTACCGAGCGCTTGCGCCAAACCATGCAGACCGATGTGTTCATCTGGCACGGCTACGCCGACATCTGGCTGGACGGTCAATGGGTCAAGGCCACGCCCGCTTTCAACATTGAGCTGTGTGACAAATTCGACTTGCTGCCGCTGGAGTTTGATGGTCGAAACGATTCGATTTACCACCCCTTTGACAAGGCGGGCAACCGGCACATGGAGTACGTGAACCAGCGCGGTACCTTTGATGACATGCCTTTGCCGCAGATCGTGTCCGATTTCAAAACCGTCTACAGCAGCTGGATGGCCGAGAGCGACCCGCTGCAAAACGCCAGTTTTGCGCAAGACGTGGACAAGGAAACGCGATGACACAGCGCCCACTGGTTTTGCTGGACTCAATTGCACTGGTCAACGCCACGCATGCAGGTTCGGTGATCGTGTCGGGCTCGCACGGCGGTTTGTCGGCCTCGCATTTCGTGACGGCGCAGACCCTCAAACCTTTTGCGGTGGCCTTCAACGATGCGGGAGGCGGTAAAGACGATGCGGGTCGCGTGGCGCTGCACGAGTTGCAAGCCGTGGGTGTGCTGGCCATTTTGTATGCGCACACCTCGGCCCGCATTGGCGAGGCACAAGACGGGCTGGACAACGGCGTGGTCAACGGCCTGAACCCTTTGGCACTGGCGCAGGGCTTGCAGCTGGGCATGCGGGTGTCAGACGTCGTGCGGCACCTGGGCGCCTGACCGCGTCACCTCCTGCTCAGGCGGGAACGGCCTCCTTGGCCAAAGGCATCGCCTCAAAGGCCACTCGGCTGGGCACATCACTGGCTACCCACATGGCGGGCGGCTGCGTGTGCATGACGATGCCGGCCACGCTTTCGACACGGCTTTCGGGCGGCACGCTCGGGTCGGGGCTGCGGCAGATGGACAAAAAGCCATCCGACTCGTCGCGCAAAAAGTGCTCCAACTCGGCTTGTCCAATGGGTGTCTGCAACGCGTGTTGATGGGCGGTACTGAGGCGGCTTTGGCTCGACAAACCGGGGCCCATGGGGGCTTGCTCGGTCAGCAGCGATTCGCACACGAAATGGTTGGTGTGCACCACCACGCCATCGGTGGGCGTGACCTCGGCCCAGCCTGCGGGCGAGACCTCGAAACACGCAGCCTGGCCCTGGGCATCGGCACAGGGCACGTTGGAGGCCGCGCCAAAACCCAGCCCCAGATCCGACTGCAAAGCCTGCAAACGCTCGCGTGCGTGCGCCACAGAGGTGCAGTCGAGCAGGTGGCGCAGCAGCACATGCACCGGAACGCCCAGGCGGCTGCCGTCGCGCACCGAGCGCAAGATGTTCAGGCCCAGCGCAAAGCCCGATTGGTTGATGCCGATCTTGGCCAGCATGCCCGCTTCGGTCAGGGTGGTGATGCTCTGGCCGCTCGGGCCTTGGGTGTGCAAGACCACCAGCGCCTGGCGCTGGCGGCCCATCCAGTCCCAGTTCTGCGCAAGCCACGCTTGGCCTGTGCGGCTGGCGGCGGCGGTCACGCCCATGGCGGTGCATTCGCCGTCGTGCAGAGCCTGGTCCCAGGCGGCTTGCTCCAGCCAGTCGGGCAGGCCTGCAGCGCGGTTGGCGGCCAGGGCGGCTTGGGCGACGTCTTTCAGGTGCGGGGCGTCCGCTAAAAACGTGAACGGCAAAATTTCGGTGCGGCAGTTCAGCGCCATCAGGCTGCCCAGGCTTTGGCCGCTGCCTTCGGCCATGCCACGCAGCTCGGCCATCAAGTCGGCATCGACTTGGGTAATGACATTTTCAAAACGCATGGCCCGCTCACAAGCTTGGGTCCAGTCGATGCCGCAGGCGGCAAACAAGCGTGCGTAGGTGACCACGCTGTGATGGATGCGGTCCTGGGCCTCGCGGCCATAAATTTGGCCGCGTCCAAAAGCCGAGGGGGCACCCAGGGTGTTGATGCAAGGGAACATTCGCAATCTCCGTCAAGGGGCTTCAGTCTTGATCCGGCAAGGCTGGGTGTCAATTCGGACAAACGCAGATCCCCTCTCAACTTGGCACCTCGGTGACTGTGCCGGGCAAGCCATCGGGGCCATCATGGCCAGATGTTGAACTGGAGGCCCTATGCGTTTGCTGATCGCGATGATGATGCACGAGACCAACACTTTCTCGCCTGTGCCCACCGACTTGCAGCGCTTTGCGCTGGGCCCGGGTGAAGCGCCGCCGCAAGGCGATGCCGCCATAGCCGCCTTTCGCGGCACGGGCACAGCCACCGGGGCCTTCATTGACCTGGCCGAGCAGGCGGGGGCTGAGTTTGAGCTAGCGCTGGGTGCACACGCCGCGCCCAGCGGACTGGTGTTTGACACGGCCTACGAGGCCATGAGTGAAGCCATACTGCAGGCCGTGGCCCGCGGTGGGTTTCACGGCATCTTGCTCGACCTGCACGGCGCCATGGTGAGCGAAAGCCACGAAGACGGCGAAGGCGAGTTACTGCGCCGCATCCGCGCCATCGACCCCAAAACCCCGATTGGCGTGGCCTACGACATGCACGCCAACGTGTACGCCGACATGGTCGAGTTGGCGCAAACCGTGGCGGGCTACCAGACCTACCCGCATGTGGACATGTACGGCACGGGCGTGCGGGCAGGCACTGCCTTGCTCAAGCTGCTCCAGGGCCAGGCCAAGCCCACCACCGCTTGGGGCCGCTTACCCATGATCCCGCACATCATGCGGCAAAGCTCGTTGGATGAGCCCAACCGCTCCATCCAGGCCCGCGCCCAACAAATGGAAAAAGAAGGCGCTTTGTGCGCCAGTGTGTTCACCGGTTTTCCACATGCCGACATCAAAAACGCAGGCCTGTCGGTGGTGGTGGTGACCGACAACGACCCGACACTGGCGCAGCGCCTGCGCGACGAGCTGATGCAAATGGCCTGGGACAGCCGCGCCCAGTGGGTGTACGAGGTGGAACCCCTGGCCACTTCGGTGGCCCGCGCCCAAACCTTGACCGACTTCCCGGTCATGCTGCTCGACCACTACGACAACGCGGCCTCGGGCGGCACCATGGACACCACCGCCGTCTTGGCCGAGGTGCTGCGCCAAGGCTTGCGCAACGTGGCGGTGTTTGCGATTTTTGACCCGCAAGCGGTGCAAGAAGCCATTGCGGCCGGCATCGGCGCACAGGTGCGATTGCAAGTGGGCGGCAAGATGGCCATGCCGCTGATGCCGCACCGCAGCGCGCCCATCGAGTTGAGCGGCTTGGTCAAGCTGATCTCGAACGGCAAGTACCGCAACAAAGGCCCCATGAGCCGGGGTGCCCGGCAAAACATGGGGCAAGCCGTGGTGATCGACACGGGCGATGTGGAGGTGGCGCTGATCTCGCGCCACGTCGAGCCCTTTGACGTGAATGCCCTGCTGTGCCTGGGCATCGACCCCACACAAAAAGATTTTGTGGTGCTCAAAAGCCGCGTGCACTGGCGTGCTGGCCTGGGCCACCTGGCCCGCGCCACGGTGGAGTGCGCTGGGGCCGGGGCCTGCACCTCGGACTACAGCGAGTTGCAGTTCAAAAAACTGCGGCGCCCAATTTACCCTTTGGACCTTGACGTCAGTTGGCCCATTGCGCCCTGACGCGAGCATGTCGGGTCAGCGCGCAGGCCACAGCTGCGCGCCGACTCCATGCCTGAGATCAATTGGCTTTGGCGCCTGAGATCCGGATCACCTCAGACAGTCGGGCTTCATCACGGCGCATCCGGGCTTCAAACTGTGCAGGAGTGCCCCCCAAAGGATCACCGCCGGCACCTCGTATGACCTCCAAAAAGCTCGGCTCGCGCATCAACTTGTTGATCTCGGCATTCAGGCGTAAGACGACCTCTTGCGGCGTTTTCGCTGGCGCCAAAATACCGAACCAGCCCACCAACTCGTAGTCGTTCAAACCCAATGCTTCGTTCACCGTGGGCACATCAGGCAGCAAGGCAGAACGGCGCGACCCGGTCACTGCCAGCGCTTTCAAACGTCCGGCTTTGACGAACTGCATCGCCACGGGCAAATTGACAAAACCTACTTGCAAAGTACCGCCCAAGTGGTCGTTGGTGGCTTGCGCGTTGCCTTGGTATGGCACATGTGTGAACTTGGCACCTGTCTTGACACCAAGCAATTCCGCAGCCAAGTGGCCAGAGCTTCCGGCCCCGGGTGTGCCATGATTGAACTTGTTGGGGTCATTGCGCGCCTGCTGGACCAGCTCGCTCAGAGAGTTGATGCCCAAACCTGGATGCACCGTGACGACATTGGTGACCTCGGCCACCTCGATCACCGGCACCAAGTCACGCATGGTGTTGTAAGGCAGTGAGGCGTAAAGCGCCTGGTTGGTCACCAAAGGCAGGCCATTGATCAGCAAGGTATGACCGTCCGGGGCAGATTTGGCAACAAAGTCATTGCCGATGTTGGTGCCGGCCCCGGGCTTTTGTTCGACGATGACCGACTGTCCCAGCGCCGGAGCCAAGCGCTGGGCCATGGCGCGGGCAAACACATCGGCACTGCCCACCAAAGCAGGCACCACAATGCGCACTGTTTTGGTTGGAAAAGCCTGACCTTGAGCCAGAGCGGGCAAGCCTATGCCAGTCAGCCCCAGGCCGGCAGCAGAAACGAGTAATTCACGACGACGCATAGACCCATCCTTTCGGTGATGAAGGAACAAAGAGATTGACAAAGAAATAGACGAAAGCGTTTCGCATGCCCGTCAGTGAAACTCCATCAAGGAGCCAAACCCAGCTTTTTTGTCTTGCACCCCCTGAGCTCGCAAAGCGTGCCAATAGGTGGCGGTGTTGATGGCAATGACCGGCTTACCCAAAAACAACTCAGCTGCCGCGGCCAGGCGAATCATGGACAGATTGGTGCCCACCTGAACGATCGCATCGACGTCGTCTCCGTCAAGCTGCAGGATCGCCTTGCGGCACATCTCGTCTGTGGTGTGTGCGATCTGCACCGGACTGGGACGCTGCAAACACAAATCGCGTACCACTGTGAAGCCACAGTCTTCATAAAAACGACGCACTTGAGCATTGGCCACTTCAAAATAAGGAGACATGAAAGCGATGCGCTTGGCCTTGTAAACGTTCAAAGCGGACTCGGTCGCAAAGGAGCCGCAGGAGACTCCCACTTGAGCCCTGTCCTGCATCATTTTCAGGTACTCCCCGGCACCTTGACGACCGTTCCAGAAGGTGGCTGCAGACATGCCCATCACCAAGTAATCCATTTCGCAAGTGCGCAAGACATCCACAGCGTCCATGGTGGCTTGGTTGATGCTGTTGACCAACTTGAGGAAGCTGGCATCGTCCGTGACTGGGTCATTGGGAATCGCGATGCGGCTGTAATGATTGGTCACACCCACCGGTCTCAGGTCATCAAAGTCCGGTTGAACGATCGTATTGGTCGAGGGCCCCAAGGTGCCCAGTTTTTTACGGTATGCAAGATGGTCCATGGATTAGATGCAAGCTTTGACGGCTTGATGTTGTGTGATGAACTCATCGCGCGTCATCACGTCGGCGTATTTTTGTTGCATGTCAAAAAGGTTCGCTGCATGTGGCTCCAGAGCACGATCACCCACACAATCTGAAATCACGAGGGTGCGCAAGTTGTGCTGCATGGCATCGACCACACTGGCACGCACGCAACCGCTGGTGGTGCAACCCGTGATGACCGCTGTATCAACCCCACGTTGCAACAACCAACCCGCCAGGCCTGTCTCAAAGAATGCGGAAGCAGACTGCTTACGAATCACCCATTCACCCCCCAAGGGCTCGAGTTGAGGCACGATCTGCGAGGCATTCGCCTCTTCTGTGAGTTTTTGCAAAGGCGGTACACGAAGGGCAAAAATATTCACATCCGCACCATCGCTTGAAAACACGACACGGGTATGAACGATCGGCAGACCCTGCGCCCGAAAATAAGCCAGCAAAGCCACCGTCTGGTCTGCAGCAGCCTGAATGTGCGGCCCCCCCAATTGATCGACATCGACAAATCCATTGACAAAGTCCACCAGGATCAACGCGCACTGACGCCCGATGCCACTGGTACCGCCCAAACCTTGATGTCGGTAAATAGCGTGTTTGTCCATCGTCAACGCAACCCTCTGGTCACTTTGCATAGGGGCTTGATGAAAACCAGATGGTTGTTGATCATGCAATGGACTCCGCGCGCTCCAGCGCTTCGATCATGGATGACTTGCGAAGATAGTCCAGCGCCTTGGCAGGGTTTTCACAGGTAGCTCTCAACTCATCTTGCACCCGCTGGCGCACGACAGGATCGCGCTCTTCAATCTCCCGCTTGTTGCGCGCCGTGCTGGCGTTGATGTACTCGATAGCAATGGTGCGACGCTGGCGCTCATAGCGTGACATCACGTCCATGTTAGCCCCCTGTTGAATGACCAGGAGCAATTTTTGAGTCAAATTCATCGCGTCATGCACACCGCCGTTCATGCCCATGCCCCCCAGGGGATTGTTGATGTGAGCGGCATCACCGGCCAAAAAGATACGGCCCTGAATGAAGGTCTTGGCCACACGTTGGTGAACTTTGTAGAGCGTACGGTGCAAGGTGTTGTAAGGCTGAGGCTGCGGCAGCAAGCTTTGCAAGCGCGCCTGCACCGCTTCGTCAGTCATGACCTCCTCGTCTGATTCTTGTGCCTTGGTGGGGAAGAGCACGCGCCAAAGTGTGGGCACACGCAACAAAACGCACCACTCTTGCGGGTCAGAGCAGTAATTGACGTAAGACAACCGGGGCAAGTGACTGGCGTAATCGAAGTCGGTGGAGATGACCAAAAAGCGCTCCGGATACGTCAGACCTTCGAAATCGATGCCCAGGGTCCGTCGCGTTGGACTCCAGGCACCATCCGCACCGATCATGTAATCGGCTTCGATGGGATGGCTTTCCCCTTCGGTGTTGACCATGGCCGTGACCTTGTCGCCGGTTTGCACGACCGATTCAAGGCGAGTTGAAAAAAGCAACTTGACATGCGGCAAGCGCTCGAGTTCCTGCTTGATCAGGTCAGCCAGCTTCCATTGCTCGCACTGCAGCCGAAAAGGGTGATCGGTGTGTCCCTTGAGCAGATCCAGATCAAACTCTGCAATCACGCCGTCCTTGCGGTCACGCTGCTGGGTGTAACGGGCCACCAAGCCTTGATCAATCAATTTGGAGGTAAGACCGAAGCCGGCCAACATGTCCAGCGTAGGGGGATGAAAAGTGGACGCTCGCAGGTCCCGATTGAGCTCAGCAGACGCCTCCACCAAGGTGACCGACACGCCAGCCTGACCGAGCACCAAAGCACTGACGAGGCCGACAGGCCCTCCACCAGCAATCAACACATGTGCGCGCATTCGTTTTCCCAAAGACGTAACAGTGAATAAACTGTACACAAAGTAAATTGTCTTCTGTTATAAAAAATCGAATATTCAGGGAATTCACCTACAAAACGACTGAAAAAATCATTTCCTTTCAAAAAGCAACCCACAAAAGGACGCTTCAAATAAATTTACCTTCGACAATGTATACAAGTTAAACCAAATCACCCCTTCTTACACACCATGACGCGCGCCAGCAGCCTTGCCCACAACACCATCCGTGAACTGATCATCAGTGGCAGTTTTCAGCCCGGCGAACGCCTGTTAGAAGAAGAGTTGGCGCATCGCGTCGGCGTCTCGCGAACCTCCATTCGTGAGGCCCTCAGACGCCTGAGCGCAGAAGGGCTGATTCGCACCGAGGCCAACCGCGGCACCTTTGTGGCGCAATTGAGCAGCTCTGAGGTGGATGAAATCTTTCAACTTCGAGCCGTTCTGGAAGGCCATGCCACCTCCTTGGCTGCCATTCATGGTCAGCAACACCATTGGGACGCGCTGGCTGAAGTCGCGACCGAAATCGACCTCCAACTGGCGCAAGCTGAACTGTCGGAGGTAGATCGGTACACCCACTTCCAGACATGCAATACGCGCTTTCATGACATCCTGTTGCAAGCGAGTGGTTCGCCACGACTTCAGTCCCTGGCTCGCTCTTTGATCGAGTTGCCTTTGGTGACCATGAAGCAACACACTTGGCCCGGAGAGGTGCGCATACGTCGATCTAATATGCAACATTGGGAAATCATTGAATCCTTGCGTATCCGAGATCCTTTGCTGGGGCGCTTGAAGATGCAAACCCACATCATCAGCGCCAGGCCTTTGGCCATGCTCAGCCAAACCTTGATGCCCATTCACATGCTCTGAGACACCACCCTGACCCCATCATTCGGCAAACTTGGTCGTGAGGGATTTACTTCAAATTCAAATGCCAACGGTAGTTGCAATCCATAGAATTTAAAAAGCAGTGGAATGGATTTCATTTTGCCAATTTGGGCGCATTCGGCTTAGGGCCGAAGGATTGTTTGAGGCACTTGAAGCTCAGTTGCACGGCCCCTCGAAAAGCATAGGTAGAGCCCCTGCCCTGCGAGGCTCGAATCCGTCATGCCATCAGTATTCTGGGCGCACCATCTTGCAGCTGCTGGGCAAACGGGCTTGCTCGGCCTTGATCTGCCGCACCACCTTGAAGCCGTAACCCGAGCCTTCGACATCAAACGGCACGCCGGGTGTTCCTTGGCGCTGCATCACGCCCACCACCAAAGGCTGCTGAAATTGGTGGTCCTCAGCGCGCATGAAACCGGTTTGCCCGGCCATGCTGACGCGGGCTTTTTCAAGCGCCAGGGCCACAGCCACGGGCTCGGTACTGCCCGCTTTTTCCACCGCTTGGGCCAGGGCCTCGACCATCAGCTGCATGCGCACATGCACATAGTCCTCAGAAGGTTTGCTGAAACGTTGGCGGAACGATTGGTAAAACGCCTCGCTGGCCTTGCCCGGCACATTGGGCAGCCAGTCGGCCACCGCCATCACGCGGTCCACTCCGGCATCACCTAAGGCCGCAGGCGCACCCAATGCGTTGCCATAAAAGGTGTAGAACTTGCCTTCGTAGCCTGCCTCACGGGTCGACTTGACCAAGAGCGTGAGGTCATTGCCCCAGTTGCCGGTGATGACCGCTTGAGCCCCGCTGGCCTTGATCTTGGCGGCATAAGGCAAAAAGTCTTTCACTCGGCCCATGGGGTGCAGCTCATCGCCGACCACTTTCACATCAGGGCGTTGGTCAGCCAGCTGGCGTTTGGCTTCGCGCAGCACGGCTTGGCCAAAGCTGTAGTCCTGCCCGATCAGGTAAACCGACTTGATTTTTTTATCTTCGCGCAAGACCGTCATCAAGGCGGTCATGCGCATATCGGCGTGTGCGTCAAAGCGGAAGTGCCAAAAACTGCACTTCTCGTTCGTCAGCGCCGGGTCCACCGCCGAGTAGTTCAAAAACAGCACGCGCTTGCTCGGCTCGCGCTCGTTGTGTTTGTTGATGGCATCGATCAGGGCAGCGGCGTTGGCCGAGGAGTTGCCTTGCAGCACCACTTGTGCCCCGTCGTCGATGGCCGATTTGAGGGCAGACAAAGCCTCTTCACTTTGCCCCTTGCTGTCGTAGCGCTCCAGCACCATGGGGCGCGTGCCCTGCGCAGTCTTGACGCCGCCGCGTGCATTGACGCGCTCCACCGCCCAAGCGATGTTGCGCACCACCGCCTCACCCGTGTTGCCAAAGGGGCCACTCAGGCCTTCGATCAGCGCCAGCTTGATGGGGGCTGGCGATTGCGCCCCAGCGGGCGCCAAACAAAAAGCCGCAGCCAGCAAAACCAGCGCAGGACAGGAAGAGATCAAGGACAAACGCATATTAAATATAGAACCCGCGATGACACGGGTTAGGGCCGAAAGTCGCGCAGTTTAACGGCTCGGCTTAAACCAGTTCATGCAAAGGCCAGCGCGGTTTGACATCGAAGCTGTAGCGCACCTCGGCCACTTGTGCACCGGATTGCAAACGCATGGCGGCAGCCATGGCGATCATGGCGCCGTTGTCGGTGCACAGGTGCAGCTCGGGGTAATGCACGCGCACACCGGCTTTGGCACAGGAGGCATTGAGCTGGGCCCGCAGCTCGCGGTTGGCCCCCACGCCCCCGGCCACCACCAAACGTTTCATGCCACTGGCCTTGAGGGCATTCATGGATTTTTTGACCAGCACTTCCACAATGGCCGCCTGGGTCGATGCGGCCAAGTCGGCCCGCTCAGGTGCGCCTTCGGTGTGGGCGGCAGGGCCAATTTTTTGGCTTTGGGTGAGCACGGCGGTCTTGAGGCCCGCGAAAGAAAAATCAAAGTCTCCGCTGTGCAGCAGCGGGCGCGGTAACTTGTAGGCTGCAGGATTGCCTTGCTCGGCCAGACGCGATAGGCCCGGGCCACCCGGATAAGGCAAGCCCATGAGCTTGGCCGACTTGTCAAAGGCCTCGCCAGCGGCGTCGTCGATCGTCTCGCCCAGCAGCTCGTAGCGACCCACGCCATCCACACGCATCAACTGGGTGTGACCACCCGACACCAGCAAGGCGATGAAGGGAAATTCGGGGGGGTCGGCGCTCAAGAAGGGCGAGAGCAAATGGCCCTCAAGGTGGTGTACGCCCAAGACTGGCTTGCCCAAAGACGCGGCCAGTGCACAGGCCACGCCCGAGCCCACCAAGAGTGCCCCGGCCAGACCCGGCCCGCGGGTGTAGGCCACCACATCGACATCGCTCAAACTGACCCCAGCCTCGCTCATGACCTGGCGCGTGAGCGGCAACACCCGGCGTATGTGGTCGCGGCTGGCCAGTTCGGGCACCACGCCGCCGTAGGCTTGGTGCATCTCGATCTGGCTGTAAAGCGCATGCGACAAAAGGCGCGGCAAAGCCTCACCCGTGGTCTCTACCAAGGCCACGCCCGTCTCGTCGCAGGATGATTCGATACCCAAAATTCGCATAACAGGTAGTTTAAGCGGGGCATGGTCGCTCGCCCTGCCCTTGGCCATAATCCTTTGTGGGCACGACGCCCTCGTTGCTCCCACAACAGTCCCTCATTCAATACCCGCACCATGACCACTCTCCGACTGATTTCTTCCATGGCCACCAAGCCGCTGCTGGCCGATCTGGTGGCGCTGTACAAGGCGCAAGCCCCGGGTGTAGACATCCAAGTGGAGTCGGTCGGCGGCGTCGATGCCGCCAAGCGCGTGCAGGCGGGCGAAGCCTTTGACGGCGTGGTGCTGGCCAGCGACGCCATCGACAAACTGGCAGCCAGCGGCCATGTGCTGGCGGGCAGCCGCGCCGATCTGGTGCGCTCGGGCGTGGCGGTGGCCGTGCCTGCGGGCCAACCCGTGCCCGACATTTCGACCGAGGCCGCACTCAAGGCCGCCATCCTGGCCTCGCCCACGCTGGGCTATTCCACCGGCCCGAGCGGCGTGCAACTGGCCAAACAGTTCGAGGCCTGGGGCATTGCCGACACCCTCTTGCCGCGCATCGTGCAAGCCAAGCCCGGCGTGCCCGTGGGCTCGCTGGTGGCCCAGGGCGAGGTGGCACTGGGCTTTCAGCAGTTGAGCGAGATGCTGGGCGTGGCGGGCATCACCATCGTCGGCGGCCTGCCACCCGGAGTGGAAATCATCACCACGTTCTCAGGCTCGGTGGCCGCGACCTGCAGCCAGACGGACGCCATGCATGCGCTGCTGGCATTTTGGCAATCCCCCACTTGCGACGCGCTCAAACGGCAGCACGGCATGGCTCCGGCCTGAACGCCATACCCATATAACCATCAGTTAGATCGATTCCCGCACAATTGCAGGCATGGGAATCGGCCATTACATCAAAGACATCGGG
The DNA here is from genome assembly GCF_034680285.1 of Limnohabitans sp. Classification (GTDB taxonomy): domain Bacteria; phylum Pseudomonadota; class Gammaproteobacteria; order Burkholderiales; family Burkholderiaceae_C; genus Limnohabitans_A. The sequence continues at coordinate 72,612 of NZ_JAXITC010000010.1, forward strand.
CGCGGCAAAGACGGCGCACGAGCGCTGGGCCGTGAGCAGGCGGCGGACTTGATGGGCCAGATCCTCGACCAGCAAGTGAGCGACTTGGAACTGGGTGCGTTTTGCCTGGCCATGCGCATCAAAGGCGAGACGCCCGAAGAGATGGCGGGCTTTTTGGACGCGACCCACGCACGCCTGAACAAGGTCCAAACCCATCACGCCCCCACCGTGGTGCTGCCCAGTTACAACGGTGCACGCAAGCTGCCTGTGCTCACGCCTTTGCTGGCCCTGCTGCTGGCCCGCGAGGGTGTGGCGGTGGTGGTGCACGGCACGGCCACCGAAGACAAGCGGGTGAGCAGCCAAGCGGTGCTGGCCGGGCTGGGTGTGACGGCATGCAGCGCATCTGCCCAAGTAACAACCAAAGAAGTGGTGTTGGTGCCCACGGGTGCGCTGAACGCTGGCCTGGAAAAACTGCTGGCCGTGCGCCGGGTGGTGGGCTTGCGCAACCCCGGGCACAGCCTCGTCAAACTCATGAACCCCTGCGATAGCCCCGCCTTGGTGGTGGGCAGCTACACGCACCCAGAATATTTGCAGTCCATGTCGGCCACATTTGCGCTGACCGGGCAACACGCCCTGCTGCTGCGCGGCACCGAGGGCGAGCCCGTGGCCGACGCCCGGCGCACCCCGGCGATGGACGTTTTCAAAAGCGGCCAAACCCAGCGCGTGCAAGCGCAGCAAGAAGGCCCATTGGCCCAAGTGCCCGACCTGCCCGGAACCGATGCGGCGGCCACGGCGGCATACATCCAGCGGGTATTGCGCGGTGAATTGCCCGTGCCCGCCCCACTGGCGCTGCAAGTGCAGCACATCCTGCACGAGGTGAAGCCATGAGCACGCACACATCAGGCCGCTGCACGTTGGTGGGCGCAGGCCCGGGCGACCCGGAGTTGCTCACGCTCAAAGCCGTCCGCGCGATTGCCAGCGCCACCGTGCTGCTGGTGGACGATTTGGTCAACGACGCGGTGCTGGCCCATGCCTCGCCCACCGCCCGCATCGTGCACGTGGGCAAACGCGGTGGCTGCAAAAGCACGCCACAGGCCTTCATCGACAAGCTGATGATCACGGCCGTGCAAGAAGGTGAGCATGTGGTGCGGCTCAAAGGGGGCGACCCGTTTATCTTTGGTCGGGGTGGTGAAGAGGTTGAACACCTGCGCGCCGCAGGCATTGAGGTGGAGGTGGTCAACGGCATCACCTCGGGCCTGGCGGGCATGAGCAGCCTGGGCGCGCCGCTGACGCACCGCGAGCACGCGCACGGCGTGGTGTTTGTGACGGGCCACGCCAAACCCGGTGACACGGGCACCGACTGGGTGCAGCTGGCCCACACCGCCCACCAAGCCAAGCTGACGCTGGTGATCTACATGGGTGTGAGCAGTCTGGCACACATTTGCCAAGGCTTGCTCAGCGGTCTGCCTGCCCACACGCCCGTGGCCGTGGTGCAAAACGCCAGCTTGCCCACACAGCGCCAAGCCCTGACCACCCTGGAGGGGTTGGTGGCCACCGTGCAAAACGAAGACTTGCACAGCCCCAGCATCATCGTGGTGGGCGATGTGGTGCAAGGTGCACGGGCATGGCAACCTCAGGACTTGGACGCTGCACAAAGACAAGCTTGACCCACCCACCTGACCCCAAGGCCCAACCCACTAAACTCCCCAGTATGAATACATGGGACGTTGTGATTGTGGGTGCCGGGGCTGCCGGCTTGTTTTGTGCCGGTGTCGCAGGCCAACGCGGTCTGAAAGTGCTGGTGCTGGACCACCGCGACAAGCTGGCAGAAAAGATCCGCATTTCGGGCGGGGGACGTTGCAACTTCACCAACCGCTTGCTGGATGCATCGGCACCGCAAAAACACTTCATCGGCCAAAACCCCCACTTTTGCCGCTCTGCCCTGTCGCGTTACACACCGCAAGACTTCATTGACTTGGTGCAAAAACACGGCATTGCCTTTCACGAAAAGCACAAAGGCCAGTTGTTTTGCGACCACTCGGCCGAAGACATCATCCGGATGCTGTTGGCCGAGTGCCATGCAGGTGGCGTGACGCTGCGCAGCAGCTGTGGCGTGCAAGCGGTTCGCCACCTGGCCGATGGCCGCTATGAACTGGACACGGCACAAGGACCGCTGCAAACACGCTCATTGGTAGTGGCCACCGGCGGCTTGTCTATTCCCAAAATCGGGGCCACGGGCTGGGGTTATGAGGTGGCCACGCAATTTGGACTGCGCTTGGTCGAGCGCCGACCGGGCCTGGTGCCTTTGACGTTTGACGGCGCCGCCTGGGCACCTTATGCCGAGCTGGCGGGCCTGGCCTTGCCCGTCGGCATCAGCACGGGCGAGAAAAAAGCCCGCATGCAGTTTGACGAAGACTTGCTGTTCACCCACCGGGGATTGTCAGGGCCGGGCGTGCTGCAAATTTCAAGCTATTGGCAAGAGGGCAGCCCCATCCGTTTGAATCTGGCTCCCGAAGTGAACCTGCCCGAGCGTTTGCAGGAAGCCAAGCTGCGCTCCAAAAAACTGCTGGGCAACGAGCTGTCGGCGTTGGTGCCCGGCCGTCTGGCCGAGGCCTGGGTCAGCCAAGATACGGCTTTGCAACGCACCTGCGCCGAAGTGCCCGACAAAGCCTTGAACAAGCTGGCCGAGGCGCTGTCCAGCTGGACGCTCACGCCGACAGGCAGCGAAGGCTACAAAAAAGCCGAAGTGACGCTGGGCGGGGTCGACACGCGTGACCTGTCTTCGCAGACCATGGAGTCCAAACAGCCGGGCTTGTACTTCATCGGTGAAGTGGTTGACGTGACCGGCTGGCTGGGCGGCTACAACTTCCAATGGGCGTGGGCCAGTGGCCATGCCTGCGCCCAGGCGTTGCCGACAGCAGTCAGTAATTGAACCTCCGCCCTAACTGCAAAAACAGGTTGTAGGAACTGCCAGAGCCTCTGGCAGCCCCGAAGTAGATGTCACCGATTTTGCTGTCCACCGCAACAAAGACCGTGCCGCTGTAGCGCCAACGCATCGCATCCGTTTTGTACCAAGCGTCGCCGGCCTCCAGCACCGTGCCGACATAGGTTTTTTGCTTGAACAGACCGCCATCGGTCAAACGGTACATGTAGGTGGTTTGCAAGTGCGCCAGTTGGTCACCGGCCAATTGCCCCATGCGGTAAGCCCCCATGTTTTGAAAACCACCCAAAATCAACTGACTGGGTGAGCGGCAGTTGTCACAGTCGAGCGTGACGCGGTCTTGTGCCAGATTCAGCCCCAAATTGACAATATGCGGCCCCACCGAATGGGCCCATTTGGCGGTCAAGCGACCACCGCTGTAGCGGGAGCCCGAGATCCCTTGTTCCAGACTGGCCCCCAGAAAGTAGCCCCGCGTCGGAAAGCTCAGGGAGTCGAGCTGGTCGATCTGAAACTGTGTCTTGATGCCTTTGTATTTCACCAAGTCGGTGCTGGACGACTGGCTGTCCGTCAAATCGGTCGTGGTGTCAAAGGTTCTGCGAATGGCACTGGATGTGATGCCCAACTTGATGTTCGCCTTGCGCTCAAAGTCATAGACCAATTGCGCATCCACGCTCTGCACAGTCTGGTTGAAATAGGCCAACTTCTGGGTGCCCTCCTCTTCCCTGAAAATGGCACTTCGGTACAAAGGCAAGTAGTTGCGGTCCCAAGAGGCACCGGCTTCGACACTCCAGCCTCGCGACAAGGGTTGGTACAGACGAGCGGCCAATTCAGACTGCGTGCCCAAGCGGGCATCCAGAGAGAACTCCAGACCCGAAGGGGTCAACCAAGGCCGCCTGTAACCAAAGCCCGCCGTGAATTGCGTGATGCCGTCGACTTCGGCAGAAAAGCCCAACGTGCTCTTGAAAAAATGGGGGCTGTACGGTTTTTCACGAACCTTGACGATCAGTTTGTAGCGCTCGCCCCGCTGCTGCTCCAGGGTGTAACTGACCAAATCGAAATAACCGCTGGTGTACAGCTCATCCATGTAACGCTCGGCCTGCTGGGCAGAAAACTCCTGACCCAACAGGGGCGCGAGCATGGCTTGGATATAGCTTTCCGACACATCCTTGTGGCCTTGCGCTTCGATGGCCACGATGCGTTTTTCCCGCTGGTCAAACGACAGGCGCGTGGTGGTGGCCGGCAAGGGCTGCGCTGCATTTGCAGCACTCAACGCCGCCAGTCGGTCTTGCACCAAACCAACCGCCTGCTGGCCACGCTGAACGATTTCGGTGGCACGGTTGAAATCGGCAAAGCCGATGTCCTGCACCACGGGCTGAACCAGCACATCACCGGGGCGCAACAGGGCCAGGTTCCGTTTCTCGTTTTGACGAATCAGGATGTCCAGCATCCGGTTGGCCACCACCAGCGCGTGGCTGGCCTCTTCTGTTTTATCCTCGCCGGCCCCAGCACCCAAAAACGAGGCCACGATCACATCGGCCCCCTCGAGCAGCGCCACTTCAATTGGCAAATTGGCGACCAAGCCACCATCGACATACGTCTCGCCATCGACTTCCACCGGGGCAAAAACTGCGGGGGCCGCCATGCTGGCACGGATGGCCAGGTGCAAAGCACCTTGATCAAACACCTTCATCTCGCCATCGCGGTAGCGCGTGGCCACGGCACGAAACGGGATTTTCAAATTATTGAAGTGGACATTCGGTGGCACATGTGCCGTCAAGGCTTGCAGAAGCGCCAGAAACCGCTGGCCATCGCTCACGCCCCGCGCAAAGCTGACGCCGCCATCCTTGATGCCGAACTCCAACTCAACCGGGTATTTCTGTTGGTAGGCCCGGGTGCGCGAGGGCAACTCCAGCCGATTGAGTTGGTCCAGCGCCACTGTGGATGGGTCAAGCCCCCCCACCATGCGTTCGATCTCGTCGGTACTCATGCCGCTGGCATACAAGCCCCCCACGACAGCCCCCATGCTGGTGCCCACAATGCGGGCGATGGGAATGCCATCCCGCTCCAGCTGCCGCAGGACGGCCAAGTGCGCAAAGCCCTTGGCACCACCCCCAGCAAGAACCACCACCACCGAGGGGGCTGGTGATGGCACGACCAACGCTGACTGCCCCCAGCACCAAGGGCTCATCAAAGCCAAAACAAGAGCGGCCAAGGGGTGTATTCGGGTCAGGTGGCTGGGCGAATGGGTTAAAAATGGCTTCATTTGTGTTGCATTTTAGGTATTCGCCCCGCTGCCAGTGCTGAAGGTACATAGACCGTCAACCGACCCGTTGGAACATTTGGCCCAAGTTGCATGGAGAACGCACAAAGTCGCCCCGCACCATTTCTGCAGGCGCTATAATCTCAGGCTTTGCTGGCAAATCCCCCGTCTGCCAAATACTAGTTCGTGACGGGGAACCGCCGAAACTGGGTTTCAAGGGCCCGATCTCCCTTGCTTCCGCAGCCGGCACATTTTTGGAAAATTTGATTCAATGACCACCATCCGCGTGAAAGAAAACGAGCCGTTTGACGTTGCCCTGCGTCGCTTCAAGCGCACCATCGAGAAACTCGGCCTGCTGACAGACCTGCGTGCCCGCGAGTTCTACGAAAAGCCAACGACCGAGCGCAAGCGCAAAAAATCAGCCGCCGTGAAGCGCCACTACAAGCGTGTGCGCAGCATGCAGTTGCCCAAGAAGATGTATTGATCTTCCTTTTTGCTTGACCTGATCCAGGTCTGCAAACAAGCCCGCTAGAGGACGCTCAGGCGGGCTTTGTCATTTGTACCCATCCACATTCATCCCGGGAGCCTCTCATGAGCCTGAAAGAACAGATCACCGAAGACATGAAAACCGCCATGCGGGCCAAAGACGCCGAACGTCTGGGCACCATCCGTTTGTTGCTGTCGGCCATGAAGCAAAAAGAAGTGGACGAGCGCATTGAGCTCGACGATGTGGCCGTCGTGGCCATCGTCGACAAGTTGATCAAACAGCGGAAAGACTCGATCGCTGCTTTTGAACAAGCAGCACGCCAGGACTTGGCCGACAAGGAAAAGGCCGAAATGGCCGTGCTCTTGGCGTACCTGCCCGCACGCATGTCGGCCGAGGAAGTCACAGCCGCCGTGCAAGCCATCGTGGCCGAGCTGGGCGCCAAAGGCCCAGGCGACATGGGCAAAGTCATGGGCGCCGTCAAAGCCCAACTGTCTGGCAAGGCCGACATGGGTCAGGTGTCGGCAGCCGTCAAGGCGGCCCTGGCGGGCTGATGCCTCCAGGGGTTAGGCCTGCAAAATCAGCGCAGCCCCGGCCACCGCCATCACCGCCCCGCCCCATGCCCCCCAGGCCGGGCGGCGGCGGTACACGGCCCACAAAAGTGGCAGCAACAAGATCGGGGTGAGCGACGAGAAAATACCCACCAGATTCGCCTGCCCGGTGTGCAGCGCCTGCAAGATCAAGGTCATGCCCAGCGCCATGGCCACGGCCGCACTGGCCCAGGTGTTGAACAGGGTTTTGGCATTCAAGGGGTTTTGCACTTGGGCCACCTTCGCCCCAGCCCAGAGCAGCGCCAGATGCGCCATAAAGCTGGCGCTGGTGCGCACCGCAGATGCAGCCACCGCATCCACCCCCGAGGCCATCAAGGGCTTGATCATCAAGGTGGCCACCGACTGGCACACCGCCGCCAGCAGGCCCAGTAAAACACCCGTCATCAAAGAGCCACGCGTGTTTTCCCAAGCATGTGTTTCACTCTCGCGTCGGCCCCACACAATGGCCACCATCACACCCGAGACCAGCAAACCACCCCCCACCAAGGTCCAGCCCCAGAGGGTTTCGCCCAGGAACAACCAAGCCAGCAAGGTGGAAAAAATCGAGTGTGTGGCAAACACCACACCACTGCGGCGCGGCCCCAGCCGGTTCATGCAGGCAAACAGCGCGGTGTCGCCGATGAAGATGCCAATGAAGCCGGACAAGGCCAGCAGGGCCACATTCGCGCTGTCGAGCGTGCGCCACTGCCCGGTGAACAGCGCCAGCGTCCACAGCAGGGTCAGCGCAAAAAACAAGCGCCAGCGCGTAAATGCGAACGCGCCCATGCGGCTGGAAGCAGCGGCAGAAAACAAACTGCCCACCGCCCACGACAAGGCGGCCAGAGCCGCCAAGAGTTCAGCCTGCACAGCGCAGCACCCCTTAACTGCCAGCCAGTTTCATGCGATTGACCAAAATGGAGCCCGTCGATTTGGCCCCCATGTTGTAGGTGTCAGCGCCCACAGCTTCGATGCCCATGAGCATGTCTTTGAGGTTGCCTGCGATGGTGATCTCGTGCACCGGGTAGGCGATCTGGCCGTTCTCCACCCAAAAACCACTGGCACCGCGTGAATAGTCACCCGTCACGTAGTTCACGCCCTGGCCCATCAACTCGATGACAAACAGGCCCGTGCCCAGCTTTTGCAACATGGCGTCGAGGTCGTCGGTGGACTGCGTTAGACGTGAAGTCAGCGATAAGTTATGAGAGCCGCCCGCATTGCCGGTGGTCTTCATGCCCAGTTTGCGGGCCGAGTAGCTGCTCAAAAAATAACCTTCGACACGGCCACCTTTGACCACCTGACGACGTGCCGAGCGCACGCCCTCGTCGTCAAAAGGCGAGCTGCCTTTGCCCCTCAGCACAAACGGGTCCTCTTCGATGTCGATGTGCTTGGGAAATACCTTTTTGCCCAAGGAGTCCAGCAAGAAGCTGCTCTTGCGGTAAAGCGCCCCGCCGCTGACGGCTTGCACAAAACCACCCAACAAACCTGCGGCAACGGGCGATTCAAACAACACAGGGCACTCGGTCGTGGCAATCTTGCGCGCACCCAAGCGCGACAACGCCCGCTCCGCGGCATAACGCCCCACCGCCTCAACCGAGGCCAGTTCATCGGCTGAGCGCATCGAGGTGTACCAAGCATCACGCTGCATTTCGGCGTTGCGACCGGGCAGCTTGGCAATGGGCGCCACCGATACGCTGTGACGCGAGCTGGCATAACCACCACGAAAACCGTGGGTGTGGGCACTGAAAAAATGGCTTTGCTGGGCGGACACGGCCGCGCCGTCGCTGTTGGTGATGCGGCGGCTGGTCTTCAGGGCGGCGGCTTCGCACTGCAATGCAATACGGGCGGCTTCTTCGCTGTTGATGGCCCAGGGGTGGAACAAATCCAGATCGCGGTGGTTCGTTTCAATGTCGGCCTCGTCGGGCAGCCCGGCTGTCGGGTCTTCGGCGGTGAAGCGGGCGATGTCGTAGGCGGCTTGCACCGTGCGCTCGATCGCTGCCTTGGAAAAGTCGGAGGTGCTTGCGTTGCCACGGCGGTGGTCCACGTAGACGGTCACACCCAGCGACTTGTCGCGGTTGCGCTCGACGTTTTCCAACTCGCCCTTGCGCACGCTGACCGACAGGCCGCAACCTTCAGACGCTTCGGCCCCGGCGTTGGTAGCGCCCAGTTTTTTGGCGTGGTGCAATGCAATGTCGACCAGCTCTTCAAAATGGTCACGCGAGTAGCTGAAGCCGTCGTGGGCATGCGCATGGGAGGCGGTGGCAGGGGTGTTTTTTTTCACGGAACTTTTCACGGAAGTGTTCTCAAAAAAAATGGCGGGCGCTGGGCCCGCAGTGGCCGCTATGATACTTGCCACCTAGCCCCAGCGCTGCATCTGAAAACGAGTTCCCCCAGTCATGTCCCGTAAACCCAAAAAAGGCTATTTCGTCCGCGGTCAGTTTGTTGCCGAAGGCAGCGAGCTTGACTTGGAGTACAAGCGCGAGCTCAAAGGTGGCTTCGATGGCCCCAGCCGCACCGAACTCAAGCGAGAAAGCACCGAACTGCAAGAACTGGGCACAGATTTGCTGACCCTCCGACGCGACCTGATGGAGGGTCTGTCCCTGCCCGACAAACTGGTCGATGGCCTGGCCGAAGCCAAGCGCATCACCAACTTTGAAGGCAAGCGCCGCCAGATGCAGTTCATCGGCAAGCAAATGCGCCTGCTCAGCCCCGAGACCCTACAAGCTGTGCGCGAAGCCCTCGACATCCAGCGCCTGGGCAGCGCCAAAGACACCCAAGCCCTGCACTTGGCGGAAGCGTGGCGAGACCGCCTGATCGCCGACGATGCGGCCGTGAACGAATGGATTTCGCACTATCCACAAACCGACATCCAACAGCTGCGCGCCTTGGTTCGTCAGGCCCGAAAAGACGCTGTGCCTGTGACCAATGCCGCCGTCTCGCAAGGCTTGGCCCCGCGCCAAGGCCGCGCTTACCGTGAACTGTTTAAATTGGTTCGCAGCGTGCTCACGGGCGGCGAGAGTGACAACACCCCTGACGAGGAAGCTGATGATGAGTGAAACCCAGTTTGACCCGGTCAAGATCGGCATCGTGTCCATCAGTGACCGGGCCAGCACGGGCGTTTACGAAGACAAAGGCTTGCCCGCGCTGCAAGACTGGTTGACCCGTGCCCTGCACAACCCCATCACTTTCGAGCCGCGCCTGATTCCCGATGAAAAAGACCGCATCAGCGCCACCTTGATCGAGCTGGTCGATGCCGGTTGCAGCCTGGTGCTGACCACCGGCGGCACGGGCCCTGCCCTGCGCGACGTGTCCCCCGAAGCCACGCTGGCTGTGGCCGACAAGGAAATGCCCGGCTTTGGTGAGCAAATGCGCCAGATCAGCCTGAAATTTGTACCGACGGCGATTTTGTCGCGCCAAGTCGCCGTCATTCGGGGCCAGAGCCTGATCATCAACTTGCCCGGGCAGCCCAAGTCGATTGCCGAAACACTCGAAGGCCTGAAAGACGCCGATGGCAAAGCCGTGGTGCACGGCATTTTTGCAGCAGTACCTTATTGCGTCGATTTGATTGGCGGGCCCTATATGGAAACCCGTGACGAGGTCTGCAAGGCGTTTCGCCCAAAAACAGCCATTCGGCCCACGCATCAAAGTTAATCAGCGCCGCACTTCGGTATAATCCTGTTTTTTCGGCAAGAGCGACAGCAGCACCTCCGGCTAGACCACCGCCATCAGCGCAATACCCCCATGTGGGCAGGTCACCGTTCCGCAAGGACTGCATTCCAAATGTTCGCCCTCCATCTTGCCATTGCAGATTTGACGCCCATGTAGGGTGTTGATCTGTGTCTTTACCCACGCCCGCGCCGGGATGTATTTGGCGCTGACTGTGTCCGTTTCCTTGTCTGTTTTGATGTTCCGAGGTGCTCATGCCTGCTCAAAAGTCGAAGAAGCCTGCCCAGGCCGCTGCCAAAGCCAAACCCGTTGCCAAGACCGCTGTTGCCAAAAAAGCCCCCGCGCCCGTCGCCAAGCCCAAGGCCAGCAGCCCTGTGACTGCCAAAGTACCAGCCAAAAAGCCCGCCCCTGTGGTGAGCAAGGCCAAAGCGCCTGCCAAGCTTGCAGCGCCAGCTGCAGCCAAAACGGCATCGAAAGCTACCGCCAAGCCAGCAGCAAAAGCAGTCACAAGCCAAGTCAACGCAACGAAAAGTCCGGCCTCTCCTGTCAAGCCTGTGAAGAAAGCCGCATCTGTGCCCGCTAAGAAATCTGAAGTAACCGACAAGAAAACCACCCCCAAAGCCAAAGAAGCTGTGGTCGAGATAGAAGTCAAAAAACCTGTCAAAGCAGCCAAGACGTCAGCACCCGCTGAAGACAAAAAGCCCGCTGCCAAAAAAGTCGTGACCGGTGCCAAGCGTGGCCCGAAGAAAAAAGGCAGCATCGCCGAGCCGAGCCTCGAAGATGAACTTGAAATAGAAGCCGATCTGGAAGGCGAACCTGTCGTAGACGCAGGCTCGGATTCGACCGAAAAGGTCAAGCCCCTGCGCATGAAGATCAGCAAGGCCAAAGAACGCGCCTTGATGAAGGAATTTGGCCTGGACGAAACCGTCCTGACCGAAGCCGAAATGAAACAGCGCCGCGACCGCTTGAAGGCACTGATCAAGCTCGGCAAAACACGCGGCTACCTCACCAACGGCGAAATCAGCGACCACTTGCCCGACAAACTGGTCGATGCCGAAACGCTGGAAGTGGTGATTGCCACCCTGAACGACTTGGGTGTCGCGGTGTACGAGCAAACGCCCGACGCCGAAAGCCTGATCATCACCGATAACGCGCCCACCGGCTCGACCGAAGAGGAAGCAGAAGAAGCCGCCGAAGCCGCCCTGTCCACCGTGGACAGCGAATTTGGCCGCACCACCGATCCCGTCCGCATGTACATGCGTGAAATGGGCACCGTGGAACTGCTGACCCGCGAAGGCGAAATCGAAATTGCCAAGCGCATCGAAGGCGGCTTGATGGACATGATGGCCGCGATCAGCGCGTCCCCTGCCACCATCGCCGAAATCTTGCGCATGGCCAACGAAATCCGCGAAGGCAAGGTTGTGATCTCCACCGTGGTGGACGGTTTCGCCAACCTGAACGAAGCCGATGACTACGTGGCCGAAGAAGATTTCGACGAATTTGACGAAGCCGACGATGACGATGGCAAAGGCGGCTCCAAAGCCCTGACCAAGAAGCTCGAAGAGCTGAAAAATCAGGCATTGGAGCGCTTTGACCGCATCACCGAATACTTTGAAAAAGTGCACAAGGTGTACGACAAAGAAGGCTGGGGCACACCTGCTTACATCAAGGTCCAGTCCGCCCTGTCCGAAGAGCTGATGACCATCCGTTTCACGGCCAAGACCATCGAGAAGTTATGCGACATGGTGCGCGGCCAAGTGGACGATGTGCGCAAAAAAGAACGCGAGTTGCGCCGCATCATCGTGGACAAGTGCGGTTACCCACAGGACAACTTCATTGCCGATTTCAGCGGCCGCGATAAGAACGGCAAGCGTGTGGAGTCGCAGTTGCTCAACCTCAAGTGGATTGAAAAACAAGCCGCTGCTGGTAAGAGCTGGAGTGCCGTCATGGGCCGCAACATCCCGCCTGTGCAAGACCTGCAGCAAAAGCTGATGGACTTGCAATCGCAGGTGGTGGTGCCCTTGGATGAACTCAAAGACATCAACAAGCGCATGAACGCAGGTGAGCGCTCGTCACGCGATGCCAAGAAAGAGATGATCGAGGCCAACTTGCGCCTGGTGATCTCGATCGCCAAGAAGTACACCAACCGCGGCCTGCAGTTCCTGGACTTGATCCAAGAAGGCAACATCGGTTTGATGAAGGCGGTGGACAAGTTCGAATACCGCCGTGGCTACAAGTTCTCGACCTACGCGACTTGGTGGATCCGTCAGGCCATCACCCGCTCCATTGCAGACCAGGCCCGCACGATCCGCATCCCGGTGCACATGATCGAGACGATCAATAAGATGAACCGCATCTCGCGTCAGCACTTGCAGGAATTCGGCTTTGAGCCCGATGCCTCCATCCTGGCCGAGAAGATGGAGATTCCGGAAGACAAGATCCGCAAGATCATGAAGATCGCCAAAGAGCCAATCTCCATGGAAACGCCGATCGGTGACGACGACGACAGCCATTTGGGTGACTTCATCGAAGACAGCACGCACACTGCGCCCATCGACGCGGCATTGCAAGCGGGTCTGCGTGATGTGGTCAAAGACATCTTGGACAGTCTCACGCCCCGCGAAGCCAAAGTGCTGCGCATGCGTTTCGGCATCGAGATGTCCACCGACCACACTTTAGAAGAAGTGGGCAAGCAGTTTGACGTGACCCGCGAACGCATCCGCCAGATCGAAGCCAAGGCGCTGCGCAAGCTCAAACACCCCAGCCGCTCAGACAAGCTGCGCAGTTTCATCGACACGATGTAAGTCAAGCAGTCTGCAAAAACCAAAGCCTCCTTGCTGCAAAGCAAGGAGGCTTTTTTTGCGCTCAAAACCTATTGAGGTTCAAAGCGCCTTTGGCCTGACTGCCCGGCTGTTGAGCCAGGGCATCATCCATCTCAAACCATGCGAAACATCTCAGCTCGTCGCTCAAACACTTCGACCATGGCCTTGCGCAGGCCCTGAACCACCTGGGGATCTGTTTGAGCCAGCAACTCATCGCCACTGAGTTTTCCAGCATAGTAGGCACGCGCATGATCGAGCAATTGCATGCTGGCCGGTATGCCCAACGATTTCACCAAATAACTGGCCACCGGTGAGTGGCGCGTATCGTGAACGGACTCGGCCGATCGCCCCGTTTCCAGCAAATCCATGACGATTTCCTCTTGGCGATCTCGTGCTTGGTAAGGGTTGGCAATGTGCGGGAGGTAATTTTCAAATTGAATCGGGAAATCCATCTTGCCCGGCAATTTGCCCATGATAGAAGACAAAGAAACTTCTTCACCCAAGCTCAGGGACAAGGATTCAAGCAAAGTGATGGACACCAACTTGAGACGCAAATAAAGCCTTGCCACTTCCAGATTGCGCAAGGTCAAATCCAGTCGGCGCTGATGCTCTTCAGTCGAGGGCTCATCAGCAAACTGTCTGAACACAGCGGCCGGTTGCAAGAAACCCAAGAAACCTTCCATCTTTTGCAAAGAAATGCGGTAGCCCTTGACGGTGTAAGTGTTGGTGCTGACCAGATCATGGTTGGTCTCGGGGATCAAGTTCCAAGTGTTGTTCAAGAACTCTGAGGGGTGTTCACTGGCGAAATTGCCAATGTCACGGTTGGCCACCCGAACACCCATAAGGATGGTGTCCAAACAGGCTGCATCGTCCAGACCCAACGCATGGTTTTGGTTCGCCTGCTTCAAGCGTTCAAGCAAGAGTTGTGAACAGCTCTTGCCATCCGGCTGCGGACCGCGAAATGGCACTGTCGCCTCAATGCATGCGGCAATCTGTGCGCACACCGGTTTAGACAGAACGCCTTCCAAGACACGAACAGCCAATAAGGCACTGAGGAACTCATTGAGGCCCGCGAAGGGCGACAAAACTTGCCCTCTCGCAAAGCCAAACAGTGTCATCACCATCTCCAAGTCTTGCGCGGGTGCATCGTCCATCGGATCGATCACCAAACCTTTGTCAGTCTCGCGGACATAGGGCGCGACATAGCGTGCCAAGTTCACATGGATACCGGAATCCACTTGGGCATACACGAGGTCATGGAAAAGGGCCGCTACGACTTCCACGGGCGCTCCACCGGCGCCGACTTCGAAGATATGTTCTGGCGTGTGGAATGACCGCCATGGCCCCGTCATCGACTGAATGATCAATTCGGCCATGCTCTCGAGGCGAGGCGATGCAGAGTCCCCCCCCAAGGCTGCCACTGCGCTTTTAAGCTCAGCATGACATTTGGAGATGTAATGTTGTGGATCCATGGGGTCTGTTACCTGAAGAAGTTTGCCCCATTTTAGCTTTGCTGTAGAAGGGAGGCTCAACAGCCGCTCCAGCGAGGGGAGCCTAGAGACTGCGCAAGGACATTAGAGCCAAAGCCAAAAGGCCAATTAAAGAGGCCATCAACGCGATTGGGCTTTGTTACCGTAGGGGCAATGGTTGGGGCGAGGCCCCACCTGGGGGTGCAAACGGCATGTGTTGGGCCGCTTGTCGTAAACGGTACAGCGACGCGTTTTGGCGTCGAGCAAATGGCAGTCACCACTGGCACGCCGCGCCAAACTGAAGATGCTGTTTTTAAAATTAAAGTGGTCAATCAAGCCCGCTTTGCTCAGGCGCTTGGCGATCTGCTTGGGGTCATCGTGCTCGGCCTCAAATGGATCGACCATGCCCAGCCGCACCAAATCGGCCATCTTGACCTCGACCGGCATGGTGCAGCAGTTGGCCGCACAGGTGTCGCACAAACCCGCTTTGTAGCGGGTCCAAGTTTCACAACGGTCAACGTCAACAACGGCAATGGGGGATCTCATGCGAGAGATTATCCCCGCATGCGCCTCAGCCCTTCTTGGCCACCAGCGTCAGGATGTCGTAGCTGGCCACAACCTCGCCCAGCTGGTTGGTCACTTCCACGTCCCAAGCGACCACGCCTTGGCCCACGCCGTTGGCGTCTTTTTTGTTGCGGTCGATCTTGCGCTTGGCCGTCAGTCGGGCCTGGATGGTGTCGCCAATGCCCACGGGCTTGACGAAGCGCAGGGTGTCGAGGCCGTAGTTGGCCAGCACCGGGCCAGGCGCAGGCGAAACAAACAAACCCGCCGCAGCAGACAACACGAAGTAACCGTGCGCGATGCGCTTGCCAAATGGCGAGTCTTTGGCGGCGATTTCGTCGAAGTGCATGTAGAAATAGTCGCCCGACAGGCCGCCAAAGGCCACGATGTCGGCCTCGCCCACGGTGCGGCGGTGGGTGAGCAAGCTCTCGCCAATTTGCAGGTCTTCAAAATGGCGGCGGAAGGGGTGGACTTCGGTCTCGATCAGTTTGGCGCCGCGCATGTATTCGCCCGTGACGGCGGCGATCATGGTGGGCGAGCCTTGCAGCGCGGTGCGTTGCATCAGGTGCTTGACGGCGCGGATGCCACCCAGCTCTTCACCGCCGCCTGCGCGGCCGGGGCCACCGTGTTTGAGCGGCGGCAGGGGCGAGCCGTGGCCGGTCGATTCGACCGCCGATTCGCGGTCGAGGATGTGCAAGCGGCCGTGCAAGGCGGCGGCCACCGGAATCACGCGGGCCGCGATTTGCGGGTCTTTGGTGACCAGCGTGCCGACCAAGCTGCCTTGGCCGCGTGCGGCCAGTTGCAGGGCTTCGTCAATGCCGTCATACGCCATGAGCGTGCTGACTGGGCCAAAGGCTTCCACGTCGTGCACGCTGTCGGTTTGTAGCGGCTTTTGGCACAGCAGCAGCGTGGGCTGGAAGAAGGCGCCGCCTTCGACGCCCTGCCCCACGGGATTGAAATCAACGCCGCCGCCAAACACCAGCTCGGCGCTTTGGCACAGCAATGCCACACGCTCGGCCACGTCGGCTTGTTGCGAATGGGAGGCCAGCGCCCCCATCTTCACGCCTTCGACCGACGGGTCGCCCACCACCACTTTGGCCAAACGGGCCTTGAGCTTTTCAGCGACAGCATCGAGGTGCTGGCGTGGCACGATGGTGCGGCGGATCGCGGTGCACTTCTGGCCCGCCTTTACGGTCATCTCGCGGGCGACTTCTTTCACAAACAAATCAAACTCTTCGTCATCGGGCGTCACATCGGGCGCGAGGATGGCGCAGTTGAGCGAGTCGGCTTCTGCATTAAAGGGGATGCTGTGCTTGACCACATTGGGGTGCACACGCAGCATGGCGGCGGTGTCGGCCGAGCCGGTGAAGGTGACCACGTCTTGGCCATTCAGGCGGTCGAGCAGGTCACCCGTGGAGCCGATCACCAGCTGGAGCGAACCGGCAGGCAAGATGCCCGATTGCTCGACCAAACGCACCATGGCTTCGGTCAGGTAGCTGGTGGATGAAGCGGGTTTGCCGATGCAAGGCATGCCGGCCAAGAAACTGGGCGCGAACTTTTCCAAGAGGCCCCAGATGGGGAAATTGAAGGCGTTGATGTGCACCGCGATGCCGCCACGCGGCACCAAGATGTGCGTGCCCGCAAAGCCGCCTTTTTTTCCCAATGGGAAGGCCGGGCCTTCGTGGATCAGGTTGCCACTGGGCAGCTCGTTGCTGCCCATGCCCGAATAGGCAAACAGCGTGCCCGCGCCGCCTTCGATGTCCACCCAGCTGTCAGCGCGTGTCGCGCCTGTGTGGGCCGAGATGGCGTAAAGCTGCTCTTTGTGCTCACCCAGGTATTTGGCCAGGGCCTTCAGGCGCTGAGCGCGTTCTTGAAAATCCAGCTTGAGCAAATTGGGCAGGCCCACGGTGCGGGCGTAGTGCACCGCGTCACCAAAATCAATCGCCTCGGCATGGGTTTGGAATACCGTGGCACCGTTGATGGCGCTGCGCAAGTTTTGCGCGCCTTGCTGGCCGATCCATTGGCCACCGATGAAACTTTGCAGGACTTGGGACATGGGAAGACGCTTTCTGTGAGGTTCAAACCCGTTCTGGAAGAATTAACCAACCGATCGGTCGGGGAATTTTAGTCGCTTTGTCAGCCTCACCACCGGACCAGTTCCCCTAGGGTTTTCACCCGTCAACAAGTCCATGAAGATGGATTTGCCAAATTAATATGCATGCATATAATCTCTTCACTTTTTAACTTCATTGGCTGGAGCCTGCATGAGCAATGCATCGTCTCAACTCCCCGTCATCGTCGCGGGCGGTGGCATTGGCGGCTTGGCCGCCGCCCTGGCTTTGGTACGTCAGGGCTTTCAGGTCACTGTGCTCGAACAAGCCCCCGAAATCGGCGAGATCGGCGCAGGCATCCAGCTCGGCCCCAACGCTTTTCACGCCTTTGACGCTTTGGGCATTGGCGACAAGGCCCGAGGCCGTGCGGTGTACACCGATTACATGGTGATGCACGACGCGATCGACGAGTACCAAGTCGGCAAGATCCCCACCGATGAAAAGTTCCGCCAACGCTTTGGCAACCCTTACGCCGTGATCCACCGCGCCGATGTGCATTTGTCACTGCTCGAAGGCGCGCGTGATACCGGCCAGGTGCAGTTCCACACCAGCACGCGGGTGGTGCGCATTGAGCAAGACGACGCGGGCGTGACCGTGTGGGACCAAAACGGCAAGGCTTTTCAAGGCTGCGCTTTGATTGGGGCCGATGGCGTGAAGTCGGTGGTGCGCGAGCAATTTGTGGGCGACCCGGCCCGCGTGACCGGCCATGTGGTGTACCGCGCCGTGGTCGACAAAAAAGACTTTCCCGAAGACCTGCAATGGAACGGTGCGGCCATCTGGGTCGGCCCCAACTGCCACTTGGTGCATTACCCCCTGCGTGGCGGTGAGCAGTACAACGTGGTGGTGACCTTTCACAGCCGCCAGCAAGAAGAATGGGGCGTGACCGAAGGCAGCAAGGAAGAAGTGCAAAGTTACTTCCAGGGCATTTGCCCCAAAGCGCGCCAGTTGATCGACCTGCCCAAAACCTGGAAGCGCTGGGCCACCGCCGACCGCGAGCCGATTGGCCAATGGACCTATGGCCGCGTGACCCTGCTGGGCGACGCAGCCCACCCCACCACGCAGTACATGGCGCAAGGCGCTTGCATGGCCATGGAAGACGCCGTGACTTTGGGCGAAGCCCTGCGCACGCACCACAACGATTGGCCCAAGGCGCTGGACATGTACCAACGCGCCCGTGTGGCCCGCACGGCGCGCATTGTGTTGTCGAGCCGCGAGATGGGCCGCATCTACCACGCCAAAGGCGTGGAGCGCCTGGTGCGCAATGACCTGTGGCGCGGCCGCAGCCCCGAGCGCTTTTATGATGCGATGGAGTGGCTGTATGGCTGGAACGTGGGCAACTGCCTCGACGCAGCAAAACTCAAGGCATAACAGGAGACACCCCATGAACGACCTCGGCCGAATCGAAGACCTGCCCCCCGACTATGTGCAGGACCTGCGCAAGGTGAACCTGGTGCCCCTGTGGCCCAGCCTGCGCGGCGTGCTGCCGCCCAAGGTGCCCACGCGCCAAACCCAGCCCACTTGCTGGGCTTACCAAGACATCAAGCCGCTGCTGCTCAAAGCGGGCGAACTCACCCCGATTGAAAAAGCCGAGCGCCGCGTGCTGGTGCTGGCCAACCCGGGGCATGGCCTAGACAAAATGCAGGCCAGTGCTGCCATGTATTTGGGCATGCAACTGCTCATGCCCGGCGAATGGGCCCCCAGCCACCGCCACACACCCAACGCGGTGCGCATGGTGGTGGAAGGCGAAGGCGCTTGGACCACGGTGGACGGCGAGAAATGCCCCATGAGCAGGGGCGACTTGATCCTCACACCCACAGGCCTGTGGCACGAACACGGCCACGACGGTACCGAGCCGGTGATCTGGCTGGATGTGCTGGACCTGCCCTTGGTCTATTACATGGAAGCCAGTTACCACATCAACGGCGACCGCCAGACTGTGGTGCCCGGCCAAGGCGACAAGCAGTACGCCCGTGGCGGTGTGGTGCCCAGCCATGTGTTTGAGCGCAGCAAGAAGGCCTACCCCATGCTGCGCTACGCTTGGAAAGACGCCAAGGCCGCGCTCGAATCATTGGCCGCTGACGATGCGGATCTCGAACAAGTGCAGGTCACTTACACCAACCCCGAGACGGGAGGTGATGCCGAAAACATTTTGGGCTTTTACGCCCTCATGCTGCGCCCCGGCCAGACCCTGCGTTTGCCTGCTCGCTCGCCCGCGCAGGTCTTCCATGTCATCGAGGGCTCGGTACAAGCGCAAATCGTGACCAGCACATTCACCCTGCTTGAGGCCGACACCTGCTGCGCCCCCGGCTACGAAGCCGTGACATTGACCAACCTTCAGGCAGATAAACCCGCCTTCGTCTTCATCGCCGACGAATCGCCTTTGCACCGCAAGCTCGGTGTCTACGAAAACCGCGGTTGATTTTTCTTTCAATGGAACCCATGACTTCTTACCTCTTCACGCCACCCACCGTTCAATCCCTGCCCATCCGTGGCAAAACCGAGCGCTTCCCCATCAACCGCATCTTTTGTGTGGGCCGCAACTACCACGCACACGCTGTCGAAATGGGCCGCCCGGTTGACAAGAGCGTCGAGCAGGCTTTCTACTTCACCAAGTCGCCGCAGACCTTGGTCGAAACCGGCGTAGATGCTGCTGCCGTAGTGGCCTACCCACCCCGCACCAACAACTACCACTTCGAGATGGAGCTGGTGCTGGCCATTGGCAAAGCCGGTTTCCGTGTGAGCGAAGCCAACGCGCATGAATTGGTCTATGGCTACGCCGCAGGCCTGGACATGACGCGCCGCGACCTCCAGCTGGTGGCGCGTGACAAAGGCCGCCCTTGGGACACGGGCAAAGACATCGAGCAAGGCTCGGTCTGCTCAGAGATCGTGCCCATGCCTGGCGTGGTGATCGAAAACGGCGCGATTGCTTTGGAAGTGAATGGCCAAACCAAGCAGTCGTCCAACGTGGACAAGCTGATCTGGAACATCCGAGAAATCATCGCCGACTTGTCCACCTACTACCACCTGCAGCCCGGCGACCTGATCTACACCGGCACACCCGAAGGTGTGGGCGCGGTGGTAACCGGTGACAAAATCACAGGTCGGGTAGAAGGCGTGGCCGAGTTGGCCCTAACGATCGGCGCTGCGGAGTAAGACCATGAAGTTGTACAGTTTTTTCAGAAGCGGCACCTCCCACCGCCTGCGCATTGCCCTGAATCTCAAAGGAATCGCCTCCGACTACGTGGCAGTGGATCTGCGGGTAGACGAGCAGCAAAAAGATGCCTTCAAGGCCATCAACCCACAAGGCTTGGTGCCTGCCTTGGACACAGGCGAGCAGGTGATGATCCAGTCCCCTGCCATCATCGAGTGGCTGGAAGAAAAATACCCGACCCCCGCCTTGCTGCCCACAAGCGCAGAAGCGCGGGCCCATGTTCGAGCCCTGGCGGCCATGGTGGGTTGCGACATCCACCCGATCAACAACCGCCGCATTTTGCAAACCTTGCGCAAACAATTTGGCGCCAACGAAGACGCCATCAACGCTTGGTGCGGTCACTGGATCAGCGAGGGTTTTAACGCCTATGAAGCGCTGATTGCGGCTGACAAAACGCGCGGGCGCTTCAGCTTTGGCGACACACCCACTCTGGCCGATGTGTATTTGGTTCCCCAAGTTGAAAGCGCACGGCGCTTCAACGTGGACATGACGAAATGGCCACACATCACGGCAGTGGATAAAGCTTGCATGGAACTTGAGGCCTTTCAAAAGGCTGCGCCGAATCAGCAGCCTGATGCTGGCTGAGCAACAAAACAAGGGCCCTTCGGGGCCCTTGTTTTGTTGGTTCGCTGGCAAGCGATTACTGCTTTGCAGCGGAAGCGGCCATTTAACTTTACATCGTTAAAGACATAGACGTGGCGATATGTCTTTCGTGAGGTGTTGAAAACTGAGGTGGATTTCTCCAAAGCGGTCACTACCTGTGATCCTCCAATTTGGAGTACGGACGACAACGGTTTAACACTCGCCCCATTTACACAAAATTCGGGCCACCCTAGAGTCGAGGCCATCGACTTGGCCATGTTTACGCTTCGTATAGCCTACGTCAGATTAACGGCACTGGGCTTGCGCCCATGGGGCCTTTGCCCAAAGCGGCTTCCCGGCCACCGAATCGCGCGACCAACGCGTCTTGATCGGCCTTGGCGTTCTGGTCAGCAACTTCCGGGTCAAGCATGTGATTCAAAAGCGATTCCATGTGTTTGCGGATCGGCTGATAGCCATCCTTAGCGGCGAGGTCAACGGTTTGGCCTGGATCGGCCGCCATGTCAAACAATTCTGGTTCGTAGCCCACATAGTGGTGATACGCCCACTGGCCTTGTCGCACCAGATAAGCTGCACTGGAGGAGCCTACGGCGTGGTACTCACTGAAGCCGATACGCTCTGAATCATCTTTCTCGTTGGCAATCGCCACCAGCGATCGTCCCGGCAGCGTGGGGTCTGCGGGCAGGTTCGCGTTGTCAAGCACGGTCGGGGCGATATCGATCAGGTTAACTTGGGTGGCACAGACTTTGCCCTCCGGGATTCCCGGTCCAGCCAAGATCAACGGGATATGGGTGGCTTCGCGGTAGAGCGTTGATTTGTTCCACATCCCGCGCACACCTTGGTTGTCGCCATGATCGCTGCTCATGATCACTCGGGTGGATGCTTGCAAACCGGTTTGTCCAAGCGCTTGAAGCACTTTGCCGATTTGCTCGTCAATGAAGCATGTCAAAGCGTAATAGCAAGCCAAAGCCAAGCGGCGGCGCTCAGGTGTGCCCAACTCATCGTCTGCATTTGAAAAATCCGCATGCCGCTGCACCCAAGGGTGACGTTGGTAGCCGCTGAGCGGATGTAGCCGAGGGTCAGGAATAGCATACAAGTTGATTTGATCTAGGTAGTGCTGTGGCACGACGAGCGGGAAATGTGGCGCGACGAAACCGACGAACAAGGTCCATGGCGCAGCTTCTTTCTCGGCGGCCTTGTCATGCAGCCACTGCGCTGCGTGCTCTGCCGACGAGATGTCATACCGGTTGTAGCTGGACTCCCCGGCACCCAGTTCGGTGAACAGCCGCGATGGGCGGGGCGTGCTGGGCAAGGGGTTGCGCACCGAGCCCCAGACCTGACCGATGCCATCGGCCAGATGCAAGGGGTCGTGCTGCTTGCTAAAGCCAGTGGGTGCAGTGGCATTGACATAGTGCAATTTGCCAATCGACTCCACGCAGTGACCAGCAACTTGCAGTGCATGCCCCCAACCGGCCACACGTCCGTCATAGCCCATGGCGTTATCCCAATAGGCGATGTCATGCACCCAGCGCCCAGTGGCCAACGCGGCCCGTGCAGGGACGCAGATGGGCGAAGGTGTGAGGGCTTGGGTGAATCGCGTACCTCGGGCTGCAAGCGCATCAAGATGGGGGGTCTTGACAAATGGGTGTCCAGCGCACCCCATCACCAGCGCATCTTGTTCGTCGGTGAGCAAAATCAATGTGTTGTGGCGATCAGATGTCATTGATTAATGCTCTCGGGCGCTTCGGGCAACCCGATCCAGCGCGTTGCTGAGTTCATTAGGGTGTGTGACCATCAAATCATGGCCCCCATCAATGACCTCGGTGGTCCAGTCGGCTTGGCTTTGCGCCGAGTTGAAGTGCGTTCGAAAGCGTGGGTTGTTGTTCATGCCCGCCAAAATGTAGTGCTTGCTACGAACACGGGTCCAAGCCTGGCCCAATTGAGGCACATCCAGCATTGTCTTGAGGGGATGCGGCGAACAAAGCGCACGCAGCCAAGCTACATCTTGGGCTTCAGTCACACCCCAAATCGATGGGTCAGGTGAAGGTATGCGCTCGCCGCCTAGCTTTTTCGCGTCAGCAAGCATGTCGGACCTGCGTTGCTCGGGAAATGCCATCCATCCCGATACGCCCTCTTCGGGAATGACCCCATCAACATAAACAAGCGCATCGATTTGGACAGCAATTTGATCCGCCACAAGCGTCATGATCGTGCCCCCATAGCTGTGGCCTACCAAGATGATTTGGCTTAACTCTTCAAAATGAATCAAATTCAAAACATCCTGGGTGTGTGTGGACAATCCCACTTCTGGGGTCCACAAGTGTTCGCGCTCACCCATGCCAGTCAGGCTAGGCGCGAACACCTCATGCCCTGCAGTTCGCAAATTTTTAGCGACCTTGCGCCAGCACCAGCCCCCATGCCAACCACCATGAATCAGGACAAATGTGCTCATTCAAGTCTGGCTTTACGCGTCAACAGGCTGATAGTTCAAACGTTTGGCGGTAGCACCCCAGCGATCTATGTCGGCCTTAATCATGCGAGCAAATTCAGTCGGACTGCTCGATGAGGGCTCCATGATCAATTTGCCAAAGGCTTCCTTGATGCGATCACTTGCAATGGCTTTGCTGACCGCAGAATTAAGTACCGCGACGCGTTCGGGGCTGGTCCCTGCTGGTGCCAACAAACCAAACCACTCCATGCCCGAGAGCTGTGGGTATCCGGCTTCTGCTGCAGTCTGCACATCGGGCAAAACCGAGCTGCGCTTGGGCGATGTCGTCACTAGAACACGCATCTTTCCGCCCATGTGGGGCTGAACTGCATTAGAAAGCGCTGTCACGAAAGAGGAAATTCGCCCACCGTACAAGTCATTGAGGATATCGGGGGCGCCTTTGTAGGGCACATGCAGCATCTCGATACCTGCGGCACTCGCAATTTGAGCACCGAGAAAATGTGGGGCAGAACCAGCGCCAGGTGATGCATAAGACGCCTCTTTGGGGTTGGCTTTGCACCAAGCAATGAATTCCCCCAGTGTCTTCACCGGAACGTGCATGCCTACCGCAAGCGCGTTTGCAGACATGCAAACTGTGCTGACAGGTGTCAAGTCTTTTAAGGTGTCGTAGCCCAGTTTATTAAAGACATGTGGGTAAAGTGTCATGATCGACGAGGGTGTCAGCAGCACGGTATTGCCATCGGGAGCGGCCGTTTTGACGGTTGCAACACCAATTCGGCCTCCCGCACCTGGTTTTGCTTCCACCACCACTGCGCGCCCACCCAGGTGCGGCTTCATGGCCTCCCCCAATTCACGCGCAATGATGTCCACAATGCCACCTGCCGGAAATCCAACAACGATGCGAAGGGGATCAGATTGCGCAAGGGCCGGTGCGCCTACAGCGGCGGTAGCGCTATAAACGGTAAATGTGCGGCGATTCAACATATCAATCTCCTTTGAATTAAACCAGTGACAACAACGATGAAACAAAACGTGGTGGGTCAATCAGCATGACGTCATGATGGCCTTCGACCTCGGCGTACTTGAAACGATTGTCTTTTTGGATGCCCGCTGCGATTGCTTTGAATTGCGGATTGGGATTGGTGCTGCATTTCAAATAGGTACGTCGAATTGGTTCAGCCATTGGATCGCCTGCAACCTGCTCGGTAAAACTTCTTGCTGCTTGCGCCGTCATACGGGGCTGAGACCAAGCGATCAATGCGCCATCCGATAAGCCCCATCGTTCGCCCCAAGTTGCGACCGGGGGCACGGGTACTGTTGCGTTTTGAGCTGCAAGCCGTTCAAAGTCCGCCTTCACTGGTGGAGGCAAAAAGTTTGACATCGCTTGCCCTTGTAGTGGGACAAATGCATCCAGATAAATCGCATGCGCCACGCGGCCCGTGCGTGCGGCAAGCACGCCCGAAAGAACGCAGCCCGCATAGGAGTGGCCTACCAAGACCACATCTCGTAAATCTTCCATCATGAGATGTGACACAACATCTTGCACATGTACGGCTAGCCCGCTGATGCCTGCGGCGACATGGCTGCGCTCACCCAGGCCGGACAGCGTCGGCACCGAAACTTCATGCCCAGCCTGGCGGATCAATGGTGCAGCCTTGGACCATGCCCACGCCCCGTGCCATGCGCCGTGCAACAGAACATAGTGTCTGGCTTTATCCCTAGTGTTTGCATTTTGAGTCGTGCCACAGCCGTGCAGAGCCAAAGCAGTGGTTGCGGCACCGATGATCGCCGTACGGCGTTCTAATTTCATGCTGAGTCTCCTTACGTAAATTTAGGCAGGGCCAACGGGGTCAGGCAGTGGGACGCGGATATCGTTGGGGCGGCTCATGAGCCGCTGTATCAATTCTTCACGGAGGCCGCGATGCTTTGGATCGTCAAACAGATTGACGCACTCGTAGGGGTCGTTGCTCAGGTCATACATTTCACCGACCCCACTGTCTAATTCAAGCGTGAGCTTGGCGCTGCGGGTGCGCACAGTGCGCAAGTCCAAGGCGACACCACAACGCGATGGGCCCAAGCGCCATTCGTTGTAGGCGTGATCGCGCTCTGCGTTGCCAACGCCGGTTAGCAGCGGGCGCAGGCTTTGGCTGTGCACGGCAGAGGGCACGGGTGTGGCTGCATAGTCGCCAAAGGTGGCGGCCAGATCTAGCGTGGATACAGGTTGGTCGTTTTTCTGATCAGCGGCGATACCGGGGCCGCGCATGATCAAACCGACGCGCAGCAGGCCTTCGTAATGCATCGGGCCTTTGAGCATGAGGCCATGATCACCCAGAAATTCACCGTGGTCAGAGGTGAACACAACGAGCGTGTTGTCAGTCAAGCCAGCATCGTCGAGCGCAGACAAGATACGCCCCACTTGGTGGTCCACCAAAGAAATCATGCCGTAGTAATTGGCAATGATTTCTCGCAGCTGCGCATCGGTTTGCGGTGGCATGCGCGAGTATTCCTCACGCACTTTTCGGCTTTCTGGTGTGCCACCGGGCGTGTTTTCCAGTGCGGCTCTGTGCCACCAGGGGCGTTTGTCCAAGTCTCGAAGCCGATGCGGTGGCAGATCCACCTCATCTGGGCGGTGCATCCAACACCAAGGCGCAGGTGCGTCAAAAGGATGATGCGGATCAGCCATAGACACCCACGCGCAAAACGGCTGTGCTGTCGCTTGTGCATCGGTGGCTTCTCGCTGACGCCGCCCTTGCTCAGCGATGTACTCGACCGTGCGGTCTCCCACCCAAGTGCTGTTGTGCCAAGCCGTGGGCAGGGCGCTATTGTGAGTTTGCGAAGCCTGCGTTTGCGGATCAAGGCGCTGGCTGTAAAGGGCGTTTTTCATGGCCCCCAAGCCATCGCGGTGGTACCAGCGCTCGTAATGCAAGCCGCCGGGGCTGGTCTCGGGCAGCCAATAGTTGTGCCCCAACTGCATCAACTCGATCTGTTCAAAGCCCATGTAGGGGCCGCGCCAATCGTCGGCGAACAAATGCGAACTGGGAATGTTCTCGCAGCGACCGGTGGGACGGTTGGCATAGGAATGGTTGCTCGAAAAATGCGCCTTGCCGATGAACCGCGTGTCGTAGCCCGCTTGGCTCAGTGATCCGGCAAAGCCTCCCGCCGCGATGGACTCGTCCAGATCGATACCGTTGTCGTGCACGCCACTCGTCAGCGGCAGCATACCGGTCAAGATGGCGCTTCTTGAGGGCATGCACACCACATTGGGTGTGATGCATTGGGTGAATCGCGTGCCTTGTTGGGCCAGCAAATCAAGATGCGGCGTGCGCACCCTGCGGCTTTCGAATCCGAAGCAATCAGCGCGGTGCTGATCGCTCATGATCAGCAAAATATTAGGTCGTTTCAAATCGTGTCACCCAGGTTAGCGAATGGATGTGCATCAGTTATCTGCGGTGTACCCCGTGGCTTTGATGACAGGGCCCCAGCGTTCAAAATCGTCTTTGAGGTGGCGCGCCAAATCAGCCGAAGACCTGACGTCAGAATCAAACTCCAGCTTTTCAATGGCAGCGACCAAGCGTGGGCTGCGCGCCGCAGCTGATATCGCTGCTTCCAGTTCAAGTTGGACCGCTTTGGGTGTTTTGCTCGATGCAAAGAACGCAAACACTTCGGTGAGTTGTAACTCAGGGTAGCCCTGCTCTTTGAAGGTGGTCACACCCGACAGGCCCGGCAAAGCCTTGTCGCCGCTGAAGCCAAGAATGCGAACTTTGCCGGACTTGTGATGCGTCACCAAGTTGGGCAGCGTCGTAGCGAGAGAGGGAATCGTCCCGCCCAACAGATCCGTCATCGCGGCTGCACCACCGCGATAGGGCACATGCTGAAAATCGATGCCAGCCTTGCGCCCAAACATCACACCCATGAAATGCATGGCCGTACCAGCGCCTGGCGTACCGTAGCTGGCTTTGCCAGGGTTGGCCTTGGCCCAATCCACAAATTCCTTCAGTGTTTTGGCGGGTGTGCCCGGCCCGACCCCCAAAGCAAACTGGAAAGAGCAAACACCTGCCAGCGGTGCGAGATCACTCATCGAATAACGCAGTTTTGGATAGACATGCGGGAAGATCGTCGCATTGCCCCCTGGCATCATCACAATCGTGCTGCCGTCGGCGGGTGCGGCCAGCATGGCCTCGGTGGCCAGTTGCCCAGCGGCACCCGTGCGGTTTTCTATGATCGCGTTGTAGCCTGCGGCACGAAGCTCCTCACCGACTTGGCGAGCCACCACATCCACAGCCCCCCCTGCGGGGTAACCCACGAGGATTTTCAATGGTTTGCCTTGCGCAAAGGCCAGGCTGGACGAGAGGCCTGCGACAGCGCTGGTTCCTATGTAGGTCAAGCAGTGGCGACGATTCAACATGATGATCCTTTAAGGAAGCTGCAATCAGCGTTAGATTTGGGCATATTCGCGGTGAAGGCCATTTGCGAATCAAACGATCATGTGCCGGGGTGGAGCGCGCTTCAGTATCTTCGGGAACAATACAGGGATGACCTCTAATCAACTGCATATCAGTGATCGCTTCGCGACGGAACTTTTGCAAAGCCGTCAATTGGGCCGTAAGTTTGCGAACGCCCTTGCGCAACCGCTGGCCTTCAAGAGCAGGCCGCTGCACCGATTTGCTGCAGGGGTGAGCTTGTGCAAAGCAGGAGATCGCGTGACGCAACTGCCTTTCGTCATGAGCGGTCGCCTCGATGCTGTTGTGCATGTGCCGGGTGTCCAAGGCGGGCAAGTCGTTCCCATCTCATTTCGCGCGGGTGAAATGGCTTTTCTTTCTTACTTGTTCAACCAACTGCCCAGCGGGAGTGACTTGGTGGTCGGAGAGCCCAGCACCATTCAATGGCTGCCGCTGAAAGACATTGAGACTTGTCTGCTGAATGATCAGGGTTTGCTGCTGATGCTGGTGGGTTTTCTCGGTCAGCGCCTGCGTGAGGTGCAAGCACGTGAGCGCAGTTGGGCTGCAAGAGGCGTGCAAACCCGCCTTTGTGCTGGCTTGGCGCGCATGGCGGCTGATTTGCCAAGCCGATCCGACGGGCGTAACGTCGTCGTCGCTACGCATGAACAAATAGCTGCCAGCTGCGGCATCAGCCGTCCGAAGGCCTCCATTGCTCTTAAAGCGCTGGAAGGTGATGGCGTTTTGAAACTGGGGCGCGGCTGGATTGAGGTGTTGAATTTGCGAGGATTGAACGAAAGGTCCGACTAGACGTCGCGAGACTTTACAAATATCAAAAGGGTGTTCTCAATTTGTTTCAAAGGTCAAATAGCTGGAAACAGTCGAAAATTCAAAAAGATGAACCATGGCCCTCAGTAGCGAATGATCGATCAACTACCAGTTGATTTTCTCTCCAATTAATCCCGTGCCCAATCTATATGTCTGCTTTCCCGAAAAACACACCATTGCACCGATAGGTCAAACGGCCGCTGTAGGTCGGCTTCTGCCGGTCACCTGCTCGTAGCGATGGTCCGCGTTCAGCCTTAACCAGACCCCCATAACCCAAAACCAGCCACTTGCTTGGTCAGTGATCGAGACATGGATCATCGGGGCAAGCCCAAGGATGACAGATCAAACGGTTCCTCGGCTCAAGCCAAGGACGACAGATCACTCAGTCAAACACCTCGGTATCCACCTCGCTGTTGGCCTGCGCGTTGTAGCGATCGCCCGCCACGGTGCGCTGGTTGATCAGCGCATCAAGGCGCACCATCAACCCAGCATCCAACTTCACATCCACAGCGGCCAAGTCATCCAGCAGGTGCTCCACCGAGGTGGTGCCAGGGATGGGAATGATGTCTTCGCCTTGGTGCAGCAGCCAAGCCAGTGCGAGCTGCGAGGGGCTGCAGCCGGCCTCTTGTGCGAGAGCGTGGTAAGCGGGCAAGA
Organism: Limnohabitans sp.; assembly: GCF_034680285.1. Lineage (GTDB taxonomy): Bacteria > Pseudomonadota > Gammaproteobacteria > Burkholderiales > Burkholderiaceae_C > Limnohabitans_A. The sequence continues at coordinate 101,670 of NZ_JAXITC010000010.1, forward strand.
GCTTCAGGTTGGCAGCGTAGTTCTCGGGCGTAAAGCGCGGCATGCTGCGGCGGATGTCTTTGGGGTCAAATGCGGTCACGTCCAAAGCCGCGCCACACAAAAAGCCCCGCGCCACCGGACTGAAAGCCACAAAGGCCACACCCAACTCACGGCAAGCCTGCAGCACCGCGATCTCGGGGTTGCGCGTCCACAGCGAATACTCGGTCTGCACCGCTGCAATCGGGTGCACCGCATGGGCTTTACGCAGGGTGCTGGCCGAGACTTCCGACAGGCCAATGGTCTGGATCTTGCCTTGGCGCACCAAGTCGCTCAGTGCGCCCACGCTGTCTTCGATCGGCACTTTCTTGTCCCAGCGGTGCAGGTAATACAGGTCGATCACATCGGTCTGCAGGCGGCGTAGCGCGCCTTCACAGGTTTTCTTGAGGGTCTCGGGGCGGCCGTCGATGACGCGCACTTTGCTGCCGTCGTTTTGTTCCACGCCCTGCATGCCGCATTTGCTGGCCAGGGTAAACCGTTGACGGTGGGGCTTCAAGACTTTGCCTACCAACGTCTCGTTGGTGCCAAAGCCATACAAAGCGGCGGTATCAAAGAAGGTGACACCTTGATCTAAGGCGGTCAACAACACGCGCTCGGCTTGTTCAGCCGATACAGGTGCGCCATAAGCATGGCTGAGGTTCATGCAGCCTAGGCCGATGGCGCTGACGGAAAAGGAGGCCAATTGACGGTTTTTCATGGTCAGCATCATAGCCCGTCTACCCCTTTGCAACGTTCAGGACACCCACTCAGCACCCCACCATTCGCCGAGACAGGAGGTCGACAAAAATGGCCTCTTCTAGATGGGTGAGAGGGCAAGGGGTGAATAAGCGGCGGTCTTTGACAAATAAGTGGATGCGAGATCGGGTGAAGATGCTTGTGTTCTCAATGCGTCCGCTGCGAACAGGTCCCAATCCGCCAAAAAAGAGGCGTTGGCCGAGATCAACCGTCCATCTTGGTCCTTGAACCACAGCGCCAAAGTTCGGCGGTCCAAAATTTCCTGATGTTGTCGCTCCACAGCGCGTTGCTGCTCTACTTTTTCTTTTTCCTCAGTCACATCAATCATCACCAAACGGCATTCATCACCTTGCTCGTCCATCGTCGCATCGATGCGCACCACCATCTTTGGTCGATGGGCCGTGGCGCTCAGCGTCAATTCACAATGGCGTCTGCATTTGCCGCTCAGAACTTCTCTGTGAAATGCCGCAAACATGGCTTGATCAGCTGGTTGAATGAAGTCGGACATCAAGTTATTGCTTCGTTGCGAGCGCTGAATGCCCAACATGATGGCTCCCGATAAATTGGTTTGGAGAACCTGCCCTTGGAGATCCAAGCTCACGAAACCAACAGGCGCAAAATCGTAGACATCCTGGTATTTGTTCAACAAAGTTGGCTCCTAAAAATGATCCGGCCCCTCGCTCATCGGGGAACTCGTCTGCGTAGAAAGTGTCACACGCGCATACAAGCGCTCGGTTTCGTCATACACCAAAGAAAAACACTCACACACAGCTTCACGCAATCCCTCGCGGTCCAGCACCTGAATTTGACCGCGACCACTCGACACCCAACCAGCAGACTGCAATTTACCCAAGGCTTGGGTGATGGACTCCCTGCGAACACCCAACATGTTGGCAATGGTTTCATGGGTCACCTTCAAGTGGTCGTTGCCCACAGCCGCTTGGTTGAACAACAACCAATAACACAGTCGCTCTCGTACCGAATGGTGACCAATGCACACAATGCTCTGTGACATTTGGGTGATCAAGGCTTGCACGTGACAAAGCGCCAGTTGTTGCAATTCACGGCAACGCACCAACTCAGACTGAAAAATCGCAGCAGGCATTCTGTAAGCCAGGCCCGCACATTGAACCACCACACGGTGGTTGACCGTATGACTGCCCAAAACAAGAGACACACCGACCAAGCCATCGCGACCTGTCATGGCCAACTCGGAGCTCTCGCCTTCGGCTGTTTGTGACACCAATGATGTGGTGCACGTGGTGTGGAAATACACAAAGTTCAGTGATTCACCAGGTTCACAAATCACTTGGCCTGCCGTCAGAGTGACGGGCTTGAGATGCTCAGACAATCGCGCGTAATGACTCAAGGGGATAGCCGCCAAAATTCGATTTTGCCGAGCACTGTCGACGATGGGGTAAGTCATGATCTGTCCAATTCATCGTTTGTTGATAAAGGGGCGGGCTGATAAAGCCGGCGCCACTTTCCGATGTTGATCGAATCAAGCCCCGATTGACATTGATCTGATGGACAAATCAAGTACACCTGTTGGTGTACACCTCATGGCGGCGGCCCTTTCACCTAGAGTCCACTGCCAACCTCAAGATGCTCAGTTCTGTTGGCGAGTCCAAGCAGGCAGAGGCGCCGATTTGTGCAGCACATCTTGGTGAAGCCATATGGCACTTTTTCTTGCACGAGCAGCCACGGTCTCCAGCGGCAGTTGCTGGTAGTCGTCGTTAAATACCTCGAAGCTGTAGTCCCCCCGGTAGCCAATGCGATCAAGGCGCAGCACCAGATCGGCCAGTTGCTCGCTGTGCACGCCTTCACCAGGAAACACGCGGAAGGTTCGGGCCGTCGTCATTCGCTCTTCAAAGGTCGGCGTTTCTTGCCACATGAAGTCAGACAGTTGGACCAGAAAGATTTTGGCCGGATCGAGCTCTTCGATGGCATCGAGCGGCGTTTTCGCTGCAAAGATGTGAAAAGAATCGATACCGACCCCCAAGTTGGGGCAATCGGCACGGCACACCACATCCCAACTGGTCGGGAATTCGTTGACGGTGCGCCCCCAAGACAAGGCCTCGTAGGCCACCTTGATCCCCAAAGGCACGGCAAGCATGGCCAATTTATGAAGATCTGCCGCAATCAGGTCCAAATCCTGCGTGGCATGGCGCGAAGTGGACGAGCAAGCCAACAGGACTTTGCTCCCTGTGGCGGCACACATCTCGAGCATGGCTTTGGCAATGTCGAGCTTGTAACTGTGCAAGTGGCCCGACAAACCTTCAAAGTCGCGAAGCACCTGAAAGCCAGTGGGGCGCATGCCACTTTGGCGCACAGCGTCCACTGCTGCCGACACGCCACCAGGGTGCGTCACCAAATCGCGGGCCATGAGCATCACTTGAGAAAAACCAGCCCCTTTCATGGCGGCCAGCTTGGCCTCCAAGGTGCCCCCCATCGTGATGGTGTCCATGCCGTAACCGTCCAGCAAATTCATGGTGCTGCTCACTGGTGGACGAGCTCAAAAGCCACCGAGCCCAAAGTGGCGCGGGTCAATGCGCCCCGGTCTTCCGGGTGCAAGCGGGTGGATTCGACAAACTCCACCCCTCTCGCCTTGAGTGCAGCCACGGCATGGCCGACATCAGCCACACCGAAGCCAATGCGCTGCAAGCACTCGGGACTGTCGTCGGCATCCATCCAGGGTTCTGGCTCAATCAATTGCCACAGAAAACTGCCGCAAGGGCTTTTCATCAGCTTGCCTTTGGGCAAGATGCCAAAGCGCTCTTCGTCAGGGATGGCAGTGAAATCGAACATGTGTTCGAAATAGGTCTGCCAATCGGCACTGCGGGCAGCACCGATGTACTGGACCACGCCAAAGTAGCTCATCCCCGCGAGTGCTGGTGGGTTGGGGTCTACGGTAGGAATCGGTTTGAAGTCGATGTCGTAGATCGAAAATTCTTGCCAGCGGTCGACAAAGTAAAAGCGGCTGCCGCCTGGACCATGGATGGCCGGGATGTGCAACTCCATGGCTTGCGCGTGACTGTCAACGCCCCATGCACCCAACTCCAGACACCTTGTATGCGCCTTGAGTGCGTCCTGAACGCGAAAAGCGACAGCCGAAATCACGGGCCGACCGTCCACGGTTGCGCTGACCCGGGCGTCATCGGGGCTGGCGTTCACCACCAAGTTCATGCCACCTTGTCTGTAAAGCGTGACTTCGCGAGAACGGTGCCGGGCAACAGGACGAAAGCCCATGCTCTCCAACACTTGGCCCAAGGCTTGTGGGCGGCTGGTGGCGTATTCGATGAATTCAATACCTGCAATGCCCAACCTGTTGGGCATTTCAGGGACAGCTTCACGGTCAACTTTATTCAAGGGCATGGGTGCATTCCTGGTTGAAGTTCTAGGGACTCACAGAGGTGGTCCCGGCAGGTACTTATTAATAACTCAATTTAGCCGCACGGCGCAACACATCGGCCGTCGTCGTCGGTAATCCGAAAAACTCCAGATAAGCCGGTATTTGTTCATACAGCATATCTGTGCCCACTTGGGTGCGGCAGCCACGCGCCTGAGCCGCCGCAAGAAACGCTGTCATCTCGGCCTTCATCACCACTTCACCCACAAAGGTATCGGGCGACAAGCGAGACACATCCATGGGCAGCGGGTCACCTTCGTTCATGCCCATGGGGGTGGCGTTGACCACCAGGTCGTGACCTGCAGGATCGTTGCTGCCCGTGCGCACCTCGATCTGCGGGTAATGCGCTTTGAGACGTTGGGCCAATGCATCACAGCCAGCGGCGTTGACGTCGAACAGGCTGATGGCGGAAATGCCTGCACCGGCCAGAGAAGCGGCGATGGCGCAACCCACACCGCCCGTGCCAACGACCAGCACGCGCTTGGCCGCTGGATCGAACCCCTTGCGCTGTACCCCACGCACGAATCCGGCACCGTCGAACATGTCCCCCACCAGACGCCCATCGGGCAAGCGTTTGACCGCGTTACAGGCACCGGCAACACGGACGGTGGCAGTGACCTCGTCCAACAAACCCACCGTGCTGACCTTGTGCGGCATGGTGATCAAAGCGCCCCGAATGTTCTCCAGCGTGAAGACCGACTTCAGAAAAGTCGGATAGTTCTCGCTTTGGCACCCCATGGGCACCACCACCGCGTTGATACCCGTCTCTTCAAAGTACGGGTTGTAAATCATGGGCGACTTGAAAGTGTGCGTGGGGTAGCCGATGTGGGCAATGAGCTCGGTATGGCCGTTGATCATGGGGGGCAAAAATCAATTATTTGGTTTGGGCGGCTGAAACGCCTGCACGCAGCGCCAGCAAATAGCTGTCCGCGCCAAAGCCGCAGATCTGGCCCTTCACAATTTCGGCAAATACCGATTGGTGCCGGAATTCTTCGCGGGCATGAATATTGGACATGTGCAATTCCACGATTGGGCAAGTCAGCACCGCCAAGGCATCCCGGATGGCATAGCTGTAATGCGTCCAAGCACCTGCATTGATCAGTACGGCATCCACCTTGTCAAAGTAGGCTTGGTGAATGCGCTCGCACATGTCGCCTTCGTGGTTGGTCTGGTAGCACTCGACTTCAGCACCCAACTCGCGGCCCAGTGCATGCAAGCTGGCGTTGATTTCATCCAGCGTGATGGTGCCATATTGCTTGGGATCACGTTTCCCAAACATGTTGTGGTTCACGCCATGCAACATCAAGACTTTCATGAGAACTCCAATAGAAAAAAGACTCTGGGTCAAAACCATTTGACCCAGAGTATGTTCTGCCTTGGTTCCGGCAGACCGGACCCAAAGCCAATGGCCATTATTTGCGGAGCTTGGCCAACTCTGTCTGCAACTCGGCCACAGTGGCGGCGATCGGCTCACCGTGCTTAGCTATCACAGGCTTCATCTTGTCACGCAGGATGGCCACCTCGGCAGCAGGCAATGTGGTCACTTGCATGCCATTCTTCTTCAGGTTGTCCAACAAGCTGGCTTCTTGGGCACGGGCTTGGGTACGCTGAAACTTAGAAGACTCGGTCACGGCATCCGACACAATTTTCTTCTCGGCAGCGGACAAGGTGTCCCAGAACTTCTTGCTGATCACAACCGACTGAGGGTTGTACTGGTGACCCGTCAGAGCCAAGTGCTTTTGGACTTCATAGAGCTTGGCACCGTTGATGGTAGCCACAGGGTTTTCTTGTCCGTCCACAGCTTTCTGTTCCAGTGCAGCGTACAGCTCAGGAAATGGCAGCGGCGTAGGGTTCGCACCCAAGGCTTTGACCCAATCCACGTTAATGGGATTGGGGATGACGCGCAATTTCAAACCGTCGATGTCCGACACTTTGTTGATGGCACGGCGTCCATTGGTCAAATTGCGAAAGCCCAGCTCGTAGTAGCCCAGACCGACCAAACCCTTCTCTTCAAGTTTGGCATGCATCTTCTTGCCGAAGGCACCGTCCACCACTGCATCCGCTTCTTGGCCGCTGGCAAACATGAAGGGGAAATCAAAAACGGCAAAGTCTTTAACCTGCGAGGCGAAGATGCCCGAATTCATCGAAGCCATCTCCAAAGTGCCGCCCTGGATGGCCGAGACGTTGGCTTGGTCGCTGCCCAGTGCACCGCCAGGAAACACATTGACCTTGAGTTTGCCGCCAGATTGCTTTTCGACGATCTCCTTGAACTTCTCCATGCCCTGGATGATGGGGTGGCCCGGCGCGTTCTGATTGGCGAACTTGATGGTCTTGTCTTGCGCCGAAGCCACACCCATGGCGGCCAGCGCCACGGTGGTGATCAAGGACTTGATGAATACACGTTTCATGAAGGGTCTCCAGAATAAAGAAGGACGTACGCTGTGCATGAAAGGGATGGTCGTCAGGCGTACCCGATCAGACAACCACTCCCGGGAATCAATAGAACCAACGCGCAGGCACCATCACCAACGCAGGGAACGCCACCATGGCAAACATGATGATGAACTGGGCAATCATGAAGGGCATCACACCACGCGTGACTTCATCCATGCTGATTTTGCCGACACCTGCCACGGCGTTCAGCACAGTACCCACAGGCGGGGTGATCAGGCCAATCGCGTTGTTGATGATGAACAGCACACCGAAGTAAACCGGGTCAATGCCCGCCGCTTTGACGACCGGCATCAGCACGGGGGTCAACAACAAAATGGTTGGCGTCATGTCAAGTGCCGTGCCTACGACCATCGTGATCATCATGATGGTCAGCATCAACAAGCGCGGACTGTCAAGTAGCGGCTTGAGCAACTCGATAAGCTGGGCAGGCAAATTGGCCACCGTGATGAGCCAAGCGGAGACCATGGCCGCTGCGACCAAAAACATCACAATGGCGCTCGTCTTGGCCGAATTCACAAACAGCGGGTACAGGTCTTTCAAGCTCAGTTCGCGGTAAACGACAGTGGAAATGAACAAGGCGTAGACCGCCGCCACCACCGCCGCCTCGGTCGGGGTGAACACCCCGAACTTCAAGCCAAAGACAACGATGAGGGGCATCACCAGGGCCCAGGTGGCTTCGCGCATGGCCACCATAATCTCACCCATGTTTTTACGCGGGGGAACTTGCACCACCTCGCGCCGCGCCAGCCACCACCACGTCACCCAGAGTGAAGCGCCCAGCATGATGCCCGGCACGATGCCGGCCATGAACAATTTGGAAATAGAAACATTGCCCGCCACGCCGAAAATCACAAAACCAATGCTGGGCGGGATCACCGGAGCGATGATGCCGGCAGAAGCGATCAAACCCGCGGAGCGTGCTCGGTCATGGCCCGCCGCCACCATCATGGGCAAGAGCAGCGCCGACAAGGCCGCAGCATCGGCCACGGCCGAGCCCGACAAAGCCGCCATGATCACCGCAGCCATGATGGTCACGTAACCCAAGCCACCTTTGATGTGGCCTACGCAGGCCATCGCAAAGTTCACGATGCGGCGGGACAATCCGCCCGCGTTCATCACTTCTCCGGCCAGCATGAAAAATGGCACGGCCAGCAAGGGGAAACTGTTGGCGCCTTCGAGCAAGTTTTGAGCGAGGATCTGCGCGTCAAACATGTTCAGGTGCCACATCAAGGCCACACCGCACAACAACAAAGAAAATGCGATGGGAATCCCGATGGCCATGGCACCGAGCAGGGAAAAAACAAAAACTGCGATCGTCATTTCTTTCTCCGTCGCACTCAGGCTTTGTGGCCGCTGTGAGGCGATTCTTCGGTTTCTTGGATCATCACCAGGTCCTCATCGCGCACTTGACCGGTCAGCAAGCGCAGCAATTCGACCAGCAAAATCAGGCCCCCCAATACAGCAAACACCACGCCGGGCGCATAGACCCAGGCCATGGACACTTCCATCACCGCACTGGTGCTGTCCAGGTTGATCAAGGTTTGCTGGTAGGCGCCTTTGAACAAGAGCCAGCAGATGTAAAGCATCAAAACGTAGGACAGTGCCAAGCAGAACTTCTTGCCCGCCGGACCCAACTTGCTCACCAACATGTCTGTGCCCAAGTGGCCGCGCTCTTTCAGGGCCACGATGGCGCCCAAAAAGGTCATCCAAACAAACAACCAGCGCGACAACTCTTCGGACATGGTCAGGCCCGAGTTGAAGGCATAGCGCATGACCACATTGCCAAACACCAAAACCACCATCACCGCCAAGCAAGCGGACATGACCACGCGCAAGAGGCTGGAAAAACTGTCCATGATTTTTTGAATCAACACACCGCTCCTCATGTAGATACCCACTAATGTACGAACTGGTTAGTTTTTTTATCACAGGGAAAACCCTGATCAAACCCACGCCAGAGGCCTAGCAGTTATGCCGGGATGGAATGGCTGACAAAGCGCAAGATCAAGTCGACCACATGACCCCGCTTGAGGGTGGTGGCCTTGTCTTGGCTGGCACGGTCTTGGAAGATCAGGCCGAAGGTGTGGCGGTTCGAGACATTGAAAAACGTGAACGCCGAGATGGCCGAATGGATGTCCACAGGGTCCAGGCCGGCCCTGAACACGCCCTGAACCACGCCTCGATCGTAAACATCCCGCACCGACTCGATGGCCTTGGAGTTGAGCTGTTGGATGCTCTGGCTCTGGCGTAAATAGTCACCCCGCTGGATGTTTTCGTTCATCACCAAGCGTATGAAGTCTTCGTTGTCGCGGTGGTGGTCATACGTGAACTCCACCAGCTTTTGCAAGGCATCGGTGGGCGGCAAGTCGTCCAGATGCAAGTCAGACTCGATGGCCCGCATGCGCCGATAAGCCTCCTCCAGCACCGCCAAGTACAAACCGTCCTTGCTGCCGAAGTAGTAATAGATCATGCGCTTGCTGGTGCGCGTGGCGGCCGCAATCGCATCGATGCGGGCCCCGCTCAGGCCCTTGTCGGCAAACTCGTGTGTGGCCACAGCCAAAATCTCGGCCATCGTGCGGGCCGGGTCGTTGGTTCGGCTGGACTCTTTGACTGACTCGGGGTTTGGAAGATCTGTCACGGGGATATGTACCAATTGGTTCATTTGGGGAGTATAGGGGCGAATCAAATTGCAGCAGACTCCAAGAAAGCCCTATGGGTGAGAAGTTTGGGTATATTTCAATGGATTTGTGTTTGAACCAGAAAGCCCCCATGTCCAGCTCCCAAGAAGCCCTTGATCCACGCGACTGGATTGCAGGACTTGAAAAAGGTCTACACATCATCGAGGCCTTTGACGCTGCTCACCCACGCCTGACGGCCACCGAAATGGGCGAGCGGTGCGGGATGACCCGTACGGCGGCTAGACGGTACTTGAAAACACTGGTCCATCTGGGCTATGTCGGCACAGATGGCAAGCTCTATTGGTTGATGCCGCGCATCTTGCGGCTGGGCCATGCCTATCTGGAGTCGGCACGCTTGCCGCGTTTGGTTCAACCCTTTTTACAACGCATCACCGCGGGCACCGAGGAGATCGCTTACCTGGGCGTGCTGGACGGTGGCGACACGATTTTCATTGCCCGTAGCGGCTTGCAGCGTCACATGGCCAGCGGGTACATGACAGGCACCCGAGTGCCCACGCAGGTGACGGCTGCAGGCATGATCATGCTGGCTTACAGCGACGAAGCTTTCATCGATGAGTGGATGACAACACATGACTTGCGGGCTTTCACTTCTTTCACCTTGTCCAGCAAGACCGATTTAAAAGAGACCCTGCTCGGTTTTAAGCGCCAAGGATGGTCTGTGTCAGAGCAACAACTCGAACTGAACTTCAGGGGTATTGCCGTACCACTTCTGGATAGACACAGCAAGGTTCTCGGTGCGATCAGCATCACCATGCCAATCAACCGAGAAGAAACAGACCACGCGCTCAAACGAGTACTGCCAGTGCTTCAAGAGGCCGCCCACAGCCTTCGCCCGCTGCTTTAAAACAGTCGGGTACCTCTCATCTACCTAGAACGAATGGTTTGTTCAGCGTTTGCAGGGTTCAGGGTGTGCTGGTCGCCGCCGTGGTGGTGTGAGCTCCGCCCAGGAACAACCGCTCCATCTGAGGATCCGCAAGGATTTCAGCAGCAGATTTATAAAGCACCAAACGACCCGACTCCAAAGCGATGGCATTGTCGGAGTACTTGAGCGCACTCTTGACGTTCTGCTCGACCATCAGAACGGTGGTGCCTTGATCCGCCAGTTTGCGCAACAACTTGAAAACATCCTGCACAACGATGGGCGACAGACCAATAGAGGGTTCATCGATCAACAAGACCTTGGGGCGCAGCAGCAAGGCACGGCCGATTTCCAGCTGCTTTTGCTCGCCACCCGACAAGGCCGAGGCACGCGAATTCATGCGTTCCTTCACGCGCGGGAAAAAATCCAAAACCTCCGGAATGCGTTCGTGGGTGGTCTTCATCCCGATTGTGATGCCGCCCAGTTCCAAGTTTTCGTAAACGCTGAGTTGGCCAAACAAATTTCGGCCTTGGGGCACAAAAGCGATGCCATTGGCCAACAAGGATTTTTGTGAGGCACCCGTAATGTCTTTGCCATGGAGATAAACCTTGCCCTGACGGGGTTTGAGCAAGCCGAACAGCGTCTTGAGAACCGTGGATTTGCCAGCGCCGTTGGGACCGATGAGCAAAGTGATCGAGCCTTTGGGAACTTTGAAGGACAAGTTGTTCAGGATCATGAAATCCTTGTAGCCTGCGACCACATCGGCGAATTCAATGCAGGTGTCTGTGGTGTGTACTGTCATGTCAGTTCCCCAAATAGGCGTCGAGCACCTGCTTGTTGGCACGGATTTCATCGGGTGTTCCGATGGCCAACACCTGGCCCTCCACCATCACCATGATGCGGTGACACAAGTCCATCACGAAGTCCATGTTGTGCTCAATCACCACGAAACTACCTTTGCGTGTGCGGTTCAACTCCTTGAGCAAAGTACTGATACCGCCCACCAAGGAAGGGTTCACCCCTGCACATGGCTCGTCGAGCAAAACCAAATCAGGCTCACTCATGAAGGCCATCGCAATGTCCACCAATTTTTGCTGGCCATAACTCAGCTCGCCAGCCTTTTTGTCGGCCACATGGCGGATATGAAACTGGTCAATCAGCGCGTCAGCCTTGTCACCTAGCCCAGAGTCACTGGGTGCAAACATGCGACTGAACATGCTGCCTTGATGCTCTTGCGCCGCCACGATCAGGTTATCGCGCACGGTCATCTTGCCAAACACCTGCAGCGTCTGAAAGGTGCGACCAACGCCAAGACGGCTCAATGCCAATGGACCGAGTGTGGTGACATCTTGTCCTTTGAGTTCAATCTTGCCCTCATCGGGCGTGATCTGACCCAGCATGCTGTTGAACAAGGTGGTCTTTCCGGAGCCGTTCGGGCCGATCACGCCAAAAATTTCTCCGGGAAGCACGTCAAACGACACCCCTCCCACGGCCTGGATAGCGCCATAGGCCTTTTTCATATTGGAGACTCTAAGAACAGGCTGAATCATGCTTTGACTCCTTGGGCAGCACGGGCGGCCGAAGCAGCGCGTGATTGGCGACGCGCCTTGATGCGGTCAGGAATGCTGAGCAAGCCATCGGGCAGCCAGATCATTAGCACAACGACAGCCGTGCCAAACACAAACAAATACCAGGCTTGGGCAAAACGCAGCCATTCGGGCAACACCACACCCACCGCAGAACCAAGGATGGGACCAAGAAAATAACCAGGACCACCCACCACCACCATCAGGTACATCATGATGGAGGCGCCGACTGTGAAGAGTGCGGGATCAATAAAGCCCACCTGCGACGCATAGAGCCCGCCAGCCAAGCCAGCAAAGGTAGCGCCAATGGCAAAGCTCAGCAGTGTGTAGCCTCGTGTGTCAATGCCCAAACTCTCTGCCCGTATAGGATTGTCACGAAGGGCCGTAAATGCCTTGCCCCAGGGTGATCTCAACAGTGCCCACAAAATCAGAGCCAGCACCACCGTGAAAAACAAAACCATGCGGTAGTAAGCGAGATTGCCATCAAAACTGACTCCTCCTAAGCTGGGTCGGGCAATGTTGTTGATGCCAAAGGTGCCACCTGTGAGCCATTCTTCATTGCGCATGACCAACCATGCTGCGGTATTGAATCCCAAGGTCGCAAATGCCAAGTAAATGGTTTGTACACGCAGCGCGGGGAAGCCCACGATCAAGCCAGTCATGAAACACAACAAGCCACCAGCTGGCAGCGCCAACCAAAAGCTGATGCCTGCCTTCAAGCAGATGGCCACGGTGTAAGCGCCAATACCAAAGAAAGCCGCGTGGCCCAAAGATTTTTGTCCGGCATAACCCACTGTCAAATTCAAACCCATGGTGGCAATGATGAATACCAGCCATGTTGTGAAAATGTGAATGCCGTAGTTTTTCAAATAGGCCGGCACAATGGCCAGGGCAACCAAAAAGGCCAAACCCATCAACAGATTGAGCTTTTTCATACTTTGCGCTCCTCTTTGCGACCCAAGAGGCCTTGAGGCTTGAACAAAATCACCACCATGAAAATAATCAAAGCCACGGCATCTTTATAGGCCGACGAAATGTAAGCCGCTGCCAAGTTTTCGGAAACACCCACAATCAAACCACCCAACAAGGCACCGCGCGTATTGTTGAAGCCACCAATGATGGCGGCAAAGAAAGCCTTGGTACCCAATGATTCGCCCATATCGAACTTCGCCAAATAAATGGGCGTGACCAATAGTGCCGCTGCAGCTGCCAAAATGGCATTGATCGCAAAGGTGTAAAAAATCATCCGTGGCACATTGATGCCAAGTACCGACGCACTTTCTGTGTTCTGCGCAACAGCCTGCATGGCACGGCCTGTAACGGTTTTGGCCAAAAAGGCTTGTGTCATCAACACCAAACCCAGCGCCATGATGAAGGTACCAATGTCGGACGCTGAAATATTGATACCTGCCAAGTTATAGACTTGGTCAGGGAAAATCATGGGAAAGGGTTGTGGCTCTGAGCTGTAGCCCGCGCGTACACCATTGCGCATGGCAATGGACAAACCAATGGTAGCCACCACGATGGGCATCATGCCGTACTTGAAAAGGGGGTCAACCAAGCCACGCTTGAACAGCCAACCCAGCACCAAAACAGATACGACCACACTGATCGCAAAACTGGCAGACAAAGCCATGCCGTTGTGCAGCATGATGACCATGATGAAAGCCGGCAACATGACAAATTCGCCTTGCGCAAAGTTGATGGTGCCCGAGGCTTGCCAAAGCAATGTAAAACCGAGCGCCGCCAGCGCATAAATGCTGCCTGTTGCAAGGCCGCTAAAAAAGAGTTGAAGAAAATCGGTCATCGTCTTTTCACCATCCTAAAATTTTGGCAGGTGTATCCCACATCATGGCTTGAAGCTGAGCCGGCGTGAACCAACGCTCCATCAGTTTGAGTAGGGTTCCGTAATCGAGGCGATAAGTGCCTCTAAGGTGTGGCCAGTCAGAAGCCCACATACAACGATCAGGCCCAAAGGCGTTCCAAGTTTTCATGACGTGCGCATGCGTGTCATCAAATGGAAAACCTGTTTGAGAAAACTTAGCAAAGCCAGAAATTTTGATCACGCCCAAGCCGCTGTCGGCCAATTCCCAAAGTGCTTGCAGCCCAGACGCATTGGGGCCGTCGGCCAAATGCGGTCTGCCGCAATGGTCAATCATGGTTTTGACACCTTTGCGTTGAATGCGTGGCCATAAGGCCTCAAGTTGATTTGCAGACACTTGAAACTGCGCCCACATATCAAGGTCCCGCAATAGTCCAAGCAATGGATCAATGTCGGAGTAATAGTCCAAGCCATGCAATGAGGTATTGAATGCAACGCCCACAATACCTTGCACTTGTAAGTCTTTCAGTGCTTGCCTGCTGATATTGGCATGAACCACCGCAATCCCTTTAAACCGATTGCCGCCTTGCGCAATAGCATCGATCAAACACCGGTTGTCTAAGCCATAGCCAGAGTTAGGTCCAACCAATAAAGCATGCCGAGTACCGTATGCGTCCATGACATGTTTGTAATAGTCGGCCGTGCCTATTTCTTGGCCATGAGGGTGATATGGAACCTCAGCAGGATATGGAAAACGTGTTGGATCAAGGACATGACAATGTCCATCGATCTTAGGCCGATCGAAGATGTTCATCGGTCAACAAGAGATTAGAAAGTCGCTTGGACGACTGCCCGCAATTCGGCTGTGACTTCGGGCCGTACACCAAACCAAGCTTCAAAAGCAGGTACTGCTTGATTGAGCAACATGCCGAGTCCATTGACTGTGACATGGCCGCGTAAACGAGCTTGCTCGAGCAGGGGTGTTTCAAGTGGAATGTAGATGGCATCAGACACCATGGCATGGGTAGGCAATGCATCCAAACGCACATCGAGTGAAGGTTGGCCATGCATCCCCTGAGTTGTGGTGTTGACCAACAACTTGACATCCGCCATAGCTTCATTGCGCTCTGCCCATGAAACAACTTTCACGCGTGGACCAAATGCTTCGGCCAACGCTTGTGCACGTTCTTGGGTTCTATTGGCAATGCGTACTTCGGGCACACCTTGTTCAAGCAAGCCCACGACGATGGCTCGTGCAGCGCCGCCAGCCCCTAAGACCAAAGCGGCGCCGGCATCACCTCGCCATGCAGGGTTGGCGTCTCGAAGGCTTTGGATATAGCCATTACCATCGTTATTGACGCCAAGCAAACTGCCATCGGGACGAACCACAATGGTATTGATGGCAGCAATATGACGCGCTGCAGGCGTCAACTCGTCCATGAGTTTCATGGCGTTAACTTTGTGTGGCACTGTGACGTTACAACCTGCGAAACCCAAAGCGGACAAACCACGGATAGCGGCTTCCAATTTCTCGGGCTGCACCGGCAATTGAACATAAGCGCCTTTGAGCTCGTGTTTGGCAATCCAGTGGTTGTGAATGGCGGGAGACCGGGTGTGAGCCACAGGCCAACCCATGACTCCCGCTAAAACAAATCGCTTGTCAGACATTTCAAGAACCCATACAAAGTTAACGCAGCAAGATTACTTCTTGTTCAAAGGGGGCAGTGTTTCTGCAACAACTGTTTTGCCATTGCGAATTTCAGTGATGAAGCTTTCGCGGTCAATGTCGCCCTTGTCGTCGAAACAAACGTCCATCAAAATACCAGGGTGCTGTTTGGCAGAAAAGCAGCTGTTACGAATGGCAGCAGCGGCAGCCTTACGGTCTACCTTGCCAGATTTTTCAATGGCGGCTTTCAATATATAAACCGCTGTGTAGCCTTTCACACCATTGTGATCAGAAACCGAGTTGTACATGGCTTGGTACTTCTTGCCCCAAGCTTGGAGCTGTGGAGCTTCAACCGTCAAACCCACGTGGGCGACTGCACCATTAGCGGCTTCACCTGCCAACTCAACCACTTTGGCGCTGGTCAACACGGTTTCTCCAATGACGGGCTTGTTCCAGCCTTGCTTGCGCAATTCACGCAACAGACGTGCTGATTCCTCTTCGTTGGTGTATGCAAACAATGCGTCAGCGCCAGATTGCTTGGCTTGAATCACGGCAGCAGAGAAGTCCACTTGGCCGGATTCAGTCGAAATTTCAGCCACAATTTGAGTTGGCCCTGTTGCCAGCAAACCTTTGATGGTGGATTGACCTCCTTTGCCGAAGTCGTTGTTCACGTACAAGACGGCCAACTTTTTAGATTTCCCTTGGATGTAGCGAGCCAATTTAGGGAAGGAAATGCTTTGACCAAAAGCTGTGCGGAACACCCAAGGGTTACCTTGCTGTGTAATTGCAGCGGCTTCACCACCCGTGAAGTTAGGAATCTCACCTCGCTTGCTCTCTGTCATGGAAACCATGATGGAGCCGGAGTAAACAGGACCCATGATGGCAAACACGTCATTGTCAACCGCCTTCTGTGTCAAGCCTTTGGCCACACCGGGGTTGGTTTGCGTGTCTTCAGAAGTAAAGCTAATTTTCCGACCTGAAATTCCACCCGCCGCGTTGATTTCCTTGATGGCCATTTCAACGCCTTGTTTGAACATCACGCCAGAGGTGGTACCAGGGCCAGACATCTCAACGATGTTGGCGATTTTGATGTCTTGGGCTTGCGCCAAACCTGATGCAGACAATGCGGCGCAAATGGCCAAGGTTTTCAGGGTTGCTTTCACAGAGGTCTCCTCGGGGGGTGGAATCAGGCCAATCGGCAAGGCCATGGGGGTTGAAAAACTTTTTCCATGCAAGGCAAGGTGAAACGAATGTAGGTTGAATTTGAGTAATCTTGTCAATTCAATGATTGAATTCGTTCGATAATCGTTCAAAATAGATCAATGATCGAACGATTTAGGGGTTAAACCCGAGGAAGGTCATTGAGATAAAGCATGCAGCACAGCCAGATAGGCAAACACCAAACCAGGTCCAATCGTGATGCCTGGGGCGGGGTACACCCCGCCCATGATGGAATTCATGTCGTTGCCCACGGCGTACAAACTCTCGATAACTTGCCCTTGCGCATTGAGAATCTGTGCGTGTTCGTTGGTCTGCAAGCCTTGCGCTGCGCCAATGTCGCCGGGGTAGAGCTTGACAGCGTAATAAGGCCCTTCGCTGATCGCCCCCAAATTGGGGTTGCGGCCACCGGCTGCGGCGTCGCCAATGTTGTGCTGATAGGCCGTCTCACCGCGTTGGAACTGGGTGTCCACACCGGTTTGGGCAAAGGTGTTGTTGTCGGCCACCGATTGGGCCAGCCCCTGCGCCGAGATGCCCAGCTTGTCGGCCAGCTCTTGCAGGCTGGCGGCTTCGGTCAAGTAGCCATCGGCCAAGAACGGCGCCAGCCCCTTACCGCCGGGGCGCACCATACCCATGCCGTATTGGCGCAAGGCTTTGGCATCGGCCACCATGTAAGCGGGAACGGCTTGCTGGGCCGCCTGCATGCCCAGCGCAAACAGGTGGTAAGAGGTGCTCTCGTTGACAAAGCGCTCGCCCGCCTGGTTGACGGTGATCATGCCGGGCTTGGCGCGGTCCATCACGAAATGCGGGAAAACCGCCGTGCTGCCATCGGGGCGTTGACGCAAAGACACGGGCGCCCAGAGGGCAGGGCTTTGTGCGCCCTGCCCCTCGACGGCACCCAAGCCTCGCGCCAAAGTGAGCGCCTCTCCGGTGTGGCCGGGTGCAGCAGGGCTCCACTCGGCAGGAATACCGGGCAACTTTTGCGAACGCAAAACCGGGTCGCGGTTGAAGCCGCCACTGGCCAATACCACGCCATGCTTGGCCACCACACGGGCCTTGCCGGTGGCGCTGCTCAAGCGCACAGCCACCACACGGCCACTCGCGTCACGCTCCAGCGCATCGACCGAGGTTTTCAGCGCCAGCGTGGCGTGGGCGTGCTGCGACAAAGAATGCAGCAAACGGCCCACCAGCGCGTTGCCCATGACCAAGCGGGTGCCACGGGCATGGGTCAAGCGATCTCGCAGGTGACGCACCAAGATGCTGAGCGCGTGCTTGAGCGACGCCCAAGACTGGGTCATGGACAGCAAGTGGTTGATGTCGGTACGGTCCACCATCATGCCGCCGAGCACGGTGAACTCGGGGATAGGTGGGCGCAGCAAGGAAAACAGATCGCCCAGAAAGCGACCATCAAAAGGCAGGGGCTCTAAGGCGCGGCCATTCAAGGTCGAGCCGGGCAAATCGCTGATGTAGTCAGGGTGCTTGGGGTAGGGCCGGTATTTCATGGACGAGTAAGCTTCGATTTTGGCCACAGCGTCGCCACCATGCTTCAAAAAGGCTTCGCGCAAAGCAGCAGGCGCTTGCGCGCCCACCGCGTGGTTCAGGTAAGTCGTCACGGCGGCCAGGTTGTCGCCGGGGTTGACGGCTGCAGCATGGTGGGTGCCCGGTACCCAGGTGGTGCCCGCCGACCAGGCGGTGGTGCCGCCCACGAACTCGGTGCGCTCGACGACCAGCACCTTGGCGCCGTCGATGGCGGCAAACACCGCTGCCGACAAGCCCGCACCGCCCGCACCAATGACCACCAAGTCAAATTCGGTGCCGTCCTGAACACCATCCAGACCGTTCCTCAGGACGCGCATCTCATACCCCCATCAAAAATTCAACCATCAAGTCTTTCACCTGTGCGAACATGTCAGCGCCCGTGAGGGTATTGCATCCGACCGCCCTGGCCGACTCGATCATGGGAGGCACGGCAGGAGCGGTGATGACACAGCCCACGAACATAGCGGGTGTAAATTTTGTGGATTCAATCGGGTGTGGATCGCCCGCTTTCATACCGACCGGTGTGGCGTTGATGGCGATGTCAAAGCCCGTCGGGTCCCTGCTGCCCGCTACCACGTGGCATTCGCCCATAGAAGCCAAGCGCTGTAACAGCGCGTCGCGCCGAGCCGTGTCTTCGTCGTGGATAGCCAGTTCGCGCACACCGCTGGTCACCAGCGAATACGCAATGGCCGAACCGGCACCACCAGCGCCCACCAGCAAAGCCTTTTGATCTTGCAACTTGCAGCCTTTGATTGCCAAGGCCTTCACATAACCCAGGCCGTCGAACATGTCGCCATGCCAGCTGCCATCGGGATTGCGGCGCAAGGTGTTGATGGATTTCAAAAACGCGCCCCGGTCCGAGGTCGTGGCGCACAGCTCAAAGTAAGCGAATTTGTGTGGCACGGTGACGATGATGCCGTCCACGTTTTTGCACAGCGACACACCTGCCGTCCAGACCGCCAGATCGGCCGGGGCCACATGGGCCGGGATGCACACCGCATTCAGCCCTGCATCCTGAAAAGCCTGGCTCACGCCCGAGGGCGATTTGACCTGGGCAATCGGGTCGCCCACGATGAAATGGATGCGCGAAGCGCCGTCAAGGATCAAGGGCTGTTTCGGGTTCATGGCCACGATGATACATAAAAATGGAATTAAATTCTATTTTTGAATTTATTTCCAAAAATCCATATACTCAGGCCATTGACGCACCCCATTGCACACCCCAAAACACCCATGCACAAGTTCCCTCTGGCCGTGATTGGCGTTGGCGTGATTGGCCGGACGCACATCGAGCGCATCCTGAAAACACCCGAATTCGCTCTGGTGGGGGTGGCCGAACCTGGCGAGGCGGCTCGCCAGTGGTGTGCTGAGCGCAACATCCCCACCTTTGACAACCACCCTGCCCTGCTGGAAGCCACACGGCCCCAAGGCGTGGTGATCGCCACACCCAACGCCACCCATGTGGATGTGGCCGCCGACTGCATGGCGCGCGGCATCGCGGTGCTGATTGAAAAACCGGTGGCTGACACGCTGGCCGCCGCCGAGCGCCTGATCCAGCTGGAAAAGGACACCGGTGTGCCGGTGCTGGTGGGGCACCACCGCCGCCACAACCCGATCTTGCAAAGGGCCCGACAAATCATGGCCGACGGTCGCCTGGGCCAGGTGCTCAGCGCCAACGTGATGGCCAACTTCTACAAGCCCGAGGCCTACTTCGATGTGCCTTGGCGCCGCCAAGCCGGTGGCGGGCCGGTGCTGATCAACTTGATCCACGACATCGACATGCTGGTCTACCTGCTGGGCGAAGTGCGTGCGGTGCAAGGCAGCCTGTCCAGCGCGGTGCGCGGTTTTGAAGTCGAAGACACCGGCGCAGCCCTTTTGGAATTTGCCAGCGGCACGCAAGCGGTGATGACGGTGTCCGACACCACCGTCTCACCTTGGTGCTGGGATTTTTGTGCTGGCGAGCAAGGCCAGTACCCCCGACAAAATGTGCAGTCGCACTTTTTGTCGGGTACGCAGGGCTCGCTGTCACTGCCCGATTTGGACTTGTGGCGCTACCCCGGCGAGCGCCATTGGCACCGCAAAATGGTCCGCGAACAAAGCCGTGTGCACGACACCGATGTGTACGTTCAGCAATTGCGGCACTTTCGCGCGGTGGCTGAGCGGCGCGAACCCCCCATCTGCTCGGCACTGGACGGCTGGCGCACTTTGCAAGCCACATTGGCTTTGCTGCAGGCGGCACGCACCGGTCAACGTCAAACCTGCCCGGCCTTCACGGCGTCAAGGAATCCCACATGAGCGGCGTTCTCGAACGAACTTTGAGCATCCTCGAATTGCTCTCGCAACACGGCGAAGGTCTGGAACTGGCTGCCATTGCCGATCAGCTCGACATCCCGCGCAGTGGCACACACCGCCTGCTGACCGACCTGGTGCGCCTGGGCTATGTGCGCCAGACACGCGGCCACGGCGACTACCTGCTGACCACCAAACTGGTCTCCATGGGCCTGAGCTACCTGAGCAACAGCGGCATCGTGGACATTGCCCAGCCCCTGCTCAACCGCTTGGCCGAAGTTTCGGGCGAGCTGGTGCGCCTCTCTGTGGTCGATGGCGAGCGCCTGACCTGGGTGGCCCGCGCCCAAGGTGCACGCAAAGGCTTGCGATACGACCCCGACATGGGCAGCGATGCGCGCTTGTCGTGCTCGTCCTCGGGCTGGGCCTTGCTCTCGACGCTGAGCGATGACGCGGCCCTGGCCTTGGTGGCCAAACAAGGTCTGGGCCTGCCCGAACAGTTCGGCCCCGCCGCACCCACCAGCTTGCAAGCCGTGATGGAGGCCGTGACCCAAACCCGCGAGCGGGGCTACAGCCTGACCACCGACACCTACACCGCAGGCCTGTCGGCCATGTCCGCACCCGTGCGTTTTGCCGGACAGCCCGCGTTTGGCGTGCTGACGATTGCGGGCCCCACGGTGCGCTTCACCCCCGAAAAAATGCAAGCCTTGGCGCCCGAGCTGCAAAGCATCGCGCAGCAGCTGGCCGCGTCCAGTGGCGCATCGCCCTTTTTCAGCCTCACGGCCGAAACCGGCAGCGCCGCCCCCACCGATGGCCGCAAACCGATTTACGCGGTGTGATGTGCGCGAGCCGATGAACGCTGCAAAGCCCTCCAACGAACACTGCGACCTGCTGGTCGTGGGCTCGGGCGCGGGCGCACTGTCGGCCGCCGTCATGGCGGCGCACCTGGGCCTGAAAGTCATCGTGGTCGAAAAAGACCCGCAATACGGCGGCACCACGGCTTGGTCGGGCGGCTGGATGTGGGTGCCGCGCAACCCGCTGGCCATCGAGGCGGGCCTGGTCGAGCGCATCGAAAAACCGCTGTCTTACCTGCGCCGCGAACTGGGCGAAAAATTCGACGAAGCCCGCGCCCTGGCCTTCCTGAACAACGGCCCGCGCATGGTCGAGTTCTTTCGCCGCAACACCGCGCTGCAGTTCATCGATGGCAACGCCATTCCCGACTTTCACGGCCACACAATCGACGCGGCGCTGGGTGGCCGCTCGATTTGCGCAGCGCCTTTCGATGCCCGCCAACTGGGCGATCGCCTGCACGACCTCAAGCCCCCGCTGCACGAGACCACGCTGTGGGGCATGGGCATCGCCTCGGGTGCGGAGCTGCGGCATTTCTTGAACGCGCTGCACAAGCCAGCATCCTTTTGGCACGTCGCTCAACTGCTGCTGCGCCATGGGCGTGACTTGTTGGTTCACCGCCGCGGCACACGGCTGGTCAACGGCAACGCCTTGATCGGAGGGCTGGCCAAATCCGCATTCGATCTGGACGTTCAAATTCGCGTGAACAGCCCCGCTGTGCGTTTGCTGCAAAGCGAAGGCCGCGTCACGGGTGCTGTGGTGCAAACACCCAATGGCGAAGTCAGCATCCAAGCCCGCTGCGGCGTGCTGCTGGCTACTGGCGGCTTTCCACACGACCCAGCGCGCAAACAGCAACTGCTGCCGCATGCGCCCACGGGCCACGAGCACTGGTCAGCGGGCAACCGGGGCAACACGGGCGACGGCCTGCGCTTGGGCGAATCCGCAGGCGGCGTGGTGGCGGGCGACTTGGTGCAAGCGGCGGCATTGGCCCCGGTGTCTTTGGTGCCTCGCTCCGACGGCAGCGTGGCGCATTTCCCGCATCTGATCGAACGCGCCAAACCCGGCCTGATCGCCGTGACGGCGCAAGGCCAACGCTTTGCCAACGAGGCCAACTCGTACCACGACTTCATGCAAGACCTGCTGGCGGCGATACCTGCTGGTCACCAGCCCGAGGCTTGGTTGATTTGCGACCACTTGTTTCTGCGCTACTACGGCCTGGGTGCGGTCAAACCGGCACCTATGTCGCTCGGCCCTTGGTTGAAAAACGGTTACCTGAAACGCGGGCTGTCCCTGGCTGAGCTGGCAAAGGCCTGTGGCATCGATGCGCAGGCTCTGCAAGCCACGGTGGAGCGCTACAACGCCTTGGCGCAAGTCGGCAAAGACCAAGACTTTGGCAAAGGCGAAACGCCCTACAACCGCATCCAGGGCGACGCCATCAACGCCGCCCGGCGCGGTCTGCGCAACCCCTGCATGGGTCCCATCGAACGCGGCCCGTTTTATGCCGTGAAAGTCGTCATGGGCAGCTTGGGCACCTTTGCCGGTTTGCGCGTGAACGACCACGCGCAAGTCATCAATGCCCAAGGCCAAGCCATCCCCGGTCTGTATGCCGGTGGCAATGACCTCAGCAGCATGATGGGCGGCCACTACCCGGCCGGCGGCATCACGCTGGGTCCGGCCATGACCTTTGGCTTCATCGCCGCACACCACGCCGCAGGCCGCGATCCAGCCTCCACCTGCGAATACCCGATCACCCACACGTCAACCGACAACTCGAAAGCCCAGACCATGTACTACGAACTCGCCACCATGACACTGCCCTTTGGCACCGCAGGCCAAGCCGCAACGAACGTGCAAGCCTTTGCCACGGCGCCTGAGGCCCAGGGCGAACTGCTGGGCTGCTGGTTCACCGACATCGGCGTGCTCAACCAGATGATCGTACTGCGCGGCTTTGCCACATTGGACGCTTTGCAGGCCGAACGCGAACGCACCCAGCAAAGCGCCAGCCCATTCGGTTGCGGCGAGATGTACCAGTCGCTTGCGCAACACAGCTACAAAGGCTTCCCCTGGATGAAGCCGGTGCGCCCCAGCGCGGAGAGCGGCATCACCGGCCCGGTTTACGAGATCCGCACCTACGGCATCAAAACCGGCGGCGTGCAGCCCACCATCGACCTGTGGGAACAATACGTGCCCGCCCGCGACAAGCTCTCGCCTTGCGTGGTGGCCATGGTCGCGCTGGACGGCCCGCTGCGTTTCACCAACATCTGGGCCTACGACAGCCTGAATGCCCGCAGCCAAATCCGTGGTGAAGCCGTGGCCCAGGGCATCTGGCCGCCCAAAGGTGGACCTGCGCACTTGACGACGAACATGGTCTCGACCATCGCCATGCCCACAGCGGTGTCGCCTTTGAAATAGATTCCATGACCCGCATCTACTCACTCGCCTACCTGAGTTCACACCGTTGCACCCCGGCCGAAGCCATCCGGGTGGCCGCACAAACAAGCTACAGCTTTGTCGGTCTGCGTCTGTGGCCCAACGCCGCAGGCGCGCCGCAGCAGCACCTGCTGGGCCAGCCTGCGGCCCTGCGCGAAACCTTGGCGGCACAAGCCGACACCGGTGTGGGCGTGTTCGATCTGGAGATCATCCGCATTGGTGAGCAGTTCGACCCGCACACATGGGATGCGCTCTACGACGTGGGTGCGGCCCTGAAGGCCAAGGCCATATTGGTAGCCGGAGACGACACCAACGAAGCACGCCTGACCGACAACTACGCCCGCCTGTGCGAAATCATGAAGCCGTTTGGCATGACGGCTGACTTGGAGTTCATGCCCTGGACGGCTGTGAAAGATGCGAAATCTGCGCTGCGGATCGTGCAAGGCGCAGGCAGCCCGGCCAACGCGGGCATCTTGGTCGATGCGCTGCATGTGGGCCGGTCCACGACCACACTCGAAGACATCCGCGCCATACCGCGCAGGCTCTTGCACTACGCACAGATTTGCGATGCGGAAGCAGGATTGAACTTCACGACCGAACAAATGATCCACACTGCACGCTGCGACCGCCTCTTACCTGGAGACGGCACCATCGATGTCAAAGGGATTTTTAAAGGCTTGCCTGCCGACCTGCCCGTGAGCGTGGAGGTGGTGAACTTCAGCCGCGAAGCCAACAACTCGGTCCAAGACTGGGCCGCCGAATGCCTGGCCAAAAGCCGCCCCTTTGTGGAACACTGATTCCTCAAAATATTTTTGAGTAATTGATGGTTTTGAACGCTACGGCCTTCTTCACGCTAGCAAATCCCTGTCGATGCAGAGTCGGTCAAACTGCCATTTCGAAAAAAGGGAAAAAGGTCATTGTGATCAAAACCGGAAAGCGTGATACCAGCTTTCAAGATTGGAGGTAATTCAAGGGTCAATGCCTCCCAACCAAACGGTGAACTATCGTCCCCAAGACGATGACACACACAGCCGCTGCAGTAAATGCATAGGCCAACCAACCCATGTCCACACTTTGTGCCATGAGCAAAACGCCTGCGGACTGTCCAAAAAACAGCGAACTGGCAAACAAGGTCACAGCCGTTCCCCGCGCTGCCGGCGCCATCTGCGTGGCTTGCACTTGCAAGGTGTTGTGCATCATGTAAAAGCCAAGTCCTGTAAGGGTGCAGGCCAGCATGCCCACCCAAGCCGCACTGCCCCAGGCCAACAACAAAAAGCCTGTCACGATCAAGCCAGCACCGGTGCGCACCAGGCCGCGCTCGCCCAGCCAAGCCAGCCAACGCCGAGCCATTTGGCTGTAAAGCAAGCCCCCTAGGCCGTAGAGCATCATCACCGACCCTGCTGCCACCACACTCAGCCCATAGTGCTGGTGCAAATGCGTGGGCATGAAAGCCATGGACCCGAAAACCAATGCCCCTTCGCTGGCCGTGACGCCCAGCACCCAGCGCACGCGAGGCATGCCCAACAACTGCCCCGTTGTGCGTAGCGAAGCCAGTAAACCCGGCGCATCTGAAGCCACGGCGAGCGGATGCCGGGACAGCAAACGCCACAACAAGGCTGCGGCTAACGAAAATAAGGCCGACAGGACCACAAAGGCAGTGCGCCAACCCAAGTTTTCGGCGGCAAAACCGCCAAACCACAAACCACTCATCATGCCGATCACGGTAGCGCTCATGATCTTGGCCAAAGTTTCCTGCCGCCTCTCGTAGGGCACTTGGTCGCCCACCCAAGCCAATGCCAATGGAATGATGCCCGCTCCCGCCATGCCCATGAAACCGCGCATGATGACGAGCATGGACAAATGACCCGACATGGCTGTGATTACGCTGAAAAGCGCACAGGCTAACACTGCCCAAGACACCACTCGCAACTTGCCAAAACGGTCACCTAAAGGACCATAAAGCAACTGAGAAAACCCATATGCCACGGCATACACCGAGACCACAGCCGAAGCATCTCCGGTACTGACTTGGAACTCATCGCTGAGCACCACCAGCATGGGATCGCCAATGCGCATGGCTGCCATGCTGGCAAAACCCGCCAAGCCCAAGACCTTCAGGTACTGACTCTCGAGACTTGGCGTGAGTTGGCTCATGCGCTGGCTGTCAGGCCAATTGCTGCTCCAGGTCATGCAAGACCTGGTAACACGGCAAGACTTGCGCAATGCTGGAATTGGGCTCTCGGCCTTCATGGATCGCGGCAAAAAATTCGCGGTCTTGCAGCTCAATCCCGTTCATAGACACCGCCACTTTGGACACGTCGATTTGTTCTTCCTTGCCGGTGTAAAGGTCGTCGTAACGAGCCAGGTAGGTTCCCGTATCGCCGATATAGCGAAAGTAGGTGCCCAAGGGACCGTCGTTGTTGAAGCTGAGGGACAAAGTGCAGATCGCGCCGTTGGCGGCTTGCAACTGGATGCTCATGTCCATGGCGATGCCAAGCGTAGGGTGAATTGGGCCCTGCACCGCATTGGCCTTGACGATGGGGCTGCCGCACTGGTAGGCAAACAGGTCCACGGTGTGCGCAGCGTGATGCCACAGCAGGTGGTCGGTCCAACTGCGGGCCTGGCCCAGCGCGTTCATGTTGGTGCGCCGGAAAAAGTAGGTCTGCACATCCATTTGCTGGATGTGGAATTCACCGGCCTTGATTTTGTGATTCACCCACTGGTGGCTGGGATTGAAACGGCGGGTATGACCCACCATGGCAACGAGACCCGTTTCTTTTTGGACACGCAAAACTTCTTGCCCCTCCTTGTACACGTCGCACAGTGGGATTTCGACCTGCACATGCTTACCCGCTTGAAGGCAAGCCAGGGTCTGGCTGGCGTGCATTTGTGTGGGTGTGCACAAGATGACGGCGTCGACTTCTTTCAAAGCCAGCGACTCGTTCAGGTCGGTGGTGACGTGGGCGATGCCGTATTTGTCAGCCACTTCTTTGGTTTTAGCGAACTCACGCCCGATCAAGGAAACGACTTCAACGCCGTCGATGTTTTTGATGCCGTCCAGGTGTTTGATGCCGAAGGCACCTGCGCCCGCGAGGGCGACTTTGATGGTTTTACTCATGTTTTCTCCAATACTCAGGTGTTCTCAAGAATGGCGTGACCCACCGCCGTGTTGCTGGCAGGCACATGGTAGAAACGATGACGCAGTTGAGGTGCCGGGCCAGTGGCTTTGCCACCCTCGATGTCGCTCATCGCACCTCGGGCAATTAACCACATCACCAGCTCAATGCCTTCGCTGCCCGCTTCGCGAACGTAATCAATGTGCGGTGTTTTGGCCGCAGCCACCGGGTCGTTGATGAGTTGATCCAGCCAAGCGTTATCCCACTCGCGGTTGATGAGCCCGGCACGCGCACCCTGCAGTTGGTGGCTCATGCCACCTGTGCCCCAGATGTGCACATTCAGGTCTTCGTCAAAGCTCTCGACCGCTTTGCGGATGGCTTGCCCCAAGTTGAAGCAACGCTGGCCACTGGGTACAGGGTACTGGACCACGTTCACGGCAAACGGAATCACCGGGCAAGGCCAAGCGTCTTTCACCGGGTCCAGCTCACCGCACATCAGGGACAAGGGCACCGTGAGGCCGTGGTCCACATCCATCTTGTTGACGATGGTCAGATCAAAGTCCTGCTGGATGACCGATTGGGCGATGTGCGAAGCCAGCTCCGGGTGACCCTTGACGACCGGCACAGGGCGCGGACCCCATCCCTCGTCAGCAGGCTGGTACTCGGGCGCCGTGCCGATGGCAAACGTGGGGATCATGTCGAGGCTGAAGGCCGTGGCGTGGTCGTTGAACACCAAAATGATCACGTCAGGTTTGTTGTCCTTCATCCACTGCTTGGAGAACTCGTAGCCCGCAAACAGGGGTTTCCAGTAGTCTTCTTTCGTCTTGCCCAGGTCCATGGCCGCACCAATGGCGGGGACATGCGAGGTGAAAACGGAGGCGGTGATTTTGGCCATGTTTATGCTGCCTTTCCTGCTGCACGTTGGGTTTGACCCGCTGCCCCTTGGGGCTGGCGGTGCGCCTGCGCATCGCCGTCCTCGCCAATGAAGCGGTTGCCTTCGATGCTGCGGCCGCCTTGAACCATCATGTTGCGGTATTCCTCTTCGGTCATGCCGGTCATGGAGCCTGCCATTTGTTGGAAGCTCTTGCCGTCGGTCGAACCGATTTTGGCGAGGAAGTAAATGTTGCCACCGGTGCGCATGCACCAGTTCAGGTCTCGGGCCAAAACGGCTTGTTTTTGTTCCTCGCTCATCGGCCATTCGTCCAGATATGCGCGTTCATCGGCCTTGAAGCGCTCCCGGTTCTCAGCCTTCATCAGCGACATGCAAAACTGGTTGATCCAGTAGCCTTTGCGCGATTGCTCAGCGTCAAAAATGATCGTGCCGGGCACGTCGGTGTAGGGTTTGTCGAGTGCCATCAGTTGCTCTCCTCGGGCCAGTACAGGCGCATCGGGTTGTCCACCAAAAGCTTGCGTTGCAGCTCAGATGTGGGGGCGATGAGCGGGATGAAGTCCACCAGCAGACCATCGTCGGGCATGTGGTCTTTCAAGTTAGGGTGAGGCCAGTCGGTGCCCCAGAGCACGCGATCCGGGAACTCCTCGACGATGCGCTTGGCAAATGGGATCACGTCTTTGTAAGCGCCCGAATCTAAGTCTTTTTCGCCGCTCAAAGCCTTGGGGCCTGTGACCGACAAACGTTCTGGGCAAGACACTTTGCTCCACACGTTTTTGTGCTCGCGCATGAATTTTTGAAACAACGCAAACTGCGGGCCATCCACTGGCAAAGACACATCGGGCCGCCCCATGTGGTCCACCACCACGGTGGTGGGAAGTGCGGTGAAGAAATCCCACAGTTCGGGCAGGTCCACCGCTTCAAAGTAAATCACGACATGCCAGCCCCATTTCTGGATGCGGCCGGCGATTTCCAGCAACTCATCCTTGGGCGTGAAATCGACCAAGCGCTTGACGAAGTTGAAGCGCACACCGCGCACACCCGCGTCGTGCATGGCCTGAATTTCTTCGTCGGTCACGCTGCGTTTGACGGTGGCGACGCCACGCGCCTTGCCACCGGAGTTGACCAAGGCATCGACCATGGCGCTGTTGTCTGCGCCGTGGCAGGTGGCCTGCACCACCACATTGCGCGCAAAGCCCAAATGGTCGCGCAAGGCATACAGCTGGTTTTTGGACGCATCACAGGGCGTGTACTTGCGCTCCGGCGCATAGGGAAACTGCGCACCTGGGCCAAACACATGGCAGTGGGCGTCCACAGCGCCTGCAGGCAACTTGAAGTTGGGCTTGGCTGGGCCGGTGTACCAGTCCATCCAGCCCGCGGTTTTGGTGAAGCCACCGGTGGTGGGTTTTGTCATGATGGCGCCTTAATCGATGTATTTCAAACCTGCAGCGGCCAGCGGCTCACGCATCTTGTACATGTCCAGACCCAGCACGCCAGAAGCGAGCTTGGCGCGTTTTTCGCCTTCAAAGCTTTCGCGTTTTTGCGCCGCTTCCAGGGTTTGCACCGCACGGGCTGCGGGTACGCAAACCACACCATCGTCGTCGGCCACGATCACGTCACCGGGTGTCACGATCATGCCCGCGCACACCACAGGGATGTTGACGGAGCCAATGGTGGCCTTGATGCAACCCTTGCTGCTGATGGCTTTGCTCCACACCGGGAAGTTAATTTTTTGCAGCTCTTTCACATCACGCACACCGGCATCGATGATCAAAGCGCGTGCGCCACGGGCCTGAAAGGATGTGGCCAATAAGTCGCCAAAGTAGCCGTCGGTGCAATCGGCCGTGATGGCCGCCACCACGATGTCACCCGGCTGAATCTGCTCGGCCACCACATGCATCATCCAGTTGTCCCCGGGGTGCAGGAGCACCGTGACGGCCGTGCCCGACACTTGCGCACCGGGATAGATGGGGCGCATGTAAGGCTTCATGAGGCCGACACGGCCCATAGCTTCGTGCACCGTGGCCGAGCCGAGTGCACCCAGGCCATCAGCGGCTGCGCGGTCTGCGCGGGTGATGTTGCGGTAAACAACGCCGAGTTCGTACATGTTCTTTCCTTTGTTAATCAGTTGGTGACAGAGCTAAAGATCTGTCACGAAAAGTCCTTAGATGCCTTTGGCCGTCAGCTGGTCGTCCAGACGCTTGAACACGCGGCGTGCATTGCCTTCGTAGACCATGTAACGCTCTTGGTCGTTCAAGTTGGCTGTGGCTTGCACGTAGCGCTTGGTGTCATCAAAGTAGTGGCCGGTTTCCGGGTCGATGCCGCGCACCGCGCCGATCATCTCGGAGGCAAACAGAATGTTCTTGACTGGGATCACTTTGGTCAGCAAGTCGATGCCCGGCTGGTGGTACACGCAGGTGTCAAAGAAGATGTTGTTGAGCAAGTGCTCGGTCAACAAAGGTTTTTTGAGTTCTTGCGCCAAGCCACGGAAACGGCCCCAGTGGTAAGGCACCGCGCCACCGCCGTGCGGGATCAAAAACTTCAGCGTCGGGAAATCCTTGAACAGATCGCTGGTCAGGCACTGCATGAAAGCGGTGGTGTCGGCGTTCAGGTAGTGGGCGCCGGTGGTGTGAAAGCAGCTGTTGCAGCTGGTGCTCACATGGATCATCGCGGGGATGTCGTACTCGACCATCTTTTCGTAAATCGGGTACCAAGCCTTGTCGCTCAAAGGTGGCGAAGTCCAATGACCACCCGAGGGGTCGGGGTTCAGGTTGATGCCCACGTTGCCGTATTGCTCGACGCACTTGACCAGCTCGGGAATGCAGGTGACCGGATCCACCCCGGGCGACTGGGGAAGCATGGCCGCTGGCACAAAGTGGTCGGGGAACAACTGCCCAACACGGAAGCAAAGCTCATTGCAAATGGCCGCCCAAGTGGACGACACATTGAAGTCGCCAATGTGGTGGGCCATGAAGCTGGCGCGGGGGCTGAAGATGGTGATGTCCGAGCCTCGCTCTTTCATCTTGGCCAGTTGGTTGGTCTCGATGGTCTCGCGCAGTTCGTCGTCACTGATTTTCAGATCTGACACTTTGGGCATGGACGCGGGATCTTTGATGCCCGCAATTTGCTTGTTGCGCCAATCCTCCAACGCTTTGGGGGCGGTGGTGTAGTGGCCGTGCACGTCGATGATCAAGGGTTTCGTTTGACTCATGGTGGCTTCCTGGAGTGACCTGCGGATGCTTTGAATTGTGACTTGACAACTTGCGACTGAGCATCCTCATGGGCATCTATCAGATAGATCAAAAACGCATATCCAACATTCAGATATGACAAAATGTCTTGTACCAAAAGCCCGCAAAAACCCCCATGGACCTCAAACAGCTTGAATATTTTGTGCGCGTGGCGGAACTGGGCAGTTTCACCCGCGCCGCCCAAGCCTTGAACATCGCTCAACCGGCCCTGAGCCGCCAAGTGCGACTGCTCGAAGTGGAGTTACGCCAAAACATGCTGGTGCGTAACGGACGGGGCGCCACGCCCACCCAAGCCGGGCAACTGCTGCTCGAGCACGGGCGGGGCATCTTGCACCAAGTCGAACGTGCGCGTGAAGAACTCGGTCGGGTGCGCTCGGGGCTCACGGGTCGCGTTGCGCTCGGGCTTCCGCCCAGCGTGGCCCGTATGCTCACGGTCCCGTTGACCCGCGCCTTTCGCGCCAAAATGCCAGAGGCCCAGCTGTCCATCAGCGAGGGCCTGTCAAGCGCGATGCAGGAAAACCTGCAAAACGGCCGCTTGGACATTGCCGTGCTCTACAACCCCAGTCTCATGCCGGGCATCGAGCACACGCCCTTGGTTCAAGAAGAATTGTTGCTGGTGCAGCCGCGTCCACCCGGCTTGCAGGAAGACCCTCCCCCACCCGCGATCAGCTTGCAAGAAGTAGCCGCCCTGCCTTTGGTCATCCCCACGCGCCCCAATGCGATCCGAATGCATGTGGAATCAGAAATGGCCGCCATCGGCTGCCGCCCTCACATAGCCTTGGAGATCGATGGTGTGAGTGCCATTCTTGACTTGGTGGCCGACGGCGCAGGCTACGCCATCTTGCCGCGCAACGCCGTCATGAGATCGGTGCGACCTTCGGCCTACACCGTCCGTTCGGTCTCTGCGCCGGCTTTGACCATTCAACTCACAACAGCCATCAGTTCCTTGCGCCCCACCACCTTGACCCAACAAGCCACACTCGCATTGATCACCGAAATCTCTCAGGCCTGGCTGGTCGCTGGTTAACGGCTCAGAGTGGGTAGTACTGCAAAACCCACAGCAAACCACTGAGGGAAAAGAAAGACAGCACCGTCGTCACCAGCGCGGCAGCTGCACTGACCGCGCCATGCCCATGACGTTGACTCAAAATCGTGTAAATGCCCATCATGGGCAAAGCGCTTGTCAACAAAACCGCTGAACGCAGTGCTGGGTCAGCAATCGGGACCACCCAAGCGAGCAAACCCCACATGACCAATGGGCTGATGAGCAACTTGCCAACCACAATTTGAGCCACCGTGCCTTGCAAGCCATTCACCTTGAGTCCCACCAAAGAGCCGCCAATGACAAAGAGCGACAAGGCCGCGCTGGCTTGAGCAAACAAATTCACAGTTCGTCCTATGGGTGCGGGCATGGTCAAGCCTGAAAGCGAAAACAAGAAGCCACCCACAATGCCCCAAATCATGGGGTTTTGTGCCAAGTTCTTGAAGGTTTGCCATATCAACAGCCGCCAACGGCCAGCCAGACCACCGTCAGAATCCGCCACCGCCAGCAAGAGTGGAATCATCAAGAGGTTTTCCACGACCATGTTCAAGGCCAGTGCCACACCCGCCACCGGTCCAAAGCTGAGCAACATGATCGGATAACCCACAAAACCGCTGTTGGGGCAAGACATCCCCATGGCCATCATGCTGCCAAAGCTCAGGCTATGACCCTTGACCTTTCGAGCCCAAAAAAGCCCCCCTCCCGTCACCACCAGGGCGCCCATGGCGTAGGCCAAAAGATAAGAAGGATTGAGGATTTCTGACACGGTGCGCTGCGACAGCGCGTTAAACAACAACGCGGGCAGCGCCAGGTTCAGAGTGAACTTGCCAAAAACCTGCATGTCGCTTTGCGCAAACAAGCCTTGACGAGTCGCCCAATAACCCAGCGCGATGGCGCAGTAAATTGGGCCGGTAATCCCCAAAATGTCCAAAGTGGTGCCCATTCAGTAACTTTGCATCAGCGCGTGAACAATTGCCCGACCAACCAGAGACTCAACGAAGGGAACATCAACAAGACCACCAAGCGGCCTATGTCCCAAACCAAGAAAGGCATCAAACCTTTGTAGGTTTCGCTCATGGGAACATCACGGGCCAAGCTATTGACGACATAAACGTTCAAACCCACAGGTGGTGCAATCAACCCAAAGCTGACCGTCATCAGAACCAAAATACCAAACCAAAGCGCCTTGAGCTCATAAGTCAAACCCCACAAATCGAGGGCCATGACCGCAGGAAAGATCACAGGAATGGTCAAGAGCAGCATAGACAACTCGTCCATCACGCAGCCCAAAACGATGTACAAAATCAGAACGGCCGTCACAATGCCCAAAGGCGCCACGGGCAAGCCCGACACCCACAAAGCCACCATTTTGGGCATTTCCGTGAGCGCCAAGGTGGCGTTCATCATGTCAGCGCCCAAGAAAATCATGAACACCATCGCAGTGGTTTCAGCGGTGCTCAGCAATGCGGCTTTCATACCTGCCGACTTGAGTTCTTTTTTGGCCAAACCCACCAACAAGGTCAACACAGCGCCCACACCTGCACCCTCAGTGGGTGAAAAGTAGCCGCCATAAATCCCGCCAAAAACCACCACAAAAACGCCCACGATCGGCCAAATCGACAGCAAGGCTGCCCACTTTTCTGCCCCAGGCAACGCCGGGGTCAGCGGCGCCATACCGGGACGTGCCCGTGCATACAGACCAATCACCACCAAGTAACCCAGCATGGCCACAACACCCGGAATGATGGCCGCGGCAAACAGCTTGGCAATGTTTTGCTCGGTCAAAATGGCATACACCACCAGTGGCACGGATGGGGGAATCAAGATACCCAAAGTACCGCCCGCCGCCAAAGAGGCTGTGGACAAACGGCCTTGGTAGCCATGGCGTCGCATTTCGGGGTATGCCACCTGGGTGATGGTGGCCGATGTTGCCACCGAAGAACCGCAGACCGCACCGAATGCACCCGCTGACAGGACAGAGGCCATGGCCAAACCACCACGAACATGCCCAACCAATGCGGCGGCAGCTTTGAACAGGTCTCTGCTGAGTCCGCCTTGCGTGGCGAATTGCCCCATCAGCAAAAACAAAGGAATCACGCTCAACTCATACACCGTCAAACGCGCGACTGCGCTGCCTTTGAGGAAGTTCAGCATGGTGGCCGTATCGCTCATCAACGCGTAACCCACCAAACCAGGAATGAACATGGCAGCCGCGATCGGCACACGCAAGGCCATGAGAACAATCATGGCCACAAACATCACCAAACCAATTTGAGGTGCCCACTGCGTCATCCTGTCACCTCTTGATTAGATTGGGACTGTCCGAACAGTCCTTGAACCAAAGCCACCCAACCGGCCAAAGCCAAGCCCGGTGCCAAGCAGGCATACGCCCACCACATGGGCAAGCTGATGATCATGGTGGTTTCACCGGCTTCGCGGACCGAGAGTGCCCCAATACTGGTGCGCCAAGCCAACAAGCCGTAAAGCAAAACCAAGGACAAATTACCCATGGCATCCAGACGATGACGCGAGCCCTCTGAGCTGGACTGGGTGAAGAAATCCACAATGATGTTTCCTCTTTGCAACTGGCAATAAGGCAGGCACATGGAAATAGCAAATGCAATGCCCATTTGGGTCATCTCAACATCCCCAGGGATAGGTTGAGACCAAACAGCACGCATGAGCACACTCACCAAGGTCAGGAAACCAGTGGCCAGTGCCACGGCCGCACCCACCATTCCAAAAGCCCGGCACAGGGGCGCTAAAAGCATTGACGAGGACATCATGGATTTCCAGTTCAAAGACGCAAAGCCAGCCCCTCATCTCGAGGGGCTGGCTAACCATCACTTGTTGTATTTTTTGATCAGGTCTTTGGCGTCTTGCAGCATCTGCTTACCAGGCAAACCGCGCTTGTCCATGTCGGCCACCCATTCGTCATACAAAGGGGCCGATGCTTGGATCCAACGGTCGGTCTCAGCTGCACTGATTTTGTTGAAGGTGTTGCCTCGGGCGACAGCCGCATTGCGGCCGGTGGCAGTGGCTTCATCCCAATAACGACCGATGGTGCGTGACAAGTTTGCACCGCTGTGTTTGTCGATCACGCTCTTCAGGTCTGCAGGCAAGCTGTCGTACTTGGCCTGGTTCATGGCCATCACGAAACCCGCGGTGAACATGGAAGGACGGCTGGGTTCAATTTCGGTGTGGAACTTGCTGACTTCGTGCAACTTGAATGCCGGGATGATTTCCCAGGCGGTCATGAAGCCGTCGATCGTGCCTTTGGTCATGGCGTCAGCCACCGGTGGAATGGGCATGCCCACAGGGGTGGCGCCCAAACGGGCCAAGAGTTTGGTGGATTGGCGGCTGGCCGCACGGATCTTCAAGCCCTTGAAGTCTTCCATGGTTCGGATGGATTTGCTGGAGGTGCTGACAAAGCCTTCATCGTGAACCCAAGTGGCCAAGATTTTGGTGCCTGTGAATTCTTTGGTGGCGTACTTGCTGTAGTAATCCCAGGCAGCAGCAGATGCCGACTCAGCCGTATTGGTCATGAAGGGCAACTCCAGGGCTTCCATGATCGGGAAGCGGCCAGGCGTGTAGCCGGGCAATGTCACCACCAAATCGTCCACGCCATCCTTGACACGGTCCACCAACTGGGCAGGTGTACCGCCACCCGTCATGGCCGGCAGGATTTGGCAACGCATGCGGTTGTTGGAGTCTTTGGCAATGGCTTCGCACCATGGGGCCACCACACGGCTATGACCAATGGCCATGGTGGGCCAAATGTGGTGGACTTTGAGAACCACTTCTTGGGCTTGTGCAGACGCTGCAGCCGCAAGAGCCAGCACGGTGGCACCGTGCATCAAACGATTTTTAAAAGTCATGAAAGTCTCCTGGTTGGTTGAATGAATCGTCAAAAACAAATAAAAAGCCTGAAGTGAAACAGCCTCAACGGAAAAAAACAAACTCCGACTGTCGCCTCAGTAACCACCAACGCCCAGCTTCAAAAGCCAAAACGTCACGGTGTTCACCAAGTTTTTGCACAGGGTCGGCGGGCCGACCGGCTGCAGTCTTTTCATCACTCAGGCTGCCTGTCCACAGCAACACCGTGGCGTGCGCCTGCACCCGATCGGGGGATGACCAGGTCAGATGAACATTGGACAAGAGATGCCGAGTGATGCGGTCCGAATTGCGCTGGGCATAAGCGTCACATACCGCCTGCGGGCCTTGCAGCGCCTGGCCATCAGGCCTGACAAAGACGACATCTGGGTGCAAGCAGCCCGTCAAATCGGCCAGCTCACTGTGGTCAATGGCATAACCCACGCGGACGATCAGCGCATGAATGGCTTGCTCATGCGCTGCGCGCAAAAGCATATCGGGCTCATTCATCATGGTCTGACTCACACCGACTCCAAAGCCAAGGGTGTTGAAGCCAACCAGTCGGCCAACACTTGGGCCACGGCTGCAGGCTGCTCCATCGGTGCCATGTGACCGGCTGACTCGATCGAGGTCAAAAAAGCTTGGGGCAGCAAGTTGGCCATGGCTTGATGTTGCGCCAATGGGGACCAACTGTCTTGCGCGCCACACAAAAGGTAAACCGGCCCAGCCGTACTTCGCAGGGTCTGGGTGGCATCTGGCCTGGCCAACAAGGCGCGAATTTGAGCAGCGAAATGCTGGGGCGTGCGCCGGGCAAACATGGCAACGATGTCATCCATCAGGACGCTGTCGGTCAAACGCGAAGGGTTCACCATGCCTTGCGCCCAAGTCCGAGCCATGGTCTCGACGCCTTGGGTCAAGGCCAAGTCGAGCAAAGTCTGACGCTTGGTCGCCTCGACATCGCCTTCAGCGCCCGGTGGACGGGCCAAATAGCCCGTATCCATCAAAGCAAGATGCCTGACCCGATCTGGGGCCAAACGTCTCATCTCCAAGGCCACACGCCCACCCATGGAGTGGCCCGCAACGGCCAAGGGGCCAGGCAAAGTTGTCAAAATTTGCTGTGCCATGCCCTCGATGTCATCGCACAGTCCGTGGTCAGGCACAACCGCACCTTCGGCCTTGGACCCCAAATGCGCCATCACCCCAGACCAAACTGCGGCGTCGCACATGAGGCCAGGCACCAGCACCAGTGTGGTGTTTGTCATGTCAGAGGTCCAGCACCAAACGCGCCGTCTGACTGCGTGAACAGCACAGCATGATGCAGTCGCCTTTTGCTTGCTCTTCGGGTGTCAGGTAACTGTCCCAATGATCGGGTGTCCCCGACACCACAGAGGTCAAACAGGTGCCACAAATGCCCTCGGCGCAAGAGAACGGTGCGTCATGCCCTGCATCCTGCAGCGCTTTCAAAATAGACTGCTCTTTGCCGACCTGCAAAACTTGGCCGCTCTTTTGCAATTGGATTTCAAAGCTGCCATCTGCAGCAATCGGGGTTTGGGTCAAATCAGTGGTGTTCATGCGGTCACTCCGGTGGTATTTTCCAATGCCAGCCAACGGTCAATGATGCGGCGCGATTGCACGCCACCCGAATCGATGTTGAGCATCAGCAGTTTGCGGTCGGGCCATTTGCTGATGTTGGCTTGCTGCAATTGCAGCATTTCCATGTCTTCATTGAAAATACCCCCTTGGCCAGCCCGAATTTTGTCGGTCAAAGCCGCATCATGGGGCTTGAACTGGCGCGCCATGCCCCAGTGGTACCAATGTGAGGTTTCGGTCTCTGGGGTGATGAAGTCCACCACCACGCTGTAAGCCTTGTGCTCGGGTGCGGCATCAAAGCCCCCTTTGCCCGCCAAGGCCACGCCCACGTCGATCATGATGTGACTGGGTGGCGTGAAGCGGCAAATCTGCCAGCGATCGACCTTGGCCTGGGGGTCGAGGCCATTGGCGCTCATGGCCATTTGCCAAAAGGGCGGCGCCTGTATGCCCTCCATGTGGCGTTGCAAGACAACTTGGTCACCCTCAACACTGGTGGTGCATGGCGTCTCGTCGATTTCTGGTTGGCCGATGCTGTTGGCGTGCACATAGGTCTCGTGCGTCAAGTCCATCAGGTTGTCGATCATGAGACGGTAATCCGCCTTGACGTGGTACAGCCCACCGCCATAAGCCCAAGCCGGGTTGTCAAAAAACTCAAAGACAGGCATTTGCGCTTCGTCTGCCTTGGTCTGATCGCCAGGCCAGACCCAAACGAAACCGTAGCGCTCGACCACGGCAAAACTTTTGATCGCCGGAAAACCGCGCACCCTTTGACCGGGCATGTGCACAGTCTTACCTTCGCAGCCAATCTCCAGGCCGTGGTAGCCGCACACCAATTTGCCGTCGCACACTTTGCCCAGAGACAAGGGCGCACCGCGGTGAGGGCAAAAATCCTCCACTGCGGCGACCTTGCCGTCCGGCCCTTTGAAAAAAGCCATTTGCTCATTGCAAATCGTGCGGCCCAAAGGCTTGTCGCCCAACGCCTCTAGTTCGGTCATGGCAAAGGCCACGTACCAGGTGTTTTTGATGAACATGTTTCAGACCTTGTTTCGAATGAGTTGCACGCCCGGCATGTCGACCTGCTGCGGGTTTTGCATGACCAGACTTAAGTTGTGACGCGCCAGCCGAGAATGTTCACGCATCAGCGCTTCGGCACGCCCTGCCTCACGTTGCACGATGGCGTCCAAGACTTGGCGGTGCTGGTGCTGAGCGACCACCAGCATGTCGCGCGCATCGGGGGTATGGGCTTGAACGCCCACAAAACCGGAGGCAGAAGCGAAAGGCAGGCGAGATGCGCGGTCGATTTCGCGGGCCAGGACAGCGCTGTTGGCCATCTCGGCCAACAGTTTGTGAAAGCGACCGTTCAGATCCACATAGGTGGAAAAGCCCTCGTCATCCAACGCCACTTGCCTCAGCAAATGATCGATTTGATCAAGGCATGAACAGGCCTGCGCCATCACGGCATTTGGGGCGCCGCGCTCTGCTGCCAGGCGGGCAGCCAAACCCTCCAGTGTGCCGCGCAGCTCAATGGCATCGGCCACTTCGCGCTCGGAAAAAGTGCGCACCGCATAACCGCCACCACTCAAGGCTTCCAACAAGCCTTCTTGTCCGAGACGCATCAGGGCCGCCCGGATAGGGGTGCGCGACATGCCCAAGCGCTCGACCAGCGCCAACTCAGCAATGCGAGAACCTGCAGGCAGATCACCCGCCAGGATCAGCTCACGCACACGCTGCTGCGCCTTGACAGCTTGTGAGCTGCCTTCAGCGTCAGAATCAACCAGATGTACAGTAGATTGGAGCATGAGCAAGTGCGTTAAAGCACAGATTTAACCACCACCATCACCTCTCTTGTATACAGAAAACCCTAATAACCCCTTAATTTGCTCAATTTTTAAGCGAATAATGAGCTTCATGTATCCAACAGATCAGGTTAAAACCAGCCAGCACATCGCTTCATTGGATGAGTGATTCAACATGGATTTGCAATTTCTTGAATTTGACTGCAGCGAGGACAACCATGGCGTAGTCTGCTGGGACGCCCTGGCCCAACCCGCTGCACGCCACACCCCTGCCCTGCTGGAAGAAGTCAGGCAGTTGCTGGTTTGGGCATACCGTTTCGGCCCGCAAGCGCCTGGCCCATTGGAAGACGGGGCAGATTGGGACTTTGATCTGCAGATACGTTGCGGCAATAGGCAGGTGCATTGTCTTTGGCACAGCGCAGAGAAAACACTGGAACTCTCGCCCCAACCTTCATCCGGCGAAGAGATTGTTCTGAGTCTGAGCATCAGCGGCACCCCTGAATTTGCACAAGCATTTCGTGACCAATGGAACACCCCTTGAACTCCGTCCATCCACCCGCCCCGGTCAGTTTGGCGCAGGCCCTGAAGTTCTGGCTCTGGCTGGGCTGCGTCAGCTTTGGCGGGCCGGCAGGCCAGATCGCCTTGATGCACGAAGAACTGGTGGTGCGCCGCCGCTGGATTTCTGAAAAGCGCTACTTGCATGCGCTCAATTACTGCATGCTGCTGCCTGGCCCCGAAGCACAGCAACTGGCCACTTACATGGGTTGGTTGATGCACGGGACGCGCGGTGGTGTTGCGGCGGGAGCACTTTTTGTATTGCCATCCCTCCTGTTGTTGATCGTGCTGAGCTGGGCCTACACCGCCTGGGGCCAACACCCTTGGGGACAAGCCTTGCTGTGGGGGCTAAAGCCCGCGGTGACGGCGCTGGTCTTGCAGGCCGCCCACCGAATGGCCACACGAACTCTCAAGGCACGCTGGCTGTGGTGGCTGGCGGCGCTGTCCTTTTTAGGCACGCTGTGGGGCCTGCCATTTCCTCTGGTCATTGCGGCCTCGGCCACAGTGGGTTTCTACATGACGCGTCAGCGCCATGAAGCACCCGACATGGCCCATGCCAATTCTGTGGTGGCACCTCAACCCACCTTGTCGGCAAACTCGCCATCTTCAGATGCGTCTGCGTGGCTCGACGACGCCTCACCTCAGCCCGCGCACACACACCACAGTTCGAAGCGCTTGCTCAGCGCGCTGGCGTTGGGCGTAGGGATTTGGGCGCTGAGCCTGGGCCTGATCGCCATGGCATTCGGCGTGAATCACACCTTGACCCAAATGGGCGGCTTTTTCACACAAGCAGCCTTGCTCACTTTTGGCGGCGCCTACGCGGTCTTGCCTTACGTGACTCAGGCGGCAGTGGTGCAATACGGCTGGCTCTCGGCCGGACAAATGATGGATGGCCTGGCCTTGGGTGAAAGCACACCCGGGCCGCTGATCATGGTGGTCGCCTTTGTCGGCTTTCTGGGTGGACACAGCCAAGCTTTGTTCGGCCATCCGCTCCTCGGTGGCGTGGTGGCCGCCTGCGTGGTGACCTGGTTCACCTTCCTGCCTTCATTTGTCTTCATTCTGGCAGGCGGCCCGCTCGTCGAGTCGACACGGCACATGCCCTCACTGGCAGGTCCTATGCAAGGCATCACTGCGGCCGTCATCGGCGTGATCTTGCACCTGGCGGGTGTGTTTGCGCGCCAGACCTGGCTGCCGGGGGGCTGGCACATGTTGCCCGACTTGAGCGCGATCGCGCTGACATTCCTCGCCCTCTGGGCCTTGGTTTGGAAGGGTTACAGCGTGCTGCGTGTGTTGTGCGGCTGTGTGTTGTTGGGTCTGTTGCGGCAGGTCCTGTTGTGATGCGGCACAACATGTCACGCATGGCGCTTGAAATGCTGGACCCTGGCTTGACAGCCTGAGACAATGGCTCACTTGACTTTGGGTTTTTTCATGTCTTCCAACACCTCTGCAGCGTCATCCGCCTTAGCCCCCCTCCAAAACGACACTTTCCTGCGCGCTTGCCTGCGCCAAGCCACCGACCACACCCCCGTCTGGCTCATGCGCCAAGCTGGGCGGTATTTGCCCGAGTACTGCGCCACCCGAGCCAAGGCCGGCAGCTTCATGGGCTTGGCCACCAACGTCGACTAC